>NZ_LMMR01000006.1 GCF_001422325.1 Leifsonia sp. Leaf264
ACGGCAGCAGCATCGCGAGCAGCATCACCTGCACGCGTGGGACGCCGCAGCGCTGCAGCGCGTACAAGACACGTTGAACCAGCGTCCCCGACCCACCCTCGACTACCGCACACCAGCCCAAGCACTCAACACACTCCTGAACCCGCAAGTTGCAACGACCACTTGACAGCGCCGTGGCGCAACCCCGCTAAATGGCGCACGCGGCCAGTGGGCGGGGCGGGCGGGCGGTACAGCTGGCGGGCGACGACGCGGCTGGCGGCTGGCGGCGCCGCAGGCCTACGGCGTCATGATGTCGGGGGCCTCCAGCCGCACGCGGTCCGCCGACTCGTCATCCGGCTGCTCCTGCGACTGGCGCTCTGCGGCGACGCGCTTGAGGTAGTTGGACACCTCGCGCTCCTGGCGCTTCTTGTCCCAGCCGAGCACGTCGCCCATGAGCTTGGCGGCCACGGGCGCGGCCGAGACCCCGCGATCCCACGCCTCGATGGAGATGCGGGTGCGACGCGCCAGCACGTCCTCGAGGTGCAGGGCGCCCTCGTGGGATGCGGCGTACACGACCTCCGCCGCGAGGTAGTCGTCGGCGCCGGGCAGCGGCTCCCCGAGCGATGCATCGCTGCGGATGAGGTCGAGCAGTTCGTCGGTGAGCGTGCCGTAGCGGTTGAGCAGGTGCTCGATGCGCACGGTGTGCACGCCGAAGGCCTTCGCGATCTTGCGGCGCTTGTTCCAGGCCGCCCAGTAGCCCTCGGCTCCGAGGAGCGGGATCTCCTGGGTCGTCGAGACCGGGATGCGGCCATCGAGGGCGTCGACGGCCGCGTCGATGGCGTCCTTCGCCATGATGCGGTACGTGGTCCACTTGCCGCCGGCGATGACGACGAGACCGGGAACGCTGTGGCCGACGAGGTGCTCGCGGGAGAGCTTCGAGGTCTGCTCGCTCTCACCGGCGAGGAGGGGCCGCAGCCCCGCGTACACGCCTTCGACGTCTTCGCGCGTGAGCTGGGTGGCCAGCACGCTGTTGACGTGCTCGAGCAGGTAGTCGATGTCGGCCGCTGTGGCAGCAGGATGCGCCTTGTCGAGGTTCCAGTCGGTGTCGGTGGTGCCGATGAGCCAGTGCCTGCCCCACGGGATGACGAACAGCACGCTCTTCTCGGTGCGCAGCAGCAGTCCCATCGAGGACTGGAAGCGGTCGCGCGGCACGACGAGGTGGATGCCCTTCGAGGCGCGCACCTTGAAGGTTCCGCGCTCGCCCACCATCCGCTGGGTGTCATCGGTCCACACGCCGGTCGCATTGACGACCTGCTTGGCCCGCACTTCGAAGCGCTCGCCGGTCTGCAGGTCGTGGGCATGGACTCCGACGACTCGCTGGCCGACCTTGATGAATCCCTCTACCTTGACGCGGGTGGCGACGTGGGCGCCGTAGAACGAGGCCGTACGACCGAGCGACGAGACGTACCTGGCGTCGTCGACCTGGGCGTCGTAGTACGTGATGCCGCCGACGAGGGCGTCGTTGGAGAGCGACGGGATGGCCCGCATCACCTGCCGCTTGGACAGGTGCCGGTGGTGCGGCACCCCGGGCGGGCGCCCGCCGGTGTAGCTGAAGATATCGTAGAGGAGCATGCCGGCGCCGATGTAGAACCGCTCGATCACGCGCTTCTTCAGCGGGTAGAGGAACCTCACGGGCTTCACCAGGTGCGGCGCGATGCGTTGCAGCAGCAGTCCGCGTTCGGTCAGCGCCTCGCGCACCAGCCTGAAATCGAGCTGCTCCAGGTATCGGATGCCGCCGTGCACGAGCTTCGACGAGCGGCTCGACGTTCCCGAGGCCCAGTCCCGCTGCTCGAGCAGCCCGACACTGAGGCCACGGGTCACGGCGTCGAGCGCCGCCCCGGCTCCCACGATGCCGCCACCGACCACGAGGATGTCCAGCTCGCGTTCCTTCATCCGGGTGAGCGCGGCCTCGCGTTCCTCAGGGCCGAGCTTGGACGATCGGGTGACGTTGTTCGTAGATGCCATCGTTGGCCTCCCTGAGGCGAGTCGTTATCTCGACGTTAGTTGCCCTGATACGGCGCGACAACCACTTCGACGCGCTGGAACTCCTTCAGGTCCGAATATCCCGTCGTCGCCATCGAACGGCGGAGGGCCCCGACGAGGTTCGCGGTGCCCTCGGCGACGGGTGCCGGACCGTAGAGGATCTCCTCGAGCGGGGCGATTGTGCCGACCTGCACGCGGTTGCCGCGCGGAAGCTTGGAGTGGTGCGACTCGGCACCCCAGTGGAATCCGCCGCCGGGGGCATCCGTCGCCCGGGCGAGCGTCGAGCCGAGCATGACGGCGTCAGCACCGCAGGCGATCGCCTTGACGATATCGCCGCTGGTTCCGAGGCCGCCGTCGGCGATGACGTGCACGTAGCGTCCGCCGGACTCGTCGAGATAGTCGCGGCGCGCACCGGCGACGTCGGCGACTGCAGTGGCCATGGGGGCGTGGATGCCGAGGGCTGCGCGCGTCGTGGATGCGGCTCCCCCGCCGAAGCCGACGAGCACGCCGGCCGCGCCCGTGCGCATGAGGTGGAGTGCGGCCGTGTAGGTGGCGGCGCCGCCGACGATCACGGGCACGTCGAGCTCGTAGATGAACTTCTTGAGGTTCAGCGGCTCGGTGCTCTTCGAGACGTGCTCGGCCGACACAGTGGTGCCGCGGATGACGAACAGGTCGACTCCGGCCGCCACGACGGTCTCGTACAACTCCTGGGTGCGCTGCGGCGAGAGGGCGCCCGCCACCGTGACACCGGCGGACCGGATCTCGGCGAGGCGCTCGGTCACGAGCTCCGGCTTGATCGGCTCGGTGTAGATCTCCTGCATGCGCCGCGTGGCCTGGTCCTGCGGCAGCGAGCGGATCTCGGCGAGCAGCGGCTCAGGATTCTCGTACCGGGTCCAGACGCCCTCGAGGTCGAGGACACCGAGTCCGCCGAGCTGGCCCATCATGATGGCCGTCGTCGGCGACACCACGGAGTCCATGGGGGCGGCGAGGAAGGGGATGTCGAACTGGTAGGCGTCGATCGACCACGTCACCGAGACGTCCTCGGGATCCCGCGTTCGCCGACTCGGCACAATCGCGACGTCGTCGAACGCGTACACACGGCGGCCGCGCTTGGCGCGACCGATCTCAATCTCCATACTCACGTCTCCCAGCCTACTGCCGGGGCCGGGTCGGGCTCACGGATGCCGCGGCTCACCGCGCGCGCACCACGCGGCCCTCGTCCCACACCGGCTGGTCGGCCTCGTAGACGTCGCCGTCCCCGCCGAAGACCAGGTAGCGGTCGAATCCCCTCGCGAACCAGCGATCGTGCGTGACGGCGAGCACTGTGCCGTCGAAGGCGGCCAACCCCTCCTCGAGCGCCTCGGCTGAGACCAGGTCGAGGTTGTCGGTCGGCTCGTCGAGGAGCAGGAGGGTCGCGCCCGAGAGTTCCAGCAGCAGGATCTGCAGGCGCGCCTGCTGTCCGCCCGAGAGCGACTCGAAGTTCTGCTGCGCCGATCGCACCAGGCCGTAGCGGTCGAGCGCCGAGCTCGCCGCCTCGCGCGGCAGTCCGGCCCGGCCGTCGTCTCCGCGATGCAGGATGTCGAGGAGCGTGCGACCTGTGAGCTCGGGGTGGAGGTGCGTCTGGGCGAACCACCCCGGAACCACCCGTGCCCCCAGCACGGCGCGTCCGGTGTGCGGTACCGGTGCGAGCGCCTGGCCGATGCCCGTCACGTGTCCGAGCATCCGATCGGGTTCGGTCCCACCGCGCGCGAGGGCACGCAGGAAGTGCGACTTGCCCGATCCGTTCGATCCGAGCACGGCCACTCTCTCGCCGTACCAGACCTCGAGGTCGAACGGTCGCATGAGACCCGTGAGCTCGAGCCCCTCGCAGACGACCGCGCGCTTGCCGGTTCGGCTGCCGCGCAGGCGCATCGTGACGTCCTGCGCCGGCGGCCGTTCCTCGGGCGGACCCGCCTCCTCGAACCTGCGCAGCCGGGTCTGCGCGGCCTGGTAGCGCGAGGCCATGCCGTCGTTGTAGGTCGCCTTGGTCTTCAACGTCTGCACCAGGGTGCGGAGCTTCACGTGCTCCTCGTCCCAGCGCCGCCGCAGCTCGTCCAGCCTGTCCATGCGGGCGTCCCGGGCGGCGTGGTAGTCGGCGAAGCCTCCGCCGTGCACCCAGACCGTGTTGCCGGCTGCGCCGAGTTCGACGGTGAGGATGCGGTCGGCGGCACGGGCGAGCAGCTCGCGATCATGCGACACCAGCAGCACGGTCTTGCGCGTGGAGCGCAGCTGATCCTCGAGCCAGCGCTTGCCCGGCACGTCGAGGTAGTTGTCCGGCTCGTCGAGCAGCAGCACCTCCTCCGGCCCCCTGAGCAGCGCTTCCAGGACCAGTCGCTTCTGCTCTCCGCCCGACAGCGAGGTCACGTCGCGATAGCGGGCGCGTTCCCACGGCACCCCGAGGGCCGCCATGGTGCATGTGTCCCACACCGTCTCCTGGTCGTACCCGCCGGCGTCCGCGTAGTCGGCGAGCGCCGTGGCGTAACGCATCTGGGTCGAGGTGTCGTCGACCTCGATGAGGGCGTTCTCGCTGGCGTCGAGCTCGATCGCCGCACTCCGCACGCGCGCCGGAGCGACGGAGACGAGGAGGTCGTGCACGGTTCCGGATGCCGCATGCCCCACGAACTGATCCATGACGCCGAGCCCGCCGGCCAGCGACACGACGCCGGCATCCGGAGTCAGCTCGCGCCTGATGATCCGCAGCAGCGTCGACTTCCCGGCGCCGTTCGCCCCGATGAGCGCACCGGTGACCCCCTCACCGACGCGGAACGAGACCGCGTCGAGCAGGGGCCTGCCGTCGGGAAGGGTGAAGGAGACGTCGCTGACGTCGATGTAGCCCATGAGCCGTGAGTCCTCGTGATCGCCTGAGCCCGTCATGCCGGGCGCCGCGGGTGGGCAGCCGATCAGGATACACCGAGAGCTCGCCTTCGGAGCAGGTGCGGACGCAGGCGGGACCCCTGCCGCCGACAGACGGATGCGGCAAGCTGGGCACATGACGAGGATCGAAGCCGAGCCCCTCCACCGCCTCCGCGAGCGCACCAGCGAGAAATGGCGCACGCACCCCGACGATGTGCTCCCCCTCACCGTCGCCGAGATGGACTTCCCGCTGGCACCGGCGATCACGGCGGCGTTGCATGCCGCGGTCGACCGCTCGGACACGGGCTACCTCTACAACAGCCTCGCCGTCGCGACGGCCTTCGCCGGATTCGCGCGCGACCGCTGGGGCTGGGAGGTCGACCCGAGCCGGGTCACCAGCACGGCCGACGTGAGCCTCGGCATCGTCGAGGTGCTGCGCCAGGTCACGCGACCGGGCGACGGCGTGATCATCACTCCCCCGGTCTACCCGCCGTTCTTCGAACTGGCACCCGAGGCATCGGCTCGCATCGTCGAGGTTCCCCTGCTCGGCGGCATCGACGATGGCTGGCGACTAGACCTCGACGGCATCGATGCGGCGTTCGCGGCCGGAGCCCGCGCGATGGTGCTGTGCAATCCGCACAACCCCGTCGGGCTCTGCCACACCGCCGACGACCTGCGCTCCCTCGCCGTCATCGCGCAGCGGCACGGCGCCACCATCGTCAGCGATGAGATCCACAACGCTCTCCTGCGCGACGGCGTCGAGTACTCCCCGTTCCTGTCGGTGTCGGATGCCGCCCGCGAGGTGGGAGTCGCGGTCACGTCCGCGAGCAAGGCCTTCAACCTGGCCGGGCTCAAGTGCGCGCTCATCATCACGGCCAGCGATCGCGGCGACGCCGTGCGGGCGGCTTTCCCCATCGAGGTGAACTGGCGCACCGGACTTTTCGGCGAGATCGCGAGCATCGCGGCGTTCTCGCACGGCGGGGAGTGGCTCGACGGCGTGCGCGAGACCCTCGACGCCAACGCCCGCCTCCTCGGTGAGCTTCTCGCCGAGAAGCTGCCGTCAGCCCGCTATCGCATCCCCGATGCGACCTACCTGGCGTGGCTCGACCTCTCTGCCCTCGGCTGGGGCGACGACCCGGCCGCCTACGCCCTCGAGCACGCGAAGGTGGCGCTGGCCACTGGTCCGGAGTTCGGTGCCGAGCAGGGCCGCGGTCATGCGCGCCTCAACTTCGGCACCTCCCCCGAGATCATCCGTGAGGCGATCGATCGGCTGGCGGAGCTGGCCGCACGCCCATCGACCGGTCGCTGAGGGCCGGACGAAGTCCACGCCCGAAGCGCTCCGGCCGGGCACTGCGCGCCGGCCTCAGCGAGCGGCTACCTGGTGTAGTTCGGAGCCTCGACCACGATCTGCACGTCGTGCGGGTGCGATTCCTTGAGGCCCGCCGCAGTGATGCGCACGAACTTGCCCTTGGCCTTGAGCTCTGCGATCGTGTGCCCGCCCACGTAGAACATCGACTGCCGAAGACCGCCGATGAGCTGGTACGTGACCGCAGCGACCGAGCCGCGGTACGCGACCTGGCCCTCGATGCCCTCGGGGATCAGCTTGTCGTCGCTCGGGACATCAGCCTGGAAGTAGCGGTCCTTGGAGTACGAGGTGTTCTTGCCGCGCGTCTGCATGGCACCGAGCGACCCCATGCCGCGGTACAGCTTGAACTGCTTTCCGCCCTGGAACACGACGTCGCCGGGCGACTCGTCGGTGCCGGCGAGCAGTGAACCGATCATCACGGTGTCGGCACCGGCGACGAGCGCCTTGGCGATGTCGCCCGAGTACTGCAGACCGCCGTCGGCGATGATCGGCACGCCTGCTTCACGTGCCGCGAGCGAAGCCTCGTAGATCGCCGTGACCTGGGGAACACCGACGCCCGCGACGATGCGCGTGGTGCAGATCGATCCGGGACCGACACCGACCTTGACGGCGTCGACGCCCGCGTCGATCAGGGCCTGTGCGCCTTCGCGGGTCGCGGCCTGGCCGCCGATGACGTCGATGTGCTCGAACGAGGCGTCAGCCTTGAGGCGTCGCACCATGTCGATGACCCCGGCGGAGTGGCCGTTCGCGGTGTCGACGACGATCACGTCGACACCGGCGTCGCGCAGCGCCTCAGCCCGCTCCCACGCGTCGCCGAAGAACCCGATGGCGGCGCCGACGCGCAGTCGACCCTCCGAGTCCTTGGTGGCGTTGGGGTACTGCTCGGACTTGTCGAAGTCCTTCACCGTGATGAGGCCGGTCAGCTTGCCTGCCTCGTCGACGAGGGGCAGCTTCTCGACCTTGTGCTTCGCGAAGATCGCGAGCGCCTCGTCGGGGTTCATGCCGACCCGCCCGGTGATGAGGGGCGCCTTGGTCATGACGTCGGCGACCCGGGTGGTCCCCTTCTCGAAGTCGGAGACGAAGCGCATGTCGCGGTTCGAGATGATGCCGACGAGAGTGCCGTCACCGTCGACGACGGGCAGCCCGCTCACCCTGTAGGTGGCGCAGACGGCGTCGACGTCGGCGACGGTCGCGTCGGGAGTCGTCGTGATCGGGTTCGAGACCATCCCGGACTCGCTCCGCTTCACCCGGTCGACCATCTCGGCCTGATCGGCGATCGAGAGATTCCGATGCAGGATGCCGATGCCACCCTGGCGCGCCATCGCGATGGCCATGCGAGCCTCGGTGACGGTGTCCATCGCCGCCGACAGCAGCGGGGTCGCCACGTCAATCCGGCGGGTGAGCCGCGAGCGGGTGTCGGCCTCACTCGGGATGACGTCGGTGTGCCCGGGAAGGAGCAGCACGTCGTCGTAGGTCAGACCGATGAAGCCGAAGGGATCGTGCTCGCCCATCTCGATTTTCCTTTGCTGGAGTTCAGATCGTTACCAAGCCGCAATCCACGCGAGATCGCACCGGTTGCTCAATGTTAAGCGAGTTTGCGCCTCCGGCATTCCACCCGCCAGAATCACTCAGCGTCGACTGGCGCATTCGCGAAACACATAGGACATAATCAGCACGTACTGTCGACAAAGTTGTTGTCAGGATTGACCTAGGAGCCGCCGCCGGCACGACCGGTGAGGCACCCCCCATGGAGGTTCAGTGAATTCCACTGATACGGCTCGTCGGCGATCACCGAGAACTCTCGTGATCCTCGTCGGTCTCTTGTTCGCATTTCTCACACTGAGCGCATTCAACGCCTCACCAGCGCAGGCTGACGAGGTGGGCACCGACTACGACTACATCTTCGTCGGCAACGTCCAGTTCGACCAGAAGCCGTTGGAGGGCGTGGAGATCACGGTCGCCGGCAACGGCTACTCCGCAACGGTGGCGACGGATGCCGACGGCAAATGGAAGATCGGGGTGCCCGAGAAGGCGGCCTACAAGATCACCCTCGATGAGGACACGCTCCCCAAGGGCGTCGTCGTCGCCAAGGGCGGCGCCACCATCCAGGCCGAATTCGGGCTCACCAACACGAAGGCGGTCAACTTCTTCCTCGGAGAAGGGGAGCGCGTCACCACGAGCTTCTTCGACCAGTTCGTACAGCGCGTGGTCAACGGCCTCAACTTCGGTCTCCTGCTGGCGCTGGCCGCTATCGGCGTCTCGCTGATCTTCGGAACGACAGGGCTGTCGAACTTCGCGCACGCCGAGATGATCACCTTCGGTGCCCTCATGACGCTCACCTTCGGCGTCGACCTGGCCTGGCCGCTCTGGATCGCGATCATCATCGCGCTCGTCCTGAGTGCCGGGCTCGGCTGGACGCTCGACGCGATGATCTGGAAACCGCTGCGCAAGAAGGGCGTCGGAATCATCCAGCTCATGATCGTGAGCATCGGTCTCTCGCTCGCGCTGCGCTACGTGTACCAGTTCTTCTACGGCGGAGCCACTCGCCAGCTGCCCGGCGCGACTCTGTCGAGCGACATCCGCTTCGGCGCCGTCGCCCTCTCGTGGGTCGACATCGTCAGCATGGTCATCTCCGTCGTGGTGCTGCTCGGTGTCGCCTTCTTCCTGCTGCGCACGCGCATCGGCAAGGCCACCCGCGCAGTGTCCGACAACCCGAGCCTCGCCTCGGCCAGCGGCATCGACGTCGACGGCGTGATCCGCATCGTGTGGGTGCTCGGAGGACTGCTCGCCGGCCTCTCCGGCATCCTCTACGCCTACGCCCGTCCGGGTGTGAGCTGGGACATGGGCTTCCAGATCCTGCTGCTCGTCTTCGCCGCCGTCACCCTCGGTGGTCTCGGCACGGCGTTCGGCGCCCTCGTGGGATCGATCATCGTCGGGCTCTTCACCGAGCTCACGACCCTGTGGCTCCCGTCCGACCTCAAGTACGTGGGAGCACTCATCATCCTGATCCTGATCCTGCTGTTCCGACCGCAGGGCATCCTGGGTCGCAAAGAGAGAATCGGTTAGGGGGCAGGCACATGATCGACTGGATTCAGATCTTCTCCAATGCCTCGCAGGAGCTCATCAGCCCGACGACGGCGGCGTACGCGCTCGCTGCGCTCGGCCTCGCGATCCACTTCGGATACACGGGCCTGCTGAACTTCGGGCAGGCGGGCTTCATGGCCCTCGGTGCGTACGGCTACGCCATCTCGATCCTCACCTTCGGCTTCCCCGTGTGGGCCGCCGTGCTGGTGGGAGTCGGGGCATCCGTCGTCTTCGCATTGATCCTCGGTATTCCGACTCTGCGACTGCGGGCCGACTACCTTGCCATCGTCACGATCGCGGCCGCCGAGATCCTGCGACTGCTCTTCACCACGGGAACGTGGGAAGCCGTCACGGGTTCGGCCAGCGGCCTGCAGGGGTACAAGGGCAGCTTCGGCGCTCTGAACCCCTTCACCTTCGAGGGCACCGTCGGCTTCGGGCCGTTCCAGTACAACGCCTACGACTGGTGGATCCGCCTCGTCGGCTGGACCGTGGTGATCATCGCGGCCGTCCTCACCTGGCTCATCATGCGCAGCCCCTGGGGCCGTGTCATCAAGGGCATCCGTGAGGACGAGGACGCAGTGCGCGCTCTCGGCAAGAACGTGTACTCCTACAAGATGCAGAGCCTCGTGCTCGGTGGCGTCTTCGGAACCCTCGCCGGCATGATCTTCGTGCTCCCGCGTGCAGTGGTCCCGGCGAACTACCAGACCTCGCTCACCTTCTTCATCTACGCGATCCTGCTGCTCGGCGGTGCCGCGACGATCCTCGGGCCCATCATCGGCTCGATGATCTTCTGGGTGCTGCTGTCGTTCTTCTCGGGCTTCATCGCCCGAGCCGTGGAGGCCGGCTGGCTGCCCTTCATGACCCAGGTGCAGGCAGGTCAGCTGCGCTTCATCCTCGTCGGAGTCGCGATCATGCTGATCGTGATCTTCAGACCACAGGGCATCTTCGGAAACAAGAAGGAGTTGGCCTTTGTCAAGTGACACGACCCCATCAGTCACCCCGGTCAAGACGACCGGCCTGCACATCGGCGATGCCGTCCCGGGCGTCCGCAAGGTCGACCCGATCATCATCGCCGACGGCGTGCGGCGCACCTTCGGTGGTCTGACCGCCGTCGACGTCGACCACGTCGAGATCCCCCGCGGAGCCATCACCGCCCTCATCGGCCCGAACGGCGCTGGAAAGACGACCTTCTTCAACCTGTTGACGGGCTTCGACAAGCCGGATGCCGGCGTGTGGGAGTTCGACGGCAAGCCGCTGCAGCGCGTTCCCGCGTACCGCGTGGCACGCATGGGCCTGATCCGCACCTTCCAGCTGACGAAGTCCCTCGGCCTGCTCACCGTGCTCGACAACATGAAGCTCGGCGCGAAGGGGCAGACCGGCGAGAACCTGTTCCGCTCGATCCTGCCGTTCCTCTGGCGCAAGCAGGAGGACGAGATCACGGTCAAGGCCGACGAGCTCCTCGCCCGCTTCAAGCTCGATGCCAAGCGCGAGGACTACGCGGCGAGCCTGTCGGGCGGCCAGCGCAAGCTCCTCGAGATGGCTCGGGCGCTCATGAGCGATCCGACGCTGGTCATGCTCGACGAGCCGATGGCCGGAGTGAACCCGGCTCTCACGCAATCGCTGCTCGACCACATCCTGGGCCTCAAGGACCAGGGCATGACGGTGCTCTTCGTCGAGCACGACATGCACATGGTGCGCCACATCGCCGACTGGGTGATCGTCATGGCCGAGGGGAAGGTCGTCGCTGAAGGCGACCCGCACACTGTCATGGCCAACCCGGCCGTCATCGACGCCTACCTCGGGTCGCACCACGACACCGACCTGGGCGAGACCGACACCGAGCACGTCGAAGTCCTGAAGGAGCTCATCGATGACGAACAGTAGTCCAGCAGCCCCCGCCGCACCCGCACCCGTCGGCGACCTCGTGGTCGACGTTCGCGCTGTCACGGCGGGCTACCTGCCCGGGGTCAACATCCTCAACAACTGCTCGCTGCAGGCACGTCAGGGTGAGCTCATCGGCATCATCGGCCCGAACGGCGCCGGCAAGTCGACCCTGCTGAAGTCGATCTTCGGCCTGGTGAAGGTGCGAGAGGGCGGCATCTTCCTGCAGGGCGAGGAGATCACCAACCTCAAGGCGAACAAGCTCGTCGCCAAGGGGGTCGGCTTCGTACCGCAGACGAACAACGTGTTCCCGTCGCTCACCATCCAGGAGAACCTGGAGATGGGCATGTACCAGAAGCCCAAGGGCCTCAAGGAGCGCCTGGAGTTCGTGACGGAGATCTTCCCCGAGCTCGGCCGGCGCCTCACGCAGCGCGCCGGTTCGCTCTCGGGCGGCGAGCGCCAGATGGTGGCGATGTCGCGCGCGCTCATGATGGGTCCGCACATCCTGCTGCTCGACGAGCCCAGCGCCGGGCTCTCCCCCGTGCGCCAGGACGAGGCCTTCCTGCGCGTCAAGGAGATCAACAAGGCCGGCGTGACGACCATCATGGTGGAGCAGAACGCTCGCCGCTGCCTGCAGATCTGCGATCGCGGCTACGTGCTCGACCAGGGCAAGGACGCGTACACCGGCACCGGTCGGGAACTCCTAAACGATCCGAAGGTCATCGGGCTCTACCTGGGGACGCTCGGCGAGTAGCGCTCGCAACAACACGAGAAGAGGGGCGGATGCTGCAGCATCCGCCCCTCTTCTCGTTGTCCGCCTCTCCTGCGGGTGGAGGAGTCGACCATCGCGTGGCGGTGGCTCCGTCGTACCCCTGACGCCCTGCTGGCGCCCTCCTGACGCCACAGCGGACCAGGATCACACTCGGCTCCCTCGAGGACGTCCGGCGCTCCGAGCGGGCCCACGCGCGTCCTCCAGGGTCCCGGGACGACGCCTCCTCGCCCGCGGGTACGAGAAAGGGCCCCGGCCGAAGCCGGGGCCCTTCCCATCAGTAGCTGCGCTTAGTTGATGCGCGTGTACTTGTTGTCGGCTCCGTACTGGTAGACACCGATGGTGGCTTCAGTCGGGTCGCCGTTCTCGTCGAACGTGACGGGGCCGGAGGCTCCGTCGTAGTCGATCTGCTTGCCCTCGGCGAGCAGCTTGGCGCCGTCGGCGAACGACGTGACCTTGGTGCCGTCACCCGATCCGCCCGAGACCTGGCGGAGGTACTTCGAGATCTCGGTGCCGTCGGTGCTGTTGGCCGCGTAGGCCGCCAGAGCGATGAGCACTGTCGCGTCGTACGACTCGGGTCCGTAGCTGAAGTCGGTCAGGGTCGAGTCTGCGGTGAGCAGGCGATCCTTGAAGTCGTCCTCGAGCTTGGGGCCGGGGAGGGTGCCCTTCGATCCGGCGATGAGGCCGGGAGCGAAGTCGGCGCTGTAGTCGGCGAGGTTTCCATCGACGAAGTACAGCTTGTCACCGGGGTAGCCGGATCCGACGAGGGCGGGCACGACGACCTTGGCCTCATCGAAGGTGATGACCGCGACGGCGTCGGGCTTCGCGGCGGAGATCGCCGAGAGCTGAGCGTCGAAGTTGGAGTCACCGGTGTTGAACTGCTGCTCGACGACGACCTTGCCGCCGGCGGCCTCGAAGGCCTCCTTCGTGGCCTTCGCCAGGCCGGTGCCGTACGGGTCGTTCAGCACGAGCAGGCCGAGGGTGGAGTTGCCGTCCTCGGCGATCTGGGTGCCGAGGACCTCGCCCTGGAGCAGGTCGGACGGAGCCGTGCGGAAGTACAGGCCCTTGTCGTCGTAGTTCGTGAAGTCGGGCGAGGTGTTCGCCGGCGAGAACTGCACGACGCCGGCACCGGTGATCTGGTCGATGACCGTGAACGAGACACCCGAGGATGCCGCACCGACGATGGCCGAGACGTCCTGCGAGAGGAGGTCGGTCACCGAGACGGTGGCGGTGTCTGTCGTGGTGTCGCCCGAGTCGCGGTAGACGACGTCGAGGTTGAGGCCTGCTGCGGCATCGTTGACCTCGGTGGCGCCGAGCTTGACACCGGCCTCCTCGGGCGGGCCGAGGAATGCGAGGGTACCGGACTGCGGAAGGATCGTGCCGATCTTCAGATCGAGATCACGGTCACCGGCCTTGATGGGCAGGGCGTCGCCGGCCGCGGCCGTCTCGGAAGCGGACGGGCTGGCCGCCTCGCCGCCACCACTGCTGCACGCGGTCAGTAGGAGAGCGCTGACGCCGACGAGGGCGGCTCCGCTCAATACTGCCCGGGCAGAGCGCGAGGCCTTGGCCTTCGCGAATACGCTCATGTTGCTCCTTGGGACTTAGGAATGTGTACACAGATGGCAGTCTGGACGACTGCCGTGATGCCACAGTATTGGGCGATCATGGGGCGGACAAGCCAACTTGGTCACAGTGTGGCAAAACCGTCCAAATTGTTACATCCCGGCAAACTGGCGGGCGCAAAACAACGGATTCTGTACCGCTGAGCCATTCCGGCGACGTTTTCGCGCGTCAGGGAGGGCCGCAGCGCGACTACTTCTTCTTCGTCTTCGCGGGCGTCGGCTCGGCTTCGGGCGTCGCCTGGGCGAGCCCGCCCGAGCCTGTCACGCCGGCGTAGCTGATCGTCGCATCGTCCGCCAGGGCGGCTGCGCATTCTCCGAAGCTGACGCAGGAGAACGACCCGCTGGAGACCGTCGTGATGTCGGCGGCGATAGCGCTCCCCGAGTCGTTGTCGGCAACGGTGGCCGCCAGGGCCACCCGCATCGTGGTGTCGTACGCCTCGCCGCCGCCGGCGAGCGACGTCCCCGGATCGGCGGACCTCAGTCGCGCGGCGAAGGCCTTGTCCGGCTTCCAGTCGGCCGGGCCGATGCGCACCACGGTCGTGGCGCCTCCGAGCGCGGTGATCTCCTCGGGGATGTCACCCGTCGCCGACCACAGCACGACGTCGATCGCGCGATCCTCGAGCTCGGTGGCCAGGGTCGCAGCATCCGTCGCCGTCGACCGGTGCAGTACGACGACGGGAGCGCCGAGCACCCCGCCCTGCTCGTTGAGCTCACGGGCGGCCAGCTCGACCCCAGCGACCTGCGCCTGGGACACCGACGCCTTCTTTCCGGCCATGTCGAGCACGGTCGCTATCTGCAGCGACCCGTCTCCCGCGACGACGGGTTCCGGCGTCGGCGTCGCCGTCGGAGTCGCCGACCCCTTCCCGGAGTCCGCTGCCGTACAGCCCGTGAGCAGAAGTGCTGCTGCCACCAGTGCTGCCAGAGCACCCGATCGGTGGATCATCGTCAAGGCTGTCCTCCCCCTATACCGGGCGCCAGCCTAGCGGCGAGTCAGACCGATTCGACGGATGCGCGCCGAGCACTGCGCGCCGAGCGCACCATGTCGACCGTGAGCACCAGCAGCGCGACCCAGACCAGGGCGAAGCCGACCCAGCGCTCCGGCGGCATCGCCTCGTGCAGCAGCACGACTCCGACGAGGAACTGGATGAACGGCGCGAAGTACTGGATGAAGCCCATGTAGATGAGCGGGAGGCGCCTGGAGGCTGCGGCGAAGAACAGCAGCGGTACCGCCGTGATGACGCCGGCGGCCGCGAGGAGCACGGTGTGCCAGACGCTGACAGTGCCCAGGGTGATGCCCGTCGTAGCGTTCACGACGACGAGGGCGATGATGGCGATGGGCACGAGCCACGCTGTCTCCAGCGTGAGGCCGGAGACAGCATCCACCTGACCGCCGACTCGCTTCTTGATCAGGCCGTAGAAGCCGAAGGAGAACGCCAGCGCCAGTGCGATCCACGGGAAGCTGCCGTGGCCGATCGCCAGTACGAGGACGGCGACGATGCTGATGCCGACCGCGGTCCACTGGAGGGGACGCAGCCGCTCACGCAGCACGATGACACCGAGGAACACCGTGACGATCGGGTTGATGAAGTACCCGAGGGCGGCCTCGACGACCTGACCCGTCGTGGCGGCGTAGACGTACACGGTCCAGTTGACCAGGATCAGCACACCGGCCAGCGCCATGGTCAGGGAGATGCGTGGCTGCCGTGCCAGCGCGAGGAACCCGCGCCAGGCGCGGGTGACCGTGAGGAGGATGGCGCAGAACACCAGCGAGAAGATGATGCGCCAGGAGACGATCTCGGGAGCGCCAGCCGGGGCCAGCGCGATGAAGTAGATGGGGAGGAAGCCCCAGAGCACATAGCTGGTGATCGCGTAGATCAGCCCCGTGCGACCGGTGCTGTCGATCGGTGCCGCGATGGGGGTCTTCGAGGATTCCTGCGTCACAGCCACTCGTCCGAGCTTACGCGGCGCGAGGCCGGTGCGACCTCGGCCCGACTGCCAACGCGACGCGACATCCTGCCGCGGAGCCGCATCCGTTCGTCCCGAAGCCATGACGTCGACACGAGTTCCGCTCACCCCGGGGATGACGAAGGGGCCCGGATGCCGTCAGCATCCGGGCCCCTCACCCGTGTGGGGTGCGACTAGCGCACGACCACCGCGAGAACGTCGCGAGCGGAGAGGACCAGGAAGTCCTCACCCGAGAACTTGACCTCGGTTCCGCCGTACTTGGAGTAGATGACCTTGTCGCCGACGGCGATGTCGAGCGGCACGCGGTTGCCGTTGTCGTCGATGCGACCGGGGCCGACTGCCACGACCTCGCCCTCCTGGGGCTTCTCCTTGGCGGTGTCGGGGATGACGAGACCCGACGCCGTGGTCTGCTCTGCCTCGACCTGCTTGATGACGATGCGATCCTCGAGCGGCTTGATGGAGACCGACACGGTTGACCTCTTTCTGTAACGAAGACTGGGTTAGCACACTCGATATGAGAGTGCTAAGACGAGTTTAGGGCGCGATTGGCACTCATGCAACGTGAGTGCCAACGATGACGATGGCCATCGGCGCCGGTGGGTTAGCGTGGGGGCATGGATCGCTCCGAGCTCGTCGACCTGCTGACGCCCGAGGGATTCCGGCTCCTCGACTCCCTCCCCCCGTGGGACGCGAAAGCCGACGTCGTGCGTCTCGTCAGCTCGCTTCGCGCGCAGGGCCACTCCGCCGGTCTCGTCGCCGGCGTGCTCAGCCAGTCCAGACTGCGGGCCAAGGCGTCGGGCAAGTTCGGCGAATTCGCCTCTCGGATGCTGTTCACGGATGCCGGCCTCGAGCAGGCGACCCGCCTGTCCGTGGCCGCCCTGCACGCCGGGCGCTTCGCCGCGGCAGGCGTCGGCCGGGTGGCCGACCTCGGCTGCGGCATCGGCGGCGATGCCCTCGCCATGGCCGCCATCGACTTGGAGGTGACTGCAGCCGACGCCGACGAGGTCACGGCGGTCATCGCCAGCTACAACCTGGCGCCGTTCCCTTCGGCGACGGTGCTCGACGCCCGCGCCGAGGACGTCGACCTCACGGGCATCGATGGCGTCTACCTCGACCCGGCCCGACGGACCGCCGGCCACGCTGAGACCGAGCGCCTGACGAAGGCGGCCGACTACTCGCCCTCCCTCGACTTCGCCTTCGGCCTCGCCGAGCGGATGCCGACAGGCGTGAAGCTGGGACCGGGATTCGACCGCTCCCTCATCCCGGCCGACGCCGAGGCGCAGTGGGTCTCGGTCGACGGCCAGCTGGTGGAGATGGGCCTCTGGTTCGGAGCCCTGGCTCGTCCCGGCATCCGTCGTTCCGCCCTGCTGCTCGGGAAAGCCGGGACGGCCGAACTCAGTGCCGATGCCGACAGTCCCGACGTGGAGGTCGGCGAACCCGGTGACTACCTCTACGAGCCCGATGGCGCCGTGATCCGTGCCCGGCTCATCGGGGACCTCGCCCGGGAGCTGGACGCCAGGATGCTGAGCGACGGCATCGCCTACCTCACGGCGGACGCCCCGCGGGAGACCCCGTTCGCGACGGCGTTCCGCGTGCTGGAGCAGCTGCCCACCGACGAGAAGAAGCTCAAGGCGGCCCTTCGTGAGCGCGGCGTGGGCACGCTGGAGATCAAGAAGCGCGGCATCGACGTCGACCCGGCCCAACTGCGCAAGCGCCTGCAGCTGAAGGGATCGGCATCCGCCACCATCGTGCTCGCCCGTCAGGCCGGACGGCACGTGACCCTTCTGGTCGAGAGGGTCTGAGCGGCCGCGACGGACCGTCGGATCAGGACCCCGGTGCGACGCGCGCGACGACCAGTACCCAGACCGCGGCGATCAGGATGCCGACCACGCCGGTCGTGATCCCCACGATGCGGTTGACGCGGCTGTAGGAGTCGACGGGGCGCGCGGCGATGCCGGCGATCACGGCTCCCGCCGAGGCTATGGCACCCCACGGGAGGAACAGGCAGACGAGGAGGCCGCCCACGCCCAGCCAGCTGGACAGGCTCGCTGCGGCGCTCGGCGGTTCCGGCAACAGCGCCGCCTCGGATTCGCTCATCGCCTCTCCCCCCTGGACGCTGGAACGAGCACCGACGGTTCGTGGGGCGGATGGCCGGTTCAGGTCATCCGCCCCACGTCGCCGAGAGCTCCCTAGTACCCGCCGTAGCCGTCGTAGCTGCCGATGGACGCGAACACGACGATCCAGAAGATGACCGAGGTGAGTCCGGCGAGGATGCCGACGAAGCCCAGGATGATTCCGGTCAGCCACATCCCCTTCGACGCCGGTTCCTTCTTGCGACCGAGGAAGCCGAGCACCACGGCGGCGGCCGGGATGAAGAGCTGCAGGATGCCGCCGGCGATGGGGATCCAGACCACGGCCAGGGCACCCGCGACACCGATGATTCCGGCGATGAGCGAGATGAGGCTCAGCACGGGGGTCGGTGTCGCCGTTCCGGTCGCGTAGACCGGAGCACCGTAGGCGGGCGGAGCCGGAGGCTGGGACCCGTAGGCGGGCGGTGTGCCGTAGGCGGGCGGTGTGCCGTAGGCGGGCGGCGGCGTCTGGGGCGCGCCGTAGGCAGGCGGGGCGGGTGCTGCCGGCGGTGCGGGGGGCGCCGGCGGCGCCGGGGGGACCGGCGGTGCAGGCGAGTCGACCGGCGGTGCGGGCGGCGCCGGGGGCGCAGGGGGCGTGGGCGGAGCCGGGGGCGTCTCAGGGGCGGCCGGCTCCTCGGCCGCGGCTCCGGATGCAGCATCCGCCGCTGCATCCGTCACTGGAATCTCGGCGGCTTCTGGCGTCTCGGTCGAGGGAACCGTCGGCTCTGCTGCCGGCTGCTCTGGCTCGTCGGGTCGAGCTGGGGTCGTGGGGTCGCTCATGGCGGTGCCTGCTTTCGAGTCAGTACTGCGAGCCGCTCGAGGCGGCGAAGAAGAACAGCGGGATGACGATGAGGAGGATGACGATGCCGGCGAGGATGCCCAGGTAGCCGAGGACGAGACCGGCGATGGCGAAGCCGCGGCCCTGCTCCCCCGTGCGCTTGATCTGGCTCAGGCCGATGTGGCCGAGGATGATGCCCACCAGGCTGATGCCGACGATCGACAGGATGAAGGACACTATCGCCAGCACGTTCCACTTCGTCTGCGCAGGGTACGGCTGCCCGTAGGCGGGCTGCTGGGCGTAGGTCGGCGCCTGCGCCGGAGCGGGAGGTGGGGCATAGGCCGGAGGGGCGGATGCCGCGGGGGGTTGCGGTGCGACCGGCGGGACCACCGGACCACCGGTCTGGTCTGCTGATGGCTGGTTGACGTCGGTCATCGGTCCCCTTCCGGCCGTGGTTCGCACGTTCTGCTCACCCTACTCCGGCTGATCAGGGGCGGAAAGGGTGCCGCGCCCGTGTGACGTCGCGTGCGTCGTGGGCTCAGTGGACCTGGATGTCTGTGACGGGCAGCGTGGAGTCGGCTCCGAAGTCCGGCCCCGATGGATCGTGTCCGTGCATGACGAGTTGCGCTCCGAGGGCGGCGATCATCGCGCCGTTGTCGGTGCAGAGGGCGAGGGGAGGCACGCGCAGGGCGATGCCGGCTGCCGCCGTGCGCTCCTCCGCCATCGACCGGACACGGGCGTTCGCGACGACGCCGCCGCCCAGCAGGAGGCGGGGAACGCCGAGGTCGGTGCAGGCGGCGATCGCCTTGCCGATCAGCACGTCGGCGACGGCTTCGCGGAAGCTGGCTGCGACATCGGCGAGCGGCACCGGCTCGCCGGCGTCCTGCTTCTTCTCGACCCAGCGTGCGACGGACGTCTTGAGCCCGGAGAAGCTGAAGTCGTAGCGGTGCGCCGCCATGTCCTTCGGCAGGGTCAGGCCACGCGGGAACCGGATGGCCCTCGGATCGCCGTCGGCAGCGAGGCGATCGATGTGCGGCCCCCCGGGATACGGCAGGCCGAGGATGCGGGCGACCTTGTCGAACGCCTCTCCCGCGGCGTCGTCGATGGTCTCGCCGAGCAGCTCCACATCGGACACCAGGTCGCGCACCAACAACAGCGAGGTGTGGCCGCCCGAGACCAGCAGCGCGATGGTCGGGTACTCGAGATGCCCGTCCTCGCCGAGGACGTCGACGCCGACGTGGCCGACGAGGTGGTTCACGGCATACAGCGGCTTGTCCAGCGCGAGTGCGAGCGCCTTCGCCGATCCCACCCCGACCATGAGGGCGCCCGAGAGTCCGGGGCCGCTCGTGACGGCGATGGCGTCGAGATCGTCGAGCGTGACCCCGGCCTCGGCGAGCGCGGCGCCGATCATGGGGGTCATCGACTCGAGGTGCGCGCGGGCCGCGACCTCGGGCACCACTCCCCCGTAGCGGGCATGCTCGTCCATCGACGAGGCGATGGCATTGGCGAGCAGGGTGCGACCCCTCACGATGCCGACTCCGGTCTCGTCGCAGGACGTCTCGATCCCGAGAACGAGCGGCTCGTCGCGATTCATCGCGCTTCCTCCTGGTCATCGACGGCAGCGGTGGCGAGCGTCGTGCGGGAGGGAGGGACCGTCAGTCGCATCACGATCGCATCGACACCGTCGGGCTGGTAGTAGTTCGGTCGCACGGCGATCTCGCTGAACCCGAGGCTCAGGTAGAGCCCGTGGGCCACGGGGTTGTCGGCGCGCACCTCGAGGAAGACCTCGCTCACGCCGCGGTTCCTGGCCTCGTCGATGAGCCGCTGCATGAGCGCGCGGCCAAGACCGTGGCCGCGGACGGGTTCCGTGACGGCGATGGTCTGGATGTCGCCATCCGTTCCCCCGTGCGGAGCGAGGAGGCCCGCGTAGCCGACGATGTTCTCGCGTTCGTCGGGCGGGAACGCCACCAGGTAGTACGTGTGCTCGCTCGCGAGATCGCCGCGCATGGTCGCGGTCGACCACGCGTCGGTCGTGAAGGTGCTGGTCTCGATGGCCATGATCGCGTCGACATCGGCCACGCCGGCGCGGCGCATCTGGAAGGTCACCGGGTCACCCGCTTGGGCCCGTTCGACGGCGTCACGTCGGGTGAGCGCAGGTACAGGGGTTCGTCGGCCGCGAACGGATGCCCCGCCGCGAACGCGAGCTCGGCGACCATGCCCAGCCCGCCGGCCGGAATGGCGGCGGCATCGATGCGCGGCAGTTCGGCGAACGGCACGGCGTCGGGTTTCGCGAGGCCGGGTCCTTCGGTGCGCATCGGCAGCCCGGATGCATCCGCTCCGGAGTACGCCGACCAGAAGACCTCGCGTCGTCTGGCGTCGGTCACGACCAGCAGCGGGCCCGTCGCACCGCCGGCGTAGTGCTTCCACGCGACGGCGTCGTGGCTGACGACGGGAACCAGCGGCTTGCCCAAGGCGAAGGCGAAGGTACGCGCGGCGCTGATGCCGACCCGCAGCCCGGTGAACGGTCCGGGACCCATCCCGGCGACGACGCCGGAGAGTCGATCGGGCCGGATGCCGGCCTCGGCGAGGGCGGAGCTGATCAGCGAGCCGATGACCTCGGCGTGCCGCATGGTGTCGAGGACGTCGACCTGGCTCAGGATGCCGCCGTCACGGTCGACCACTGCGACGCTCGTGCCGGCGGAGGTATCGATGGCGAGCAGCACCCCTCCAGCCTACTTCGCCGCGACGGTCGCCCTCAGGCGTAGGGCGAGTCGGCCCAGCGCGGACCGAAGCCGCGGATCGTGACGGTGCGGGGCTCGTCGGCATCGAGGTCGGCGGCATCCGTGTCGGCGTCATCGTCGTCGCCGTCGCCGTCGCCGTCGCCGTCGCCGTGCGACCCTGCGTCGTCGCCGGAGTCGCTCTCGGATCCGGCTCCCGTCGGCCGGACGATGTCGAGCTCCAGCCACGACTCTGCGACGCCGTCGAGCAGCCCGGCACCCCATTCGACGACCACCACCGAGCCCGCGAAGTCGATGTCGAGGTCGTCGAGCTCCATGGCGCTCGCCAGCCTGTACGCGTCGACGTGCACGAGCGGCGGACCACCGGTGAGGTTCGGGTGCGTGCGGGCCAGCACGAAGGTGGGGCTGGCCACGCGTCCGCGCACGCCGAGGCCGGCGCCGATGCCGCGGGTCAGGGTGGTCTTTCCCGCCCCGAGTGGTCCGCTGAGAACGAGGAGGTCTCCGGCCCGCAGCTGTGCCGCGAGCGCCTCCCCGAGCTCGGTCATGCCCTCGGACTCGGCGATGGTGATGATCTGCACGGTTATGCCTCATACCGCCTGTGCACGCGCTGCCCGATGCGCGTCACGATCTCGTAGTTGATGGTGCCCGCAGCGCGTGCCCAGTCGTCGGCCGACGGTGCGCCCGTCGCCGGGTCACCGAACACGATGACCTCGTCGCCGATGCCCACGGCGGCGTCTCCCACGTCGACGATGAACTGGTCCATGGCGATCCGGCCGACGACGGGATGCCGCTTCCCCGCGATCCAGACCTCGGCCCGACCCGATGCCTGCCGGGGGATGCCCTCGGCGTAGCCGAGCGGCACCAGGACCAGGGTGGTGTCGTGCCCGGCGCGCCACTGGTAGTCGTAGGAGGCGCCGGTTCCAGCCTTCACCCGGCGCACGTTCGCGACCCGCCCGCGCAGGGTCATCGCGGGAACGAGGGCGATCTCGGGCGTCGCGTCACTCCACGGCGACAGCCCGTAGATGCCGATGCCGAGCCGCACCATGCTGAATCGGCTCTCGGGCTGGGTGATGGCGGAGGCCGTCGCCGCCAGGTGCAGCAGTTCGGGAGAGACCCCGTGGCGGGCGGCGGTCCTGACCGCCGTCTCGAACCCTTCGCGTTGGGCCGCGTCGTCGGCCGGAGAGGCATTCGAGAGGTGGCTGAAGAGACCCTCCACGATCACGTCGCCCGACTCCTGCAGCGCGCTCGCCGCGGTGAAGGCCGTGTCCCAGTCCCCCGCAGCCAGGCCGTTGCGGCTGAGTCCGGTGTCGACCTTGAGGTGGAGTCGCGCGGGCGTGCCGACGCGCGTGGCGGCATCCGTCACCGCATCCAGCTGTCCGAGCGTGGAGATGCCGAGCGAGATCCCCCGCTCGACGGCCTCGTCGAAGCGCGCCGCCGGATCGTGCAGCCAGGCGAGCAGTGGGGCGTCGATGCCGGCGTCGCGAAGCGCCAGTGCCTCAGAGATGTCGGCGACCCCGAGCCAGTCCGCGCCGCCCGCGAGGGCTGCGCGAGCGACGGGTTCAGCGCCGTGTCCGTACGCGTTCGCCTTGACGACGGCCATCACGTGGGGCGTGCCGACGTGGGCGGCCAGCGCGGCGACGTTGGCCGTGATGGCGGCGAGGTCGACGGATGCCTCGCGGAAGACGAGCGGCTCGCTCATGCGTCGCCCCGCTCCGTCACGACGAAAGCCGTCGCGATGCCGGCGTCGTGGCTCATCGACACGTGTACCCGCACGATGCCCTGCGCGTCGGCAGCGGCTGCGACCGTGCCGGAGAGCCTGAACTCGGGATCACCGTGCTCGTTCGCATCGATGACCATGTCGTGCCACCGCAGGCCGCCCGGCCCGCCGAGGGCCTTGATGAGCGCTTCCTTGGCCGCGAATCGTGCGGCGAGCGATCGCGGATGACGCCCGCGTTCGCTCTCAGCGAACAGCCTGTCGACGAGGCGCGGGGTGCGTGCGATCGCCCGCTCGAAGCGGGCAAGATCGACGACGTCGACTCCTATGCCGGCGATCACGGCTCACTCGACCGTGACTGACTTCGCCAGGTTGCGCGGCTGGTCGACGTCGAGGCCCTTGGCCAGAGACAGCTCCATGGCGAACAGCTGCAGGGGCACGACGGCGAGGAACGGCTCGAACAGGGGGGCGGCGAGCGGGATCGCGATGACCTCGTCCGCGAAGGGCAGCACCGCGGCATCGCCCTGCTCGGCGATGGCGATGACCCTGGCGCCTCGAGCGCGGATCTCCTGGATGTTCGAGACGACCTTGGCGTGCAGCAGCGCGGATCGGCTGGGGCTCGGCACGATGACGAACACGGGCTGACCGGGCTCGATGAGGGCGATCGGGCCGTGCTTGAGCTCGCCGGCGGCGAAGCCCTCGGCGTGGATGTAGGCCAGCTCCTTGAGCTTGAGCGCGCCTTCGAGCGCGACGGGGAATCCGACGTGGCGTCCCAGGAACAGCACGGCGCGGGTGTCGGCCATCCAGTGCGCGAGCTGGCGGATGCTCTCACCCGTCTGCAGGACCGTGGTGAGCTTCGCCGGGATGGCCTCGAGCTCGGCCAGCTCGACCGCGACCTCCGCGGGCGTGAGGGTTCCGCGCACGCGGGCGAGGTGCAGGCCGAACAGGTACAGGGCGGTCATCTGGGCGACGAAGGCCTTGGTCGATGCGACGGCCACCTCCGGGCCGGCGTGGGTGTAGATCGCGGCATCCGACTCGCGCGGGATGGTCGCCCCCTGCGTGTTGCAGATGGCGATGGTCTTCGCGCCGGCCTCGCTGGCGTACTTGACGGCCATCAGGGTGTCCATGGTCTCGCCGGACTGCGAGATCGAGATCACGAGGGTGGACGAGGTGATGACGGGGTCGCGGTAGCGGAACTCGTGGCTGAGCTCGACCTCGACGGGGATGCCCGCCCACTTCTCGATCGCGTACTTGGCCACGAGCCCGGCGTACGCTGCCGTGCCGCATCCGATCACGACGATGCGGCTGATACCGGCGAGCACGTCGTCCCCGAGGGCTTCGAGTTCGGGGATGCTCACCCCGGTGTCGCCGACGCGGCCGCGCAGGGTGTTGGCGACGGCGTCAGGCTGCTCGGAGACCTCCTTCGCCATGAAGCTCGACCAGCCGCCCTTGTCGCTCGCCGAGGCGTCCCACGCCACGTCGAACTCCTCGGTCTCGACGGGGTTGCCCTCGAAGTCCGTGACGACGACGGCGTCGGCGGTGATGGCGACGATCTGGTCCTGACCGATGGCCATGGCGCGGCGGGTGTGCTCGACGAAGGCTGCGACATCCGATCCCAGGAAGTTCTCGCCGTCACCGAGGCCGATCACCAACGGCGAATTGCGGCGGGCGCCGACGACGAGACCGGGCTGGTCCTGGTGCAGGGCGAGGAGCGTGAAGGCACCCTCGAGGCGCGACACCGTGGTCTGGAATGCGAGGCGCAGGTCGCCGGATGCCCGGTACTCGCGTCCGAGCAGCACCGCAGCCACCTCGGTGTCCGTCTCACTCTCGAAGGCGTAGCCCTCGGCGAGCAGTTCGTTCTTCAGCTCGGAGAAGTTCTCGATGATGCCGTTGTGGATGAGGGCGAGTCGGCCGTCGTCGCCGAGGTGGGGGTGTGCGTTGCGGTCGGTGGGTCCGCCGTGAGTCGCCCAGCGCGTGTGGCCGATGCCGGTGCGGCCGTCGTTGATCGGATGGGAGGTCAACTCATCCGTGAGCTTGACGAGCTTGCCGGCCTTCTTCGCCGTGGCCAGCCCGCCCTCGTCATCGATCACCGCGACGCCGGCGGAGTCGTAGCCGCGGTACTCGAGACGACGAAGGCCGCCGATCAGCACTTCGAGACTCTTGTTCGAGCCGACATATCCCACGATTCCGCACATGGGGTCGATTTTAGTGGGCGCAGCCTGCGACTAGGCTCTTAGCGATGTCCGATCCGGCGAGAACCAATGGTGTCCACGGCCACAGCTCCCCGTTCGTCGAGCTGGATCGCGCCGACTGGGCGGCGCTCGCGAGGTCGACGCCGCTGCCACTGAGCGAGACGGAACTCGTGCAGTTGCGCGGGCTCGGTGAGCCACTCGACCTCTCCGAGGTGACCGATGTCTACCTCCCCCTCAGCAGGTTGCTGAACCTCTACGTCGCCGGCGCGCGCCGCCTGCACCGGGCGACCAGCGACTTCCTCGGCGACAGGGCCGAGAGCACCCCCTTCGTGATCGGCGTGGCTGGATCCGTCGCCGTCGGCAAGTCCACCATCGCCCGCCTGCTGCGCGAGCTCCTGGCACGCTGGGAGGACACTCCACGGGTGGAGCTCGTGACGACCGACGGCTTCCTGCTCCCGAACGCCGAACTCGAGCGTCGCGGCCTGATGTCGCGCAAGGGCTTCCCCGAGTCCTACGACCGCCGAGCGCTGCTCCGGTTCGTCAGCGAGGTCAAGGCCGGCACCGCAGAGGTTCGGGCACCGTTCTACTCCCACCTCAGTTACGACATCGTCCCGGATGCGCAGATCACCGTGCGCCGCCCCGATGTGCTCATCGTCGAGGGCCTGAACGTGCTGCAGCCGCCGGGGCCGGGCCACCGCCTGGCCGTGAGCGACCTGTTCGACTTCACCATCTACGTCGACGCCCGAACGCGCGACATCGCCCGCTGGTACGACGAGCGTTTCCTCAAGCTGCAGCGGGGCGCATTCAGCAACCCGCTGTCGTACTTCCACCGCTACGCGTCGCTCACCGAGGAGGAGGCGCGCGCTCGCTCCGGCGAGATCTGGCGTTCGATCAACGAACCGAACCTGCTGCAGAACATCCGGCCCACGCGGTCGCGGGCGACACTGGTGTTGCGGAAGGACGAGAACCACACCGTCGATTCGGTGCTGCTCCGCAAGCTCTAGAGGGCGAGCTGCTCCAGGACCACGTCGGCGAGGCCGTTGGCCAGTCTGTCGGCGGTGGCCTGATCGGCCGCCTCCACCATGACGCGCACCATCGGCTCGGTTCCCGAGCGACGCATGAGCACCCGACCCGAAGCGCCCAGCTCGGCTTCGGCATCGCGGACGGCGGCGGCGATGACGTCGTCGGAGTCGAGCGCGTGGTGATCGACTCCGCGTACGTTCACGAGGATCTGCGGGAACACCGTCATGACGCTCGCGAGCTCAGCGGCGGTCTTCCCCGTGCGGGCCATCTCGGCCACCAGGTGAAGTCCGGTGAGGATGCCGTCGCCCGTCGTGGCGTACTCGGTCATGATGACGTGGCCGGACTGCTCGCCGCCGAGCGCCAGAGAGTCGGCGTTCAGCTCCTCGAGCACGTAGCGGTCACCGACGGCGGTCTGGATGACCGTGATGCCGTTCGCCTCCATCGCCCTGTGCAGGCCGAGGTTGCTCATCACCGTCACGACGAGGGTGTCCTTGGTGAGGTGGCCGCGCTCCTTCATCGCCACGGCCAGGATCGCCATGATCTGGTCGCCGTCGATGATGTTGCCGGCTGCATCCACCGCGAGGCAGCGATCGGCGTCGCCGTCATGAGCGATGCCGATGTCGGCTCCGACCTCGAGCACCTTGGCTGCGAGGTGGTCGAGATGGGTCGAGCCGACGCCGTCGTTGATGTTCGTTCCGTCGGGATCGGCTCCGATGACGGTGATCGTCGCGCCGGCCAGGGCGAACACCTCGGGCGAGATGCCCGCTGCCGCGCCGTTGGCGCAGTCCAGCACGACGTGAACGCCCTCGAGTCGGTTCGGGAGGGTGCCCATGAGGTGCAGCACATAGCGGTCCTCGGCATCCGCGAATCGACGGATTCGGCCGACCTCTCCCCCCGTCGGGAGGAGTTTCTCGATGCCGAGGTGCGCTTCGATGCGATCCTCGACCTCGTCGGGAAGCTTGGCGCCGCCGACAGCGAACAGCTTGATTCCGTTGTCGGGGGCGGGGTTGTGCGATGCCGAGATCATGACGCCGAAGTCGGCGCCGCTGTCGGCGATGAGGAACGCCGTGGCCGGTGTCGGCACGACGCCGGCGTCGAGGACGTCGACGCCGGAACTCGCGAGGCCTGCTGCGACGGCGGCTCCGAGGAACTCGCCGGAGACCCGGCCATCACGGGCGAGAACCGCGACGGGGCGTCTGCCCTGTGCGCGGCGCTCTTCCGCACGTCGCCCTGAAGTCAGGACGACGGCGCTCGCCTGAGCGAGGCCCAGGGCCAGGTCAGCCGTGAGTTCACGGTTGGCCAGGCCCCGGACCCCGTCGGTTCCGAAGAGACGAGGCATGTCTGCCAGTGTCGAAGCGCTTAGCGCTTCGAGAACTGCGACGCCTTACGGGCCTTCTTGAGACCAGCCTTCTTGCGCTCGATGACGCGAGCGTCACGGGTGAGGAAGCCGGCCTTCTTCAGGGCAGCACGGTTGTTCTCGCGGTCGATCTCGTTCAGCGCACGAGCGATCGCGAGGCGGAGGGCACCGGCCTGGCCGGAGGGGCCACCACCGGTGATCTTCGCGACGACGTCGTAGCTGCCGATGAGGTCGAGCACCTTGAACGGGTCGTTGATGAGCTGCTGGTGGAGCTTGTTCGGGAAGTAGTCCGCGAGGTCGCGGCCGTTCACGGTCAGGCTGCCGGCGCCGGGCACGAGGCGCGCGCGGGCGATGGCCTGCTTGCGACGGCCGACGGCGGAGCCCGAGACGTTCAGGACGGCGCGGGGTGCACGGGGGGTTTCTTCAGCGGGGGTTTCGGTCGAGTAGCTCTCGGGAGCCACGTCGATCTGGTCTGCGATCTTCGCCACGGTGATTGGAATCCTTTGTCTGTGAATCGAGAAGTCGGGGGCCGGGCGCTACTGGGCGACCTGGTTGAAGACGAACTGCTTCGGCTGCTGGGCAGCGTGAGGGTGCTCCGGGCCGGTGTAGACCTTGAGCTTCTTCAGCTGGGCGCGGCCGAGCGAGTTCTTCGGGAGCATTCCGCGGATCGCCTTCTCGACGGCGCGCGTGGGGTTCTTCTCGAGCAGCTCCGAGTAGGTGACTGCCGTGAGGCCGCCCGGGTAACCGGAGTGGCGGTAGGCCTTCTTCTGGTCCGCCTTGGAGCCGGTCAGGGCCACCTTGTCGGCGTTGATGATGATGACGAAGTCGCCGGTGTCCATGTGGTTGGCGAAGGTCGGCTTGTGCTTGCCGCGCAGCAGGACTGCTGCGTGGGTCGCCAGGCGACCGAGAACGACATCGGCTGCGTCGATGACGTACCAGTCGTGGGTGATCTCACTGGCTTTCGGGGTGTAAGTGCGCGTCACTGTAGTGGCTGCTTTCTGTTCGAACGGAGGTGTTCGTGAATCCCACTCCGGGCGGTTCTCGAGGAGAACACAGTCGATGGAGGGCTCACGTTCGTGTACCCGGCCGCCAAGGCACGGGCACCAACGGTCTATCTTAGGAGACTTCGACCCCATTGGCAATTCGAGGGCGGTCCGCTGCGGAATCCGTCGTCGCGGTCGTTGCGACCGTGGCATCGATCGGCGCATCGCTGCGATGCAGGGCCCGCCGCTGCCGGGTCTCGGCTGCGCGGGCCGCGAGCCTCAGGTCGTCGGGGTAGCCGACCTGCGTCAGGGTGAGTCCGCGAGCCGGCATCACCATGAACGCGTTCGTACGTTCGGCGGCGTCGCGCAGCGCGACGGGATCCCCGGGGTCGAGCTTGCCGGCTCCCACCGAGACGCAGGCGCCGACCAGCGCGCGCACCATGCTGTGGCAGAAGGCATCGGCCTGCAGACGCGCGGTCAGCACGCCGTCGACATCCCGTTCCCAGGTGAACGACTGCAGGGTGCGGATCGTCGTGGCGCCGTCGCGTGGCTTGCAGTAGGCGGCGAAGTCGTGCAGCCCGCACAGGCTCGCAGCCGCGGCGTCCATCGCCTCACCATCGAGGCGCGAATGGTGCCAAGTCGTGTTCACCCTGTGCAGCGGGTTGCGCACAGCGGTCTGGTCGGCGAGCCGATAGCTGTAGCGGCGCCAGAGTGCACCGAACCTGGCGTCGAACCCCTCGGGAGCCAGCGACCCCCGGGAGATCACGATGTCGCCCTTCTGGCTCAGGATGCCGTTGAGTCGACGCGCGAGCGCCGTGCCGGCGTCACGCTCCCCGCCCCGATTGCGTCCGCGGTCGGGTCGCAGCAGGCTGCCGGCCTGGGCGTCGGTGAGGTCGAGGTGTGCGACCTGCCCTGTGGCGTGGACACCGGCATCCGTTCGCCCGGCGACGACCAGGGTAGGCGGGGGGCCGTAGCGGCGGAGGATCGAAGCCAGCGCCTGCTCGATCTCGCCCTGCACCGTACGCAGATTCGGCTGGCGGCCCCAGCCGTTGAAATCGGTTCCGTCGTAGGCGATGTCCAGGCGGATGCGACGGGTGCCGTCGAGCGGAGGGTGAAGGGTCGAGGAGGACTCGATCTCCTCGTCAACCATGCCGTCCACGCATCCAGTTTACGAGTCGGCACCAGCAGCTAAGAACGAGACGCCAGGTCGTCGGCTGTGGACATGTGAGCACCCCCGGAACTTGGCGCCTCGACCGCGGGCACCCCGAGCACGAGACAGGGCCCCGGCGATCCGAATGGATCACCGGGGCCCTGTGAGGGTGGTGCAGAGACTACTTGGCCTCGGCCTCGTCGGCCGGGGTCTCGACCTCGGCGTCGGTTGCGACGGCCTCGTCGACCTCGGCCTCAGCCGGGGTGACGGTCTCGTCGGTGACGTCTGCCTCGGGCTCGGCCTCGACGACCGGAGCGGTCTTCGCTGCAGCCTTGGCGGGCTTGGCCTTCTTCACGACGGGCTCGAGGACGAGCTCGATCTGCGCCATGGGAGCGTTGTCGCCCTTGCGGTAGCCGATCTTCGTGATGCGGGTGTAGCCGCCGTCGCGCTCGGCGACGAGCGGAGCGATCTCGGTGAAGAGCTCGTGGACGACGGACTTGTCACCGATGACAGCCAGCACGCGACGACGAGCGTGGAGGTCTCCACGCTTTGCGAACGTGATGAGACGCTCGGCGTAGGGACGCAGGCGCTTGGCCTTGGTCTCGGTCGTCTTGATCGACTTGTGCTCGAACAGCTGCGAAGCCAGGTTGGCCAGCATCAGACGCTCGTGTGCGGGTCCGCCTCCGAGGCGGGGGCCCTTGGTGGGCTTAGGCATTTATTTCTCCAGTATGTGAAAGGTCGAAGCTCGAAACGAACGAGCTCTAGATGTTCTCGTCGTCGTAGCCGCTGTAGAAGTGGGCGCCGTCGAATCCGGGGACCGAGTCCTTGAGCGACAGGCCGAGCTCCACGAGCTTGTCCTTGACCTCATCCACCGACTTCTGACCGAAGTTGCGGATGTTCATGAGCTGAGTCTCCGAGAGGGCGACGAGCTCGCTGACGTTGTTGATGCCCTCACGCTTCAGGCAGTTGTACGAACGCACCGACAGGTCGAGGTCCTCGATCGGGATCGAGAGCTCGCTCGAGAGGACGGCGTCGACCGGCGCGGGGCCGATCTCGATGCCCTCGGCAGCGGTGTTGAGCTCGCGGGCCAGACCGAACAGCTCGGTGAGCGTACGGCCGGCGGAGGCGATGGCGTCGCGCGGCGTGATGGCCGGCTTCGTCTCGACGTCGACCACGAGGCGGTCGAAGTCGGTGCGCTCACCGGCACGAGTCGCCTCGACGCGGTAGGTGACCTTGAGGACGGGCGAGTAGATCGAGTCGATCGGGATCTGACCGGCTTCGCTGTACTCGTTGCGGTTCTGCGTGGCCGAGACGTAGCCGCGGCCGCGCTCGATGGTGAGCTCGAGCTCGAACTTCGCCGACTCGTTGATCGTCGCGATCACGAGCTCGGGGTTGTGCACCTCGACACCGGCCGGAGCCGAGATGTCGGCGGCGGTGACCTGACCGGCGCCCTGCTTGCGCAGGTAGGCGGTGATCGGCTCGTCGTGCTCGCTGGAGACGACCAGGCCCTTGATGTTCAGGATGATCTCGGTCACATCCTCCTTGACACCGGGAACGGTGCTGAACTCGTGGAGGACGCCGTCGATGCGGATGCTGGTCACAGCAGCGCCGGGGATCGACGAGAGGAGGGTGCGGCGGAGCGAGTTGCCGAGCGTGTAGCCGAAGCCGGGCTCGAGGGGCTCGATCACGAACCGCGAGCGGAACTCGGAGATGTTCTCCTCGGTGAGCGTGGGGCGCTGTGCAATGAGCACTGTTATTCCTTTCGGCGAGGTGTCCGCTATATGACACCTGCGATGGCGACCGGGTGGGCTGGCCCGGCGTTTGTGGAGTTATGGAAGGAACGGGCTGAAGGCCGGCCGGTGCGCATCAGTGATGCGCTCCGACCGGCCGATCAGGTGATTAGACGCGGCGACGCTTGGGCGGGCGGCATCCGTTGTGCGCCTGCGGGGTGACGTCGTTGATCGATCCGACCTCGAGGCCTGCGGCCTGGAGCGAGCGGATGGCCGTCTCGCGACCCGATCCGGGTCCCTTGACGAACACGTCGACCTTCTTCATGCCGTGCTCCTGCGCCTGACGCGCAGCCGACTCAGCGGCGAGCTGAGCGGCGAACGGGGTCGACTTGCGCGAACCCTTGAAGCCGACTCCACCGGACGAGGCCCAGCTGATGACCGCACCGGTGGTGTCGGTGATCGAGACGATCGTGTTGTTGAACGTCGACTTGATGTGGGCCTGGCCCACGGCGATGTTCTTCTTTTCCTTCTTGCGCGGCTTGCGAACGGCCGACTTGGGTGCTGCCATGATTTCTCCTGAATCCTATGAGGCGCGAAGGTCGCTGGCCGAGGCCTAGCGAGCCTTCTTCTTGCCGGCCACGGTGCGCTTCGGGCCCTTGCGGGTACGAGCGTTGGTCTTGGTGCGCTGTCCGCGGACAGGCAGGCCACGACGGTGGCGGATGCCCTCGTAGGAGCCGATCTCGACCTTGCGGCGGATGTCGGCGGCAACCTCGCGACGGAGGTCACCCTCCACCTTGAACGTGCCTTCGATGAAGTCGCGCAGGGCGACGAGCTGGTCATCGCTCAAGTCCTTGACGCGGATGTTTCCGTCGATCCCGGTCTCGGCGAGGGTCTGGAGGGCGCGGGTGCGTCCGACTCCGTAGATGTAGGTCAGTGCGACCTCCACGCGCTTCTCGCGCGGGATGTCGACGCCGGCTAGACGTGCCATGTGTGGCTTCTCCTGTTGATGAGTGGAGGTGTGGAGCAGTCCCGGTGCCGCGGCCTCCAACCGTGGGTGTCCCCTGACGGATCAGGTTCTTGGGATTGCTGTTCTCTTATTGAGTTGTCTCTGCTGTGTCCGACGGCGCCGAGGCGCCGACCGACTAACCCTGGCGCTGCTTGTGGCGCGGGTTGGACTTGCAGATGACCATGACGCGGCCGTTACGGCGGATCACCTTGCAGTGGTCGCAGATGGGCTTGACGCTGGGGTTGACCTTCATTGTTTTCCTTTTCGCTGTCTTCGTACCCGTCCACCTGCTCACGCAGGGGAATCGAACGGGCCGTTACTTACAGCAGCCTTTACTTGTAGCGGTAGACGATCCGGCCGCGAGTCAGGTCGTAGGGGCTCAGCTCCACGATCACGCGGTCCTCGGGGAGGATGCGGATGTAGTGCTGACGCATCTTGCCTGAGATGTGAGCCAGAACCTTGTGCCCGTTGGTGAGCTCTACCCGGAACATTGCGTTCGGGAGGGCTTCGACAACCGAGCCTTCGATCTCGATGACGCCGTCTTTTTTGGCCATAGCCTCTTCGTCGCTAAAAGTATTGGATGCTGGTCGTGCGGACGGTGCCCACCCTCGAACTCAGACGTCCGGAGGGCATGCGTCAACGGACGCAGGACACCAAAGATCAATCGTATGGCATTGTCGGGCGTTTGGCCAATCAGCGGCTACACTTCCCAGCTCGGATCCAGCCGGCGACGGATGCGCCCCGTCCGCGATCAGCTGCGAGCCGCGACGATCTCCCTCAGATCCTGGAACAGCGGATGGTCCGGCTCGATTCCCATCACGGACTCCACGACAGCCCCCGGACTCTCCGCCGATGCCAGGATGGCGTGCATCTGCACGCTCTGCTCGTCGTCGGGCTCGTCGAAGGCCAGCACAGCGCCGATGGCCTCGACGAGGGCGCTGGTCGGCAGTCCGCGCTCGGCGAGCTCGGCGGCCGGGCCGATGAAGCGCTCATGCCGGCTCAGCTTCCGCAGCGGTTGGCGTCCGACCCGCTGCACAGTGTCGGGAAGCGACGGGTTCGCGAAGCGGCGCAGGATCTTCTCCCTGTAGGCGCGTTGCACCTCGGGGTCGGCCTGGTGCTTCGCCACCAGCAGTGTCGAGGTCTCCTGCAGCACCCGCGTCGCGATCTCGGCGACGCTCGGGTCGCGGAGCGCATCGGACAGCGTGGTGTAGCCGGCCGCCGCTCCCAGGTAGGCGACAGTGGCGTGGCCCGTGTTCACCGTGAACAGCTTGCGCTCGATGAAGGGCAGCAGGTCGTCGACGAAGGTGGCATCCGGGATCACGGGAACATCCCCGTCGAACGGCCCGCTCTCGATCACCCACTCGAAGAAGCTCTCCACCGTCACATCGAGTCCGGCATCCGGATCCTGGCCTGGAACTATGCGGTCGACCGCGGTGTTCGCGAACACGGCGCGGTGCAGGCAACGCCTCCACTCGTCCTGGCCCATGAACGAGGCCACCTCGTCACGAAGCAGGTCGGTCGCATTGATGGCGTTCTCGCAGGCCATCACCTGCAGAGGCGGGAGTTCGGCTGGTCGCTCGCGCATGGCGGCGGCGATGTGCGGGGCGATGAAGCGCAGGACGGTGGGCCCGACGGCCGTCGTGACGATGTGCGCCGTCGTCAGCTCCTCCCGCAACTCCTCCTCCTGCGTCGCACTGTTGAACGCGCGGAAGTGGTCGACCACGCGGGTGGCGGGCTCATCGCCGACCTCGTGCACCTCGTAGCTGGTCGCGGCATCGAGGGCGTCGATGAGCTCGGCGTTCACATCGGCGAACACCACCTCGTAGCCGGCGTCGTGCAGGATGAGGCCGACGAAGCCGCGCCCGATGTTGCCGGCACCGAAGTGCACGGCCTTCTTCATGTTCACGACTCGTTGACGTCGGAGAGCGCGGCGTAGAGTTCCTCGGCGCTGTCGAGGGCGAGCAGCTTCTCCACCTCGTCCTCGTCGGAGAAGATGATGGCGATCTTCGAGAGGATCTCGAGATGCTCGTTGTCGATGCCGGCGATGCCGACGACGAAGCGCACCTCGTCGCCGTCCCAGTCGATGGGCTCGGCATAGCGGGTGAAGGACAGCCCCGACTTCCTGATGGTGCCCTTCGCCTCGTTGGTGCCGTGCGGGATGGCGAGGTAGTTGCCCATGTACGTCGACACCGACCCCTCCCGCTCCAGCATCGCATCGACGTAGGCAGCGTCGACCGCGCCCACCTCCACCAGGATCGCCCCTGCTGCGCGGATCGCGTCGTCTCGCCCGACTGCGGCATCCGCTGTGCGCACTGCTCCGCTGGACAGGATCTGCTCGGTCATCCGTCTCCCCCTACTGCTGTCTGTCGTTCATGGTCTCGGTTCCGCGTCTGCGGGACGAAAGGCGGATGCCACGGGCAGCGGCATCCGCCCGGCGTCAGCGCACGCCCTCGCTCTGCAGGAGATGCACGATCTCCTCGTACTTCGGGCTGTTCATGAAGTTCTCCACCGAGATGTGCAGTGCACTCGGGGACTGCTGCTTCGCCCGGTCGGTGAGGTCGCGATGCGTGACGACCAGGTCGACGTCGTCGGTGAGGTTGGCGATCGACTTGTTGGTGACATCGACGCTGTCGATGCCGGCCTTCTTGATCTTGTTGCGGAGCACCGTCGCGCCCATGGCACTCGAGCCCATCCCGGCATCGCAGGCGAAGATGATCGTGTGGATCGGCTTGCGGCTGAACGCCGCGCCCTCGCCCTCGTCCACGAGGGCTCCACCGGCGGCAGCGCCGGCGGAGGCGAGGTTGTCGAGCACGCTGCTCGACTTGCCCTTGTTCGCCTCGGTCTGGGCGATGGCCTGGCTCAGGTCACCGGCTCCCTCGGTCTCGAGATCCCGCTTGCGGCTGGAACGGAGGATGACCGACGCGATCAGGAACGACACCGTCGCCGAGAGGATGACGGAGAGGATGACTCCGAGATAGCTGTCGGATGCCGTCTGCAGGAGCACCGCGATGATGCTGCCCGGCGCTGCCGGCGCTCGGAGCCCGCTGTTGAACAGGGCGTTCGTGGCGACGCCGGTCGCTCCACCGAGGATGGCCGCGATGATCGTCATCGGCTTCATCAGCACGTACGGGAAGTAGATCTCGTGGATGCCGCCGAAGAACTGGATGATGATGGCGCCCGGCGCGCTCGCCTTGGCCATGCCGACGCCGAAGAAGGTGAAGGCCAGCAGGATGCCGAGGCCGGGACCGGGGTTGGCCTCGACGAGGAACAGGATCGACTTGCCGGTCTCGATCGCCTGCTGCGTGCCGATCGGGGTGAAGACGCCGTGGTTGATGGCGTTGTTGAGGAACAGCACCTTGGCCGGTTCCACGATGATGCTGAGCAGCGGGAGCAGGTGCACGCCGACGAGCCAGTTGACCATGTTGCCGAGGCCCTCGCTCACCCACGCGACAGCCGGACCGAACCCGAAGAAGCCGGCTATCGCCAGCAGCATGCCGAGGATGCCCGCTGAGAAGTTGTTCACCAGCATCTCGAAACCGGCCCGGATCTTGCCGTCCCAGATGGCGTCGACCTTCTTCATGAGCCAGGCTGCGAACGGGCCCATGATCATCGCGCCGAGGAACATGGGGATGTTCGTTCCCACGATCACGCCGACGGTGGCGATCGACGCCACGACGCCGCCTCGTTCGCCGTAGACCATCCGGCCGCCGGTGTTGGCGATGAGGAGGGGCAGCAGGTAGGTGATCATCGGCCCGACGAGACCGACGTAGGCGGGGAAGGTCGCGCCGTCGGCATCCGTCGCGAGGGTGGTCATGGCGCCCTGCCAACCGATGACGTCGGCGTTGCCGTATCCGCCGAGGATCGGGTTGGGCCACCAGCCCGTCGCGATGAACAGTGCGGTGATGAACCCCCAGGCGATGAAGGCCGCGATGTTCGGCATGATCATTCCACTGAGGAAGGTGCCGAACTTCTGGACGGCGACCCTGCCGCCTCCTGGCTTCTTCTCCGACGTCGTTGTCATGATGGTGCCTCTCCTGATCAGGTGGCGGGCGCTGGGACGCGCCCTGCTGTGCGCTCGGCCGCGGTGGACTTCGCGGCCGACTTGGCCTCGGCAGCCCCATCGGCGGCCAAGGCGACCTCGGCGAGCGCGCGGGCGTCGTCGAGAGTGAATCGCGCGAGGGACGCGCGGACATCGGCGAGGGCCGACGGCGACATCGACAGTGTCGTGGCTCCGAGCCCGACGAGCACGACGGCCAGCAGCGGATCCGCCGCCGCCTCGCCGCAGATGCCGACGGGCTTGCCGGCCGCGCGACCGGCCGCGCCGACCTCGGCGACCAGACGGAGGACGGCGGGGTGCCACGGATCCTGCAGGTTCGCGACGGTTCCGAGCAGGCGGTCGGCCGCCATCGTGTACTGGGTGAGGTCGTTGGTGCCGATGGATGCGAAGTCGGTCACCGCGAGGACCCGATCGGCGAGCAGCGCTGCCGCGGGCACCTCGACCATGACACCCGCGGTCTTGATGCCGAGCTCCTTCGCGAGAGTCGTGAAGTAGCGGGCCTCCTCGACCGTGGCGACCATGGGCGCCATCACCCAGAGGTCGGCATCCGTCGCCGCGTCGGCGGCGGCGAGCGCCGTCAGCTGCTCCCGCAGGATGGTCTCGGTATGACGGAGGGAGCGGATGCCGCGCAACCCGAGTGCCGGGTTCTCCTCGGGGGCGTCGTTGAGGAAGGCGAGGGGCTTGTCGGCCCCGGCGTCGAGCACGCGGGCGACGACCTTCTTGCCCGCGAAGGCCGTGAGGAGACGGGTGTACTGCTCCTGCTGCTCGCGGACCGTCGGGGCCGACTGCGAGTCGAGGAACAGGAACTCGGTGCGGAACAGCCCCACTCCCTCTGCACCGGCGGCCAGGGCGTCCGCCGCTCCGGCGGCTGAGCCCAGATTCGCCAGCAACGGCACGGGGGTGCCATCGGCGAGGGCTCCGGGACCCGTCGGCTGCTGCGCGCGCTGGGCGCGGTCCTCGATGCGCGCGGTGGCCGCTGCCAGCTCGTCGGCGGTCGGAGTCGTGATGACGGCATCCGCTGCGGCATCCACGATCACGGTGTCGCCGTCGGCGAGCGTGCCGGCCCCCGCCGCCCCGACCACGGCGACGATCGACTTCTCGCGCGCCAGGATGGCCGTGTGCGAAGTTGGGCCGCCGTCTGTGGTGATGAGGGCCAGTACCCGTTCGAGGTCGAGCAGTGCCGTGTCGGCGGGAGCGAGGTCGCGGGCGACGAGGACGAACGGATGCCCGGGGTTCGGGATGCCAGGAGCCGGCAGCTTCAGCAGGTGGGCGATGACCCGCTGCGACACGTCGTCGAGGTCGGCGGCGCGCTCCCCCATGTAACCGCCCATGCCGGCGAGCAGGTCGCGGAACGCGGCGAACGCCTCGAACACCGCGCGCTCGGCGGTCTTGCCCTCGGAGAGCCTGGCCGTGATGTCATCGGCGAGGGTGACGTCCTCCGCCATCATGGCTTGCGCCTCGAGGATGTCTCTCGCGGCTCCACCGGCCTGGGCACCGCGGCGATTGAGTTCGGCGGCGACCACCGACAGCGAGGCCGTGGCCCGCAGTCCCTCGCGCTCCGCGTCGAGGTGAGTGGGTCGATCGACAGGCTCTGGCAGTGGCTCCGCCATCCGGGCCACAGGGCCCAAGGCGATCCCCTCGCCGATTCCGATGCCGTGCAGTTCCATCAGTCGCCCTCCGTCGTGTAGCGGGAGGACGCCCGCGCGGGGCGATCAGCCGTCGTGGTCGGTGAGGAGCAGATCGACGAGACGGTCGAGGACCGTCGCGGCGTCGTCTCCGTCGACCGTGAGGGTGACTTCGTCACCGTGGTCGATTCCGAGGGCGATGACGGCGAGGATGCTCGCCGCATTGACGGGCCTTCCGTCGCCCTTCGCGATGGTGACCTTCGCCCCGGATTCCCCGACGGCCTGAGTGAAGAGCTTCGCGGGACGGGCGTGCAGCCCGTGTTCCGATCCGATTCGCACACTGCGCGTGGCAGTGGTGATGTCGATGTCTCCCATGTGTCGGGCCTCCGTCGCTGGCGTCCGTTCTGAACCCCACCATAGTGTCCGGGGTGCGACCGCACCACGGAGATGAGCCCGACGCGGCCGGTCACGGACGGATTCCGACCGCGTCGAGTGCACTGTCCAGGGCGATCGCCCCGGTGTGGTCTGTGAATGCCGCCTCCGGCAGGACGACGACGCTCGCGTCACCGACGGCCGCGAGGCGGGAGCGGATGGAATCGACGCGTGATGCCAGGTGGCTGCCGAGCAGCACGACGGCGGCATCCCGGGCGGCATCCTCGAGCAGTGCATCGCTCGTCGGGACCACGTCGATGGCCAGGCCGCGTTCGCGTCCGAGGCGGCGGATGCGCTGGGCTACGAAGGTGCTCGACGCACCGGCTCCGCACGCCACGAGGATCTTCATCGATCCGGCTCCTTCGCTCGAGGTTCGTTCCCTCAGTGTGGCGTCGTGGTGCCCCGGTCGGCCAACACGTTTTCTTCCGCCCCAGCGGAAATCTTGCCGGAACGACCCGCTGGCCATGTCGGAGATGCTTGACTCGTCGTGATGCGCACAGTGCCTTCGACGAGGACGGCACACGAAGGGACCCACGGCGTGAGCGACAGACGGGAGCAGCTGCTCGAGCTGCTCGCGCGCGCCGATCGGTGGTACACGGCCGCCGAGATCGGCGACCAGCTCGGCGTGACGCCGCGCAGCGTGCGCAGCTACGTCACGACGATCAAGGCCGAGGCCGCGCCGTTCGAGCCCGTGCAGTCCGGCCCGGCGGGGTACAGGCTCGACAGGGCCGAGCATGCGCGCTGGCGAGCGGCATCAGGAACCGAGGAATCCGGCGGGCCGGCCGCCAGGACGACCCGGCTGCTCCGCAGGCTGATCGACTCCCCCGACGGCTTGGACGCCTTCGCCACCGCGGCGTCGCTCCACGTCAGCGAGTCGACGCTGGAGAGCGACCTCACGCGTGTGCGCGCCCGTCTGGACGGAACCGGCCTGATCCTGCGCCGCACCGGAGGCACCCTCGCCCTCGACGGAACCGAGTCGGCGCGACGCCGTCTGCTGGGCACGCTGTTCCGTGAGGAGTCCGCCCGCGGGATGCTCGAGCTCGCCGCCATCCAGCGCGAGTTCCCCACCGCCGGGCTCCCCGAGTTCAAGACCGACCTCATCGCCGAGCTGACGGCCCGCGGCGCCGCCGTGAACGAGTACGGCCTCAGCAACGTGCTGCTGCACATCGCCATCGCAGTGGATCGGGTGCGCCGGCATCACAGCCTGCAGGCGGACGGTGACGGTTCGTCGGTTCCGGATGCCGCGGATCTGGGAATCGCCGACGTCGTCGACGCCCTCGTCGTGCGTCACTTCGACGTGCGACTGAACAGCGAGGACGTGGCGTACCTCGGCTACCTGGTCGAGACCCGGGTGGCGACGCCGGCCCAGACCGGACCCGACGCCCGTCAGGACGACCTGCTCGGCCCCGATGACCTCGCCGAGCTCCGCCGCATCGCAGTTCAGGCCGGCCGCGAGTTCCTCATCGACCTCGACGACGACGAGTTCCTCACCAGGCTCGCGCTGCACGTGCGCAACCTCGTGGCACGCGCCCAGGACCTGTCGTTCTCCCGCAACCCCCTCACCCGCTCCATCAAGGCCGGCTACCCGCTCACGTATGAACTCGCGGTGTACATCGCCAACGAGCTGCAGACCAGCCGTGGCATCCGTATCAACGAGGACGAGATCGCGTACATCGCCATGCACGTCGGCGCTCTCGTCGAGCAGCGCCGCCGCGTCGACGACGACCTCGTGAGCTGCTCCATCGTCTCGCCCGCCTACTACGAACTCCATCTCACGGTCCTCGCCCGCATCGAGGAGGCGCTCGGTGCGGACCTCGACGTGCAGAGCGTGGTGACGCGAACCGACGTCGACTGGGGCGCCCTCCCCGGCGATCTCGTCATCTCGACGGTCGAGCCGCCCCTGCCCGACGAGCGGGTCCTCGTCATAGCGCCGTTCCTCACCGATGCCGACATCGATCGGGTGCGTGCTGCCGTCAGCCGCATCCGTCGCCACCGGCGTCGCGCCCGGCTCGCGGCCGAGCTCGAGCGCTACTTCCAGCCCGAGCTGTTCCTGCGCGACGTCGTGGTCGCGGACGAGGAGGCGATGATCAGGCTGCTGGGCGAGCGGATGCGGGACCTCGGCATCATCGACGATGCCTACATCACGGGGGCGATCGAGCGGGAACGACTGTCGTCGACGGCGTTCACCGACACCCTCGCCGTGCCTCACGCCCTGGCCATGACGGCGCGCCGCACCTCGATCGCGATAGTGCTCAGCGACGCCCCGATCGACTGGAACGGCGCCAGGGTGAACGTGGTCGCCTTCATCGCCTTCAGCGAGAGTGACAGGTCGAGCTTCCAGGACGTCTTCGACCAGTTCGTCGAGGTCTTCTCCGAGCACGAGTCGGTGCACAGGCTGCTGCGGAACGCCCGGGACTACCCGTCGTTCATCGAGGAGCTCGTGCACGCCCTCGCGTGAGGCGCCTCACGCGCTTCGGCCCCGGCTCAGCCGCGGTTGAAGCGCACCCGGCACGGTTCGCCCACGGACTGCGTCCGGGGCTCAGCGGGCGGGGTCTTACGCGATCGGGACCGGAACCACTCCGAGCGGCGCGAGGCCGGCTGCTCCGCCGTCCTCTGCGGTGAGCACCCAGATGCCGCCGGCGTGCACAGCGATGCTGTGCTCCCAGTGGGCGGCGTCGAGGCCGTCCTCCGTTGTGACGGTCCAGTCGTCGTCCTGCACGATGGTGTCGATCGATCCCTCGACGATCATCGGCTCGATCGCCACGACGAGGCCCGGCTTCACGTCGGGTCCCTTCTGCCGCACCCTGTAGTTGAAGACCGGCGGGTCCTCGTGCATCGTCCGGCCGATGCCGTGCCCGACGTAGTCGGTCAGGATGCCGTAGTCACCCTGCGACTCGACGTACGCCTGCACGGCGTCGCCGACCTCGTTGAGGTGCTTCGCCCGCGACAGGGCCGCGATGCCGTGCCAGAGCGACTGCTCGGTGACATCGGAGAGGCGGGTCCGTGATGCGACGAGTTCGGCATTGGCCGCATCCGGAACCACGACGGTGAAGGCCGAATCGCCGTTCCAGCCCGCGATCTCGGCTCCGGCGTCCACCGAGACGATGTCGCCGGGGGCGATCGGAATCGTGCTGGGGATGCCGTGCACGACGTCGGCGTTGACCGAGACGCAGAGCGTGTGGGAGTACCCCGGCACGAGTTGGAAGTTCGGGATGCCGCCGCCGTCGCGGATGGTCCGCTCGGCAATGGCATCGAGCTCGAGGGGCGTGATCCCGGGCCGGATCGCTCGCCGGACCGCGGACAGGGCGGCGGCCGTGAGCAGGCCGGGGGCCTGCATCGACCGAAGCTCGGCCGGCGACTTGTAGATCGAGCGGCGGAAACCCATGATCGGGTTAGTTCGCCACCGCGGAGTCGAGCTCCCCGATGCCGAATGCAGCAAGCGCGAGGGCGACGCGGTCGCCCACCTCGTCGGGAGAGCCCAGACCGTCGACGTCGATCAGGAGCCCGCGGTCGCGGTAGATGTCCACCAGCGGAGCGGTCTCACGGATGTAGACCTCCTGGCGGTGCCGGATCGCCTCTTCCGAATCGTCGACGCGACCCTGCTCGGCCGCACGCTTGGTGAGGCGGGCGACGATCTCCTCCTGGTCCGCGACGAGGCGGATGACGGCCTCCAGCGGACGTCCCTGCTCGCCGAGCAGGTTGTCGAGGTAGCCGACCTGGTCGACCGTGCGCGGGTAGCCATCGAGCAGGAAGCCGTTGCGGGCGTCCTCCTCGGCCAGGCGGGCCGTGACGATCTCGTTGGTCAGCTCATCGGGAACGTAGTCCCCGGCATCCACGATCTCCTTGACCCGAACGCCCAGAGGCGTCTGGTTCTTGATGTGGTACCGGAAGATGTCGCCGGTCGACACATCGGGGATCCCGAACGTCTCGCCGATGCGCTTCGCCTGGGTTCCCTTGCCGGCGCCCGGAGGGCCGACGATCAGGAGTCGTGCGCCGCGGACCTGGTTGGCCGTGGCCGCCGTCATCGCAGCAGGCCCTCGTAGTGGCGCTGCTGCAGCTGCGAGTCGATCTGCTTGACCGTCTCGAGACCGACGCCGACGATGATGAGCACGGATGCTCCACCGAACGGGAAGTTCTGGTCGGCACCGAAGGCGCTGAACGCGATCAGTGGCAGCAGGGCGATCGCACCGAGGTAGAACGCACCGGGAAGGGTGATGCGCGTCAGCACGAAGTCGAGGTACTCGGCCGTCGGACGACCAGCACGGATGCCGGGGATGAACCCGCCGTACTTCTTCATGTTGTCGGCGACCTCTTCGGGGTTGAAGGTGATCGCGACGTAGAAGTACGTGAACCCGACGATGAGGAGGAAGTACAGCAGCATGTAGAGCGGGTGGTCGCCCTTGGTGAGGTAGTTCGTGATCCAGATCACCCAGGGCTGGGCGGTCTCGCCTGCGGCCGGCTGGTTGAACTGCGCGATCAACGCGGGCAGGTACAGCAGCGAGGAGGCGAAGATCACGGGCACGACGCCGGCCATGTTGACCTTGATCGGGATGTAGGTGTTGTTGCCGCCGTAGGTGCGCCTGCCGACCATCCGCTTGGCGTATTGCACGGGGATGCGCCGCTGCGACTGTTCGACGAACACCACCGCCAGGACGACGAGCAGGCTGACCAGCAGCACGAGGGCGAACACGTTGAAGCCCTTGGCCTGGAGGATCGAGCCGAGCGAGCCCGGGAAGCGGGCGGCGATCGACGTGAAGATGAGCAGTGACATGCCGTTGCCGATGCCGCGCTCGGTGATGAGCTCGCCCATCCACATGATGAGGCCGGTACCGGCGGTCATGGTGATGACCATCAGCATGATGGCGTACCAGGCGTCGTTCGTGATGAGCTGCGTGCACTCGGGGCTGGCCGAGGTGCCGAACAGCGCGCCGGAGCGAGCCACGGTGATGAGGGTGGTCGACTGCAGCACGCCCAGCGCGATGGTGAGGTAGCGCGTGTACTGCGTCAGCTTGGCCTGACCGGCCTGGCCCTCCTTGTAGAGGGTCTCGAAGTGAGGGATGACCACGCGCAGCAGCTGCACGATGATCGACGCCGTGATGTACGGCATGATGCCCAGCGCGAAGACGGAGAGCTGGAGCAGCGCGCCACCGCTGAACAGATTCACGAGCTCGTAGAGGCCGCTGGTGCCCTGGTTGGCTGCGAGGCAGGCCTGCACGTTGCCGAAATCGACGAACGGCGCGGGAATGAACGATCCCAGGCGGAAGAGGGCGACGATGCCCAGAGTGAACCCGATCTTTCGACGAAGGTCGGGCGTGCGGAAGATCCGCGCGATGGCGCTAAACACAAAGCCTCCTGGTGTGGTGTGAAGTCAGCCTACCTGCGAATCGAGCCTGCCGAGACCGCCCCGTGAAGAGGGCTGATCGCGACAGGCTCGATTCAGACAGATGCAGGTATTACTTGACCGACCCGCCGGCGGCGACGATCTTCTGCTCAGCGGAGCCAGAGACCTTGTCGACCGTGACGTTCAGCTTGACAGCGATGTCACCGCTGCCGAGAACCTTGACCTTCTCGTTCTTGCGAACGGCGCCCTTGGCCACCAGGTCGGTGACGGTGACGTCGCCGCCCTTCGGGTAGAGCTCGGCGAGCTTCTCCAGGTTGACGACCTGGTACTCGACGCGGAAGGGGTTCTTGAAGCCGCGCAGCTTGGGGGTGCGCATGTGGAGGGGCATCTGGCCACCCTCGAATCCGATGCGCACGGTGTAGCGCGCCTTCGTACCCTTGGTACCGCGACCAGCGGTCTTACCCTTGGAGCCCTCACCGCGACCCACGCGGGTCTTGGCCTTCTTGGCTCCCGGAGCGGGACGAAGGTGGTGCACCTTCAGGACCTGCTCGCGTGCCTCGGCCGGCTCGGCCTTGGCCTTGGGCTTCGCAGTGGCGGCCGGAGCCTTCTCTGCAGCAGCCTTGGAGGCGGCGGCCTTGGGAGCCGCAGCCTTCTTGGCGGGTGCCTTCTCGGCGGGAGCCTTGTCGGCGGCAGCCTTGGGGGCTGCAGCCTTCTTGGCGGGTGCCTTCGCAGCGGCAGCCTTGGGAGCTGCAGCCTTCTTGGCAGGAGCCTTGACGGCGTCCTTCTCGGTTTCCTTGGCTTCAGCCATTAGTCGATCTCCTCAACCTTCACCAGGTGAGCGACGGTCTTGACGTAGCCACGGTTCTGAGGAGTGTCCTCACGAACGACGGACTGACCGATGCGCTTGAGTCCCAGGCTGCGAAGCGTGTCGCGCTGGTACTGCTTTTCACTAACTTTGGACTTGATCTGCGTGACCTTGAGCTGGGCCATCAGGCACCTGCCTTCACTGCTGCGGCAGCCTCGGCAGCCTGCGCCTCTGCACGGAGCAGACGGGCCGGAGCGACCTGGTCGTAGTCGAGGCCACGACGGGCGGCGACCGCACGCGGCTCTTCGAGCTGCTTGAGGGCCTCGACGGTGGCGTGCACGATGTTGATCGTGTTCGACGAACCGAGCGACTTGCTCAGCACGTCGTGGATGCCGGCGCACTCGAGAACGGCGCGGACGGGGCCACCGGCGATAACACCGGTACCGGCACCGGCCGGACGCAGGAGGACGACACCGGCTGCTGCCTCACCCTGCACGGGGTGCGGGATGGTGCTGCCGACGCGGGGGACGCGGAAGAAGTTCTTCTTCGCCTCCTCGACGCCCTTCGAGATGGCGGTCGGGACCTCGCGGGCCTTGCCGTAGCCGACGCCGACGAGTCCGTTGCCGTCACCGACGACGACGAGGGCGGTGAAGCTGAAGCGACGTCCACCCTTGACGACCTTGGACACACGGTTGATGGTCACGACGCGCTCGAGGAACTGGCTCTTCTCGGCGTCGCGGCTTCCGCGGTCACGGTTCGGGTTGCGCTCACGGCCACCACGGCGAGCCTCACGAGGCTCTGCCTGTGCGGTCTCCGTCGATGCAGCGGTTTCCACCGGTGCCTCTGCGGTCACTTCTTGCTCCTTGTTGGGGGTGTTCTCGCTCACAGGTTGAGCCCTGCCTCTCGCGCTCCATCGGCGATAGCAGCGACGCGACCCGCGTACTTGCTTCCACCACGGTCGAATACGACGGCCTCGACACCGGCAGCCTTGGCGCGCTCGGCGACGAGCTCGCCGACCTTGCGGGCCTTGGCGGTCTTGTCACCGTCGAACGTACGGAGGTCCGCCTCCATGGTCGATGCCGACGCGAGGGTGAAGCCCTTGCTGTCGTCGACGACCTGGACGAAGACGTGACGCGCGGAGCGGGTCACGACGAGACGCGGACGCAGCTCGGAGCCGACGACCTTCTTGCGCAGACGGGTGTGACGGCGCGAACGCGCAGCCGACTTGCTCTTGCCTCTTGTTCCAAGAGCCATGATTACTTACCAGCCTTTCCGGCCTTACGGCGAACGACCTCACCGGCATAGCGGATGCCCTTGCCCTTGTAGGGCTCCGGCTTCTTGATCTTGCGGATGTTCGCAGCGGTCTCACCGACGGCCTGCTTGTCGATACCCGCGACGGTGATCTTGTTGTTGCCCTCGACGGTCAACGTGATGCCGGCAGGGGCCTCGACGGTGACGGGGTGCGAGAAGCCGAGCGCCAGCTCGAGAGCGGCACCCTTCTGTGCGACGCGGTAACCGGTACCGACGATCTCGAGTCCCTTGGAGTAGCCCGCGGTGACGCCGATGATCTGGTTGTTGATGAGGGTACGAGTGAGTCCGTGGAGCGAACGCGATGCGCGCTCGTCGTCGGGACGGGTGACGAGAACCTGGTTCTCCTCGACCTTGGCCTCGATCGGGGCGGCGACGGTGAGCGCGAGCTCGCCCTTCGGGCCCTTGACCGAGACGTCCTGGCCGTCGATCGTCACTGTGACGCCGGCGGGGATGTCAATGGGAAGTCGACCGATACGTGACATGTCGGATTACCACACGTAGGCGAGGACTTCTCCGCCTACGCCCTTCTTCTCAGCCTGACGGTCGGTGAGCAGACCGCTGGAGGTGGACAGGATGGCAACGCCGAGGCCGCCGAGCACCTTGGGGATCTCGGTGGACTTCGCGTACACGCGGAGGCCGGGCTTGGAAACGCGCTTGATGCCGGCGATGGACCGCTCGCGGTTCGGGCCGAACTTGAGGTTCAGGGTGAGCGTCTGACCAACGCGGGCGTCGGCGACGTCGAAGCCGGCGATGTAACCCTCGCGCTGGAGGATCTCGGCAATGTGAGACTTGAGCTTGGAGTGCGGCATCGACACTGTGTCGTGGTGTGCCGAGTTCGCGTTGCGCAGTCTGGTCAGCATGTCTGCGACCGGATCTGTCATCGTCATGTGATGTTTTTCCTTCTATTCACCAGGTTTCGAGCATCCGTTACACGGAAGTCGACCTGTGGTGTTGGGGGCCCGGCGACTGCCTGACCCCGGTATTCCGATCGGCCCGCCTTCCGCCCGAAGGCGGAAGGCGAACCAACCGAACAGTCTACTGCTGGTTCTCGGCCGTCTTGAACGGGAAGCCGAGCTGCTTGAGCAGCGCGCGGCCCTCGTCGTCGGTCTTGGCAGTCGTCACGATCGTGATGTCCATGCCGCGAACGCGGTCGATCTTGTCCTGGTCGATCTCGTGGAAGACGCTCTGCTCCTGGAGACCGAAGGTGTAGTTTCCGGTTCCGTCGAACTGCTTGTCCGAGAGGCCGCGGAAGTCGCGGATACGGGGCAGTGCGAGCGAGAGCAGGCGGTCGAGGAACTCCCACATGCGGTCGCCGCGAAGCGTGACGTGGGCGCCGATGGGCTGTCCCTCGCGGAGCTTGAACTGGGCGATCGACTTGCGGGCCTTCGTGACCTGCGGCTTCTGGCCGGTGATCTTGGTGAGGTCTGCGACCGCACCATCGATGACCTTGCCATCACGAGCGGCCTCGCCGACACCCATGTTCACGACGATCTTCACCAGACCGGGAACCTGGTGCACGTTCGTGTACCCGTTCTCCTTGGTGAGCTCGGCCGCGATCTCGGTGCGGTAGCGCTGCTTGAGGCGGGGCTGGATTTTGCCAGTTCCCACGGCAGTTTCAGTCATTACAGGTCCTTACCTGACTTCTTGGCGTAGCGAATGCGGACCGTCTTGGTGACGCCGTCCTTCGTTACTTCTTCCGTACGGAAGCCGACGCGGGTCGGCTTCTTGGTCTCGGGGTCGACGATCGCGACGTTCGACACGTGGATCGGAGCCTCGTGCGTCTCGATGCCACCGGTCTTCGTGCCACGCTGCGTCTGGCCGACGCGCACGTGCTTGGTCACGAAGTTGATGCCCTCGACGATGACGCGGTTCTTCTCGACCTGCACCTCGATGACCTTGCCCTGCTTGCCGCGATCTCCGCCGCGAGCCTGGCTGCGTCCCGAGATGACCTGGACGAGGTCACCCTTCTTGATGTTCGCCATGATTTAGATGACCTCCGGCGCCAGCGAGATGATCTTCATGAACTTCTTGTCGCGAAGCTCGCGACCGACCGGTCCGAAGATGCGGGTACCACGGGGGTCTCCGTCATTCTTCAAGATCACTGCAGCGTTCTCATCGAACTTGATGTACGACCCGTCGGCGCGACGGGTGTTCTTCTTGGTGCGGACGATGACAGCCTTGACGACGTCACCCTTCTTCACGTTTCCGCCGGGGATTGCGTCCTTCACCGTGGCGACGATGACGTCACCGAGTCCGGCGTAGCGACGCTTGGATCCACCGAGAACGCGGATGGTGAGCAGCTCCTTGGCGCCGGTGTTGTCGGCGACCTTGAGGCGTGATTCCTGCTGAAGCACTTCTAACTCCTTCTATCAAGCAAGCCCGAGGCTTACTTGGCCTTCTCGAGGATCTCGACCAGGCGCCAGCGCTTTGAGGCGCTGAGGGGACGGGTCTCGCTGATGAGGACGAGGTCGCCGATGCCGGCCGTGTTGAGCTCGTCGTGCGCCTTCACCTTGGAGGTGCGGCGGATGACCTTGCCGTACAGCGGGTGCTTCACGCGGTCCTCGACCTCGACGACGATGGTCTTCTCCATCTTGTCGCTCGTGACGTAGCCACGACGGGTCTTGCGGTAGCCGCGAACGAGCTCAGCCGTCTCGGCGACCTCGACCGCAGCTGCGGCCTTCTTGGTCTCAGCCATGACTAGGCCTCCTTCGTCTCTGCAGCCTCGGTGACCTCTTCGGTCGCCTTGGCCTTCTTGGCGCTCTTCTTCTCAGCCTTGGCGGGAACCTCGACCGGTGCGGGAGTGGCACGGATGCCGAGCTCCCGCTCACGGATGACCGTGTAGATGCGAGCAATGTCGCGCTTGACGGCACGCAGGCGGCCGTGGCTCTCGAGCTGGCCGGTGGCCGACTGGAAGCGCAGGTTGAACAGCTCTTCCTTGCTCTTCTTCAGCTCTTCTACGAGACGCTCGTCGTCATAGGTGTCGAGCTCGACTGAGGCGAGCTCCTTGGATCCGATCGCCATTATGCGTCGCCCTCCTCGCGCTTGATGATGCGTGCCTTGAGAGGCAGCTTGTGGATTGCACGGGTCATGGCCTCACGAGCGAGTTCCTCGGAGACGCCGGAGACCTCGAAGAGGACTCGACCCGGCTTGACGTTCGCGACCCACCACTCGGGCGAACCCTTACCGGAACCCATGCGGGTCTCGGCAGGCTTCTTGGTGAGCGGACGGTCGGGGTAGATGTTGATCCACACCTTTCCACCACGCTTGATGTGACGCGTCATCGCGATACGAGCGGACTCGATCTGACGGTTGGTCACGTAGGCGGGGGTCAGGGCCTGGATACCGAACTCACCGAAGGTGACCTTGGTACCACCGGTGGCCTGGCCGGAACGGCCGGGGTGGTGCTGCTTGCGGTGCTTGACTCGACGGGGAATCAACATTATGCCGACGCTCCTTCCGCGACCGGTGCCTCGGCGCGCGGGGCACGGCGGGGACGGTCGTCACGACGCTCGGGGCGCGACGACTTCTGGTTCGCCTGCTCGCGAGCGAGTTCCTTGTTGGTGATGTCGCCCTTGTAGATCCAGACCTTCACGCCGATGCGGCCGAAGGTGGTCTTCGCCTCGTAGAAGCCGTAGTCGATGTTCGCGCGGAGCGTGTGCAGCGGCACACGGCCTTCGCGGTAGAACTCCGAACGGCTCATCTCGGCGCCGCCGAGGCGGCCGGAGACCTGGATGCGGACACCCTTGACGGACGGGGTGCGCTGGGCGCCCTGCAGGCCCTTGCGCATCGCGCGGCGGAAGGCCACACGTGCGGAGAGCTGCTCGGCGATGCCCTGCGCGACCAGCTGAGCGTCGGACTCGGGGTTCTTGACCTCGAGGATGTTCAGCTGGATCTGCTTGGCGGTGAGCTTCTCGAGGTCGGCGCGGATGCGCTCGGCCTCTGCTCCACGCCGGCCGATGACGATGCCCGGGCGAGCGGTGTGGATGTCCACACGCACTCGGTCGCGAGTGCGCTCGATCTCGATGCGCGAGACTCCCGCGCGGTCGAGCGAGGTCTGCAGCAGACGACGGATCTTGATGTCCTCAGCGATGTAGTCGCTGTAGCGCTGACCCGGCTTGGTCGAGTCGGAGAACCAACGCGACACGTGGTCGGTCGTGATTCCCAGACGAAAACCGTAGGGGTTTACCTTCTGACCCATTACTTCGTACCCTCCTCAGGAGTGGCGAGCACAACAGTGATGTGGCTGGTGCGCTTCAAAATCTGGAATGCACGGCCCTGGGCACGCGGCTGGAAACGCTTGAGGGTTGCGCCCTCGTCGACGAATGCCTTGGCGATGTACAGGTCCTGCTCGTCCAGGTAGGTGTTCGAGGCGTCGGCCTTGACTCGCGCATTCGCGATTGCCGAGGCAACCAGCTTGTACACGGGCTCACTTGCACCCTGCGGGGCGAACTTCAGGATGGCGAGTGCCTCCTGAGCCTGCTTTCCGCGGATGAGGTTGACGACGCGACGAGCCTTCTGGGGGGTGACGCGGATGTGTCGCACGCGTGCGATCGACTCCACCATTTCTTCTCCTCCTTCACGTCGCCGCGTTAGCGGCGACGGCCCTTCTTGTCGTCCTTCACGTGTCCACGGAAGGTGCGGGTGGGCGCGAACTCGCCGAGCTTGTGCCCGACCATGGTCTCGGTGACGAACACCGGGATGTGCTTGCGACCGTCGTGCACCGCGATGGTGTGACCCAGCATGGCCGGGATGATCATCGAGCGGCGCGACCAGGTCTTGATCACGTTCTTGCTGTTGGCCTCGTTGGCCGAGATCACCTTGCGAAGCAGGTGGTCATCGACGAAGGGGCCCTTCTTGAGACTGCGTGGCATCTTCTACAACTCCTACTTACGCTTCTTGCCGACGTTGCGTCGACGGACAATGAGCTGGTCGCTGGGAAGGTTTCGCTTGCGCGTGCGGCCTTCCTTCTGTCCCCAGGGGCTGACCGGGTGACGTCCACCGGAGGTCTTACCCTCACCACCACCGTGCGGGTGGTCGACCGGGTTCATGGCCACACCACGCACGGTCGGGCGAACGCCCTTCCAGCGCATACGGCCGGCCTTTCCCCAGTTGATGTTCGACTGCTCGGCGTTGCCGACCTCGCCGATCGTGGCGCGGCAGCGCGCATCCACGTTGCGGATCTCGCCCGAGGGGAGACGCAGCTGGGCGTAGGGGCCATCCTTGGCGACGAGACGCACGGATGCGCCCGCCGAACGGGCCATCTTCGCGCCGCCACCGGGACGGAGCTCGATGGCGTGGATGACGGTACCCGTCGGGATGTTCTTCAGCGGGAGGTTGTTGCCCGGCTTGATGTCAGCGCTGGCGCCCGACTCGATCATGTCGCCCTGGGCGAGCTTGTTCGGAGCCAGGATGTAGCGCTTGGTGCCGTCTGCGAAGTGCAACAGCGCGATACGGGCGGTGCGGTTGGGGTCGTACTCGATGTGAGCGACCTTGGCCGGCACGCCGTCCTTGTCGTTGCGCTTGAAGTCGATCACGCGGTACTGGCGCTTGTGGCCACCACCGATGTGACGGGTCGTGATGCGACCCTGGTTGTTACGTCCACCGGTCTTGGGCAGCGGACGAAGCAGCGACTTCTCGGGGGTCGAGCGGGTGATCTCTGCGAAGTCCGCAACAGACGAACCGCGGCGACCCGGCGTCGTGGGCTTGTACTTACGAATAGCCATAGTTATTCCTCTGCTCCCTAGCCGACAGCCGTGAAGATGTCGATGGAACCGGACTTGAGCGTGACGATGGCACGCTTGGTGTCCTTGCGCTTGCCCATACCGAACTTGGTGCGGCGGGTCTTGCCAACACGGTTGAGCGTGTTGATCGAAGCGACCTGGACGTTGAAGATCTTCTCGATGGCGAGCTTGATCTCGGTCTTGTTCGAGCGCGGGTCCACGATGAACGTGTACTTGCCCTCGTCGATCAGGCCGTAGCTCTTCTCCGAGACGACCGGCGAGATGATGACATCGCGCGGGTCCTTGTTGTGGGCGGCGCTCATGCGGAGACCTCAACCTTCTTGGTCTTGGCTGCGATGAACGAGTCCAGAGCAGCCTTGGTGAAGACGATGTCGTCGGAGACGAGGACGTCGTAGGCGTTCAGCTGGTCGGCCGTGAGGGTGTGCACGGTCGGGATGTTGCGCACGGCCTTGAGAGCCTGCTCGTCGCCGCGCGAGAGCACGATGAGAACGTGCTTCGAGGTGGCGATCTGGTCGAGCAGTGCGATGACGGCCTTGGTCTTCGGGGTCTCACCGATGGTGAGCGACTCGACGACGTGCACGCGGGCTCCGCGAGCGCGGTCCGAGAGGGCACCGAGCAGGGCTGCGGCGATCATCTTCTTGGGGGTGCGCTGCGAGTAGTCGCGGGGGGTCGGTCCGTGGACGATTCCACCACCGGTCATCTGAGGGGCGCGGATCGAGCCCTGACGAGCGCGACCGGTTCCCTTCTGCTTGAACGGCTTGCGGCCGGCGCCGGAGACCTCGCCACGGCTCTTCACCTTGTGGGTGCCCTGACGGGCAGCTGCGAGCTGCGCCACGACGACCTGGTGGATGAGCGGGACGTTGGTCTGCACGTCGAAGAGCTCAGCGGGGAGCTCGACGGTGCCGGACTTCTTTCCAGTCACGTCGACGACGTCGACGGTGTTGGTAGCTGTAGCCATGTGGTTACGCCCCCTTCACTGCGGTGCGGACGAAAACGAGGCGGCCACGAGCGCCGGGAACGGCGCCCTTGACCAGGATGAGGCCCTTCTCGGCGTCGATCGCCTGAACCTTGAGGTTCATGACGGTCACGCGCTCGGCACCCATACGGCCGGCCATGCGCATGCCCTTGAAGACACGGCTGGGGGTCGAGGAGGCGCCGATGGAGCCCGGCTTGCGGTGGTTGCGGTGCGAACCGTGCGAAGCGGAGACACCCTTGAAGTTGTGGCGCTTCATGACACCGGCGGTGCCCTTACCCTTGCTCGTGCCGACGACGTCGACGAGCTGTCCGGCCTCGAACACACCGTCAGCGGTGAGCTCCTGGCCGAGGGTGTAGTCGGCGGCGTCAGCGGTACGCACCTCGGTGAGGTGCCGACGCGGGGTGACTCCGGCCTTGTCGAAGTGACCGGCGGCGGGCTTGTTCACCTTGCGCGGGTCGATCTGGCCCGCGGCGATCTGCACGGCGCTGTAGCCGTCGACCTCTGCGGTACGAATCTGGGTCACGACGTTCGGCGAAACCTCGATGACGGTGACGGGGATGAGCTTGTTGTTCTCGTCCCACACCTGGGTCATGCCAAGCTTCGTGCCGAGCAGACCCTTGCTGGTCTTGTTAGCAGTAGACATGGTCGTTCCCTTAGAGCTTGATCTCGATGTTGACATCGGCCGGAAGGTCGAGGCGCATCAGCGAGTCGACAGCCTTGGGCGTCGGGTCGATGATGTCGATGAGGCGCTTGTGGGTGCGCATCTCGAAGTGCTCGCGGCTGTCCTTGTACTTGTGGGGGGAACGGATCACGCAGATCACGTTCTTCTCCGTCGGAAGCGGCACGGGGCCGACGACGGTTGCACCAGCACGGGTGACCGTGTCGACGATCTTGCGCGCCGAGGTGTCGATGACCTCGTGGTCGTATGACTTCAGTCGAATGCGGATCTTCTGTCCCGCCATGTCGAACTCTCTCTCTGTCAAGGCGTCTTACATCCCGGCTCTCTCGAGCCGGCTGCATTGGACGCCGTCGTAGCACTACGTATGTCGCACCACTGTTTATCTGTCAATCGGCCGCCGACCGGGCCTGTCCACACAACCGGATGGCGCTCATCCGATGATGTCGACAGACCCGACCTGCGAGCCTGTCACCGACTCTCATCCTCCGGCCTGGACCGGAAGTGGCACAGAGATAGACCCTGCGCAGTGATAGTCGATTAAGTCCGTCCTGCTGCCCGCGGCCTAACCTGATCCCGGAGGGAGGTTATGCACTGCCTGGCAGTGATTCGAAGACGCGTGAACACGCAGTCGTCCGAAATGCTGAACTAGTCGAGTTTGCCACACTGGAAGCCATGCTGCAAGCCCGGGCGTGTCGCGCCCCGGTGACTCCCAGCTTCGGCGTCATTCCGGGGCGCGCAGGGCGTCGGCGGCCGCGATCTCACGGGTGCGCGCGACGTGCAGAAGGGCGACGGCGACGAGCATCAGAACGGCCGCACCGAGGAGCGCCGGCGCTCCCCCGGTGAGCCGGATGAGCAACGCTCCCGATGCGCCCCCGAGCCCCATCGCCAGCACGGCACCGAGGCGACGGCGCCACTTGTCGCCGGTGCCACCGGCCAGACGGCTGTCGATGGCCAGGTTCGCGAGTGTCGAGGTGACCACGATCGTGGTGACGTCGGTGATGCCGGTCGCCCGCACGCTGGCGGCCTGTGCGCCCATCACCACGGCGAGCAGTCCGGTGACAGCGAGCAGGAGGGCGCCTCCGAGGGTCTGCGCGGTCAGCCAGACGATGCCGAGCACGAGGGCGAGGATGGCCGATCCGAGGAGCACGACGATGTTCGCCGTCGGCAGGCGACTGGCATGCACCCGGCCCCGCACGATGCGCGCGCAGAGCAGCGCTCCGATCAGGAAGCCGATGAGCGCGACGGCGTTGTTGAGCAGCGGGGTGGTGCCCGTGCCGGCCAGTCCGAACCCGATGAAGAGCACGTTCCCGGTCATGTTGCCGGTGAAGACCCTGTCGAGGGCGAGGTAGCTGACGGCGTCGACGACGCCCGTCGAGAAGGTCAGGAGTTGCAGGGCCGGCAGGAACGCGGCGTCGAAGCGTCGCTGAGTGGCCGCATCCGTCATACGCTCAACGGTACAGACAGATCGACGGTGGGGATGGCGCATGACGAACGACAGGATTCCGACCGGGGTGCGCGTGGCGCCGGGCAGCGTCTCGGCCACCCGGGTGGGCGCTCGCACCTTCGAGGGCAGGAACGACCGCGGCGCGACAGTGTTGATCGGCCCGGCGGCCGTGGACGGCGCCTTCACGCCCGGTGAGCTGCTGAAGGCCGCCCTGGCCGGATGCGCCGGCATGAGCGCCGACACCGTGATCGCGCGTCGCCTCGGCGACGACTTCACGGCGACCTACTGGGCGCACGGGACGTCTGACGAGGCGGAGAACCGGTACAAGGCCATCGACGAGGAGATCGTGATCGACGGCCTCGACGAGATGAGCGTCGAGGACCGCGCCAGGCTCATCAGCCTCATCGAGCGCTCCATCGAGAAGTCCTGCACCGTCGCGCGCAGCGTCGGGAGCGCCATCGACCTGTCGACGACGATCAACGGCACCGAGGTCTGAGCACCACGCCCACGGCCGCACTGGGTGTCACGGAGCGCCGCTGCGGCAGGCGAGGTGCTCGGCCTCCTCGGTGAGGGCGTCAGCGGCGAGGGCCGAGCCTCCGACGAGTGCGACGGCCATGGCTGCGGCGCCGGCGATGATGGTGCGGGTGCGGAGCCGGTGGCTGGCCGTCCCGAAGCGGATCGGGTCCTCGATCAAGCACGTCGTGCCCCAGGCGAGCAGCACCGAGATGGCCAGCAGGAGCAGCATCACCGGGTTCTCACTGGGCCGGCCGGTGATGTAGGGCGTCAACAGCACGACGGGCCAGTGCCACAGGTAGAGCGCGTAGGAGATGCCGCCGACCCACAGCACTGGTGCCAGCGACACCAGCCGGCTGGTCGACCAGCCGACGGCGGGAGTGCCTGCCCAGATGACAGCAGCGGTCCCGAGCACGGGCATCAGCACCGCCAGCCCGGGGAACGCGTCGATGTCAGTCGCGACGTAGACGGATGCCACGATCAGGGCGAGCCCGAACCAGGATGCTGCAGCACGGAGCCGGTCACGCCCCACCGCCAGTGGCGCACAGGCGAGCAGTCCGCCGACCCCGAACTCCCACGCACGGCTGAGGGTGGAGAAGTAGGCGAGGTTGTTGTCAATGCTCACGAGCAGGATGGACGAGGCGAAGGAGAGTGCGGTGACCGTCGCGAGCAGGATGACGACCACGCACATCCTGGGGCGGACGAGACGGGCTGCGATCCAGACCCCGGCGAGGATGACGAGCGGCCAGAGCAGGTAGAACTGCTCCTCGACCGAGAGCGACCAGTAGTGCTGCACGGGCGTCGACTCGAGGGCCGCCGTCGCCGCCTGCTGCGAGTCGACCGCCTGCGTCCAGTTCTCGATGAACAGCGTGCTCGCCAGGATCTCGCGGAACCAGCGTGCGGCCTCCGCCGGCGGCACGACGATGGCCGTCGTCACGGCTGTGACGGCGAGCACCAGGAGAGCGGAGGGCAGGATGCGGCGTACACGACGCCCGTAGAAGCGCGCGAAGCGGATGCGTCCGTTCTGGGCGGCATCCCGCAGCAGGATGCCCGTGATGAGGAAGCCAGACACGACGAAGAAGACGTCGACGCCGACATAACCGGCGGGGGCGAGAGCGGGCCAGAAGTGGTAGAGCACCACGACACCGACGGCCAGGGCGCGGAGGGCCTGGATCTCCGGGCGCGCAGGACGACGGTCGGAGGGGACCGCCGATTCGCGCTGCATCCCGCCACGGTAACCATGAACCCCCATGCGAACGCAAGGATCGTGGGCCGACTCTCACCCAATCGTCACCAGCGCGACGCATGCGAAAAGGGGGCCGAGCCCGAAGGCCCGACCCCCTTTTCAGGAGTAACGAGAGTTACTACTTGATGATGCTGGTGACCGTACCGGCACCCACGGTGCGTCCACCCTCACGGATGGCGAAGCCGAGGCCCTCTTCCATGGCGATCGGCTGGATCAGCGCGACCGTCATGTCTGTGGTGTCGCCGGGCATGACCATCTCGGTGCCCTCGGGCAGCGTGATGACGCCGGTGACGTCGGTGGTGCGGAAGTAGAACTGCGGACGGTAGTTCGCGTAGAACGGGTTGTGACGCCCACCCTCATCCTTGGACAGGATGTACGCGGTGCCCTCGAAGTCGGTGTGCGGCGTGACCGAACCCGGCTTGACGACGACCTGGCCGCGCTCGACATCCTCGCGCTTGGTGCCGCGGAGGAGCAGACCACAGTTCTCGCCGGCCCATGCCTCGTCGAGCTGCTTGTGGAACATCTCGATACCAGTGACCGTGGTCTTCTGCGTCGGGCGGATGCCGACGATCTCGACCTCGGAGTTGATCTTGAGGGTTCCACGCTCGGCGCGGCCGGTGACGACGGTGCCACGACCGGTGATCGTGAAGACGTCCTCGACGGGCATGAGGAACGGCTTGTCCTTGTCGCGGATCGGGTCCGGAACGGACTCGTCGACGGCGTCCATGAGGTCGAGGATCGACTGGACCCACTTCTCGTCACCCTCGAGAGCCTTGAGGCCCGAGACCTGGACGACGGGGGCGTTGTCGCCATCGAAGCCCTGGCTGGAGAGCAGCTCGCGAACCTCGAGCTCGACGAGCTCCAGGATCTCCTCGTCGTCGACCATGTCGGACTTGTTCAGCGCGACGAGCAGGTAGGGAACGCCGACCTGCTTGGCGAGCAGCACGTGCTCACGCGTCTGAGCCATCGGGCCGTCGGTGGCGGCGACCACGAGGATCGCGCCGTCCATCTGTGCAGCACCGGTGATCATGTTCTTGATGTAGTCGGCGTGACCGGGAGCGTCGACGTGCGCGTAGTGGCGCTTCGGCGTCTCGTACTCGACGTGCGAGATGTTGATCGTGATGCCGCGCTGGCGCTCCTCGGGAGCGGAGTCGATCGACGCGAAGTCGCGCTGCACGTTGGTGGCAGACGGGAACTTGTCCGCGAGCACCTTCGAGATAGCGGCGGTGAGCGTGGTCTTGCCGTGGTCGACGTGACCGATCGTTCCGATGTTGACGTGCGGCTTGGTCCGCTCGAACTTGGCCTTAGCCACTGTGGGTCCTCCTCAGGACTCGTGTAGAAGCGCCGGGCGCTGGATTGCACTCGGTTTCTACGGGGGTTTGTGTTGTCATGTTACTTCATCAACCGGGGCGTGAACCGGGGGAGCTGGGCTCCCCCGGCGCCGACATTGCTGTCAGTGCTCCAGCGCGGTGAACGCAGGTGGTGTTACTCGCCCTTGTTCTTCTGGACGATCTCGTCGGCGACTGCCTTCGGGACCTCCGAGTAGCTGTCGAACGTCATCGAGTACACGGCGCGGCCCGAGGTCTTCGAGCGCAGGTCGCCGATGTATCCGAACATCTCCGACAGGGGGACGTTGGCGCGAATGACCTTCACACCACTGGCGTCCTCCATGGACTGGATCTGACCGCGGCGCGAGTTCAGGTCACCGATGACGTCACCCATGTATTCCTCAGGGGTGCGCACCTCGACGGCCATGAGCGGCTCGAGCAGAACCGGGTTCGCCTTCCGAGCGGCTTCCTTGAAGCCCATCGAGCCGGCGATCTTGAACGCCATCTCCGAGGAGTCGACGTCGTGTGCGGCGCCGTCAAGCAGGCTTGCCTTGACGCCGACCATCGGGTATCCGGCCAGGATGCCGTACTGCATGGCGTCCTGGAATCCGGCGTCCACCGAAGGAATGTACTCACGGGGAACGCGTCCACCGGTGGTCTTGTTCTCGAACAGGTAGGTCTGCTCGGCCGTGACCTCGAGGGGCTCCAGCGCGAACTGGATCTTGGCGAACTGGCCCGATCCACCCGTCTGCTTCTTGTGGGTGTAGTCGTGACGCTCGACGGTCTTCTTGATCGTCTCGCGGTAGGCGACCTGGGGCTTGCCCACGTTGGCCTCGACGTTGAACTCGCGCTTCATGCGGTCGACCAGGATGTCGAGGTGCAGCTCACCCATTCCCTTGATGACCGTCTGACCGGTCTCCTGGTTCTGCTCGGTGCGGAAGGTCGGGTCCTCCTCGGCGAGCTTCTGGATCGCAGTGCCGAGCTTCTCCTGGTCGGCCTTGGTCTTCGGCTCGATGGCGACCTCGATGACGGGCTCGGGGAAGGTCATCGACTCGAGCACGACCTGGTGGTCGGGGTCGCACAGGGTGTCACCCGTGGTCGTGTCCTTGAGGCCGATGACGGCGTAGATGTTGCCGGCGGTCACCGAGTCGACGGGGATCTCCTTGTTGGCGTGCATCTGGAAGATCTTGCCGATGCGCTCCTTCTTGCCCTTGGTCGAGTTGATGACCTGGGCGCCGGAGTCGAGACGACCCGAGTAGACGCGCACGTAAGTGAGGCGACCGAAGAACGGGTGCACGGCGACCTTGAAGGCCAGGGCCGTGAACGGCTCGGCGGCATCCGCGTGACGCATGACGACCTTCTCCTCGTCGCGAGCGTCGTGCGCCTCGATGGCGGGGACGTCGAGGGGCGAGGGGAGGAAGTCGATGACGGCGTCGAGCATGGGCTGCACGCCGCGGTTCTTGAACGCGGAACCGCAGAGGACCGGGTAGATCTCCGAGTTGACGGTGAGCTTGCGGATCGCGGCCTTGATCTCGGCGACGGTCAGCTCCTCGCCACCGAAGTACTTCTCCATGAGGTCATCGCTGGTCTCGGCGACGGTCTCGAGGAGGAGGGTGCGGTACTCGGCAGCCTTCTCGACGAGGTCGGCGGGGATCTCCTCGATGGCGTACTTGGCGCCCATCTGGACGTCACCCTTGGCGTCTCCACGCCAGGTGAGTGCGCGCATCTCGATGAGGTCGACGACGCCCTCGAAGTTCGACTCGGAGCCGATCGGGAGCTGCAGCACCAGCGGCTTGGCGCCGAGGCGCTTCACGATGGTGTCGACGGTGAAGTAGAAGTCGGCGCCGAGCTTGTCCATCTTGTTGACGAAGCAGATGCGCGGGACGTTGTACTTGTCGGCCTGACGCCAGACGGTCTCGGACTGGGGCTCGACGCCCTCCTTGCCGTCGAAGACGGCGACGGCGCCATCGAGCACGCGGAGCGAACGCTCCACCTCGACGGTGAAGTCGACGTGTCCAGGGGTGTCGATGATGTTGATCTGGTTCTTGTTCCAGTAGCAGGTCACGGCGGCGGACGTGATCGTGATGCCGCGCTCCTTCTCCTGCTCCATCCAGTCGGTCGTCGAGGCGCCGTCGTGGGTCTCGCCGATCTTGTGGTTGACGCCCGTGTAGAACAGGATGCGCTCAGTTGTCGTCGTCTTGCCGGCATCGATGTGGGCCATGATGCCGATGTTGCGGACCTTGCTCAGGTCGGTGAGCACGTCTTGTGCCACGGGGAGTCCTCCGAAAAAAGTTGTTGGGGTGAAGATGGGCGGATGCCGCGACGGTGAGCCGCGGCATCCGCCTGCCGACTACCAGCGGTAGTGGGCGAATGCCTTGTTCGACTCGGCCATCTTGTGAGTGTCCTCACGACGCTTCACAGCGGCACCGAGGCCGTTGGACGCGTCGAGGATCTCGTTGGTGAGGCGCTCGGTCATGGTCTTCTCGCGGCGAGCCTTGGCGTAGCTGGTGAGCCAGCGCAGCGCCAGGGTGTTCGCACGGTGAGGCTTGACCTCGACGGGCACCTGGTAGGTGGAGCCACCGACGCGACGCGACCGGACCTCGAGGGTCGGGCGCACGTTGTCGAGTGCCTTCTTCAGGGTGACGACAGCGTCCTGGCCGTTCTTGGCCGAGACACCCTCGAGAGCGTCGTACACGATGCGCTCAGCGATGGCCTTCTTGCCATCCTTGAGGATCTTGTTGACGAGCTGGCTGACGATCGGGGCGCCGTAGACGGGGTCTGCGACGACGGGGCGCTTGGGCGCGGGTCCTTTACGAGGCATTACTTCTTGTCCATCTTCGCTCCGTAGCGGCTACGCGCTTGCTTACGGTTCTTGACCGCCTGGGTGTCGAGTGCGCCGCGAACGATCTTGTAGCGCACACCGGGGAGGTCCTTCACACGACCGCCGCGCACGAGCACCATCGAGTGCTCCTGCAGGTTGTGACCCTCGCCGGGAATGTAGGCCGTGACCTCGGTTCCGTTGGAGAGCTTCACACGGGCGACCTTGCGGAGAGCCGAGTTCGGCTTCTTCGGCGTCGTCGTGTAGACGCGCGTGCAGACGCCGCGCTGCTGGGGGTTGGCCTTCAGGGCGGGAGCCTTGGTCTTCGAGACCTTCGGCGTGCGCCCCTTACGGACCAACTGCTGAATGGTTGGCACTATTTCTCCTTGTTGTGCTGCACGGTGACAGCTTGATGATTTGTTTCACATCACGACCCACCGGCATCGCAGACGAGCGACGCCTTTTGTATGGTGGGTATGCCGTGGGGGCAGCCCGTTCAGGGCTCCCTTCCCGCGTGGCCCTCGTCGCCCGTTCTCCGACCCGGCCGAAGCCGTGGCATGGAACGAGCGCGCACAGGAGCGCACACCCTCCCCACTCTACCGCCCGGCGCACAGCCGGTCAAACGAGGGCCGACCTCTCACGGCGTCCGTTCAGACAGCGTGGATGCGGGGCTCACCATGAATGCAACGCGCGGGGCGGCATCCGCATTCCGTCAGAGGCCGGGCCAGAGCGGGGAGTCGAGTTCCCGGTCGAGGTCGGCCAGGAGCTGCGCGATCTGCGGCTCGACGATGTCGCCGACGGCCTTCTCGATGCGGTCGCGATGCTGCACGAGTTCGACGCACACGCGACGACCGATCTGCTTGGCGTACTGGTCGGCGAGCTTGACCTCGGCGCGGATCGCCTCCTTCTCGGGCTCCGACAGCGGCTCGGGCGGAGGCGGAGCCTGCTCGGCCGCGGTCTGGCTGGCGAGCTCGCCGAGGGTGAAGAGGTAGGGCTGGCCCGGTTCCGGCTCCGGGTCGAGCTCGAGGCCGGCGACCTCGGGAGGCAGCCCCTCCCCCGGACGATACGGACGGTGCGCCTTGCGCTCCTCCGACAGCCGGATCTCACGGCGCAGCAACGGCAGGTTGCGGTCGGTGTAGTCGTCGACGGCGGAGTCGATGATGAGCTTCATGCGCATGGAGAGCGCGTGCTGCACGGCGTGCGGAACGTCGGTGGACAGGCCGGCCGCGGCGATGATCGGAGAGCCGAAGCAGCGGCGACAGAGTCGTGTGCGTGAGCGATGGGTGCCGGGGCGCCATTTTGGCAACCACCGGAGCCAGTTGTCGACTTCGTGGCTCACACGGGCTTCGATCGAGCCTTCCACGACTCTCACCGTACCGTTCGGCGTGTGATTCCGGGGAGATTGGGCGCAACTCGCTGACGCGGGCGGGCTGCGTCAGTTGGCGCCGGGCTTCTCCCAAGGCCAGAGCGGACGCAGACCGCCGTGCAGTTGGCGGAGCAGTACGAGCAGGTAGAGCACGGCCGTCACGACGGCGAGCAGGAACACGACGAGGGTGAACAGGCGCAGGATGTGATGGCCGAGGAACAGCACCGCGTCCACCGCGTCGCCCGTCGTGGCGGAGTAGGCGAGGGCGCCGGCGAGCAGGTAGGCGGCGGTGGTGGCCACGCCCGTGGCGAGGATCGCCCACAGCGAGATGAAGCGCGAGGTCGCATCGACGCGGATGCCGACGACGATGAGGGCGCAGAACAGGACGACCGCCGCAGCAGCGACCATGAGCGGTCCGACCAGGGGGCCGGCATCCGTCTCGTCGATGACGGCGACATCTGTGATGAGGCTCGCGAACCCGAAGGCGCAGACGACAGCCGCGAGGAACGCCGCCAGCGCGAACACCGCGAGAGTGAGCACGATGCGGCGCGGGGCCTGCTGCGATGCGGGGACGGACATGCTTTCAGGCTACGCGGGGTGGGAGCGGCATCCGCGGCTCGAAGCGGTGGCTGCATGCGTTCGGTGGTCGCCGAGAACGGAGAAAACCGCGGGTGCCAGTGAGTCGGCACCCGCGGTTTCTGCGGTTTCGGTGGATGGCACCCGCGCGAGCTGCGTTCTCGCGGGGTCCTTCGGGGGCTAGCGGCTGAGGGTCGGGCCCTCGGCGAGAACGCGGTCGTACTCCTGGCGGGCGGCGACATTGCGCTCGGAGACCTTGCGGCCGCGCGCGGAGATCCAGGCGCCGAACCAGATGGGGACCTCGCGGGCGATGACGGCGGCGCCGATCGCGAGCGGGTCGAACCAGCGGTTGGCGAGGAAGGCGACCGACTCGTCGTAGGTGAGGTTCCACGCCCCGACCGTCAGCAGCGAGGCGCCGATGTAGGAGAAGTAGACCAGAACTGCGCCGAAGAACGCACCGAGCACCCACGACCACCAGCCCGAACGGTTGATGATGGCCGACAGCAGGGCGAAGGCGAGGAAGAAGGCGATGATCGGCACGTAGAACACCGGGCGGACGGCGAAGTCCTGGAACGCCTGGGCGGCCCCGTCCCCGGTGAACACGCCTGCGGTGATGAGCGCGACGATCGAGTAGAGCAGTGCGAACACGGCTGTGGCGATGAGACCGACGAGGATGCCGAAGCCACGGTTGCCCTTGTCGACCGGCGGCGTGGGCGCCTGGACGTAGATGGGAGTGGCTGGCGCCGGGTAGGCGTCGTTCGGGTACTCCGCAGCCGGGGGCTCGGCGATGACGGGCTCGGCTGCGACGGCGGTGGCGCCGGCAGCGGCAGGGGCCGCGATCGTCGACGGGGAGACGTAGGGCTCGGGTTCGGCCGCGGAGTCGTAGTCGATGGGCTCCTCAGCGGGAGCGGCATCCGGAACAGTGTCGACGGCCGGAGCGACATAAGCGGCGGCGGGTTCGGGCGCCGGCGGCTCGATGAGGGGCTCTGGCTCGACGACAGGCTCGGCCGCGGGCTCGGCCACCGGTGCTGCCGGGGTGTCGATGACCGTCGTGGCACCGGTCGGGGCGTCGACGGGTGCGTCGGCGACGTGGTTCGCCCCTGTGGTGGGCGCGGCCTCGGTCGTGGGCTCCTCAGCCCCGTTCGGCTCCGTCGTGCTCATCTGGCGTACTCCTCCCGCGCCCAGCGGGCGCCCGTCGTTGCTCACACTAGCAACGGGGCGCCCGGTGGGGCGTTAGGCGTGCGGGTGGCGGCGTCAGCCGGCCGCAGCGGGTGCCGGAGCCGCCGCGCCGCCGCTCAGGTACACGTAGACGTAGCCGCTGATCGTGCTGTCGACGGCGGTGCCGGTGGGAAGGGTGGCCTGGACGGGGGCGTCGCCGTCGCCGGAGTCGGCCGTCGCCGCGGCCGCAGCCTGCTTCGTGGTGAGGACGTTGACGAGCATGAGTCGAGAGCCGCTCTGCAACGACTCGACGAAGTCGAGAACGTTGGCGTTCTCGCCACTCACCGTGAGGGAGATGGGAATCGCGACGAAGTTCGTCGGAGTGACGAGAGAGCTGGTCGGCTCCCCCATCGCGGCTGAGTCCGTCGACGCAGCTGCTGCAGGTGCGGGCGTCGCCGCCGGAGAGGCGCTCGGACTCGGCGTGGGAGTCGACGTCGACCCTTCAGCCGCAGGCGTCGCCGCAGCAGCGGCCGGCTTCTCGACAGCGCCGGCATACGGCTGCCCCTCGCCCACTGTCACACCGGTGATCGCCACTGTGCGCTGGGTTGCCGAGGCGAGCACCTCACGCATGAAGTCGCTGATGTCGACATCCGCGGGAATCGATCTCTGGAGAGCAGCGAGCTTCGCCTTCTCCTCCTTGATGTGTTTGGAGTCGGCAATCATGCTGGCCAGATCTGCCTCGAGGCCCGTGTTCTGAACGAGGACTGATGCACGCTGGCTGTCTGCCGCTGCGGCCGCCGCGAGCTGCGGTGAGATGCCGAGGAACCAGCCTCCAGCGACAAGGAGAACCGCGACCAGCGTCGCCCCGATGATCCAGAGCCTGGTCGCGTTCATTCGGAGTCTCCAGTCGTGGCTGTTGCATCGGAGTCGGTGGCCGCGGGTTCTGGCTTGAAGCGGCTCCTGAATGCGTCCTTGTTCACATGGATGACGACGCTCACCTGATACTGGCCCGTCGTTGCGTCGCCGGTGATGGCACTCGGCACCGCATCGGCGAAGCCCGGCAGCGTCGCCAGCCGGTCGATCCAGTCAGGGACTGATGGCAGTTCGGTGCTGGTGACGCTGAGCGCCACGGATGCGACCTTCGGCCCCTGAAGCGGCGCTGTCGCCTGGGTGTATTCGGCGAGTGGACTCGCGGAGTCGACGCTGACGTCCGTGATCACGGCCGTGGCGGGCAGGGTGGCGGTCAACGCCTGGAGGTAGTCCTTCCAGTCGATCTCCGTCCATGCTCCGATTCGCTGGGCATCTGTCAGCGCAGTGGTCTGCTGCTGCACCTGGCGGATCTCCGAGTACTTCTGCTGCTCGAGAAGGAGGTCATTCGTGCGCTGCTGTTCGATCGCGAGATTCGCCGCACTGGTGATGGCGGCAAGGGTGGATGCAGCAATGCCGATGACGACGAGGACGGCGAGCAGGACGACCCCGACGGCAATACGGCGGTGGAGACGCTTGGAGGTGCGCTCGGAGCGCACTTCGGCCGGCAGCAGATCGACTCGGGGTACCCCGCCGATCGCGATATCTGATCCGGACCGTTGCTTGGGAGCGACTGCAGCCTTGTCCTTCTTCGACGACTTCGGCTCGACGCGTTCCTCGGTGGCGGTCATGCTGCTGCCGCCATCGCGAGGCCGAGCGCCACTGCTGCCGACGGGCCCTGCCTGCGCATCTCGGCTTCATCGAGTTTCCGCGAGACGGCGAACCGCTCGAACGGGTCGGCGATGTGCACGGGGAGCCGCGTGAACTCCTGCAGCACCCTGTCGAAACCGGGAACCGCGGCACCACCGCCGCTGAGGAGAATGCGACTCGGTTGCTGCGCAGGCCGCGTGTTCACGAAGTATGTCAGCGTGTTCCGGATGCTGGTGAGCAGCTCCCCGGTCAGCTCGTAGACCGTCTCGAGTGCGCGCTGATATTGAGGCTCGACGGGGGAACTCGAGAGCCCGATCGTGCGTTTGAAGGTCTCGGCCTGTTCGACAGGGATCTCGAGGCGCGCAGCCAGAGTCTGCGTGAGGTCGACGCTGCCGGTGGGGATGATTCGCAGGAACTGGGGAACACCGTTCGTCGCAATGACGACGCTCGTCGTTCCACCACCGACCTCGACGAGCATCACTGTGCCCGACCCTCGCTCGTCGCGCAGGAACACACGCGACAGCGCGAACGGGATGAGGTCGACCTCGACGGTGGAGAGGCCCGCGAGTTTCGCGGCGCGGATGTTGGCCATCACCGCGTCCTTCGCTGCAGCGACCAGGAGACCCTGCACCTGGGGGCCCTGCTCGGTCTCGATCTCTGCGACGGGGTAGAAGTCGAGAAGCGCTTCCGCCACGGGCATGGGCAGCATCTCCTGCACCTGGAACGGCAGTGATTCGCGGATGCGCTGGAGCGGCATCCGCGGCACCGTCAGGTCACGGGCGAGAACCTTGTGGTTTCCGACGCCGATCGCGATCGACTTGGAGGTGAAACCACCGGTGGACCACAGCCTCTTGAGCGCTGTTGCGACGGTGTTGGGCTCGACCACCTCGCCGCGCACGATGGCACCCTCCGGCAGCGGCATCTCGTTGTACCGCTCGATGGTGGGGCGGGACTTGTCCGCATCCGACAACTCGACGGCCCGCAGCATCCCTCCCCCGAAATCGACTCCGACTATCGACGTGGCCATACGACGCCCTCGCTCTCATTCATCGTGTGCATTTCAGACTCCCAGGCCGAACAGACTCAAGTACCACGCGGCGATGGGCTCACCGACGAGGATTCCGATCCAGGCGCCGAGCAGCATCCATGGCCCGAAGGGGATCCCCTGCCCGCGCTGACCCCGCTTGGCGATCAGGACCGCGACGCCGAAGAGTCCGCCCAAAAGGAAAGCAGAGAAGGCGCCGATCACGAGCGGGCCCCAGCCGAGGAAGCCGAGGAAGAGACCGAGCACTCCGGCGAGCTTCACGTCTCCTCCTCCCATCCACGCGGGCGAGATGAGGAAGAGGACCAGGTAGAAGCCGCCGAGGCTCAGCAGTCCGATGCCCGCGGTCACGAGCGAAGTCCAGTCGCCGCTCAGCCAGGCCGCGGCGACGAAGGCGACGACCCCAACGGCGTACGCCGGGAGCACGATGGCGTTCGGCAGCCTGTGCGTATCGATGTCGATGAGAGCCAGGGCGACGCTGATCGATGCTAGATAGAGGTACGCCACCAGGGCGAGGATGCCGCCGACGACAGCGGGAACTGTGTCGACGTCGAACAGCGGTGGAACGAATCGCAGCGCCGCGAGCACGAACAGGATCGCGGTTCCCGCTTCGACGAGCGGGTAGCGGATGGAGATCGGCTCAGCGCAGGAACGGCAACGCCCTCGCAGGAGCATCCACGACAGAACAGGGATGTTGTCGTACGGCTTGATCTCGCTGCCACAGCCCGGGCAGGCGCTGGGCGGGGAGACGATCGAGGCGCCGATGGGAACGCGATAGATCACGACGTTGAGGAAGGAGCCGATCGCTCCACCGAGGATCGCCACCAGGATCAGTACTGCCCAGATCATCCGCTACCCCGTCACGTCGAAGCGCGAAGTGATGTTGACCGAGACCGAGCCCGCGCTCGCCGGTCCGCCGGGGATGCTCACACCGGGAACGGTCATGACGGCGCGGGTGAACTTGAAACCTGTCGGATAGGACGAGCTGCCCGAGTAGATCTGCCCATTGAAGGTCGCGCCGTTCGTGAGCTTGAAGAAGCACGGAGTGTAGAAGAAGACACTCGTCTTGCTGTCGGGTGCGGCCTTGTTCAGGGTGATGTCGCGCGACGGCGAGCACGCCGCCTTCTTCTGGCCCGGGGCGTTGACGGGGTCGGCGTCACTCCAGGTCACGCCGGGGGAATCCGATGGGACGATCCACATCATGTTGTGCACGGCGCCATCGTTCGACTTGATTGTGAGGTCGTTCTGCGAGTCGAACCCGGTCATGCTCGAGAAGGCGAGGTCTCCGCGGAGCTTGACCGTGTCATTTCCGAGGGTGACCGCGTTGGCACAGTTGAACTTCACCAGCAGCTTGATCGTCGGGTTGACCTGGTAGGTGCTCAGCAGCGTGTCGAGGCGCGGTGTCCAGTCCGAGTTGTTACTGCTGCACATGTTCGCCGGCGCCGTGACGATCGTCCACCCGGCCCACTTCGTGGCGTACTCCGAGGCGAAGATCTGCGGCATCCCCTGGCGCGGCGGTGCCGTGACCTTGACGACGCTCGATGCTGTGCCGAGGTTCAATGTGGTGGCCGGGGAGAACATCGGCAATTCGACCACGAAGCTCGGCGTTGCCGTCGACGGAGTCGGCAGGAAGACGCTGTTCGCCGCGCATGCGGGGAACACTGTGCCGGCGTCGGCATCGCAGTAGCCGGTTGCCGGATTCGGGACCTTGTTGAGGGCGATCTTTCCGCCGGTGGCAACTACACCGAGCGCGCCGCCGTCGTTGCTCGAGGTGACCTGGCCGGTCAGAGACACGACATTGCCTGCGACGGTCTTGTTGCCGCCACCGATGCCGATGTCACCGCGGGCGTAGAGGCTTCCCTTGACGACGGTGCCGTTGTTACCCAGCGTGATCTTGCCGCCGAGCGAGTAGATGGAGCCGCACACGTTGGCCGCCACGCCACTGGTGCACGTGAAGCCCGAGGAGTCGCCGGCGGTCACGTTGTTGTTGACCACGACGTTGCCGCCGATGTGGGACTTGCCGAGGTCTGCCTTGCCTGTGGCGAAGACGCTGCCGCTGAGGTTGACGTCGGAGGCGTTGAGCTGCACGTCGCCATCCACCCAGATCGTACCGAGCGCCTTGCAGGTGTTCGTGATCTCGAGACCACCGCGGGCGTAGATCGTGCCCTCGATGATGCCGTCCGTCTTGCAGGTCACCTTGTTGTTGCTGTACACGTTGCCGTCGAGGGCGTTGTCGGCGGAATCGTGCACCTCTGAGCTGTTGTCGAGCAGCATCGAGCCTTCGGTGAAGATCGCCTTGTCGAGCGAGATGCCGCCGGGGACGATCTGGATGTCGATCGTCGCGCCGACCTTCGCCTGGTTTCCGTTCGAGGCTCCCGCGACTCCCTGGGAATCTGCGAACCCGGTGGACACGATCTGCGCGGAGGTCGGGGTTCCTGCCACCATGCCTCCGGCGCAGGCGAGAGGGCCGGTGATTCCCGTGTACGTGACGACGGCCGAGAAGGGCGGCTCAGTCGAGGCGTTCGTCTTAGCACAGACGAAGTTGCCCGCCATCAGCTGCGCACGGACGGCCTCGATGCCGGAGTTGGCGTTGGCCTGCGACTGGATGAGAGCGCGCGTGGAGGTGGAGAAACCAGCCGCTGACGCAGCTGCTGAGGTGACGACGAGGCTCACGACGATGAGCATGAACAGCAGCCCGATGACGGCCGCCATCGCGACTCCGCCCTCGTCCTGATGAAGTCGGGAGGAACGAATGCGGTTGAGCACGCGTGTCAGAAGCATGTCGTCGGCCCCGTCGTGGTGTCAGGTTGCTGCAGTGTGATGATGATCGTCTGATAGGTCGCCCCGGCCACGTCGCCGGCCCTCACGTTGTAGTTCGTGGTGAGTTTCGGGCCGTTCGAGTCGGTGGAGTTGACGAATGGCGTCGTGGACGACGTCACGCCGGCCGACAACAGCGTCCAGCCGTGTCCCGTCAGGTCTGAAATCGCTGGAACCGGCACAGCTGCTGACGAGTTCGATTTCGTGTAGACCTTCTGGTTCACCGAGTCGTAGTACCAGGCGAGGCAGCGCCACGTCGTGGTCTTGACGGATCCGGTGAGTTTCACGATGGAACTTCGCGCCCGGAGCAGCTGATCGTTGGGACGACCTGGAACCGACGCCACATTGAGGCTGGTCGCATTCCGGATGCCGGCATCGACGGATCGTGCGATGAGCTGCCCACCCTGCACAGTCGAGGTCGAGTTCGTCACCGTCGCACTGATACGCAGGCTGTTCAGGAGGATGCTGCCGACGATGAAGGCCACGAGAAGGAACAGACCGACGTAGATGAGCAGCTCGATGAGCGTATAGCCCTCGTCGTGCTGCTTGAGGCGATCCATGGTCAGCTCGCCGCCGTAACGACGACGAGCGCCCTGGCGCTCGCGAGTTCCTCGCCGGTCTTCGCGGAGAAGACACGGACACCCACCTGCATGGTCGCGGGGTAGACCGCCGGGCAGGTTGAGACTGTACGCGTGTAGGTGAGTCCCTCGGCATTCATCGCGGGCACTGCTGTGGGTGTCGCCACTGAGAGGCTCGACATCGCTACACAGGTGGCCGTGAGCTTCGCCTGCTGCCTGGCGAGATCGGTCTGGGTGTTCACGATCTGGGCGGCCCTGGCCACGAGGATGTTCGTGCGCGAGAGCTGCATGGTGTTAGCGAAGAGGGGGAACATGCAGAGGGCGACGACGGCCAGGAGGAGTACTGCGACGATGATCTCGACGAGGCCCATGCCATTTTCCCCTGCAGCACGGAGAGTCACGCGGCGCCTGGAATCGCGAGCGGACACGTTTGGACCTCCGTCCCTGATACCGCGGTGAAACGATGAGAGGTGGGGCACCGGCGACGGCCGGCACCCCACCTGACAGTGGGTGATGTTTAGGAGCACTCGCCCTTAACAACGCCACCATCTGAAGTGACCGAGTACACGTGATCGGTGTCAGTCGCGGTGAAATCGGCGTTGTAGCCCTCGTAGCACCACTCGGACCCGGGGCCACTCGCCGCGGTACCCGCGGTGATGACGACAGCGTCGGTGTCGTCGGTGTAGCCGTAGTCGCCGAGTGCGGTGATGTCGGGTGCGTCGGTGTCGCCCGGGTTCGCCGTGTAGTTGGCGATGATCGCAGTCTTGAGGTTGTTCAGCCCGGACTGCGTAGCCGAGTCCTTCGCGCTGTTCTGGATTCCCAGGAAGACCGGGATGGCGATGGCGGCGAGGATGCCGATGATGAGGACGACGACGAGGAGCTCGATGAGGGTGAAGCCCTTTTCGTTGCCCTCGAGGTCTGCGCGGCGCTTGTTCAGCGCGTTGAGGAGACGAGTCATGTGATTGGTCCAATCAATGTAGGGAGTGATGGAGTGACGAGCTCGGGGCCGTCACTTGTGATGCTATTCGCGGCATATTCACGGGCAGAATCCCGCGAACAGGGGGGATGCGGGATATTCGTGGCCCCAGTTCTCGGGGGTCGCGGCCGCCCCGCAGGCATCGAAGGGTCACATGCGGACTGAGGCATGTATTTCGCGGTCGTGACTACTTGATGAGGGTGAAGATCTGGAAGACGGGCATGTACAGCGCAACGACCATGCCGCCGATGACGACTCCGATGAAGGCGATCATGAGGGGTTCGATGAGTGCGGTCAGCTGCTCGGTCGCCGCCTGCACCTCCTGGTCATAGAAATCCGCGACCTTGCTCAACATGACCTCGAGCGAGCCGGAGTCCTCTCCCACGGCGATCATCTGCACCACCATGGTCGGGAAGATCGCTTCCTCGGCCAACGGGCCGGCGATCGACTTGCCCTGACGCACCGAATCCTGCACCTTCTGCAGAGCCCGTTCGATGACGATATTGCCGCTCGTCTCCCCCACGATGGTCAGGGACTGAAGGATCGGCACGCCGGACGCCATCATCGTGGAGAAGTTGCGGGCGAAGCGGGCGATCGAGAGCTTCTGCAGGATCTTTCCGAAGACGGGAAGCTTCAACTTGAGTGGATCGACGACAGCACGCACCTTCTCGGTGTGCTTGTTCTGCCCCCACCAGATCGAGAAGACGATCGATCCCACGATGAGAACTGGCGCGAGCCAGGTCATGTTCTCGGACAACACGACGAGTACCTGCGTCGGCAGCGGCAGTTGGCCGCCCAACTGCTCGAACATCGTCTTGAAGATGGGCACGACGAAGATGAGCATGATGATCACGCCCACGACTGACATGAGGAGCACGATCACCGGGTAGGTGAGAGCGGACTTGATGGTGTCGCGCAGCTTCGCCTCGTCCTCGAAGTTCTTCGCGATCTTCTCGAGTGCCTCGTCGATGAACCCGCCCGTCTCACCCGCCTTCACGAGATTGAGCATGATGGGAGGGAAGACCCGGGGATGCTTGCGCATGGCATCCGACAGCGACAGTCCGGTCTCGACATCGCTGCGCACCTCACCCAGCACCTTGGCCAGAGCGGGGTTCTCGGTCTGGTCGGCCAGGATGTTGAGGGTGCGGATGAGAGACAAGCCGGCCGAGGTCATGGTCGCCATCTGACGCGCGGCGATTGCGAGGTCTTTGAGCTTGACCTTCTTCTCGAAGCCGGGGATCTTGATCTCACGGCCGAGGCCGGTACCGGCCGGCGCCTCCGTGATGTCGATGGGCGTCACGCCCAGGGCCTTGAGTTTGCTCACGACCGCGGACTGGTTGGGGGCCTCGATGCGGCCCTTCGCTGACTTGCCCTCGGTATCACGGCCCGTGTAGTTGAACGCGAGCGTCGCCGGCGCAGCCATCGGCTAGTGCCCCGATCCGGAGAACGCATCTCCATAGTCGATACCGTCGACCGAGCCGCCGGCCTCGTGCCGCTCATCGCGTTGGATGAGGCGCTTCAGGCTTTCGAGGTCGTGCGACTTCTCGACGGCGGCCGCGCGCGTGATGGTGCCGGCATCCACGAGCTCTGCAAGGTGCTGGTCGAGGGTGTGCATACCGAGACCGCGACCGGCCTGCATGGCCGAGTCGATCTGGTAGGTCTTGCCCTCGCGCACGAGGTTGCTGATGGCCGGCGTCATGACGAGCACCTCGGTGGCCACAGCACGCCCGATGCCGCTGGCCTTCTTCACCAGCGTCTGAGTCACCACGCCCTGCAGAGTCGCTGCGAGCTGCGCGCGAACCTGGTTCTGCTGGTGTGGCGGGTAGACGTCGATGATGCGGTCGATGGTCTGCGCCGCGCTCTGCGTGTGCAGCGTGGCGAAGACGAGGTGGCCGGTCTCGGCTGCGGTGAGGGCGACGGAGATGGTCTCCAGGTCGCGGAGCTCGCCCACCAGGATGACATCGGGGTCCTGGCGCAGCACGTGCTTGAGCGCGGCGGCGAAGCTGTGCGTGTCGTGCCCGACCTCGCGCTGGTTGACCAACGACTTCTTGTGGTTGTGCATGAACTCGATCGGGTCCTCGACCGTCACGATGTGGTCGGCGCGGGTCGAATTGACCAGGTCGATCAGGGCAGCCAGAGTCGTCGACTTACCCGAACCGGTCGGGCCGGTGACGAGCACGAGACCGCGGGCCAGCGTCGAGAAGCGTGACACCGTCGTCGGGATGCCGAGCTGGTCGAGGGTCTTGATCTCCGTCGGGATGAGACGGAAGGCAGCGCCGACGTTCTCGCGCTGCTGGTAGATGTTCACACGGAAGCGAGCGTTCTCCGAGATCGCGTACGCGAAGTCGAGCTCGAGCTCGCGCTCGAACTTCTGCTTCTGCGCCGGTGACAGGATGCTGTAGATCGCCTGCTTCGTCTTGTCGCTGGTCCACACCGGGCCGGGCAGCTGCGTCAGGCCACCGTGGATGCGGATGGTCGGCGCCGAGTTGGCCGTGACGTGGAGGTCGGATGCGCCCTGCAGCACCACCTCGGTGAGGGAGTGGACGAGGTCGCGGTCGGCGTCCGCCCGCGGTGCCGATTCCTCGGCGGGAACGGATGCTGCGGGCCGACCGTCCTGCGGCTCGCGCGCCGGTGCATGCGTCGGAGGGGTCCGGACGAGGTCGGCAACAGCCAGGTCAGCTGCCGGCGCTGCGGCGGCGTCACCCGTCGGCGCGTCCGCGTCTGCCGGCGCCACAGGCGCGACCGGCGGCGTCAGATCGAGCACCTCGGTCGGCAGCACCGGCAGCACAGCCGTGGTGGGGTGCGGCTCAGCGGCTTCGGTGCGGAAGAGACCGGAGTCGAGGGGCGCGGTCTTCGAGAAGTCGGGCACGGCAGGGTGCACGGGCTCGGCAGCGTCGGCCGGCACGGCAGAAGCAGCGGGCGCGGCGGGAGCTGCGGCATCCGTACCGCCCACGAGTCCGTCGGTGAACGGGTTGCCGGTCTCGGCCGCGATCTCGGCGCGTCGCGAACGACGTGACTCACCGACGGGCGGAGCCACCGGGGCAGGGAGGGGCACAGCGAGCGGCGCCACCGATGCTGCAGCCTCCACGGGTGCGACCACTGGAGCAACGACCGGAGCCGGAACAGGAGCGGGCGCGGCGAAGGCGACGGGCTCGGGGTTCTGCACCTGCGACGCGTCGCGGAGGGCTTCCTGACGCAGGCTCTCACGCCACGATGCCTCGAGGGCCTCGGCCAGCGGGTCGGACGCAGCGGGCGAGACCTGCGACGGCTGCAGCGGCGGCACGGATACCGCGGCCGGCGGAGCAGCAGGAGCGGCCACAGGTGGCACGACCGCGGGCGGCACGGCAGCGGCAGGCGGCTGCGCAGGCACGGGCGCACTCGCCGGAGGCGGCGACATGGGCGCCGCTCCCCCGGTGCCACCCGTGAGCAGGGCGGCCCAGTCCTCGAACGAGATGCCCGGAGGGTTGACCGGCAGGTCGTTGTTCTGGTTCGTCATGACGTCTCCTTGTTCGCGCGGGTCGTCAGACGACGACACGCATGATCTCTTCAACGGATGTGAGTCCTGCCTGCACCTTGAGCCAGCCGTCCTGGCGGAGTGTGCGCATCCCGTTCGCCTGGGCGGCGCGCGCGATGTCGGATGACGCGGCACGGGCCACGGCCATCCGTTCGATCTCCTCGTTGACGGCCATGATCTCGTGCAGGGCGAGACGACCGCGGTAGCCGGTGTTCGAGCAGCTCGAGCATCCGGTGGGGGCGAAGGTTCCGACGGGTTCCCCGTTGGGGTCGACGTCGAAACGCAGGGCGGCGAGCTGGCGGGCTTCCGTGTAGATGGGGTGCTTGCAGCGCTCGCAGAGGCGGCGCGCCAGACGCTGAGCCACGACGCAATCGAGCGCGGACCCCACGAGGAATGGCTCGATGTCCATCTCGATGAGACGGGTCACGGCCGATGGCGCATCGTTGGTGTGCAGGGTCGAGAGCACGAGGTGGCCCGTGAGCGAGGCCTCGATGGCGATCTGCGCCGTCTCGTGGTCGCGGATCTCACCGAGCAGCACGACGTCGGGGTCGGAGCGCAGGATGCTGCGCAGGGCGCTGGCGAAGGTGAGGCCGGCCTTGGGGTTGACCTGCACCTGGTTGATGCCGGCCATGCGGTACTCGACCGGGTCCTCGACCGTGATGACGTTGACCTCGGTGCGCGCGACCTGGTTGAGCGTCGAGTACAGCGTCGTCGACTTTCCGGAACCGGTCGGGCCCGTCACGAGGATCATGCCGTACGGCTTCGAGTACGAGTCGCGATAGATGCCGGCGTTGGCCTCGCTGAGCCCCAGGTCGCGCAGGTCGAGGCTGGTGTTCGTGTTGTCGAGGATTCGCATGACGACCTTCTCGCCCCACACCGTGGGAAGGGTCGCGACGCGCAGGTCGATCTTGCGGCCACCGGAGTTGACCGACATGCGGCCGTCCTGCGGCTTGCGACGCTCGGCGATGTCGATGTCGCTCATGATCTTGAGCCGCGAGATCACGCCGTTCTGAATGCTCTTGGGCGCGCTCTGCATCTCGTGCAGCACGCCGTCGATGCGGTACCGCACCCGAACGCTGTTCTCGGCCGGCTCGATGTGGATGTCCGACGCGTGGTCCTCGATCGCCTGGCTCACCAGGAGGTTGACGAAGCGCACGATGGGGGCGTCGTCGTCCTGCGAGTCCGACACGCTGAAGGCGTCAGTCAGGAGGGCGGCGTTCTCCTCCTCGAGGGTGTTCGTGAGGTCGGTGAGCTCGTCGTCGGCGCGGTGGTAGCGCGCGATGGCAGCGAGCAGGTCGCTGCGTTCGGCGACGACGGCCACGACCTGGAGTCCGGATGCCTCACGGACATCGTCGATCGCGAAGACGTCGCCGGGGTTCGTCATGGCGAGCACGATGCGCCCTGGAGCGAGGGCTATCGGCATGACCTCGTAGCGACGGCAGGTCGCCGCACTGACCAGCACGATGGCGGCCCGGTCGACGGGATAGTCGACCAGCTCGATGAACGGAACGCCGGCCTGGGCGGCCCGCGCCTTGGCGAGCTGCATCTCGTTGATGACGCCACGATCGACGAGGCCGCGCACGGCGCCCTCATCGGTCTCGTCCATGCCCATGATCTCGTCGAGATGCTCGATGGGCAGGTGTCCGTGCAGAATGAGGATCTCTGAAAGCGCAGCCACGCCGATCCTCCCGGTAGGGACACCAAAGCTGCGGCTATGGCCCGAGCGGCCGCAGTTTGTGTAGGGGCAAGAAAGGGAGCTCGGGTGAATTGTTCAGGTAACAGGGCAAGCTAACGGTGTTCGCACGCCTCCCACCAGTCCCGCAATCGGGGCACGTGCGGTGTCGGCCGTTTCGACGACCTTCGGACGACGGATGCCGTACCCCGTGATCGTGCCCGACGAGCTACTCCCGCGACGCCGATACGCTCGACAGGTCTCACCTTCACCGACGAGAACGGATGTCGCATGGCCCGGTTCGACCTCACCCTGCCGGAACTCGAGCTCTACCGTCCCGAGGTCACCGAGCCCGCCGACTTCGACGCCTTCTGGGAACGCACCCTCGACGAGGCGCGCGCCTTCCCGGCCGAGCCGGTCCTGGAACGCGTGGACTCGCCGCTCACGCAGGTCGAGGTCTACGACGTGACCTTCAACGGCTTCGCCGGGCAGCCCGTGAAGGCGTGGCTGCTGCTGCCGGCGAGCCACGGCGGGGAGTCCGCCGCCCCGCTCCCGGCCGTCGTCGAGTACCTCGGCTACGGCGGCGGACGCGGACTGCCGCACGAGCGGCTCGAGTGGGCGGCATCCGGCTACGCGCATCTCATCATGGACACCCGCGGTCAGGGCAGCGGCTGGGGCTCCGGCGGCGATACCCCCGACCCCGTGGGCACAGGGCCCTCCTCCCCCGGCTTCATGACCCGCGGCATCGAGAGCCCCGACAGCTACTACTACCGGCGGGTGTTCACCGATGCCGTGCGTCTCGTCGACGCCGCCCGCACGCTTCCGCAGATCGACGCGACACGCGTGGCGGTCACTGGCGTGAGCCAGGGCGGGGGAATCGCCGTCGCGGTCGCCGGGCTGGCCAAGGGCCTGATCGGCGTGCTGCCCGACGTGCCGTTCCTGCAGCATTTCGAGCGCGCCGTGGGTCTGACGGATGCGTTCCCGTACCAGGAGATCGTCACCTACCTCTCCGTTCACCGCGACTTGGTCGAGCAGAGCCATCGCACGCTGTCGTACTTCGACGGGGTGAACTTCGCCAAGCGGGCCTCGGCACCGGCGCTGTTCTCCACCGCGCTGCACGACCAGACCTGTCCGCCGTCCACTGTCTTCGCCACTCGCAACCAGTGGGCGACCGATGCCGCCATCGAGGTGTACCCGTTCAACCAGCACGAGGGCGGCCAGGCGCATCACTGGGTGAAGCAGGCTGCGTGGCTGGCGGAACGGCTGGCAGCGGTGCGGGCGGCATCCGTCTGAGGGAACCCGCGAGCGACCGCGCGACTACGATCGACGGGTGACTTCTCCCGCCTCCACCGCAGGTTCCGCCGCTCGTTCCGCCCTCGCCATCGACGCCGGCCAGACCGGCATCAAGGTGCGTCTCGACGACGCTGACGGCTCGCAGCGGGACTTCGAGTTCACCGGCATCCGCACCGACCGCCCGCTCATCCCCCAGCTCGCCGGCGTGGTCGTCGCCGTGGCCGAGGAGACCGGCAGCGACGTCGACGTCGTGAGCTTCGGCGTCTCGGGACTCACCCCGGAGCAGACCCGCCCCGAGGAGCTGCTCTCGGCGCTCAAGCCGTTCCGCGTGCGCGAGGTTCGACTCACGCACGACTCCATCGGCGCGTACCTCGGAGCCCTCGGAGCGTCACGCGGCGCCGTCGTCGCATCCGGCACCGGCGTCGTGACCCTCGGTGTCGGCGTCACCGCCGTCGCGCGCGTCGACGGCTGGGGCTACCTCATCGGCGACGCCGGCAGCGGCTACTCGATCGGGCGCGCTGCCCTCGACGCCGTCATGCGCGCCTACGACGGCCGCGGCGCCGAGACCGCCCTCACCGCGGTGGTGCAGCGCGAGTTCCCCGAGCTCGAGGAGGCCTACATCGACCTGCAGTCCGATGACGGACGTGTACGCCGCATCGCCGCGTACGCCGCCGTCGTCGGGGAATTGGCGGCGACGGATGCCGTCGCCGCCGGCATCATGACGGCCGCCGGTCATGATCTGGCGCTCTCGGCGCTCACGGCGCTGCGCCGCGTCGGCGAGGACGCGAACCGCACCGCCAGTGTGCGCGGCATCGGCGGCGTGTTCCGCTCCGCCGAGCTGGCCGGCGCCTTCGCCGCCTCAGTGCGTGAGGTGCTGCCGGATGCCGACATCCAGACCGGCTCCGCGCATCCGCTGGACGGGGTCGCACTCCTGCCTTCGGTCTCCCTCGACGGACCCTTCGGAGCTCACATCGCGGTGGCAGGCGGGCGCTGAATCTGCGCCTCGCGCACCTCATCACCCGGTCGTAGGGTGTCCCCATGGCCCTGATGCAGTGCAGCTTCTTCTCCGACGTTCTCGGCGTCACCACTCACGCGAACGTCATCCTGCCGCAGGAGGCGACCCTCACCGGCGCCCCGCTGCCGGTGCTCTACCTCCTGCACGGACGGTCGGATGACGAGACCGCGTGGCTGCGCTGGAGCGCGATCGAGCGGCACGCCACCGAACACGGCATCGCCGTGGTCATGCCCGCGGCCGGCCGCAGCTTCTACACCGACCAGGTTGTCGGCTACGACTACTTCACGTTCATCTCTGAGGAGCTGCCGCGGGTGATGCAGGGGTTCTTCCCGCTGTCGGGGGCGCGAGAGGACACCTTCGTCGCCGGGCTGTCGATGGGCGGCTACGGCGCCTTCAAGTGGGCCTTGAACAGGCCCGGCACAGTCGCCGCCGCGGCGAGCCTCTCGGGCGCACTCGACATCGCCATCAGGCCGCAGGATGCCGAATGGCTGGCGAACCATGGCAGCCTCGAGCAGGCGCGGGCCAAAGGGGACGACCTGTTCGCGCTGGCGGCCTCGCTCGATGCGGCATCCGTGCCGCCGCTGTTCCAGTGGTGCGGGATCGAGGACCACCTGATCGAGGAGAACCGGCGGTTCCGTGATGCGGCGGATGCCGCCGGCCTGCCACTCACCGCCAGCGAAGGGCCCGGCGGGCACGACTGGGCGCGGTGGGACGAGCAGATCCAGCGCGTGCTGGGGTGGCTGCCGTTGCGGACTCGCTGAGACTTCAACGAGTTGCCCACTTCCGCTGGTGCGCGGGCTCCTGCACTGGCGGAAGTGGGCATGTCGGCGGCGACGAGAACCCACAGCGACACCCGGGGAACCAGGAAGGGCCCCGCATCCGAGTGGATGCGGGGCCCTTCCTGGTGAGACTCAGACCTAGCTGTAGTTGCCAGGCGTGAAGTCGTCGGACGAGAAGCTGTCGAAGTCGACGAAGCTCAGGTCACCCTCGGTGAACGACGCGTCATCCGCGAAGATCCGGTTCGGGTAACGCTCGGCCTTGGCCTCCTCCGTCGCCTCGACCGTGACGTTGCGGTACTTCGCAAGTCCGGTTCCGGCGGGGATCAGCTTTCCGATGATCACGTTCTCCTTGAGGCCGACCAGCGGGTCGCGCTTGCCTTCCATGGCGGCCTGCGTGAGAACACGCGTGGTCTCCTGGAACGAAGCGGCCGACAGCCACGACTCGGTCGCGAGCGAAGCCTTGGTGATACCCATGACCTCCTGACGAGCCGAAGCCGTCTTCTTGCCCTCGGCCAGAGCCGCGCGGTTGATCTCGTTGTACTTCGAACGGTCGACCAGCTCACCGGGGAGCAGGTCGGTGTCACCGTGATCGACGACAGTCACCTTGCGGAGCATCTGACGAACGATGACCTCGATGTGCTTGTCGTGGATCGGAACACCCTGCGAACGGTAGACGTCCTGCACACCGTTGACGAGCTGCTTCTGCACCTCACGGACACCCTTGACGCGAAGGACTTCCTTCGGGTCGAGCGTTCCGACGATGAGCTGCTGTCCGAGCTCGACGTGCTGGCCGTCCTCGACGAGAAGCGTCGAACGCTTCAGCACCGGGTACGCGATGGCCTCGTCGCCGTTGTCGGGCGTGAGGATCACCTTGCGGGCACGGTCGGTGTCCTCGATGGTGATGCGGCCGGCGGCCTCGACGATGGGCGACGCACCCTTGGGAGTACGGGCCTCGAAGAGCTCCTGCACGCGGGGAAGACCCTGCGTGATGTCGGCTGCGGATGCGGATCCACCGGTGTGGAAGGTACGCATCGTGAGCTGCGTTCCGGGCTCACCGATCGACTGGGCCGCGATGATGCCTGCAGCCTCTCCGATGTCGACGAGCTTGCCGGTCGCGAGCGAACGGCCGTAGCACTTCGCGCAGACACCGACGGCGGACTCGCAGGTGAGCACGGAGCGCACCTTGATCGACTCGACCCCAGCGGCGACGAGCTCGTTGATGAGCACGTCTCCGACATCGGCGCCGGCAGCCGCGATGACCTCACCGGCGGCGTTGACCGCGTCGGCTGCGAGGTTGCGCGAGTAGACCGAGTTCTCGACGTTGTCGTCGCGAGTCGGCATGCCGTCGACGAGCACGACGTTGCCGTCGGCATCGTGGGTGACGATCGCGAGATCGAGGCCCTTGCCCGTGCCGCAGTCCTCTTCGCGGATGATGACATCCTGCGAGACGTCGACGAGTCGACGCGTGAGGTATCCCGAGTCGGCCGTACGGAGGGCCGTGTCGGCCAGTCCCTTGCGGGCACCGTGCGTCGCGATGAAGTACTCGGCGACCGAGAGTCCTTCGCGGTAGCTCGAGATGATCGGGCGAGGGATGATCTCACCCTTCGGGTTGTTCACGAGGCCTCGCATACCGGCGATGTTGCGCACCTGCAGCCAGTTACCACGAGCACCGGACGTGACCATGCGGTTGATGGTGTTGTCCTCGGGGAAGTTGGCGCGCATGGCGACAGCGACCTCGTCGGTGGCCTTGGTCCAGATCTGGATGAGCTCCTGGCGACGCTCGAGGTCGGTGATGAGACCCTTCTCGAACTGTGCCGTGACCTTGGCGGCCTGCTTCTCGTAACCGGCGACGATCTGCGGCTTGTTCGGCGGCGTCAGGATGTCGCTGAGTGCGACGGTGACACCGGAACGAGTCGCCCAGCGGAAGCCGGCGTCCTTGATGTTGTCGAGAGCCGCGGCGACCTGCACCTTGGGGTACCGCTCGGCGAGGTCGTTGACGATCGCCGAGATGGCGCCCTTGTCGACGACGTCCTCGAAGTACGGGTAATCGGCGGGCAGGGTCTCGTTGAACAGTGCGCGACCGAGCGAGGTGTTCACCAAGACGGTGCCCTCGGCCTTGCCGTCGACCAGCTCGACGCCCTCGGGCTGGGTGCCCTCGGCGAAGTACTTGTCGGTCAGACGGATGCGCACCTTGGCGTTCAGGTCGAGCGAGTGCTGGTCGAAGGCGAGGATCGCCTCGGAGACCGAGCTGAACGCACGGCCCTCACCGGTCACGCCGTCCTTGATGGTCGTCAGGTGGTGCAGACCGATGATCATGTCCTGCGTGGGCAGGGTCACCGGGCGGCCGTCCGACGGCTTCAGGATGTTGTTCGACGCGAGCATGAGGATGCGGGCCTCGGCCTGGGCCTCGACCGACAGCGGCAGGTGGACAGCCATCTGGTCGCCGTCGAAGTCCGCGTTGAACGCGGCGCAGACGAGCGGGTGCAGCTGGATGGCCTTGCCCTCGACGAGCTGAGGCTCGAAGGCCTGGATGCCGAGACGGTGCAGCGTTGGTGCACGGTTCAGCAGAACCGGACGCTCACGGATGATCTCCTCGAGCACGTCCCAGACCTGCGGACGCGAACGCTCGACCATGCGCTTGGCGGCCTTGATGTTCTGAGCGTGGCTCAGGTCGATCAGGCGCTTGATGACGAACGGCTTGAAGAGCTCCAGAGCCATCTGCTTGGGCAGACCGCACTGGTGCAGCTTCAGCTGCGGACCGACGATGATGACCGAACGACCCGAGTAGTCGACGCGCTTTCCGAGCAGGTTCTGGCGGAAGCGACCCTGCTTTCCCTTGAGCATGTCGCTCAGGGACTTGAGGGCGCGGTTGCCGGTACCGGTGACGGGGCGACCACGACGACCGTTGTCGAACAGTGCGTCGACGGCCTCCTGCAGCATCCGCTTCTCGTTGTTCACGATGATCTCGGGAGCACCGAGGTCGAGCAGACGACGCAGACGGTTGTTGCGGTTGATCACACGACGGTAGAGGTCGTTGAGGTCGGAGGTCGCGAAGCGGCCACCGTCGAGCTGCACCATCGGGCGCAGCTCCGGCGGGATGACCGGGACGACGTCGAGCACCATCGCTGCCGGCGAGTTGCCGGTGGCGAGGAACGAGCTGACGACGCGCAGACGCTTGATGGCGCGGATCTTCTTCTGACCCTTGCCCTCCGTGATCTGCAGGTGCAGGCTCTCGGCCTCGGCCGCGAGGTCGAAGGCGAGGAGGCGCTTCTTGATGGCCTCGGCGCCCATGTAGGCCTCGAAGTACATGCCGAAGCGGTCCTGCAGCTCGTGGAAGACGCTGTCCTCGGGCTTGAGGTCGCCGACCTTGAGCGTGCGGAAGTCCTCCCAGACGCGCTCGAGGTGGGCGATCTGCTCGTCAGCCGCCTTGCGGGTCTGAGCCATCTCCTTCTCGGCGCCGTCCTTCGTGCGCTTCTTGGCGTCGGACTTGGCACCCTCGGCCTCGAGGGCCGCGAGGTCCTCTTCGAGCTTGGCGAGGCGCGCCGCGATGCGGGAGTCGCGCTGGTCGCCGAGGGTCTTGATCTCGAGCCGGAGCTCGTTCTCCAGACCGGGCATGTCCTGGTGGCGTCCGTCGACATCCACATCGATCACCATGTAGGCGGCGAAGTAGATGACCTTCTCGAGGTCCTTGGGCGCCATGTCGAGCAGGTAGCCCAAGCGCGAGGGAACGCCCTTGAAGTACCAGATGTGGGTCACGGGAGCTGCGAGCTCGATGTGTCCCATGCGCTCACGACGAACGGAGGACTTGGTGACCTCCACGCCGCAGCGCTCGCAGACGATGCCCTTGAAGCGGACTCGCTTGTACTTGCCGCACGAGCACTCCCAGTCACGGCTCGGTCCGAAGATCTGCTCTCCGAACAGGCCGTCCTTCTCGGGCTTGAGGGTGCGGTAGTTGATGGTTTCAGGCTTCTTGACCTCACCGTACGACCAACGACGGATGTCGTCAGCAGTGGCCAGACCAATACGAAGCTCGTCAAAAGTGGCTGCGTCGAGCAATTTCTCTCCTTGGAAAGTTTCCGAAGTCTTCAATTGGTGAGGTGGCTTAGATCTCGTCGACAGACGACGACTCGAAGCGCGTGGAGATGTTGATGCCGAGCTCCTCGGCGGCACGGAAGACCTCGTCGTCCGTGTCGCGCAGGCTGAACACGCTGCCGTCGGCCGAGAGGACCTCGACGTTCAAGCACAGCGACTGCATCTCCTTGATGAGCACCTTGAAGGACTCGGGGATTCCGGGTTCCTGGATGTTCTCGCCCTTGACGATGGCCTCGTAGACCTTCACGCGGCCGAGGATGTCATCGGACTTGATGGTGAGGAGCTCCTGCAGGGCGTACGCGGCTCCATAAGCCTCGAGCGCCCAGACCTCCATCTCACCGAAGCGCTGTCCACCGAACTGCGCCTTACCACCGAGCGGCTGCTGGGTGATCATCGAGTAGGGACCCGTGGAACGTGCGTGGATCTTGTCGTCGACGAGGTGGTGCAGCTTCAGGATGTACATGTAGCCGACCGAGACGGGCTGGGGGAACGGCTCGCCGGAGCGGCCGTCGAACAGACGCGTCTTACCGGTGCGGTCGATCAGGCGATCGCCGTCGCGGGTGACCGAGGTCGAGTCGAGCAGACCCTCGATCTCCTCCTCCGACGCACCGTCGAACACCGGAGTGGCGACCTTGGTGCCCGCGGGGGCCGAGTGGGCCTCCTTGGGGAGCTTCTTGGCCCACGCCGGGTTGCCCTCGACCTTCCACCCCTGCTTCGCGACCCAACCGAGGTGGGTCTCGAGCACCTGGCCGAAGTTCATTCGACCGGGGATGCCGAGCGGGTTCAGGATGATGTCGACCGGAGTTCCGTCGGCGAGGAACGGCATGTCCTCGACCGGCAGGATCTTCGAGATGACGCCCTTGTTGCCGTGACGACCGGCGAGCTTGTCACCCTCGGTGATCTTGCGCTTCTGGGCGATGTAGACGACAACGCGCTGGTTGACGCCCGAGCCGAGCTCGTCGTCGCCGTCCTGCGAGTCGAACACCTTGACACCGATGATGGTGCCCTGCTCACCGTGGGGAACCTTCAGCGACGTGTCGCGCACCTCGCGGCTCTTCTCGTTGAAGATCGCGCGGAGCAGGCGCTCCTCGGCGCTGAGCTCGGTCTCGCCCTTGGGCGTGACCTTGCCGACGAGGATGTCGCCGGGGCGAACCTCGGCACCAATGCGGATGATGCCACGCTCGTCGAGGTCGGCGAGCAGGTCGGGGCTGACGTTGGGGAGGTCACGGGTGATCTCCTCCTTGCCGAGCTTCGTGTCGCGCGCGTCGACGTCGTACTCCTCGATGTGGATCGAGGAGAGGACGTCGTCCTTCACCAGGTTCTGGCTCAGGATGATCGCGTCCTCGAAGTTGTGACCCTCCCACGGCATGAATGCCACGAGGAGGTTCTTTCCGAGGGCGAGCTCGCCGTTGTCGGTCGCAGGTCCGTCGGCGATGACTTCGCCGGCCTCGATGCGGTCGCCGGCGTTGACGACGACGCGGTGGTTGTACGACGTGCCCTGGTTGGAGCGGTCAAACTTGCGCAGGTAGTGCGTCTGGGTTCCACCCTCGTCGAGCTGGATGGTGACGAAGTCTGCGGAGACCTCGGCGACCACACCGGACTTGTCGGAGGTGAGCACGTCACCGGCGTCGATGGCTGCGTAGCCCTCCATACCGGTTCCGACGAGCGGGCTGTCGCTGCGGAGCAGGGGGACGGCCTGACGCTGCATGTTCGCACCCATGAGGGCGCGGTTGGCGTCGTCGTGCTCGAGGAACGGGATGAGCGAGGTCGCGACCGACACCATCTGGCGCGGGGAGACGTCCATGTAGCCGATCTCGTCGGCGGGGATCAGGTCGACCTCGCCACCCTTCTTACGGGCGAGGACGCGGTCCTCGGAGAAGTGGCCGTCTGCCTTCAACGGAGCGTTGGCCTGGGCGACGATGAAGTCGTCCTCCTCCATCGCCGTGAGGTAGTCGATGTCCTCGGTGACCCGGCCGGCGACGACGCGACGGTACGGGGTCTCGATGAAACCGAACGAGTTGATGCGCGCGAACGATGCGAGCGATCCGATCAGGCCGATGTTCGGGCCTTCCGGGGTCTCGATCGGGCACATGCGGCCGTAGTGCGACGGGTGGACGTCGCGGACCTCGACACCGGCGCGGTCGCGCGAGAGGCCACCGGGGCCCAGAGCGGAGAGACGACGCTTGTGGGTCAGACCCGCGAGCGGGTTGTTCTGGTCCATGAACTGCGACAGCTGCGAGGTTCCGAAGAACTCCTTGATCGCGGCGACGACGGGGCGCACGTTGATCAGGGTCTGCGGCGTGATGGCCTCGATGTCCTGCGTGGTCATGCGCTCGCGGACGACGCGCTCCATGCGGGACAGACCCGTGCGCACCTGGTTCTGGATGAGCTCACCCACGGCGCGGATGCGACGGTTGCCGAAGTTGTCGATGTCATCGGTGTCGAGACGCAGGTCGACAGCCTTGCCGGCACGGTGGCCGGCGAAGGTGGTGCGGCCGTCGTGCAGGGCCACGATGTACTTGATCGTCGCGATGATGTCCTGGACGGTCAGCACCGAGTCGGTCAGCGGGGCCTCGAGGCCGAGCTTGTTGTTGATCTTGTAACGACCGACCTTCGCGAGGTCGTAGCGCTTCGGGTTGAAGTAGAAGTTGTCGAGGAGCGCACGCGCGGCCTCGGCGGCAACCTGCTCGCCCGGACGGAGCTTGCGGTAGATGTCCTTGAGGGCTTCTTCCTTCGTGAGGATGTTGTCCTTCTCGAGGGTGAGCTCGATGGACTGGAAGCCGGCGAACTCGGCGAGGATCTCCTCGCTCGACAGGCCGAGGGCCTTGAGGAACACCGTGACGCTCTGCTTGCGCTTGCGGTCGATGCGAACGCCGACCTGGTCGCGCTTGTCGATCTCGAACTCGAGCCAGGCACCGCGGCTGGGGATGACGCGAGCGGAGTAGATGTCCTTGTCGGACGTCTTCTCGGGCGTGCGCTCGAAGTAGACACCCGGCGAGCGCACGAGCTGCGACACGACGACACGCTCGGTGCCGTTGATGACGAAGGTGCCCTTCGGGGTCATGAGCGGGAAGTCACCCATGAACACGGTCTGAGTCTTGATCTCACCGGTGAGGTGGTTCATGAACTCGGCGTTCACGTAGAGAGGAGCGGAGTAGGTCTTGCCCTTCTCCTTGCACTCGTCGATCGTGTACTTCTCGGGCTCGAGCTCGGGGTTCGAGAAGCTGAGCTGCATGGTCTCGCCGAGGTCCTCGATCGGAGAGATCTCCTCGAAGATCTCCTCCAGACCGGTCTTCTCGGGAAGATCCTTGCGGCCGGCTGCCTGAGCCTCCGCGACGCGTGCCTTCCACGCGTCGTTGCCGACCAGCCAGTCGAAGCTCTCGGTCTGCAAAGCGAGCAGATCGGGAACAGTCAGCGTGTCCGTGATCTTGGCGAACGACAAACGCGAAGCGTTACGACCGTTCTTGGGTGAGTTGGTGGTTGCGTTGCGCGCAGCAGCCAAGGAAATAACCTCCGTGGACCCCGTCAGGTCTCGTTACGATCGGTAATGATGGAGTACTCGTAGACCCTCTGATGCGTGGGGACCGGTATATGAACCCGATCACGCAGAGCCGACCGCAATATGAAGGCAGAGTGATGTCTAGGAGCGCAAAGAAAAAGCATAACCGTTGGATCACGATATGTCCAGCGGTTTCTTGACCTCTTTTGCTTCTTCCGGTATAACCGCGAGGTCCGCTGCGTATTCCCGCCGTCGTTCCCCCGTCATTCCGCCCGAGTAGGGTCGAAGGATGGACCAACGGATGCGGCTCGACGAGGATCCGTTCGTGCCCGGCAGCTTCATCCTGAGCGTCGACGGCATCCGTCAGTCCCATGTCGATCCGGCCGATCCGACCCGGCTGTTCTTCGAGTACACGAGGCGTATCGGCCACGTCATCGACCTGGTGGCGGACCCCGGCCAGCCGATCCGCGCGCTGCACCTCGGCGGCGGCGCCTTCACCCTGGCCCGCTACGTGGCAGCCACCAGGCCCGGTTCCGAGCAGGTCGTCGTCGAGATCGATCGGGAGCAGACCGACTTCGTTCTCGAGCGGATGCCGCTGGCGGAGCCATCCGGGATCTCCATCGTGTTCTCCGACGCCCGGGCCGCCCTGTCGCGGCTCGAGCGCGACGGGGAGATCGCGTTCGACGTGATCATCGTCGACATCTACATAGCCCTGGAGTCGCCGGAGTACGTCGGGGTGCGCGGGTTCTTCGACGAGCTCGTGCCCCTGCTCGCTCTCGGCGGCGCGATCGTCGTCAACGTCGCCGACGGGCGCACGCACATCCAGACGCACGCGCAGAGGCTCGAGCTGGGCCGCGTCGTGGAGGCCACCCTGGCCACGGCTCCTCCCCGGGTGCTCGCCGGCGAGGAGGTCGGCAACATCGTCCTCGTGGGCACTGATGCCGATCGCATCGCCGAGTGGGCCCCTGCGTTCGAGCAGCGCGGGCCGCATCCGGCCGCGGTGGACCTGGGGTAGGCATCAACCCGCCAAGGCTGCACCACGGGCGGCCGGTGGCGGTTCGCGGGTACCGTTGAGGCATGCGCTCCAACCGGGATGACAGTTCGGCTCCGACGCGCATCCTCTCCGCCAGCGGATTCAACGCCCGCCTCGACGAGGACCGCCACGAGCCCGGCGTCTGGACCCTCGTCGTCGACGGAACGCCCCAGTCGAGCGTCGACATCGAGCATCCCGAGGTGCTGCACTTCGAGTACGTGCGCCGTATCGGCCATGCCGTCGACCTCGTCGCCCCCGATGGCCAGCCGATCACCGCCGTGCACCTGGGCGGAGGCGCCCTGACGCTCCCCCGTTACGTCGCCGCGACCCGCCCGGGTTCGCGCCAGCAGGCCGTCGAGCTCGAGAGCGACCTCGTCGACTTCGTGCGCGAGAACCTGCCGCTGCCGCGGAACGCCCAGCTGCGCATCCGTCACGGCGACGCCCGCGAGGTGCTGGCCAAGCTCCCGAGCGGACTCCACGGGTCGGTCGACCTCGTCGTCGTCGACATCTTCTCGGGCGCCCGCACCCCGGCGCACGTGACCAGCCGCGAGTTCTACGGGCTCATCGCTCCCCTGCTGTCGCCATCCGGGATCGTCGCGGTGAACGTGGCCGACGGCGCAGGCCTCGCCTTCGCCCGCGGCCAGGCGTCGACACTGCAGAGCGTGTTCGCTCACGTGGCCATCGCGACGGACACCCAGATGCTGAAGGCCAAGCGATTCGGCAACGTCGTGATGTTCGCCTCGGCCACCGAGCTGCCGTTCGAACGGATGCCGCGCCTGCTGGCGGCCGATCCGGCGCACGCCAAGCTGGTGAGCGGGCGCGAGCTCGAGAACTTCATCGCCGGGGCTCCGATCGTGACCGATGCCACTGCGATCCCGTCGCCGCCTCCGGCGCGTTCGATCTTCCTGGCCAAGCCCGGCGGTCGCTGAGCCGCAGCACCGGCGCCGCCGTGTGAAGGCTCCGCGGCCGCGATGTGAAGGCGCTCGCTCGGCGAGGCCGACGACAGCGCGGAAGCGCTGTCGCGCACGCCTTCACACGGCGGAGCGGGCGTGACGGAAGCGCACCTTCTGGCCGGGCCTCAGTTGGGCGAAGGCGTCGAGAGAGGCATCCGTCACCACTGCGATGACGGGGTAGCCGCCCGTCACCGGATGATCGGCGAGCAGCACCGTGGGTTGACCCGATGGCGGTACCTGCACCGAACCCGCGAGCATGCCCTCGCTCGGGAGCTCGGCGTCGCTGCGGCGGGCGAGCCTCGGACCGGTGAGGCGCAGGCCGATGCGATTCGAGTCGGCGGAGACCGACCATTCCTCCTCGAAGAACGCGGCCACTGCCGCCGGGGCGAAGCCGTCGGCACGCGGACCCGTGTGCGCCTGGATGTCGACGGCACCGTCGGTGGGCGCCCAGAGGGTGAGCGGGTCGAGCGCGGGGATGGGGACCGAGGCCGTATCTCCGACCCCGATCACGTCGCCGGCCGAGAGCGGGGGCGGTCCGAGGCCCGACAGCGTGTCGGTCGAGGACGAGCCGAGCACGACGGCGCTCTCGAGGCCACCGCGCACCGCGAGGTAGTAGCGCAGGCCGTGCTCCGCCGTTCCGAATTCGATCACGCTGCCGGATGCCGCCTGCCTGGCGTCGTCGAGGGTGATGCGGCGCCCGTCGAGCAGCACCGGCCCCCACGCGCCGGTCACCGCGAACCAGATCGGATCCCCGACGCGCACCCTGAGGCCGCCGAGGGTGACCTCGATGCCTGGAGCCCCCTCCGGATTGCCGACGAGGCGGTTGGCGAAGCGGAGAGCTCCGCGGTCGAGCGCTCCCGACGCCCCGACGCCGAGATGGGCGTATCCGGGCCGTCCGAGGTCCTGCACCAGGATGAGCGGTCCGGCATCGACGACGGTGATGGTCGCCGTCACGGCACGGCCTCGAAGCGCACGGTTCCGCCCGGGATGAGAAGGGCCGGCGATGCGGCCTCCGGGTTCCACAGCACCGCCTCGGTGGTTCCGATGAGCTGCCAGCCTCCGGGGCTGCTCCGCGGGTAGACGCCGCTGAACTCGCCGGCGAGGCCGACGGATCCGGCGGGAACCCTCGTACGAGGACTGGCCAGACGCGGCACGTCGAAGGTCCAGTCGGCGCTGACGAGATAGCCGAACCCCGGGGCGAAGCCGCTGAACGCGACCCGCCAGGTGGCGGCCAGGTGGCGTTCGACGAGTTCGGCTGGCCGCAGTTCGAGGGCGGCGGCCAGGGAGGCGAGGTCGGGGCCGTCGTAGCGCATGGGGATGACGACGGGGTTCGTGCCCACCGCGGCGACGTCGGCGAAGGGTGCGGCCGCGGCCCCTTCCACCCAGCGCCTGGCTTCGGAGAGCGACAGCTGCGCTGGATCGACTGTGACGAGCACGGTGCGGGCCGCCGGAACGAGGTCGATGACACCGCCCGGCCGGCCGGGCTGCAACGCCGAGTGCAGGGCGAGGACAGCGTCGAGCGAGTCGAGTTCGATGAGGAGCGCGCGGTCACCCATGGGGAGGAAGCGCGGGGCTTTCGCGCCACCTGGCGTCGCGGCATCCGCGGGGCTCATGCGAACGACCTGATGTCGACGCCCGCCTCGGCGAGCGCCTCGCGTACGGCAGCGGCGAGCGCCGGGGCTCCCGGGGTGTCGCCATGCAGGCACAGCGACGAGGCGTCGATGGCGATCCGAGTGCCATCGACGGCACGGATGCCACGACCAGTGGCGATCGCGACGGCGCGTTCGGCGACGCGGTCGACGTCGTCGATGAGCGCCCCCGGAAGCCTGCGCGGCGCGAGCGTGCCGTCGGGCAGGTAGGCGCGGTCGGCGAATGCCTCGCGGACGTACTCGATGCCCTGTCGGGAGGAGGCCAGCTCGAGGGCGCTGCCCGGCATGCCGAGCAGCGGGACCACGTCGCCGCCTCTGTTCGCGTCGGCCATCGCCGTGCAGAACAGCGTCGCCAGGTGAGCGTCGACCTGCAGCCGGTTGTAGAGCGCACCGTGCGGCTTCACGTAGGCCAGCGCGCCACCGGCCTCGGCTGCGGCGACCCGCACGGCGCGGACCTGAACCGACCACTCGGCGAGGAGGGTGAGGTCGTCGACCTCCAGCTCACGCCGCCCGAAGCCTTCGCGGTCGTTGTACGACGGATGCGCCCCGATGGCCACGCCGTACTGCACGGCGAGGCGACAGCTCTCGGCGATGGTCTCGGCGTCGCCGGCGTGGAATCCACAGGCGATGTTGGCACTCGTGATGAGCGGGAAGAGTGCGGCGTCGTCACCGACGCCCTCGCCGAGATCGCAGTTGAGATCGATGCTGTCGCTCACGGCTCCCATTCTGGCCACTCGCCTTGTGCCGGCGCGACCCGCAGACTGGGAGGGAGGAGGTGCGCGATGACGACTCGGACCCACGGCGCCGCCACGTACGCTCTCGCCCTGGGAACCGCCGCGGTCCTCGCCCTCGCGGGGTGCAGTCCGGGTGGCGGGCCGTCGCGCGCTCCCAGTCCCTCGCCACCGGCATCCTCCACCCCGCCGCGCCCGACGGGGACCTCGACCCCCGAGCCGGTCCTGAAGCCCGTTCAGATCTCCGGGGAGCCGGTCGAGCTCGCCTCGGGCCTCGACGCCCCGTGGTCGATCCTCCGCCTGCAGAACGGCGCGACCCTCATCAGCGAGCGCGACACCGCGAACGTGCTCGAGCTGCTCGCCGACGGCAGCACGCGCATCGTCGGCCAGGTGACCGATGTCGTGCCCAACGGCGAGGGCGGGCTGCTCGGGCTCGCAGCGCTGGAGGATGCCGCATCCGTCTGGATCTATGCCTACTTCACCGCGGCGGACGACAACAGGATCGTACGGATGCCGCTCTCGGGCGCAGCGGGATCGCTCGGTCTCGGCGCCCCCGAGCCCGTGCTCAGCGGCATCGCGAAGGCGGGGAACCACGACGGCGGACGCATCGCCTTCGGTCCCGAGGGAATGCTCTACGCCACGGCAGGAGACGCCGGTGACGGTTCCAGGTCGCAGGACCAGGGCTCGCTGAACGGCAAGATCCTGCGGATGACCCCGACCGGCGGTGTGCCGGAGGGCAACCCCTTCGGCACCCTGGTGTGGAGTCTCGGACACCGCAACCCGCAGGGCATCGCCTGGGACTCGCAGGGCCGCATGTGGGCGAGCGAGTTCGGGCAGAACACCTGGGACGAACTGAACCTGATCACGCCGGGCTCGAACTACGGCTGGCCGATCGTGGAGGGTGCGGCCGGCGATCCCGCGTTCGTCGACCCCGTCGAGCAGTGGGCGACGACGGATGCCAGCCCCAGCGGGCTCGCCATCGTGAGCGACACGCTCTTTCTCGCGGCGCTGCGCGGCGAGCGGCTGTGGACTGCGTGGCCGGACATCGCACGGGATCCCCAGGCATCGTTCAGCGGGGAGTTCGGCCGAATCCGCGACGTCGTGCCCGGGCCTGACGGCACGCTCTGGTTCATCACCAACAACACCGACGGCCGGGGTGATCCGCGTGACGGAGACGACAGGCTGTTCCAGGTGCCGCTCGGCCCGGCCGTCTGAGCTGTGGAGAGGGCCTCGGTCGTGTCGGCCAGCGGGTTTATCCTCATCCCATGGCGGAACTCGAGCGGGTGAAGGTGTGGGCGAACGCGCTCATCACCCTTCACCTCGACCCGGCCGTCTGGTCGTTCGGCTTCGACAATGCGAAGAAGCGCGCCGGTCTCTGCAACTTCACCGAGAAGCGGATCACCGTGTCGCGCTATCTGGCCGCACGCTACGACGACGACGAGATCCACCAGGTGCTGCTGCACGAGGTGGCTCACGCCGTCGCCGGACCGCGCGCGGCACACGGTGCACGCTGGCTCTCGATCGCCCGCGACCTGGGTTACGAGGGGCGTCGAACGCACGACGGGGAGATCGCCCACGAGCTCGCTCCGTGGGTCGGCGTCTGCCCGGCCGGGCACGCGCACTTCCGCTACCGTGAGCCGGCCAGGCAGCTCTCCTGCGGCCTGTGCTCACGCGGCTTCAACCAGGCGAACGTCATCAGCTGGTCGCGGCGCGACATCACGGCGGCAGCTCGGCGGCGCGCCGCCGCCGCGGCAGCGGAGTAGGCGAGCACGTCCACACGACCTGCGCGTCGGCCGCGCAGCGCGGTGCCGGGAGATGCTCCGTAACCGACTACCGTGGTTTCGTGCCATCGACCCCAGTCGCGACCCCTGCAGCATCCGCATCCGCATCCGTTCCCACGGGTCAGTGGTTCACCACCCGCGACGGCAAGCCGTGGTGGTTCGATTCCGGGGCGCTCTCGCTCGACTACGCCTACAGCGGCGACCTCGGTTTCGGGGTCGCCGAGTGGGAACAGCTGCACTCCCCCGAAGATCTCGCCGCGTGGCTCCTCCCGCGCTTTCCCGAGAGCGATGGGATCGTGCATCCCCGCCACCTCACCGACGGTTTGATGCTGCGCGACGCCATCGGGCGGCTCACGGTGCAGGCCAGCCGCGGCGAGGCGTTCGACCCCCGCGACGTCGACGCCGTCAACCTGTTCGCCGCCACCCCCGACATCCCGCCGGCACTCGACGGCGGTTCCCGCCGGGCCGGCCGCCAGACCACGAGCACGAACCAGGCCTTCGCCACGCTCGCCCGCGACGCCGTGTCGGTGTTCTCGGCGGATGCCGTCGGACGGGTGCGCGAATGCGCTGCCGAGGACTGCGCCCTCGTCTACGTCGACACCTCGCGGGCAGGAACGCGGCGCTGGTGCTCGATGCAGCGCTGCGGCAACCGCGCCAAGGTGCGCAAGTTCCGCGCGGCTCAAGCCGGGTAGGGCCGCAGCATCCGGAGTTCGGCGTTCGGGTCGACAGTCGCCGCCCGACGGATGTCGGCCGTGGCCACTCCAGCTGCGACGAGTTCCCGGGCACCGGCCGACGCCGTGGCCAGGTGCGCCACTGCTCCACGCAGTCCGGTGAAGGCGGCGCAGGATGCGGCCGCCTCGGGCGAGCAGAAGTCCAGTCCGACGGCGGCGAGGGCATCGATCACGGCGCCGGCTCCGAGCAGGTCCTCCACGCTGAAGCGGAGGCCAGCGGGTTCAGCACCGTCATCGGCGGGCCGCTCCGGATCCCCGGAGGCGACCACGGCGACGAACACCCGACGACCGAGCTGTACCTGCAGGTCGAGCACGCGAGCTGCGACGATGGCGGCATCCGTCAGCCCGCCCTCCACGAACTCGGCCTGCGCCAGCTCGGCGAAGAGGGCTGTCGGCGCACCGTCGTCGGATCCGCCCAGGACATCGACCCATACGACGATGTCGGCCCCGGCGCCGATGCGGACGGCACCGGGACGTCCCCAGTCGAACCGCACCTGATAGGTGGTTTGGGCATGGGGGTGGGTCACGGCGTCAGTCACTCGGCCATCGTAGGCACCGGCGCAAGCCCCTCGCATGTCGTGTGACCCGCGCCTACGCTTGCGGCCATGAGGGTGATGCTGAAGCTCGTGCTGGACTGCGATCCGGATGCCGCCTGGCGGGCCATCAGGAGCCCGGCGGTGCTGCGCGAGGTGGCGGCTCCCTGGCTCGGCTTCGACTCCCTCGAGGCCGGCGGCTTCCCAACCGTCTGGTCCGAGGGCCCGCACCGCGTCGATGCCCTGGCCCTGCGCGCTGTGCCTGTCGGCGAGGAGGTCATCGACCTGAGCTTCCCCGGAGGCTTGCCTGAAGGCGTGCGGATACTGAAGGACGGCGGTGGCGGCCGGAGTGGGGTCATGGCCGGCATCACGGCGTGGAATCACCGGATGGCGATCTCACCCGATCCGGCCGGCACCGGGAGGACGCTCTACCGGGATCGGCTCGAGTTCAGCGCCGGCGCCCTGACGGCGCTGGCGTGGTATCCGACGTGGCTGTTCTGGCAGTGGCGGGGCCTGCGCCTGCAGCAGTTGGCGCCGACCTGGGCGTATGACATCGGCGTGGACGCTGAGCTGCGCAGCGCGGCCGCGTCGACCTCAGCGGGATGAGGGTGGTCAGAGATCGACCGCACGCATCTGCGCCCGGATGATGTCGAAGTCGTGCCGACTCAGTTCGATCAGACCGCGACGCAGCTGATATCCCCAGTTCGGTGATGCCGTCGTGAAGTCGAGCACCCCGAGCAGCGGGCGGATCGGCACCGGCCGCGCCTCGCGGTCGTAGTCGATGCGGCGGCGCCAGGTGCGGAGAGTGTCGCCGCCGGCTGTGGTCATCTGGTGCCCGCCCGTCGCCTCGAACACGACATCGTCGGCGACGCGCCCGATGGCGGTGAACTCGCGCAATGGCTCGCCATCGGGGAAGCTCACCCGCGGCGAGTAGTAGATGAGTCCGTCGGCTTCGCGCAAGCGGGCGACGGCGGCCTTCGACCCGTGATTGAACTGGGCGATGCCCTGCGCGACACCGTGCAGCACATGCTCGCGCTGCACCGCTCCGAGCCAGAATCTGATCGCCACGGTCTCGATTCTGGTGCACGCCTCCGACATCCGCGGGACGCGGAGGGTTAGCGTGACGTTCATGGGGTCGACTCAGGGTGCTCTGCAGGTCAGCGACTGGCGTCGCCGCGTCTTCGGTCTGTACGCCGGCGTGAGGCAGTTGAGCGTGCACGACCCGGCAGCAGGGCATGAGCTCTGGCGCTCCGGACGCGACGAGCTCTTCGCCGGCCATCCGTCGTCGCCTTTGCTCCCCGACGACCGCTCCGCCTTCACCGGGTTGCCCGTGGCGGCCTACGACCCCGACTGGCGATTCGAGCTGGTGGTGCGTCGGGCCGAGGAACCGCATCGACTATCGGTCGAGACCGGCACCGACGGCGTCGTCAACTTCGCCTTGGTCGGCACCGTGCGCCTTCCCTATGTCGGCACACTGGACGTCTGGCGGCACACAGGGTACGGCGGCGGGTTGTTCCTGCCCGTGCGGGATGGCCTCGCCGGCCAGCCAGGCGGCACCTACGGCGGCGGGCGCTACCTGCTCGACACCATCAAGGGTGCTGACCTCGGGCCCGGCGCAGATGACGACGCCCTCGTGCTCGACTTCAACTTCGCGTACAACCCGTCGTGCGCCTACGACCCATCGTGGGAGTGCCCGCTCGCTCAACCCGGCAATACCGTCACGACGCCGATCCCCGTGGGAGAGCTCTACTCCGGTTCGGCGTGAACACCCGGAAGCGGGCAAAGAAAATGGGGCTCACCCTGATCCGACCCGAACGGACAGGGGAGCCCCCGCTACACCCGTAAGGGTGATGAGCGCAGTTAGATCGTGGCATGGAACGAGCTCGGGAAGCGAGATATTCGCTGCGACGCGCCGGGCAGAACCCTGAATCCCGGCGTGTCAGGAGTCTGTTTCGACACTAGTGAGCGATCCTCGTCTATTTCGTTCCGGCTATGACCGGATTCTTCGCCCGACCCCAAGGGACCCCCGTGCCTTCACGTACCCCGATCGGAGGACGCGCGGAGGTGGATTCGACGCTCCCAGCCGTCCGTCAGGGCTCATCCGCTAGAGTGGGATCACTTGCGAACGTATTGCTGCGTTCCTTGCGTCGTAGAACGCTTTCTTTGCGATGCGCGCCGGGCCCATCCGCCCCGCTGCATCCAGCGATCGACAATTCATACGGCGAACGGATGTGCCCACTGGCACCTTCGCCACACTTCTGAACGAAGCGCCGTCGCTTTCGATGCGATCGTTCGCGTTCAGAGCAGCCTGAAAGGCACTCCCCTTGACTGACAACACCACTACGTTCGCCTCGCTCGGCGTCCCAGCACCGCTCGTCGCCGTGCTCGCCAAGCAGGAGAAGGCCACCGCCTTCCCCATCCAGGTCGACACCCTCCCCGACACGCTGAAGGGCCGCGACGTGCTCGGCCGCGGCAAGACCGGCTCCGGCAAGACGCTCGCGTTCTCCCTCCCCCTCGTCGCCCGCCTCGGCGGAGAGCTCGCCGGCGGTCGCCGCCGCGCGGGGCGCCCGCTCGCCCTCGTGCTCGCTCCGACCCGTGAGCTCGCAACCCAGATCACTGCCGTCATCGAGCCCCTGGCGGACGCCTACGGCCTGAAGAGCACCACTATCTACGGCGGCATCAACCAGAAGCGCCAGGTCGACGCCCTGAACGCCGGCGTCGACATCGTCGTGGCCTGCCCCGGGCGCCTCGAGGACCTCATGAAGCAGGGCTTCATCACCCTCGACGCCGTCGAGATCACCGTCCTCGACGAGGCCGACCACATGGCCGACCTCGGCTTCCTCCCCGTCGTGACCCGCATCATGGACAAGACCCCGCAGAGCGGACAGCGGATGCTGTTCTCCGCTACCCTCGACAACGGCGTGGACAAGCTCGTGAAGCGCTACCTGCACAACGAGATCCTGCACTCGGTCGACGAGGCCAACTCCCCCGTCGCCGCGATGACGCACCACGTCTTCGAGGTCAGCGACCTCGACGCCAAGAAGAAGCTCGTCGAGACCCTCGCCAGCGGCACTGGCCGCCGCATCCTCTTCATGCGGACGAAGCACCACGCCAAGAAGCTGGCCAAGCAGCTCACCGACTCGGGCATCCCCTCGGTCGACCTGCACGGCAACCTGTCGCAGCCGCAGCGCGACCGCAACCTCGCCGCGTTCTCCGAGGGTTCGGCCCGCGTCCTCGTGGCGACGGATGTCGCCGCGCGCGGCGTGCACGTCGACAACGTCGAGCTGGTCGTCCACGTCGACCCGCCCATGGAGCACAAGGCGTACCTGCACCGTTCGGGCCGCACGGCTCGCGCCGGCAGCGAGGGCGATGTCGTCACTGTCATCACTCCCGGACAGAAGCGCGACGTCGAGCAGCTCATGCGCAAGGCCGCCATCCAGGTGAAGCCGCAGCAGGTCACGCACGAGTCGGCAGCAGTTTCCGCCCTCGTCGGCGAGGTCGCTGCCTACGTCAAGCCCGCTCCCCGCGCTGCTGCCCAGCAGCAGGGCGGCGGCGGTCGCTCGCAGGGCGCCAACGCCCAGCGCAAGCGCGCCAACCGCGATGAGCGCACGGGCGGAACGGATGCAGCGGCTCGCCCGCGCCGCGACCGCTCCGGTCGCCCCTCGGAGCAGGGCTCCGGCGCCGGCCGTTCGCGTTCCTCCGAGCAGGGTCAGGGGCGCTCGCGCTCCGGCGCTGCGACCGGCGGCTCGGGTCGCTCGACCGGCACCGGCACCGGACGCTCCGGTTCGGGTCGCTCCGGCGGCCTGACCGTCGGCAGCGTCGTGCGCTCGAACTCGCAGGGCCGCGGCCCGCGTCGCGCGCAGGGCTAGTCCTTCTGTTCCACGAACGCGCGGTTCCTTCTTCGGGAGGGGCCGCGCGTTCTGCGTGTCCTCGGCGAGTGGCCGATTTCGCGTTGGCGGGAGGCCGCTCTAGTCTCATTCCATGAGCACCGAAGTAGTTGTTCGCCCCGTCCGCGACGTCGACGCCGAGATGCTGGGGCGAGTTCACGCGACCTGCTGGCACGAGGATTACGACACCCTCGTGAGCACCGCCGTGCTGGAGAACCTGTCGCCGCTTCGCATGGCAGAACTGTGGACGCACTGGATGAACCAGGGCGAGTCGTACACGCACGTCGCCGCCCTCGTCGACCACGAGATCGTCGGCTTCGCCGGTGCCGGACCGGCCCGCGACGATGACGCACCGCGTGCGCGCGAGCTGTTCTTCATCCACCTGCTCGACGCCTGGCACGGTCACGGTATCGGGCAGCAGCTCTTCGACGCCGTGATTCCCGAGGGCCCTGCCTACCTGTGGGTGCCCGAGGCGAACACCCACGCGATCCATTTCTACGAGCGCAACGGCTTCGCCGCCGACGGCGCCTCGCATGACGAACCGTTCCTCGGCGAGATCATCCACGAGATCCGGCTCGTCCGCTAGAGCATGAGCACAGCCGTCATCCTCGACGTCGACACCGGAGTCGATGACGCCCTCGCCATCCTCTTCGCTGTCGCGCACCCCGACATCGATGTACGCGGGATCACCTGTGTCGCCGGCAACGCCGGTCTCGAACAGGTGGTCGCGAACACCCTGCGGATCCTCGACGCCGCGGGTGCGCCCGACATTCCCGTTGCGGCCGGCGCACGGCGTCCGCTGATCGAGGCCGCGCGCTCGGCGTCGCAGGTGCACGGCGCCGACGGGCTCGGCGGAGTCGAGCTGGCGGCATCCGCCAGGCAGGCCACGAGCGAGGGTGCCGTCAGCCTGATGCGGCGACTGCTGCTCGAGAGCGCCGAGCCGATGACGCTCGTCGCGCTCGCGCCGCAGACGAACCTCGCCCTCCTGCTGCGCACCCACCCAGAGGTGGTCCCGCACATCGAGCGCATCGTCTTCATGGGCGGCTCGGCGAGCGTGGGGAACGCCACGGCTGTGGCCGAGTTCAACGTCTGGCACGATCCGGAGGCAGCAGCCATCGTGCTCGACTCCGGCGTGCCCTGCTACATGTACGGTCTCGACGTGTTCAACCACGTCTCCGTGCCGTTCGAGACGGCCAGCTCCCTCGCCGCGCGAACCGACGTCGGCGGCAGGGTCGTCGGCGAGCTTCTCGGCAATCGCGTCAAGGCCGCCGGCGACTATTCAGGTCTCATCGGCGATGCCGGCGCCGTGTGCGCGATCGTCGATCCGGATGCCGTTCACACCCAGGTGCTGCCGGTGCGGGTCGAACTCGCCGGCCACTCGCGCGGCCAGACCGTCGTGGACCGGCGGGAGGTGCCGGGCGAAGACCTGCTGCACGGCATCCAGCACACGACAGTGGGCGTGGAGGTGGCGCTGGGGGTGGACGCCGACCGGATGATCCGGCTCTTCCTCGCTGCAGTCGCACCGTAGCCACGGCCCGACAAGCCCGAAAACACCCCCCGAACGGGGACGTTCCGCGTGTCGCAGCCAGCCCCCTACCCCCGATCGCGTGGGAACATGTCCGCGGCGGACCCGGCCGCTGCGCCATTGTCGACGCATGACCCACAGAAGGAGTCCGACGTGAGTGACCTGCTCCCCGCTGTGCGCCCCCGCGGCCGGCACGCGAACCCCGACGTGCCCGTCGACGCCCCGAGCACTGCCGCATCCGCCATCATTCCCCCGCAGCTGGTCGATGAGGCACCACTCCCTCCGACGACACCGGCTCCTCCGCTGCAGTCGGAGTCACCCGCTCCCGCAACACCAGTCGCAGAGGCGACCGCCCCCGTCTTCCAGACCTCACCAGTGCCCGCCAGGGTGGAGGCCGAGCCCACGATCGTCGCGCCGCCCGCGCAGATCACACTCGAGACTTTCGGCACCGATGCCATGCCTGCCGCCGATGCCGCGGCGGTTGAACCCGCGACGGTAGAACCTGTCGCAGTCGAACCTGTCACCGTCGAACCCGTAGCGTTCGAACCCGCGCCAGTGGAGCCCCTCGCCGTGGAGGCGGAGCCCGCCGTGATCGAGATCGACCCGGACGAGCCCGACGAGGTCGACCTCGTCGAAATCGCGGCTGCGGAGACCGCCGATGTGAGCGCCGTCGAGGCCGTCGCCGGCGATACCGCCGATGCGATCGAGATCGACCCGATCGACCCGATCGCTCGCATCGTCTCCGCCGACACAGTCGGCGACCCGTCTGCCGACGTCCTCCCAGCAGTCGCGACGGCCCCAACCCAGCCTCACCCCGATGAATCCGGAGACCGCGCGACCAGCGGAGCTCAGCTGACTCCATCCGCCTCCGTCTGGGCGCCGCCGCCGTGGGACGGCCCGGCGACCCTCGTGACCGCAGCCGCGGAATCGGCGGCGCTCGTGACATCCGCCCCGCCTGCAGCCACCGCCGTCCTGGACGGACCGCCGCCTCTGCCGGCGCCGGTTCCCGCCATCGCCGGCGGCGCGACGCCCGCGTTCATCGCGTCGACCTGGCCAGAGCCCTCGCCAGCCGCGCCGGCTGTCGACACTCTGACTGAGGACCACCTCCCGTCCGTCGCCACTCCCGCTGACGCTGCGCTGGAACCCGCCGCCGCGCCCGCCCGGCAGGAGAGGCTGACGGGCAAGGTCGTTCGCGGCGTGCTCCTCTCGCTGCTCATCATCCCCCTCGGCATCGTCGCCTGGGTTCTCCTCTGGAACTACGGCTTCATCACCTCCGTCGTCGCGTTCGCGATCTCGTGGGGAGCCGTGCTCCTCTACCGTCTCGGCTCGCGCGCCCGAGTGACGACGGGCGCCCTCTGGTCGCTCATCACGGTGATCGCCGTGACACTCGCCCTGGCGTTCCTCGGCGGCGTCGCCTCCGACATCATCACAGCGCTGGGCCTCGAGCCTCTCGCCGCAGTGACCTCGATGGACTTCTGGTCGGCCTTCGTCTCGGTGCTCGGCACGGCGGAGCTGTGGCAGGACTACGGCATCAACCTCGCCGTGTCAGTGCTGTTCGCCGGCCTCGGCTGCTTCAGCGTGTTGAAGAGCCTGCGGCCGGAGACGAAGCCCCGAGCCGACGCCGCCGTCTGATCAGCGCAGCGCGCCTACCGAGGCCAAGGCCTGGCGGAGCAGCACTCCCCGCCCGCCCTCCATCTCGGAGACTATGGCGTCGGATGCGGCCTCGACCGGCGTCATCCAGGTGATCTCGAGCGCATCCTGGCGGGGATCGCAGGTGCCCGTGACGGGAACGACGTAGGCCAGCGAGACGGCGTGCTGGCGCTCGTCGGTGAAGGCCGATATGCCCGGGAGCGGGAAGTACTCGGCCACGGTGAACGGCACGGGGCTGAGGGGCAACTGGGGGAACGCCATCGGCCCGAGATCCTTCTCCAGGTGGCGGAACAGCGCGTCGCGCAGGGTCTCCCCGTACATGACCCGGCCCGTCACCAACGTCCGGGTGATCTCCCCCACGGAGTTGGCGCGCAGCAGGGCGCCCACCTCGGTCACCTGGCCCATCCCGTCCACTCGCACCGGGACCGCCTCGACGTACAGCAGCGGAAGGCGGCGCCGCGTCTCGGCGAGCTCCACATCCGTCAGCCAGCCGGGATTGGGGTCGGGGGTGCGCACGCTCATGCCAGCCATTCTGGCACCGCACGCTGCACGGGAGCCGACGGCGGGGCCGAACACGTCGCGGCAATGGAAGGATTGATCTGGTCGTCGCACTCCAGGCGTCGACGTGAGGACAGGGCGAGCAGATGACTGACGAATCCGACGGACCACCGCCCCTCGTGGTCGATGATCGCGCCGTGCTCTGGTCGGCGAGTGCAGCCGACCGCGCCGGACGGCCGCTCATCGTGCTCCTGCACGGCTACGGCTCGCACGAAGGCGACCTGTTCGGACTCGCCCCCTACCTGCCGCTCGAACCCGTGCTGGCGTCACTGCGGGCCCCCATCCCCATGGGTCCGGGCAACGCGTGGTTCCCCTTGCAGGAGTCGGCGACGGGCTTCACGTCGGCTCCCGCCGACATCGCTGCGGCGACGGATGCGCTCCTCGCATGGATCGACGCCCTCGAGGTGGCGCCGTCATCCGTCGGCCTGCTCGGCTTCTCGCAGGGCGGTGCCATGGCGATCGAGTTGTTGCGTGCCCGGCCCGGGCAGTTCGCCTACGCGGCCGTGCTGGCCGGATTCGTGACCGAGCTGACGAACGCCAACGACGTCGCCCTCGCGGAGGTCGCTCCGCCGGTGTTCTGGGGACGAGGCACGGCCGACGCCGTGATCGCCCGCGATCGCATCGATCGCACTCAAGCCTGGTTGCCTGGCCACTCGACGTTGACCGAGCGCATCTACGAGGGCCTGGGACACTCCGTGTCGGACGCCGAACTCGACGACCTCACGCGATTCCTGCGCGAGCGCTACGCCTAGAGGGCGAGAGCTACTGGCGTTCCTCTGCCGCGCGACGCGCTGCGCGCTCGGCGTCACGCTCCTTCACACGCACCTGCTCGGCGCGCACCTCGGCCTGCGTGGCCCGTTCCGCGACGAGCCAGGCCGGCGGCTGCTGCAGCAGTTCGCTGATCTCGGCAGTGGTGAGGGGCTCCGTGATTCCGGCGCGTGCGAGGCCGGATGTCGAGACGCCGAGCTTTCCGGCAACGACGGGGCGGGGGTGCGGCCCGGTCTTGCGGAGTTCCTCGAGCCAGGCCGGCGGGTTCGCGGACCAGTCATCGAGCTGCTCCCGGGAGATCTCGACCTCGGTGAACTCGGCGGGTGCAGCGGCGAGCAGGATTCCGAGCTTCTTGGCCGCCGTTTCGGGCTTCATCGTCTGCGTCTTCTTCGGACGCTTCGGCTTGGGCTCGGGGAAGGTGTACTGCGGCGTCTCGGGCTGGGCGTCGTGCGGTGTCTCGGGTGCGGTGCTCACACTGCCCAGCGTATAGCCTGAGACCGGCGGAGGGGCATCCGTCACCGGCCGAACGAAGGGCGCCCGCATGGTCAAGCTCGCCTTCGTGGCCGGAGTCACGCCCGCGAAGTGGTTGCGCGCCTGGAACGATCGGCGCCCACGCGACCCGCTGGAGGCGTCCCGCACCGAGCCCGTCGAGCAGACGGCGGTGCTCCGGGACGGCAGAGCCGACCTCGCCATCGTGCGCCTACCCATCGACGACGACAGCGGTTTGAGCGTCATCCGTCTCTATGACGAAGTGGCAGTCGCTGTCGCACCCAAAGACCATGCCATCGCGGCCGCCGACGACCTCACCCTCGCCGACATCGCCGGTGAGCAGCGCGTCGCCGACACCGATTCCCTCGATGGCGACATGATCATGGAACTCGTCGCTGCCGGCGTCGGCATCGTCGTCGTCCCGCACTCGATCGCCCGACTGTACGCCCGCAAAGACGTCATCTCGCGCACCGTGACGGATGCCCCCGTCACCCAGATCGCCCTGGTCTGGCCAACGGCTGCGACGACACCTGACGTCGAGGAGTTCATCGGCATCGTGCGTGGACGCACCGCGAACAGCTCACGAGGAACCAGTGCCGAGCAGGCGGCGGAGGCGAAGAAAGCGGCCGAGGCCCAGGCGAAGGCTGCGAAAGCGAAGAAGAAGGCATCTCAGCCGGCGAAGAAGCAGCGCACGGCCGCCGAGATCCGGGTCGCCGCCGCCCGGAACTCCCGTGGGAAGAAGCGTCGGAGCTAGCGCCATGACCGCCCGATTCCTCCTGGTCACGATCAGGCCAGAGCTCGATGCAGCGCGCGACGAGTACGACTCCATGCTCGCCGCCACAGGGCTGCCGGCATCCGCTCTGTCCCAGCATCTCCTGGCGGCCGACCCGCTCGGCAACGCCCTCGACGCAGTGGCAGGCGTGATCGTCGGCGGCAGCCCGTTCAGCGTGACGGATGCGGCGAAGACCTCGGCCCAGCGCCGCGCCGAAGCAGACCTGCGCACCATCGCAGCGGCTTCGGTCGACGACGGGCTGCCCGTGCTGTTCACCTGCTACGGCATCGGCGTCGTGGCCGAGGCCTACGGCGGATCGGTCGGCCGCGAATTCGGCGAACCGACGTCAGCGGTTCCCGTCACCCTCACGGCCGACGGCGTCGCTGATCCGCTGCTCGGGTCTCTGCCGCCAGCCTTCGACGCCCTCGTGGCGCACAAGGAGGCCGTGAACACGCTCCCGACCGGCGCCGTGCTCCTCGCGAGCTCTCCCGCGTGCCCCGTGCAGGCGTTCAGGCTCGGCGACAGCCTGCACGCCGTGCAGTTCCACCCCGAGGTCACCGCCGCCGACCTGGCCGCCCGCGCGAGGATCTATCAGCACCACGGATACTTCGACGCCCACGAACTCCACATCGTGCAGGCGCGCCTGGCTGCGACATCCGTGTCGGTGCCGCGGCTGCTGCTGAAGGCCTTCGTCGAGCGCTACGCCTGAACAGGCCGCTCATACGAAGAACCCCCTCCGGCCCGAAGGCCGAAGGGGGTTCTTTACGAAGTCTCGTAATTACACGGGACGGATGTTCTCCGCCTGCAGACCCTTGGGGCCACGTGCCGTCTCGAACTCAACCCGCTGGTTCTCCTCGAGGGAGCGGAACCCGCTCGACGCGATGGCCGAGTAGTGGGCGAAGACGTCGGCAGAGCCGTCGTCAGGAGCAATGAAACCAAAGCCCTTTTCCGCGTTGAACCATTTGACGGTGCCAGTTGCCACAGTCTTTCTCGCATTCTTCTTCAATGAACCCCGCACTTCGGGGTTCAAAGTCATAGTGTCCACAGTTCGCTTTCACGCTCGCGACTTGGGTCACAAGAAATGCGCAACACAACAACTTCGATCAATCTATCGCATTTACATGGTATGCGGCTGTACGAGTTTGAGATCGGGTCAATTCGTTACGCATTTCTCCTGCGGGCCCGCACCGACGAGTCCTCCTGACGGCTCGCCCCCGGACTGGGGCGACCATGCGTGGCCGCGTCTCTGTAGCGTGCATCAGAGCCATCTCAGGAACCTCCAAGGAGATCCCAATCGAAGAGGTGGGCAGTCGTCTTCCAGGGGGATCAATGTCATCACGCCGTCGTTTCCGCACGCTCGCGCCCGCGAGCCTGCTCGTGGCCGGAGCACTCGTGCTCGGTGCCATCGCTCCACCCGCGTTGGCGGTCGAGGGCGACGAACCCACCCTCGCTCCCACGGACTCGCAGGAGTCGGTCCCCTCGGACTCGACGAACGAACCAACGCCGGAACCGACGCCGACGGAGTCGCAGGAACCGACACAGACGGAGTCGCAGGATCCGGCACTGAACGAGTCGACGGAACCGACTCCGAGTACCGAGCCGACTCCGGAATCGCCCGAGACGCTGGCAGAGGAGCCGATCGAGGTGCCGGCACCTGCGCCCGTGCTGAGCGTCACGACCGTCGGGTCGACCGTTCTGACGCTCCCGTTCGATGACGGGTACAAGGACTTCAGCGTCGTGCACATCCTCTCGGACGTGGCTACATCGGTGGTCATCGATGTCGTCGACACCACGACCAGCGAGGCGTTCCCTGCCGTCACGGACGAGCTCGCGCTGGTCGAGGAGGCTGAGGGCTACGGCGCCGAGGTCGCCATTCCGGCGTCCGCCATGCCTGCAGGCACCTATGAGGTCGTCGCACGGACCGTGTCCGAGCCATCCGCTGCTTCCACCGACGGGCCGACGATCACCGTCGGCTCCGGTGTAGCCAAGACCGTCTCGTTCTCCCCGTCGACGAAGAGCTTCTACCCCTATAAGGACGGCCGATACGACTCGTTCGTGGGTAGCGTCTCAGCGAAGGACGAGACAGGCACCGCGCTCCCGATCTCGGGTTCCCTGGTCGCCATCTCGGGCACGACGAAGCGGATCGTCGCGATGGCCAAGGCCACGGGAACCTCGAAGACGACCTTCTCCGTCGCCGGCCTCCCGGTGGGCTCGGGCACCCTGTACGCATCGGTGAAGGGTCCGGCGGGCGCGGCCAAGGTCAGTGCATCCGTGAAGGCGACGTTCGCGGCCACCCAGATCACCTCGGTCGCGGTGGCCAAGTCCGTCTCCACCGTGTACCCGTCGAAGGACGGATACAACGACTCCGTGTCCATCACGACCAACGCGAAGGCCTCACCGACGGGAACTCTCGCCGTCACGGGCACCGTCAAGGTCACCCTGAACGGCAAGACGATCACCAGCTGGAAGCTGACCAAGTCGTCGACGACGAAGTTCACGTGGAATGGCCTGAACAACAAGAAGCTGGTGCCGGGCAAGTACACGATCACAGTCTCGGAAAAGGGACCTCAGGGCGCGACGAAGACCGCGAGCACGACGGTCAACGTCTCTGCCAAGAAGCTGGTGACGACGACGACGAGCACCTGGGTGACCGCCAAGAGGATCATCACTGACTACGAGCCCTACGACATGAACGAGTGGGGCGAATGCACCTACGACAGAGCAGAATCCGTCTGGTGCTCGGGATGGGGCACATACTCAGGAGGGAGTCTGTCTCTATTCGCGATCGGAGACGTGTCAATTCCTTCGGCAGTGCGCTCGGCGTCCAAATATGGCGTTGCCTCGACGCGAATTTCGGCCGATGTCAGCTATCTCAGCGGTAGCGCCTCCTGGCTGTATGGATACAACGGTGACACCAGCGTTGTCGGATCAATGGGCAAGGGAGTCAGAAATCTCGGCTGGCTGAAATTGAACGGCAACCCTGCGCAACTCGATATCGCGCTGGGACTCGGCGCATATGCCGACGTTGTCGTCGATCGATTCAAGGTCGAATACCAGTACAAGGTGCTCAAGTAGCCGTCTGATCCATTCGCCGAGGCCCCGAACATGAGCGAAGCTGACGCCCCCTCGTCATGAACGTGGGGGCGTCAGCCGCTTCCGAGTCAGACGAGAGGGTCGCTCTCGGAGGTGCGGCGGGTGACGCTCTCGCCGCTGGCGGGGTCGACCGCCGACCGCGTCGTCGAGACCGAGCTGCGACGGCGCGTGATGAGGACGATGCCGAGGATGATCCCCACGACACCGGCGATCATGAGGATGTAGCCGATGAGGTGGAGGTCGATCCACTCCACCTGGACGTTCAGGGCGAAGGCGAGGATCGCGCCGATGATGAAGAGGACGATTCCTGATCCGAGGCTCATGAGGTGTTCCTGCTTTCGTGGGGTCGTTGAGTCGTGTCGTCGTGCTGAGAAGCTCGCGGCTCTCAGACCCGGCGGTTGCCGGTGATGAAGCGGAGCAGGAAGACGACTGCAGCGATGATCAGCAGCACGATTCCCACCCAGAGGAGGAAGTTCAGGGACTGCACGAATCCGCCGGTGAGCAGGAGCACTATCGCGACTATCGCGATGATGATGACGAGAAGGTTCATGATGATCGATCCGTTCCTTGGACGTGGGTTCGGCGCTCTGCCGGCCCGCTTCGGGTGATGATCATCCAAACAGCTAGTTCAGTTGTCTAGCAATGCGTTGACAAACGCACGCCCGACGTGCATAGCACTAGCCCTTGGTGCGGTGACCGATCCGATCGACCGTCTCGCGCATCCGTGCCAGGAAGCTCGTCACGACGACAGCCTCCTCGGGCGTCAGCTCGTGCGTCGCATCGGCCATCTGCGCGTTGGCGACAGCGAGCATGGGGCCGGTGTCGCCCTCGGCTGCCGCCGTCGGCACGACCTCGATCGACCGCCGGTCCACGGCGCTCGGCCGGCGTTCCACGAAGCCGCCGCGTTCGAGGCGGGTCAGGAGCACGCTCGTCGACGCACTCGAGATGCCGAGGTACTCGGTGATGTCCTTCGGCGCTGTGACACGGCCGAGGGCGTGGGCGTCGAGGATGAAGCGGAGCGCGAGGATGTCGCTCTCTCCCAGGCCCATCGCCGCCCCTGTGCGGCGCCTCATCGCGGCCTCGGCCGCACGATAGACCTGCAGCGCCTCGAGGACGTTCGGCGTGTCACCCGCTGTGGCGTCGGCACGCGGGCCCTCGGCATCCTCGGAACTCGTCACACCACCACTGAAACGCATACTCGTTAGATTCTCTAGCGAATTTCTCCACCTGGGAGGCTACTCACGGGTTGCCGCGTCGTCCATGGGCTGGAATCAGCCTCTCCTTCCCCTTATGGTCGGATGATGGATTCCGGCGACCAGCGTGGCATCGGGCGAGTCCTCGCAGGGCGATACGAGTTGGTCGGCGTCGTCGGTCGAGGGGGCATGGCCACCGTCTACCGAGCACGGGACGGGAATCTCGGCCGCTTCGTTGCGGTGAAGCTCTTCGCTGCCGGGACGGCGATCGACGACGCTCGTCGCCGCGCCGAGGTCGACCTGCTGGCACGGGTGAACCACCCGAACCTCGTCTCCCTCCACGACGCACACCTGGCACCGGCCGACTCCGATGAGCCGAGCTTCATCGTGATGGAACTGGTCGACGGACCCGACCTCCGGGACGTGCTCGATGCCGAGGGGCTCTCCGGTTCCGCGACGGCGCTGCTCGCGGCCGAGATCGCGGAGGCGTTGGCCGTCGTGCACGCCCAGGGGATCGTTCATCGTGATCTGAAGCCCGCCAACATCCTCCTCGCCCCGACGGGGCTTCCCTCCCCCGAGTTCCACGCCAGGCTCACCGATTTCGGCATCGCCCATCTCATCGGCGCCGATCGAGTCACGACGGCCGGCACCGTCATCGGCACCGCCGCCTATCTCAGCCCCGAGCAGGCCGCCGGCGGTGAACCGGGATCGCCGTCCGACATCTACGCCTTCGGCCTTCTCCTCCTCGAGTGCCTGACTGGCCGCCGCGCATATCCGGGCACCGTGATCGAAGCCATGAGCGCGCGTGCGTCGCGCGACCCGTCCATCCCTGCCGACCTGCCGGTGGCGTGGGCGAGCCTGCTGACGCAGATGACCTCGCGTGACCCCGCTTTGCGCCCCACAGCCATCGACGTCGCCGCCAAGGCCCGCCGCGACGGGTCCGCCCTCGCCGGGTGGGCCGGAGGCCGACACGAGGGCGGCCTGGACACGGAGAGCACCGCCGCGATGCTCGAGCCGACGCGACTGCTCGCACCGGTCGCACCTGGCGCTGCAGCGACCGTCGGGCTGCCGCCGTCGCCCGCGCCTGCTGCGCGCTCGGATCGGAAGCTCACCGTGGCCGCCGGCGCCCTGGTGGTCATCGGAGCACTCGTCGCGGGGACAGTCCTCGCGGTCTCCGGGGCGAGTTCCCCACAGGAGGCGGAGACGACGCCCCCCGCGACAACGACGACCAGCATCCCGAGCCAGACTCCCGCGACAGAGGCACCGGCCCAGACCGTCGCTCCGGTGGACGAGGAGACCGCGGAGCCGGAGCCGGAACCGGGTGACGGCAACTCCGGGAAGAACGGATCCGGAAGCGGCAAGGACAAGGACAAGGACACCGGCAACGGGAAGGGCAAGGGGAAGAACAAGGAGTAGCCCGGCCCCAGCACCGACGGGCTTCTGGTCAGAGGGGATAGGCGATCGCGTCGTCGGGGCGGAAGCTGAGCCAGACGGCGGTGCCGCTGCTGAGGTCGAGGTCGGCGACGACACCCGGCGGGACGTCGGCAGCGAGTTCGACGGTCCGCACGCGGATCAGGTCGCCGCGGGTCTCCAGATCCCGCACAGTGCCTGCCAGTACGGTCAACCCGGGATCCGCCGGCGGATCGGTCGAGACCGACACCAGGGCCGGACGGATGGCGAGCCCGGCGCGTGCGCCCTCGGGGATGGGCTGCACCGATCTCACGCCGACCCGACTTCCTGCATCCGTTCGGAGCCCAGATCCCGATGCAGTTCCGGTGAGCAGGTTGAGGGCCGCCAGTTCGGCCGCGAACGGCGTCACCGGTCGGTCGAGAACCTGGCGCGTCGGACCGATGTCGACGATGTGTCCGGCCTCGAGCACGACGACGCGATCGGCGAGCGTGAAGGCGTCGAGGATGTCGTGGGTGACGATGATCGCCGTGCGATCGGCGAGGACGTCGCGCAGCATCCGTCGGATCGCCGGTGCGACGGTCACGTCGAGGGCGGCGAGCGGCTCGTCGAGGAGCAGGAGTCCGGGATCGGATGCGAGCGCCCGGGCCACCGCGATGCGCTGGGCCTGGCCGCCCGAGAGCTCGCCGGGTTTGCGTGCGCTCAGAGCGGCCGCGTCCACTCGGTGCAGCCATTCCAGAGCTCGGGCGTCGGCAACGGTTCGAGGGAGGCCTGCACTGCGAGGCCCGAAGGCGACGTTGTCGAGCACGCTGAGATGGGGGAAGAGGAGGGCATCCTGTGCAAGGAGGGAGACCCCTCGCGCATGGGGTGGTGTCCAGCGTCGTCCTGTTCCGCGTGCTCCGCTGCCGACAGCAGCCGGTGACAGGTCGAACAGCACCCTGTCCTGCAGCATCGCGCGACCGGCATCGGGCTTGATGAGCCCGGCGATGAGGTTGAGCAGCGTCGACTTTCCGGCGCCATTCGGTCCGAGGACGGCCACGGTCTCGCCGGGCTCGATCTCGAGGTCGACGTCGAATCCGCGCTCGGCGACGGTGGCGCTGAAGGTGAAGGTCACGAGCTAGCTCCACCTCTGAGTCCGGTGAACTCGCCAGCCCGGTGGGCAAGCCCCACGACGATCACCGCGACGACCACGAGGACGAGCGACAGCGCGACGGCGGCATCGGGGTCGGTCTCGCGCTGCAGGTAGATCTCGAGCGGGAGCGTGCGCGTCACGCCTTGGAGACTGCCAGCGAAAGTGAGAGTCGCGCCGAACTCACCCAGCGCCCTGGCGAACGACAGCACCGCTCCGGAGATGAGCGCGGGCAGCACCAGCGGCATCGTGATGCGGCGGAGCACCGTCGTCGGGCGCCCGCCGAGAGTGGCGCCGACGGCCTCGTAACGCGTGCCAACGGTGCGGAGGGCCCCCTCGAGACTGAGCACCAGGAAGGGCAGGGCAACGAAGGTCTGCGCGAGGATGACGGCCGTCGTCGAGAAGGCGATGGTGACGCCCAGCATCTCGAAGGTCTGGCCCAGGAGCCCACGACGGCCGAAGGTGTACAGCAGGGCGATGCCACCGACCACCGGCGGAAGCACGAGCGGCAGCAGCACGAGCGAGCGCAGGATCTTCTGCCCCCAGAACTCGGTGCGGGCGAGCACTATCGCCATCGGGACCCCCAGGATCACGCAGAGCGCGGTCGCGACGACCGAAGTGCGCAGACTCAACAGCAGGGCGGCGACGGAGGATTCCGACGTGATCAACGGGATGAATTCCGACCAGTTGACCCTCGTGACCATCGCCACCAGCGGTAGCAGCACGAACCCGGCGCCGATGATCGCGACGATCACGACCCAGCCGGGAACACCGACCGAGGAGTTGAGGCGACGAGAAGGCATCCGGGGACTACGGCTTGCCGAACCCGGCAGCCTCGAGCACGTACTGGCCGACATCGCCCGTGATGAAGTCGACGAACGCCTGCGCCACGTCGGGATTCCCGGTGGCGGCGACCGGTGCGATCGGGTAGGTGTTGACGGCCTCGCTGGACTCCGGGAACGTGATGCCCAGGACCGCGTCGCCGGCGGCGGTCACGTCGGTCACGTAGACGAGACCGGCGTCGGCCTCCCCCGAGGTCACCTTGCCGAGCACATCCGTCACCGACGACTCCTCGCTCACCGGGGTGAGCGTGACGCCTGTCGCCTGCTCGACGGCGACTGTCGCCGACCCGCAGGGTACCTGCGGCGCGCAGACGACGGTCTTCACGTCGGGCTTCGCCAGGTCGGCGAAACTCGTGATGCCCGCGGGATTCGTCGGAGGGACGGCGATCTCGAGCACGTTCGTCGCGAAGTCGACGGGAGCACCGGCATCGACCAGTCCGGCATCGGTGAGCTTGGCCATGTTCTTCTCATCGGCCGATGCGAAGACGTCGGCCGGCGCACCCTCCGTGATCTGGGTGACGAGGTCGGAGGACCCAGCGAAGTTCAGCGCGATGTCGACATCGGGGTTGGCCTTCTCGAACTCGGCCGCGAGCTCGGTGAACGTCGCCTTGAGGGAGGCAGCCGCGAAGACCGTGATCGACCCACTGAGAGTGGATGCCGTCGGAGTGCTCGGTGCGCTCGGTGCGCTCGACGCCGGCACGTGTGCCGCCGGGGTCGAGCACGCGGCGAGCGCGACAGCGGCCGAGACGGCCAGAACCACGACACCGGCAGTGCGGATGCGGTTGGTCCCGCGGATTCGGATGCTCATTCGTGGGCCTTCCCAGCCGGGGTCTCGATGATGACAGTCGTGGCTTTCACGACGGCGATGGCGACGGAGCCGAGCTCCAGGCCGAGTTCTCGCACGGCCTCGCTGCTCATGAGCGAGACGATCCGATGCGGACCGCACTGCAGTTCGACCTGCGCCATGACCATGTCCATGGTGATCTCGGTCACGAGGCCGACCAGATGGTTTCGCGCCGAACGACCGATCTCCGAGGGATCTGCGGGGAGGACCGCATTCTTCCGAGCGAGGTGGGCGAGGGTCAGACCGTCGACGACACTGCGGCCGGAGGCATCCTTCTCGCTCTGCAGCGCCCCGTTGTCGATCCAGCGGCGCACCGTATCGTCGCTGACGCCAAGAAAGCTCGCGGCCTCTTTTATCCGAATCTGCGACATGAAGGCAATGCTATGTCCGCGAACGCGGACTTGGGGCGTTTCGGCCCGAATGCAGGCAGCGAACGTCGACTAGTCGTCCAACCTGACTTCGCGTCCGTGCGCCGTCACGGCGTAGATCACGAGGATGTCGATCGCGATGACGATGAGCGACCACCACGGCTGCGCCGGTATGAGGAGCAGTTGACCGATGGCGCTCAGGACAGCGACGATGACGGCGACGACGCGAGCCCACGTCGCTCCGACGAACAACGCGACTCCGGCGAAGGCGAGGAGCAGGCCGATAATGAGGTTCCACCAACCCCAACCGGTGATGTCGAAGAGGAAGAGGCTGCCGTCGGTCACGACGTAGTACGCCTCAGGTCCCACGAGGGCGACGACGCCCTGGACCGCGCTGAAGATGCCGTTCAGGATGAGGATGATGCCGGCGAAGCCGATCCAACCGACCCATCCAGTTGCTTCCTTGACCGTGCTCATGACCATCCACCATTCCGATTGACATCCGCGCTGGACGAGCGGAGACGGCACGCCACCTGCCGGGAGTCGAGCCGCAGCACGGCCCGTGCGACCACCCTCCTCGTCGCCCGCTCCCCCTCGCATCACCCGGCGAGCATGATTCGCAACATCGATTGATCGCCGCCGACTGCCGCCCTAGTATGCGAACGTGACCGAGACCTCTCGAGCTGCACCGCTGGATGACGTCGAGCTCGATCGCCTGCTCGTCGAGACGAAGCTCGCCGTCCCGGTCGCTCGGCCGGGGTTCGTCAGCCGCTCGGATCTCATCGAGCGGGCCCGCACCAGCGGACGGCGTGTGGTGACCGTCACAGCTCCGGCCGGTTACGGCAAGTCGACTCTGCTGGCTCAGTGGGCGGCCGCGGAGGAACGACCCGTCGCCTGGGTCTCCCTCGACCGATTCGACGACGATCCGGTATCCCTCCTCGCCCTCCTCGCGTCGGCATACGTCCGCGCCGTCGACGGGGACCCCGGCGTCGTCGCGGACATGCGAGGCCACAGCACCGCAGCGCTCGGACGAGCGGCCCCGCGACTGGCATCAGTGCTCAGGACGAGCGCGAAGCCCTTCGTGATGATGCTCGACGACCTGCACGAGCTCGATTCGCCGGGCGTTGCCGACGTCCTGAGCGTCATCATCGCCGGGATTCCGGATGGATCACAGTTCGTGACCGCGAGTCGTACCGAGCAGCCCCATCTCCCGCGGATCAGGGCGGCAGGAGACGCATTCGAGCTCGAGGCTGCCGATCTGGCCTTGGATTCCGACGGTGCACACCAGATCTTCGCCGAGGCCCACGTGCCGATCACAGCGGCGCTTGCGGAGGTCGTCGTCGGACGAACCGAGGGCTGGCCCGTCGGTCTCCACCTCGCCGCCGTCATCGCCCGCGAGAGCGACGACGCCGCCGCGACCATCACCGGCGACGACCGCTACGTGACCGACTACCTCTACCGTGAGTCCCTCGCCGGCCTGCCACTCGAGCTCCAGCAGTTCCTCCGACGCACGTCCATTCTGGAGACGTTCTCCGCGCCTCTGTGCGACGCCCTTCTCGGCACGAACGACGCCAGGCAGCGACTCCGCGAACTCGAGGCCTCGAATGTCTTCCTTGTCCGCCTCGACCGCAGGCGCGAGTGGTACCGCTATCACCCCCTCTTCCGCGAGTTCCTGCTCGGCGAGTTGGGGCGCACCGATCCGGACGGTCTCTCCGATCTTCGGATGCGGGCAGCCGACTGGTACGAACGGATCGACGCGCCGGCTCTGGCCGTCGAGCAGCTCCTGGAGACCTCGGACACCGAACGGTTGGTGCGACTGGTCACCGAGCTGGTCCTGCCCACGTTCCACTCGGGCGAGATGGCGACGGCGCAGCGGTGGCTCACAGCTCTCGGGGGCGCGACCATCGCTCACTCACCGCCCTTGGTCGTCCTCGCCGGTTGGCTGGCCGCGATGTCGGGGCAGGAGAACCAGGCCGAGCGGTGGATCATGAGCCTCGAGGGCGTGAGGTACGACGCCGAGCCCGCCGACGGCACGGCATCCTTCGCGTCCGGACGGGCCATGCTCCGCAGCGCGATGTGTCCTGGAGGTCCTGCCCAGGCGATGGCCGACATCGAGCTCGCCCTCGCGGAGGAACCGCGCTGGAGCGCGTGGCGTGATCAGGCCCTGAGTGTGGCCGGCGGCACGTGCCTGCTGGTCGGAGACGCGGCCCGGGCCGATGCCTACTTCCTCGAAGCGAGCAGCCTCGCAACATCGACGGGCAACTACGTCGTCGTCGTGCTCAGCGACTCCGAACGCGCGATGATCGCCATGGATCAGGATCGCTGGGCTGAAGCCGGACGTCTCATCGGCAAGGCGCTGGGGTTGATCGCGGAACACAGGCTCGACGACTATGCGCCGTCGGTGATGACCTTCGCGGCCGCGGCGAGATCGGCCGCCCACCGAGGAGACACCGCCACCGCTGCCCGCGAGATGACGCGAGCGATGAGGGCACGCCCGGTGACGACGTCCGCCACGCCGGGGCTCGCGATCAGGGTCCGCCTCCACCTCGCGAGGTCGTCCATCCTGCTGCACGACCACGCCACCGCCCGCCATCTGGTGCGCGAGTGCGAGGACATCCTCATCCGGCGACCGGCCCTCGGAGTCCTCGTCGACGAGGTCGTTGCCGTCACGTCCCTCATCGACTCGACCGCCCACGGCGACGCGAGTGCGCCCCCGTTGACTCCCGCGGAGCTTAGGCTCCTCCCCTACCTGCAGACGCACCTGACGGTTCCGGAGATCAGCGCCCGCCTGTTCGTCTCCCGGAACACAGTGCGCACGGAGGTCGGCTCCATCTACCGCAAGCTCGGTGTGGCGTCGCGAGCCGCAGCCGTGGAACGGGCGACCGCTGTCGGACTCCTCGGCGCCTGAACCGCCCCGCCGCTGCTATCCGAGTACGTCGTCCTCGACGTCGTAGCCGAGAGCCAGCCCCAGCAGTGGCGCCGCAGCCACGACCCGGGGAAGTCCCACGACAGCGCCCACCCCGACCAGGACATCCACGATCTCGTCGGACGTGGCACCAGCGCTCACCGCGGCATCGGCATGCTCGCCGAAGGAAGGCTCGGCGGCACCCACCGCGATCAGCGCCGCGAGCCTGACGAGCGCCAGAGTCTTGGCGTCGAGGGCTGTCGGCTCACCGGTCGCGCCGGCGTCATTGACAGCCAACCGGCGCAGTCGCTCCGTGTAATTGGTCCCCACGTCATCCTCCGTGTGCGCTCGGCCGCGTTTTCTCGGAGCCACCACCTGCCACCCCGACGACGGTTCCACCAGTAGACGCCGCCAGCGTCTCCTGCGCGTCACGCAGATCAGGTGAAAGCCGCCTTCGGGCACCCCGCGGCGCCCTCCGTGCCGTCGCCGGTGTCACTCGATCAGGATGATGTGCGACGACGACGGGCGCGGATATCGTCCAGAGACCGCGTCGTGAAAGACACTGCGCGCGCTGAAGGGTGGATAGACATGAGCTTCTGGGACTACCTCGTCTGGTTCCTCTGGGTGTACATCGCGATCTCGTGCATCTGGATCTTCATCACAGTCATCATCGACGTCTTCCGCGATCCGGGATTGAACGGATGGGCGAAGGCGCTGTGGGTGCTCTTCCTGGTGTTCCTCCCGTTCCTCGCGGCGTTCATCTACCTGATCGCTCGTGGGCGCAACATGGCGGAGCGTCGTGCGGCGGAGTTCCAGCAGGTGCAGGCGGCCGCGAACGAGCACATCAGGAGCGTCGCCGGCAGCAGCTCGGCTGCAGCCGAGATCGAGAAGGGCAAGCAGCTGCTCGATTCCGGAGCGCTCACCCAGGCCGAGTACGACGCCCTCAAGGCGAAGGCACTGGCCGGTTGATCCGGAGCGGGCCGGGGCGCGCAGCGGCCCGGCCCTCGTCGGAGCCACGGCTCCGGCCCGCCCCTTTCGTGAAGCCAGAGATGGAGCACTCCAGATGAGCGATCAAGCGAACCCCGTACCGCCCGCGACAGCCCCCGACGGCTCCCCGCCGCAGAAGGCCCCCGAGGCTTCGGCAGGACTCAAGCGGTCCACCCTCTTCTGGGTCGGCGCAGCCGTCGTCGTGCTCTCGTTCTTCGCGTCCTTCCTCGGAGCGTCCCTCGCGCGCTCGGCCGACGACGTCGACGCAGCAGCGACGCCCACCCCCACGACGGTGGAGGTCGACGAGACCGCCTACGAGGAGGCGATCAAGGAGATCCTTCCCGCGGGCTCGGCCGTACGAGCCGGTACCGGCGCTCCCGAGGCCGGAAAGGGATACGAGGGCGACGTCTACATCGACATCACCACCTCCGACGTCTACCTGTTCCAGGATGACTGGACCCAGGTGGGCAACATCCGTGCCTCCGCAGCCGAGAACCTCACCGGTGAGACCGGTGCCACCGGCGCCACGGGTGAGACGGGCGACACAGGCAAGACCGGAGCCACCGGCGACACCGGCGACACCGGTGCCACAGGAGAGACCGGCGCCACGGGTGAGACCGGCGCCACCGGCGCTCCGGGGGCCCCGGGAACTCAGCTCTCGCTCGGCCTCGGCGTCCCGGAGAACACGACGTGCACGGCCGACGGCGACGTCTACATCGACACCGAGAACCTGACGTTCTACGAATGCGCATCTGGGGAATGGACGCTCTTCGGTCCCACCGAGGAGTCCGGAGCGACGCCGGAGCCGGAGCCGACGGACTGACGAACTGACGGACACGGCTCCGGTGCGTCAGCGCCGCAGGATGCTCCGCCCCGCGACAGCAGGGCGGAGCATCCTGCGTCCCGAGTGATGCGTATACTCGGATCGTCCGGCCGCCCTCTCGAGCAGCCGGTGCCCGAAAAAAGGGCACGCAGCCTCCCAGCGCAGTAGCCGGGAACCGGCGAGACACATACGGCATCCACACGTCCGTTCGTCTTCCGGGAGGTCTCCCATGTCCACTGTGTCCGCTCACGTCGCCCAGGCACTCGCCGCCCACATCGATCACGTCTTCGGCGTGATGGGCAACGGCAACGCGTACTTCCTCGACGCACTCGAGCGCTCGACGGACGTGTCCTTCACGGCCGTGCGGCACGAGGCCGGCGGCGTCGTGGCGGCCGATGCGTACCACCGCGCAGGCGGAGGGCTCGCTGCCGCGACCGCGACCTACGGCGCCGGGTTCACCAACACCCTCACCGCGTTGGCCGAGGCCGTGCAGGCGCACGTGCCCCTCGTCCTCGTCGTGGGAGACGAACCGACGTCGGGCCCGCGACCGTGGGACGTGGACCAGATCGCGTTGGCATCCGCGGTCGGTGCGCGCACGTACACGGTGGGCCGAACGGATGCCGCCGCGACCACCGTCATCGCGATCGAGCACGCGCTGTCGTACCGGGTGCCCACGGTGTTGGCGATCCCGTACGACGTCGCTCGCCTCGAGGTCGGGCCGGTTCCCGCCGCGCAACAGCCTCACCTCCCTGTCCCCGCCGCCCCCTCGGCTTTCGCCCGCGCCGCCATCGATCAGCTCGCCGGCGTGCTCGGAGAGGCACGGCGGCCGTTCCTCCTCGCCGGACGCGGCGCCTGGATCGCCGGTGCCGGCGACGCGCTGGGACGACTCGCGGAGGCGACCGGCGCGATCACCGCATCCACAGCACTCGGACGCGGCGTCTTCCCCCGCACGGAGTTCGACCTCGGCGTCGTCGGAGGCTTCGGTGCTGCCGGGGCGATGGAGCTCATCCGCACGGCGGACGTCGCCGTCGTCTTCGGTGCTGGACTCAACCAGTTCACGATGCGGTTCGGTGAGCTCTTCGACCCCGGTACCCGCGTGTATCAGGTGGACACGGCGCCGGCAGCGACGCACCCGCACGTCGGGGGGTTCATCCGTGGCGACGCCGCCGTCGTCGCGGCCAGTCTCGCGGATCGAGTCGTGGCGACGGATGCATCCCCATCAGGTTGGCGGGAGTCCATCGACCTCGCTCCCCTGCGTGCCCAGGAACCCGGCGACCGCATCGCCGTCGATGGTCGCCTCGACCCACGCGCGGTCGCTGCGACGATCGGCGAGATCCTCGAGGGCAGCGACTCGACGCGGGACCGCGTCGTGGTCTCCGACGGCGGTCACTTCATCGGCTGGGCGAACATGTACTGGCCCGTCGCCTCCCCCGACCGCATGGTCATGATCGGCACGGCATACCAGTCGATCGGCCTCGGATTCCCCTCGGTGCCGGGGGCGGCGCTGGCGAAACCGGACTCCACCATCGTGCTCACGACCGGCGACGGCGGCGGCCTGATGGCCTTGGCCGACCTGGAGTCGGCTGTTCGTGTGGCCGGTGGGCGCGGGCTCGCGGTGGTCTGGAACGACGCCGCCTACGGAGCCGAGATCAACCTCTACGGTCTCAAGGGCCTCGCTCGGGGACCGATGCTGATTCCCGAGGTCGACTTCGCGGGCCTGGCTCGGTCGGTGGGTGCCGACGGGATCGTGGTGCACACTCTCGACGACCTCGACGCCCTCCGGCAGTGGGCGGTCACGCCGTCAGCTGATCGGCCTTTCCTGCTGCTGGACTGCCGGATCTCGGGCGAGGTCGTCGCGCCCTATCAGCAGGAGATCATCCGCGTGAACTCCTGAGTTCGGGCGTCGCCGTGCCCAGGGCAGGGCGACTCAGCGCGCCTGCACCATCGAGTGGCTGAAGAATTCGGCCAGCGCGTCGGTCGCCGAAAGGGGAAGGACCGCGGCGACGTACTGATCAGGGCGCACGACCACGACGACTCCGTCGCGGGAGAGCCCGCGCTCCTCGTAGATGTCGGTGGTCGTCCACGCGCTCGGCGCCGCAGCGAAGACCTTCTCCCAGTCGGTGAGTCCGAGCGGTCCCGTCTGCGGCCGGAAGGCAGTGGGTACGCGAGAGATGTCGACCTCGTCGAACCGCTGCTGGTAGATCACCTTCACGTCGAACACGGCGTCGATGTCCTGATTCGGGGACGTGTACCTGACGACCGGCGATGCGGCCGAAGACGAGATCCAGTCCGCCCACGACGCGAGCGCCGATGGTTCGCCCGCCGCGGGCGAATCCGCGAACGCGTACAGACGCCACCGCCCGTCCGCCTTCGCGTGGTGGCCGAGATGAACGGCGTTGCCATCAGCCACGAGTGCGACCTCGGAGGACTTGAAGCGTTTGCCGATGGGGAATCCGTCGGCGAGGGACTGGTGCGCGTCCTCCCCGACGATCTCGGACTGCCCGTATCGGGTCATGAAACCGGAGGGAAACTCCGCCGTCGCGAGGTAATAGGTCGCCAGATCCTGTGGGTCGGAGATCTCTTCAGGCTTGCGCGCCATGAGGGATGACCACTCCCGGTCGAAGTCGATGAGCTGCTGCGCCACCGGCAGTCGCTCCGCCGAGTAGGTGGCCAGCAGGGTGTCGGGACTCCGCCCGGTGAGCACGGCCCCGAGCTTCCAGCCGAGGTTGAAGCCGTCCTGCATCGACACGTTCATGCCCTGTCCGGCTTTGGCACTGTGGGTGTGGCAGGCGTCCCCGGTGAGGAAGACGCGGGGCGCACGCTCCGAGCCATCGGGAACGTCGTCGAACTTGTCGGTCACTCGGTGGCCGACCTCGTAGACGCTGTGCCAGGCGACCTCCTTCACATCGAGTGTGTAGGGGTGCAGGATGTCGTTCGCCCGGCGGATGATCTCGTCGATCGAGGTGAGCCGAACGCGGTGGTCGTCATCCTCGGCCACGGCGCCGAGATCGACATAGACGCGGGAAAGGTATCCGCCTTCGCGCGGGATGTGCAGGATGTTGCCCGCCACGGCGTTGATCGCGCACTTGGTGCGCCAGTCGGGGAAGTCGGTGTTGACCATCACGTCCATCACCCCCCACGCGTGGGCTGAAGCGCCTCCGACATGCTTGCGCCCGATCGCCTCGCGGACGCCGCTGCGTGCACCGTCGCACCCGGCGACGTACTTGGCACGGATCGTGCGCTCTTCGCCGGCGTGCTCCCCCGCGACGTAGCGGAGGCGCACCTCCACGGGGAATTCGCCCTCGTCGTGCACGGTGAGGGTGAGGAACTCGATGCCGTAGTCGGGCTCGATGCGGCCCGGACCGTGCGCAGCCGCCGCGGCGAAGTAGTCGAGGACGCGGGCCTGATTGACGATGAGGTGCGGGAACTCGCTGATCTTGTATCCGTAGTCCTCGGTACGGCTGGTCCGGACGATGTTCTCGGGGTTCTCCGGATCCGGGTTCCAGAAGTTCATGTAGGCGATGTTGTACGCCTCGGCCATGATCCGCTCCGCGAACCCGAAGGCCTGGAAGGTCTCGACGCTGCGCGGCTGGATCCCGTCGGCCTGTCCGAGGGGAAGCCTTCCCGCGCGCCGCTCGATGATGCGCGTGGCGACTCCCGGGAACTGGGACATCTGAGCCGCCAGAAGCATCCCGGCGGGTCCGGACCCGACGATCAGCACGTCGATCTCGTCGGGGATCTCGCTCGGGCGATCGATGCCCGTGCCCTCGGGTGCCGTGATGCGCGGATCGCCGGACACGTAGCCGTGATGGTGGAACTGCATGCTGATTCCCTGGCTCCTCGAGGACTAGGCGCGGGCCAGGCCGCGGATCGGGCTGATCGACTGCTCGTCCTCGTGGTCCGGACCGAGTGGGATTCCGCTCCGGTCGCGAAGGAGGAGCGTCGCGATCAATCCGATCACCGTCATCCCCGCGAGGTACCAGGTGACCGACAGGGTGCTGCCCGTCGCCTGCACGAGCGCCGTGGCGATGGTCGGAGCGAAGGCACCGCCCACGATCGCGCCGATGGCGTAGGAGATGGAGACGCCGGAGAAGCGGATCGAGGCGGGGAAGAGCTCCGTGTAGAGCGCCGCCTGCGGACCATAGGTGAAGCCCAGTCCGATCGTGAGGATGGCGAGGCCCGCGAACAGGAGTCCGATGTTGCCGCTGTTGACCAGCGGGAACAGGGCGAACACGCCGATCAGCTGCAGGATCCAGCCGATGATGTACGTCGTGCGGCGCCCGATGCGGTCGGACACCCACCCCGCGAAGAGCGTGGACAGCAGCCACGTCACGGCCGATCCGGTGACGGCCCAGAGAACCGGCCCACGCTCCAGCGCCAGCGGTCCGTCGGGGTTGGTGGCGTAGCCCTGGATGAATCCGCCTGTGGTCATGTAGCCGACGGCGTTGTTGCCGGCGAACACGAGAGCGGCGATGACGACGAGGAGGGTGTGCTTCTTGAACAGCTGCACGATCGGCATCCGTGCCTTCTCCTTGCGCTCGGCGAGCTCCGTGAACACCGGGCTCTCCTCCACCTTCCGGCGTACGTAGTAGCCCACCACGATCAGCACGACGCTCAACAGGAAGGGAACACGCCAGCCCCACTGGAGGAACGCATCACCGGGCGCGATGATCGTCATCAGGGCCATGACGCCCGAGGCGAGAAGCAGACCGAGGGGAACTCCGATCTGCGGAGACGCGCCGAAGACACCGCGTCGGCTCCGGGGCGCGTGCTCGACCGCCATCAGGACGGCGCCGCCCCACTCGCCGCCCGCGGAGATGCCCTGCAGGATACGCAGGAGGACGAGCAGGATCGGCGCAGCGATCCCGATCGTCTCGTAGGTGGGGAGGAGGCCGATGAGGGCGGTGGATGCGCCCATCAGGATCAGCGTCCACATCAGCACGACCTTGCGTCCGTACTTGTCACCGAAATGACCCGCGAGGAAGGCACCGAGCGGACGGAACAGGAAGCTCACTCCCACGGTCGCGAAAGCGAGGATGGCGCTATCGGCCCCCAGCGGTGCGAAGAAGAGCTGGCCGAAGACGAGCCCGACCGCAGTGGCGTAGATGAAGAAGTCGTACCACTCCACCGTCGTGCCGACGATCGTCGCGAAGACGACGCGTCGCCGGTCGGCCGGGACCGCGATCGTTCCCGTCGGGGTGAAACCTGCTGGCTGTGGTGCGCTCATCCGGGGTGACTCCTGTGTCGGTTCGACGGCTCTGTCTGAGCTCGAGCAGCTCGCAATCGTGGAGAAGCGGTGCTTGCTCGAACACTCCCGATAATATACGATTTCGAATATCACGCAAGGGCGGGGGAGCTCATGACCATCGAGAACGAGACTGGGGCGCAGCCCACGGATGCGCGTTTCGCCGCGCTCCCCTGTCGTCCCGGCAAGATCATCGCGGTGCACCTGAGCTACGTCTCACGTGCAGAACAGCGCGACCGGCGCCCGTCCGCCCCGTCCTACTTCTTCAAGCCCTCGAGCTCGGTCGCTGCGTCGGGCGGCACGGTGGAACGCCCCGTCGGCACCGAGCTGCTCGCCTTCGAAGGGGAGATCGCGCTCATCATCGGCACGGCCGCCCGCCATGTCGGCCAGGAAGCCGCGTGGAGCCACGTCGGCTGGGTCACCGCCTCGAACGACCTCGGGCTCTACGACCTGCGCGCGAACGACAAGGGCTCCAACGTCCGGTCGAAGGGCGGCGACGGGTTCACCCCGATCGGCCCGAGGCTGATCGACGCCCGGACCGTGGATCCGTCAGCGCTGCGCCTGCGCACCTGGGTCAACGACGAACTCGTGCAGGACGACACGACGGCGGAGCTCCTGTTCCCGCTCGCCCAGATCGTCGCCGACCTGTCGCAGCACTTCACCCTGGAGCGGGGGGACGTCATCCTCACCGGAACGCCGGCGGGTTCATCGGTCATCGTCCCCGGCGACGTCGTGGAGGTCGAGGTCGACTCCCCGAATTCCGGCGCGTCCTCCGGACGACTGACCACGACCGTGACCCAGGCGGCGCAGCCGGCCTTCGACGGCTCCCTCGGCTCGCTTCCGGCCGTCGACGACACCCAGCGCGAGGAGGCGTGGGGGTCGCGAGAACGTGCCGGGCTTCCGGATGCCGCCGTGAGACTCGCTCCGACCCTGCGAGCGAAGCTCGAGAGGGCACCGGTGGCCGGACTCTCCCAGCAGCTGCGCAAGCGCGGCCTGAACAACGTGACGATCGACGGCGTGCGCCCTCTGCACCCGAGGGTGAAGCTCATCGGGACGGCGAAGACCCTGAGGTTCGTCCCCAACCGGGAGGACCTCTTCCTGTCGCACGGCGGTGGGTACAACGCCCAGAAGCGTGCCTTCGACGCTCTCGCGGAGGGCGAGGTCATCGTCATCGAGGCCCGGGGAGAGTCGGGATCGGGAACCCTCGGCGACATCCTCGCACTGCGCGCTCAGGCGCAGGCAGCGGCCGGAATCGTCACCGACGGCGGCATCCGGGATGCCGACGCCATCGCCGCGGTCGGCATCCCCGTCTATTCCGCCGGCGCCCACCCCGCCGTCCTGGGGCGCAAGCACGTCCCGTGGGACGTCGACGTCACGATCGCCTGCGGGGGCACCACGGTCCAGCCCGGCGACATCATCGTCGGCGACGCCGATGGCGTGATCGTCATCCCTCCGGGCATCGCCGAGGAGGTCGCCGACGCCGCACTGGCGCAGGAGGACGAGGACGCCTGGATCGCCGCCCGGGTCGCCGAGGGCAACCCTGTCGACGGCCTGTTCCCGCTCAACGCCGACTGGCGCGCCCGCTACGAATCCGAGACGGGGGCGTGATGACCGACGCCACATCCCTCAGCAAGTCGCAGCTCGCCTACCGGTGGGTTCGCGAGCGCATCACCAACCACGAGTTCACTCCCGGATACCGCCTGGTCCTCGGAACGATCGCGGGCGAGCTGAACATGAGTGTCGTCCCGGTCCGGGAGGCGATCCGTCAACTCGAGGCTGAAGGCCTCGTGACGTTCGAGCGCAATGTGGGCGCCCACGTCTCGATGGTCGACGACACCCAGTACCGATTCAGCATGCAGGCGCTCAGCATCCTCGAGGGCACGGCGACCGCACTGGCCGCGCGTCGGCTGACCGCTGACGACGTGCGTCAGGCGCGACAGATCAACGAGCTCATGATCGGACGACTCGACGAGTTCGAGCCACGGGCGTTCACCGCGCTCAACCAGCAGTTCCATTCCGTCCTGTTCGCCAAGTGCGCCAATCCGCGGATGCTCGAACTCGTGGAGTCGGAGTGGGCGCGCCTCGGTCACCTACGTGACTCGACGTTCACCTTCGTGCCCGGCCGAGCACAGGAGTCGGTGCGCGAGCACGAGAACATCCTCGTGCTGATCGAGACGGGCGCTCCGCTCGGCGAGATCGAGAAGATGGCTCGCCGACACCGGTCCGCGACGCTGGACGCCTACATGATCCATGAGCACCCTGACGAGGCCCTCGGCCTCCCGGCCTTCTGACCCTTCCATTGGAGATCCCATGACCGAGACAAGCCCTGCTCTCGACCAGCGCCATGTGCCGGCCGACCTGCCCTCGCGCATCCAGCACTACATCGACGGAGAGTTCGTCGACTCGATCGACGGCGACACCTTCGACGTTCTCGAGCCCGTCTCGAACGAGGTGTACGTCACCGCCGCTGCCGGCAAGAAGGCCGACATCGACCTCGCCGTCGCCGCAGCGACCCGGGCATTCAGGGAGGGCCCGTGGCCACGGATGCTGCCGCGCGAGCGATCTCGGATCCTGCATCGCATCGCCGACCTCGTCGAGCTGCGCGATGCGAGGCTGGCCGAGCTCGAATCCTTCGACTCGGGTCTGCCGATCACGCAGGCTCTCGGCCAGGCACGCCGCGCAGCGGAGAACTTCCGGTTCTTCGCCGATCTGATCGTCGCGCAGGCGGACGACACCTTCAAGGTTCCGGGCCGCCAGATCAACTACGTCAATCGCAAGCCGATCGGCGTCGCCGGGCTCATCACGCCGTGGAACACGCCCTTCATGCTGGAGTCGTGGAAGCTGGGTCCCGCCCTGGCCAGCGGCAACACCGTCGTCCTGAAGCCCGCCGAGTTCACCCCGTTGTCGGCATCCCTGTGGGCCGGCATCTTCGAGGAGGCCGGCCTGCCGAAGGGAGTCTTCAATCTCGTCAACGGTCTCGGCGAGGAGGCCGGCGACGCCCTCGTGAAGCACCCCGACGTACCGCTCATCTCCTTCACGGGCGAGAGCCGAACCGGCCAGATCATCTTCGGCAACGCCGCGCCGTTCCTCAAGGGCCTCTCCATGGAACTCGGCGGGAAGAGCCCCGCGGTCGTCTTCGCCGACGCCGACCTGGAGGCTGCAGTGGACGCGACGATCTTCGGCGTCTTCTCCCTCAACGGCGAGCGCTGCACCGCCGGATCCCGCATCCTGGTCCAGCGTGACGTCTACGACGAGTTCGTCGAGCGCTATGCGGCACAGGCGAAGCGTGTGAAGGTCGGCTACCCCCACGACCCTGCGACGGAGGTCGGGGCGCTCGTGCATCCTGAGCACTTCGACAAGGTCATGGGCTACGTCGAGATCGGCAAGACCGAGGGGCGTCTCGTCGCCGGGGGCGGACAGCCCGAAGGCTTCGAGTTCGGCAACTTCGTCGCCCCGACGGTCTTCGCCGACGTTCCTCCCGACGCCCGCATCTTCCAGGAGGAGATCTTCGGACCCGTCGTCGCGATCACACCGTTCGACACCGACGCCGAGGCCCTCGCGCTCGCGAACGACACGAAGTACGGCCTGGCCGCCTACATCTGGACGAACGACCTCAAGCGTGCGCACAACTTCTCCCAAGCCGTGGAGGCGGGCATGGTCTGGCTCAACTCGAACAACGTGCGCGACCTGCGCACGCCGTTCGGCGGCGTCAAGGCCTCGGGCCTTGGTCATGAGGGCGGGTACCGGTCGATCGACTTCTACACCGACCAGCAGGCCGTGCACATCACCCTCGGCGAGGTTCACAACCCGACCTTCGGCAGGCACTAGCCGCCGAGCCGCCGAGCCGCCGAGGCGCGATCGCGCACAGGCGCGGGCCACCGCGCGGCGGCTCCCCTCCCATTCACCCACATCACCGGCAAGGACGCTGACATGACCGACACGACCGCCAAGACGCTCACCTCCTCGGGCTTCTACGTCTCACAGGAAGCCCCCATCGAGACCGACAACCCCGTCGCGACTCCGCAGTCCTCCCCGCCCGACATCCTGCGCTGCGCCTACATGGAACTCGTCGTGACCGACCTCGCCGCATCACGCCAGTTCTACGTCGACGTGCTCGGGCTGCACGTGACGGAAGAGGACTCCGATGCCGTCTACCTGCGGTCGACCGAGGAGTTCATCCATCACAACCTCGTGCTGCGCCAGGGCACCGTCGCCGCGGTCGCCGCGTTCTCCTACCGCGTGCGCGCGCCCGAAGACCTCGACAGGGCCGTCGCCTATTACACGGAGCTCGGATGCCGCATCGAGCGCCGGGCCGAGGGCTTCGTCAAGGGCATCGGCGATTCCGTCCGAGTCGAGGATCCGCTCGGCTTCCCGTACGAGTTCTTCTTCCAGACGGATCACGTCGAGCGGCTCTCCTGGCGCTACGACCTGCACACTCCCGGCGAACTCGTGCGCCTCGACCACTTCAACCAGGTGACCCCCGACGTTCCCCGAGCAGTCAAGTTCATGCAGGACCTCGGCTTCCGCGTGACCGAGGACATCCAGGACGACGAGGGCACCGTCTACGCCGCGTGGATGCGCCGCAAGCCCACAGTGCACGACACCGCCATGACCGGCGGTGACGGTCCACGGATGCATCACGTCGCGTTCGCGACGCACGAGAAGCACAACATCCTCGCCATCTGCGACAAGCTCGGAGCGCTGCGTCGCTCGGATGCGATCGAGCGCGGGCCCGGGCGCCACGGTGTCTCCAACGCCTTCTACCTCTACCTGCGCGACCCCGACGGACACAGGGTCGAGATCTACACGCAGGACTACTACACGGGTGATCCCGACAATCCCGTGATCACGTGGGACGTGCACGACAACCAGAGGCGCGACTGGTGGGGAAACCCGGTGGTGCCGTCCTGGTACACGGAGGCATCCCTCGTGCTCGATCTCGACGGCAACCCGCAGCCCGTGGTGGCCCGCACGGACACCTCCGAGATGGCCGTCACCATCGGAGCCGACGGCTTCTCGTACACCCGCCCCGACGACTCCGAGGCGTCCCTGCCCGAGTGGAAGCAGGGCGAGTACAAGCTCGGCCACCAGCTCTGACCGCCCGATAGCGTGATCACGAAGGAGAGACGGATGCTGCAGCCAGAGACCATCGCGGAGATCGCCGACGAGCTCGCCGAAGCCGACCGGTCGCACAGCGTGATCCCGCGGATCACCGCGCGGCATCCCGAGGCCACCGTCGAGGACTCCTACGCGATCCAGGGGGTCTGGCGCGACAAGAACATCGCGGCGGGGCGCACGCTCGTCGGCCGGAAGATCGGCCTGACGTCGAAGGCGATGCAGGAGGCCACGGGGATCACCGAACCGGACTACGGCGTCATGTTCGACGACACCGTCTACGCCAGCGGCGCCGAGATCCCGGTCGACCAGTTCTCCAACGTGCGCATCGAGGTCGAACTCGCCTTCGTGCTGAAGGCGCCTCTCGAGGGGCCCGACTGCACTCTCGACGACGCGCTGGCGGCGATCGACCATGCCGTTCCCGCACTGGAGATCCTCAACTCGCACATCGAGCTCGAGGGCCGGACCATCGTCGACACGATCTCCGACAACGCTGCCTACGGCGGCATGGTTCTGGGCGACGTGCGGAAACGGCCAGACGAGATCGACCTGCGCTGGGTTCCCGCGCTTCTGTACCGCAACGGCGAGATCACCGAGACGGGGGTCGCCGCCGGCGTGCTCGACCACCCGGCCACCGGCGTTGCGTGGCTCGCCAACAAGTTCCACCAGCACGGCAGCAGGCTCGAGGCCGGAGAGATCATCCTGGCCGGATCCTTCACGCGTCCCATGTGGGTGTCGCGCGGAGATGTCGTGCTGTGCGACTACGGACCGATGGGATCGATCACATGTCACTTCGTCTGAAGCCCACCCTGCGCCACGATCTCGCCGACGCCTCTCGCCCGCTGGCGGGAATCTGGGCATGTTCGGGCTCCGCGCTGGTGGCCGAGATCTGCGCGGGTTCGGGGCTGGACTGGATGCTCATCGACATGGAGCACTCTCCGAACGGCCTCGAGTCCGTCCTCGCGCAGCTTCAGGCCGTCGCCGCCTACCCGATCACTCCAGTCGTGCGGGTGCCCATCGGCGACGTCGTCACCATCAAGCAGGTGCTCGACCTCGGTGCGCAGACCCTCCTCGTGCCTATGGTCTCGACGGCTGCCGAGGCGAAGGCACTCGTCGAGGCCGTGCACTACCCGCCACGGGGAAGGCGCGGCGTCGGGTCCGCGCTCGCACGCTCCGGACGCTGGAATCGTGTCGACGACTACCTCCGGAACGCCGGCGACCACGTCTGCCTCCTCGTGCAGATCGAGACGACGGAGGGCGTGGAGAACGCGGCCGCGATCGCCGGTGTCGACGGGATCGACGGGGTGTTCGTCGGCCCCTCGGATCTCGCCGCCTCGATGGGCCTGCTCGGTCAGCAGGCGCATCCCGACGTGGTCGCATCCGTGCGTCGTACCTTCGACGCCGTGCGCGCCGCGGGAAAGCCGGTCGGCGTCAACGCCTTCGACCCGGCGGTCGCCGACGCCTACGCCGAAGCGGGTGCGTCCTTCATCCTGGTCGGCGCTGACGTCGCGCTCCTCGCTCGAGGGTCCGAGGCCCTCGCGACCCGGTGGATTCCCGGAACGGATGCTTCCGGCGGCCCCTCGTACTGAGCCCCGCGGCGGCCCTTCGGCGCCCCAAAGACGAGACGAGGCCGGATCCCTGAGGATTCGGTAGGGGGCCGGACGAGTTCGGTGAGTTCCGCGACTACGTGACGCGGTAGGCCGAGTAGGTCACCCGATCCGCCTCCCGCACTGCGGAGGCGATGAAGATCGTGCGCTGCAGCTCGGCATGCTCCTCACCTCCTGCCTCGAGCGTCAGGACCGTGCGGAAGTAGTAGGCCGACGGATCCATCGCTTCTCCGCGCAGTAGCGCTTCGAGAACCGCGGGTGGCCCGCTGCGGACGCCGGTCGCGTGAATCAGGATGTGCGCGCCGTCCGGTGTCTTCGCGGTGTAGCGGGCGTCGACCTCGATGGTCCCGTCGGGGCGCACGATCTGCCAGTCGGCACCGCTGGCGAGGATCTCGGCGTCGAACAGTCCGCGGACCGATCCGCCCACGATCGGCACGACCCGGCGGTGCCCCTGCCGGGTCTCGCCGTGGTCTTCGAGCGCCCCGAGCGCGACCTCGACGTCGAAGGCGTGCTCGAGGCCGGGAACCGGCGCGCCTGTCATCGGCCCAACACCGGCAGCTCGATCCGCGACGCGTCGGCGCCGTCGTGCGAGATCTCCTGCACCGCGACCTGGGTCTCGGCAGCGTCGAACGCGGCCTCCGCCGACCCGGGGTTGCGGGCGTATCGAGGGTGGGCACCCGAACTGACCTGGATGCCGATCGAGTGTCCCGCGGCGAAGCGGTGGAAGGCCGGCCAGAGACTGACGTCCACCTCACGGAATCCGTCGGCGTCGGGCACCGGGTCGGTGTCGACGGTGCCGACAGCTCCGATGCGGCGGATACCGTCGCACACCGTCATCGACCTGCCGTCAGGGTGGACGTCGGTGATCCGTACGAAGACGTCGTAACTCGGCGCCGAGGAGCGGAACCGGATGTGGGCGACCGGTTGGCCCGCGATCTCGAGCGGGGCGTCGAGCGCCGCGCTGCGGAAGACGGCGAGGTCGGGCCGAGCCTCGTGCTCGCGGTTGTCGACCGGCTCGGTCTTGGGCAGGAGGCTCGGACCGCCGACGGCCGGAGTCGCATCGGTCGGATCGTAGGTGTAGCTCGTCACGCCGCCGGTTGCGGCATCCGTCGACAATCCTCCGTCAGACGTGAGCCGCCAGCGCTGAGCGGCTGAGCCGGAGGGCGGCCAGGACTCGAGGTCGTGCCATTCGTCCGCGCCGGTCTCGAACGCGCGCACCGGCGTCGGCCGCGAGGACGAGGCTCCGGCGAAGGTCTCCTTGAGGAACGCGATCGTCTCGGTGTGGGTCGGCGTCGCCATGGCGGGCGATGTATGCCCCCAAGGTCCGAGGATGAGGCGCGGCGAGTGCCCTGCCTCGACCAGGTGTGCGTAGTCATCGAGCTGCCACGGCAGGAAGATGTCGTACCAACCGGTGATCATCGAGACCGGGGCCGTGACATCCGCCACCGACGCGGCGTGCGACTGCTGTGTCCAGTACTCGTCCGAGAGATGCTCGTGCCGGGTCCAGTCCTGGTACCAGTGGATCTCCTCCCCCGTCGCAGCGGAGTCGCCGGCGCTCAGCGGTAGCACCGCGAATGCCTTCTCGAGCTTGGGGTCGGGTAAGGCCATGCCGATCATGGCGAGGCCGCCGCGACGCATCCGGTGCATCATCCGCGTCCAGCCCAGTGCGTTGCGCAGTGCGAACGCGCCGTTGTCCCAGGTGATGGCACCGAAGTCGGGCATCGTCGTGATGAGCACGAGGGCCTCGGAAGCGTTCTCGGGGTCCTCGAGCTGCATGCGCCCAGCGACCGCCCACTGCGTGTAGCCCATGTAGCTCTGCCCGTAGGTGGCGAGATGACCGGTGAACCACGGCTGCTTCCTCACCCAGCGCAGCGTCGCGATGCCGTCGCGTTGCTCGTCGATCTGGGGCGTAAACAGCCCAGACGAGCCCCACGTGCCGCGGCAGCTCTGGAAGAGCACCGTGAACCCTTCGTACGCCAGGGCCCGCGCCGAGCCGGCGAGTGGGCCGCGGCGACCGTAAGGGCCGCGGATGACGATGGTGGGAAGCGATGGGATGTCGTCGCCGACGGGCCTGATGAGATCGGCGAGCAGCTCGATTCCATCGTCCATCGGCACGCGCAGGTCGCGCTCGATCGTGATGTCGTATGGGCCGAGTTCGACGCCCTTCCGGGTTCGTGCGTCGAGCGCGCGCGTGAGACGCTGGCGCAGGGTTGTCATTCCGCCTCCTTGCGGTTGTGGGGGGATTGCCGACTGGTCGGTGTCGCGGTGAGGGCGCCGAGAAGGCGCTCGAGAGCGGGAACGGCGGCGGCGAGCGCGTCGCGGTCGGCTCTGGGCAGGGACAGCGACGCCTCTGCCACGAGCGCGGCGCTCGCACTGTCGAACTTCTGGAAGAGGGTGAGCGCGTGTGCCGAGGCGAGCACCTCTACGCGGCGTCCGTCGTCTGCCGATGGTCGTCGCGCGATGAGGCCGCGCTCCTCCATGAGGGTGAGCAGGTTGCTCACAGTAGATCGGCTGAGCCCGAGCTGGTCGGCGAGCTCGCCCGGCGACGAGACGACCCCTCGAGGGAGGGCTCGGATGACCTCGATCTGCGCGTCCGGGATCTCGGGGAGCTTCTCGGCCGCCCGAGCGGATGCGAGCAGCACGCGCCGGAGCGGAGAGATGACGGCCGCGAGGCCGGCGGCGTCGAGTCCGGCCGCCGTCGCGGTCGCGTCTTCGGTCATCGGTTCGGCGTGAGCGAGGGCCGTGCGTTGAGCACGTCGGGGTGGAAACCTGCGGCGCGCTTGTAGCCGGCAGCGATCTCGGTGAGTTCCTCGGCGGGGATGACGTCATGGATGTCGGCGAACCCCTGTGGAGCGCGCTCGTGGGCCAGCAGCATGACCCGCTCGGGGCCTTGAGCGCGGTTGCTGAGCACGAGAGCAGAGGTCGCCGGACGCCGTTCCCCCTCGTAGGCGGCGAGCGCCGCGGCGACCGATGGCGCGGTCGCGATGTGGAAGGCGAGCGTGCGGGCATCGATGATCGCCTGCGACGCGCCGTTGGAGCCGTTCGGGTACATCGCGTGCGCAGCATCGCCCAGCAGGGTGGTGCGCCCGAACGTCCAGTGCGGGATCGGGTCGCGGTCGACCATCGGGTACTCGAGCAGCTCGTCGGCGGCCGCGATCACGGCGGGCACGTCGAGCCAGTCGAACGACCATTCCCTGAACAACTCGACGATCGGGGCGGCGTCGACGGCGAGATTCCAGTCCACGGTCTCGGATCCCACACCGCGCCGCTCGGCGATGAAGTTCACTCGGGCGAGGCCATCGGCATCCGGTGCACCCAGCGGGTACGCGACGAACTTCTGCTCGCCGTCGCCCGCCATGATCATGGTGCGTCCGTCGAGAAAAGCCGGCACACGCGCCGTGCCGCGCCAGAGCGTCAGCCCGTTCCAGATCGGCGAACCCTCCTCCGGGTAGTGCGCGCGGCGCACGGCGGAGTGGATGCCGTCGGCGGCGATCACGAGGTCCGCGGTGACGGATGACTCACCGTCGGCGGTCTCGAACACCGCGGTCGCGGCATCCGCAGCATCGTCGACGCGGATGAGGCGATGGCCGAGTCGTATCGCGTCGGTGCCGAGGCGCTCGCCCACCGCGCCTGCGAGCGCGAGTTGCAGCTCACCGCGGTGGACCGAGGCTTGCGGCCAGCGGTAACCCGCCTCGCGGCCGCGCGGCTCGCTCCAGATCGGCTGGCCGAAGCGGTTGTAGTAGGCGAGCGTCGACGGCGCAACACCCTGACTCTCGACACTGTCAGCCAGGCCGAGTTCGGTGAGCTCGCGCATCGCGTGCGGCAGCAGATTGATCCCGACACCGAGGGCGCGCAACTCGCTCACGCGATCGTAGATCCGGATGTCGGTCTCGCCGACTGCGTGAAGGCTCAGGGCCGCCGCGAGACCGCCGATTCCGGCGCCGATGATGAGGATTCGCATGGCTGACTCCTGTGTCGACGCCGGGTGTTGTCCACATAGTTTTGTATGCGAACATACTTCTGTCAAGGACTCGCTGGCGGACGCGGACGCTGGTCGACGTCGGCCTCAGCTCCCAGACGCTGCGAATCCATCAGGGCCGCCCATCAGCGCCATGACGCTTGGCGTGCGAGCCCGGCTGGAAGCACCGCCATGGACGCGCGCATGTGGATCAGTTCGCGCGCGTGGGCATCGAGACGGCGATCCTCCTCGGTCACGAGAGGCATCCGCGGCACTTGCTGCGCCCTGCCGTCCGCGCCCTTCTCGACGAAAACGGTGAGGCACTGGGTGGTCAATTCCAGTTTGCGTGGCTCGGTCGGACTGCCGGAGCGAACGCGGATGCTGATGTGCATGCTGCGTTCGCTGGTGTGGATCAGGCGGGCGTCGATCTCGACGATGTGGCCGATCCGGATCGGGCGATAGAAATGGATCCCGCCCGAGTAGACGGCGACGACTGATGGTGACGCCCAGCCCGCAGCGCAGGCGTAGGCAGTCTCATCGATCCAGCGCATGACGGTTCCACCGTGCGCGTTGCCTCCCCAATTGCCGTCGCCCGGCGCTGCCATGAAGCGGAACACCGTGCGGGGGGCGGTGCCGGCGGTGGTGAACTCCTGTTCCAGCATCCTCGACTGGATGAGCCGTCGTGGCTCGATCCTGGATTCAGCCCGCGACTGGATCGTCCTGTCCCCATCCCCCCATGGCTCCCACCGAGGGACCTCCCGCGGGGCTCCGGATTCGTCGACCGCTACCAGCACGAGGATGCAATGGGTCGCCGGGGTGAATCGGCGAGCATGGACGTCGGCCGTGTCGATCGAGACATAGACGTGCATGCTCGTGCGTCCGGTGTGGATGATGCGTGCGTGCGCCTCCACGAGCAACCCAGCAGGGATGGGGCGCGTGAAGTGAACGTCGCCGACGTAGGCGGTGACGCAATAGGAGGCGCTCCACCCGACGGCGCAGGCGTAACCGGCCTTGTCTATCCACTCGAGCACTCTGCCCGCCTGAACCGTGCTGCCGGAGGCGTCCATGTCTGATGGCGCGACGAGGAATCGTAGGGTGACGGACTCGCTCTCGACGTGGGTAGGAGGACCTCCGGCGGCGGCGCTCATGCGATGGAGAAGGCGCGAGCCAGGTCCTGGATGCGTCGAGCGCGTGCCAGCCGCGGTGGATCGCTGCCGTCTCGTACCCGGCCCCCACCTTCGGAGAAGTCGCGGAGGAAGTCTTGAGCCCAACCGAGGTCTGACGCCGACGGGCTGAACGACTCGTTCACCAGCGCACTCTGCTCGGGGAACAGGCACAGCTTCCCGGTCATCCCCAGCGAGACAGCGACGCCCGATTGTTCGCGTAGCGGCGTGTGGCCTGGCGTGACGGTCGGGCCGTCGATCGGCCCGGGCAGGCCGCCGACCCGACTGGCGATGACCAGCCGCGACCGAGGGTAGGCCATCGCCAGATCGTCGGCGCTGACACCGGTGTCGCGGCGGTAATCGCCGCTGCCGAATGCAAGACGGTGCGCCCCTCGCGCTCGCGCGATCGCGACGGATTCCTCGATCCCGAGAGCGGACTCCACCAACGCGACAACCGGCACCTCGCCCCCGAGCGCGTCAAATGTCTCAGTGACGGCGGTTGCCGACTCGACCTTCGCCAGGACCACCCCGCGGAGCCCCTCTATGCCGCGAAGCCCGTTCACGTCCGCAGCCCAGAAATCGCTCGTCCGGTCGTTGATGCGCACCCACGCGCTGCCGCCGCCCGTCAGCCAGGTTGTCACGGCACTGCGCGCGCCATCCTTTCTGGAGGGGTCGACGGCGTCCTCGATATCGAGGACGACCTGGTCTGCGCTCGATGACCTGATCTCCTCGAATCGCGACGTTTCAAGCGCTGACATCAGCAGCCAGGACCGCGACAGCTCACTGCCGACGTGCCGGAGCAGGTCACTTCTCATCGATGTCTCCATGGCTCTGCCGATACTGCGAGGCGCCGGGCGTGGACGCATGAGGCACGTCCATCAGGGAACGCGCACCGCAGGGCTCTCAGACAGCTCGAACGCTTCGTCCTGTGCAATCGCCTCGATGACCTCACCCCGTTGGTTCATCGGGGTCGACTTACGGATGGCGATGGTCGCAGCGAATGCCACGGCGCCGGCGATGATCACGAGGACGATCCCGGCGTTCCACGACTGGATCGTCGGCGCCGTGGTGTCGGGCACGGTGCTGGAGGCGAGGACGATCCCGATGACAGCTGTACCGATCGCACTGAAGATCGTGCGCCCGACCGTGAACGTCAGCGCGACGGCCTCGCTGGTGTCGCGGGCCGCCACGTTCTCGACGATGACGATCGGGACGCTCACGGTGATGAACACCGTCCCCACTGATCCGACCACGATCCCCACGATCGCGAGGGGCAGGTTGTGCACCGAGAACAGGAAGCTGGCGTACCCGAGCACGCCGAGCAGGATGCCCGCCGCCAGCACGAGCTTGCCCCCGCGCCTGCCTGCGACGCGGCCGGCCAGCGGCGAGAGGATGAACGCGATCGTCCCGGAGATCAGGCCGTACAGCCCCGCTTGGGTGGGCGTCAGGCCGAGCCCGACGGGCATCGTGGTCGGGGTCTGCTGCAGGATGGGGGTGAGCAGCGCCGGGGCCGAGAGGATGCCGATGGAGGCGAAGGCCGTGGCGACGAGGGTGAGCACCAGCGATCGGGTGCGGAAGAGTCGAAGGTTGAACATCGGGTTCTTGATCCGCAGCTCCCAGACGACCCAGAAGCCGAACAGCAGTCCGCCGACGACGATCAGCCCGACCACGACCGGACTGGCTCCCTGACTCCGGGAGATTGTGAATCCGAAGAGGATCGCTGCGATCGCGGGTGCCATCACGAGTGCCCCGAGCAGATCGAGCCTGCCGCCTTCCTTCACCGAGACGACCGACTTCGGCAGGATGAGGGCCACCCCGATCGCGATGACGGCCAAGACGGCCGAGACCACGAACATGCTGTGCCATCCGGAGGTCTGGAGCAGGATTCCGGCCGCGAGGGCGCCGACAGATCCACCGATCAGGCCGATTCCCGACGTCAGGCTGATGAGCAGGGGCACCTTGCGGGCCGGTGCGACCTCGCGGGCGAGGCCGATGAGAAGAGGGAACAGTCCTGCACTGGTGCCCTGGAAGGCACGGCCGATCAGGATTCCCTCCAGGTTGCCCGCGACGACGCTGATGATGGAGCCGGCGGCGGAGACCACCATGAGGATGATGAGGACCCTCTTTCGGCCGTAGATGTCGCCGAGGCGTCCCGAGATCGCAGCGGTTCCCGCGCCGACCAGCAGGAAGATCGTCACCACCCAGGAGATGGTGGCCGCGTCGGCCTTGAAGACACCCATGAGCGTGGGGATGGCTGCGTACATCATCGTGACCTCGAAGATCGGGGTGAGTTCGATGATCATGAAGATCGCGACGATCAGTGCGAACGGCCTGACCTTCGGCTGGTGTGTTGAAACGGACATTGTCGTGCTTTCCTAACGTCGTTGTCAGAGAGTGCGTGTGCTGTGGTGCGCTCCAGAGGTGGTCAGACCGCGGACGGGGTGAACGGGGCAACGATCATGGCGCTAAGGTCCATGGCGTCACTGGTGCTGAGCCCTGAGCTGAACATCCGGTTGCGGGCGTCGGATGCCGACCCTTCGACCTCGTAGATCGTCGCGTATCGGAACGGGGCCGCCCCACCCGGCTCCTCGGAGAGCCGAAGGGTTCTGGCCCCGATGAATCCAGGCAGCGCGAGGACTTCCTGAACGTGTGTGCCCCAGTACCACGTTCGGAACTCGTCGTCCCTGCCATCGACCGAGTTGACCAGGGTGATGAGGGATTCCCGGATCGCGAGAGCCGATTCGGCCTGGAGGTCGGGGGTGACGGCGTCGGTCATCTTCGCATCCTTCGTGTGGGTGTCGGAGGGGGTCTCAGCGCTCACCGTCAGACGCCGACCCGCTCGTCGGACGAGGCGAGCGCCCCGCCGAAGCTCTCCGTGGCCGTCATCTCGCCGAGCATCTCGTGGAGCTTTCCGCGGCCGCCCGGGTTGAGCAGGAACTTGCGAGGCTTGCCCACCACGTTGGCGCCGTAGTAGTGGCTGTGTTCGGCCGAGAAGATCGACAGCGGGGCGAGGGTCGCGACCATCGTCATCCAGGCCTCTTCGTGCTCGGCGGTCGGCTCGAAGCGGTCGAAACCGTGCTCGCGCGCGTAGACGAGCGTGTCCGAGATCCAGTCGATCTGGTCCTGCGAGTAGCGGGGGTAGTTGCCGCCGCCGGCGCCGTGCGGGCCGCCGGGGAAGAAGAAGTTCGGCAGGCGGTGCGCGCTGAATCCCGCGAAGTCGGAAGGCCCGTCCTCCCAATCCGTACTGAGGTCGAGGCCGTCGCGACCGACGACGCCCATCCGAGTGAGGGCGCCGGTGCCGAAGTCGAAGCCCGTGGCGTAGACGATGATGTCGTAGTCACGGTGGCCCTCCGTGGTCTCGATCCCCGTCGCATCGACGCGAACGAACGGCGTCTGGCGCAGGGAGATGAGCGAGACATTCGGTTTGTTGAACGACTCGAAGTAGCCCGCGATGAACGGCGGTCGCTTCGCACCGAAGAGGTGATCCGTCGGGATGAGCCGCTCCGCGGTGACGGGATCCGCGACGATCGAACGGATCTTGTTCGCAAGGAAGTCGCAGAACTCGAGGTTCACCTCGCGGTTGGTGGTCATGTCGTAGTAGTTCGAGGTGAGCTTTCCGAAGCCGGGCGCCTTCCAGATCTGCTCGTAGAAGGCCTGCCGCTGCTCGGGGGTGTCGTCGGTGGAGAACTTTCCCGCCGGCGGATGCATGAAGCCGGTCGGGCTCTGGGTGAGGGTCTGCACGACCTGGTCGAAGTTCTCGCTCAGCCACGCGCGCTTCTCCTCGGTCATCGGCGCGTTGTTGAGAGGGGTCGTCCACGTGGGAGTGCGCTGGTAGAGGTCCACCTGCGCAGCGATGTCCGAGATGGCGGGGAGGATCTGGCCGCCGCTCGGTCCGTTGCCGATGATCGCGACGCGCTTGCCAGCGAAGTCCAGGGGCTCGTGCGGCCAGGCACCGGTGTGGTGGCCCTCGCCCTGGAAGTCCTCGAGGCCCTCGATCTCGGGGTAGTGCGGCACGGAGAGGCCGCCTGTCGCCGAGATGACCCAGCGCGCACGGACGGTCTCTCCTGTCCCGGTCGTGACCTCCCAGCGGTTGCCATCGTCGTCCCAGCGCGCCGACACGACTCGTTGTCCCGTCTGGATGTGCCTGCGGAGGTCGAAGCGGTCGACGACGTGGTTCAGGTAGCGCTCGATCTCCGGCTGGGTCGCGAACTCCTCCTCCCACTTCCAGTCGTCGAAGAGTTCCTTCGAGAACAGATAGCCGTAGGTGTAGCTCTCGGAGTCGAAGCGAGCAGCCGGGTAACGGTTCCAGTACCAGACGCCGCCGACGTCATCGCCTGCTTCCAGCGTGCGTGCGGTGAACCCGGCCTCAATCGCCCGGTAGAGGGCGTAGATGCCCACCACTCCGGCTCCGATCACCAGAACTTCGACGTCGACTTCGTTGTCCGACCTACTCGCCATGCGAATCTCCCGCTGTGTCACCTCGACCTATCGGTCGGTGCTTGAATGTAAGCACAATCGCTGAATAGATTCAACATGGCTTCGTATTTGCTGGCATTCATGCCATTGATCGGGTTGTCAGATGTGAGCCAGTGTGATGAAATCACTCGACAGCACTTCAAGGGAGAAATGATGAACCAATCCGCTGACCTTCGCTTCGACGATCGGGTCGCCATCGTGACCGGTGCAGGCCGAGGCCTCGGCCGCGCCCACGCACTCCTGCTCGCCAAGCTCGGCGCCAAGGTCGTCGTCAACGACTTCGGCGGGTCGAAGGAGGGCGAGGGCACCGACACGGGTCCTGCGAACGAGGTCGTCGCTGAGATCGTCGCGGCGGGCGGCGAAGCCGTGGCCGACACGAGCGACATCGGTGTCGAGGCGAACTGTCATGCGCTCGTCGAGCGCGCCGTCGCCCAGTTCGGTCGCATCGACATCATCGTCAACAATGCGGGCATCTCACGCTGGGCGACATTCCCCGAAGCCGATGCCGACAACCTCGAACGCACACTCGATGTGCATCTGCGCGGAACCTGGCACACCACTCGGGCCGCTTGGCCGTACATGGAGGCGCAGGGCTACGGCCGCATCATCACGACGACATCGACCGGCATGCTCGGCCTGGCCGACAACCTGGCCTACGCCACCGCCAAGGGCGCCCTCATCGGCTTCACGCGCAGTCTCGCCGTCGCGGCCGCCCCCAAGGGCATCCTGGTCAACTGCATCGCCCCCAATGCCATCACCCGCCCGAGCCTGTCGGCCACCAAGCCCAACATCGTCACCGCGACGCCCGCCAACCCGGCACTGCTGCAGGCGATGGAGACCGGGCTCGTCTCTCCCATGGTCGCGTTCCTCGCACATGAATCGTGCCCGGTGAACGGCGAGATCCTCGTCGCTGGTGCCAACCGTTTCTCGCGGTGGTTCCTCGGCATCACTCCCGGCTGGCTCTCGGACGGTTCGCCGTCACTCGAGGAGATCGCCGACCACTGGGAGGAGATCAACGACCAGGACGGGTACTACGTGCCGGAGAGCCTCAACGACTGGTCGTCACGGTTCATGGCGCATCTGAGGGGCTGATCTCCACCAGGCCCGGGATCGAACCGGCGCGAGCAGCGACGAGCTGCTCGCGCCGGTTCGTTGTCGCGGCTGCGCGTCAGTCCGCGACGACGGCGCGCGGGTCGCCAGCGACGACGGGTGCGACCAACCCCGCACTCAGGTAGGCCACGAGGTCGTCGATGAGCACGTCCAGCTTCGTGGACTGCGTGCGCCTCTGCTGCGCAGCCTGGTAGCGCGCGAGAGTGTGCACGCCGCTGGTCAGGGTGACCCACCACCGCTCATCGAGAACCGCCACAGGAACCTCGGGCGCCAGGCGCGCGATGAGGGCGCGCAGGGTGACGACGGATGCCCCTGTGTGCACACTCTGGCGTCCCTCGTAGCCGCCCTCTTCAGTGATGAGCATCGACAGGAATGCCAGGTAGTGGTTGTCGGGCTCGATGTGGATCGCGAGCGGACGCACGAACGCGCTGACCACGTCGGCGACTGTCGGCGTCTCGCCGCCGACCGCCAGGCCGGCGACGATGTCAGCACGCACGACTTCGCTCTCGCCGCCTCGCGCCTCCATGATCGCCTGGACCAGTGCGTCACGGTCTCCGAAGTGGTATTGAACGGCTGCGTGGTTGCGCTGTCCGGCCTCAACGCCGATGTCTCTCAGCGGTACCGCTGAAATCCCGTGCTCGGAGAACAACCGCTCGGCAGCCGCCAGAATGAGCTGACGAGTCGCCTCGCCGCGCACGTTCCCTCGATCATTCGACGGGCGGCGGCTGACACGGCCCGGACCGAGATCCGACACGGATTGAGACATGCTTACGAATCTAGCGTCAACCGGATTCCGATCGGTGCCATAGGAGTGCCTGCCGCGTAGACGGTGCCGAAAAGATCGACCGCGGATGCCGCAAGCTGCGTCCCGATCTCGGGCCACACGAGCCCGGCCTCCGTCTCACTGTGAGCAGCCGGCTCGAGGGCGACGACGGCGAGCAGTTCGTCCGGGTCGCCGACGATGTGCGTGGCGAGCACCCCGCCATCAGGCCCGATGACGATCTCCGGGTCGGTGACCAGTACGTCGAGGAGACCGTTGTGGGCGAGGAAGTGCACGGAGCCGGAGAAGGACATCCGCCAGTCCGCGCCTTCTCTCACGGCTCGCAGCAAGGGGAACGAGAACACTCCGTCGTCGCCCTCGACAGCGCCACCTGACACCGTGTGCGTACCCTTGGCGATGACAGTCACGTACCGGATGAGCGAGTCGCGCACAGCCCAGCGCAGGGCGCTCTCGGTGGCTGTTGCTGTCGTCATCGTCAGCGCCCCGCCGACGGCTGGTGATCGGCAGGGAAGCCCGTCATTCCGGGCTCGAGTTCGAGGCCGAGATTGCGGAACGCCATGCAGTGCATGTCGTATGTTCCGATCGTGAAGACGAAGTCGATGAGCTGCTGACGCTCGAACTGCGCCTCGAGAGCGGCCCAGGTCACCGCCGAGATCAACTTGTCTCCCGTGACCATCTCGTCGATCGCCCGAACGACGGCGGCATCAGCGTCGGACCAGTCCGGCGCATCCGGACCGACGGAGAGAGCGGCGATCTCGGCCTCGGTGAGGGCGCCCGCCGCCTTGCTCATCCACACGTGCTGCGCCCATTCGTACTCGCCATAGCCGAGCCAGGTCGTGCGCAGGATGGCGATCTCGCGGATGCGGTCGGACAGGGTGGAGTGGCGCAGGTGGTTCGAGAAGGGCATCCAGCCCTTGATGAAATCGGGATGCCAGGCGTAGATGCCGAGGATGTTGGCCTTCGGGCGTTCGACGGGCCCGTCCGCGGGTACGCCACCCGGGGCGTGTGCGCGGAGAACGGAGAATGCCTCGTCGACTTCGGCGGTCCAGTCCTCGGTGGGTCGCGGCGGGATGCGTGGGGTGACGGTGGTCGTGGTGTCAGTCATGGTCGTGTTCCTGTTCAGCCGATGAAGGATCCGCCGTTGACGCTGAGCGTCTGGCCTGTCACGTAGCCCGCTTCGTCTGAGACGAGATAGGAGACGGCGGCGGCGATGTCCTCGCCGATTCCGACGCGGCCCACCGGGATGTACTTCGCCATGTCGTCGGCCGAGGGGATAGTGCCCGCGGCGCGCTTCTTGGCCACACTCGGCGTATCGACTGATGATGGTGCGACCGTGTTGACCGTGACGCCCTGCTTGCCGAACTCGACGGCGAGCGCCTTCGTCATGGCCATCTGACCACCCTTCGAGGCGGCGTAATGAGCCATGCGCGGGGCACCGCGCTGCGCACTCGACGACGAGATGAGCACGACACGACCCCAGCCTGCGCTGATGAGGTCGGGCAGGCACGCCTGCACGGTATTGAAGGTGCCGGTGAGGTTGATGCCGAGCACGGTGTTCCACTGCTCGAGGGTCATCTCGAGGAAGGACTGCTGCGGCGCGACGGCCGCGTTGGCGACGACGACCGAGATCGGTCCGAGATCGGCGCGGATGGCGGCGAGCGCCGCGTCGACCTGGTCACGGTCGGCGACATCGGCGTCGTAGCCGCGGGCGTCGCCACCGGCGGCGATGATGCCCTCGGCGGCGGCGGCTGCAGTGCCTGGGGTGCGTCCGATGATTGCGACCGCGAATCCGTCGTGTGCGAGCCGTTCGGCGATTGCGAGTCCGATTCCGCCCGCGGCACCGGTGACTACGGCGACCCTGCGCCCGCGTGTGCTCTCGCTCTCCGGTGCTGACACCGGTGCTTCTGTGATCGTCATGCTTACGTCCTCTCCATCGAAGACCCGGATGCGCTGGGAGCCGGCTCGCCGTGAGAGGCCGCGTGATCCGAGGTAGAAGTTGTTCAACGGAACAAGTGTTCTTTTGAGCAACTGCAATAGGATCGCTTGCGCCCCTCACCGTTGTCAAGCCGACCGGTCGGGGTGCATCAGATGGACGAACGAACGAACGGCGGCAATGGGTATGGCGACGGATGTGGCTGCGATCGATTCGGGCGACGCAGGGCGACGCCGCCAGCCACTCGCCCGTGGCATCGAACTGTTGACCTACATGGTCGAGAGCACCAAGGATGCCCACGGCGTGCGCGAACTCGCCGGCCGTCTCTCGGTGAGCCCGAGCACGGCCCACAGGCTCATCACCGATCTCGAGAAGCTCGGCCTGGTGCGCCGCGCCGAGAACGGCAGCTCCTACCGCCTCGGGCTCGAGTTCCTGCGGCTCGCGTGGCTGACAGTCGACCGTTACCCCTCGGAGGAGCTCGCACTGGGCGTTCTCCACGACCTCGTGGAGCAGACGGGCGAATCGGCGTTCTCTGCGCTCTATGACGACCAGCGTCACCAGATGATGTTCACGACAACCGTCGAATCGTCGCATCCGCTGCGATACTCGCTGCCGATTCAGCAGTGGATGCCGCTGCATGGCGGTGCGAGCGGTCTCGCGATCCTCGCGTTCCTACCCGAGAAGACCCAGCATGAGATCGCGCACAGCAAGCTCGCCCAACTCACCCCCGACACAGTCACGGACCCCGACGTCCTCTTGGGACGTCTCGAACAGATCCGAACAGACGGATACGCCATGACCCGCGGGGAGCGCATCGAAGGCGCTGTGGCGGTCGCCGCTCCAGTATTCGGTCTCATCCCGGGATCAGTCGCCGGCGCAGCCGGCATCTCGATCCCCGAGCAGCGGTTCGATGTGTCGAAGATCGAGAAGCTCGCGCTCCAGGTACGTCAGGCCGCGGCGCAGATCTCCGCGAACATCAGCGGCCAGCAACTGGAGCGCTGAACCCCGCGCCCTGGCAGCGAGGGCCCTGGGTGTCGATTTCCTGTGTACCGGGTGCGGTCGCGGCGGTAGCGTGGCTGGTGCCCGATGCCCGGTAGGGGGAAGCATGTCACGCGCTGTCGTTCTCGTGTCCGGTGGCGCTGCCGTCACTCCCTTCACCACACCTGATGCCGCCGCCGGCGCTGGCCTTCCCGCGGGCAACACCATGACCGCGCTCAGATCCCACCTCCTCCAGCGCAACTTCGCTGCCTACACGGCGCCCGCCCGCATCGGTCGGGGAACCGTGACAGAAGACCTCGGATGGCAGGGATTCTCGTCGGTTCCCGAGGTGCTGCCCGCGGATATGACGATCAACGCTGTCGGCCACATCGAAGATGCCGGGGCGGCGCTGAATGGGTTCCTCGACCACCTCGCGGACACGTACGGGGTGGATGAGGTGGATCTCGTGGGGCACTCGATGGGCGGACTGTTCTCTCGGGCGGCGATCCCCCACACCCTCGACGCCGCGTCGGCTGTGACCGTCCGCAGCCTGGTCACGTTGGGGACACCGTGGACTGGGGCGATCCTCGGCGACTACTGGAGCGGTGACATCACGGTGACCGACGCCCACGGGGACGCTGTTGCCGTCCGCATCCTCGAAGACTCTGAAGAGTTCGCCCGCGAGAACAACCAGGGCGCCGCCGATGACGCGGGTCGGCGATTCCTTGCCAGTGCGGGTGGTTGGAACGACCGGCAGGCTGGCGCACTCACGGGAACACCCGTCACCGTGATCGCAGGCGACTACTTCGACGCCTACAGCTCACCGGACATCCTCTGGCCACATGACGGGTTGGTGACGGCCACGAGCGCGCTCGCTCAACGTGTGCCCGGCACAGTGCTTCCGCATCGAACGGAGCATCGATTCCGTGACGTGCACAGCATCTTCGTCGCTGACTCCGTGCAGTTGCCGTGGGAGCGGGCAATCACGTGGGACCCGGAGGTGCTCGCCATAGTCGGTGACGCACTGGAGGACGCCGACCGCGGCAGTGATCACCACGAGGCACCGTGAATCGTCCTCATTCGCCGTGAGAGCCGACAGAGTCGGCGTCGAGCACCGCGGACGTGGGGCTTGCCCGGCGAGGCACCCTACGTCGCCGGCGTGACCTCGACGGTGAAGTGGACTTCGTCGCCACTGGTGGAGTTCTTCATCTCCACGTCGGTCGTGCCCTCCTTCTTCGCCTCGAACCCGGGGTTGAATGTCGCACTCCCATCGTCCTTCCCGGGCGTGAAGGTGAGGATGTCCTCGTCTGCGATGTCCGCGGTCCAGTCGGCATACGTTTCGTCGTCGCCGGTGATGTCGAGTGTGCCACCCTCGGGCACCTGAACGGTCGTACCGTCGATGGTGGAGAAGTCGGCCATGGCGGGAGGGAGGACGCTCGGATCATCGCTTCCTCCGCTGGAGCTGCACGCGGCAGTCGCCAAGATGCAGGCGGTGATCATGATCGTGGCGAGAACGCGTCGGCCGAGAAGCATGCGTGTTACCCCCAATGTAGGCACGTTCGGTCACGATAGCACCGCCCCGATGCTGGCGCCCAGGGCGATTGCGTCGGGCCGAGAACTCGGAGAACGATCCCGCGCAACGACGCGCCCCCATCACCCTGATTGACCAAAGTGGCAACCAGCGGGCGGGGGTGTTCACGTTCGGCGCTCAGTTGACACCTGAGCGGCTCCGGTTGATACTGGTGTTGCGTTATAGCGATCTTCCGTTCCGTTCAACGAACGGTCCGGGAGATCGATAGTCGCGATTCCCAGGCCGCCGCCGACGTCGGATTCGACGTTCGGCATCCCCGGCCCTGACAAAGACGTTAGGACTCAGACCATGACCGGACTCGGCGATTCCCGCCACGTCGTCGTCGTCGGCGCTTCCCTTGCAGGCACGCGAACCGCGCAGAACCTCCGCGCCCTCGGCCACACCGGCCCCATCACGCTGATCGGAGCAGAGGCAGAGCTCCCGTACGATCGGCCGCCACTGTCGAAGGACCTGTTGGTCTCGGACTGGTCCGACGAGACCGTCGAGGGATTCCGCCTCGCGACGTCGGCTGAACTCGATGATCTGAACCTCGACCTGAGGCTCGGCGTCGCTGCGACAGCGCTCGACCCCGACACCCGACAGGTCACCCTCGCCGACGGAGCGAGCGTCGACTACGACGTGCTCGTCATCGCCACCGGTGCAGCTGCGCGCCCCTCTCCGTGGCGTCCCGCCTCGGGCCTTCTCCAGTTGCGCACACTCTCGGACGCCCGTGCGATCGCCGCGCGCCTGGCACTGCGCGAGCCCGTCGTCGTTGTCGGAGGAGGTTTCATCGGCACCGAGATCGCCGCCGCCGCCATCAAACTCGGCTGCCCAGTCACCGTCGTCGACCCTGTCGCGGAGCCCATGACCCGGATCGTCGGCCCCGAGGTCGCCGGCAGCCTCGTCGACCTTCACCGAGCCAATGGAGCAGCCACCCGTTTCGGCGTCGGCGTCGTCGACATTCGCGGGGAGGCCGGTGCGCTCACGGTCGTGCTCGATGACGGCAGTGAATTGACTGCGTCCACGGCGATCGTCGGAATCGGATCCGTCCCCGGCACCGCGTGGCTGGAGGGCTCGGGCCTGACCCTCGACAACGGTGTGGTGACCGACGCGCGCCTCCGCGCCATCGGCGTCGACGACATCTACGCGATCGGGGACGTCGCCCGGTGGCCGCACCCCGGTCTCGGCGCCCATCGAGCCGAGCACTGGACCAACTCGAGCGACCAGGCGCGCTTCGTCGCAGCCGCGATCGCCCAGGATGCCGTCCTCGAGTACTCCTCGACCGACTATGTCTGGTCCGACCAGTACGACTGGAAGGTGCACACCGTGGGTTGGCGCGATCCCCAGGGAAGTTCCGTCCTGGTCGGCGATCTGGCCGCAGACGGACGCGTCGCCGTTGTGCACGCTGATGCCGATGGCAACGCGTGTGGCGCGGTCACCATCAACTGGGTGCGCGCCCTCAACCAGGCCAGACGACTGCTCATGGCCGGCGACACCGCCGAGGCGATTGCCGAGCAGCTCGAGCAACTCACCGTGCGCGCGGCCTGATCCGTCGTACACGGCAACAGAAGGAAGGAACCCCATGGTTTACGTGGTCACCGAAGCCTGCGTCGACGTGCAGGACAAGAGCTGCATGCAGGAGTGCCCCGCAGACTGCATCTTCGAGGGCGGGCGGATGACGTACATCAACCCCGACCTCTGCATCGACTGCGGCGCGTGCGTCGCCGCCTGCCCTGTCGACGCGATCTTCTACGACGCCGAACTGCCGGCGGAACACGAGTCGTTCATCGGGATCAACGAGCGGTTCTTCTCCGAGACCGTCACCCCCAAGAGCGGTCGCAAGGCCGGAAAGATCGACTACGACGTCGACGTCATCGCGGGCTTCGCCCCGCGCGAGGAGGCCTGATCCATGTCCGTCACCCGTGTCGCCGTCGTCGGCTCCGGCCCGTCCGGTGCCTACACCGCCCAGCTCCTGACCGAGGAGTCTGAGACTCCCGTCGAGGTCGATGTCTTCGACCAGCTGCCGACGCCCTTCGGTCTCGTTCGCTATGGCGTCGCCCCCGACCACCCCAGGGTGAAGTCGATCTCCACCTCCTTCGCCGAGGTGTTCGAAGAGACGCCCGGCCTGCGCTTCCTCGGGAACGTGTGCGTGGGCACCGACGTCTCGATCGACGAGCTGCGTGCGCACTACGACGCTGTCGTGTTCGCCAACGGCGCTCCACTCGACCGCAGACTGGACGTGCCCGGCGAAGAACTCGCCCGGGTTCACGCCGTGCGCGAGTTCGTCTCGTGGTACCAGGGTCACCCCGACCAGTCTGCGGACGCTTTCGTGCTCGACGGCAAGCGCGCTGTCGTCATCGGCGTCGGCAACGTCGCACTCGATGCGGCCCGGATGCTCGTGCGCGAGGTCGACGACCTGCGCCGCACAGACATACCCGAGCACATCGTCGAGGCATTCGCCGACAGCACCTTCGATGAGGTCGTCGTCATCGGACGCCGGGGACCCGCCTTCGCCAAGTTCACGAACAAGGAGTTCATCGAACTCCTCGAGGTCGAGAGCACCGATGTCATCGTCGATCCGGCCGATCTGGAGCTCGACGCCGAACAGCAGGCGCACATCGACGCTGATCCCGCAGCTCGTCGGCTCCTGGCGACCTTCCAGAAGGCCGCCGATCGTGGGTCGCTCGGGCGCAGCAAGACGATTCGATTCCTCTTTGACCGCACCCCGGTCGCCTTCGTGAGCGATGAGGCCGGCGGGGAGCCCGCTGGGACGGTCGCCGGCATCCGCCTGACCAAGACGAGCGATCCCTCCGTGATCGAGACGCTCGAGGCGCAACTCGCCCTCCGATCCGTCGGCTACCTGGGCAAGGCCATCGACGGACTGCCCTTCGACGAGCGAACTGGAACGATCCCCCACCGCGACTCCCGCGTCGTCGACGGTGACGAGATCGTGCAGGGGGTGTACGTCGCCGGCTGGATCAAGCGTGGCCCCAACGGCGTCGTGGGTACGAACCGCAAGTGCGCCCTCGAGACCGTGACATCGATTCTGGAAGACATCGCCGCGCGCGGTGGCGTGTCGAGCGCGACGAGTGCCGAGGCCATCGATGACGTCCTCCGTTCACGCGGAGTCGGTGTCGTCGACTGGAATGACTGGCGAGCCATCGAGACCGCCGAGGTCGCCGCCGGCACGGCGGTCGGTCGGGAACGCGTGAAGCTGTACGTGCGCGAGCACATGCTCCGCGTCGCTGCGGTAGGCGGCGAGCTCGCGGGTGTTCCAGCCCATGCCTGACACTGCTCTCGACGCAGTAGCCGCCGTGCTGGAGGCGGTCGGCGCCGTCACCGATCCGGAACTGCGCCGACCGCTCGGCGAGCTCGGGATGGTGCGGGATGTCTCGGTCGCTGACGGCGTCGCCTCCGTCGGCATCCTCCTGACGATCGCTGGATGCCCGATGGCGCAGAGGATCGAACGAGACGTGCGGTCTGCTGCGGCCACCGTCGACGGCATCCGCGACGTCCAGGTCGACGTCGGGGTCATGACGGACGAGCAGCGGGCCGGACTCGTCACGCTCCTGCGGAAGGGCCGGCCGCAGGCTGGCTCTCCGTTCACCGCTGAATCACTCACCCGGGTCATTGCCGTGACCAGCGGCAAGGGCGGTGTCGGCAAGTCGACCGTCACCGCGAACCTCGCCGTCGCCCTCGCAGCACGAGGCCTGCGTGTCGGCCTCATCGACGCCGACGTGCACGGATTCTCCATTCCCGGACTGCTCGGGCTCATCGACGACGGGCGCGTCATCCGTCCCACCCGGGTCGATGAGCTCATGCTTCCTCCCATCGCGCACGGCGTGCGTGTCGTGTCGATCGGGATGTTCCTCAAGCCGGGTACCGAGGGTTCCGCTGTGCCGTGGCGCGGCCCCATGCTGCATCACACTCTCGAGCAGTTCCTCACCGACGTGTTCTTCGGCGATCTCGACGTGCTGCTCATCGACATGCCACCCGGTACCGGCGATGCGGCGATCTCGGTGGGTCATCTCCTGCCGCACGCCGAGGTGCTCGTCGTGACCACCCCGCAGCAGGCAGCGTCGGATGTCGCCGTTCGGAGCGGTCTCCTCGCCCGGCAACTCGGGCAGAGGGTGATCGGCGTCGTCGAGACGATGTCGCCCTCCGTGCTCTCCGACGGAAGCGTCTTCGAGCCCTTCGGTTCCGGAGGCGGTTCCGCCGTCGCCGACAAGCTGTCGGCACTCGGAGACCCGGCCGCCCGCATCGCCTCGATCCCCTTCAGCTCTGTGCTCCGAACGAGTGGGGATGCCGGCCTTCCCGTCGGCATCGGACATCCTGATGACCCCGCCGCGCGCGCCTTCACCGACCTGGCGGACGATCTGGCCATCCGTCCCCGCGGCCTGTCCGGCCGGAAGCTGCCGTTGTCCGTCGGATGACGAAAGCCCTGTCCGTCGGATGACGAATGCCCCTGCACCAACGGCGCAGGGGCATTCTCGTCAGCTCTCGGCTGCGGCGGAGTCCTTATCCGGCGAGGCTCGCCACTGTCTGTGCGCCGACAATGCCGGCCGTCACGAGGGCCGTGACCTCATCGTCGGTGTAGCCGAGCTCCGCCGTGAGGATGCGCACGGAGTCCTGCCCGAGGGCGGGCGGATACACGGGTTCGACTTCGGTCGTGTCGACGAACCGGATCGGTGTCGCGACGTTCTCGAACTCGGCCGACTCGTTGCTGACGGTGAGGAGGGAACCGTCATCCGCGGCCCGCGCATCACCGAGCGCTTCGAGCACGTTCTTGACCGGGGCAACGGGAACCGACGCAGCGGTGAGGAGTTCGACCCACTCCGCGGCCGGCCGCTTCATGACTCTCGACTCGAGGATCTCCGACAGGGCGTCCTTGTTCGCCAGTCGCCGCGCAGCGTCCACGAAGCGCTCGTCGACGATCAGTTCCTCGACTCCGAGTACGCGGCAGAGGTCCTCCCACATGCGCGGCGTGTTCGCGGTGACGACGAACTCCCGGCCGTCCAGACCACGGAAGGAGCGGTAGGTCGCGATGGAATCGTGAGCGGCGCCCTGTGGACCCGGCGCGACTCCATTGAGGTTCGTGTAGAGCGCCTGATACGACAGCATCGCCAGCTGTCCCCTGAGCATGGATACGTCGACTATGCGGCCACGCCCCGTCTCGCTGCGGGCGTGGAGCGCCGAGAGTATGCCGATCACGGCATACAGGCCGGCGACGACATCCCCTGCCGGGATGCCGAGCCGTGCGGCCGGAGATCCGACGTGGCCGTTCAGGCTCATGACGCCGCTGAGAGCCTGGACGACCATGTCGTAGGCCGGCCGATCGCGCCACGGCCCCTCTTGACCGAATCCGCTGATCGAAGTCCAGATCAACGCCGGGTGCTCTTCGAGCAGCCGCTCCGGTGCGAGGCCGAGTCGTGCCGTCACGCCTGGACGGAAGTTGTCGATCACGATGTCGGCACCGGCGATCAGCCGCTCCAGAACCTCTCGGCCCCGCGGCGACTTAAGGTCGAGCGCGATGCTGCGCTTGTTCCGGTTGTTGGCGAGGAAGTAGGCACTGTCGCCGTCGAGCTCCGGACCGGCGATCGCACGGCTCGAATCGCCCGAGAGCGCCTCGACCTTGATGACATCCGCGCCGAGATCGCCGAGCAGCTGCGTGGCTGACGGACCCGAGAGGAACGTCGTCAGGTCGATGATCCGGATGCCGGTCAGCGGCGGCCGCTCTGGCGCGCTCACGCTGCCTCGAAGATGTGGATCGTGCAGGCGCCGTGGTCCAGCCCCGCCGTGCCGCCGCCGGTGACGTGGGTCATCGCCCACCGTGCGTCGTCGATCTGGCGGTCGCCTGCGGCGTCGCTGAGCTGCCAGAACGCCTCCGCGACCTGGGCGACACCGCTGGCACCCACGGGGTGCCCCTTCGAGAGCAGCCCACCGCTGGGATTGACGACGATGTCGCCACCGAAGGTGGTCTTGCCGTCACGGATGAGATCCACGGCACGACCGCGCTCCGCGAGGCCGAACGCCTCGTAGTACACGAGTTCGGCGATCGAGAACGCGTCATGGAGTTCGATCATGTCGAGATCCTTGGGCTCGATTCCCGCCAGGGCGTAGGCGTCGCGCGCGGAGTGCGCGCTGATCTCCGGCATCGTCATGTCCCGGAAGCCCTCTTCGACATGTCCGGAGTGCAGCACCGAGGCGGCTACGCGCATGCCCTTCGTCGCACCGAGGCGATTGCGTGCGCGCGCCGACGCGAGTACGACGACGGCGGCGCCGTCACCGGTCGGGCAGCACATCAGCAGGGTGAGCGGGTCGGCGACCGGCCGGGAGGCCAGGACCTCTTCGACGGTCACTTCCTTGCGGAACTGTGCGAAGGGGTTCAGTGCGCCGTGCTTGCGTGCCTTCACACTGACGAGGGCCAGGTCCTCGGCGGTCGCCTCCGTCTCGTGGAGGTAGCGTGTTGCTCGCATCGCGTAGACGGCGGGCATGACGATGCCCTGCTTCACCTCGCGGTCCTCGGGTGAGAGTGGCAGAGTGCCGCCGCCGAACTGGGTGAGTTTCTCGACACCGATCACGACGGCGACATCGATGAGCCCCTGTGAGATCGCCGTCCAGGCCTCGTGGACGGCGGTCGCGCCGCTCGAACACGCGTTGTCGACGTTGACTGTCGGCACGGTTCCCAGGCCGATCTCCTTGCAGATCCGCTGGCCCGTCATCATGCCGCCGTAGGAGTGGCCGACGTAGACGGCGTCCACGTCGGACTTGTTCACGCCGGCACTGCGGAGGGCGTCGATGAGCGGTGCGACGGCAAGGCCGACGTACGAGGATGTGCGGTGCTTGCCGAACGGGATCATCGCCGCCGAGACCACGAAGACGTCTTCAGTCATTTTCTTTCTTCCTGTCTCGAGCGCGGTCCACGGGGGCGAAGAACCACGCATCGCCGTCGACGACCAGTTCCACGCGAAGCCCGGGAACCAGCGGAATCGTGTCTTCACGCAGATCGGCGAGGGTGCGAACGTCGTCGTCCAGATCGACGTAGCCGAGGGGGCGCACCCCATCCGCACCAACGTGCAGACGTGTATAGGAATAGAGCACTCCCGTCGTCGGAAGTGCGATCCGGCTGACCTGGGTGCTGACGCACGAGCTGCAGACGACGCGCTCGCCGAGCATCGCGCGGCCGCAGTCGTCGCACCGCGTGCCGATGAGCCGCGGCCCATCGGGGAACATCCCGAGCAGACCGTCGTTCTCCAGGTCGGCAACCGGCAGGGAGACGATCGCTTCGGTCGCCACTGACGTCGCGCTCATCGGGCATCACCTCCGGATGCCGCCGCTGCCCGTGCGATGGCACGGGTCGGGCAGACGTCGATGGCCATCTGGATCTTGTCCTGGCCGTCACCGGCCGCGTCGAGCACCACGGCGATGCTGAGGTCGTCGAGGTCGAAGGTCGATGGTGCGTAGAACGTGCACTGCCCGGACCCCATGCAGCGATCGCGGTCGATCGTCAGTGCGTCGGTCACGATGCATCCTTCACGGTGTACTCGAGGTAGAGGTGCGTGTGGCCGCGGAACTTGTAGCTGCTGATGAGGTCCCATTCGCGGGCGTCAGCCGTCCCGTGGTGCCACTCGTCGATGCTGATGCTCGAGGTGCGCTCCAGGAACCGCTGGATGGTGAAGACGGCTTCTGCGCGAGCGAGGGGGGCACCGGGGCACGTGTGGATGCCGCGGCCGAAGGCGAGGTGTTGGCGGGCGTTCGGACGCTCGACCTCGAACTCCGTCGGGTTCTCGAAGATGCGCCCGTCGCGCCCGGAGGCACCGTTGAGCAGCATCACGACGGTGCCGACGGGAAGGTCGAGACCGCCGATCTCGGTCGGCCGCTTGGTGATGCGGAAGGAGCCCTTGATGGGCGCTTCGACTCGCAGAGTCTCCTCGATGAACTTCGGGATGAGCGAGAAGTCCTGGCGCAGGCGTTCCTGCAGTTCCGCGTCGTCGGCGATGCGTTGAAGAGTGATGCCCATCAGCTGCACCGTGGTCTCCTGACCGGCGGCGAAGAGGTTGGATGCGATGCGCGCGACCTCGATCGGCTGCGGGAGCGTGCCGTCGGGGAAGGTCGCGAGCGCCATGCCGGTGAGCACGTCATCCTGCGGCACGGCGCGACGCTCCTCGATGCGGGCCACGAAGTAGTCGTAGAGGCTCTCGAGGCGGTTGTGGTGAGCCGTCTGCAGCTCGAGGTTGCCCAGCGTCGGACCGGGCTCGGATGCGAGCAACTCGAGCAGCATCGCATGGTCGTGCTCTGGCACCCCGAGCAGGTCGGCGACGGCGAGGATCGTGTAGCCCTTGCAGTAATCCCAGATGAATTCTGACTTGCCCAGAGGCAGGATCTCATCGAGGAAGTGGTCGGCGGTGTCCTTGAGGAACTGCTCGTTCTCCTTGAGGCGCTTCGGCGTGATCAGTCCCATGAGGATGGCGCGGTGATCCGTGTGAACTGGCGGATCGAAGGTCACGATCTGGTCGTTCGTGGAGAAGTACTCGCGGTGCTTCTCGAGGATCTCGCTGATGTCATCCCCGACGAGTTCGACAGGAAGATCCACGACCGGTCCACCCGTGCGGTTGATCGAGGAGTACACCTCGGGCTGGTGGTAGACCTGCAGGGCCTCTTCGTAGCCTGTGACGATCACCACGCCGTACTTCGGCTCGCGGAAGACGGGGTGGTTGGCCAGCATGTAGTCGAAGTAGGGCTCAGCCTTCGCCGCGACGTCGGCATCCGTGAAGAAGTCGGTCTCCGTGGGATTGATCTCGACGGTGGTCATCTGCGTATGTTTCCTCTCTCTGAGCACTCGCGGTGGCTCTGAGAGGCCCGCTGAGGCTCCGGTGATTCAGCATGATCGGCTGCGGTCGCTGCACCACATCCGCCGCGCTTCATTGCGTTGCGTTTGGTTGTAAGGAACGGTTGTACTGTAATACGATACAGCAAGTTTCGTTCCGCATGGGTGGAAAAACAGGGTGGGAGTCCGGGGAGAGGCGCTGTCCCGGCGCACGTCGTGCACGCCGGGACAGCACAGGACTCACTGGAAGCGGCTGGGGGTGCCGTCGAGCAGGACCGTCTTGGATTCCAGGTACGGGAAGACGCCCTGGATGCCGCCTTCACGACCGACGCCGGACTGGCCGAAGCCGCCGAAGCCCATCCGAGTGTCGGTCTTGAATCCGTTGTGGCCGACAGTGCCGGAGCGCAGGCGGCGCGCCACCTGGTAGGCCCGGTCGACGTCGTTCGTGAACACGGCGTTGTTCAGCCCGTACTGGGTGCCGTTCGCGAGTTCGATCGCATGTTCCTCGTTCTCAGCGGGGATGACCGAGAGCACGGGTCCGAACAGCTCCTCCTGCGCGATGGTCGAGCGATTGTCGACGTTGGCGAAGACCGTCGGCTCGACGAAGTAGCCGCGATCGAGGTGGGCGGGACGTCCGCCACCGGTGACGAGAGTCGCGCCCTCCGCTATGCCCTTCTGGATGTAGCCGAGCACGCTCTCCTGCTGCTTGGCCAGCGCGAGCGGGCCGAGCTGGGTCTCGGGGTCGAACGGGTCGCCGACGCGAACCGAACCGAATGCGGAGCCCAGTGCCTCGGCCATCTCGTCGTGCCGCGCCTTCGTCACGATCACTCGCGTGAGCGACATGCAGACCTGCCCGTTGAGCGAGCACTCCTGCTGCGCGATGGCGGCCGCCGCCGTGGTGATGTCGTAGTCGTCCAGGATGACGGCAGCCGACTTGCCACCGAGCTCGAGGGTGTAGCGGGCGAGGCGGGCGCCGGCGACGCCCGCGATGTGCCGGCCGACTGCGCTCGAGCCGGTGAAGGCGATCTTGTCGACCCGCGGGTCGGCGACGAGCTGCTGTGACACGTCGCGGTGTCCGTTGACGACGTTGAGCACACCGGCCGGCAGGCCGATCTCGTCGGCGATCTCCGCGAGGATGAGCAGCTCACCCGGCGCCTCGGGCGGCGCCTTGAGCACGACGGTGCAGCCGGTGAGGAGTGCGGGAGCGATCTTGTACGCCGCCAGGGACAACGGGGTGTTCCACGGCACGATGGCGCCGACGACGCCGATCGGCTCGTTGACGACAGCACCGAATGCCGCGAACTCCGGGGTGTCGAGCGTCACCCACGGATAGCTGTCGGCGAGGTCGGCGTAGTACTCGAAGAGAGCGGGCACTCTCGAGATCGAACCGAGCGACATGCGCCAGGTGGGTCCGGTCTGACGAGTCCAGAACGTCGCAGCCTCCTCGGCGCGCGCACGCAGGCCTGCCGCGAGCTTGCGGAGGTACTCCGCGCGCTCTCGCGGTTCCAGGAACGACCACGTCGTGTGATCGAAGGCATAGCGGGCGGCTGCGATGGCCGCATCCATGTCCTGGGGGGTGGTCTTGGCGACTCGGAAGAAGGCCTCCTCGGTTGTGGCGTCGATCACCTCCAGGGTTTCGTTGCCGGCCGGGGCGACCCACTGGCCGTTGATGTACAGCCTGTCGGGGTGCTGCAGGCTGATTGCGGTCTCACGGACCGTGAGTACGTCGGTCACGTATCTCTCCTCAATTCGTCGTGTTGCGGGGGTAATGGGTCAGGCGGACTGGCGCGACAGCACGCCTCGGAGTGTCCAACTGAGTCGATCGGGTGCCAGGCCTGCGAGTTCGAGGGAGTTCATGCCGTAGTCGACAGAGAGGTGGACTCCCGACACGTAGCCGGCCAGGTCGCTGCCGAGGAAGGCGAGGACTCTCGCCATGTCGACGGACTCGGCGAGACGGCCGGCGGGCCCGACCTCGGCCTCGACCTTGTCCTGTCCCCCTTTCATCTCGGCGAACTCCGGGAGCATGCCGGAAACTGTCATTGCAGGCAGTACAGCGTTGATGCGGATCTTGCGGAGGTCGGCCAGCGGGGAGACCTGTTCGGCGGCCCAGAGGTTGAGGGCGCGCTTGGAGAGGATGTAGCCGAGCGAGCCGGGGATCGTGCCGAACTCGGCCTCGAACTCACTGGCGATGCGGACGAGCTCATCCCAGTCGCCACCTCGCACGAAGGGAACGAGTTCCTCGCGTACGGCGGGGGTCTCCCATCGCAAGCCGCCGTTGGAGGTGACGAAGCTGATCGACCCGCCCTGGGCGACGCGATCGACGAGGTAGGTGTCCGTGACGTACTTGTTGGCGATGAAGTTCACCGTGAGCGTGTCGAGGAAGGAGTTGTGGACCCCCGAGATGCCTGCGACGCCGAAGAAGGCGTCGATGTCGGTGGGGATCTCCGCGAAGGCGGCGTCGATCGACGCCCGCTCGCCGAGGTTGGCGATGATGGACCGTGCGATGCCCGGTACAGGCGGCTCGACTCTGTCGAGCGCGTAGACGTTCGCACCGAGGTCGACGAGGATCTCGGTGAGTGCACGGCCCATGCCGGATGCCGCGCCGGTCACGACGACCGTCTTGCCTGCATATCCGAAGTAGTCGTTCATTGGTTGCTCCTAACTTGGTTCGACGCGTGTGGTGGTCGGTCATTCGACGCCGACCACCACACGCGATCAGTGAATTGCTGTGATCAGTGAGCGCCGGCGAAGGCGGCCACGTCGGGCTCGCCGCTATCGACGGTCCCCGTGGTCGACTTCCTGGAACGGGGCAGGAGGAGCGCGATCACGAGTGCGCCCACGCTGAGGATCGCCACGAGTGCGAACACGGCGATGTAACCCTGCTCCGAGCTGAAGTGCGCGCCAGCGGCGGTGAAGCCAGCCAGGATCGCGACGCTGACGGACGTGCCGATCCCCGAGAAGGCGGTCTGCACGACCGTGTAGACGCCCGTGGCCTCACCGGTGTTCTTCGCCGGCGAGTTCTCGACCACCAGCATCGGCAGCGCGGAGAGCACGAACGCGGTCGAGACAGTGAGCACGATCTGGCTCACGATGAACCACGGCAGGGAGTTCGCCACGACTGCTCCGTATGCCGTCAGCACGGCGGCGATGATGCCCGCGCTCGAGCCGACCATGAGCGAGACATTGGCGCGCCCGTTCCGGGCGATCCGGCCGCTGAGCGGGGAGAGCGCGAAGCCGAACAGGCCGATTGCGAACGAGACCGCACCGGCGACGCCGGCAGACAGTCCGAACCCGACCGGCGCCTCCGTCGGGTACTGCATGATCAGCTGTCCCAGGTAACCGGAGATGCCCAGGGGTAGTCCGAGGAGGGCGGCGGCGAGCATGGTCAGGCCGAGGTTGCGCTGCACGAAGAGGCGCACGTTGACCATGGGTGCGGGGTGGCGTGCCTCCCACACTGCCCAGCCGACGAGGACGATGGCGCCGAGTCCGAGGCAGCCGAGGACGATCGGAGAGACCCACCCCAGACCGTGCGCGGCATTCACGCCGAAAAGTACGAGGGCAAGTCCCGGTGCGAAGAGGATTCCGCCGAGCCAGTCGATGCGATCCCGCGGGCCGGTCGGCTTGTTGGCACGCAGGAAGGAGGCGCCGATCGCGGTCACGGCCGCCAGCGCAGCTGCTACGACGAAGATGAAGCGCCAGCCCAGGGTGTCGATGATGTTGCCCGCAATGAGGTTGCCTGCGGCGCCGGCGAGCATCGCCGTTCCCGCAACGAGCGAGATGGCGATGGACAGGTACTTTGCCGCAACGGCGTCGCGGATGATGCCGAAGCAGAGCGGCAGCAAGCCGCCGGCCACTCCCTGGATGGCACGTCCGGCGATCACGCCGCCGATGTCACCGGCGAACAGGCTGATCAGGGATCCGACGATCGAGGCGAGCAGAAGGATGATGAGCACGCGCTTGCGGCCGAAGATGTCACCGAGGCGGCCACTGATCGCTGCGGATGCGGCGCCGACGAGCAGGAAGCCCGTGAGCACCCAACTCACCGCGCTCTCACTGCTCTCGAGGTCTTGGATGAGGCTCGGCAGCGCCGAGTACATCATCGTCGACTCGAACGAGCTCACGATGGCCACGAGCATCAGGATGGCGATCACGAAGCCGAGGGGACGCCGAGATCGATTCTCCACGTCGGCCGTCAAGGGTGCTGTCATGTCTTTTCACTCTCCATTGAGGGACCTGCCACACCGGCAGGTTCTTTTGATGCAGAAACGCGTGGCCCGCGGCAACCTCGCCCCGGACCGCCCGATCACTTCTGCTGCGTACGAATCGGTGCAGTGGCCGCGGTGCCACTGCCTCACGGGCTGCGACTGTTCCCTATAAGGGAACAGATGATCCTTACAACAGGTACAGTGTATCCAGCAGATTGGCCCTGTCAATCGCCTGAGCGCACGAATTCAGCACAATCGCTTGATTCATGCGCGCTTGGCGCGCACAAAAACGGCCACGTGCGAAGAGTTCACTCGCGCGTGGCCGTTGACGGATCCGCTTGCTACCCCGCCGGCAACTGCGCGACGAAATCGGCGTCGTGCTCGATCTTCCCGAGCTTGCGGCCGCCCTTCGAGATGTCGAGCCCTTCGAAGAACTGGGCGTTGACATCGAGGAAGACCTCATCGTCCCCGTCGAGCTCGTCGTCGTATCGAATGGCCTGCGTGGGGCATACAGCCTCGCATGCGCCGCAGTTGATGCAGAGATCTGGATTGATGTACATCATCCGCTCGCCCTCGAAGAGGCAATCGGCAGGGCACACCTGGATGCAGCTCTTGTCTTTGACATCCACACATGCCTGGGTCACAACAAAGGCCATCGTCTCTTCTCCTCGACATCGTCGTCCGGGCGAAAGTCGTCTGGACTCGCTTCTTTCGAACGGGTACACTGACGACACTTCTAAGCGCTAGATTTCAAATCTAGCACCATGAAGCGCCGTGACCAAGGCTGTTCACTGACAGGAGACTCTGATGCAGACAGCATCCTTCTCGACCCAACGCGTCGATCCGTACAATCCGCCGGCAGACCATGTGAGGTTGCAGCAGGGGGGCTCGATCACCCAGGTCCCCTGGCCCAACACCGGCACCATCTGGGTCGTGACGAAGCACGCCGATGTGCGCACTGTGCTGGGCGACGCCCGGTTCAGTTCCGACCGGGCCCTCCCCGGACACCCGATGAACTCCGGCGGCTACGTCACCGGCGCTCAGCTCAAGCAGCTCATCGAGATGGATCCGCCTGAGCACGCCCAGCACCGCCTGCGCATCATGGGCGAATTCACCGTGAAGAAGATCGCCGCCATGCGGCCGCGGATCGAGCAGATCGTCGAGGAGACCATCGACGCCATGCTTGCGAGCGGCAATGAGGCCGACCTCGTGGAGGCGCTGTCGCTCCCGGTTCCGTCCATGGTGATCGCCGACCTCCTGGGCGTCCCCTACGAGGACCACGGATTCTTCCAAGAGAACAGCGCGACGTTCGTCGATGCGGACACCCCTGTGGAAGGCCGGATCGCTGCGATGGGCGCGCTCAAGAAGTACGTGGGCGAGCTCGTCCAGTCCCGCGTGACCGCCCCGGGCGATGACATCCTGAGCCGCCAGCTCGCGGCCGGCGCCGATCCCGTCGAACTCACGGGGCTCGGTTTCCTGCTGCTCATCGCAGGGCATGAGACCACAGCGAACATGATCTCTCTCTCGGTCGCGGCGCTGCTCGACAAGCCCGAACTCCTCCAGCAGCTGCGCGACGATCCTTCGCTCGTCCCCGGCGCCGTGGAGGAGCTACTGCGCTACTTCACCATCGCGGACGTCGGCCATCAGCGCCTCGCAACGGCCGACATCGAGGTCGCCGGCACAATGATCCACGCCGGTGAGGCCGTCTACGCTTTCGCCAACGTGGCGAACCGCGACCCCGACGTCTTCCCCGAGCCCAACGCGATCGACTTCACCCGCGGTGCCCGCAACCACCTCGCGTTCGGCTTCGGCCCGCACCAGTGCCTCGGCCAGAACCTCGCACGACTCGAACTGGAGGTCGTGCTGTCCGCCGTGGTCCGCCGTCTCCCCACCCTTCGCCTCGCGGTCCCGTTCGGTGAGATCCCCTTCAAGGAGTTCGGGCCCAACTACGGCGTCTACCAGCTCCCGGTGGCCTGGTGAACGTGCAGATAGTCGCCCGACAAGCGACATGCATCGGGTCGGGGCAATGCGTCTTCACCGATCCCGACGCCTTCGACCAGGACGACGACGGTCTCGTGCTGGTACTCAAGCAGCCCGCAGCCGAGGGCGAGATCGCTCTCGCGCGGCAGGCCGTGAACATCTGTCCGAGCAGGTCCCTCTCGATCCTGGAGGCGTCCTGATGACATCGACGAACGAAGCTCGGACCGAGCGAACCGAGAAGTGGAGCAGCAAGTGACGATGGAGCAGGTGGCCCCCGAGAAGGTCGGCCCGGATCCGCTGGACCCGTGGCTTCGCAGCATCGCGGACGAACACGAGGCAGCGCGCCACACCCCCGGCGTGCAGTGCCGCGGCTCGGTCGCCCTCATCACCGAGGCCGCCCGACTGCGCGGCATCGCCGAGGTTCGGCTGGGCCGCGCGATCTCGCTGGAGCGGGAAGTGGAGACCCGGCCCGATCGACTTGCGAACGGTCGCCTGATCGCCGAGGCCGAGAAGGCCCAGTGGCAGAAGCTGGGGATGACGGACCTGCCAGAGGGCCACGGGAGCGTCGAGCTCGAGGTCGGCGTCGGCATCTACGGCCGGCACGTGCACGGCGGAGACGTCATCCGATACGACGCTCATGGCGTACACAACACCCACCTCGACGGACTCGCCCACATCGGCGCGGATGCCTCGTGGCACGGACCGATTCCGGCCTCAGCCTCGCGGACCGACGAGGACACGATGGTCAACTGGGCGCAGCACGGCATCGCCACCCGCGCCGTCCTGCTCGACATCACCGCCATCCGTGGCACCGACTGGGTCACGGCGGAGAGTCCGGTCACAGCGGCGGAACTCGACGCCGCCCTCGCGGTCACCGGTGTGGACGTCCAGCCTGGCGACGCCCTCGTCATCTACCAGGGACGGGACCGGTACGAGGCCGCGGGCAACGTGTATCCGAGTGGAGCGGCCGCAGTCGCCCGCCCGGGTATCGGCGCGGATGGCGCGGAATGGATCGCCGCGAAGGAGCCGGGTCTCGTGCTCTGGGACTTCCACGACGCCCGCAACAATGCCGTCGGCTCGCTCGAAGTGCACAACCTGATCTACGCGATCGGCCTGTGCCTGGTCGACAACTGCCTACTCGGCCCTGCCGTCGAGCAATTGCGGGCAGCAGGCGTGTCGACGGGCCTCATCGTCGCCGCGCCGACCGCCATCCACAGGTCGACGGGCGTTCTCATCAACCCACTGCTGTTGTACTGAACCGCATCAGAACACGCAGCGCCGGGCCGGTACTCCGACAGGGGCATCGGCCCGGCGCTCGCCCACGCACCAACACACCCTCAACGACTCTTCATCGAACGGATTGACCCCATGACTGCATCATTCGACGGCAAGGCCGGCCTCGTTACCGGCGCCGGCAGCGGCATCGGACGCGCGACCGCGATCGAGATCGCCGCTCGCGGCGGCAAGGTCGTGATCGCCGACATCGCCGACGAGGCCGGCCTCGAGACCGTCCGGCTCATCGAGGCGACCGGAGGCACCGCGGCCTTCCAGCACACCGACATCACCGATGAGGCATCCGTCGCCGCACTCGTCGCCTTTGTCGTCGAGAAGTTCGGCTCGCTCGACTTCGCACACAACAATGCGGCGGGCAGCATCCCGATGCACGAGCTCGCCGACTACGAGAGCGACTTGAACGCCTGGGCGATCAAGCTCTACCTCGAGGGTCCGTACTTCTGCCTCAAGCACGAACTGCGGTACATGAAGGAGCATGGCGGCGGCTCCATCGTCAACACAGCATCCCTCGCGGGGCTGTTCCCGTCTCCGCTCACCGCACCGTACGCGGCCGCCAAGCACGGCGTCATCGGCTACACCAAGAGCGCGGCACTCGAGTACGGCCGCTACGGGATCCGCGTGAACGCCGTCTGTCCCGGGGTGGTCCGTACAGGTCTCACGAAGGACCTGCCGGACGAATACATCGGGCCCGTCACTGCCGGGCAGGTGGTCAAGCGCCTCGCCGAGCCGGAAGAGATCGCCGCGCCCGTCGTGTTCCTGCTCTCGGACGCTGCCTCCTTCATCACTGGGGCGATCATCCCCGTCGATGGCGGCGCATCAACGTCGACCACATCGGTCGAGTAGACGACGCAATACGACGAACGAAGGCGGTGCTCCGAATCCCGGAGCACCGCCTTCACACTGAAACTTGGTCCCCCAGTGTTCAGCGGAGCGGCGGAAGAGCCTCGAGCACCTCGCCCGTGGTCGCCACGGCGCCGATCACGGGGAAGACGTTCGCTAGTGCGTTCTCGTGGGTCTCGGCGCGCATGTCGGAGACTGCGTCGACCACCACCACGACGTTGAAGCCCAGGTCGTACGCAGCCCGTGCGGTCGACTCGACCCCGAACGATGTCGCAAGGCCGACGAGCACGACCTGAGTCACATGATTGGCGCGCAGCATGGTTTCGAGGTCGGTGCCGGCGAAGAGGCTCAGTGCTGAACGGGACACCCTGACGTCGTCGTCGGCGAGGCTCAGCTCCGGTGGTGCCGCCAGCGCCTCGGCAGGCCACTGCCGCCCGCCGGCGCCATAGGCGTTGCGGCCGGCCGGCGTGCCTGTCGACGTGCCGATGACGACCGGGAGTCCGCGTGCCCGGAAGGCCTCCGCGAGCTCATTGGTCCGCTGGAGGAGGTCCGCTGCGGGGACGACTCGGGCGTTTGCGAGCGTGAGGGTCTGCAGATCGACGACCAGGAGGGCCGCGACGGCGTCGATGTCGATCATCGGGTCGGCAGGGGGACTCGACCGGAGACGACAGCCGCGACGTTGCCGCCGTCGACGAGCAGGTCGATGCCCGTGATGTAGGTCGCCTGGGGACCGACGAGGAAGGTGACGGCGTCGGCGATGTCGCTCGGCGTGCCGATGCGGCCACTGCCGGAGTTCTCGACCATCGCGCGCATGAACGCCCCCGAGGGACTCTCCAGCTCGAGCCGACCCATCGCAGTGGAGATCACGCCAGGGCTGACGCTGTTGATCCGAGCCCCGCGCGCGCCCCACGAGCCGCTCGCGGCCTGCACCTGGATGCGATTGGCCTGCTTGGACAGACCATAGGCGATACCCGCGTGGCCGAGGACCTCGGGGGCAAAGAACGGCAGCTCGAGAAGACCTTCCGGCGTGGAGCTGCGGATGGCCTGCGCCTGGTCGGGCGTGAAGTTCGGGGTGAGGTAGCTCGACGAGCTCGAGATCACGACACCGGAACCACCCGGAGCGATGACCGCGCCGAATGCCTCGATCATGAGCGCCACGCCCAGCAGATCGACCTTGAGCACGGCCTCCAGAGGCGCCTGCGTCGGCGAGACTCCTGCCGTGTGGACCATCTGGGACACCGAACCGGCCTCGTGGGCGCGGCGGGCGAGCGCCTCCACGGACTCGCGCGAGGAGACATCGACCTGCGCCGTCTCAACCGTGAATCCGTCGGTCGTCATCGAATCGGATACGCGTGCGAGCAGGTCGGTGTTGAAATCAGCCAGAAGGGTCAGCTTTCCGGGTGCGAGACGACGGGCGATCGTCTCCCCCATCCCTCCAGCGCCGATCACGACAAGAACGTCGGGCATGATGCCTCCTTGGTTGGCCACGCATTTCGAGGCATCATGCCTCGTATATCGATTGTAGTCTGGCTCCATGGATGACGTCGAGCCGAGGCGCGGCCGCCCTCGGAGCGACCGAGCACGGGCGGCGATCCTGGCGGCGACACGCGACCTTCTCCGCGAGGTCGGCTATGACCGGCTCACGATCGCCGACATCGCGACGCGCGCCGGGGTCGGACGCCAGACCGTCTATCGCTGGTGGTCGGCGAAGGCGGCCATAGCCACCGAGTGCGTCCTCGACGGGCTCGTCGAGCTCCCGCTCATCACGATGCCCGCGACCGGGGATCCCGCCGACGATCTCCGCGAGTGGCTCGACGCATCGCACAGTGTGATCGCTTCAGCCGACGCCGCACCGCTGCTTCGTGCCCTGACGGCTGCAGCCACGAGTGACGCCGCCGCCGCCGAGCAGCTCTCCCTCCGGTTCTCGGATCCTCTCCGAGCCGCGATCGCGACATCTCTCCGCGCGGGCATTGCGGCCGGACGCATCCGCACAGACGCGGACGTGGATGCCACGGCCGACGTCCTGCTGGGCACGCTCATCTACGCCATCGTGACGCGAGACGACGGAATCGCGCAACGCGCTTCCGTCGTCAGCCGGATCCTCCTCGACGGGTTGGCTCGCGAGAACTCAGGAGATGGACCGAGCCTCCGGGCCATCTGATCCCGGGCGCAGGGCTCGAGCGCGCCTCGCTGAGTGGACGGCGAGGAACAGTCCGCCGAGCACAGTCGTCCCGCCGAAGAGTAGAGCGCTGATGCCGACGCCCCACGACGATTCGACCGTGGTGGCGAAGGACAGGATCGCAGCCTGAGCGAGCACGATCAGGACGAGCCCGCTGCCGACGTTGACCACACGAATGCTTCTCACGAGCGGCTGCTTCGAGCGCCGCATCCGAATGGCTGCAGTGATCGCGAAGCCGAGCTCTACGAACGCGATCAGAGCGAGGATCTCCGCGACGAGCGGTTCGAAGTCGACCGACACCGTTGCGCCCGTGAGAAGGGGCAGACAGAGACCGACGTAGAGTGCCGCTGCCGCAGAGAGCACGATCCCTATCCTCGTGGCCGCCCGGTACTGCTCGACCGTCGACGGGGCGGCCGCGTGTTCCGATGACCGCGCCCGCCGATAGGCGGCCACAGCAGTCGCCTTCGCAATGCCGATCCCGAGCGAGAAGAGGACGTTGGCGAGGAGGAAGAGATTCGGCTCGACCAGGAACAGCACGAGCTTGCCGACCGCGAACAGCAGATTGAACAGAGCGGAGACGCCGGCGTAGAAGAACGAGCGCTCGTCCATCGTCGCCAGCCACCACGGCCTTCGCCGCCCGCTGCCGGCCGGAGTGCTCCCGGAAGTCGTCACCGCCTCATCTTCGCCCAGTTCGCTCCCGACGGCCACGCAGATGCGCCGCGCCGATGGCACGGCTGCGTGGGATCAGTCGAAGGTGACGACGATCTTGTCTGCGGCGCCCGGCGTCTTCGCGAGCTCCAGGGCCTCGAGCGTCTGGTCGAACGGGAACGTGTGGCTCACGATGAGGGCGTACTTCTCCCAGTTCTCGATGATGTCGTCGGTCACCTCGAAGATCTCGGTCGGGTATCCCATCGACCAGACGATGTTCAGTTCGCTGGTGAGGATGCCGCCGAAGTCGAGCTCGACGGGCTTCTTGTGCACCGCGACGATTCCGAGTGTGGCGCCGTGCTTGGCGATCCGCGTCACCGTCTGCGGGATGACCGCGACACCGGCCGCGTCGAGGAAGATGTCGGTGCCGGGACGGATGCCGCGGTTCATCCGCGTTGCTCCGTCGCCGTGAAGTTCGACCAGGCGGGCAGCGACATCCTCCTCGGCGGAGTTGATGACAGCGTCGGCGCCGATCTCGAGGGCCTTCTCGAGGCGGCTGGGGATGATGTCGACGACGACGATGTGCGACACACCGCGGCGGCGGTAACCGAGCACCGCACCGAGTCCGATGGGTCCGGCGCCGAACACGACGACCTTGTCACCGGGCTTCGGATCGGTGCGGTTCACCGCGTGATAGGCGACCGCCATGGGCTCGTTCAGTGCAGCGACGTGCCACGGGATGTGGTTCGGGATGACACGCAGCTGACGGCCGGCCACGGCGTCGCGCACAACGACGAACTCCGAGAACCCGCCCTGCTCGCCACCCGAGCCGAGCAGCCCGTCGCTGAAGGCCATGGTGTCGATCACGACGTGGTCGCCGACAGTGAAGCCTGCAACATCCGGCCCGACCTCGATGACCTCCGCGGCCGGTTCGTGCCCGAGCGGTGTTGCACCCAGGCGGGGCGGGATGCCGCCGTTGTGGGAGTACATCGCATCGGAGCCGCAGATGCCGCATGCCTTGATCTTCAGCAGCACGTCGGACGCGCCGATCGCGGGGGTGTCGATCTCGACCCAGGCTTCGGTGTCGGGAGCGGTGACGTGGACTGACTTCATAGCGGTTCTCCTCGTAGGTGTCTTCTCGGGCTTGACGACAACGGTGCCCGGGCCGCATCCGAGTTGCACTAAATCGAATTAGTTCACGATAACCTGCTTGTCTGAGAGAACGGGGAACGGCATGCCGGAACGACGCGCGACGCTGAAGGACGTGGCGCGCGCGAGCGGCGTTTCAACGGCGACGGTGAGCTTCGTGCTGAACGAGACGCCCGGCCAGACTCTCCCTCCGGCGACACGGGAGCGGGTGCGCGCCGCAGCGGCGGCACTCGGCTATCAGCCACACGGAGTCGCCCGGGCGCTCCGCGAGGGGCGCAGCCGCCTCGTCCTGCTGGCGATCGGACGAATGCGCGGAGGACGCAGCCTCGAGGGCTTCATCATGGGAATGGGCGACGAGCTTCAGACCCATGGTTACGGCCTGCTCGTCTATCCCGGCGCGTCGAACGAAACCGGCCACGACGACATCGTGCGGGATCTGCGCCCCCGTGCGGTCATCGACCTGGCGAAGATCTACGCGGCTCCGTCCGATGTCGAAGACGGGGGCTGGGTCGATGGGCTCGCCGCACACACCCTCGCCCAGCTCGCCCACCTTGCCGAGCGCGGTCACCGCTCGATCGCGTTCGCCGTTCCGGCCGAGATCGGCACCGACGGCCTGGTCTCCCTGCGCCGGCGGTTCGCCGAGGAAGCCGGCAGACGGCTCGGACTCGATGACGTGCTGACCATCGTCGTTCCAGACACCGCCGAGGATGCTCGGGCCGTCGTCGCCGCACTGCGCCGCGAGCACCCTGCCACGACGGCGGTCGCCGCGTTCGACGACGAGGTCGCGCTCCGCGTTCTGGCCAGCCTCGTCGATCTCGGACTGACCGCACCCCGCGATCTCGCCGTCATCGGCTTCGACGACAGTCGAGTCGGGGCGACCTGGCGGCCCGCACTGTCCACTGTACGAATCGACGGCCGGATGTTCGGTCGCCGTGAGGCGCGCGCACTGCTCAGCCTCGCGGACGAGGGCAACGCTGGCCCATCCGCTACGGTCATCGTGCGCGAGACGACCTGATCCTCGTCGAGCTCTCCACGACGAGCACCTGCGAGGTCGGGTCCTTTCGGCCCCGAAAACAGGAAAAGGGCACCCGCTTCAGCAAGCCAATACGGAGAGAACTGGCTTACCAAGGCGGATGCCCGGTGGCGGGCCGTTCTAAGCCGTGATTTGATGCGCATCGCGAACGCCTTCGGGCATTTTCTACCCCAGCTGTTTTCAGAATAATCCCCTCACGAACGTCTGTAACCCAGCGCTGGCTTGGCGGATGGTGCGTGCTGAACGGCGGCGCCCGTCGCCTTTGCCGCCGCTTCGGTTGGCCACTTGTTCTGTCCCGCCCTCTGGTCACCGATTCGGCTGTGCAAGTTCCGGGCCGGGGGTGTGTGTTGGGATCGTAGCTAGTGTTCCATCAGGGGCAATGGCCGAGCTGCGGATGGCGGAGTTGCCAGGTGTAGAACATCTCGACGTAATCGGAGGTCGCGTTCGTACGGGTACGGCATCGATTCGGGTTTGGCAGCCCGATGCCCGCGACTTGTTTACCCTTCGCCGGTCGTGTAAATCCGCCGAGGCACTCTCCCCATCCGGACGCGCGCGACAGCGCGGATCTGGAACTCGGGAGGGAATGGTTGTGGCCTAGCCGGAGGAGTCTCTCAGTAGGGCCGAAACCACACACCAGAAGGTGCGTACCTGAACTACGGGGAAGGTCACCGAGTCAATCGGAGTTGCAGCAGTCCTGGAGTGAGCTGGTCCAGCCGAAGTCATGACCTACCTGAAGTCAAACGTGTAGCTCCATGCGAACGCTTGCACAGCCTCCTCGCCGATTTCAGGGTGCGCGGACCGAAATTCTGAGGCAGCCTGCCTGCCCATCGAGACAAGATCGGGAGCGACACGGCTCGCGTCGGAACTATAGAAATCATCTTCCAGCCGACGGATCTCTGGGAGCACACGCGAAGCCTCGACCGGCCCAAACTCCTTCACCAGAAGCGACTCGTCGCGAGTCGGCCATGCAGTTCGTCCCCATCCTGTCCAGAGGATGATTGCTCGAGTCAGTGTCATAGAGTCCATCATTGCTTCCAGATCATCGATGAAATCCCTGTCTGGGGATTAATGGACGTAATGGAGGTTACGTTCGCGTTCGCTTTGAGCGCCGGGAACTCAACAGTTGTCCAAACGCCGGTCGGGTTGACACTGTCACCTAATAGAACACGAACGTTGCCGCTTGCGCCGTTGGCAAACTGTGCCGACGCATCTTCCCATGCGGCCACGGCCGCTGGGTTGGCTGCGTCCCACATTGGTATCCCCACCCCCCGTGCGGTCAGAGTGCTCTCAAGTGTCGCACCGCCGTTCTTGGCGGCCCAGTCCGCTGCCACATCCGCGCCGTCGCGGCCAAGCCCCGACCAGAAGACCGCCTTCCCCGTACCAGTCGCGAGCGACTTGCCCATAAGAGTGGCTGCCGCTCCTGCGCCTTCCTTTGCTGCTCGCCCACCTAGAGTCTGGCTAAGCCCGCCGAAACCACTGGCGAGGGGATACGTTCCGATCATTTCAAGAAGCGAGGCACCGGTCAGTACTGCTGTGTCGCTCACGAACTTGAGTTCAGCGGAGTAGTCTCTTTGCGTTCCGCACGAAACGGAAGCTGTTGTTGCCATTAGGCGCGAACAGGCACCTCCAGTATCTGCGAGGAGCCCAGCGAGTCTGTCAAATGCATCGTGACGAAGCTGGTCAGCCGAATACGATGCGCCCTGGCTACTGGACTTGCCGTTGCGTTGGTTGTATCCGCTGTTATCTGTTCCGCCGAGCATGAGCATCCCGGACGCGTCCGAATATGTGAGTGGGTTGTTTCCTGCGTATGCATAGGCGTTCCACTGCTTCGGGTCGACTGGGTCGAGCAGCAAATCAACCAGGAGTAACCGGCTTGGTGATCGGACTCGTGTGCGTTGCGATCGGCAGCGCTTCGATGGGACTGAATTCTGGGGTTGTGGTCGGCCGCCTGCTGGAAGGGGATGAGCGCAAGCGCGATTCTGGTTTCACCCTCTACTACCTGGGGAGCACGCTAGGAATTCTCATCGGCGTGGCTGCTACCGGGCCGCTGCAGGCCGCGTTTGGATTCCACGTAGGCTTCGGATTCGCGGCCATCACTCTCATCATCGGATCGCTCGTCTACTGGCCGAACCGCCAGGCACCGCACCAGGCCGCTCCCGGACCAACCGACCCCATCTCACGCTCCGCCCTTACCCGGCTTGCGGCCATCGCGTTAATAGGCGCTGCCCTTCTCGCCGGTGTGCTCGTCGTCGGTATTCCACTGGGGCTGAATCCCGCAGCGGTGGTCGCCGGGATCGCGACTATCGCCGCCGGCGGCTACTTCATCCGAATCTTCGTGTCGGCAAAGGTTCAGCGCACTGAACGCGTTCGCGTCCGTCGGTACCTTCCCGCTTTTCTGGGCACATTGCTCTTTTGCCTTCTCTATCAGCAGCTGCTGACTACGATCGCAATCCATTCCGAGGCCGGAACAGACCGCCGCATCTTCGGGATCGAAGTGCCCGCATCCTCGCTTCTCACCGCGGCGCCGTTTTGCACCATCGTGCTTGGCTTCTACCTCGTGTACTTGTGGTCACGCCTCGGGACGCGCCAGCCTTCACCGGAGACCAAGTTCGCGATCGGTCTCGCGATAACGGGAATCGCGATCCTGGCGCTTGCTGTTTCAGCGGCCGTGAGCGCTTCGTCACCCCTGTGGCTAGTCGTGTTGATTGTCTTCGCGTTCGGCGCCACGGACGCCATCGTGTCACCCACTGGCATCTCCATGGCGACCGAGGTCGCGCCGACAGCATTCAAGGCTCAGATGCTCTCGCTTCACTATCTGAGCGCTGCAATCGGAACTTCTCTGGCCGGAGTGATCGCGCAGATCTACCTGCCAGGAAAGAACGACGCCTCATACTTCGGCGCGCTAGCAATCGTGACATTGGCCGCGGCCGCCGCCTTCCTCGCTTTGCGAATGTTGCAGCGCCACCGTGGCGTTCCCGCGCTGCTAGCTCCAGTCGGCTAAGGCGTATCGCCAAAGACGTGCGGTCGGTGAGCGTATCTGGCCGATAAGGTGCGAGGACTGTCTAGCTGTACTGCCCAGGGAGGTTGGCTAACCGGCTGTTGGGTGGTTTGCCTCCGATGGCCGGGGGCGTGGATTGTTTCATGGAGCCAGGCGGGCAACGCTTTGCGGCAGGCCGACTCGGAGGCGTAGAAGCGTCTGTAGGCCCACCGTTCGGCGAGAGCGCGATGGAAGCGTTCGATCTTCCCGTCAGTTTATAGACGGTTGGGGGCGGGTCTTCTTCACTGCGATGCTCAGCTCCCGGCAGGTGTCGAGCTTATTCGAGGTGAGTGCTGCTCCATCTGATTCAGAATGCCCGGGCCTACGACCATGTCGTCGTGGGTGCTCGGAGCTCAGAGTAGCGCCCTCTTCAACCCTTCGATGTCGCGATCGACGCGGTGGGTGGGGATGTGCCGGAGTGGATGTACGCCTCGGTCGCCCCCCCCGGGCGGACGCCTCATCGTGTTCCAGGAGCCTCCGGACCAAGTCATAGCTGTCAATCGCGGAATCGGCGCAGTCTTCCTCGTCGTGAGCTCGCAGCGAGAGACTCGCGAAACTCGCCACCCTGATCGCCGCCGGTCACGTCGACGTCGCAGTTGCACAGACGTTTCAGCTTTCTGAGGGGCAGGCTGGACACGAAAGCGGAGCCCTGCCCAAGCCGGAACCCGGTAGGACCGTCATTCTCGTTCCCTTGTCGAGTGTCCCGAGCCACAGCGCCGCTCGCTGCGGTCGGCGACAGCGCCTAGCCTTGGTTCGGCACCCTCGCGTCATCAATCTCACCCACCCGGCCACGATGACGGATCGTGGTCGCGGCCAGTAGAAGCCGGGGTGTATCACGCCACGGACGTAAGACACCCCGGCTTCGCTCAGACCGACACGGAGTCGAGCCGTCAGCTAAGCGGCGAACCCATGACCGGCCAGCCGTTGCTGAAGGTCACCTGACGGATGTCAAGAGTCTCGCGTCCCGACTGGTTCGCGTCGTAGTAGTGGTAGGCGAAGTACTTGAGCGCGCCGTCGTCGTAGGCGTCGCCTCCGCCTGCCGCAACTTTCGGGCTCGCTCCCGTCAGGACGGTGCTCCCGCCGCCGGCCGTCATCGCTGTGCCGTTCTTATCGACGTACGGGCCGGTGATCGAGGTGGATCGACCAACGACGGTGTAGTAGGTGCTGTTCACGCCGCTGCAGCAGCTGCCTTTGGAACCGAACAGGTAGTAGTAGCCGCCGTTGAGGATGATGGACGGATTCTCGATCCCTGAGGCGATCTTCCATAGGTTGTTGTTCGTGGTTGACAGCTTGCCTGTGGTGTTGTTCAGCACGTGCATGTAGGTCCCGCCCCATGAACCCCACGAAATGTACATGGTGTTGTTGGGCCCCCAGTCCACGTTCGGGTCGATCGGGTAGTTGACGTCCGTCACCATGCCCTGATCGGTCCACGGCCCTTCGATGTTGGTAGCCGTGGCGACACCGGTTGCTGCGACCTGGTTATTGCTCCAAATGGAAGCCGCGTAGTAGAGGTAGTACTTGTTATTGAAGTAGCGGATCTCCGGAGCCCAGATGTTCGGTGGATTCTGGCCGAGTCGGGTCACAATCCAGGCGGGAGTGCTACTCCACACGTTGCCCACTTTCGTCCACCCTGAAGCAGCTGTGCCTCCGCACGTCTTCCGGATCGTGATCGATCCGCTCGGATTCAGTGGATCATTTTCGAATCCTGTCGAGAAGCCGTAGTAACAGCTCCCTACTTTGATCACGCTTGGGTCATGCATTCGGATGTCGCCGGACAGAGCTGATGCTGGTGGTGCGATAGCGATACCCAGGACGGTGAGGATTGCGGTGACCATCGCCGCCAGGAACAACCTGCGACGCGACATCGTCCTCATGGACGATGCCGGCGATGCGAAGGCGTGCTTCATACGAGACTCCTTTGTCTGATTGTGGGCCAGCCTGGACGAATGCTCCCCCGGACTCGTCGGCCCGGTTCTCGGTGAACCTTGTGGATCTTCCCATTAATTGGAGCGCTCAAACAAGCTTTTCTTGGAGCGCTCAAAGGATCGGGATAGGCTGACGTGGGGTAGACGGCCGCCAGCGATCGTGAGGGTCGGCAACCGCACGGACTGGCGCTCGGTTTCCAAGCGGTCGCCCCCTCGAACGTCGCGGGGTATGTCATATAGTCGCTTCATTGAATCGCTCCATTTGTCCGGGGGAAACATGCGGGTCGTAAAGGCGGGACCGAAAGCGGGCCCGAACCCAAGCGTCGAAGACGTCGCTCGTTTGGCTGGCGTATCGCGCGGGACTGTATCTAACGTGCTGAACTATCCGGAGCGGGTAATTCCGTCAAAGGTTGAGCGGGTTCGAGCTGCGATTAATGAGCTGGGGTATGTGCGCAACGATGCAGCCCGGGCTCTGGCGGCGGGGCAGAGCGAAAGCATCGGGTTCGTTGTCGCCGACATCGAGAATTCGCTCTTCATCGACATGATCCATGGAGCTCAGGACCGCGCAAAGGATGCGGGTCGTTCCATGCTGTTGGGGAACGCAGAGTGTGACCTTGGTCAGCAGAACTCTTACCTGGACCTGTTCGATGAGACACGGGTCGCCGGGCTCCTGCTTGCCCCGATGGAAGACTCCTCGGACGGCGTGAAACGCATGCGTTCACATGGTCGGCAGATTGTGCTCCTGAATTATGACCCCAACGACGATAAGTGCTGCGCGGTACTCGTTGACAACGAGATGGTCGGCTATTTGGCTGCCGCGCACCTCATAGAACTCGGACGAACTCATCTGGCGTACGTCGCCGGTCACGACAGCTACCAACCGGTTCACGCACGCCGAGTGGGTATGAGGCGTGCCGTCGAAGAAGCCGGTCCCGCCGTGACGTTGACGGAAGTGGACACGGCGGGCCTTCTGGCCGCGGACGGTGCCGCCTACGCCGAGGATTACCTGGCTCTAGCTTCTGCAGACCGACCCGACGGCGTCGTCTGCGTGACGGACGACATCGCGCATGGGTTCATCACCGGACTCCTTGCCGGCAGCTCACTTCGCGTTCCTGAGGACGTGGCGGTGATCGGCTGCGAGAATAACAGGTCGGTCGTGAGCGGCCCGATCGCGTTGACCACGGTTGTTCCACCTGGCAGGGAGATGGGCGTGGCCGCCTCCGCATTGCTTTTCGAAGAGATCGAGAACGGCGACGATCACGTCCACCGAACCGAGGTGTTCGAACCCACTCTGGTTGGACGGGAAAGCACTATCGGACGGGATCTAGCTCTCGCCCAAGGCCGATAGCAGCACCCATTTCCCCGCCCGCCGCGGTACCGGGCGCGCCAACCGCTGGGCGCCCTCTCATGAAGAGGACGCCCGGCGGAGTTACACGAGACGGAACTCGATGCCGAGCAGTGACGCAGCAGCTTTGTAGTCGGCGGCCCGGTGACCGATGGACAGCGACCAGTGGTGGCCGATTCCCGTGGAACTCCAGTCGTCAACCCACTCCCCCGGGTCGCGGCCGAAATCGACCCGCGAGGTGGTGTTACCGATTTCGAGGAGCGGTCCGGGCACGACAGCACCTTCCGAAGCCACGAACGCCAGAGCTCCGTCCCGGTCCTGCCCTAATCCGAGCAGGGTAACCGGGCCGTGCTGGACATCAAACTCGACTGATACGCCCCAGCCGCGTTTGCCGTGGTAGACGCCGAGGCCTCGCAGAAGCGGCGCGCCGGCAGAGACTGCGAGGTGGGCTGGACCGTCGTGGCCCATCTCGACCACGTTGTCGTCGAAGTTGAGGGCTTGGATTTCGCAGAAGGAGCCCCCTGCACCGACGACTTGGGTGGCGAGTTGGGCGACGGTGGTTCGCAGTTCGTACTCTCCGGTGGCGGGGATACCTCGTGCGGTGAGTAGCGATGCGCCGAGGATCATTCCGGCGCCCAGGCGTTCATGTTGTTCGCCGTTTCGTCCGCGGTGGTAGTACGCCAACGAGTCCAGTTCGAATTCGTCGACAAGGCGGTCCAGCGCGACGGAAACTCGGGCACCCCAGGCGAAGTCTTCCTCTTTGACTGTTGCGTCGAGGGTGAAGATCTTACGCGCGAGGTCCATGCGTTCCGCGGTCTCTCGCTCGGAGACTTCGTCGACGAGCACTCGGAGGTCGTCGAACTCGAGTACTTCGACGTGAGATCCGAACGTTGTGGGCAGCAGAGTGAGGTCGGTGGATACGTCCAGCATGCCCGGATAGACGTGCCCCATCAGTCCGTGGCGGGCGTGGCGAAGGGCAGCACGCACGTGGGCAGCGTGTATCCACTGTTCGATGCGAGCCCAGGCGGTCTCCTGTCTCAACCAGCCGGAGACTGATCGGAACGGGATACCGGCACGGCGGAACACGTTGCCGACCTCTGGCACCGGGCACTGTCCGCAGTATGCGAGCCAGAGGCCGGTGTCGAAGCTGGCATGGTCCATCTTCTCGGTCGGCTGGAGGTCGATGACGAGGACGGGCGTGTTGGTTCGTTGGGCGATGGGAAGCACCATGGAGCTGGTCAGGTAGGTGGTGAGGAACATGACAATCAGGTCGCAGTCGGCGACCCGGAGTTTCTCGGCGGCGATGTCGCCCTCTTGTGCGTCGGAGATGAATCCCACGTCGATCACTTGCGCGTCCATGTCTTGGAACCGGTTGGATACGTAACTGGCAGATTCCTGGAGTTGCGGAAGTAGTCCGGGGAACTGGGGCCAGTATGTTCCCAGCCCGCCGGCAACCAGGCCCACTCGGGTCTGTCGGCGGAGCTTGGGCGAGAGAAGCTTGGCGATATCGGTGGTGCTCATTCTTCGTTCCTTTGTGTCAAGAGTGTGGGGAGGGTCAGGCGCCCCAGCTGAGCTGGGTTCCTCCGGCGCGGTCCTCGGCGATCCGCTGCTGGTAGCCGGATGCCGCGTAGGCGGCCATCGGGTCGCCCGCGAGGCCGCGGCTCTCACGCCAGGCGGCGAGGTCGGGACGTACATCCGTGTAGAAGGCGTCCATCAGGATGCCGTTGGCGCCGAGCACGTCGTGCGCCTCCTGGGCTGCCGTGAGGGCGGCGCTGTCGACGAGCAGCGCTCGGGCCGTCATCTCCTGCACGTTCAGTACTGAGCGGATCTGGCCCGGGATCTTGTCCTCGACGTTGTGGCACTGGTCGAGCATGAAGGCCACGGGGGAGTCGGGTCCGTAGCCGCCTCCGCGCACGACCTCGTAGATGATGCGGAACAGCTGGAACGGGTCGGCAGCGCCCACGATGAGGTCGTCGTCGGCGTAGAAGCGCGAGTTGAAGTCGAAGGAGCCGAGCTTGCCGAGGCGCAGCAGCTGCATGACGATGAACTCGATGTTGGTGCCGGGAGCGTGGTGGCCGGTGTCGAGGCACACCATCGCCTTGTCGCCGAGGGTCGCGACCTGGGCGTAGCTGGTACCCCAGTCGGGAACATCCGTGTGGTAGAAAGCCGGCTCGAAGAACTTGTACTCCAGCACCAGGCGGTGCTCGTCGCCGAGGCGGTCGTAGATCTGGCGCAGTGAGTCGTTCAGGCGGTCCTGGCGGCCGCGCAGGTCGCCCTGGCCCGGGTAGTTGGTGCCGTCGGCGAGCCAGATCTTGAGGTCCTGCGAGCCCGTCGAGTGCATGATGTCGATGCACTCGTAGTGGTGGTCGATGGCCTTCTGGCGGATGGCCGGGTCGACGTGCGTGAGGGAGCCGAACTTGTAGTCGTTGTCCTGGAAGGTGTTCGAGTTCACGGTGCCGAGCGCGACTCCGTGGTCCTCGGCGAAGGCGCGCAGCGCCGCGTAGTCGTCGACCTTGTCCCACGGGATGTGCAGCGCGACCTTCGGGGCGAGCGCCGTGAAGCGGTTTACCGTCGCGGCGTCCGCGATCTTCTCCTCGGGCGTGCGCGGGGTGCCGGGTGTCGTGAACACCTTGAAACGGGTGCCGGAGTTGCCGAACGCCCACGAGGGCAGCTCGATCGCCTGCTGCTCGAGCAGGGCGAGGGTGTCTGGGAAGAGGCTCACGAGTGGTTCCTTTCGGAGTGGCGTACGAGGTTTCGCTACCGCGGCCGGAGGACCCGGTCGAGGTGGTCGTTGGTGAACTTCCCGCCGGGGTCGGTGCGGGCTATGAGGTCCCACATGTCATCGATGCGTTCGTACAGCGGGATGAGAGAGCCGGCGGTCTGGTGGTGCAGTTTTCCCCAGTGGGTTCGCCCGCCGTACAGCACGAGAGCCTGTTCGATCTGTGGGAGGAGTTTCGCGACTGCGTCCGGGTGGTTATGCCAGGTGAAGTGGATGCCGAGGACGGGCTGCCGGTGGGCCGGGCTCAGCCAGAGCTCGTCTGCGGCTGTTGTGCGTAGTTCCGTGCCGACAAGGTGCGGTTTCATCTGGCCGCCCAGCGGCCGCAGCGCTTGGAGGGCGGCGGCTGCTATGTCCAGGTCGACGAAGTATTCGGTCTGGATTTCCGAGCCGACGCTGGGGGTGGCGTCCAGCCGGAAGTGAGGCAGTCGATGTGCCCACGGCCCGGCGATGCCGAATTCCGTCAGGTTGCTGTCGAGTGCATCAGTGAGGGGCGGGCTAGACGGATGGTCGAGTGTGGCGCCGAACAGATCGGGGGCCGGCATGACGTCCACGGAGTCCACCCGCTGTTTCACCCACACGTGGCTGTCCTCGGAAACCCAGTCGGTGAAGATGCTGACGCTGTACCCGGATGCGGTCACAGCAAGCAGGTTGGGGAGAAGTTCGTTCCAGTGCAGCCCACGGTAGACGTCTTGTCTAACCAGGTATGACGGTTCGATAGCCAGGGTGACTCGCACCAGCACACCAAGCGCTCCAAGAGCGATCACTGAGCCGCCGAAATCGGGGTCTCCCTTTCGAACGGTTCTGAGGTCTCCGTCCGGGCCGACGAAGGTGAGGGCTCGCACTGCTGTGGAGAGGTTCCCGTTGCGGTTGCCGGAGCCATGAGTTCCGGTTGAGATGGCTCCGCCGACGGAGATGTGTGGGAGTGAACCCATGTTGTGCAGAGCCCATCCCCGTTCTTCGAGGAAGTCTGCGAGAACCCCGTACCGGGTGCCGGCACCGACAGTGACGGTGCGGGCAGTCGGGTCGAGTTCGACGTCGGCAGGTATGGACGTGACCGTGACCAGCGTGCCGGTGGTGTCCGCGAGGTCATTGAACGAGTGCCGGGTACCGAGCGTTCGAATGCGATCTGCGTCAGCGACGAGACGCTGCACCTCTGGAATTGATTCTGCGTGCGCGATTCCAGCCGCTTGATACTGGTACGTTCCTGCCCAGTTGAGGCCGACAGCAGTCCTGAGCATGTCCGCGTTCATGCGGTCCTCGGCTGCACATGTGGGGTCGTGTTCCCGATCGGTGCCGTCAAATGATGGGTTCCTGAGTCAACGACCACCGGTTCCTGTCCGGGAAGTTCGGCTATTCCTGTGGCCCCTGTCGGGACGGTTAGATGGACGTGGAGGGTGCCGTCGATGATCTCCCATCCGATGCCGACTTCCCCGTAGGGGGAGAGATGGCGCGCATAGGCGAAGGTCAGCTGTCCACCGGGTTCTGGACGGAACCCAACCGTCCGGTATCCCGGCTCTAACGCTTCTAAACCTGCGACCCTGCGGTGCATCCAGTCGGCGACGGCTCCGAGGGCGTAGTGGTTGAACGACGTCATCCCGCCCGGGTTGATGCTCCCGTCCGGGAGCATGCTGTCCCACCGTTCCCAGATGGTGGTGCCTCCCATGACGACCGCGTATAGCCAGGACGGGCAGTTCTCCTGGAGCAGAAGCTTGAATGCGGCGTCGCGGTGGCCGGTACCGCTGAGAGCGTCCAGGATGACGTTGGTTCCGGCAAATCCGGTTGGGATGGTGTAGCCCGCCTCGGCAACCAATGCGGCGAGCCGATCGCCGGCGCGGGCGCGCAGTTCCGCCGGCAGCAGGTTGAACGTGATCGCCAATGCGTAGGCGGTGGGTGCGTCGCTGGTGAGGGTGCCGTCCTCGTTGACGTACTCGTCGATGAACGCTGCGTTGATCGTCTTGGCGAGGGTGCTGTAACGGTCAGCGTCGTGCGGGTTGTTCAGAAGTTCGGCCATACGACTGAGGTGGCGCGTCGACCATGCAGCGTAGGCAGTGGCGACCAGGTATCGGTCTGTGCGGGCATCGGCGGGGTCATCTGGGGGGGCTGCCGGATCGAGCCAGTCCCCCAGCTGCATCCCGGTGTTCCACAGGTGGTCGTCTCCGGACAGCTGTGCGACCAGGTCGACCCATCGCCGTGCGCTGTCGTACTGGCGGGCGAGCACGCCCTTATCGCCGAACCGTTCCCAGATGGTCCAGGGGGTGAGTACGGCCGCGTCCCCCCACACAGCACCGGGTTGGATGGGGGTCCAGTAGTCACCGCCGGGGATGACCGGCACATACCAGGGGACGGTGCCGTCGGCGAGCTGCTCGACGGTGAGGTCTTTCAGCCAGGAGCTCAGGAAGCCGGAGCAGTCGTAAAGGAATGACGCGGTAGGGGCGAAGACTTGGATGTCGCCGGTCCAGCCGAGCCGTTCGTCGCGTTGCGGGCAGTCGGTGGGCAGGTCGACGAAGTTGCCGCGCATGCTCCAGACGACGTTCTCGTGGAGACGGTTGAGCAGCGGGTTCGAACTGCCGAACCAGCCGGTGCGGCGCATGTCGTTGTGGTACACGTGTGCGACGACGTGATCGGCGATGTTGTCGCCGATCCAGCCTTGGACCTCCGCATATCGGAAGCCGTGCATGGTGAACCGGGGTTCCCATGTTTCGACTCCGGTTCCGGCGGTCGTGTATTCGTCGATGGACGCTGCCTCACGAAGCGGCCGGCGGTACAGCTGTCCGTCTTCTAGGACCTCGGCGTGCATCATCCGAATCCGGGTGCCAGGTGCCGCGTCGACCGTGAGCTGCAGGCGCCCCACGAGGTTCTGGCCGAAGTCGAGCAGGTACCTTCCGTTGTCGAGCTCGTTGACTGAGACGGCGTGGATCGTTTCTGTTCGGCGGACGGGGGGTCCGTCAAACCCGGTAAAGGTGGTGAGGTCGAACTCGACCACCCGAACCGGTTCCCAGCCGTCCGCGATGAACAATTCAGAGCCACCAGACCATCCGGGTCGGCTCCTCGTTGAGTCATACCGTTCGCCGTCATACAGGCTGCTGAACGTGATCGGACCCGGGCTCGCGAGCCAGTCGTCGCCTGTCCCGAACGTCTCGGTGCGGCCGTCGGTGAGGGTGACTTCCAGTTGCGCGAGAAGTCCGAGCCGGTCGCCGTAGATGTTGCGTGTTCCGCCGTCAAAGCCGAGCCGTCCCCGGTACCAGCCGTCCCCCATCCACGCACCCCACGCGTTAGGTCCGGACCGGACCAAGTCGGTGACGTCGATGGTTGCGACGCGAAGACGGTGCGGGTACACGGTCCAGCCGGGTAGCAGCGCCATGTCGCCGGCGCGGGACCCGTTGATTTCGACTTCAGCGAGGCCGTGAGCGGTGACGTAGAGGCGAGCCGAGCGCACGTCGCCGCCCACGTAAAAAGCTGCGCGGAGCAGGGGCGGCGGGTTGTCGATCGACGTGTCTTCGTCCCAGGGCGCGGCGATTCCGACCGCGGACCAGTCCGTCGGATCCAGCAGGCCAGCTTCGACGGTCGACGGGGCCGACCAGTCGCTTGGTTCGTCGTCGCTCCCCCAAACACGCACACGAACAGTGGCAACCGCTCGGGATGTCAGGGCGGCGGTCGGCCAGTCCACCAGCACCTGTGCGGACGAGTTGACACGCGAGGTCGACCAAGTAGCGCCGTCACGTTGGATCTCGATCTCATACGCGTTCTGCTGCCAAGCGGGCGGCGCATTCAGAGTCCAGCTCAGTCGCGGGTTGGTGTCGTAGACGCCGAAGGCTTCTGTGTGGTGCTCGAACGTGGGAGCGGACACCGTGACGGGCGAACTCATCCGACGGTGTCCTGGGTCACGACAAGGTTTACCGGGCCGAACAGTCCGGCCCGTTTTTGACCGGGGAAGACCCCCGGGGTGGGGGATGCAACATCGAGGTAGCCGGCGAGGGTGTTGTGGACCCGCACCTCCACAACACTGTTCGATCCGATCTGATCGGTGATGTCGACAACATAGGGTCCCCAGGCGAGCTGCCCAGCCGTTGCACCGTCGATCAGAACCTCAACCGAACCGCGCACCTGACCGAGGTCGAGCTGTACTCGCTCCCCCTCCCCCAGCGACACGTCGGGCAGGGTGGCACGGTAGCAGACCTCCCCCGCGAGGGCACCTAGACCCAACTCGGTCCAATCCTCCAGCGGTGCACTTGTTGCGGCAGTGGACGCGCGCAGCGGGTTGCTGAGCAGAGCTCCTCCTCGGCGTCCGTCCTGCGCGTCAAATCGGAGGGTGAGGACCGTTTGGAATTCTGCAGGTGCAGCCAACTCGATGCGACCGTCGCTCGCGATAACGGGGACGCCGTTCAGGAAAGCGGTGAACGTCTGGTCCGCCGGCACCTCAATGCTGGTCGTCCCAATCGGGAGGGTGCAGCGAAGCCATCGTGGGTCTGAAGCTGTGGGGTTCAGGTCGGGGATCACATTAGCGACGACGCCGTCTGGGTAGGGCGGCTTCTCCAACCACCCGGCCTGCGGCAACGGGTGAGGACGCGGGACGAGGGAGAGCAGCCGCGGGTCACCCCACTGGCGGGAGCGGCGCGCAAGCAGCGTTGGGACGGAATCGCGGGTTGCGGTCCATGCTCCCTGCCCAGTGAGAAGGTCCAAACCTCCGAAAGCGGCGGGCACCGAGTCGACAACAACAGCAACTTGGCGGTCGGAGTCGACGGAGCGCAGCTCGAGGATGTTGGTGCCGATCTGCAGATGGGGTGCCAGGTCGTACGGGTGGAAGCGGGCTTCCCGGTGACCGCCGTAGGGGTGGAAAGCGTTCTGCCTGCCGACTTCGGTCCCGTTGATGAAGATGGTGCAGGGCTGTTCGGCGCCCACCTGGATTCGCCCGTCCTTCGGCTGAGCATCCAGGTCGAAGGTGCGTGTCACCGAGACAACACTGGCCGTTACTGGCAGGTCGGTCGGAACGACCCATTCGGCGCGCTGATATGCGGCCAGATCGCCGACGACAGCGAAGTTCGCACGGACGGGCTCCCGCTCCATAGCAGTGAATCGGAACTCAACCCGGTGCCGCCCGGACGTGACGGGAACAGACGACCAGTAGCCTGCATCTTCTGCGGCCGGGTGACGAATGTCATCGATACGGATCTCCGCGCGGGCGTTTACTCCGACGACGAGTGTGTGGTTGTCGTCCGGCACGTCGATCCAAGTTCGCGCGGCGACGACGTCACCCGCTTCGACATCTTTCCAGGAGAGGAACTCTTCCGGCACGTAGCCTTTCGGCCCCAAGTTGTCGCGATGCATCACGTCGTCCCGGATACCTCGAGACAACGACCATTCCGCCTCCATCCACGCGTACTCAGGGATCGTTTCAGAGGACACCGGACCGGCGACCTCCCCGAAGGGACCGAACGTCGCCACCGCGGGGCGCCAGATGGTGTCGTTGTCGAGTGACTCGCCCACGGCGGTTTCGAAAGACCACACTTCGATGGGAAGGACGCCTTCACGGTCGCGGCTCGCGAAATCGCCCCACCGGTTATCGAGCGTCGAGGTGGGCTCAACCGTCCAGTCGGTCACGGCGATGCTTGACCCGGTCCGAGCTTGACGCGGAACCGCACGGTCGGCAGGGGGCAACTGGTCGCCGATGGCGAGCAACGTGACGCTGCCGTCACGGAAGTCCACGTCGATCGTGAGGGTGCCGTCGTCGTGGACGGTGACAGCGACGTCACTGCGTTCCCCTGTGGTCGGGTTCCATCGCTGAACGTGACGGGCCTGTGTCCCGTGCAGCGTTACCTGGCTGGTTCGCTCTCCGATCGGTCGGAAGTTGTAGCCGGTCTCGCGCAAACCTTCCCAGAAGGACGCCCAACCTACCTCGATCCAATCGAGATAGCCTTCGTCGCCCTTATAGATGGGTTGCTCGGTTCCGGTGCTGGCGTCGTGAGCGAACAGGGCGAGCAGGTAGCCGCCGGCGACCTCGCGGAGAAGGCTCGGTACGTCTGTTTGCACCCACGGGGTAGTGCGTCGCAGCTTGTCGACCACCTCACCGGCAGTGGCCACGGCGATGACGTGTCCAGCGTCGACGGCTGTACTGAATGCCTCCGCTCCGGGGCCCGTGCCGAGGAAGGCATCCGGAACTGTCTCGACCGCGACGAGAGTTCCTCCGGCGTCCACGAACCGCGCCAGCGTTTGAGCGGCTTCATCGTCGATCACGGTCATCGCGGGGAGGATCACGTTGCGGAACACAGCTGGGCCGATGTGCAGGCCAGCCTCATCTACACGAGCGTCCGCCAGCAGCACGTCGTTGACGATTTCGTACTCATACGCGGCCTCGTCGAGGATGCCGCGTCGCTCAGAGGACCACGCCGTCTCGCCGTTCAAAGAGTGGTACGTGCGAGTAGCTGCGGCGGCTGCGTTGGTGGGGCCGGTGAATGTGTACCCGGCCTGCACAGTCGTCGTGGGGAAGATGAGAGCGGTGTCGGCCACCAGGGTGCCGTGAGAGAGCGCTTCACTCAGGCGTGTGACCGCCCCAGAGAGGATGTGATACTCCGGCCAGTACGGCTGACGCCAGCATGTTGACGGCGGCGCCCACTCCCACCAACCTCCGGGGGTGCTGTAGTAGACGGCATGCGGGTCGTACAAAGTGGCACCGCGCTTCAGGAACGGCGCTAGCCAGTCGTAGGTTTCCTCGAGGGTGCCGCCCCACCCGGAAGAGTGGAACGCTTCGATCCACGTCCGGGTCCCGCCGGACAGGTGCGCCATGGAGCTGTGCACTTTGGGGTCGCCGAGATGATCGCTGCCGGGTGCAGAGAAGCCGCTGTGAGTTTGAACGTAATCGCCGTACACGGCAACAGATCCGACCGGGTCGCCTTCTCGGGCGGGGCTCTGCTGATCGAACCCGCATTGCAGCCCATTCTCGGCGAACCACCCGTTGAGTTGGTCGAAGAACCCCTCCCGGGATAGCCGCGTGCGGAGCCGCTCGTAACTGATTCGCACGACATCCGGATCGATCGCTGCATCAGCCGGGAGGGGATCACCCCACAACGCCGCGAGGGATGCGGTGACGTCATGGCCGTACTCTGCGCGGAACCGGTCGGCAAGGTCGGTACCCCAGGTGGGCATGCTGGGGAGCTCGTCTTGGAAGAATCCGACGATGACATTCCCGAACAGGTGTGAGGCCCGCCGTTTGAACTCGCCGTGGACAGTGTCCATCAGGGCGGCCACCGCTGCTGCATTGAAGTAGTCGAAGCCGTGCTCCTGGGCGTAGACGACGACGAGACGGTCGCCGTTTCCGGACCAGCTGGCGGTGTCGCCGTTTAGTGGTACGGCGACCGCAGAATCTCCGTCCGCGTTGACGGCGTATGCCGAGAGCGCATGGGCGTTCTGCGGGATTGTCAGGGTGAACGGGTCGTCGCTGTCCAGTACCTGCTCTGCGCGGCCGAGCTTCTGCCCTGCCCAACTTGGGTGCTGGGTGACGAGGCGTCCTTGGAAGTTCGCGCCGGAGAACCCGATCTGGTCGTAGGGCCAGAACCTGAACCCCAGTTCTCGGGCGTCCTCGCCAACGCCGAGAAACAACTCCCACCATTCTTCGCTCATGAATGGCGGGTCATCCGCTAGTGCGCCGTAGAGCGGGCCGGACGGGGCCAAATTCATGATCACTGCCTGCGCGACACCTTGGGAGAGCAGCTGTTCCATTTGCCAGCGCAGGCGGTCCCGGGTGACTTTGTCGCCGCTCCACCACCAGATGGGCACGGGGCCGTATTCGGCGTGCTGCGGTGTGCGGAACCGGTCCGCCATGTTCTGGATCCCGGTGGGGACGTTGTTCGCCACGTGTTTTCTCTCTGGTTCGAGGGTTTATCGGCGGGCGTTAGCCCTTGACGGAGCCGGCGGCGAGGCCGCGCATGATCCGCTGGTTGAGGAAGAGGTAGATGATCAGGATTCCGACGACGTTGACGCAGATCGCAGCCAGCAACGGACCGAACTCTGTCGCCCCGTATTGGCCGGAGAAGTTGAGCAAGCCGACTTGGATGGTGCCGAGGTCGCTCGAGTTCGTGAAGGTGATCGCGATGAGTAGGTCGTTCCAGATGAAGAAGAACTGGACCAGCGCCACGGTGAAGACGGCGTTCCGCACCATCGGGAACCCGATCAGGAAGAAGGAGCGGAGCATGCTGGCTCCGTCGAGAGTGGAGGCTTCGAACACCTCTCGAGGAACGGCGCGGAAGAAGGTCGCCATCATGAACACGGTCAGCGGTAGACCGGTAGCTGTGTAGGTGATGATCAACGGCCACAGCGTCCCGGTAAGTCCGAGCTGAAAGTACGCGTTGAACAGCGGCAGCAGGATCATCTGTCCGGGGATCATGATGCCTGCGAGGAACAGCAGCAGGATCCCGCCCCGTCCCCGGAACACGAGAACCTCGAGAGCGAATCCGGCGGCGGTTCCCAGGATGATGATCAATGCCAAGGACGGGACGGTCGCGATGATGCTGTTCAGGATGTTCTTGCCGATATTCGCGGTGACTAGCGCGTCGTAGTAGTTCTGCCATTCCAGGCTGGACGGAAGCGCCCAAGCGGGACTGTTGAGGAACTCGTCTTGCGTTTTGAACGAGCTGATGACCAGCCAGAACAGCGGATAGATCTCGACAATCAGCAGGATCGTGATCAGTCCGACGCTGAGGATTCGTTTGGTGAGTTTGGCTGGGTGGGCTCGGCGGATGCTGCTGCGGCTGACAGCGGGGACGATCGCGGTGGTTGTTGTCATGGTCCTAGCCCTTCGTGAGGTCGCGACGGGAGGAGCGGAAGATGAACACCGTGACCAGGAGGCAGATCAGCGTCAGCAGTAACGCGATGGTGCTGCCGTAGCCGTAGTCGCCGTAGCTGAATGCGGTCTGGAACATGTACAAGGTGAGCGGTGTCGTCGAGTTACCCGGTCCGCCGTTGGTGAGGGCAAGGACGGAGTCGAAAACTTTCAGCGTGCCGTTGATGGAGAAGATGATCGACGAGAGCAGAACAGGCAGGGACAGCGGGAGGATGATGTGGCGGATCAGTCGCCATCCGGATGCGCCGTCAAGGTTCGCTGATTCGACAATGTCGTCGGGTATGTCGAGCAAACCGGCGTAGAGGAGTACCGCGTAGAAACCCATCGATCGCCAGAGGTCCATGATGACGATCACCCAGAAGGCGGTGCCGGCGTCGTTGAACCAGCTGACTGGGTCACCGCCGAAGAATTCGACGACACTGTTCACGATGCCGCTCTGAGGAACGATCGCGAACAGGCGCTGGAACAACAGTCCGACCGCGACGGTAGGCAGCACCACGGGGAAGAAGACGAGGGTGCGGACAAGCGTGGATGATTTGCGGAGCACGAACAGGTAGAACAAGGACAGGCCGTAGCCGAGAGCAACCTGCAACACGGTGACGACGAGTGCGTACCGCAGGGTGAACAGCAATGCCGTCAGGACGTCCGGGTCCGAGAACAACCGAGTGATGTTGTCGAGGCCGTTGAACGTGAAGCCTGTCAGGGGGCTACCCGTGAAGAAGGTGTAACCGAGGGAATTCAGAACGGGGAGGAGCATCACCACTACGTAGACGAGAAGTGCTGGTCCGAGGAGGACGATCGCTGCTCTGCGGTCAGAGAAAACGGATTTCATGTGGGTGTTCCTTTGTGATGCGTGCGTGGCGGCAGAGGCCGCCTAGACCGAGCCCGCGGACGGCTGCATGGACACAGCCGCCCGCGGGAGCCTTGGTCTGTTACAGGTCGGCCTGCACCAGCTTCATGAACTCTTCAGCGGTGATCTTCCCATCGACCAGAGAGGCGATGTTGTTCCAGGAAGTCGTGCTGGCCTTCGAGCTGAAGTAGGTCTCAAACCAGACCACGCTCTGCGACGTCTCCTCGATCTTCTGCTGCACCAACGTGGTGAGGTCGTCTGTTTCGACCGGGGTGTTCACCTTGAAACCAGAGATCTGACCGCTCTCCTTCAGGGCCGCGGAACCGAAGTTCTCGGCGATGCACTTCACCCACGCTCCGACGTTCTTGTCGTAGCTCTTTTGAGACAGGGCGGTCGGGACACCAATGTTGGCGGGAAGCTGATCGATGGAGCCCTTGCCGCCTTCGACTTCGGGGTAGGCGAAGAAGCCGATGTTCTCGCTGCCGATCTTGTTGGCGGTTTCGTCGGCGAAGTTCGGAAGGGCCCAGCTGCCCATGTACATGATCCCGGCCTTCCCGGTCAGGAAGTCGGAGATGATTGTGTTGTAGTCGACGGCCTCCGGAGCCTTCCCGAGGTACCCGGCAGTGCCGAGGTCGGCGATCGCCTGAGCCGCCTTCACGTACTCGGGGTCAGTCAGCTTCGTCTTACCGTCGCGGATGTCTGCCATCGCGTCCGGGCCGAGCTCACGGAACAGGTATCCACTGATAAGCCGGGTCACTGGCCAACCCTGACCGCTTGCTCCGGTGGCGAACGGCTGCACTCCGGCATCGTTCAAGACCTTCGCTGCGTTCGTCAACTCGTCCCAGGTGGTGGGCACCTCAAGACCGTTGTCGGCGAAGATCTGCTTGTTGTACCAGAAGCCCTCGATGTTGAACTGGAACGGCAGCGCGTTGACGTTCCCGCCGTACAGGTTCTCAATCGTCGACCTGGCGGCTGGAAGCAAGTCATCGCTGACGCCCAGCTTGTCGAGCTCGGCCGCGACATCGACCAGCTGGCCGGCCTCGTCAAGCGCCTGGGTGACGGTGGGAGCGCCTCCGGCGGAGAACATCGTGGGAAGAGCGTCCTGCCCGGCAAGAAGCTGAACCTTCTGGTCAAGCTGAGCCTGGGCGATGCTCTGGTCGTCGTACGGCAAGGCTTTGTCTTCGGTGGTGCATTCGTTGCCCGCGAGTTCCTTGATGATCGCCGGCGTCGCGGGATCCTCCGTCACGTGCAGGTAGGTGAACTTCGTCGGAGCGGCCGACGATCCCCCGCCCGAACCGCACGCACTCAGCGCGAGAGTACTAACTGCCACCGCAGCGAGCACGGGGACGAGACGACGCGTGACGCGTCGGGTTGCTGTGGTCACAATTCCTCCTTGAATGCGACGCCTCTGATTGAGACGGTTCAACTTGAGCACCGTAACTGCATGCTTTCACGAAAGTCAACGATTTTTTGGAGCGCGCCAAAACTTTCTTTGCGCGCTCCAAAATCTGTGCGATGCTGACCCTGATCCGAGAGGGGCAACGGTGACCACGATCAGCACAATCAGCGTTCGCGATGTCGCAGCACGCTCCGGTGTTTCGATCGGCACAGTCTCGAACGCATTGAACCGACCCGAAAGGGTCGCGCCCGCGACGCTCAAACGCGTTCAGGCGGCGATCACCGAGCTGGGGTACGTGCCCAACGATGCTGCGCGTCAGCTGAGCCGGGGGCGAAGCACGACCCTCGGTCTTGTGGTTCTGAATGCTCGTAACCCGTTCTTCATGGACGTCGCCCGCGGCGCTGACGATGCAGCGGCGGCTGAAGGCCTCACCGTGACGATCGGCAATAGCGACGAGAGCACCGAACGCCAAGACCGTTATCTGGATCTGTTCGAGCTGCAACGGGTCCAAGGAGTCCTAATCTCGCCACTCGGGATGCTCGCCGACCGAATAGCGCGTCTGCGGTCGCTGGGGATTCCGTCAGTCGTGATCGGCGGTGGTACGGACGAAATCGGATGCAGTTCAGTGTCCGTCGACGATGTCGCCGGGGGACAGCTTGCAGCACGACATCTACTTGATGCCGGCCACCGCCGCATAGCGTTCGCTGGCGGGCCATACGAAATCCGTCAGGTTCGGGACCGCCTCTCCGGCGCCCAATCCGCGATTGCCGACTTCCCGGACGCGACACTGGAGTTGTTGAGCGTCCCACACCTCAGCGTCCTCGCCGGCCGAGAAGCCGGACAGGGGATCGCTCAGCGCGCACCCGAGGCAAGACCGCAAGCCATCTTCGCCGCTAACGACTTAGTAGCCCTGGGGTTGCTGCAGGCTTTCACGATGCAAGACGCGAACGTCAGAGTCCCGGAGGACATCGCGATCATCGGCTACGACGACATCGACTTTGCCAGCGCCGCCGTCGTCCCGCTCTCTTCCGTGCGCCAGCCAAGCCAGCTGATCGGCGAGACCGCCGTCCGGATTCTTCTCGATGAAGTTTCCGACCCTGACCTCGCACCCCGCCGCGTGATCTTTCAACCTGAGCTCGTGGTGCGCTCAAGCAGCAACGTCGAAGGGCGGTCGTGACGCCCAGCGCGATGGCCGGACCGATACCTAGTGTGAAAGTCCCTGATGAAGAGGCCGTAACGGAACGCCAATGGAAGTGGTGACGGGAACCAACGTCCCACGGCGGGTGGATACCGAGGCCTCGCGGAACGAGATCGTTCTGCGCCTGTCTGCAACACCGGCAGGGCGACACGACACGTCGATCCCGGTCTCCTTCGCCATGATGACTTTCAGAGCGGCTGCGTGACGCGATCCAGTCAGACTGTACGGACATCGACGATTCCGGCTCAATGAGCAACGCTGACGTTCCGGTCACCAGTCACCTCGGTGAGCCCGAACGTCGCACCGACGCTACTGCGACTCATTTGAGCGAATGGGGCCCCTGCAGATGCTGGTCGATGTACCTCCGCTTTGCATCAGGTCACCGGAGAGCCCAAGAGTGAACTCCCTGTCCTTGGGAAGCGGATCCGAAGGGCGACGACTGATCGATGCGTTATGGTCCTGTCGAGGGCTGAGCGCATGCCCACGATTCGCAAGGGGAGAAAGCATGACTCGGTTCGCTCGATCCTCCGCGACCATGCAGGACGTCGCCAATCTCGCCGGCGTATCCGCGAAGACGGTTTCGAACGTGCTGTCCGGTTACGAGCACGTCTCTCCGCAGATGCGGGAGCGAGTGTTGGCTGCCGTCGGGGAGCTGGGTTATGAGATCAACGTGTCCGCACGCAACCTTCGCGTCGGCCGGTCTCGCGTTATCGGTTTAGCACTTCCCGAGTTGAGCCAGGCGTACTTTGCAGAGCTCGCCGATTCCGTGATCCGGTTTGCGGGCGAACGTGGCTACGCAGTTTTGATTGAGCAGACCATTGCCGACGACGTCAGCGAGGTGAGCACGGCCGCGGCGATGCGCAAGCACTCGATCGATGGGCTCATCTACAGCCCGCTCTCGTTTGCCGCGGACGACGCAGCCCATCTCGACACTGAATTCCCTCTGGTGATTTTGGGCGACCCCGTTGAGGGGAGCATCGCCGACCACGTGACGATGGCAAATGTGGCGGCAATGCGGGGTGCGACCGAACACCTTCTGAGTCTCGGACGGACACGAATCGCTTCAATCGGTGCGAATCCGGAAGGGCCTGTGGGCACCGGCGCATCGCGGCTCCAGGGGTATGTGGAGGCGTTGCGCAACCACGGGCTCGAGCCGGACCCGGCCCTCATTGTTTCCGCGTCGGTATGGCACCGAACGTACGGAGTCGAGGCGGTCGAGCGACTTATCGCGTCTGGTGCCGAGTTTGACGCCATCGTGTGTTTCAACGACGCATTGGCTCTCGGGGCTATGCATGCGCTTCAGAGGTCGGGGCGTCGAATTCCCCAAGACGTGAGCGTGGTGGGTTTCGATGACATCGAGGACAGTGCATACGCGACACCATCACTGACCACCGTCTCGCCTCGCCGTGACGACATCGCCAGAACCGCCCTCGACCTGCTGATCGATCAGATCGAAGGCGATGAGCGGCGCGAAAGCCCTCACATCGTCGAGGTCGGATTCACACTGGTGGTGCGTGAGTCATCTGCTGGCGTTCTGGTCGTCTGACTGTCCAGCACCCCAACCGACATAACGATTCGGTCGCAAGGTTTACATCGATGAAAATCCGGGTTATGTTTACATCGATGTAAACGCACCACGCAGTTATCACTCCAGCGCACTCGAACGATGACGTCGAGGCAGATAGCAGGTATTCAATGAAGAAGCTGATCGGAGCCGTCGCAGCTGCCGCCGTTATGGCAGCTGGGCTCACCGGATGCGCCGCCCCCACGGGGGCCGACTCCGACGGGAAGGTCTCGTTGACCTTCTGGCACGGATACACCGAAGCAGACGGCGGGGTGCTCGACAAAATCGTCAAGGACTTCAACGCGTCTCAGGACGACATCACCATCAAGAGCCAGACGAAGACCTGGGCCGTCATCGACGACACTCTGCTGCCGGCACTGTCGTCGAAGAATGGTCCGGACCTGGTCGCGATGACCTCCGACCGTCTCCCCGTCTACGCGACCAAGAAGGCGCTCGTCAACCTTGACGACTTCTACGCCGACCCGAAGAGCAACACCGACGCCCTGAAGCCCGAAGCCGTCGACATGGAGACCGTCAACGGCGTCAAATTCGGCGTACCCAGCGGCTTTGTGCCTCTCTCCGTGATCTACAACAAGAAGCTCTTCGCTGACGCCGGCGTCTCCACTTTCCCCACCACGTGGGAGGAATGGGTCGACGTCTCGAAGAAGTTGACCGTCGACGCTAACGGGGATGGAACGCCCGAACAGTACGGCCTGGTCCTCCCCGACCACGCCACGGTGGGCAACGGCATCTGGCCGAGCCTGTTCGCCGGCGGCGGAGGTTCCGTGACGAGCAAGGACGGCACCAAAGCGACGATCGACTCCCCTGAGAACGTGGAAACGCTGACGTACTGGGCTGACGCGATCCGGAACGACAAGATCTCCCCGGCAGGCGTCGACGGTATTGGCTCCGACGAGCTCTTCACTGCTGGCAAAGCTGCGATGGAGATCGGTGGCCCGTGGATGGCCGGCGTCGCCACCTCTTCAGGGATCGACTACGGACTGGCTGCCATCCCGGCCGGTCCGGAAGCGCAGGCATCCACCGCGATCGGAATCTCCCTCGCGGTCACCGATCAAGGCGACGACGCCAAGCAGAAGGCGGCACAGAAGTTCCTCGCCTACTTCAACGACAAGGCGACCGCCACCGCATGGTCTCTCGGGTCCGGATGGCCGCCACTCCGCACCGACGTGTCGGCCGACGATGTGAGCGCCAACGCGACCGTCGCCAGCCTCACCGAAATCGCGCCTGGAACCCTGCCGCTGCTTCCCGGGGTTGTGAACAGCGCGGACGTCCTCACCGCCATGGATACGGCAACCCAGAAAGCAGTCGCGGGTGAAGACCCTGCAACTCTGTTGAAGGAAGCCCAGGCGAGCATCGAAGAAGCACTGTCGAAGTAGATCCTCAAGGACTCGACCGCCCCATCGATCAGCCGTGCGGGGGCTCCACAGTGGAGCCCCCGCACGCTACGGAGACCGCATGACCACCCAGAACCTCCCGCGCCGTCGCGCCTACACGCCGCCCAGACAGCTCGGCGGCCGCACGCCCCTGAACGGCTCCTTCAGCCGCCGGGCCGCTGTCGTCGGATTCCTCGCCCCGGCCCTCATCGTCCTCGCCGTATTCGTTGGCTGGCCGATGATCTCGGCGCTGCAGCTCTCGTTTACTGACGCGAGCGGCTTCGGCGACACCTCCTACGTGGGTCTCGACAACTACGTGCGCGTCTTCACCGACACGAACACCGTCCGAGCAATGGGCAACACCGCCCTGTACGCCGTCCTGTTCACCCCGGTCGCCATCGTCGTCGCGCTCGTCCTCGCGCTCATCGTCAACAGCCCGCGGCTTCCCTTTGCCGGGTTCTTCCGGTCCACACTCTTCCTCCCGTTCATCGTCTCCCTCGCCGTTGCCGCCTTCGCGTGGTCCTATCTGCTCGACCCGCAGATCGGCCTCCTCAACTACTGGCTCCAAGGCCTCGGCATCCGCATCGGGAACGTGCTGCAAGATCCCACCCTGGCCATGCCCACAGTTGTGCTCGTCGCAGTCTGGAAGAGCTTCGGCTTCTACATGGTGATCTTCCTCGCCGGGCTGCAGGAAATCCCGACCAGCATCTACGAAGCCGCCCAGCTCGACGGCGCCACCGGATGGAAACGCTTCACCAACATCACATTCCCGCTGCTCAGCAACACGATGGCCTTCGTCGTCATCGTCGCACTCATCGCCGCGCTGCAAGCGTTCGACCAGATCTATGTGCTGACCGGCGGCGGCCCCTACCAGAGCACCGAAACCATTGTGATGCAGATCTACCAGTCCGGCTTCAAGGACCTCGACCTCGGCTTCGCCTCCGCCCTGTCCTACGTCCTACTGATCGTGACCCTGCTGCTCAGCCTCGTGCAGTTCCTGTTCTTCGGAAAGCGCGGGGAGGACACCGCATCATGACCGCCATCACCACCAGCCGAGCCCTGACTCGATCACGCACCACGACACCACGGCCCGACCTCGGTCGCTGGTTGTTCTTCGCGGCATTCTTGGTCGTGACAGCCGCGATCATGCTTCCAGTGATCATCATCGCGCTAACCGCTTTCAAACCAGCATCCGAAGTCAACGCCTACCCGCCCACCCTGCTCCCGCAGCAGTGGACGCTCGACAACTTCCAAGCGATCTTCTCCGAGCTGCCGTTCGGAAGGCTGATCCTCAACAGTTTCGTCTTCGCCGGCGGCGTCACGATCGCCGCTCTGATCTTCGACTCCATGGCCGCCTACGCCCTCGCCCGCCTCGACTTCCGCGGCTCGAAAGTGTTGCTCATCGTCATCATCGCCACCCTGATGATCCCGTTTCAGGCGACCCTGATCCCCATTTACCAACTGGTCGCCCAGCTGGGCTGGGTGAACACCTTCTGGGGACTCATCATCCCCAGAGCGGCAGACGCGTTCGGAATCTTCTTCCTCCGACAGTTCTTCCTCTCTCTCCCCCGGGATCTCGACAATGCTGCCCGCATCGACGGAGCCTCGGAATGGAGAGTGTTCCGCAGTGTGGTCCTCCCCAACGCCGTCCCTGCCCTGCTGACGCTCGGTGTGTTCACCTTCGTGAACAACTGGAACGACCTTCTCTGGCCGCTCGTCTTCACCACCGACCAAGACATGGGAACCATCACCTCCGGGCTCACACTGCTGACCGGACCCGGCGGCATCATCCCGCAAGGCGTGATGATGGCCGGCGCGCTCATCGCCGTCCTGCCGCTGCTCGTGATCTTCCTCTTCGTACAACGCCGGTTCATCGAGAGCGTCGCAAGCACAGGCCTCAAGTGACGCTCCGTTCTGCCGTGACGCATCCGGCTACTCCCCTTCCGCTTCACAACGAGACGAGCACGCAATGAAATGGTTCGAGACCGGACAGCTGAACTTCGCGCTCGGCATCGAGGACACCTTCGTCCCGCAAAGCCGCAGCGGCGAACGCGCGATCGACGAATATGAGCTCACCCAGCACTACGAGAAAGTACACGGCGACCTTGGCCTGGTAAAGGAGGTCGGCGCCGACCTTCTGCGCTGGGGAGTGCCGTGGTACCGGGTCGCGCCTGCGCCCGGAAAATGGGACTGGTCCTGGGTGGACCAGGCGATGGACCGCTTCCGCGAACTTGAACTTCGCCCGATCATCGACCTACTCCACTACGGAACCCCGCTCTGGCTGGACGACCAATTCGCCAATCCCGATTACCCGCAGCACATCGCCGAGCTCGCCCATCGGATGGCTGAACGCTACGGAGACGTCGCAACCGACTACACGCCCGTCAACGAACCGATCATCCATTCACTGTTCTCCGGCGAATACGCCTACTGGCCCCCCTACTACGACGGTCCCACCGGATTCGCGACAATCGCAGCATCCATCGCACACGGCATGGTCCTCAGCCAACAGGCGATCGCACACGAGCTCGGCGACCGCGCCACATTCGTACACGTCGATGCAGGGATGAGATTCGCCGGCGACGTCGACGCCCCGGAGCATCGAGACACCGTAGCGCGGCTGCGCCATCAGACATTCTTGGTCGAAGACCTCGTCACCGGAAACGTCGGCGAGGGTCACCCACTGCTCGCCCAGCTCCACCAAGGCGGCATCACCGACAACCAATTGGACTGGTTCGTCAGAAATGCCGTGCAGCCCGACGTCATGGGAGTCAACTACTACCCACTGCACTCGACTGAGGTCTTCGAGGCCGGTGTCCACCACACCGGAGGATTCGCCGACCCGAGGCCCGCATTCGACGCCGGATCCGACGGCCTGCGAGACGTGCTCACAACCTACGCAGAACGCTACGGCGCCCCGGTCATGCTCACTGAAACGTGTGTGACCGGGACGGTGGAAGCCCGGATCGCATGGATGGACCAATCCGTGGCGACGCTGCACGACTTGCGTGCGCAGGACGTCCCCGTCGTCGGTTTCACCTGGTGGCCCCTCTTCGACATGTACGAGTGGACCTACCGACACAGCACCAACCCGAAAGCTCATCACCTCCTCACGATGGGTCTGTACGACCTCGTCGAGAGTCACACCGGCCAGCTCGACCGCAGACGGAACCCGGTCGCGGACCGGTTCCAGCACCACGCAACAGCCCCATCGCCCGTGACCGCCTCCGCCGGAAAGTAGACCATGCAGCACGCCCACCTCACCGTCGACACGCACGCACCCATCGGCCGCATCAACCGCCGACTGTTCGGATCATTCGTCGAACATCTCGGACGCGCCGTGTACGACGGTGTGTACGAACCCACCCATGAACTGGCAGACGCGGACGGATTCCGTACAGACGTCATCGCCCTCGTGAAGGAGCTCGGAGTGACCGCTATCCGGTATCCGGGCGGCAACTTCGTGTCAGGGTTCCGCTGGGAAGACAGCATCGGCCCCCAAGAGAGCCGCCCGCAACGCCTCGACCTCGCCTGGCACTCCACCGAAACCAACCAGGTCGGCCTGCACGAGTTCTCCTCCTGGCTTGAAAAGGTCGGCAGCGAGCTGATGCTTGCCGTCAACCTCGGAACCCGAGGAATGCAGGAAGCGCTCGACCTGCTCGAGTACAGCAACTTGCCCACACCAAGCACCTTGTCGAACTTCCGAGCAGAGAACGGCCGGGCTGAACCGTTCGCGGTCGCTATGTGGTGCTTGGGCAACGAGATGGACGGCCCGTGGCAGCTCGGGCACCGTTCCGCCGACGACTACGGCAAGATCGCTGCGCAGACCGCTCACGCGATGCGGTCATTCGACCCGTCGCTCGAACTCGTGGTGTGCGGGTCCTCAAGCGCATCAATGCCAACGTTCGGGGAGTGGGAACGCGTCGTCCTCGGACACACCTACGAGTTGGTGGATTACATCTCCTGCCATGCCTACTACGAAGACAAAGGCGACCGTGCCTCCTTCCTAGCCTCAGGTGTCGACATGGACCGTTTCATCGACACCGTCGTGGCGACGATCGATCACGTCAAAGCGGTCCGCAAGAGCGACCGGGTCGTCAACATCTCCTTCGACGAATGGAACATCTGGTACAACACACGGTTCGAAAATGTCGACAAGATCCAGGGCATCGACAACTGGCCCATCGCACCGCGCCTGCTAGAAGATGTGTACACAGTCACCGACGCCGTCGTGTTCGGAAGCCTGCTGATCTCACTGCTGAAGCACGCCGACCGTGTGACCAGTGCTTCTCTTGCCCAGCTCGTCAACGTGATCGCACCGATCATGACCGAACCCGGCGGTCCGTCCTGGCGGCAGACGACATTCTTCCCTTTCGCCGCGGCGTCGGCGCACGCCCGCGGTGAGGCACTGCGTGTGAACGTGGCAACCGAAACCTACCCAACTGAAGCGTTCGGAAACGTCCCCACAGTTGACGCCGTCGCCACTTTCGACTCCTCAGCCAATCGGGCCGCCGTGTACCTGATCAACCGGTCGGAGACCGAGGAAGTTCAGGCGACGATCGACCTCGGATCCCTCCCCCCCGTATCTGCATCGGCGAAAACGATGCACGACGAGGACCCGAATGCAGCCAACACGCTCGAGGAACCCGATCGGGTGGGGCTTCGGAGCAATGACTCCGTCCGGATCGATGGCTCGGGGGTGTCGATCACTCTGCCGCCGATCTCGTGGACCGAGATCACGCTGTCCATGTAGCCCAACAGACCACGGCACCACACGAAGGAGAAATGATGATGACAAAGAAGTCCTTTTCACCTACACCCCCGCGCGGGCGCCGACGGTTATGGGCGGTCGCGGTGACCGCCCTCGCTCTCGTCGTGCCGTTCACTGCCGCCTCCCCGGCAAGTGCTGTCACGACGGACAACGGCTCCCTGGTGTACTCCCCCGCAGCAGGGACCTCCTTCAACCCGGAAGGAGGACAGCCCGCCGGAAGCACCTACGCCAAGATGATCGTGCTGAAGAACAGCGGAACGTCGAACGGAACCCAGCTGGTCACGTTCGATCAGCTTGTTCTGGAGAACGGCGTACAGGTCTATCCGATCTACCGCAGCACCAACAACGGCGCGAGTTGGACTCGTGTCGCTGCGGTGAAGCCAAGCACCCAGTTCCCGACGCTGACCCGCACCGCCCAGCCGTCGCTGTATGAGACACCGATCCAGCTCGGCAGTTTGCCAGCCGGCACCCTCCTCCTGTCCGGGATGATCATGCCGACTGATCGTTCCAGCAGCCGACTGGTCACCTACAAAAGCCTCGATAAGGGCGTCACCTGGTCGTATCTGAGCACAGTCGATACCGGCGGGCCCGCCACGTACGACCCCAGCCCAACATCCACCACGTCGACTGTCTGGGAACCATCCATCGCCGTCGACGCCAACGGTGGTCTGGTGACGTACTTCTCCGACGAACGACAGAAGGCGAACAACGTCCTGCAAGCCATCAGCTACCGTCGCTCAACCGACGGCGGCCTGACCTGGGGCAGCCTCGTCAACGTGTCCGCCCCCACGAACAACAGCGACCGACCCGGGATGATCACCGTGACGCGGATGCCCGACGGCCGCTACGTGGCGACCTTCGAGGTTGTGAACCGTCCAAGCCAGACGAACAACACCGCCCCCGTGTATTTCAAGATCTCACCTGACGGATTGAACTGGTCACCGACCACCAGTATCGGCACACAGATCAAACTGGCCAACGGCCGAGGAATCGGTTCGTCCCCCGAGGTGCGTTGGGTACCGACGGTCGGCAACGCCAACGGCATGCTCGTCGTCACATCAAAGTGGGGCTTGGACGCATCCGGCAACATTGACGGAGGACAGAACTTCTTCGTCAACCGCAACCTGGGCAGCGGATCATGGGAACAGCTGCCCTACGCGGTCACCTACGACTCTGCCGACAACCAAGGCGGCACATTCAGCGGCTTCGCTCAGGGCTTCGATTCGAGTGCGGACGGCAAGACGCTCTACCAGTCCACCAACGTGGAGAACCTCTCGACAACGTATAACGATGTCCGAGTGGGGTCGGTGCCGATCAACGCGGATCAATACGAAGCCGAGGCTGCAACACGGACCGACACATCACTGGTGTCACAGCCGGATGCGAAGGGTGGTTCCAAGGTCGGCAACATCAACAATCCGACCAGCTTGGTGCGCTTCACCGTGCAAGCGGCGACAGCTGGCACGTACACAATGAATGTCCGCTACGACAACGGCACGGGCGCCATCAGCTCCCACAATGTGAGCGTGAACGGTGGGGCCAATTCGGCGCTGTCTTATCCGGCAACACCCAACTGGGGCAGGTTCGGATGGGCGCAACGCACCGTCACGTTGAATGCGGGATCCAACACGATCGCGTTCACGAAGGGCACCGGGTTCGCTGAGCTTGACCAGATTCAGATCTACAAGCCGTAACCGCTAACCCCTGCAGGCAAAGGGGAGGGGCCTGCCACGAGACAGCCTCTCCCCATTTGCGGCGGCCGCGGTGTCCTCCGCGGAGCCACGCATATTCGGCAGTCCGCAGTCGTATCCACAGATATATCTTGAATCTGGGCGATCGTCACGCCGACGGGATGGGACTCCATGACTGAACTTTCAGAACTCGCAGCGGACGCATTCATCTTTGGGTACCCGCTGGTCTACAACTTGACCTCTCTGCAAGTCATCTCCGGTCGAGGAATGGGTGGCCTCCCGGCGACTCAGTTCAACGAGTTCGGGTTCGCGCACAAACTGGCCAATCCTTCCGTCCCGTTCGTGAGTGTTAACAACGACACCGTCTACGCGCTCGCTCAGCTCGACCTGTCTGGCGGACCTTTGACGCTGCACGTCCCGGACACCGATGGCGCTTACTACGTACTGCAGTTCGTCGACGTCTGGACTAACAACTTCGCCTACCTCGGCCGTCGCGCTACCGGCACCGCGGAAGGCGAGTATCTGATCGCCGGCCCCGTATGGGACGGCGTGAATCCTGACAACCTGCCCGTCATCACTGCACCCACCGACATCGTCAGCATCGTTGGCCGTCTGGCCTGCTCTGGTCCTGACGACCTGTCACGTGTCCTCAAACTCCAGCAGCAGTTCACGCTCACACCGACCGACGGCAGCACGCCGCTCGTCGGCATCCCAAGTGGAAACCTCGAACTGCCCAAGTCTCTGCAGTTCTGGGACCAGCTGCGGCTCTGGTCTCAGGCCTTCCCGCCCGGCGGAGATGACCTCGAGTTCCTTGCTGGCCTCGGACGGCTCGGGCTGCTCGACCACGGCGATCCGTATATGTCTGCCGCCTCTGAGCTTGTCGCCGCGCTGACGGAAGGGCTTGCGGCTGGGCAGACGCGGCTGGAAGCGGCCGCGCGCACAGAAGATCCGGACGCCGTGAACGGGTGGCAGATGAGCCTGCACCTCTTTGATTACAACCGCAGCGCGTTCGGCATCGGCACGATCGATACGGACAAGTGGAAGATCGCAGACCGGGACGTCGCCTACCTCACTCGTGCCGTCGCCGCCCGCAATGCACTCTGGGGTAACCACGCCTACGAAGCCGTCTATCCCCAGGTGTACGTCGACGACAACGGAGACCAGCTGAACGGGTCCCGCCAGTATGAGATCACCTTCACTGAGCTACCGCCAGTCGACGCGTTCTGGTCATTGACGATGTACTCCACGCCCGATTATTTCCTCGTCGAGAACCAGATTGAGCGGTACTCGATCGGCGACCGAACAAGCGGCATCTACTACGCCGCTGACGGGTCACTAACCATCTATCTGCAACAACACGAACCCGAAGACGCGGATCGCAGAGCGAATTGGCTCCCCACACCGCAGGGTGATTTCCGGCCAATGCTGCGCATGTACCAGCCTCGTGACGCAGTCCTCAACGGCTCGTACAGTCTCCCCGCCATCCGACGTGTCAGCTGACTACGACGATCGGTTTCGCAACTGAACGACAAATCCCCGGTCCGCAAAGGCCGCCATATCTGACATGAGCAAGGCCAGCTTCGCTGGCGAATCGAACCAGTCCCCACACCACCCGATGAGTGTCCGTCACCGGTCGTTTAGAAGCTTCAGGCTGTTTAGACGCTTTAGACCTTTGGTCGACGTCGGTATGTTGCGTCTCCTCGTGGGGCCGTCTTTACTCAGCGGCTCTTTCAAGTTCGGACCGGATTGTCCGTCGGCCTGGCCGTCTGGCGGGTCATCTCCAAAATGATCTGGCTCAGATCTGGTCCGTGCACGGTCGCGGACCTGAACCACTCCTCCTTCGCGACTTTGTCGCCGTTTCGCACCCGTTCACGGAGGTCGTCTTCCGCTATGAAGGTGACCGCCACCGTGTTTCCGGTCATGCTGCCGACAGTGTCCCGAAGTACACGCGTGACGCCTTCGATGACGTCCGCCCGTAGCTCTGTGCTCTCGGGGACAACAACGATGAACCGTGCACTTCTCTCCCATGCACCTCGAAGGGCTCCGGAAGGGGCGCATAGGGCGATGCTGACGCCAGCCGGCGCGACCTGTTCGCACACTCGGCGCGCTTGCCGAAGCACGAGGAGCCTGGCGTCGAGGAGGAGTTGGATTCCGTCCCAGGCGACGTGGGTTCGGTTGATCGTATAGGCGTTCGCCCTCCCGACCTTCGTTAGCGTCATAACGCCGATGCTCACCAATTCTTTGAGGGCGGCGCGTGTCCGGGGTGCGCTGACACCGGCTGCGGTGGCGACAACAGCTGTGAGTGTCGGTTCTGAGCGTTGGCGGAGGGCGCGGATGATGTGCGTGACGTCCGCGCCGAGGACGTCGGCGCCAGGATCATGCAGCAGCATGTCGAAGGTCCACGGCACAGTCCGGCGTCCGTCGCCGCGAACAGCGCTGCCGAACCACCCCCGGATCAAGCGTCAGGTCGGCGTTTCTTGGCATTCCCCGCACCTCCGACCGTTGCTAGTCCTACTTCGTTCTGCCGGCATGCCCATTCCAAATGTGCTCCTTCATCGAGTACGGGCAGGGCGCGTACATCATCTGCGTTCATCCATCGTCGGATCGTTTCGGCGTCTCCGGATTTGACGATCTTCTGCTGTTCCTGCAATGGCTCTTGATGCACGATTGTGGTGAACGTGATGTCGTCGGCCAGCGCGTCGATCTCTTGCCGCACCGAAATGCGAGGGTCTGAGCGAACGCCGGGGACGATCAGCACTAGACGAGTTCGGGGTATGAACTGTCTGCTGTCCACCGGCACCGCCCCGTACAACGCGACCCGAGTACCCGGCCCGCCGAGACGTTCGCCTAGCATTGCGAGCGCCTGTTCGACGAGGATGTTGGCGTCGAGCAGGCTCGAGATGCCCGGCCAGTATGCGCTCCCCCGGTTCACAGCGATGAGATCGATTTCCGGCGGCCAGAGAATGCCGATGTCGAATAGTCGGTCCACATCATCCGCCACCTCCCGGATGTCTTGATCGAGAACTGCGGCCAGCAGTTCAAGCTTGCATCCTTCGTCGAAGAGAGCGACGGCTCGGATCAGCGCAGCCGTCTGATACCCAAGCAGTGCGGCGCCCATGTCTGCAAGCAGCATGCGTCAGTCCCCCTCGTCTGGCTGCAGCCGTTCGATGTGACGTATCAAAGATGACCTGTGCTCCATGGCTTCGGCTGAAGAGTCGTCCCGGTTCAGGGTCCATTGGCCGATCTCCCCGATGCGTGCGACGTCGATGGATCGGAGATCGAGCTCGCGGTCGTTCGTGCTTCCTGTTGCGTACCGGCCCGGGATCCGGTTCACGGTTCGGCGATCGAGGTCGAAAAGGTAGACGCTGCCGACGGTGTGCACGGCCCATCTGCCTGAGTGTTCCGTCGCGAGGTCGGTGACCTGCGGAACTCTCGGAACGGCAACGCCAACGGTGGTGAGGAAGTCGAGTTGCAGCGTTTCCGTGTCGAGAATCGCGGTACTCGCGGTGTCCTTGGCGGAGAGCTGGTCAAGGATGATTACACGGGTTCGCGTGTTGACGTAGCCGAGGTAGCCGATGACCTCATCGACCTGGACGTGGTAGTGGCCGCCGACCGAAAGCTCGGGCCCGACGGCGTGGATTGCCCGGGTCAGCATGCGACGGCCGCGCACGGCGTACTCGAGGCTTTCATCGGTCCAGAATTTGTCGGTCAGTGTGAGCGCCTGGTCGAGGCTCGTCACGTCGAGCGGGGCATCGTGGGAGAACAGGACGTCGGCATAGCCTGAGCCGACCGTCTGCAGGTCGGCTCCGGTGATCGATTCTTCCGGCCACCATGACTCTCCTTCAGTGCGGATCTCGTGGTCGATGGAGTTCGCTCCACCGATCGCGACGAACGATCGACCGGACGGAAATGTGCCGCGGACGCCGGTGTCCAGGTGGGCGATGGTCGGTCGCAGCCAGCGGACGCCATCCTCGTCAGCGGGGAACTGGCGTAGCTTCGGAATCCAGTCGTGGTTCCCGTGGACGAAGTGCAGCACTTGGCCGCGTCTTTGGAGTTTCAAGTTCAGGCGGTCCAAGTTGTGACCCCAGTTCTGACCCGGCCAGACGACACCGAAGTCACCGAGCTGGATTAGCGCGGTGATGCCGTGGTCGCGAAGTGACGCGGCGGCGGACATGATGTCGCCGAGGTTGCCGTGGGCATCGCCGAGGAGGCCGATCCGGTCCGCTGCTTCGAACATGCCCACCTCGTTGGTTATCAAAATCACCGTTAGTGGTTATTTTGCACGACACTGGAGGAATGAGCAAGCAGTCAGGAGATGGCGCCTACCAGAGCGAAACGGTGGAAGGCGCGGCAGCCATATGCCGCTCCGGACTATGCGCGCGAAGTACCCGGGTCGACTCGCCCCGGCCACAGGTCAGCCTGAAGGCCGAGTTCCAGCTTCGCGACGGTTTCGGCATCCGGCCACGTAGAACCGTTCAACACCGCGGCCAGCGTTGCATGGTTCAGCCCCGACGCCGCCGCCACGCTCCGGATACTGCGGTCCCCGACGGCCGCGCGCAGGCGCCCCACGAACTGGCGTGCCACTTCACCGATCGGGTCATCCGACGGTTCATCCGGCCAGCCGACATTCCGCTCCCGCGGACTCAGCCGCTGATTGCGAGGCATACGTCCCAGATTACGGGCGCAGGGGTTGTTGCCGCGCGGCCACGCGCCGAAAGTACATCGTGAACGCGGGCCAATACCGACCGACATTCGATCCGAAGCTCTGGACGACTATCGAACCGTTCGTCAGCGAGGCCGTCGCCGACGCACTCCCTCAAGTGACGTACAGAGAAACGGAGCTCTACGTTGCCATTGCCCCATTCGTCCGATGGTCGTGGGAGACGGCAGGGATGCCGCTCGATCGGCTGTCGATCTTCAACGTCCACCTCGTCGAACGATACGTCGCCGTCGGGCTTGCCCACTACACAGTCGCTGGCCGAGGAACAATGCGCTCGCGTTTGCTCCGAGTATGCGATTGCCTCGTCGGCGCCGAAATGGAGACGCGCAAGCTGCGCGGATACCGCCCATCAGATGCGTCGAGACCGTACACGGCGAAGGAAATCACGATCCTCAAGTCCTGGGCGAAAGGGCTATCGACCTCCGCCCGCCGGCACGACGCCGAAGTCATCCTCGCGCTCGGAATCGGCGCCGGACTGAGCAGCGACGAAATCAACCGCCTTCGAGTCGAGGCCATCACGTCCGACGATGTCGGGACCCTCATCGACGTATTCGGAGCCATGCCACGACGAGTTCCCGTCGAACCAGAATGGGAACGAGTGCTAACCGAGTGCTCAGAACGACTTCCGGGCGATGCCTGGGCGATCAGCCGACAACGAGGCGACAACGGCCAGAAACTGGTCACCAACTTCATCGCACGCACCCGACCCGACCATCTGCTCACCGCCAGGCGGATGCGAGCCACGTGGATCGTGCACCACCTGAACGCTGGGACCGCCTTGATACCCCTGCTCCGCGTTGCCGGACTCAACAAACCCGAAGCGCTTGACCGGTTCCTGCCGTATGCCGGAGTCGTCAGTGACGACGAAGCAATTCGATCGGTCAGGCTCGCCGCGTCATCTGAGAAGATCCGTTAGGGCAACCTGCTCATCAAGGGATGGACCACCTGCGGCGTGTACGACTGGGTATGCCGCTGCAAACGTCATCGCGATCTGGCTCGTGACGCCCGACCTGAAGCGTCGTCGGTCTGTCGCGGTCCGCGGGTCGGCTACGAGCGCTCAGCAGGACTCGGAGATGGTTGCAGCTGCGTCGACTCGAACCTCAGCTGCGACTCACGGCCTCGGGGTGACAGGTAGGACACCCGTCCACTCGCTTCAATTCCAGGCACGCCGATGTGGGTTCCGGTGATAGCCGTTCCGATTGCGGGCCACCATCGATCCTCAACCCAGGGCACCGCGAAGGTGATGGCCTCGCCGCGGAGGAGTCGCTTAGCTGTGATGTCCAGGGAGGTTGTTGAGTCTGCTGGTGGGTGGGCCTCCGATGGCGGAGTGGATCCGATGATGATTGTAGAAGTGCAGCCAGCCGGGGAGTGCTTGACGGCGTTCGGTTTCTGAGGCGTAGAAGCGGGCGTATGCCCAGCCGTCGGCGAGGGTGCGGTGGAAGCGTTCGATCTTCCCGTTGGTCTGCGGCCGGTAGGGGCGAGTGCGTTTGTGCACGATGCCCAGATCGGCGGAGGTATCGCGCCAGGCGTAGGACCGGTAGCAGCTGCCGTTATCGGTCAGGACCCGTTCGACGGTGACGCCCTGCTGAGCGAACCAGGCCACCGCCCGAACCAGCACGCCGATCGCGGTGGCGGCTTTCTCGTCGTCGCAGATCTCGACGTACGCGACGCGGGAGTGGTCATCGATGACGGTGTGCAGGAACGCGGTGCCGATGTTGGGGTGGCCCTTCTCGGTTCGCCCGGTGCGCAGCGCCGTGACGGCCTTGTTCTTATCGCCTTGCTGTACGCCGACGTACCGCCAGCCTCCACCGTCGGGAATGTTGCCGAACTTGGTCACGTCGACGTGGATCATCGAACCGGGGTGCGGGTGCTCGTACCGGCGGATCGGCTCCCCGGTGACCCGGTCGATGTGGGAGAGCCGGTTGATCCGGCAGCGCACCAGCACGGCGTGCACGGTCGAAGAGGCGATGCCCAGCTGCCCACCGATCTGAACTGGTCCCAGCCGTTGACGCCATCGCAGCTGCACGATCCGTTTGACCTGATCCGGTGGGGTCTTGGTGGGCATCGTGAGAGGCCGGCTGGAGCGGTCCTGCATCCCCTCCGCCCCTTCGGAGCGGTACCTGGTCGCCCACTTCCGGGCGGTCACCGGTGAGACCATGAACATCTTCGCCGCCGTCGCAACCGTCCAACGGTCCTCCACGATCAATGTCGCGAGCCGTAAGCGAGCGCGTGGAGTCAGAGCAGCATTAGCGTGGGACACGAAGGCCTCCTGGGTTCGTGAAGCGGTTTCTAGACAGCTCCACTTCACAACAGGAGGCCTTCGCCTGTCAGCAGCTCAACGACGATTCACGAAGCAACGTCCCTGGACATCACACTTAGCGGAGCCTTCGACCTGCCCGCCGTTGATGTCGAGCCGAACGAAGACGTCTCGAGCTTCGTCCGGGCCGACGCTGATCACCTGGACCTCACCGGCACGGGTCCAGTGCACTTCCCAGTCCACGAGGTGCCGTTCTTTCTGTTCTCGGCGTGAGCGGATGGCGCGCACTTCGCCGGCTATGCCCGCGTACAGGGCGAGAGCGAGGGCACCGAGTGCAATAAAGTCCGACGTGACCATGGTGTCCTCTCAGGAACGATCGGGGTTCTCGCGGCCGGCGAAGCCGCTGAGCCAAGCCAGCGCTGCTGAGCGGTTCTGGCGTATCCGACGCGACAGCTCTTCAATGTTCCTTTGCGTGGAGGCGACGACCTCGCCGGTGGCCTGGACACGATGACGAATGATCCAATCGGGATCATCGACGGTCCGGTAGGTCATTGCCATGGAATGGACGATCGCATTCCGCTGATCCGCAATCGCCTTGGCTTCGGCCGTCCACTCGAGTAACGCGGTGTCTGATTTGGCCGTCTTCGCGATCGCCTTCACGATCGTCGATACGCCAGCCTTGGAATCTATCTCCAGGCCAACGGTCTTAGCGGCATGAGCGAGAATCCACTCCATCTCGCCGGCGTCGAGCATGAGCTCGCCGAGTGCCGCCAGCCACGACACACCCAGCTTGCGAACGTCAGTCACCACGCGTTGGAGGGCAGCCGCGGCGGTTCCAGAAGCTCAGGCATCCGCCCTCCCCGTCTGCCCGCGCAACATCTTCCGGATCTCGACGATCTCGGAAGCAATCACCATCAACAGCGTCGACTGAGCCTGAACGTGCACGTACTGAGACTGCGCGACATACTCGCCCTGCTCGGCCTCCCGGATCATCTCCGCCGCCACGGCGATAAGAGCCTGTGCTGCGTCCTCTGGATTCGTAGTCATCCCCGCAGCATTCCACCCCGCGCCGACACCGGCTAGGTCCCCGAACGCGGCGAACAGCGCGATGGCTGCACAGGTCGGGCCCCTTTCGGGAGCGGGGGACAACGTCGCACGCGCGGCCGCCGTAGGGTCATGGACATGCACCTGGTGACAATCACGCACTCCCCTTCGCCAACCCCGACTGCAGGGTCGTCCACGTGGGCTGGTCTCACCTTCGACACCTTGGGCAACGGGGCCGAAGTCCTTTGGGCTGGCGCGTTCACGCTGATCGGCATCCTCGCGTCCGTTGGGATCGCATTAGCAATCCAACGCGCAGACTTCGCCAAGCGCTCTACCGAATTGCAGACCACCGCTAACATCCAGCGCGAGGCTGACCTGACTGCCTGGCGTCGATCCATCGCGGAACGTGCGATAGGAATCATCACTCGTGTCTCTGTAGAGGTGCCAAAGCCGCACCCAACCCCTTGGTGGATACTCAGAAACGAGATCGACGACGTCCACACCCTGCTCCATCTCGACCCTGAGGAGGGCGGCCACATCATGGGTGAGTGGCTGATTGCACAGTGCACGGAGCTGTGGAAAATGCGGCCTATCAGCCAGGCGAACATCAACGATCTGATGGAAGCTGCGAGCAAAGCGCGAGCCAAGGTCATGATCTGGGCGCTTCACCCGGATGCCCCCACTGATGATGAAGAGGTGACCCACCTCGCGGCGACGGCATTCCCGACCGGCGAGAAGTAGGCGCACATCTCAGGCTGCTGAGTCGCATTGAACTAGCGCCTCCCCGTATCCGCGTTGAGCTGGGATGCTGCCGAGATGGAGCAGTCCGATCAGCCGGCCCGAGTGCCACGACCTTCCCGCTACGAGTGCCTCGCTGCCGCAGCGCGTGTAGCGCTCAGGGCACTGGCACGCATCGAACGCCAAGAGCTCGAGCAGGCAGCGATGCGCTTCCCACCTACGAAGCGGCGCCGCGCCTAAACGACTGCCCGAGGTGGCTGGGGTCCGTTCGCCACGCATCGCTGTTGCGCCTATGCGCATAGGTCTTGTGATCAATCCTTTGCCGGAAACCCTCCCGCCAGCTCAATAGCCCCATCCGGCGCAGGTGAGTTGCTTTCCTCAGCCAATCGAGGTCAAGGCCCGCATGCTTCTCTGCGATGTGGCTGAACGCGTCTGAAACGGACAATAGACCAGTTACTGCTCCGATCACGGACTCCGCCGGCGTGGCAAGCGCATCCTCATCAAATGCCCCGACCAAGGTTGGAAGCATCCACCCTTTCGAGTGAGTTGCGCCCGAGCCGAGCACCCACTGAAACGATGAGTCGGGCATGTACTTGTTGAAGGCGTCTGTGGCGTTGAACCCCAATGACTCGTTCACACCGCGGCGGCCGACCCACAGCGAAGTATTGCCAACCGACTTTGGAGTACCACGTTCGATCCCAGCCCTGCTGAGAAAGCGGTGGAGTCCGTCGATGGCGTCGCGAACACGCACATGATCAGCTTCCTCGACATTGAGTCCAAAGGCGTTCACGGCGCCGAGATTTCCCTCGATGGCGGCCACTTGAAAGGCGAGCTGGCGCACTACTCTGCGTTCCGGTGTGACCCCCGGATCGAATAGATACAGGAGCTGCATCACTGACTCACCCAGGGATCGCCCCAGACTGAAGAGGCCAGCAGGTCGGTCGTAGCCTCCCGCGAGGAGATCCTCGAGCGCACCCGCATAGTCGTCAGCGACATTGAGCAACCGGGCCGCGTCATCGAGCCCCGTATCCACGACGGCCCTCACGAAGTCGTAATCATCCTGGACGCCCAGCCATTCGACCAGTTCTGAAATGCCAGACCCGGGCAATTTCTCCGCACCCTGTTCGAAGAGCTCTTCCACAGCTCGTCGTACGTCCCGTCGCTGCTGGCCAACAATCCTCGAGGCGTACACCGGAAGACCAAACCGCTCGCTGTTGCTCATTTCGCCGGTGGGTGGCCGCGCAGTGCCGCGACGTACCCGCGTGCAGCGGTCTCCGTCCCGCCGTCAGCGACGTCCGCGGCGATTAGCTCGTCGTCCGTTGCCCGGCCGACTGCGTTGATCGTCATCGGGGCGATCACGGTGTGCCGCGCATCACAGGTACGGCGCCCATGCGTCGAGCTTGCCGTCGAGGATCACGTAGTAGAAGTTCAGGCTGCCGAGGGCCTTATTGCACTCGTCCGACTCAATTGGCGCCTCCCCTTCACCGCAAATGGTCTTCACCTTCACGTCGACGATGCCCTGCAAGACACCGGTCGTATCTGCGACGATGCCGGCCATCGATGGCGGTATCTTCAGCTCCGCGAGGTCGCGCACGGCGGTCTCCGCCGTCACCGACATCGTCTGCTCGGCGAGCCAGCAGGTGTAACCAGGAATGCTGCCCGGGTTGAAGGTCCACTCGCCCCGACAGCCGATCGCGCCGTCCATCATCTCCCGCCAGTCAGGCCCATATCCGGCGATGACGGACGCGACCTGGTTCTCAGTCGCGAACTCGGGTGTGGGTGTTGCGCTCGGAGTTGGTGTCGACTCGGCCACGGCTGACGCGGAACAGCCCGCGAGGAGGAGTAGAACAGCCACCGCAACGATGAGGGGCTTCATGCGCTGAACAGTAGACCCGCGCTCAGCAATGCCGCGACCCCCGAACAGGGCTGTCTGATACCGGCAAGCCAGGCAACCGTGGTGCCAAGACCGAGATACTGCTCGACGACCTGTAGTACAAGCGCGTGGTCGACTACCCGGGCAAACACACCGATGTCATCGTGGTGGAGGATCAGTCCTGACTCCGCGACGGCGACTGTCGCGTCGGCAGCATCGGGCTCGGGTTTCCCTATGCAACCACCGACTCCGCACCGCGCTTTTCCGCGCTATGTGCCCGCGTCGCCGCCTGGATCGGGTGGTGCTATACAGCCGCGAGTGCCGTCACCAATCGGCAAATCAGACTGGGTACGCGATGCCGAGCGTTCGATGCTGTGCGGCAATGTCTTCGAGCTTCATGACAATCTCCCCTCTCAGCATTCTTGTCGTTCGGGTGTAGTCGAAGCCCTCGTGGGCAGCGTGATCCTTCAGGCTCAGTCGCCGATCGTCGAGAGCAGCGCGGATGAGCACAACCAGGTCGTGCTGGTATCGGGCTGCGAGCATCCTGTCATCGAGTTGGTTCAGAGCCGCAACGAGAAGATGCGGTTTCAGCCGCTTTCGCTGGACAGCTTCTTGCGCCTCAACAGGAACCCGCCAGACCACATCTTCGGATGTCCCGAAATGCTTCGACGGGGAACAGAAGGCACGCGGCTCATAGGCCTTTCCGGTCATTTCTGAAGTGTAGGTCTTCTGGACCTACCGAGTTGACACATGTCCATATGTCATGAACACCTCCACCTCGATTTCACGTACCCAACCAGCCATCGCACGTGACAGCGACGACGAATCCGGCTATTTTGACAACCACCTGTCTGCAGAGATCCAGACAATGATCACTACCTACCGACCCCGACACCTTTCTCCCGTCATCTGGAAAGCCGTCCGCGACTTCGTCGTCGCGAGCGTGGTCGATCGCGCCCCGACGACACCCCGAACTACACGGACCTTGCTGAACGCGACAGCGCAGTACGTCGCTTGGGCGTGGGAGACCGCCGGCTGGCCGTTGGACGAGACGATCTTCGACTCGCACAACATCGAACGGTTCCTGCGCACCGAGATGCTGAGGAAGGACAACTACTACCGGAATCGGGTACGAGTCGAACTGAACCGCTACGTGGTCGCGTATGGCGGCCAACCGGTTCCTATGCCGTCCTTCAGCCGTCAGGCCGAACATCTCCGGCCGTATTCAGCTGTTGAGCTTCGCACGTTCCGTACAGCCGCGCTCGGAATACCCACGCCGAAAGGACGACGCCGTAGCCTGACGATCCTGGCGCTGGCGGCCGGAGCTGGACTCTACGGACGCGAGATCGCGGATGCTCGAGTTGGGGACATCCTCGACGACGGCACAATCATCCGGGTACACGTCGCTGGCAACTCGCCTCGACTGGTGCCGGTGCGTGCTGAGTGGGTCAAGACGCTCCGAGACCTGGCCAGCAATCAAGATCCCGCGGACCGGGTCATCGGGACCGCGGGGAATGAGGCTGACCGCGCCCGCACCCGCGGGCTTGCGAAATACGAAACTGCTCGCACCCCCAGCCCGCAGCGCCTCCGCACCACATGGCTGGCAGCGCTCCTCAACGACGGTGTGCCTCTGAATGTCGCACATCAGCTGTCCGGCATCCGCCACCTGGAATCCTTCGCCCGCTACATCGGAGCCATGGCACCCGTGGATCCGGCGACCGTGGAAGAGCGCATCGTCGGGAAGGGGACCCGCCGATGACCGTCTTCGTCCCGCCCCGGATTGACAGAGCAGCTGCCGCCGAACTCGCCGAGCTCACAAAAGACCAAAGCATGCGCGAAGAAGTCGGTCACTTCACCAAGTTCAGCCTGAAGGACGTCAAACGAGCCGACCTCCAGATCAGAATGAGCGGGGTGCTCACCCAGCTGGACGAGTGGGTGGAGACGGACACCACAAAGACTGGGCCAGGCGGTGTTGACGCTTACATCACCGCACGCCACGTGATGATCGCGTTCCTCCTCCTCGCGAAGGAGACATCTCCTCTTCTTGTCGTAAATGCCCGCGATGTGCTCGCCTACCGGCTGCCGCTGAAGGCCCGACGGTACTTGGAGCTACCACCCGCACCGAAGCACCTCGACGATGAGCAGGCCGCCAAGAACTGGTACAACAACGTCTACAACGCCCTCCGCCGCATCCTTGCCCGAGTGGACCCTTACCCCACCTTCCAGCGCCGCGACTTCAAATGGCGAGCCGAACGCGAGAAGCTCATCGCGGAGTACGACCGAGACCTGTACCGAGTGAGGAAAGATCGCCTCGACTGGTTCAGCAATCAGCTTCTCGAAATGACTTGGCAAACTCTCAGCGCCGAAATCCGGAGCCGCCGCACCCGAACCGATATGACCGTCGACCAGACACCCGTCGCGTCGTACAGCCGGCGTGGCAAAGCGAAGCTGGACCCGAAGACGCAACGAGAACGCAAAGACACTCCGGTCATGGAACCGGAAACAAGCTGGTACCACATGAACGCTGCCTACCGCGGCACAGACAAGGGCCAGCGGAGCGATTTCATCAACGGATTCGCCGGAAACATGGGTGTTCTCTCCTCCTTCTTCGAGGAAGAGGGTGATCCGATCCCCCAGCTGATCATGACCTACAGCCTGAGCACACCCAACAAGAACGTCGACATCGAACTTGTTCGTTTGGCGCGGTCGATGCTGGACCGTAACCACGAGCCCGGAATCGTTGCCGCGGACCGCGATTACTGGGCACACAAGCGAATCGAGCGGCTGCACGTACCGATGCGAAAGATGGGTTGGCTACCGCTCACCGATTACCGATCGAACAACCTCGGCCCTCAGCAAGGAACCGACGCCGGTGAACTGAACCTGCTCGGCAGACACCTCTGCCCAGGAACCCCCTCTCATCTCGTCACTGTCGCGCAGGACGCCAAGAATAAGCGCATCACCGAGGCGACCTTCGACAAGCGAATTGGCGAGCTGCAGTCGTACTCCCTAAGAGTCAAAGAGTCCTTCCCCGACGGACGAGAGAAAAAGATGTGCCCCGCCCACGGACCCCAAGCAACCGTTGAGTGCGGGCTCCGGGAACGCATCGAAGATGCCAAGTACACCGATCCCGCCCAGCGGGAACGCATGAGAATCAAATCTGAAAAATGGAAACCCCGAGTTCGTCGAGCCGACGAGCCAGAAGATCCACCATCCGTCTGCACGCAAACCTCGGTCACGTTCAAACTCAAAGACGGTTTGAAGCTTGCCCAGCCGCTGCAATGGGGCACGAAAGAATGGCATAAGAGCTATAAGGCGACGCGCAACGCCTCAGAGGGATTCAACGCCTACGCAAAGGACCCTGGGTTCAGCAACTTGAAGGAATCAGGCGACCGCCGGATGCGAGGCATCGCCGCCCAACAGTTCCTGACCACCTTCCAACTTGTGGCAACGAACTTCCGAGTGATCATGGCGTTCATGAGGGCTGAGAAGGAACGCGCCAAGCACGCAGCAGCTGGCACCACCCCGGTGAAGCCCGAACGCAAGCGCGACAAGACAGGTCGCAGCACATATACGCGTCCCGGGTTCGGCTTGGTCGACCTGGTTCTCGAACCCGAGCCGGAAGACCCCATCGACGAGTTCGCCTCGCTCGAGGCAATCCCCGAATATGAAGACGGGCACGAGCACTCCGACGAAGACCACGATCAAGGGCCGCCGCCGAAGTAAACCGACGGCCACACCCTCAACACTCCTAGCAACGCCTCGAACGATACGACGCGCCTGAAAACAGGCTCGGCGGACGTTCGGGGCGTTTTTTCGTGCCCATAGACGAGGCGGACACTGGCGGGACAACCAAAATACGCTGAAACCCGCGCCAACAAAGGGAAAAGGCCCTCGCAAGCGAGGGCCTTAGAACGCCACCTTAGATGGGCCCGGTGGCGGTACCGGTGGGATTTGAACCCACGGTGGACTTTCACCCACACAACTTTTCGAGAGTTGCACCTTCGGCCGCTCGGACACGGTACCGAGATGGAGTTTAGTTGAGCACGGGCTTCTACGCGAATCGAGGCGGAGGAGGGGCGGCATCCGTTCGACCGGAGACCCGAGGCGACCGACCGGGTGGCGTAACCTCGGCAGCAGACGCCGATTCCCCAGACGGCGGTTCACCCCTGTCCGGCCTGCCAGCGCGGATGCCGTGAGCGAGCTGCACCGAACATGCGCATCGGCACCGGAAGACTGGACGCTCGACATGACCTCCCCCACCCCACCCCTCCTGCGCCTCGGCGTGATGGCCAGCTCACGCAAGCCCGACGAGAGGCGCCTGCCGCTGCATCCGTCGCACCTGGAGCGCATCGACGAGGACCTGCGTGCCGCGATGACGCTCGAGACCGGGTACGGCACGCGTTTCGGAATCACGGATGCGAGCCTCGCGCCCCTGGTCGGAGCCATCGCCTCCCGCGAGGAGATCATCGCCACGTCCGACGTCATCGTGCTGCCCAAGCCCGTGGCATCCGACCTCGCCGATCTTCGCGACGGGCAGACGCTCTGGGGTTGGCCGCACTGCGTGCAGGACCGCGAGATGACCCAGCTCGCCATCGACAAGGGCCTGACGCTCATAGCGTGGGAGGCGATGAACCATTGGAAGAGCGACGGGGGCTTCGGCCTGCACGTCTTCCACAAGAACAACGAGATCGCCGGCTACTGCTCGGTGCTGCACGCCCTGCAGCTGTGCGGATCGACCGGCGATTACGGCCGCCGCCTCAGCGCCGTGGTCATAGGCTTCGGGGCCACGGCCCGCGGCGCCGTCACAGTGCTGAACGCGCACGGCATCCATGATGTGCGCGTGCTGACCAACCGCGACACGGCCGCGGTCGGCTCCCCCATCCCCTCCGTCGACATCATCCAGTTCGAGCACGATCCGGAGGCTCCGTTCCAGAGCACCGTGAACACCGAGGACGGTCCCGTCGCGCTCGCGCCGTTCCTCGCCGCCCACGACATCGTGGTGAACTGCACCCTGCAGGATCCGAACGCTCCGCTCACCTACCTGCGCGAGGAGGACCTGGGCGGGTTCCGCCCGGGCAGCCTCATCGTCGACGTCTCCATCGACGCGGGAATGGGCTTCAGCTGGGCACGCCCCACGACCTTCGACGACCCGATGTTCACAGTCGGCGAGTCCACCAACTACTACGCCGTCGATCACAGCCCCTCCTTCCTGTGGAACTCGGCGACCTGGGAGATCAGCGAGGCCCTCATGCCGTTCCTGCGCACGGTCATGGAGGGCCCATCCTCGTGGGCCGAGTCCGACACCATCCGTCGGGCGACGGAGATCGAGGCTGGCCGCATCCGCAACGGCGCCATCCTCGAGTTCCAGGGTCGTTCGATCGAGTACCCCTACCTGCCGACGCACTGAGGCTCCCCCACAGGCGCCGTCATGGACCGATGCGACCGGCTCCCGGAGCGGCATCCGGCAGTGTCGTGAGTCCCGATTAGGCTCGCCCCATGGCCCGATCCACCAACGCGTACCGCTGCGTCGAATGCGGCTGGACCACGGCGAAATGGGCGGGCCGCTGCGGCGAGTGCCAGCAGTGGGGCACCGTGACGGATGCCGCCGAGCAGGCGGGCGGCAACGCCCGCGCCGTGAAGCCCGTGGCCGTGTCGGCCGCGCGCACAGCCCGCCCGATCACCGAGTTCACCGCCGAGATGGAGATCACCCGCTGGCCGAGCGGCATCGGCGAGTTCGATCGCGTTCTCGGCGGGGGCGTCGTTCCCGGAGCGGCCATCCTGCTGAGCGGGGAGCCCGGCGTCGGGAAGTCCACCCTGCTTCTCGAGGTCGCCGCGCGGGCGGCATCCACCGGCAAGAGGGTCCTCTACGTGAGCGCCGAGGAATCGGTCAGCCAGGTGCGGCTGCGCGCAGCCCGTACCGGAGCTCTCGTGCCTGATCTCTACCTCGCCTCCGAGACCGACCTCGGCACCATCCTCGGCCAGGTCGACGCCGTCGAGCCCCAACTGCTCATCGTCGACTCGGTGCAGACCGTGTCGAGCTCGCTCTCCGACGGCCTCGCCGGCCAGCCCGGTCAGGTGCGCGAGGTCGCTGCCGCGCTGGTGCGGCTGGCGAAGGAGCGCGAACTGCCGGTACTGCTCGTCGGTCACGTGACGAAGGACGGCTCGATCGCCGGCCCGCGCCTGCTCGAGCATCTCGTCGATGTCGTCTGCCACTTCGAGGGCGACCGCCAGACCGCGCTGCGCTTCGTGCGTGCGCTCAAGAACCGCTTCGGCCCCACCGACGAGGTGGGCTGCTTCGAGATGACCGGCGACGGCATCGCCGAGGTGCCAGACCCCAGCGGCTTGTTCCTCAGCCGCGGATCGACGAACGTCAGCGGCACCTGCGTCACAGTCGCCCTCGAGGGTCGACGAGCGCTCCCCGTCGAGGTGCAGGCCCTCGTCGTGAAGGCCACAGGACCGCAGCCGCGGCGCGTCATGAACGGCGTCGACCCGTCGCGTGTGGCCATGATCCTCGCCGTGCTCGAGCGTCGCGCCGGCCTCAAGGGCGTCGGCGAGCACGACGTCTACATCTCCACGGTCGGCGGCGTACGGCTGACCGAGCCCGGAGCCGACCTCGCCATCGCCGTGGCCATAGCCTCAGCCCTGAGCGAGCGGCCGGTGCCCCATGAGCTCACGGCCTTCGGCGAGATCAGCCTCGCCGGCGAGGTGAGGCCTGTGTCCGCTGCCGCTCAACGTGCATCCGAGGCACGTCGTCTCGGCTTCACCCATGTGCTCGATGCCGAGGTGGGCAGCGTGCACGCCGCCCTCGATCGGTTGCGTCTCGCCGGACCCTCTGCGACGGATGCCTCGGACGCCCGTGCGGCCGAGCGGCGGGCTGCGCAACGCGACGAGTGGGAACGCGAGTTCAGCGAGTCCTTCTAGGACCGCATCCGAACGCCGACGTGTCGCCCTCGGCGCCCCTAGGCCTCGAGGTCGAGGGCGCGCAGGATCTCGGCCGGTGTCGCCTGCATCGGATGCGGGCCCGCGATGTCGAGGAAGACGCTCGTGATGAGCTCGGCGTTGGCACCGAGGAACGCACGCAGCCAGGTGGGTGACTGCAGGCCGACGGCCGGCGGCAGGTTCGCCGGCTTGTTCGCCGCATCGCTGAACAGCAGCAGCGCCACTTCGCCGGTCTCCGGTGAGCGGTAGGTCCAGACCTCGCCACCATCGAGGGGGTTGTCGCGTGGCCCCACCCTCATGAGCGGCACGACGGTGTTGCCGTTCCTCAGCGCGAGGGCGACAGCGGCCATGTCCTGTTGCGCGAGCGCCTCGGCGAGCGCCTGCGAGCGGAACGTCGTCGCGTCGAGGTTGGCGCTCTTCGCCGACTTCTTCGACTTCTTGGGGGATGCTGAGGGCATGATTCCAGCGTATCGCCGCGCGCCGAACGCGGCACCGAGGGAACCGCGGGCGCCTAGTTGAGCAGGAACTGCGTGGGGTCGCTGGTCACGTCGCCGACGGTCACCGTCAGCTTGTACGAGGCACCGCCGGCTGGAACCGTCTCACGGTCGCCGTCGCAGCTGTCGGCCGACGAGCGCGTGCGGTCCCACGTCAGCGGCGCCGCCGATCCGATGGGAACGTTCGGCTTCAGGGTGACGTCGGCATCCACGGCATCCTTCTGGCAATCCGTCGACAACCAGTACACCTCGTCACCGCTCGTGATGGTGAACACCTGCTGCGAACTGCCGGCGTTCACGACGCACGCCTTCGGGCCCGTGTTCGTGATGCTGAGCGAGAGCTTCGGTTGCTGGTCGGCGGCGTAGGCATCGAGATCGGTGATCGCCGTGAGCTCGAGGTCCTTCGACTTGCAGGCCGCGCCCTTCGCGTCGACGGCGTCGGTCGGGATCGCGGTGGGATCGGCTGTCGGCTTCTCGGAACTCGTGACGGCGGGGGCTGGAGCCTTCTGGTCGTTCGGCTCACCCGAGCTGGAACCCGGGCGCACCACGATCAGGATGATGGCGACGATGACGGCGATCAGGCCGAGACCGACAGTGAGACGCCGGCGCCAGTACACCTTGCTTGACTGGGGGCCGACTGGATGCTTGAGCGTCGACATACCGACAGGGTAGGCACCTGCACCCCCACCGAGGGGGAGGCGCCACGGCGAGCCGCCACCCGGGTGGGAACGTGCAGGAACGGCATCCGTCTCAGGTCGACGGATGCAGCAGGCCCGCCGTCAGCGCAGCTGCTTGAGCATGCGGGTGTTGCCGAGGGTGTTCGGCTTCACCCGCGCGAGGTCGAGGAACTCGGCGACGCCGTCGTCACGTGAACGCACCAGCTCGGCGTAGACGGCGGGATCGACGGTCTCCGTCCCCATGTCCTCGAAGCCATGCCGCTCGAAGAACGGCACCTCGAAGGTGAGGCAGAACAGGCGCGAGAGCCCGAGCTCGCGGGCGTCGCCCTCGAGGACGTCGAGGATGGCATGACCAACACCCCGACGCAGCCACTCCGGGGCCGCGGCCAGCGTGCGCACCTCGCCCAGGTCCTCCCACATCACGTGCAGGGCGCCGCAGCCGATGACCTCGCCGTCCTCGCCCTCAGCGATCCTGAACTCCTGCACGGATTCGTAGAGCACCACGCGCTCCTTGCCGAGCAGGATGCCGCTCTGCACCAGCGGTTCGACGAGCGCGGCGATGGCGGGGATGTCACTCGTGCGGGCACGGCGCACGCGGAAGTCGGTCACCCGTCCACCCTAACGACGAGCTGCTGCCGCCGTGTGAAGGCGAACCCGCCGCCGTGTGAAGGCATGACGCCCGAGGGGGCGGTGATCACGCGGAATCAGGTTCGCGGATGCCTTCATACGGCGGGACCGCCGCAGCAGAACAGTCGCAGCGCGCCGCGCCGCGCGCGGGCGGGCGAGCGCGGGCTCGGCGCGGCGCACTTAAGTGAGGAGGGGCCGGGCGACCCGAACGCCCGACCCCTCGTTGATGATGTTCCTAGTCCGCGGTGATCGCCAGGTCGGGGGTGACCCCGCCCGTGCCGAGCGTGGCACCGGCGTTGATGCCGACGCCCGCCGGGACCTCGCGACGCGTGGTGGTGAACACGAACTCGCCGGCAATGAAGTCGACGTGCACGTGGTCGCCCGAACCGAGCTCGCCGTGCAGGATCTTCTCCGACAGGCGGTCCTCGACCTCGTGCTGCACGGCGCGGCGCAGCGGGCGGGCACCGAGGGCCGGGTCGAAGCCGACCTCGATGAGACGCTCCTTGGCGGGAACGGTGAGCTCGACCGTCATGTCACGGTCCAGCATCCGCTCGCTCAGTCGCTTCACGAACAGGTCGACGATCTGCAGCAGCTCGGCCTTGTTCAACTGCGGGAAGACGATGATCTCGTCGACACGGTTGAGGAACTCGGGCTTGAAGTGCTTCTTGAGCTCGTCGTTGACCTTGCCGCGCATGCGGTCGTAGTCGGTGGCGCTGTCGCCCTCGAGGAGGAATCCGACGGGGCCGCCGGAGATGTCCTTCGTGCCGAGGTTGGTCGTCATGATGATGACGGTGTTCTTGAAGTCGACGACGCGACCCTGGCCATCCGTCAGGCGTCCCTCCTCCAGGATCTGGAGCAGCGAGTTGAAGATGTCGGGGTGGGCCTTCTCGATCTCATCGAAGAGCACCACGCTGAACGGCTTGCGGCGCACCTTCTCGGTGAGCTGGCCGCCCTCCTCGAATCCGACGAATCCGGGAGGGGCACCGAACAGGCGCGAGACCGTGTGCTTCTCGCCGTACTCGCTCATGTCGAGCGAGATCATGGCGGCCTCGTCATCGAACAGGAACTCGGCGAGAGCCTTCGCGAGCTCGGTCTTTCCGACACCGGTGGGGCCGGCGAAGATGAACGAGCCGGATGGACGCTTCGGGTCCTTGAGGCCGGCGCGGGTGCGTCGGATGGTCTTGGCGAGGGCCGCGATGGCCTCCTCCTGGCCGATGACCCGCTGGTGCAGCGCCTTCTCCATGAAGACGAGTCGGCTGGACTCCTCTTCGGTGAGCTTGAACACGGGGATGCCGGTCGCCTGCGCGAGCACCTCGGCGATCAGGCCCTCGTCGACCACGGCGGTGGTCTTGACGTCGCCGGACTTCCACTGCTTCTCGAGGCGCAGACGCTCACCGAGGAGGTTCTTCTCCTCGTCACGGAGCGACGCGGCCTTCTCGAAGTCCTGGTCCTCGATGGCGGTCTCCTTGGCGGCACGCACCACGGCGATCTTCTCGTCGAACTCGCGCAGCTCGGGCGGGCTCGACAGGATCGAGAGGCGCAGGCGTGCGCCGGCCTCGTCGATCAGGTCGATCGCCTTGTCCGGCAGGAACCTGTCGGAGACGTAACGGTCGGCGAGGTTCGCGGCCGACACGATGGCGCCATCGGTGATCGAGACCTTGTGGAACGCCTCGTACTTGTCGCGGAGTCCCTTGAGGATGTTGATCGTGTGGGGCAACGACGGCTCAGCCACCTGGATGGGCTGGAAGCGACGCTCGAGAGCGGCATCCTTCTCGAAGTGCTTGCGGTACTCGTCGAGCGTGGTGGCACCGATCGTCTGCAGCTCTCCGCGGGCGAGCAGGGGCTTCAGGATGCTGGCGGCGTCGATCGCGCCCTCCGCAGCACCGGCACCGACGAGGGTGTGGATCTCGTCGATGAAGACGATGATGTCGCCGCGGGTGCGGATCTCCTTGGTGACCTTCTTCAGGCGCTCCTCGAAGTCACCGCGGTAGCGGCTGCCGGCGATGAGCGAGCCGAGGTCGAGCGAGTAGAGCTGCTTGTCCTTCAGCGTCTCGGGGACATCGCCCTTGACGATGGCCTGGGCGAGTCCCTCGACGACGGCGGTCTTGCCGACACCGGGCTCACCGATCAGAACGGGGTTGTTCTTGGAGCGGCGCGACAGGATCTGCATCACGCGCTCGATCTCCTTCTCGCGCCCGATCACGGGGTCGAGCTTTCCGTCGCGCGCTGCCTGCGTGAGGTTGCGGCCGAACTGGTCGAGGATCTGCGAGCCGCCCTGCGCCTGCTGCTGCTCGTTGGCACCGACCTGCACCTGCTCCTTGCCCTGGTACCCGGAGAGGAGCTGGATGACCTGCTGGCGCACGCGGTTGAGGTCGGCGCCGAGCTTCACGAGCACCTGGGCTGCGACGCCCTCGCCCTCGCGGATGAGGCCGAGCAGGATGTGCTCGGTACCGATGTAGTTGTGGCCGAGCTGAAGGGCCTCGCGAAGGCTGAGCTCCAGCACCTTCTTGGCGCGCGGCGTGAACGGGATGTGACCGGTCGGCTGCTGCTGGCCCTGCCCGATGATGTCCTGCACCTGCTCGCGCACGGCGTCGAGCGAGATGCCGAGCGACTCGAGTGCCTTCGCAGCGACGCCCTCACCCTCGTGGATCAGGCCGAGCAGGATGTGCTCGGTACCGATGTAGTTGTGGTTGAGCATCTTGGCCTCTTCCTGGGCCAAAACGACGACGCGACGAGCTCGGTCGGTGAATCTCTCGAACATCTCTACTCCCCTCGATGCCGCGCAGGGATGCGGCTCTCGATATAAGAGAGAGTAGCCAGCGATCAGCGCTGAAATGACGGTGTTCGCCCTCGGCGCACGACTCTGACGACTGGCTGAGAGCCCGCTCGAGCGCTGCGGCCCGCGATCACTGTGACCCGCGGTCGTGGCACCGTCAGCGCATGGCCGGGAGCGTGATGCTCTGATCGTCGACGAGGATGCTGACATCCGAGGTGGTCGTCACATCCGACGGCGTGGCGAAGACCGTGGTGTGCGGTGCGTAGTCGGCCGTGCACGCCTTGTCGGGAGCTATCGGCACCAACTCGACGACGAGCGAGTTCGAGGACCGCACCCGCATCGACTCGCCGACGGGCGGGCATCCGGAGCTGCCATACAGGGTCAGCGCGATCTGGTCGCCGTGATCCAGCCAGGAGGCGAAGGGCTCGAGGTCTGCCCCACCGGGTGCCCGGACCCCTTTCGGACCACCCGCGTAGTCGTCGATCGGCTTGCCGCTCTGCGCCTGGGCACTGCAGCCGAAGAGCACCAGAGCAGTCGCCGCGACGAGTGCGACGGATGCCGCCGACCGCACGGCCTTCCGCGGTCTGATCATGGCGCCAGCCTACGCCGAGCGGTCGAGCGCGCGGAAGGCGCTCGCAATAGGATTCCCCCATGAGCAACCTGGAGAAGCACCCGGACGAGCTCATCCTCGATGAGCCGGCGGATGCGACAGCCTCGCCCGTGCCGACCGGCGTGCAGGTCCTCGAGGCGCGCGAGGTGCCGCTCGGCGGGCCGCGCGCCATGAAGGTGCACCGCACCCTCCCCCAGCGTGGCCGCCCCACGATCGGCGCCTGGTGCTTCGCCGACCACTACGGGCCCGGCGACTCCGACAGCATGGTGGTGCCGCCGCATCCGCACACCGGACTCCAGACCGCGAGCTGGCTGTTCGGCGGTGAGATCGAGCACCGCGACAGCGCGGGGACCCTCGGCCGCATCCACCCCGGTCAGCTCAACCTGATGACCGCCGGCCGCGGAATCTCGCACTCCGAGGTCTCGTTCGGCGACGCCACGACCCTGCATGGCGTGCAGCTCTGGATCGTGCTCCCCGACGATGCGCGCCATGTCGAGCCGTTCTTCGAGCGTCACACTGCGGTTCGCACGACGGTGGCGGATGCCGCCCTTCAGGTGTTCGCGGGGTCCATGGCCGGTGCCTCGACCCCGGCTTCGGTCTTCACGCCCCTTCTCGGTGCCCAGCTCGACCTGCCGCCCCACGGACGAGCGGAGCTCCCCCTCGACTCCGCCTTCGAGCACGGCCTCCTCGTCGATGTCGGTCCCCTCACCGTCGACGGCACCGAGGTGGCGCGCACCGAGCTCGCCTACCTGCCGCCGGGCGCCGACTCCGTGGTCGTGAGCGCCGGCGAGGCTGGCGCCCGCGCGCTGCTGCTCGGCGGGGAGCCCTTCGGTGAGACCTTCATCATGTGGTGGAACTTCATCGGACGCAGTCACGACGAGATCGCCCAGTTCCGGAGTGACTGGCAGAGCGACGCCATCACCCATTCCGACCCCGGAGGGCGATTCGGTCTCGTCGACTACGACGGCCGGGCACTGCCCGCTCCCGAGATGCCGACGGTGCGGCTCAAGCCCAGGTCCTGACCGCTCGCGGGCGGCCGAGATCCCCAGCCGATGGCCCTACTGCAGCGCGCTCGTGAGTCGCGCGAGGTTGTCGAGCACTGTCGAGCGGAGCGGCTGCTTCAGCCAGTCCTCGAGCGTGAGCTCCTTGCTGGCCGCCCGGTAGTCGTCCTCGACGGCACGCATCTCCTGGACGAAGGTCTTGCCGCGCACCATCAGCGAGACCTCCATGTTGAGGCCGAATGAGCGCATGTCCATGTTGCTCGAGCCGATCACCGCGACGTCGTCGTCGATGGTGAAGTGCTTGGCGTGCAGGATGTACGGCGCCTTGTACATGAAGATGCGCACGCCGTTGCGGAGCAGAGCCTCGTAGTAGGAGCGCTGGGCGTGCCAGACCAGGGCCTGGTCGCCGATCTCCGAGACGAACAGGTCGACCGCGATGCCTCGCTGCACGGCGGTGGTGATGGCGTAGAGCATCGCCTCGTCCGGCACGAAGTAGGGGCTCGTGATGACGATGCGCTCCTGCGCGTTGTAGAGCAGGGCGAGGAAGAGGCGCAGGTTGTTCTCGCCGGCGAAGCCCGGACCGCTCGGCACGACCTGGCACTCGAGCAGGCGCGGGTCGTCGATGGACTCGAGGGTCTCGACCTCCTTCTCGAGGAGTTCGTCGGACTCGATGAACCAGTCGGTGATGAAGATGAGGTTCAACGCGTCGACGATGGGGCCGTCGACGCGGGCGACGAGTTCCTGCCACTTGAGGCCGCGCTTGATGTTCGACTTCTTGTTGTAGGTGCGGTCGATCAGGTTCTGCGACCCCACGAACGCCGTGCGGCCGTCGACCACGAGGATCTTGCGGTGGTTGCGCAGGTCGAGGCGCTGGTTGTTGCCCTTGAGAGGCTGCACCGGCAGCATGAGGTACCACTGCGCCCCCATGGCGGTGAGGCGCTTGAGCGTCGACTTGTAGTCGCGGGTGTGGGACGACGCCCAGTGGTCGAGCAGCACGCGCACCTTCACGCCGCGCTTCACCGCGGCCTCGAGAGCGTCGAAGAAGGCGACGGTGGTCTGGTCGCACGAGAGGATGTAGAACTCGACGTGCACGTACTTGCGTGCTGTCTCCACCTCCGCCGTCATGGCGTCGATCGAGCCCTGGTAACTGGCGATGAGGTGCGCGGAGTTGCCGTCGACCATGGGCATGGCGCTGAGGTTCGAGTTCAGCTCGACGACCGACGCGAACCAGGCCGGCCACTGCTCGTTGGCCTGACGCCCTTCGGGCACATCCGTGTTCGCCCGGATGAAGGCGTCCATCTCCTTCTGCTTGGCACGCCGCTTTCGAGGCAGCTTGGGATTGCCGATCAGCAGGAACAGCAGTACGCCGATGTACGGGATGAAGAACACGGCCAGCAACCACGCCGTCGCGGCCGTCGGGCGGCGGTTGCGCGGAATGATGATGATCGCCGCGATGCGGATCGACCAATCGACGAGGAGGAGGAGTACGACTACAAGGAGCGACAGGTCCGTCGTCGACATGCGTGCTTAGACCGCGGGCTTGTCGCGGGTGGGCGCATCCAGTCCGAGCTTGGCGCGCTCCTCGGCCTCGATCTCGCTGTAGACCTTGCGCTCGGTGCGATCCGCGCGCAGCAGCGCGCGCATGATGAACCAGAAGGTGCCGCCGACGAGCACGGTCGGTGTGATCGACCAGAGTGCGTTGACCCAGAAGTTGTCCATAGCCCTGCCATTCTACGGCCACGGATGCCGCCCCGCGGCCGGGCGGCCCACCCGCGGCGCCCTGAGCCGCCGGGGCCTACTTGCTGACGATGCCGATGATCCCCGACACGATCATGTAGACGGCGAACCCTCCCACGGCGAGCCAGATGGCCAGGCGCGCATTGGAGACGGGCTTCTTGCCGCCGTCGTCGGGTTCGAGCTCGCTCTTCGGAAGGTAGTCGTTCACAGTTTCACCAGGGGGAACAGGATCGTCTCGCGGATGCCGAGGCCGGACAGTGCCATGAGCAGACGATCGATGCCCATGCCCATGCCGCCGGTCGGAGGCATGCCGAATTCGAGGGCGCGGAGGAACTCCTCGTCGAGGCGCATGGCCTCGGGGTCGCCGCCGGCCGCGAGCTTCGCCTGCTCCACGAAGCGCTCACGCTGCACGACGGGGTCGACGAGCTCCGAGTAGCCCGTGGCCAACTCGAAGCCGCGGATGTAGAGGTCCCACTTCTCCACGACGCCGGCGCGGGAGCGGTGGGCGCGCACGAGCGGCGAGGTGTCGAGCGGGAAGTCCATGACGAAGGTCGGCCGCACCAGGTCGCCCTTGACGAAGTGCTCCCAGAGCTCCTCGACGTACTTGCCGTGCAGCGGATGGTCGACCTCGACGCCCTCGGCGGCGGCGATCGCACGCAGCTCTTCGATGGGCGTCTCCGGCGTGATCTCGCGGCCGACCGCCTCGGAGAGGCTGCCGTACATCGAGATGCGGTCCCATTCTCCGCCCAGGTCGTACTCGGTGCCGTCGGCCCAGGTCACCACGTGCGATCCGGACACCGCGACGGCGGCATCCTGGATCAGCTTCTGGGTGAGGTCGGCGATCGAGTTGTAGTCGCCGTAGGCCTGGTAGGCCTCGAGCATCGCGAACTCGGGCGAGTGCGTCGAGTCGGCGCCCTCGTTGCGGAAGTTGCGGTTGATCTCGAAGACCCGGTCGATGCCCCCGACCACGGCGCGCTTCAGGTACAGCTCGGGGGCGATGCGCAGGAACAGCTCGGTGTCGAAGGCGTTCGAGTGCGTCACGAACGGGCGAGCGGATGCACCACCGTGCATGACCTGCAGCATCGGCGTCTCGACCTCGATGAAGTCGAGGTCGTCGAAGGTGCGGCGGAGGCTGGCCACGGTCTTGGCCCGGTTGACGACGTTGGCGCGGGCCTGGTCGCGGGAGATCAGGTCGAGGTAGCGACTGCGCACCCGGTTCTCCTCGGAGAGCTCGTTGTGCAGGTTCGGCAGCGGCAGGATCGCCTTGGCGGCGACGGTCCACTCGCGCACCATGATCGAGAGTTCGCCTCGACGGCTGGTGATGACCTCGCCCGCGACGAACAGGTGGTCGCCGAGGTCGACGAGTTCCTTCCACGCCACGAGGCTCTCCTCGCCCACCTCGCCGAGCGAGACCATGGCCTGGATACGCGATCCGTCGCCGGACTGAAGCGCGGCGAAGCAGAGTTTGCCGGTGTTGCGCAGGTGCACGACGCGTCCGGCGACGCCGACGATGTCACCGGTGGCGACATCGGCCTCGAGTCCGGCGTGGCGCGCACGCACAGCGGGGATGGTGTCGGTGACGGGGACGCTCACGGGGTAGGCGCCGCCTGCGGCATCCGTCGCCTCGGCGATCAGTCGCTCGCGCTTGGCCAGTCGCACGGCCTTCTGTTCCGAGATCTCCTCGGCTGTCGGCTCGTCGTGCGTGGTCTGGTCGTCGGCCATGAATGTCTCCGTGGGTGCGGGCCGCGGCCCGCGTCAGTTCAGGGTGATGGTGGTGTTGTCGATGAGTCTGGTCTCCCCGACGAGTGCGGCGACGAGAACCGTCGCCGTGCCGCGGAAATCGTCGTCCACCGGAAGGAAGGTCGCCGGATCGACGACGACGAGATAGTCCAGTTTAACGGCGTCGTGGTCGCCGAATGCCCCAGCTCCCTCGGCGAGCACCTCGGCGACACCCTCGAAGGCCGTGTTCTCGGCCGTGCGCAGCGCCTCGGAGAGCGTGGTGGCCGCCAGCCGCTCCGCATCCGAGAGGAAGCGGTTGCGGCTCGAGAGGGCGAGTCCGTCGAGCTCGCGCACGGTGTCGACGACCTCGATCGTGGTCGCGATGTCGAGGTCGGTCACCATCTGCTGCACCAGGAACGCCTGCTGAGCGTCCTTGCGACCGAAGACGGCGACGTCGGGCCGGGTGATGCCGAGCAGCTTGGCGACGACTGTGAGCATGCCGTCGAAGTGGCCGGGGCGGGCGGCTCCCTCGTACAGCGCGCCGACGCGGCCGGCCACGACGCGGGTCTGGGTGCTGCCGGAGGGATACATCTCGTCGACCGAGGGTGCGAAGACCGTGACGTCGTCGAATTCGGCGAGCGCGGCGACGTCGGCGTCGAGGGTGCGCGGGTAGCGGTCGAGGTCTTCGCCTGCCCCGAACTGCAGGGGATTGACGAAGATCGAGACTATGACCGTCTCGCCGAGCTCACGCGCCCGACGGACGAGCGAGAGATGGCCTGCGTGCAGGGCGCCCATCGTCGGAACCAGCACGATGCCGTGACCTGATGCACGGGCATCGCGAACCAGTTCCCGCACGGCGGCGATCGACGAGATCACCGCGACGGGCGGTGCGACGGGGGTCGGGGGGTTCATCACTCACTCCTCGAACGCGGGAGGGTTGTCGAACCCGCCTCCGGTGTCGGCCAGCAGATCGGCCACATCGATGGTACTCGCGCCGCTGCGGGCCAGCGCCGCCTCGACCGAGGATCGCACCAGTGGTGCGATGAAGGTACCGGCGTTCTCGATGCCGATTCCGCGCAGGAGGCCGGCGGCCTGGTCGACGATGGCGCTCGAGAACGAGACGGCGGTCTCGACCGCCTCTGCGTACGCCGCACGGTCGGCCTCGGCGACGATGTGCGGCTCTCCGCCCATCTCGACCACCAGCGCCTGCCCGATCGGCAGTACGGGCGCCGGAGCCGTCACGGCGAACCAGGCCTCCCCCAGCCTGGAGATGTCGAGGCTGGTGCCGGTGAACGTCATGGCCGGATGCACGGCGAGCGGGATCGCCCCACGTTGCAGCGCCGGCGCGAGGACGTCGGTGCCGTAGCGCGCCGCCGTGTGCAGCACCAGTTGCCCGGGCTGCCAGGCGCCGGTCGCGGCGAGTCCCGCAACGAGGGCGGGGAGCTCATCGGCCGGGACGGCGAGGATCACGAGCTCGCTGCGCTCGACCACCTCGGGAACACTCAACACGGGCACACCGGGAAGCATCGCATCCGCTCGCTCCAGGCTCGCGTCCGAGACCGCGGAGATCCCGACGAGGGCGTGCCCGGCGCCCGCGAGGGCGGCCCCGAGGACAGGGCCGACGCGTCCGGCTCCGACGATGCCGACGCCGAGGCGCCCGGCTCGGTTCGCGGGGGAGGTCGGGCTCATGGGGCACTCCAGTGATGACTCGTGTCGGATGCGGCGAAGGCGACGGCGGCGGATCCGGCCTCGGCGAAGAGGCGTTCGGCGGTTGCCGCTGCGGCCACGTCGAGCGAGGCCACGACCGGGCCGGCCACGGTCTGCACCTGCACGGCCGCGAGCCGCAGCGAACGCTGCAGCGGACCCTGCGAGAGCGAGACGCTCTGCACGCGGGCGAACGGCACGATCGCCAGATGGCGCGACACGAGTCCGTGCCGCAGCAGCAGCACGCCCGCCGCCGACCTGAAGCCGGTACGCCGCCACGAGAGCGGGCGCAACCAGACGGCCTGACGCGGTGCACCCGTGAAGCCGTCATCGTCCCGTCCGCGCGACAGCAGTCCGCTGCGGATCAGGGCATCTGCGTCGTCCCCGATGAAGGCGGGGAGCATGAGGCCGAGCACCCGGCCCACGTCGACCGCGGTGCCGACGGGGAGCACTGTGGTGTGGTCCCGGTTCTGGCTGTCGCTGCGGGCCCGGCTCGCGGTGTTGACCTGGATGCGCCACCAGCCGAACGGCCGCCAGAGCAACGGCTGGCTCACGCCGATGGCGTGGATGCGGCCGGGCGGCAGGGTCTCGTTGTTCGTGGAGAGAAGGCCGTAGCCCACGCGCACGCCGTCCGGCGTGCCGGCGATGCTGTAGCGCAGCATGCGGGTGATGCGGCCCCAGTAGAAGCTCACGCCGCCGATGGCGATGGGGAGCACGGCGAACACGGGCCAGAGCGCCCCGTTCGCGAAGCCGACGATGAGTGCAACGGCCGCCGCGACGAGGAAGACCGAATAGCCGCTGAGCAGCACGGATCCGACCAGCCGAATGACGGGGATGCGCACGACGGACTCCGGCGGTGCCGCATCCGGGTCGAGCTCGGGGGCGAGGAACTCGTTCACGCGCTGGTTGAGGATGCTGGAGGCGACGGATGCCGGGGCAACGGCGGCTGCCGGCGCCTCCCCGATCACCGGCGCGTCGGCGGTTCCGACCGCGGCTTCGCTGCCGGTGTCTCTGGCCGCCCGCAGGCCCGACGCGAGCTGGAGGATCTCGCGGCGCAGCGCGTCGGCAGAGGCCGACCCCAGGTAGGCGAGCTGGACGTTGCCGTCGTTCCCAGCCACGGCCACGTCGAGCTTGGCCGCCCCGAAGATGCGCGGCAGCAGGGAGCGCGTGATGGTCACGCCCTGCACCCTGTCGAGCCGGGCCCTGCGGTGGGTGCGGAAGAGCAGGCCGCTGCGCACCTCGACCAGGTCGTCCGTGACGCGGAAGCTGTGCATGCGCCACGAGACGTAGAAGACGGCGATGATCGCCACGAGCACGGCGAGCACTCCCAGCAGCACCCAGCCGACGAGACCACGGGTGTAGATGTCGTCGAGGGGATCATCGCCGTAGCTCGGCAGGTGGAAGAAGAACTCCGCCAACCGCTCGCGCAGGTTGCTGATCACGATGCCGGCGATGGCGACGAACACGATGCCGCCGCGCAGCAACGGCGACGCCGGGTGCAGACGGTGCCACTCGCCGTCGGTGAGGTTCACAGTCCGGCCCGGCGGCTCTCGGCCAGTGTCACGAGCTGGTCGCGCAACTCCTCGGCATCGGCTTCGGGCAGCCCGGGGATGGCGACGCCCGTGGTGGCCGCGGCCGTCACGAAACGCAGGTCGGCGAGGCCGAGGGCGCGCGAGACAGGTCCACGGGTGATGTCGACGAGCTGCATCCGGCCGTAGGGAACGGCCACGAAGCGCTGGAACATGATGCCGCGGCGGAAGACCAGGTCGTCGGCGCGCAGTGCGTAGCCGATGGAACGCACCCGTCGCGGCTCGATGGCGATGGCGATGATGAAGGCGGCGGCGAGGACCGGGAGCGCCCAGCCCGCCCACGTCCAGCCGACGAGAAGCCACAGCACGACGGCGGCGCCGCAGACGATCACGGCCGAGATGACCCGGCCCACGATGGCCACAACGAGGAACTTCGGTGAGACGCGCTTCCACTCGACGTCGGGAAGATCGATACGGGCGTCGGATGCCGCAGGCTCGGGAGCGGTAGATCCTGCCGTCGCAGCGACCTCGTCGTCACGATCCGTCTCAGGCATGCGCTCCCACTTCCTCGTCGGAGTCATCATTGCTCGGCGGGATCGTGCAGAAGAACTCGGCCACGAGGCCGGCGGCCAGCAGGATCGCAGCGGCGGCCGCGGCGGCGACAGTCATCCAGACCGAGCCCAGTCCGGGGATGGCCGTGCGCGTGAGCAGGTAGACCAGCACCCCGATGCCGCCGCCGAGCAGCAGCGCTCCGGACAGGGAGGTCGCCTTGGCCAGAGCCGCGACGCGCATGGCGCGGAAGGGGTCGATGCGAGCCTTCGATCGTCCGGTGACAGCACGCCGGATGGGCACGGCGAAGGCTATGACCACTGCCGCTATCGCCACCAGCGCGATCGGAAGCGACAGCGGCGGCACGAAGACCGCGCGCCCAGTCGCCGCCGTGCCGAGCTCCACGAGGTAGCCGATCACCAGGCCGACGAGCGCGAGGGCGATCAGGGTGGTCGGATGGGTGCGGGTCATCGTGTCGCCCATCCAGATGATGCCGGCCAGACGGCGACGGCGTCGGCCGCTGGCAGGGCTGCGAGCAGCACGTCGATGCGACCGGCGCCGGGAAGCTCGGCATCCGGTTCGAGCTCCAGCCACGGTGCGAGCACGAAGGCCCGCTCGGCGGCCCGCGGATGCGGCAGCGTCAGGGTCTCGTCGTCCGAGGTGGAGTCGCCGAAGGTGATGATGTCGATGTCGAGGGTGCGGTCGCCCCAGCGTTCGTCGCGGGTGCGGCCGTGGGCGGCCTCGATGGCGTTGACGGCGTGCAGGAGCGCTGCGGCGTCGAGAGTGGTTGCGATGGTCACGACGGCATTGAGGTAGCGCGGAGCCCGGTCGTCGGTGCCGGTGAGCTTGACGGCCGTCGACTCGACGAGCTTCGAGGCCGCCGTCAGACGGATGCCGTCGGTGTCGGCGATCTCCGCGATGGCGGTGGCGATCTGTTCGGCGCGGTCCCCCAGATTGCTGCCGAGGGCGAGCACGGAGCCCGTCTCCCCCGGTGCGACGCTCACGCGCGGCCCCGCACGATCGTGACGGCCACGTCGTCGAAGCGCTCGGGGATCGGTGCGTGCGGCTTGTGCACGGTCACCCGCACCTCGTGCGCCGCAGGATGCGCCAGCACTGTCGTCGCTATGCGCTCGGCCAGGGTCTCGATGAGGTCGACCGGATCGCGGCGCACGGCGTCGGCGATCTCGACGGCGAGCTCGCCGTAGTGGATGGTCTGCGCGAGTTCGTCGGTCGCAGCCGCGCCAGACACGTCGAGCCAGACCGTCGTGTCGATCACGAACTCCTGGCCGTCCCTGCGCTCATGGTCGAACACGCCGTGATGAGCGTCGATGCGCAGTCCGGTGATGCTGATGCTGTCGAGCGTCTTATCCACGCTCTCCACCTTGCCATGCGCGCACGACGTCGAGCGCGCGGCGCGTGCCGGCGACGTCGTGGACGCGCACGCCCCACACCCCGGCGCGGGCACTCAGGGCGCTCACGACGGCGGTGGGGAGATCGCGTTCCGCGACGGGCGCATCAGCCGGGAGGAGCGCGCCGAGGAACCGCTTGCGCGAGGCGCCGACGAGAATCGGATGCCCGAGGGTCGCGAGCGATTCGAGGTTGCCGAGCAGTTGCCAGTCGTGCTCCGCCCGCTTGGCGAATCCGAGTCCCGGATCGAGGATGATGCGGTCGGAGCTGATGCCTGCGGCCAGCAGCGCCTCCACCCGTTCGGCGAGCTCGGACCTCACGTCGGCGACGACATCGCCGTAGCGGGCCAGTTCGTTCATGTGCTTGGAGTGCCCGCGCCAGTGCATGGCGACGTAGTGCACGTCGAGGCCGGCCACGGCCGCGGCCATGTCGGGATCGGCGAGCCCGCCTGAGACGTCGTTCACCACGGCGGCGCCGGCCGCGACAGCCTCCACGGCGGTCGACGAGTTCATGGTGTCGACGCTGACGGCGATGCCGGCCGCGCTGAGAGCGGCGATCACGGGGATGACCCGGCGTTGCTCGGCGATCGGATCGACACGTTCGGCGCCCGGCCTGGTCGACTCGCCGCCGACGTCGATCAGGTCGGCGCCCTCGGCGACCAGTGCTGTCGCGTGGGCGATGGCGGCATCCGTGTCGATCCAGAGTCCACCGTCGCTGAACGAGTCCGGAGTGACGTTGAGGACGCCCAGGATGACGGTGTCGACGACGGATGCCGTCGTCTCAGCCACGGGTCGTCTCGCCGATGAGCGCCATGAGCTCGGCGCGGGCGACGGGGTCGGTCAGCTCGCCGCGGCTGGCGACCGTCACGGTGGAGCTGCCTGCCTGGCGCGAGCCCCGTGCCACGACGCAGCGGTGGACGGCGTCCATCACGACGAGCACGCCGCGTGCGGCGAGCCCGGACTGGAGCGCATCCGCGATCTCCTCGGTCAGGCGCTCCTGGAGCTGCGGACGGGTCGAGAGGGTCTCGACGACGTCGGCGAGCTTGCCGAGGCCGACCACGCGGTCGCCGGGAAGGTAGGCGACGTGCACGATGCCGACGAACGGCAGCAGGTGGTGCTCGCAGATGGACCTGAAGTCGATGCCGCGCACGATGACGGCGTCGCTGGTCTGCGGCAGGCCGTCATCGCTGGAGCCGAGGGGAACCGAATCCTGCAGGTGCGAGACGGGGTCGACCTCGAGCCCGCCGAAGAACTCCGCATAGGAGTCAGCGACGCGCTTCGGGGTCTTCACCAGTCCCGGTCGCGATGGGTCCTCGCCGATCGCGAGCAGCAGCTCGGTCACAGCGGCTTCGATGCGCGGCCGATCGACGCCCGTCACGTCGGAGCCCGATCTAGGCTGTCGCCGGACGCGGCTTCACGGCGCGGGTGCGCGTCGGAGCCGGGGCCGCCGGGGCCTCGGTGTCCGAGCCGACGCCGCCATCCGTCACCGTCTCGTCGATCGGTGCGGGGGTCGGGAAGTCGATCGGCGGACGCTTCGAGAGCGGACGGGACTCGCTCGAGAGCCACGGCGGACGCTCGGGGAGCTTCTTGATGTCCTTGAAGATCTCGGCGATCTCGTTGTGGTCGAGGGTCTCCTTCTCGAGCAGCTCGCGGGCGAGGTGGTCGAGGATGTCGCGGTTCTCGTTGATCACGTGCCAGGCCTCGTCGTGAGCCTTCTCGATGAGGGCACGCACCTCGGCGTCGACGCGCTCGGCGATGCGCTCGGAGTAGTCGCGCTGGTGGCCCATGTCGCGGCCCAGGAAGACCTCGCCCTGCGACTGGCCGAGCTTGACCGCACCGACATCGGCGCTCATGCCGAATTCGGTGACCATCTTGCGCGCTGTGGCCGTGGCCTTCTCGATGTCGTTCGAGGCGCCGGTGGTCGGGTCGTGGAAGACGATCTCCTCGGCGACGCGGCCGCCCATGGCGTAGGCGAGCTGGTCGAGCAGCTCGTTGCGGGTGATCGAGTACTTGTCCTCGAGCGGAAGCACCATCGTGTAGCCCAGGGCACGGCCGCGCGGGAGGATCGTGATCTTCGACACGGGGTCGGTGTAGTTCATCGCCGCGGCAGCGAGGGCGTGTCCACCCTCGTGGTACGCCGTGATGAGCTTCTCCTTGTCCTTCATCAGTCGCGTGCGACGCTGCGGACCGGCGATCACGCGGTCGATGGCCTCGTCGAGGGCGCGGTTGTCGATGAGCTGGGCGTTCGAGCGCGCCGTGAGGAGCGCGGCCTCGTTGAGCACGTTCGCGAGGTCGGCGCCGGTGAAGCCAGGCGTCTTGCGCGCGACGATCTCGAGGTCGACGCCCTTGGCGAGGGGCTTGCCCTTTCCGTGCACCTCGAGGATCTTCTTGCGGCCCTGCAGGTCGGGGGCGTCGACGCCGATCTGGCGGTCGAAACGTCCGGGACGCAGCAGAGCGGGGTCGAGGATGTCGGGGCGGTTCGTCGCGGCGATCAGGATGACGTTGGTCTTCGGGTCGAAGCCGTCCATCTCGACGAGGAGCTGGTTGAGGGTCTGCTCGCGCTCGTCGTGCCCACCGCCCATGCCGGCACCACGGTGACGGCCGACGGCGTCGATCTCGTCGACGAAGATGATGGCGGGTGCGTTCTGGCGCGCCTGCTCGAAGAGGTCGCGCACACGGCTCGCGCCGACGCCGACGAACATCTCGACGAAGTCCGAACCGGAGATCGAGTAGAACGGCACGCCCGCCTCACCGGCGACGGCGCGAGCGAGCAGGGTCTTTCCGGTTCCGGGAGGGCCGTAGAGCAGCACGCCCTTGGGGATGCGGGCTCCCACGGCCTGGAACTTCGCGGGCTCCTTCAGGAAGTCCTTGATCTCCTGCAGCTCCTCGAGGGCCTCGTCGCTGCCGGCGACGTCGTCGAAGGTGACCTGCGGGCTCTCCTTCGTGACGAGCTTGGCCTTCGACTTGCCGAACTGCATGACCTTGTTGCCGCCGCCCTGCATGCCGGAGAGCATGATCCAGAAGAAGACGCCGATGAGCAGCAGGGGAAGCAGGAACCCGAGCGCGGAGAGGAACCAGTTCGGCTGCGGCACCTCGTCGGTGAAGCCGTCCTTGGGCTTGGCCGCGTTCACCGCGTCGATGACCTCGGTGCCGCGCGGGGCGACGTAGTAGAACTGCACCTGGTCGCCGTACTTCGCGTCGGCGCTGGTGAGCGTGAGGTCGACGCGCTGCTCGCCGTCGACGATCTTGGCGTTGGAGACCTTGCCGTCGTTCAGGAACTCGAGGCCCTGCTGGGTCGACACCTCCCGGAACCCGGACATCGTGATCAGGCTGGACCCGATCCAGACGGCGATGATGGCCAGGATGATGTACAGGAATGGTCCGCGCAGGAGCTTCTTCACGTTCATGGTGCTCTGAGGGTATCGTCCACGCGCTGTGCACTTGCTCCATGTTCGCTCACGGCTTGGCGGAGCGACGGAGGTTCGTCAGCTGTAGACGTGGGGCGCGAGGATTCCGACCCCGCGCAGGTTGCGGTACTTCTCGGCGTAGTCGAGTCCGTAGCCCACGACGAACTGGTTCGGGATGTCGAAGCCGAGGTACTTGACGTCGACCTCGACCTTCGCCGCTTCGGGCTTGCGCAGCAGGGCGCAGATCTCGACGGAGGCGGCTCCGCGGGTGATCAGGTTGGACTGCAGCCAGCTGAGGGTGAGGCCGGAGTCGATGATGTCCTCGACGATGAGCACGTGTCGGCCCAGGATGTCGGTGTCGAGGTCCTTCAGGATGCGAACGACACCGCTCGACTGGGTTCCGTTGCCGTAGGACGAGACCGCCATCCAGTCCATGTTCGCGTGGATCCGCAGTTCACGGGCGAGGTCGGCCATGACCATCACGGCACCCTTGAGTACGCCGACCAGCAGCACGTTCTTGTCGGCGTAGTCGGCCTCGATCACCCGGGCGAGTTCGGCGAGCTTCGCGTGGATGTCCTCCTCGCTCAGCAGCATCTCCGTGAGCTGGCCGTCGATGTCATGGGCTTCCATGGCGTTGTTCCGTTCCGCTTGGGTCGATCAGGGGTGCGATCAGAAGAGGGTCAGGCGGCGGCGAACACGATGAGTCCGCCGTCGCGTTTCACTCTAATACCCGGCAGATCGAGCGGTTTCTGACCGTGCCAGTCGGTGACCAGCCTCGCCACGGCGAGGGTCTGGGCGCGGCTGAGGCTCACTCCGAATTCACTGTCGACGACGTGACGGATGATGCGTTGCCGCAGCGCGGCCGGGTTCGCGGCCAGGGCTCCGACAGAGACGGCGATGCCGGCCTCGGCCGGCTCGCAGATCTCCTCGATGGTCTCCTCGACCATCGCGTCGAGAGCGTCGCCGTCCTCGCGCAACTGCTCCGCCGTGCGGGCCAGAGCCTCGGCGATGCCGGGTCCGAGTTCGGTCTCGAGCACGGGCAGCACCCGTGAGCGCACCCGCACCCGGGCGTAGAGGTCGCTGTCGTTGTGCGGGTCGTCCCAGGCGTCGAGGCCGGAGTCGACGCAGAACTGCCTGGTCGTCGATCGACGGATGCCGAGCAGCGGACGCCTCAGGGTTCCGGATGCCGCCGCCATGCCGTGCAGGCTGGCGCCACCGGAGCCTCGCGCGAGTCCGAGCAGGACGGTCTCCGCCTGGTCGTCCAAGGTGTGGCCCACCAGGAGGGCGGCCGCACCCGTCTCGGCGACGGCGTCGTTCAGCGCCGCATAGCGGGCGTCTCTGGCTGCAGCCTCCGGACCGCCGGCATCCGTCGACGAGGCCACCTGCACCCGACGCACGAGCACGGGATCGAGGCCGAGCTCCCGAGCCTGTGCCGCGGCCCGCGCGGCGACGGCGGCCGAGTCGTCCTGCAGTCCGTGGTCGACGATGACAGCACCGGCGCGGAGGGCGGAGCGTGGGGCCTCGAAGGCTGCGGCAGCCGCGAGGGCGAGGGAGTCGGCACCGCCGCTCAACGCGACGAGGAGCAGCGCATCCGAGGTGGAAGGAGCCAGCTCATCGATGCAGGCGCGCACAGCCCGACGCACGTCGGCGATGGCGGGGGTCAACCGGGGACGGCGCTCGGACTCCATCCAGTAACCTTAAGCCGACTTTCCAGACACCCAAGGAGACAGCACATGGCCGCATACGACGTCGTCGTCGAAATCCCCAGGGGGAGCCGCAACAAGTACGAGGTCGACCACGAGACCGGTCGTGTCTACCTCGACCGCGTGCTCTTCACGAGCTTCGCGTACCCGACCGACTACGGGTACTTCGAGAACACCCTCGCCGATGACGGCGACCCGCTCGACGCCCTGCTGCTGCTCGAGTACCCCGTCTACCCGGGCGTCGGCGTCTCAGTGCGGCCGGTCGGCTACCTCGACATGAGCGACGAGGCCGGCGGAGACGCCAAGGTCATCGTCGTTCCCGCGAAGGACCCGCGCTGGGCTCACATCCAGGACATCGACGACGTGCCCGAGCAGACCAAGAACGAGCTCAAGCACTTCTTCGAGCACTACAAGGACCTCGAGCCCGGCAAGTGGGTCAAGGTCGAGGCATGGGGCAACGCGGCAGAGGCCGAGGCCATCATCCAGAAGTCGATCGAGGCGTTCCCCGGACACGAGAAGCACTAGCTCTCGTCGAACGGATGCCGAAGGGGCGGGCTGCGGCTCGCCCCTTTCGCGTACCCGGTGCTAGCCCGGGCGCCCGACCATCCCGGCCACGTCGTAGCCGCCCCAGATGTAGTACTCGCGCACGGGCTTGCCCCAGTCGGCCGCCTCGAGGATGCGGTCGTTCCCGAGGTAGATGGCCACGTGGTAGTAGTCGCCGCCGCTCCCCCAGAAGATGAGGTCGCCGCGCTGCCGCTGGGAGTACGGCACGAGTCGTCCCTGCCCGGCCATGGTCCAGTACTGGTTGGTGGCCGAGTGCGTTCCGATGTAGACACCGGCGGCGCCGTACGCCGATTTCGTCAGGCCGGAGCAGTCCCAGGTGTTCCAGCTGTCTCCGGGTGATTCGTACGGCTTGCCGAGTTGGGCGTAGGCGAAGCTGATCGCGGTCTCGACCACGCTGCCGTTCGGCACCGGCGCAGGAGCTGGAGCCGGAGGTGCCGGAGCGGGGTTTCCTCCCCCGCCTGAGCCGCCGTCACCGCCACCGCCACCGCCCGAGTTTCCGCCGCCGGAGTTCCCGCCGCCTGAGCCGCCCCCGCCGTTGGCGGCATCCTGAGCGGCCTTGTCAGCCGCAGCCTTGTCGGCAGCGGCCTTGTCTGCAGCGGCCTGCTCGGCGGCAGCCTTGTCGGCGGCCGCCTTCTCCGCGGCCGCGGCGGCCTCAGCGGCCGCGATGCCCTCGATGCGCTCCTTCTCGAGCGCGGCCGTCGTGTCCTTGAGCGTCGCCAGCTGGCTGTAGAGCTCGTCCGAGTACTTCACCTGCTCGGCGTACGCGTCCTCCGCAGCCTTCGCCGCGACTTGCGCACTCGCGAGCTTGGCCTCGGCGTCGGCCGCCAGCTTCTTGCGCTCGACGGCAGCGGCATCGGCCTGGTCAGCCAGGGACTTCGCCGTGTTCTCGTCCTGCAACGCCTCGCGATAGATCTCCTGCGACTGCTCGCTGAGCTTCGATGCTGAGCCCAGGCGGTGCAGCAGGTCCGTCGCCTTGTCGCCGTTGAGGAACAGGTCGACGGAGAGATCCTTGCCGCCGGATCGAGCGAGGTGCGCCGCGATCAGTCCCGCTCGCATCTGGGAGGTCTTCGCCGTCTTGGCTGCTGCATCCGCCTGCGAACGCAGGTCCTTCTCACGCTGCTCTGCCGCGGAGAGGGCTTCGAGGGCGTTCCTGTAGGCCTCTGCGGCGATCTGCGACTGCTTCGACGCCTCATCGGCTGCAGCGGCCAGTCCGCCGAGCAGGTCGGTGACCCGGTTGATCTCCGCCTTCTTCGTGGCTTCGCTCTTCTTGGCGTTCTGGATCTCGTCCCAAGACGGATAGCCCGGGTCCGCGAGTGCCGGAGCCACGATGCCGATGGATGCCGTCACGGCGCCTGCCGTGACCACGGCGAACAGCGAGAACGGTGAGGCGCGCGACCTGGTGGGGCGGATTCTCTCAGCCAAGCGGGACTCCCCGGTCTGCCATCCACGGGAACGGGTTGACCCGCCAGTCGCCGTTGAAGACCTCGAAGTGCAGGTGGCATCCCGTCGCTGCACCGGTCATGCCGACCGACGCGATGTTCTGCCCGGCGCTCACGTACTGGCCGACGCCGACGTAGGTTCCGCCGTAGCCGATGTGCGCGTATCCGGTGTAGACGCCGTTGCCGTGGTCGATCTTGATGAAGTTGCCATAGGTGCCGAGATAACCGGCGTACACCACGGTGCCCGTCGCGGCCGCGTAGATCGGGGCACCGCATCCGGCGCCGATGTCCGCTCCGTAGTGGAATGATCCACTGCAACCGCCGGCACCGCAGATCACCGTGCGCGGTCCGTAGCCATCAGTGATGCTCCCGGATGCCGGCACCGCCCAGCCGCTCCCGGCCACGCTTCCGCCTGCGACGGAACCCCCGCCGCCACCGCCACCTCCGGCTGCTGCTGCCGCCGCGGCTGCCGCAGCAGCCTCGGCCGCGGCCTTCGCCCGTGCTGCAGCCTCGCGTGCCAGCCTCTCGCGCTCCAGCCGAGCGCGTTCTTCGACGCCCTTCTGATACTGCGTGGCCACCTTCGCCTGCTTGTCCTTGAGGAAGGCGAGCTGTGCGGCGAGTTCCGCGCTCTTGGCCTGGGACTCGGACAACGCCGACTCCGCGGCCTGCTGAGCTGCCACGGCGGCGGCGAGTGCCTGCTCGGCTGCGACGCGCAGCTTCTCCCGCTCTCCCTGGGCCACCTTCGCCTGTTCGCCCAGCGCCTTGGCCGCGTTGGCCGCCGTTCGCGCCGCGTCGTAGATCTCGGTACTGCGCTGCACGAGCTTGCTCATGCTGCCGAGCTGCGACAGCAGGGCATCCGACTTCTCGGCATCCGGATCGAGCATGAGGTTGGCAGTGAGGTCGGTGCCGCCGGTGCGGTAGAGCTGCGCCGCGAGCTGGCCCGCCTGCGCCGTTGCCTCGTCGGCCTTCTTCTGGCTCGCGTCGGCCTGGGCCTGGATCTCCGCGGCCTTGCGCACGGCGTCGTCGTAGGCATCTTGTGCCACCTGGAGTTCGGTGCCGCGCTTCTCGGCCTCGGCCTGCGTCTCGGCGACCTGCACCTTGAGCTGTTCGATCAGGTCGGTGATCTGCGCGACCTTGTCGGCCGCGGCGGAGGTGTTCGACTTCGCCTTCTGCAGGTCTTCCCAGGTCGGGTACTCGTCGGCGGATGCCGGGGATGCGATGCCGCCTGTCATGGCCAGGGCTATGACGACGGCGATGGCCGCCAGCCGCCCGCCGCCGAGCAGGCGCAGCAACCGCGGGCTCGACTCCGGTCGTCGCCGGCGATGCCCGTACTTCCGCTCGCGGTGTTCCATGGATCCCCACTCGATCGTGCTGAAGAACGCACGATCACTCTGGTCACTTCTTCAACTCTAACAACAGCGGCGACAGCGCCGGCTGATGGCAGCCGGGGGCATCGACGGGAACCGCCGCGAGGAATCTAACCCGACGGATCGTCGAATCCGGTCTCATCCGAGGCCTGTCGCAGAATCGGGGCGGAGCCCCGGGATACCGGGCCAGGAGCCCCACTCCCCGACTCGATTTGTCACGTCGCGCGCCACAACGTATGCTTATGCGTCGGTGGTCATCGCTTGGTGGCTCATCCGGCCCCATCGTTTAGAGGCCTAGGACGGCGCCCTTTCACGGCGTTAACACGGGTTCGAATCCCGTTGGGGTCACCGAGAAATCGGATCTCAAAATTGAATATAGAATGGTTTCACATCGAGGCCCTGTAGCGCAGTTGGTTAGCGTGCCGCCCTGTCACGGCGGAGGTCGCGGGTTCAAGTCCCGTCAGGGTCGCAGAAGGCGACAAGCCCTTTCGAAAGAGAGGGCTTCTCCTTTAAGCGGCATCATCGATGCCATCAGGCTCTGTAGCTCAGTTGGTAGAGCGCACGACTGAAAATCGTGAGGTCACGGGATCGACGCCCGTCGGAGCCACCACCAGCCCCTGGTCCATTCGGATCGGGGGCTTTTTTCGTACATCACAAGCGATTCTGGCTGAACTCTCGATGAACTTACCCCCACATTGGGGGCACGCCCGGAGCGGCGATCTGGATACTCTCGAGGAATGCATAGCTGAGTGGTTGTCAGATTCGTTCAAGCTCTTTGACCGGGTCCGAGATCCACACTGCCATCGCTGTTACCCGACGCTCCACCTGTAAACCCGAAATGCAGGGAACGAACTGTGATGCCGCACTCGCGACGTCGGCTTTGCCGACGCTTGAACTACGCCATACCAGCCTCAGTGACGCTGATCAGCGCTCCGAGGCACCTCGCTGACGGCTCGGCGCCGAGTGAGCTCCGATGAGCGAGCTCAGACAGCGCTCGGGGCCGTCCGCGGCCCGACGCCCCACTCTCAGGCTCGTCGAGGCGCCCAGCTCCGTGCACGCTCCGGCGCGCGTCGACTCGACGCAGTCGGGCTTGGCCTGGACGAGCCGTTACGCGACCATCCTTCGAACCACGGATGCCGCGATCGTCGTGGGCTCAGTCGGGCTGGCGATGCTGGCGGCACTGCTCTCGGAGACGGCTGCTGCCTCTGAGCCGGGGTTCCTGCTGATTCCGGTGGTCATCGTGACGGTCTGGCTCACAGCGCTGGCCGCATTCCAGACGAGAGAGTCGCACATCCTCGCCTCCGGTGCCCTCGAGTACAAGCGTGTCCTCAACGCGAGTGCGTTGGCGTTCGGGTTCCTCGCCATCGGTTTCGTCATCTTCCCGCTCGAGTTCGCACGAGGGTACTTCGTGCTCGCGCTCCCCATCGGCGCAGGGTCGCTTCTCGTCGGCCGATGGATCTGCCGTCGATGGCTCCTCAGACAGCGGCGCTTCGGCCACTACCTCTCACGCGCGCTCGTCGTCGGTAAGCGCGCGGACGTGAACTACGTCATCCAGCAGCTCGATGAGAAGGCGGGGGCTGGCTACTTCGTCGTGGGCGTCGCCGTCGATGACGGGGTGTCCTCCAGTATGACGATCGGAGACCGCCACATCCCGATCGTCGCGGGGATCGGAACCGTCGCCGCTGCCGCCGCCGCGTTGCACGCCGACACAGTGATCGTCGCCGGAGATCCGACGAGCGAGGCCGGATTCATCCGCGCGCTCAGCTGGAGCCTCGAGGGCACCGCTACCGAGCTGGTGCTCTCGAGTCGCCTCACCGACGTCGCCGGCCCCCGAATCCACTTCCGCCCTGTCGAGGGACTGCCGCTCATCCACGTCGAGATCCCGAAGTTCGACGGATGGCGCCATGTCTACAAGCGTGCCTTCGATGTCCTGTTCGCTGCGACAGCGCTGCTGGTGCTCGCCCCTGTACTCGTCGGCGTCGCAATCTGGATCCGCCTCGACAGCTCGGGGCCCGCAATCTTCCGGCAGGAGCGCTGCGGGCGCAACGGCGAGAAGTTCGAGATGCTCAAATTCCGGTCGATGGTCGTGACAGCTGAGGATGACCTGGCTGGGCTGCTCGATGGCAATGACGGCAATGGCGTGCTGTTCAAGCTGCGCAACGATCCCCGGGTGACGCGCGCAGGCCGCTGGTTGCGGAAGTTCTCGCTTGATGAACTGCCTCAGTTCTGGAACGTCCTCATCGGCGACATGAGCATCGTCGGACCACGCCCGCCGCTTCAGAGCGAGGCAGACGTCTACGAGGACGACGTTCGCCGCCGCCTGTTCATCAAGCCCGGCCTGACCGGTCTGTGGCAGATCAGCGGACGCAGCGATCTCAGCTGGGAGGAGAGCGTGCGGCTCGACCTCTACTACGTCGAGAACTGGTCTCTCACCGGCGACTTGATCATCATCTGGCGCACCATTCACACGGTGATCCGTCCCGTGGGCGCCTACTGAGTCCATCGCAGCGACAACCACCTGAATCAGATCTGCAATCCACTACCCGAGGGGAATCACAGATGACGAAGAAGATCGTCGGCTATGCAGGAGGCGCTTTCGACTTGTTCCACGTCGGACACCTCAACGTCCTGAAGCATGCGCGCAGCCAGTGCGACCACCTGATCGCCGGTGTGGTGTCGGACGAGTTGCTGCTGGAGACCAAGGGCGCGACCCCGATCGTGCCGCTGGCCGAACGCGTGGAGATCCTGCGGCACATCGATTTCGTCGATGAGGTCGTCGAGGAGCACGAGCTCGACAAGCTCGCCACCTGGGAGACAGTCCGTTTCGATCGGTACTTCAAGGGCGACGACTGGAAGGGGACCGAGCGCGGCAACCGTCTCGAGGCCAGGTTCGCAGCGGTCGGAGTCGAGGTCGTCTACTTCCCGTACACGATGACGACGTCGAGCACAGTCATTCGTCAAGCTCTCGCTTACAGGATCGACCAGATGGACTCGCGCACAGCCAGGGGCGGTCGGTCGTGACCGGCATCACCCTGGGTCGCCCCGCTACGATGGCGACCCGGCGGAGCAGCGCCGGCGCACAGCCGTCCGGCCCAGCGATGGTGACCATCGTCGGCCTCAACTACCAACCTGAACCGACCGGCATCGCCCGGTACACGACGGGCCTGGCTCATGGCCTGGTGCAGCGTGGACACAACGTGCGGGTCATCAGCGGCTACCCGCACTATCCGGCCTGGCGCATCTACGACGGCTACTCGGGGCGCACGCGCAAGGAAGATGACGACGGTGTCGCCCTGACGCGAGTGCGGCATCCGGTGCCCGCCAAACCTGCGATGGCCAACCGCCTGTTCATGGAGCTCGCCTTCGGCCTCCGGGCTCTCACGAGTTCGTGGGGCAGGGCGGATGCCGCGATCTTGGTGTCGCCCGCTCTGATCTCCACGGGGATCGCGGGAATCAAGGCTCGGATGCGCGGCATCCCCTACGCGGTCTGGGTTCAGGACATCTACACCCTCGCCGCGCGAGAGACCGCCGACAGCGGCATGGCAGCGCGAGCGCTTCGCTCCGTGGAGCGGCGGGTGCTCGGCTCGGCCGACAGCGTCGTCGTGATCCACGACCGGTTCAAGTCGTACCTCGTCTCGGAACTCGGCATCGCACCGGAGAAGATCGTGGTAGTCCGCAACTGGACCCATCTGACCGATAACCCCCGTGAGGATCGCGAGTCCGTGCGTGCCCGCCGTGGGTGGGCTCCCGACGACGTGATCGCGCTGCATGCCGGCAACATCGGCGCGAAGCAGGGTCTGGAGAACGTCGTCCACGCCTCGAGGATCGCCGCCCGTGCGGGCTCCAGTGTGCGGTTCGTCATCCTCGGCGACGGCAACCAGCGCGCCAAGCTCGAGGCGATGGGAGCCAACGCGAACCTGGAGTTCATCGATCCGCTCGGCGATATCGAATTCGAGTCGACGCTGGCTGCCGCTGACGTGCTCCTCGTCAACGAGCTGGCCGGAATGACCGAGATGAGCGTGCCCAGCAAGCTCACTTCCTACTTCGCGACCGGCGTGCCCGTCGTCGCGGCGACGGATGCCTCGAGCACGACGGCCGACGAGGTACTCGCGGCAGGTGCCGGGCCGCGGGTCGATCCCGACGATCCCGCCGCCCTTGTGAACGCGATCGAGCAGCTCGCCGCCGACCCCGCGCAGGCCAGGCGTTACGGCGAGAGCGCACTGCACTACCGGCACCAGGTGCTCGGTGCCGACACCGCCATCGACCTGCTACGCGGCGTCGTCGCAGGCCTGGCCAGAACGCACCCCCTGCCGTCCCCGGTGCTCACGGAGGCGTAGAGAGGCCTCATAGCCGCGACCAACAGTGGCCGGGTTCTTTACGAACCCGGCCACTGTCGCGTGTGCGACTCTACGTCGGTTGCGGAAGCCGGCGATAGGTGACCGCGCCTCGAAAGTTCTGCAATCCCGCGTTCCGGGCGAGGCATGAGCTCGCGCCGACAGTTCACCGTGTCATGGCCGGGGCTCGCTGCTGTGGTGTGCGGCCATGGCGCCAGGGGTGCCACGCAGGAGCCCGGCACGCATCTGACCCACGACGAAGGCGGGACAGCCGCCATGCGACTGTCCCGCCCACGTGGTGCTGGGTGCTACGGCGCCGTGTAGGTGAGCACGAGGCTCGGACGGTATGCCGCTGTCGTCGACTCCTTCGACCACAGGCGGAGGTTGTCCGCCGTGGTTCCCGACTCGGCGACCAGGAACGAGACCGACGTTCCGACGAGCGGGCTCAACACCGAGGCGTCCAGGACCGTCGTGTACGGCGCGTTCACGGCTGTGAGGCCGCTCAACGTGCCGACGGTGCTGCCGGTCGCTGTCGGACGGTTGGCCCACGTGACGGCAGCTTCGGTCCAGGCGCCCGTCACCAGCTTGATGCTGTGCGTGTCCGTCGACCCCGACGTCGTGTCGGTGCTCGTCCGCAGCTGCAGAGTCGCTCCCGTCAGAACCTTCCCGGCCGGTGCGGCCGGGAGATTGAAGCCGAACAACGACTGGAGCGCACCAGTGGCACCGCCTCGGGTCGACAGGTAGTTCGCCGTCCCGTAGTTGGTACCCGATGCGGCCTGCGCCACCATGGCGTCAGCCGTCGGGGCGATCGTCACCACAGTCGGCTGCACCGGTGCCGAGGCGACGACCGCAGAGACAGCGTCGGTCGCCGCACTCCGGTTGGTCGCCGCGTCGACCGCGGTCACCTTGTAGTAGTACGTGCCGGCAGCCAGGCCCGTGTCCGCGTAGCCCGCTGACGACACATCCGCCACCTTCGACGACGCGTCAGCGGTGAAGCCGGCTGAAGCCCCGCGATAGACCGTGTAGCCGCTGACTCCGACGTTGTCCGTCGATGCCGTCCAGGCCAGGGTCGCGGTGGTGCCCGAGACTGTTGCCGCGAGATCGGCGGGTACCGAAGGAGCCACGGTGTCCGCGACCGCTCCGGATGCCGCGGCTGCGGCACTCAGGTTGCCTGCAGCATCCGAAGCGAACACCTTGTAATAGCTGGTGCCGATCGGAGCAGTCTCGTCGGTGTATCCGGGGGTCGCGACGACGGAGAGCTTGCTGGCAGGGCCCACCACGAAGTCGGCGGACGACCCGCGGTACACGCTGTAGCCGGAGACCCCGACGTTGTCGGTCGACTCGGTCCAGGCCAGCACCAGCTTGGTGCCGTCGGGTGTGACCGTGAGCCCCGTGGGAGCTGTCGGAGCCGTCGTGTCGGACACCGCCACCGCTGCCGAGGAGACGGCCGCGCTGGTGAGACCGGACGAATCGACCGCGACCACCTTGTAGTAATAGGTGCCGATCGGCAGCCCATCATCGGAGTACGTCGGGTCGGTGACGTCGGCGATCTTCGAGGCGGCGTTGGCGGTGAAGCCAGCGGTCGTTCCCCGGTAGACGCTGTAGCCGGCGACGGCGACGTTGTCGGTCGACGCGATCCAGCCGACGGTCACAGTGGTTCCGACGAGGTGCGCCTCGACCTCCTGCGGGTCGGACGGCGCCTCCGTGTCGACGATGACGACCGATGCCGACGCTGACGGTGCACTGACGTTTCCGGCGCCGTCCACAGCCGCGACGCGGTAGTAGTAGGTGTCGGGCGGCAGCGTGGCATCCGCGTACGAGGTGCCATCGACATCGGCGATCTTGGATGCCGCGTCGGCGGTGAAGCCGGCCGTGGTGCCTCGGTACAGCTGGTAGCCGGTGACGCCGAGGTTGTCGGTCGAGGCGTTCCACGACACGTTCGCCGTGGATCCGGAGGCCGCAGCCGAAACGTTCGCGGGAACGCTCGGGGCTGTGTTGTCCGCCTTTCCGAGACCGTAGTGGCTCGACATCTGGCTCGTGGTCAGCGCCTGGGAGTAGACGGCGACCTCATCGAGACTGCCGGCGAAGTTCAGCGACGTCGGCTGGCTTGGCCATCCGCCGAGGTTGCCCCCGCCGATGCGCCACGAACCGGTGAAGCTCTGACTCGTCGTGGTCGGGTTGGTACCGACCGTAGATCCGTCAACCCTGAGACTCATTCCCCCGGAGTTCTGCGACGCGACGACGTAGTGCCACTTGTTGTCGTTGTAGGCCGAAGCACTCTGGATGGACTGCACGTTTCCGATGTAGACACCGAACACGAGCTGACCGGAGTTGGTCATGTAGAGCTGCTTGTCGTAGTTCGAGCCGGGTCCGCTGGTGGCGTCCTCGAATCCGATGAGCTTTCCACCGCTGGTCGTGCCCGACTTGAACCAGAGTTCGAGGGAGAACTCCTTCGGACCACTGCTGCGCTGGTTGCCGACCACGACGCCGTCATTCGTGCCGTTGGTGGCGATATCGACTCCATCGGCGACGATTCCGTCGGCCACGTGCGTGACTCCCGAGCCGTAGGTGCCGGTTCCCGTCTTGCTGAACCCGGAGTCCTGGGCGATCGGTCCCGATGCCTCGTTGAAGCGCCAGTACTGATCGGGGTCCGCGTCGAAGACCGCTGCACCGTAGGTGTCGGCCGGTGCCTCATTCACGTTCGGCGTTCCGCCACCCAGCTTGTAGTGGTTGGCGACCGCCTTGGCCGCGAGCGGACCCGGGTAGATGGCCGTCTCGTCGATGTCACCACGGAAGTACGGGCTGGTCGGTTGCGACGGCCAGCCGTTCAGGTTGTCGCCGCCCACGTGCCACACGCCCTTGTACGCCTGGTTGCCCGTGACGCCGTTGCTGCCGACCTTGACGCCGTCGAGGAACAACTGCATTCCGCCGGCGCCCTGGGTGCCGACCACGTGGTGCCATCCGCCGTCGTTGTACGAACTGGGTGTCTGGATGTAGGAAGCGGATCCCGTCCACACGCCGAAGATCAAGCGCCCGGAGTTGTCCATGTAGATCTGGCGGTCATAGTTGCCGCTGAGGCTCGGGTCGCCGTTGTCGGTGCGCGGCCGCCCAGATCCATAGCCGACGAGCTTTCCGCCCTGGGTCGTGGTCGTCTTGAACCACGTCTCGATGGAGTAGGTAGCCGGCGCATCCTTGTACTGGTCGTTCCAGATGTAGTCATCGACGCCGTCGAAGCTCGCCGCCTTGCTTGTGTCACCAGCGAGAGCGCCGGTGCTGCCGAGAGTTACACCATCGGCGTACTGTCCGTTCAGACCAGTCGTCGTGCTGACGCCGGACTTGTCCTGGGCGATGGTGCCGGTGGTCTCGTCGTAGCGCCAGTAGAGCGACGGGTGGTCGGCGATGATGCCGGTCGCGTAGGCATTGCCGATTCCGACGGCCTTGGCGACGCTGCCTCCGGAGAGCGCGCTCGTGTTCGTGCCATCACTGACCGAGACTCGATAGGTGTACGACGTTCCGGGAGTGACCGTGGTGTCGATGAATGTGATCTGCGGGCGAATCCACCAGTATGAGGATGCCGTCCCCGACCAGATCGGCGTGCTGCTTCCGTTCCGGAAGATGCTGTACGTCAGGTCGCTGTTGTCGATGTCCACGACAGTGCGAACCCGCACCTGCACCTGGTTGGCGGTCAGCGCCTCAGCGGTGATCGTGGGAACGGGAGGCGTGGAGGTGTCGTCTGGGCCGAAGCGCGTCAGTCCCTGCTGGGCCGCGTTGTTGATGCGGGTGAACTCGCCAGCCGCCCAGAGGTAGTCCTTGCCCGTCGTCTTGCCGGTCGACACGACGAGTGCGCGCGGGCCGATTCCCTCGTTGATTCCGTCATTTCCGACGGGGAACCACTGCTTGAGCACCGGTGCGTCGGTTCCCTCGGCAATGAAGTAGTTGCGCTTGCCGTCTTGGAATCCGTCCATGCTGTTGCAGTCATGGGCGTGCACCGCTGAGTAGAGGGTGTCCTTATAGACCAGAACTGCCTGAGTGGCACCGAGGCAGGTATCACGCCAGCGCTCATTGAGGGTCGACCAGTCCACCGCGAGGCGACCGTCGAAGACTCCGCCACCGGTTCCCTCGTTACCGACGTAGAAGGACCCGCCGGAGCTCGTGATGGCTTTGGTGACCGACGTCTGGGAGATGAAGCCAAGGGGATAAGTGCGTACGTTGCCGCCCGTTGCCGAGTCGACGACGGCGAGGGAGTGCGAGTCCTGCCCGTTCACGTAGTCGAAGTCACCGCCGATGGCGACCTTCGTCCCGTCGGGCGAAACGGCGAGCGCGCGACCTGACAGGTCGGCGCTGGGCGCCCAGTCCTGCAGCGCACCGCTGGTCGAGTTGACCGCGGCGAAACGACCGCGCGGCTGCCCGCCAACGGTTTGGAAATCACCCGCGAAGTACACAGATCCACCGGTGACCGCGAGCGCCCGCACGGTGGCAGAGATCGACGGCGGGGTGAAGGACTTCACGGTGCACGCAATCGGATCGATCGCCGCGAGCCGCGAGATCGACTTCGTTCCGACCTTGCTGAAGTTTCCGCCGATGTACACCGTGCTGCCATCCGGAGATGTCGTTATGGCACGGACAGTCGGGGTGCCGCCGGCGAGCGTCACCGGGATCTGGCACGACGTCGGTGCCCCCGTCTCGGCGTTGAGGATGCCGAGGGCACTGACGGCGAGAGCCGCTCCTGATCCGCCGGGGGGCGGCGTCAACTGGGTGAATGTACCGCCGGCGACGACGACGCCATTGGTCTGGCCGATGGCCCAGACGACGCCGTTGGCCTGCCAGGTCGGGAGATTCGCCGCGCTGAAAGAGACTCCGGGCGACAGGGCCGATGCACCGAGTGCACCGGGTCCGACCAGAGTGATTCCAACGGCTACTGCCGCTGCAGCGACGAGTCCGATGAACTTGCGCATAGGGGTTGCCCTTCGGGTAGGCGGCCGCGCAGACATGACGGGTCTGGAGAACGGCAACGATAGTTTTCGGGTCAATATCGTTCACTGCTCCGGCTGATCGGGATCAGTCGGTCATCCACACGTACGGATTGTCGGGTTCGTACGCGTGAACAAGCGCTTCCTCAGGAAGTGCAATGCCGTGAGCATAACTCGATTTCACGAAATGCTCTGCCGCCCATTCGGGGGTGCTTTTGCCCCCGCCGTCGTCCCCCGGCCACCCGACCAGTCCGCGATGAAAAGCATGGAACCGATCAGGACGATGAGGATTCCCGTCGCCTGCAGCAGGGATCCGCGCATGAGGATGAGCAGGTAGAAGGGCAGAACCGAGCCTGCGATCGCATTCACTCCCGACATCCCGCCGTGGAGGAATCGCTTGTCGAGACGGCCGAGGAGGATGCCGAACAGGATCGAGGCGACCACCACGCCGATCAGACCGAAGCTGAGGAGCATCTCCGCCCAGATCGGAGCCGACAGGTTGGTGAAGCGGTATCCCCTGAACTCCGCGAGCACCACGCCCGTCCCCCCCGGTTTGTCGGCCCACAACGACCGAGGCACCCAGAAGAGAACCACTCCAAGGAACTGTCGTGCGAATTCGAAGGGCATGGTCGCCGTGTAGAGCAACGCATTGGAGAGTTGGCCGAATGCGTCGTAGTCGCCGTTTCCCGCGTACTCCGACAGGAAGCTGCTGCGGGAAGCGTTCACGACGTCCTGCCGCCGGAACAGGTCGGCGATGGGGAAGAGGAACAGGAGCCCGAGGACGATGCCGACCATCGTCAGCGATGTCCTGCGTCTCGTGGCGTAGGCACCGGCCGGCCCGAGGAAACTGCCCCAGACCACGCCGAAGTGGTAGCGGGCACTCGAGATCGGGTTGGTGACCGCCAGGGAGATCGTGGTGAGGACGATGGCGATGAGGCGGGGAAGCTGCTTTCGTTCTGATACCCGAGCCACCGACCACCACCCGTGGGCGGCGACCACGATGGGGAACGCTGAAACCGCAGCGATGAGAGCATCGGTCGCCGGGTCCGGCCAGATCTCGTTCTCGACGGCAGCGAATTCGGCGCGGCTGGAGAGCAGGACTCCGACACCGATCTTGCCGACATAGTACGCGGCCGATGCGAGCGAGACGACGGTGAGAATCGTGAGCCGGGTCACGTTGACCGAGTCCGCATGAGCCCGCTCTCTCGGATCCCGCATCCTGGCTGCGATTGCGAACCCGATCGCGAACGAGAGCACACCGACCAAGGCGAGGACCGCCGTCGGCAGATCGAGAACGGGATCCAGGTCCTGGGTGGTGGTCGGCATATCGCCGCTGCGCAGCTGCACGGACGGGGCGAGCCCGAAGAAGACGTAGCAGAAGACCCAGAATATGAACTCGAACATGCGTCGTTGCCCGGATGCGATGAGCACGGCGAGTCTGGTGCCCGAGATGGCGAGAATCAGCATGGTGACGAGCCAGGCCGAGCTGCGGCCGGAGTTCCCCTCGGCGAGGATGAGTGCTGGCACCACCACGACCAACGCGGTGAAGGAACCGAATCCGAGGATGATGTCGAGGACATCGCGATGGCTGCTGCCGGGCTGAATGTCGGAGGTCGGGCTCTGCAACTCAGATCGCATCGGGGTCACCGCCTTCGAGTCCCGGCGCTCCGGGCGAGCGCCGGCTGCGCAGCGTGACGAGCACCCCGATCACCACGGCGACACCGACCGCCACGGCGAACCCCCACGCTGCTCCGGCCGTTCCGAAGGCGACTGCCAACGCAAGTGGAACAGCGAGGGTCAGGCCGGCGAGCCATCCACGCATCGTCGTCGACTGACCATGCATCGAACTGACCCGGAAGTGGGCGAGCAGCGCCGTGTATCCCACCATCATCATGGCCTGCACGAAGTTCGGCCATCTCAAATCGGCGGCAGCGTCCCACGTGGCCCCGAGAAGCATCCGCCCGAGACCACTGGGGAGGAGGAGTACGACGACACCCCAGACGACACTGATCCCGAACAGGATGAGTGCCGTCTCGGCGAGCCGTCTCGCATAGCGGCCCGAGGGCCGGAGCCTGACGAGCTCGGGGATCATGGCGATCCGCACGGCGTTGAACGCGGTGTTGACCGGTGAGAACAGGAGTGACGCCCCCCGGAGCGCGGCGATCCCGGCTGCGCCGAGGGGCACAGCGAGGGCGAACCAGACCAGCGTCGTCGAGAGGTTGAGGCTCGAGTACTCGGCTGAGAATCGCACGGCGATGTCTCGATTCGCCACGAACCAACGGATGCCGAGCACCGGCCGCGGAAGAAGCCGCAGGATGATGACTCCGCCCACGAGTGACAGGAGGGCGCCGAGCGCCCAGGCCGCGATCACCCAAGCCGGATCGCCCCGCACGGCCACGATCCCGATCATGGCGCCGATCGAGATCACGGCCCACGCCGCGTCGATGAGCAAGGCATACCCCGATCGCCGCTGGGCTATGAGGATGTACCGCAGGACGTCCTGCACGAGCACGAGCGGAGCAGCGACGGCGAGCCACAGCCAGACGCTGACACTGTCGGTCGGCGCTGCGACGGCGAACGCCGCGAGCACCAGCATGCCGAGGACGCCGACGACGAGAGCCAGTCCGGCGGCAGACTCGAACCCCTTGCGCGTGGCACCTTGCACGGAGAAGCGCACCAGAAGCACTTCGCCCACGAGGGAACGTTGGAAGCCGAGGAAGAACACCAGGATGACGTAGCCGAGCGAGAACCGGCCGAAGACCTCTGGCGATGAGACATTCGCCACGAGAGCCACGAGCGCGAAGTTGGACAGGCTCGAGACGACTTGGTCGACGACTGTGACGTAGCGCGAATGCCTCCACCGACTCACGGACGGGCGCGTTCCGCGTCACGCAGGCGGGCATCGTCGATGGCCCGGAGCGATCGATACCACTTGAGCAGCAACGAGCTCGTGGTCACGAGCTTCGCCAACGCCAACGCCGCATACACCCACACGAAGACCAGCCCGAGCGGCAGGAGCAGGTAGACCCAGCACAGCACTCCATAGTCGACGGGGAGCATGACGGCGGAACGTATGGCATTCGCGCGCGCGGATCGCTCGACGGTCGTCGTCGCCACTCCCGGGACCACCACGAGCTTCTCGAACAACGTGCCCCCGAAGAAGACCACCGCAGCGGCGACGGCGAAGACCGTGCAGAGCACCACGGCGAACACCGAGGAGACCATCCCGGTGCGCAGGAGGTAGACGAGCGTGGCCAAATGCATGAGCACGATCCGCCCGCAGTCGAGCACGTGATCGAGCCATTCGCCACTCAAGGATCCCCGCCGACGCAGCCGAGCGAGCTGGCCGTCCGCCGAGTCGAAGAAGAATCCGATGATGAGCAGGAGGCCGACTGCGACGGTCCAGGGGGCAACGACTGAGATCGTCATCAGCAGCACGAGGGCTCCGTACGTGAGCACGCCGCCGATCGCCGTCAACCCATTCGGGGTCACAGCCGCCGGCGATGCCGCGGCGATGACACGCCCGACGGGTCGGTTCACCATGAGGGTGTAGAGAGGCACGCCACCACGCTTCTTCTGCCCAGCCTTCAACGCGACGAAACGCGTGCTGAACGTCGACTGCTCCGGGTCGCTCATTCTGCGTGACCCCCTCTGTGGCTGCCGGCATGGTGAGTCGCCGCCTCGTAGTACTTCTCGAGGCGGCCGACGACATGTTCGATGCTGAACTCGGATTCCACGGCAGCACGGCCGTTCACGGAGAGTCGCCGACGTCGTTCGCCATCGGTGACGAGCAGCGAGATCGCCTCGGCGAGTTCGTCGACATCAGCATCGAAGGTCATGACTGCGCCGGCATCACTCAGCCGCCTGCTGATGTGGCAGCTCGACGAGATGATCGTGGCCGTTCCGACCGAGAGCGCTTCGAGGACTGACATCGGAAACGGCTCGTTGAGGCTCGGAAGAACGTAGACGTCGGCTTCGGCCAACCTCGCCACTCCGCGGCCTGGGGGCAACGAGCCCTCGTAGACGATCACGTCGGACAAGTCATGCCTCTCGATGAACGTGCGAAGCTCCTCGAGGTCGCCCTCGTCGGGCCCGACCACGACGAAGCTGCATGCGACACCACGCTCGTGGACCAGACGCGCAGCCTCGGCGAAGAGCATGACCCGCTTCCGCGGCTGCAGCCTCGCGAGGAAGAGCACCTCGGGGGCGGCGCGCTCAGGACGCACGTGCTCCGGTTGGCTCGCAACCCCGTTGGGCAGGTCCAGCACGCTGATCGGCTCATGGGCGACGCTCTCGATACGCTCCTCATCGACGTCGTTGAGGGCGAGGACGCCGGAGGCGCGACGCAGGATCCTGCGGATCCCGATATCGAACACTCTCGATCTGGCCCTCGTGTCGGGCTTCACCATGCCGTGCGTCTGCACGAACAGCACTGCGCCCCGATCCGACCGCGCAACGGCCAGAGCGGCCGGTGTCGTCACGAGGTCACGCGCCAGGTGGACGTGCACGACGTCGAAGTCCGACGCGCGTCGCCGCAGCGTCGTGCGCAATCCCGGGGCGACAAGCCCACTGAAGCCACCGGGGACGACTCGGCGCGTGCGGTAGAGATGCACGTCCACGCCGGGAACCGTGTACCGGAACCGCCCGTCCCACCCCGCGAAGATCTCGACGTCGTGGCCGCGGCGAGCCAGTTCGCCCGTGAGTGCCCCCATGACGGCGACGGGGCCACCGAACGCGCCATCGGCCGACACGTATGTGAGCACATGGGCGATTCTCATGAGCTCGAACTGAGATCGAATCGCTGGCCGACGACGACCGGGGCCGGTGACGAGACGATCGTGTTGGCAGCGATCGAACCTTTCGCAACTGTGGTCGGTGACAGCACCGCCGAACGACCGATGTGCGCGCCGCCGAGCACGACACAACGCGAACTCACCCACACCCCGTCCTCGATCACGATCGGCTTGGTGATGAGCGCCATGTTCGTGCGGAAGGCGTGTGCTCCTGTCGTCATGTACGTCTCTTGAGAGATGACCACGTCGCTGCCGATGGTGATGCGATCACGATTGTGGAGCCAGACGCCGTCGCCGATCCAACACCGATCGCCCACCGCGAGGTTCCACGGCGACTTGACCCTGAGGCCGGGCCGCATGATGACGCCGTGCCCGATGCGGGCACCATACCAGCGGAGTGCGGCAGCTCGGAGCCGGGAGCTGATCTGCAGGCGGTTGGCAACGAGGAAGTATTCCACCAGGTGCCAGCTGAATGTGACCAGCTTCGATCGCCGCAATCCCTCGACGGCACCGGGAGCCTGGGACAGATCGATCACCGGGACGCCAGAGTCGGCCTGCGCTCGTGTTTCACCAGTCATCGCGACCTCCACTGCGTCGGGCCGGCATCGCAGGGTCCGACCCGAGCGGTCACACGACGCAACCTGTTCTCGGGCGTCTGCGCTGCCGAAGCATGTGCGGTTCACCTTATCCCGATGGGTCCAGTCGACCGCAACCACTCGGACGGGGGTCGCAGCTGCGACAAAGTCAGAGGGCGGCCTGCACGCGGGCCTGAATCGCCGCCGCGCCTGCCGCATTCAGTTCACCGGAATCCGAGACCATGTCCTCTGAGAAGACCGGCGGGGAGAGAAGGCTGACGTAGTCGGCACCGGTGTCCTTCGCTGCCGCGCGGATGGCACCGTCGATGGCGAGCACCCGCGCGGGAGTCGTCGAGTCGGTGGATGACGGTCCGACCGCGACGATCTGCGCCGTGGGGAGGCCGACCGCCAAGGCCCTGTAGACGGCCAGGATCTGCGCGGCGACTGCCTGGGGATCCTCGGACGCATCGTTGTCGCCAGCCGCGACCACCACGACGGATGCACCTGAGGCGATGACCTCCGGAACCTGCTCGAGCAGGTTCGGGCAGTATCCGTTCGGGCACGACGCGGCGTCGGGTCGCGCGAGGTAGCCGGTGCCTGCGATGGAGAGGTTGTCCTCGTTCCAGTCGTTCGCCGCCGAGAGTGCCGACGTCCACGGATCGACGCCGTCGGCCGCGGACCCGGCGGTCGAGTACTCATCGCCGATGAACGTCGCGACCTTCTCGCCCGGCTCCGGAACTATCGTCGGAAACGTCGTGGCCGCATCGGATGCGGGCGCGCGCGTTACTGACGCCATAGCGAGGCCACCGACACCGACAGCGACGATTGCGAGCGCCGCGAGGCCGATCCGGGCGGCGATTCGCGCGCGCTGGTGATCGAAAGGGAGCGGCATCTGCATATCATGACATACCGTCAAGTCAGCAGAATGCAGATGTTCAGCACGGCCAGGCCACGGGACACGCATCACCCGGGCAGGCCGAGGAACGGTCGACGCCGAACGTGGACGTGATCGATTCCGAACGAGAGAGGGCTCATACGTGATCCGCACTGAGACGTGGGCACTCCTGCGATCCCGCTGGATGATGATCGTGGCGATCACCCTTCTCGGCAGCATCCTGGGCTCCGTGTACGTGCTCTTCAGCCCCCGGGAGTACACGGCCAGCACCCGACTGCTCGTCACCACCGACACCTCGGGAAACGGTGCCGACCTCGTCCAGGGCGGCACCTTCTCACAGCAGCAGGCACGCAACTACAGCAATGTCGCCACGAGCGAGGTGGTGCTGCAACCCGTGATCGAGGCTCTCGGCATCGAGATCACCGTGAACGCGCTCGCCCGCCAGATCTCGGCGAGCATCCCGCTCAACACGTCGATCATCTCCATCGAAGTCACCGACGCGTCGCCCACGCGAAGCGCCGCCATCGCCAACGCCGTGGCCACCAGCCTCGCCAACACCGTGACCCGTCTTGTGCCGACCGAGGCTGATGGCGGAACACCCGTTCGCCTCCAGGTGGTGCAGACTGCAACACCGCCACTGCGGCCATCGTCGCCGAACGCCCCTGTCGCCATCCTGTTCGGCACCATCGCTGCTCTCGTCGCGGCCATCGCCTTGGTGCTGGTGCTCAACCGCATCTCGTCACGGGTGCGATCCGTCGCCGAGGTCCGACAGATCAGCGGGACGACGGTCCTCGGCACAGTGAGCATCGAGCCGGCCGCTGCCGGCCGACCTGTGCTGACCAGCCAGACTGATCGCACGGTCCGTGCCGAGGAGTTCCGGCAGATCCGCACCAGTGTGCACTTCCTCCAGACGGACAGCGATCACAAGACCTACGTGATCACCTCCTCCGTGCCTCGCGAGGGGAAGAGCACGACCTCGATCAACCTCGCGCTGAGCATCGCGGCCATCGGGAAGAGCGTCTGCCTGGTCGAGGCCGATCTGCGCGAACCGTCCATCGGGGGGTACCTCGACCTGGAGGGAAGCGTCGGTTTCACGACCGTGCTTGCCGGGGACGTCGAGCTCGATGACGCCCTCCAGCCCTGGGGTCCCGATGACCTGAGCGTTCTCCTGTCGGGAGCGCTGCCGCCGAATCCGAGCGAGCTGCTCAGCTCGCAGAAGGCCATCGATCTCTTCGCACGTCTCCGCGAACGCTTCGACGTGACCATCATCGACACGCCTCCGATCAACCCGGTGACTGACGCCGCCATCGTCGGCCATCACATCGGTGGAGTCATCATGGTCGTCGGGATCGGTCGGGTGAAGACGAACGAGCTGAACGCGGCCATCGACGCTCTCGGCGTCTCACAGACCCCGGTCCTGGGTACCATCGTGAACCTCGCACCTGCCTCGCGCCCCGGCGCATACCGTGACGCCTACGGCGCGAGTCCTGCGGTTCAGGTCGAGCCGGCCTCGCCCCCATCCGTCTCGACGGCACCGAAGAAGGACCGTAGCCGGTCGGAGGAAGAGGATGCAGCCAGCGAAGCGGCAAACAGCCGCTGAGGAGCCGGCCGACGCCACGGTGGTTGCATCGTCCGCAGGGAGTGTCGCGAGAGTTCTCTTCGTCTGCACCGGCAATATCTGCCGGTCGCCCTATGCCGAACTCCTCCTGCGTGCGACATTGACGGCCGCAGGGGTCGACGACGTGAGGGTGTCCTCGGCTGGGACGGATGCGGTGGAGGATCGCGAGATCGCCGGGCAGATCGGAGCCACGCTGAGAGAGCTCGGAGTGGAGTCGGCAGGATTCAGGGCGCGGCAGCTCACCCGCTCGATGCTCGAGAAGGCAGACCTGATCCTCACGGCGGAACGCAGCCATCGCGCTCTCGTCGTGCGCATGCATCCCAAGGCACTCTCCCGCACCTTCACCATCGCCCAGGCGGGACGCATGTTGAAGTTCGTGCCGACCGGCCCAGTGCTGTCGTCTCCGCTCGACAGGATCGCAGGGCTCACGCATTCCCTGGCCGCCGCTCGTGGACTCGCGGGACCATCATCCGATCACGACGACATCGCTGATCCCTGGGGTGAATCCGATGCTGCCTACCGCCGCGCGACGTCATCGATAGCGCCGGTCGTCACTCAGCTGGCCAGCAGCCTCATCCCGTCACGGCACTCCGCGCGCTGACCGGCGTGTCCACCCATGGCGGGCGGGATCCGCATCAATCGCTACCGACGGCGTAGTAGCTGAGGTCCTGCACGTCGGGCCTCGCCTCGACCACGTGCACGGAATCGGCATCGACCACGACTTTGCCTGCGCGAACGACATCCGCGGAGATCGTCCCGGTCTCCAGCGGGAACGACTGGATGAACTGACCGGCGGCAGCGGTGTAGCTGTGAACCTGCCCGCCGATGACCACCTTCACTTGAGCGGCCGACTTCAGGAACGTCATGACCTCGACCTCGTCTCTCGGTGCGGTCTTGGACCCTCCGAGAGTCGGCTTCATCAGCAGGGACTGGCCCGCCGTCGGCGCGGCGCCTATCTCCTGCACACGGTGGGTGATGTACACGCCCTCTGTCGCCACTGCCGGTGTCGCTCCACTCTTGAACCGCAGCAGGTAGTACCCGTTGATGTCCAGGAAGGCGCTTCCGTGATCGACGGACGGCGCCATGGACGTGCCCTCGCTGTAGTCGTTCCAGGTGACGAGTTGCACCATGTCCGCGCCCTGCGCGATGGCCTGCTCCCAATTCTCGCGGAGAGTCAGGGTGGCCGCGGCCTCGGCGTAGACGCCCTGGTTGGGCCTGACGTCTTGAATGCCGATGCCCGGCATCCACTTCACCCCCAGCGAATGAGCCGTGGCCGCGCGGTTCGGTCGGTTGAGAACTCCATCGGCGTTCCGCGTTCCCCAATCACCGAGGGCGTAGCTGACGGGCGCGTATCGCGTCATATTCGGCACGCTGGAGTCCAGAAGGACTGAGATGAGAGCGATTTTGAAGCCGTAGCGGGACGCGAGAGTGCTCTTCAGCTGAGTCCACCATTCGGGGCTCTGATTCTCCGCCTTGAACGACGAGAGCACGTAACGCCCGTCGGCGAGACGGTAAGCGGACCCTGACGAATAAAGCTCGGCGAGCTTCGCCGAGACGGTCTCGATGCCGGCTGCTCCCGCGGAGGAGGTCATGTCGAGGTTCGGCACGATGACGAACCCATCGCCGACGTTCGATGCGGCCTTCATGAGTCGGGCCGTCGTGTCCCAGTTGCGCCCGGAGAGACTCAACACGTCCACGGTGAATCCGTCGAGACCAGCGCTCTTAGCCTGAGTCACCTCAGTCTCGAGGTCCTTCAACTGCCAGTCGCCACTGAGTGGTGCTCGACCGACTGGTCGATCGCGAAGTAGTCCGCCATAGGCTGCGTGCTTCCCATTCTCACCCGTTGCGGTGAGGTAGTTCCGGCTGTAGTAGTCCGTAGCCGGAGCCTGGTTGTCGAGCGAGATGGGGTACGGAGGGAAGTAGTGCGCGAACACCTTCCGAGAGGGATCGATGGCCCCACTGGCTGTGAATGGGAGGGCATGATCGAGAGATGCGCCCGGATCCGGTGTGGCCGACGGCGTGGGGCTCGCGGTAGGACTTGGGACCACCGTGGGCTTTGGAGTCGGTGACGCAGTGGGCGTTGACGGCGTGGCGATCGACTCGACGGTGAGACGCAGGCGAACGGGATGAGCCGCCGTGTTGTAGATGCGATTGCCGACATAGGGCTGGCTGTAGCGCAGCATGAATGACGTGGCCTTGGTCGTCGAGATCGTGGCGAGGTCGACAAGCGGGAGGTTCAGACGCGTCCCGGGGTTCGGGCGGAGCAAGGAGGAGTTCAACGCATGTGCGCTGTCCGCCGGACGGTTGGAGTCAGTGAGAGTCTTAGCGGACCAAGAGACCGTGACGGGGTACACCTGAACGCCGCCCGATGTTGCCATCGTGGACTTGGGGAGCACTTCGAGGGTGGCACCGACGACGCGCACGTTGCCGAGCTTCGACGTATCGAACTTGATGAATGCCCTGTCAGCTGTGCGCGTGAAGCTGAGGTACGTCGCACCGGCCATCGGCGTCTTGGGGGCGCGGCTCGTGGTCCACGTCGTTTCGGCGGGCGTGAGCACCACCTCGGTCCGCACTGCAGCGGCATCCGACGGCAGAGCCGGGAACGCAACGACGATCAGCGCAGCGATCGCGGCCACAGCGACAGCCACCCGGAGGAGGGGGCGTGGGAGGACGAGGGTCTTTTCCATCGGTTCACTTTCGAGGAAGCGCATGTAGGGGAGGTTGCGCTACCAGTCAGACGAACGACGCGTCGGGGACGACGTCCTGCGAGAAGGAGGTTGGAGTCACACTAGCAAGGCGTTCTCATACGGTCGAATGAATATGAAGAAGCTCTCACGTTGCCGAACCGCCGGCTGCCCCCAGTTCAGGCCTGAAGCACAGTCGATGGATGCGGAGCCGGATGCCCGTGCACCTCGTGGTGCAGTCGCTCCATCGTCTCGTCGAGTCGTGCAGCGGTCTCGGCCGCCTCGGTGAGGCCGTCGACGAGGTGCTGGGGCACCTGGCGGTCGTACTTGTAGTAGGTCTTGTGCTCGAGGCTGGCCCAGAAGTCCATGGCGATGGTGCGGAATTGCACCTCGACGGTGACGGCGACGGGGCCGTCGGAGAGGAACACCGGCACCTCGAGGATCACGTGCAGGCTGCGGTATCCGTTGGGCTTCGGATTCGCGATGTAGTCCTTCATGCTCAGCACGCGCACGTCCTGCTGGGCCGTGAGCATGTCGACGATCCGGTAGACGTCCGAGACGAAGCTGCAGGTCACCCGGACTCCGGCGATGTCGGTGATCGACGAGCGGATCGCCTCGAAGGATGGTTCGATGCCCTTGCGGTCGAGCTTCTCGAGTACGCCATCGGTCGACTTGAGTCGGCAGGAGATGTTCTCGATGGGGTTGTGACCCTCCTGCTCGCTGAACTCCTCGCGCAGGATCGACAGCTTGGTGACTATCTCGTCCATGCCGAACTTGTAGCGCTGCAGGAAGCGGCTGAACTCATCGCGCAGGGCCTTCATCTCAGCCAGGGTGTCGAGGTCGAGGTGCTCGAACAGCTCGCTGGTGCGAGGGGTGAGGAGAGGTCGCGTCAACGCGGTCAGGCGGGTCTTGTCATCCGGGATCGTGTCCACGCTTCGACGGTACCCAGCCCGCCTTTGCGATCCGTGTGAATCGACTACGAAATCGCAGGCGGCGTTCAGAGCTGCGTGTCGGCCACCGAGAAGGTGTCGCAGGCTTCAGCGCCGCCGTCGTAGCCGGCCTGGAACCAGCGTTGGCGCTGCTCGCTGGAGCCGTGCGTCCACGCCTCGGGGTTCACCGCCCCGCCCGACGACTCCTGGATGCGGTCGTCGCCGATCGACGCTGCGGCGTTCAGCGCATCCGCGATCTGAGCCTTCGTGACGGGTTCGAGCAGAGGAACGTCGGAGGCTGCCGTCGGCTGCTCCGAGGCGGCAGCAGCCCAGGCCCCGGCGTAGCAGTCGGCCTGCAGTTCGACACGGACACTGGCGGATGCCGCCCCCGTGGCTCCGCTCTGCGAGGCGTCGATGGCGCCCGTGAGGTTCTGGATGTGGTGGCCCCATTCGTGGGCGATCACGTACATCTCGGCAAGCGGTCCGCCTGAGGCGCCGAAGCGGCTGCGGAGTTCGTCGTAGAAGGCCGTATCGAGGTAGATGCGCTGGTCGGGCGGGCAGTAGAACGGTCCGACGGCGCTCGTCGCGTTGCCGCATCCGGTCTGGGTCGCGTCGGTGAACAGGGAGACGTTCGTCGTGGCGTACGCGGCTCCGAGCGCCGGCGTCTCCTCGGCCCAGTAGGCGTCGAGCGATTCGGCGGCAGCCTCGATGCGGCAGTCGATGTTCGCGTTGGCGTCGGCACCGGTCTCGCAGCCAGTGATCACCTCGTCGCTTGCGGAATCCGATCCGCCTCCCCCGCCCGCACCCACGATGCCCGAGAGGTCGACGCCGAGGAGCTGGCCGATGAGGACGATGGCGATGACGCCGATGCCTCCTCCGACTCCGATGCCGACGTTGCGGCCGCGCTTGGACACCTTGCCGCCACCGAGCTTGGCGTTGTCATCGAACGTCATGCCGCAAACGTAGCGGGCCGCGGTGCCCGGCACCGACCGGTTGACAACGCGGGCTGGTATCAGGCAGGAGGCACCGGCACGGACCTCAACGCCGCCCCGGGCGGCCGGGCAGCGTGAACACTCCGGGCACATCACGGAGCAGGCGGTGAACGCCCAAGGCGATCGCGATCGCCGCGGCGCCGAGCACGACGGGCAGCGCTGCAGCGGCGGGAGCAGGGATGTGCGGAGTCGTGGCGACGAGCACCGCACCGACGGCGAGCAGGGGGAACGCGTGCACCGCGTAGAGGGGCAGGGTGCGGGTGCCGAGGTAGCCCACCACGGTGAAGAACCGCATCCGGCTCATGATCACGGCCAGCGCGATGCCGACGGCCACGGCGAGCAGGCTCAAGCCGAAGAGAACGAGCGGGATGTCGCGGATGCCGCTCGCGAAAGTGAGGCCGATGAGGCCGAGGTAGACGACGCCCAGAGCTGCGGCATGCCACCAACGGATGCCGGGGGCGAGGCGTCGCACGCTGCCGCCGATGCGCAGTGCAAGCAGGAAGAAGAACAGGTAGCGGCCCGTCTTGTCCCACGTCGAGTCGGTCTCCAGGATGCCGGCACTGAACAGCACCGACACGATGCCGGCGAGAGCGAGGGGGATCAGCGCCGGCCAGGAGCGGGTGAGCCACGCGATGGTGAAGAACAGCGGGAGCGCGTAGAGGAACCACAGGTTCTCGTTCGGGATGACGGCGAGGGTGACGATGTTCCAGAGTGGGCTCGGTTCTGGCTCGATCGAGGTCGGTGGAAGCAGCGCGAGGAAGAGCTGCTGCAGCAACACCCAGAGCACGTAGAGGTAGATGAGCAGTGCCAGGCGCCGCTGGAACAGCGCCCGGTAGCCCAGCGTGACCGCCCGCGCGCCGAGCACGCCCGACATGAAGAAGAACAGGGGCATTCGGAACGTCTCGAGCATCGGATTCGCCCGGGCTCCGGGCACGTCGACGCCGGCGAGACCGAGGTACATCGTCGCGTGGTAGAGCACCACCAGCACGATGGCGATGCCCTTTGCCGTGTCGATCCAGCGTTCACGCACGACCGGCGCAAGCACAGGCTGCTCGACCGCCGCGACGGTGGATCTCCCCCTCATCCCTGCAGGCTAGGGCGATCTCCGCCGCAGACGAGGAATCGTCACGTGACGTTCACACGGCGCGTGCCGGACGGTCAGCCCGCGAAGCGGTCCGTCGCCTCGATGAGGGCATCGCGGATGCCCGGCTCGTCGAAGGCGTGACCGGCATCCGGGATCATGCGGAAGTCGGCCTGCGGCCACGCCCGGTGCAGGTCCCACGCCGTCATCGGCGGCGTGCAGATGTCGTAGCGGCCCTGCACGATGACGGCGGGGATGTCGTGGAGCTTCACCGCGTCGCGGATGAGCTGCCCCTCCTCCCACCAGCCGCCGTTCATGAAGTAGTGGTTCTCGATGCGTGCGAACGCGACCGCGTAGTCGGGCTCGGTGAACTTCGCGATGGTCTCCTCCTGCGGCAGCAGGGTGATGGTGGAGGACTCCCAGCGTGACCAGGCGATGGCAGCAGGGCGGTGCACGGCCGGGTCGGGGTCGTTGAGGAGCCTGCTGTACGCGGCGATGAGGTGGCTGCGCTCGGCCTCGGGCACCGGTGCGATGAAGCCCTCCCAGAGGTCGGGGAACATGGCCGCCGCGCCGCCCTCGTAGAACCAGTCGAGCTCGATGCGGCGCAGCGTGAAGATGCCGCGGAGGATGATCTCGGTGACCCGCTCGGGGTGCGTCTGAGCGTAGGCGAGGGCGAGGGAACTGCCCCATGATCCGCCGAGCACCTGCCAACGGTCGATGCCGAGGTGCTCGCGCAGCTTCTCGATATCGGCGACGAGGTGCCAGGTGGTGTTGGCGCTGAGGTCGGCCTCCGGCGCGCTGACGTGTGGGGTGCTCCTGCCGCAGCCGCGCTGGTCGAGCAGCACGATGCGGTACTTCTCGGGGTCGAAGAGCCGACGCTGGGTCGGGCTCGTGCCGGCGCCGGGTCCGCCGTGCAGGAACACGACGGGCTTGCCGTCGGGGTTGCCCGAGGTCTCCCAGTACATCTGCTGGCCGTCGCCGACGTCGAGCATGCCGGTGTCGTACGGTTCGATCTCGGGGTAGAAGTCGCGCATCAGGCAACGATAGGCGAAGACGGCAGGCGCGCGTAGGGTCGGACCATGGCGAACTCACTCGCGACAGTGACCATCACCGGTGCCGGGGGGCAGATCGGCTACGCCCTGCTGTTCCGCATAGCGTCTGGCCAGTTGCTCGGACCTGACACGGCCGTGCGCCTGCGACTGCTGGAGATCCCGCAAGGACTCCGCTCCGCCGAAGGCGCCGCCCTCGAGCTGCAGGACTCGGCGTTCCCCCTGCTTCAATCCGTGGACGTGACGGATGACGCCGGCAGCGCCTTCGACGGCGCCAACGTCGGCCTGCTCGTCGGATCGCGACCCCGCGGCCCCGGCATGGAACGCGGCGACCTGCTCGCGGCCAACGGCGCCATCTTCGCCCCGCAGGGCGCCGCGATCAACGCCGGAGCCGCCGACGACATCCGCATCGTCGTGGTGGGCAATCCGGCCAACACGAACGCCTTCATCGCCAGCGCTCATGCGCCGGATGTTCCCCGCGAGCGGTTCACCGCTCTCACCCGACTCGACCACAACCGCGCGCTCGGCCAGCTCTCCGAGGCGCTGCACACCCCGGTGTCGCAATTGCGCGACGTGATCATCTGGGGCAACCACTCGGCGACGCAGTTCCCCGACATCGCGCACGCGACGGCCGGCGGACGGAGCGTGGTGGAGATGCTCGACGAGCAGTTGGGGGCGGATGCCGCCCGCGAGTGGACACGCGACGTCTTCATCCCGCGGGTGGCCAAGCGCGGCGCCGAGATCATCGAGGTGCGCGGTTCGTCATCCGTCGGCTCAGCGGCCAATGCGACCATCGACCACATTCACGACTGGGTGAGCGGCACGACGCACGGGTGGACCTCGGCGGCGCTGCCGTCCGACGGTTCCTACGGTGTGCCCGAAGGCATCGTGTCGTCGTTCCCCGTGGAGTCGGTCGACGGGCAGTGGCGCATCGTGCAGGGTCTCGAGCTGAGCGCCTTCGCCCGCGAGCGCATCGACGCATCGGTGACCGAACTCGTCGAGGAGCGCGAGGCTGTGCGAGCGCTGGGCCTCGTCGGCTGACGGCGTCTCGCGAGCGCTCGGTCGCTGGCTACGCTGGAGACATGGCCCAGCGACCCGCACAACGACCAGCCCCTGAACCCGAGCGCGCTTCACGTCGCTCTCAGATCATCATCGGCGTCATCGTCGGGCTCATCGTCGGCCTCGTGATCAGCCTGTTCAGCGGCTTCTGGCTGTGGCTGGCGGCCGGTGCCGCCGTCGGGCTCGCGTTCGGCTCGTTCATCAAGCCGCCGCTGAAGTAGGCCGGCAACCGGGCAGACGCCGTCGTCGATGAATCTCGATACGGCTGCTCGCTCCGCTCGCGGCCTACTCGATCAGCGGTAGGGGCGCTCGCGGCCTACTCGATCAGCGGTAAGGGCGCTTGCGGCCTACTCGATCAGCGGTGCGAGATCAGCGCTTCTTGGCCTTGAGGGTCTTCTCGTCGACAGGGGCCTTGCCCGAGGCACGGAGCTCGGCGTAATAGGCGCGGGCCTCGTCCTGGCGCTCCTGCTCGGCGCCGCTCGCGATCGACGCGCGCAGGTGCTCGGGCTTGTAGCCGAAGGCGTTCACCAGGTCGAGCGCGTGCGGACGCAGGCGGGAGATCAGCCGGTCGACGTAGGCGGTGACGGCCTGGGCGCGCTTCGCGGAGAGCCTGCCGTTGATGAGGTACCAGGCCAGGTGCTTCTCGATCAGGCCGAGGCCGAAGAGGTCGCGCACCCAGGTGAGCACCTCCTTGGTGCCGGCATCCGTCGTCTTCTCGAGGGCACGGGTGAAAGCCTCCCACTGCAGCAGCTCGCCGTGGGCGCGGGCGGCCTCGATGAGCTCGTTCTGCTGCGAGTTGAAGAGGTCGGCCGCGGCCTGCTTGCCGAGCTTGCGGCTGTCGCGCAGGCGGCCGCCGATCTCCGAGATCATGGTCTCGACGCGGTCGGTGAGCAGCTCGCGCTGGGTGACCGGGTTGCGCAGCTCTGACACCGAGCGCGCGGTCGAGCCGAAGTCGGCGACGGTCTGCGCCAGACGGCGGAGCCCCGTGCCATGGTAGGCCCGCTCGACGCCCTGCTCGACGACGTAGCGTGCGAGGGCGCCGGCATCGGCCTGGGCGAACTTCTTCGAGTAGTCGGTGAGCAGGCGCTTGGCGACGAGCTGCAGGAGCACGTTGTTGTCGCCCTCGAAGGTGACGTAGACGTCGAGGTCTGCGCGCAGGCCGACGAAGCGGTTCTCGGCGAGGAAGCCGGCGCCGCCGCAGGCCTCACGGGACTCCTGGATGGTGTCGAGCGCAGCCCAGGTCGACAGCGGCTTGAGCGCCGCGGCGAGGGTCTCCAGGTCCTGCCTGTCGTCATCGGTGTCGGCCTTGCCGCTGAACACCGAGTCGAACTTCACCAGGAACTCGTCGTGGGCGAAGGTCTGCGCGTAGGTCGTCGCGATGCGCGGGATGAGACGGCGCTGGTGACGCTGGTAGTCGAGCAGCACCTCCTCGTCGGTGTCGCTCGCCGCGTTGAACTGCCGGCGCTGTGCGGCGTACGTCACGGCGATGGTCAGCGCCATGGCCGAGGCCTGCGTCGCGGCCCCGTCGAGGGAGACCCGACCCTGCACCAAGGTGCCGAGCATGGTGAAGAAGCGACGGCCGGGGCTCGCGATGGGGCTCGTGTACGTGCCGTCCTCGGCGACGTCGCCGTAGCGGTTGAGCAGGTTGGTGCGTGGGACGCGCACGTTGGTGAAGTGCAGGCGGCCGTTGTCGATGCCGTTCAGGCCACCCTTGAGGCCGTCGTCCTCGCCGCCGATGCCCTTGAGGAAGCCACCCTTGCTGTTGCGGATGGGCACGTAAAACGCGTGCACGCCGTGGTTGACGCCCTTCGTGATGAGCTGGGCGAAGACCACGGCGGCTGTGCCGTGCTTGGCCGCGTTCCCCAGGTAGTCCTTCCACGCTCCGCGGAACGGGGTGTTGATGACGAACTGCTGCTTCTTCTCGTCGTACGTCGCGGTGGTTCCGATGGAGGCGACGTCGGATCCGTGCCCCGTCTCCGTCATGGCGAAGGCGCCGGGCACCTTGAGCGTCATGGTGTCGGGCAGGAACGTGAGGTGGTGGTACTCGGTTCCGAGGTGGAGGATGGCGGCCGAGAACAGTCCCCACTGCACTCCCGACTTGATCTGCAGGCTCGGGTCGGCCGTGACGAGCTCCTCGAAGCCGGCGATGTTGCCGCCGTGGTCGTCCATGCCGCCGACGGCCTTCGGGAAGGCGCGGTGCACCCCGCCGTGCTCCACGAGCAGCTTGAGCTGGCCCAGTACCCGCTCACGGTGCTCCTCCATGGGCTGGCCGTCGATGCGCTGCATCTCGGGTCGCGCCGTGAGCTCACGCGAGGCGAGCCGAACGTCGGCCCAGGTTCCGAGGAGCTGACGGCCGAGCTGCTCGAGGTCCACACGCGGGGCTCCGGGCTGGCCCGGAACCGTGATGGGGCCGGTGTCGACGGTGGGGCGGATCGTCTCGTCGACGTTCTGGTGGGCAGTCGGGCGAACGGCAGTGTCAACCATCGGTGGTCCTCACATCTCGCAGTAGGGGTCTGCCCCCACGGTACGAGCGCAGTCCGGGGAGGGGAAACCGTGCGTGGCGGCGGCACAAACCCGGAGCGGATGCTGCCGCGACGAGTTGGCGGCATCCGACAAAAGCCCGCGAAACGGCTGGGAGGGGTACGACAACGAGACCGAGCCGACCTCGGTGTTCAGCGACGGAAGAATGAAGCGGCGCGTCCGGTCCAGAGCAGCAGGATGACCACCAGTGCGATGAACGCCGTGATGAGCGCGCTGATGAACTGCGAGGGTGCCGCGAACAGCAGGAAGAGGGCGCCGGCGAGGGTGATGACCTCGAACGCGGTGACGAGCACGCGCGCCCCGTTACTACCGCGCAGCAGGCCTCTGGCGATGAGGATGATGAGGACGCCGATGATGATGTACATCACGCCCGAGATGGTGACGGCGCTCTTGCTGTCGAAGTCGAGGATGATGGTGGCGTCGTCCTGGTTGAAGAGCAGGATGATGCCCGCGACGATGTCGAAGGCACCCTGGATCCACGCCAGGACGGCGATGAAGGTGACTCCGCCGGGGCGGCTGACCGTCAAGCTCATGGGGCTCCTCACTCAGGGGTGTGGTGCTCAGGCTATCGAGGCGGCGCCAGCGGGGGAAGAGCCGTCGACTCGCGGCGGCATCCGTCAGTCGTCGTCGCGGAAGTAGACGTTGGCGGGCTTCGTCCAGAGCAGCACGATCACGACGAGCGAGGCGAGGATGCCGAGCCACGATCCGAAGAACGCCGTCGGCAGCAGGAGGGCCGGCACGAGCGAGGACAGGATCGAGATGCCGTGGGCGCCTGTCGCGACGATGCGCGCCGTGTCCTTGCCGCTCAGCACCCCGCCGCCGGCGAAGAACAGGATGGCGCCGAAGAGCAGGGCGAGCGCGGCGGAGACGAACAGCTGGACCGCGCCGCCGAACTCCAGCACCACGACGCTCACGCCGGACTGCGCCAGCAGCAGGATGCCGGTGACGATGTCGATGGCTCCCGCGAGCCAGGTGAGCCCGCCGGCGACTGTGACGACGACTGGTCTGCTGTAGGCCATGGGAGTGAGCATAGCGAGTGGAGGAAGCCGAGGGACCTGTGGCGGGGTCCCTCGGCTTCGGCGGCGGCAGCGCCGGCTCGGCCAGCGGGGTGGGAGCCGACGCCGGTGAGAATCTAGGCGCTGCGCTGGTACGCGCGGAAGGCGCGGGTCGCGACCCAGGTCAGCACCAGGGTGAACGCCGCCAGAAGGCCGATGTGGCCCCACACGCTCGCCCAGTCCGGGTTCGCCTGCAACGCTTCCCGGCCGGCCACGACGGCCCATTCGAACGGGTTGAAGGCGGCGACGTCGGCCACCCAGTCCGCCGAGAGGCTGGTGTCCATCAGGGCGGAGCTCAGGAACATCAGCGGAATCGTGATGAGCTGCGACAGGCCGATGAGCACGGTCTGGTTGCGGGCCAGCAGCGCTGCCGCGTTCGACAGTGCCGAGAACGACGCCGTGAGCAGCATCGCTGCAAGCACCATGATCAGGATGCCGAGGACTCCGCCGTCGAAGCGCGCGCCGCAGAGCCAGGCGACTCCGAGAACGATGAAGGTCTGCACGACGGTGAGGACGGCCTGGTAGATCAGCGTCGCGGTCATGAGCGCCCCGCGGTTCGTGGGCGACGTGAGCAGGCGGTCCATGACACCGCGATCCATGTCCTCGATGTAGCTCGTTCCGGCCCAGGCGCTGCCGAACAGCGCCATCATCATGACGATGCCGGGGGTGAGGAACTCGAGGTAGCTCGAGCCTCCCTCGAATCCCGGGATCTCGACGACGGACTTGAACAGCTGGCCGAAGAGCAGGAGCCAGATGAGCGGCTGCACGATGTTCATGACCAGGAACGCCGGGATGCGCACGGCCGCGCGCAGGTGCCGCAGGGTGAGGTAGCCGGTGTGCGCGAAGAATCCTGCTCCGGCCGGTCGGGCATAGCTCGCGGGACGCGCGGGCCGGGTGGGTGCGGTCAGGGTGCTCATGATGCTGCCTCCTCGAGGCTGGTCGCGGCATCCGTCGTCGGGTGGGCGAACCCGTCCTGGGCGGCGGCGAATGAGTGCCCGGTGTGGGCGAGGTAGACGTCGTCGAGGCTCGGCCTCGAGACCGTGGCGGATGCGACCCGGAGGCCATCGGCGTCGAGGACGGCGAGTGCGAGTGGCAGGGCTGCGCCGCCGTCGTCGGCGCGAGCTCGGATGATCCGGCCGGCCTCGACCGTCACGTCGCGCAACTGAGGGATGCGCTCGATCGCCGTGAGGGCAGCGGCCAGGACTGCGGAGTCGCGCAGCTCAAGCACCACGGCGTCTCCGCGCAGGCTGCTCTTGAGCTCTTCGGGCGTGCCCTCGGTGACGATGCGGCCGTGATCGACGATGGCGAGGCGATCGGCCAGCCTGTCGGCCTCTTCGAGGTAGTGCGTCGTGAGCAGCACTGTCATGCGGTCGTTCCGCGACATCCTCTCGATCTCGGCCCACATCTCGGCCCGCGCCTCGGGGTCCAGGCCCGTGGTCGGCTCGTCGAGGAACAGCACCTCGGGGCTGTGCATCAGCCCGATGGCCACGTCGAGCTTGCGCGCCATGCCACCGGAGTAGGTCTTCACCTGGCGACCGGCTGCTGCCGTCAGGCTGAAGCGGTCGAGCAGCTCGTCGGCGCGGGCGTGCGCCGCCTTCGTGCTCATGCCCTGGAGCTGACCGGCGAGCACGAGGTTCTCGACGCCGGTGTCCATCGGGTCGGACACCTGCTTCTGGGCGACGAAGCCGATGGCCCGCCGCACCTGCTCCGGGTGCCGCCGAACGTCGATCCCGGCGACGAATGCGGCACCGGAGTCGGGGTGGCTGAGCGTCGAGAGGATCTTCACCGTCGTCGACTTGCCGGCGCCGTTCGGACCGAGCAGCCCGAAGACCGTTCCGGCCTCCGCGCTGAAGGTGAGCCCGTCGAGGGCTCGGAGCGGTGGCTTGCCGCGTCCTTGTGAATACGTCTTGATGAGATCGACGGCTTCCAGGGCCGATCCCGGTGTTGCTGCAGACATGCTGCGCTCCCTTGTTCTCGAAGTGATTCATTCGAGTCGTCGCAGGGCGCGCCGGTAGTCTGGCAGCGCACTGGGGTCTCAGGTCGGCTCATCGCCGGACGACTCGGTTGCCAGGCGGTTCGGATGTTCCAGCATCCGGACCGCCGTTCTGGTGTCAGGCGGTTCGGATTTCCAGCCCGACCGCCGTCGTGTTGCCAGGCTGTTCGGATGTTCCAGCATCCGGACCGCCGTTCTGGTGTCAGGCCATCGGCCTCCTCGGCGCGGGCATCCTCAGTCCCTCCGCGGGGCGAAGAGCATGCGGGCGAGCACGAGCATCATGACCACGAAGCCGCCGAGCAACGCCAGCCACGACCACAGCAACCCGATGGTGAAGCTCAGCACGATGAAGGCGGCGAAGGCGACGATCCAGATGACAGCGGTGTAGATGCCGAAGCGGGCGGCGGATTCCGGGTCCTCCTCGAAGCGGTTGCCGACCGCGGACTCCCGCTGCGCCTGGCGCAGCCAGGCCTTGTGGCGGTTCGTCTGCGTGGCGCCGAGGAACGAGAACAGCACGATGCCGGCCACGAGGCCGACAGCCGCGAACGCGATTCCCCAGAGGGGGACGACCTCGAGGACGAGAAGCGCGCCGAAGCCGAGGCCGTAGAGAGTGAGGAATGTCGCGAGGGCATAGCCGGCGGCGCGGCGCTGCGGCATGGGGTGGTTGGTGGTCGTCTCCTGGACGAGCGCGTCGCCGACGATCCAGCCGATGGCCGTCGCTCCGATGCCGAACAGCAGGATGGTCACACCGAGCGGGAGGACCAGCACGCCGGCAGCAGCGAGTCCGGCGACCGCCAGTGCCGCGACCGCGACGATGGATGCGGCGACGATGCGCACGACGAAGGCCGGCTTCGGACGGACGTGGGCCGTCCTGTAGGCCGCGTTCTGGTTCCATCCGGATGCCCGAGGGGTCGCGGCGCCCGCTGAACCGTGGGTGGTGGCGCCGTCGGGAGAGACGGAGGGGCCGACGGCTTCGGCGACGAGTTCGTGCACATCGCCGAGTTCGTCGATCGCCTGGCGGGCGGCATCCGTCGCCGTCGTGCCCGAGGCCTCGAGATCGGCGACCCGGGCCATGAGGTTGGCGCGCACCTCCTCTTTGAGGTCTTGGGCGTCGGGGGTCATCTCGACTCCGAGGAAGGCCTCGTCGAGCAGCCGGTGGATGTCGCCGCCGGGGCGGCTGGAGGTGTTGTCAACCATGGGTCGTGTCCTTCACGTCGAGAAGAGAGTCGATGATGCGGCGGGTCGCGACCCACGCCGCGACGTTGCCGTGGAAGACCGCACGGCCGGCGTCGGTGATGCGGTAGTACTTGCGACGGCCGCCCTGCGTCTCGTCGCCCCAGTACGACTCCACCAGGCCGTCCTTCTCGAGCCGGCGATAGGTGGCGTACAGGGTCGCCTCCTTGATCTCGTGCTCGCCGCCGGTCGCATCGCGGATGGCCTTGTAGATCTCGAAGCCGTAGCGGTCGGCACGGCGGAGGAGCCCGAGCACGATGGTGTCGGTGTGGCCGCGCAGCAGGTCGGCAGCGAACGCACTGTTCTCACCGGCCGGTCCTGTCGAGGCATCCGTAGCTTTCATCACGTCGAGTACTATATCACACACAGTACTTGGGTCGACAGGCTACTCAACTCGCTGTCCAGTCGTCGGTTGCGGCCCCCGGAGGAGCATTCGGCCCCGACATGACCGACAGGCCGACGGGTAGTTTGTGGGGATGGAGCTGCCAGAGGTCACCGTCCGGACCGCGACCCTCGCCGACGCCGATGCCGTATGGCCCATGGCACGCGACTTCGCGACGACGTTCCGCCCGGAGGAGGAGGCCTATCGGGCGACGTTCCCGTTGCTGCTCGAGGATCCGGATGCCCTGCTCATCGTGGCGGAGGCCGATGGCCGCGTCGTGGGGTACCTGCTCGCCGATGCGCATCGCACCTTCCTCGCGAACGGACCTGTGGCCTGGGTGGAAGAGGTGAAGGTCACGATGCGGCGCTCGGGCGTCGGATCCGCGCTGATGGCGGCAGCGGAGGAGTGGGCGCGCGATGTGGTCGGGGCGCCGTACCTGGCGCTGGCCAGCCGACGGGCCGGGGACTTCTACGCGGCGCTCGGCTACGAGGAGTCAGCCGTGTTCTGGCGGCGGATGCTGTAGATCCCGTCTGTCGAGCAGCACTGCGAATGATCTCGACCGGCGCTGCTGCTGGACGCTACTGGATCATCGAGCGGTCGTGACGACGGCGATGAGCCCCTCACCGTAGGCCTCGAGCTTCTTCTGCCCGATGCCGGAGATGCCGTCGAGATCGCCGAGCCCCTGGGGTCGGGCCTGGGCGACGGCACGCAGGGTGGCATCGCCGAAGACGATGTAGGCCGGCACGCCCTGCTCCTTCGCCTGAGCGGCCCGCCACGTTCTGAGCGCCTCGAACAGCTCGACGTCGGCCGGGCTGAGATCGGCGAGAGCGGCGGACGACTTCGCGGAACGCCCCGACGACCGACCCGTCGAACGCTCGGGCTCGGTGCGGAGCGCGACCGTGCGTGCTCCGGAGAGGACGTCGGCCGAGGCATCCGTCAGCGACAGCGTTCCGTAGTCTCCGACTGCGGCCAGGAGTCCCTGCGCCAGGAGCTGTCGCGCGACGCCACGCCACTGCTGGTCACTGAGATCTGCGCCGATGCCCCAGGTTGCGAGGCGCTCGTGACCCCACTGTTCGGTGCGCGGGGTGGCCTTGCCCCGGAGGATGTCGACGATCTGCCCGGCGCCGAACGACTGGTTGCGCTCGCGCTTCAGCCTCACGATGGTCGAGAGCAGCTTCTGGGCCGGAACCGTGCCATCCCATGCCACGGGAGGATTGAGGCAGGTGTCGCAGTTGCCGCAGGCGGTGCTGGGCTGCCCGAAGTAGCTGAGCAGGTTGACGCGTCGGCACTCGACGGTCTCGCACAGGGCGAGCATGGCATCGAGATGAGCCGACTGGCGGCGGCGGTGTGCGAGATCGCCGGGCGACTGGTCGATCATGCGGCGCTGCTGCACGACGTCCTGCAGGCCGTAGGCGAGCCACGCCGTGGACGGTTCCCCGTCGCGGCCCGCGCGGCCCGTCTCCTGGTAGTAGCCCTCGACGGACTTGGGCAGGTCGATGTGAGCGACGAAGCGCACGTCGGGCTTGTCGATGCCCATGCCGAACGCGATGGTGGCGACGACGATCACGCCCTCCTCGCGCAGGAACCGCGACTGGGTGCGCATGCGCAGTCCTGCGTCGAGGCCGGCGTGGTAGGCGAGCGCGTTCAGGCCGTTGGCACGCAGGAACTCGGCGGTCTTCTCGGTCGTCGCTCGCGACAGGGCGTAGACGATTCCGGCGTCGTTCGGGTGCTCGGTGCGGATGAAGTCGAGCAGCTGCTTGCGCGGCTCGTTCTTCGACACGATGCGGTACTGGATGTTCGGACGGTCGAAGCTGGAGACGAAGTGCCTGGCGCCCTCGAGGTGCAGGCGGTCGGCGATCTCGCGGTGCGTCGCCTCGGTGGCTGTGGCCGTGAGGGCGATGCGCGGAACGTCGGGCCAACGCTCGGCGAGGTCGCCGAGTGAGAGGTAGTCGGGCCTGAAGTCGTGACCCCACTGCGACACGCAGTGCGCCTCGTCGATGGCGAACAGCGCGATGGAGCCGCGCTCGAGGAAGCGCTTGGACTGTTCGCTGTTGAGCCGCTCGGGGGCGATGTAGAGCAGGTCGAGCTCACCCTCGACGTAGGCGCGTTCGACGCGGGCGCGCTCGGCGGGGTCCTGCGTGGAGTTGAGGTAGGCGGCGCGCACGCCGACGGCCAGGAGAGCGTCGACCTGGTCGTGCATCAGGGCGATGAGCGGCGAGACGACGATGCCCGTGCCTTCGCGGAGCAGCGCCGGGATCTGGTAGCAGAGGCTCTTGCCGCCACCGGTGGGCATGAGCACGATGGCGTCGCCGCCGGCGGCGACCTGGCCGATGATGTCGGCCTGCTCACCGCGGAAGGACTCGTAGCCGAAGACCGTGTGCAGCGCCTCGGCCGCCGTCGCGAAACGGGGCGGCGCGGCGCGGGCGACGAGGGTGGCCGTGGACGACGCGGATGCAGCGCCGCGGGCAGGCGGTGCTGAGCGGGCGAGCTCCTCGTCGGACGGCGGGAGCCAGCCGTCTTCGGGCGGCGCCCAGTCGTCGAGGGGAGGTGCAGCGTCGTCGAACGGGAACCCGTCGAAGCCCTCATCGGGGTCTGGGATCTGGTTCCGTTCGGCGTTCCAACTCACCCGGCGATTCTATGCGGCAGGGCCGACGGTGGAGGCTGGGTGCTGGTGGGGTGGGGATGGTTCGCCGCTCGCTCCCCTCGCTGGTCGAGTAGCCCGCGAGCGCAGCGAGCAGGCGTATCGAGACCACTCTCACGGTGACGGGGCGCCATGGTGAGAGTGATCTCGATACGTGTCCGACTTCGTCGGGCACTACTCGATCAGCGGTACTCGATCAGCGAGGCTCCTTCGGAGCCGTGCCCTCGTAGACCTCGGCGTCCGACCGGGCGTCGGGGTGGCGTCGACGGAGCACCAGGAGCGTGACGACGACGGCGAGCACCACCACCACGAGGGCGCCGGCGATCCACAGCAGGTCACCGAGCGACGACGCCGACGTGGCTGCAGCATCCGCCGTCGAATCGTCTGCGCCGTCGCTCGCCGACGTCGGAGCTTCGGCCGCCGCGGTCGGGCAGGTCGGCTCGCTCGCGCTGCCCGCGGCGAGCTCGGTTCCGTCGGCCGGCGCCCACTCGAACTCGTACTCCCCCGACACCGGATGCCCATCGGTCGAGACGACCTGCCAGGTCACCGTGTAGGTGCCCGGTTGGCCGAGCTGCGCGTCGGTCTCGATGGTCGCGTCGACGATCCTGGAGCATCCGTCGCCGTAGTACCGCGGATCCGAGGCCGGACCGGACACCTCGATGGCCGAGCCGTTTCCGAAGGAGAGCAGGTTGTCGTTGGTGGTCAGCAAGATGGTTCCCGGCTGCTCGGTCACGGTGGCGTTCTCCGCCGGGCTCGAGCTGACCGGGTAGTTGTGGGCCGAGGCCGGGCCGGCCACGCCGAGAACCGAGGCCGCGAGGACCGCGACCCCCGCCCCGACGAGGCCGAACCGGCGGCGAATGCCCGAGGACATGATCGCTACTTCCCTGCCGGCGCGCGGCGGCGCGACACGACGGCGATGACCACGCCGACAGCACCGACGACGAGCCCCAGCACGCCGAGCACTCGGGCGAGCACATCGACGTCGGCATCCGTCGACGAGGCATCGTCGTGGTCGGTCGACGCGGCGGCGTCATCCGAGTCGCTGTGACCATGAGCGTCGCCTGTGGCGTCGGTCACCACGATGGCGGGCGCCGGATGCTCCGGCTCGGCCTCACCGTCGACGGTCTTCTCGTTCCACTCGGTCGATCCCGCCTCGCAGGTCTGGGTGACGGGGAACTCGAGGGTGTCGCCGGCCGCGTCTTCTGGGAGCTGCAGGGACAGCGCGAAGGTGTCGCGGTAGCCGTCAGCCAACGGCGTCTTGGCCGTGTAGACGACCTGGCCGACACGCTCGGTGAGCTCGTTGCCGTGGGCGTCGGTGACGGGCGGGTCGAGCTTGATAGTGGTCTTCTCGACGGTCCAACCCTGGTTGATGGTCGGCGTGACCGAGGGGATGGACTCGGGGATGTCGATGGCCACCTCTGTGGTCGGCGATCCGTCGCAGCCGTGCGGCACCGCGAAGGTGAGCACCGCGTAGGAGCCGGCGGCGGTGCTGTCGGGCGTGACGCCGACGTGCGCGCTGGCCGCGAGCGGAGAGGCGAGGGCGAACAGCAGCCCGGCGCCGAGGGCTGATGCCGCGAGGGCCGTGGTGCGGGTGGTGGTCTTCATGGTCGTGTGTCGTCCTTGTGTCGATGGGGCACCGGAAGACGCGACGCGCTGAGGCGTCGACCGTCTCCGTCTGAGGGTTGTTCGGTGCCGAGGGAGGAAAGGTTCGTTCGGGTCGCCGGAGCTATGCTGCGGCGAATGCGAACGGACGGGGCGGCCCTCGATGCCGCATCGACGAGAGCACGACCAGGAGATCGTGCGGAAGCAGGACGACGGCGCGGGCGCTGAGGCGCACGTCGCTCACCGGAACCAGGCGCGGTGCACCGACGATCAGCACGGCGATCAGACGTCCGGCGGCGTGGACGGTGGCTCGCGCAGCGCGCTCGCCCCGGTACAGCGCCGCGATGGTGACGACGGCGGCGAGAATGTGCGCCAGGATCATGGCGGTGCCGTCATGGGCGGGGTGCCCGCCCATCTGGGCTGCCGCTCCCCCAGTGCCGAGCTGCTGCATGAGATGCGCGGCAGTGTCGTGGTGCGCCGCCGGATTCGTCGTGACCTGCAGCGAGCTGCCGCTGACTGCGAACAGGCCGTGGAACGCCAGCTGGCTGAGGATCACGGATGCCGCCAACCGCGCCAGCGAGAGCGTTCGGCCGGCCAGGGCCACGCACACCATGGCGGCGAAAGCGAAGGCCACGACCGTACCGACGCCGACCGGCACCTGGGCGCCGACGCCGCCGCCGATCGAGTGCGACAGGCCCGCGAGCAGGGTAGCGACGACGGCGGCGGTCAGTCCGCGCGCAGTCCGGGCACCCCGCTGGCTCATGGGATCAATCCTAGGAGGAGCGGCGGGAGCGGGAGGACGGCGATCGCCCGGATGCCGCGCCGGCCTCACATCGATCAGCGCTTCTCGCAGGCGATGCCGTCCTTGTCCCGGTCCGATTTCGCGTTCAGGTTGTAGAGGGCCGTGGAATGGAACGCCGATGGGCTGATCGCGACGTCCCTGCCGGACACTCGATCCACGGAGACACCGTTCCTCGCGACGCCGGAGGGATAGACCGCATTGAGCGCCGTGCAGTTCGCGTACGCGATGGGCGCCACCTTCTTCCCGGCAGAGACCTTCGACACTGTCGTGTAGCCGGACTTCGATGCGGTGGTCCGCACGCTGATCGTGCCGTCGACGTCGGTGGCGAGCACCCGATAGCTCGACGTCGTGGCGCCGATGATCGCCTTGCCGTTGCGGAGCCACTGGAACCTGATGGAAGCCGCTGGGCTCCAGGTGCCTGCACTCGCGGTCAGAGTGCCTCCGACCTTCGCCGTGCCGCCGATCGTCGGCGTCGGCGTCGCGGCGAACACGCCGTTCGCGATGGCGACGCCGGCACTCATCCTCGTGACCGGGGCGTATCCGATCTTCGATCCGGTCACGGCGAGCGTGACACTCGTAGATGCGTCGGCTGCAACAAGCTTGTAGCTCGATGCGGTGGCGCCGGCGATCGCGATCCCGTTCCGCTTCCACTGATACGTGAGCGCGACACCGGTGGGCGCCCAGGTGCCGGGCTGTCCCGTCAGAGTCTGTCCGACACGCTTGGTACCCGTCACGGACGGCGTCGGAGTCGCGGTGAGCAGCCTCTGGATACTCGACGCGGCGCTGGTCTTCGTGACCGGGGTGTAGCCGCCCTTGGACCCGGTCACGACGAAGGTGACGGAGGTCCCTCCGTCGCCAGGGGTGAGCTTGTACGTCAAGGCCGTCGCCTGGGGGATGGCGACGCCGTTCCGCTTCCACTGGTAGCTGAAGGCGATGCCGGCCGGCGCCCACGATCCCGCCCTGCCCGTCAGGACCTGGCCGACCAGTCCCGTACCGGAGACCGTGGGAATCGGCGTGGACGTGAGCACCTTCTCGATGACCGACGGAGCGCTGGTCCTGGCGACGGTTGCGTATGTCGCCTTGGATCCGGTGACCACCAGGGTGATGGAAGCGCCGGCATCGGCCGTCGCGAGCTTGTAGGTCGCAGTCGTCGCAGTCGTGATGGGTGCACCGTTGCGGTTCCACTGGTACTTCAGGGTCGCGCCGGCGGGCGCCCAGGTTCCGGCCGCACCGGTCAGCGTCTCGCCTACCCGCTTCTTCCCGGCAATGGTCGGCGTCGGCGTCGCGGTGAAGACGTTGGAGACCACGGCCGTGGGAGCGCTGGTCGTGGCATTCGCCGAGTAACCGGTCCTGGTACCCGTGACCGTCACCGTGATCACGCTGTCGGCGTCGCCGGTGACGAGCGTGTACGTCGAGGCCGTGGCGCCCTCGATCGGCGTGCCTGCGCGCTTCCACTGGAAGGCGAGGACAGCATCCGTCGGCGCCCACTCCCCTGCATCGACCGAGAGGGTCGAACCGACGATCGCGGTTCCGGAAATCGTCGCGTGCGGCGCCATCGTGGCGGCGGCGACGACGTCAGTCGAGGCACTCGTGCGCTCGGCCGCGATGAACGAGGCTTTCGAACCTGTGACGACGACCTGGATGGTGCAACCGATATCGGCGGCGGCCAGCACGTACGTCGACGACTGGGCGTCGGAGATCGGCTCGCCGTTGCGAGTCCAGGTGTAGTCGAAGTGCACGCCGGTGTCCCAGCCGTCGGTGACAGCTGTGAGGGTCGCACCGAAGACTGCCGGACCGTCGACGATCGGGATCGGCGACGGCGTGAGGTCGCCGTCGCCGACAGCCTGCGAGAAGGAACCGGAGTAGGTCCCCTGACCGCCAGACACCGGCTGCTCGGCCGTCCAGGCCAGTCGACCGATCCCGGTTCCGCTCCAGGTGACGGTGGAGTCGTCGGTGTCGACGGCGCCGGCGACGTCTGAGTCTGCCGCAACGGTGAGCTGCACCGGGCCGTCGACTCCGATCACCGGCTTCAGAATGGTGACGGCACCGGCGACGGTGGAACCCGCGAAGTCGTCGGGCAACACCTGGTCGGTCGCCGACAGCGCCGTGAGCGTGGCGATGCCGGTGAGAGGGGACAGATCCGAGATGGAGTTGCCGTCGAGGATCACGGAGTCGAGGCTCGTGGCGTACTCGAGGCCGGACAGGCTCGAAATGTGCTGAGCGGGACAGTCCAGACCGGTGAGGCTCGCCACATCAGCTCCGGTCAGCACCTCGTCCTCGGGGAACGCGATCAGTTCACGGACGCACGCGTCGAGGTTCGCATCCGCCAATCCGGCGAATCCCGTGTGATCGTCGGCCGCGGTCGCCGAGCCGACGACGCCCGTCAGCCCGGCGGCGACGAGGGCGGTGGCGACCACCGTGGTCCCGAGGATGCGCCTGCGAGGAACAGCGACACGGGCTGGGGGCTGGGCATGCAGCACAGAATCTCCTCGATGAGGCGGCTCCGGCCGCTTCGGGACAGGAGCGTGAGCACCGGTTCGGGTGACCCGGGTCGCACTACGTTAACCGCGAAACTGAGCAATGCCCACCCTTGGGGCACCCCCAATCCGGGAGTCGCACGCGGAACCGAGCGGCCAACCAGTGGGAACGGATGCGGCCCCTCACCGCGAGGTGAGGGGCCGCATCCGTTCCGATCAGACGACGGGCGTTACCAGAGCAGCACCGGGAAGGCGTTGCTCGTGGAGCCCTTCACGGTGTCGGAGCCGGCGTAGACCGACTTCAGCACGTGCAGGCCGGCCTTCAGCTTCGGCAGGGTGATCGTCTTCCTGCCCTTGTCGCCCGCGCTGAGCGTGATGGTCGCGAGCAGCTTCTTGCCGTCGTAGACATTCACGTCGCCGGTGACGACGGTGCCCTTCGGAGCTGACACCACCACCGTGTACTTCAGCGCCGAGTTGTGGCTGCCGAGGACTGTGTTGGCGTAGGCGAAGGTCGAGCTCTTCACCGCGGGCACTGGTGCCGTGATGGTGATCGGCACGGCGATCGACGTTCCCGTCGACGGCACCGCGATCGTGAGCTGCTGGGCACCGGAGAGGCCGGCCGGAATCGCGAAGGTCACCGATGCGCGACCCACCTCATCCGTCGTGTCGACGATCGTCGGGTCGATGGCCGAGGATCCGACCACGGTCCCGCCGATCGAGAGCTCGACCGTGGAGGCGGCGGGCTCGCCGGCGCTGAACGCGAGCGACGAGAGGTCGGCGGTGACCGACTCTCCCACCGCATACGCGGCACCGCTGGCGGGAGCCGTCAGCTTCACTCCGACCGCGCGCTGGGCGAGGTCGGGCGACACGGGCGAGTTGGCGGCCATGTAGTCGACCATCGACTCGAGGTCGACCTTGCCGGAGTCGGCCTTCTGCGTTCCCTCGGCCAGGGTGAAGAAGTTGTCTCCGCCCGAGGCCAGGAACGAGTTGACGACGACGCGGATGCTGTCGTCGGCAGCCACGGGCTCCCCGTTCAGCAGCACGTTGGTGATGTGCGATCCGACGGCAGCCGTCGGGTCCTCGGTGTAGGTGAGGCTCTTCGACACACCGAGCTTGAGGAACGGTCGCGCTGCCGTGGCGGGCTGCCACTGCTGCTCGAGCACCTCCTTGAGCTGTGCACCCGTGAGGGTCAGCGTCACCAGCGTGTTGGCGAACGGCTGGACGACAGCGGCCTCCTTGTAGGTGAGGTTGCCGTCGGGGTCGGCCGGCCCTGACGATGCGTACTTCATGTCGGCGCGCAGGCCACCCGGGTTCATGAGGGCGACCTGGATGTCGGCGGAGTCGCGCTGGGCGCTCCACAGCTGCACGTCGGCGACGAAGTTGCCGAGAGTCGACTCCCCACCGCGGTTCTCAGCGCCGGCCGTCTGCTTGGCCCGGTTGAAGTCCGCGGTGATGTCGCCGAGCTTCACGGCACCGAGCACGGCTGCCTTGGCCACGGCGTCGGCGACGATCGGGGTGACGGCCGGGTCATCCGTGTAGTTCGGCGTGTACGTCGTGACTGTGCCGTTGACGACCTTGGTCTTGACGTCGTAGGTGTTGTTCACCATCGACAGCAGTTCCTTGGTCTGCGGGTTCACCTCGATGTCCATGATGCTGAACTTCTCGCCGTACTGGCCAGAGGAGATCACGGGACGTCCGTCGATCACGTGGTTGTACGCGAGGTGGGTGTGACCCGACACGATCGCGTCGACGCTGTCATCCACGCCGTTCACGATCTTCCCGAACGCCGAGTTCGGGTCGGTGGCGGATGCCACAGCGGTGGTCGCGGCACCCTCGTGCACGAGCAGCACGACGACGTCGGCCTCGCCGTTCGCCGGGTCGCCGTCGCGCAGGTCGTCGGCGACGGCGTTGACCGACTCCGTCACGTCGCGCACGTCGATCTGGGCGATGCCGGCCGGGCTGACCAGCGAGGACAGCTCGTTCGTCACGGCTCCGACGAAGCCGATCGTCACGCCGTCGAACTCCTCGGTGTAGTACGCGGGAAGTGCGTGCTCGTCAGTGCCCTTCTTGTAGATGTTCGCTCCGAGGTACTCCCACTTCGCCCGCGGGATGATGCGGTCGGTGAGGTCGGCGAAGCCCTTGTCGAACTCGTGGTTGCCCACCGAGCTCACCTCGAGGCCGGCCGCGTTCAGCGCGTCGATCGTGGGGTTGTCCTTCTGGATGAACGAGGTGAACGTGGAGGCGCCCACCATGTCACCGGCTGCAGCGAAGACAGTGTTCGGGTTCTCGGCCCGCACCTGCTTCACAGCCGTCGACAGCGCGGCGATGCCGCCGGCCGCCGATCCGGTGCCCTCGTTCTCGATGCGACCGTGGAAGTCATTGACCGTCACGAGGTCGATGGAGACCGGGGCGACCTCACTCGAGACGCCGACGACGATCGGGTCGTGGTCGCTCGACCTGAAGGGCGTTCCGGCCTCGGTGGCACCGAACGCGTAACCGCGGTCGCTCCACTCGGGCGAGTTGATGTTCCAGACGCCGACACCGGTGACCGTCGAGGCGACCGACGGGCTGGCGAGGACGTGGTCGAGGCTGCCGAGCTCGCCGTTGAAGGAGTAGGTGTACTGGCCTGCGGCATCCGTCGGCACCAGGTCGGTCCAGCCGGCGTCGGTGAAGACGTCGATCGGGTCCTCCTGGGCGTATGAGTTGAAGTCGCCGATGAGGAACACGTCACCGCTGCCCGAGCTCTGCTTCAGGGTGTCGGTGAAGGCGAGGGTGGCCTGCGCCTGCTTGACCCTGTCCTCGTTGAACCAGCCCTGGCCGTCGGCCGGCTCTCCGGTCGAGCCCGAGGGGGCCGACTTCGACTTCAGGTGGTTGGCGACGACGGTGATGGTCTTGCCGTCGAAGGTGAAGGCCTGGGCGATGGGCTCGCGCGCGTTGCCCCAGACGCTCTCGTCGATCGGGACGGTCTGGCTGACGCCCTTGGGAGTGACGGCATCCGCCTTGTAGATGATCGCCGTGGTGATGAAGTCGGTGACGTCGGCCGTGAGGGCGTCGGGCGTGGGAACGAAGCTCCACACCTCGCTTCCGGCAGCCTCGTTGAGCGCGTCGACCAGGTTGCCGAGCGCCTCGTCCTTCGGGTCGCCGAGCTTGATCGAGTTCTCGATCTCCTCGAGCGAGACGATGTCGGCGTCGAGGCCGTTGATGGCCGCGACGATCTTCGACTGCTGGATGGCGAACTGCTCGGCCGTGGCCGCGCCGCGCGCACTGGAGTTCTCGCTCGTGAGGGTCGTGAAGTAGTTGAAGACGTTGAACGAGGCGAGGCGTACGTCGCCGCCGACAGCCGGCGGAGCCTCGGGGCGCGGGTTCGTGGCTTCGAAGGTGGGCTTGGCCTCGGCCGGGCTCCCATCGGTGATGGGCACCGCCGGCTGCAGGCGCCAGTCGTCGAAGCCGTAGCTCAGCACGTAGGGGGCCGCCGGGAAGTCGACGACGTCGCCGTTGCGCACGACGGTGTCGGCCGTGTAGTACGGCTGGTCGCCGATGTGCGCGGCGTTGGACACCTGGATGCTGTAGCCGTCGTCGAGCAGGAGACGGTTGGCCTTGTTCGCCGCGGCGATGGCTGCGGCATCCGGACCCGACTGCTTCTGCTCGGTGGCGGCGACGAGGGGAGCATCACCGGCGGAGAGCCAGAGGGTGCCGAAGTTGTAGAGCTGGTGGCTCGAGGCGACCTTGTAGGTGCCCGTCGGCTCGACCAGCATGCCCTCGAGGTTCTCGCGGTCGGCGCCGAGCACGGTGTCGGGCAGCGGCGTGGCTGCGGGAACGCCGACCGCCGGCGTCACGACGGTGACGGCTCCGGCGACGGATGCCGTGAGCTGGGTGAGTCCGTTGAACTCACGCACGGTTCCCGTGGCCTGCACCAGGTCGCCGATGGCGAGGGCGGGCTTCTGGTTGCCGAGGTAGACGAACAGGCCCTCGGACGCTGCGGGGATGGAGCCTCCGCTGCCCGCGGTCTGGATGTAGATGCCGTTGTAGCCACCCGTGCGCTCGTCGGCTGTGACGACGCCCTGCACGACGTAGCTGTTGCCGTCATCGGCGAACGGGCTGGCGGCACCCGTGCCCTGGATGGCGGCGATGGTGCTGTCGACAGTCGTCGCGAAGGCCGGGGTCGCGCCGAAGGACGCGAGTCCGAGAGCGGCGACGGTGACGGCGGCGAGCGCCGACAGCCGACGACGATCCCGCCTGACTGGCCGGACTTCCGGCGGCATCTGCGCTGCTGCCTCTGCGCTGGAGCGTTGGAATGTGGACACGTGACTTCCCCTCGGAGAAACGGATGTGGTGCACAGGACTGCTCTCGGACAGCGCATTCGGCGACCGTGCCGAGAAACTGGCGACCCCTCCCGCGCGTACCCCGTATCGGGGCACACCCGTTCAGGGGTCAATCGCAGACTATGGGCTGCCTCCGACGCTGCCAAGGGCCGTGAGAGAAATGTCATCTGCTCTTAAGTTGGTCGCCGCATCCGTGCGCGCGGATGCGGCGGAGTTGTCATGAGGCCGTCAGCGGCCGACGTCCGCCCTAGGCTGGTCGCCTATGTTGACCGTGATCCTCGGGGTGTCAGGCGCCCTCATCTTCGGCTCGGCCGACTTCCTCGGCGGCCTCGCCGCCAAGCGCATGAGCGCGCTGCTGACGACGGCCATAGCGGCGCTCACGGGTCTCGTGCTGCTGGCCCTGCTCCTGCCGTTCCTCGGCGGCACCTGGTCGTCCGAGGCCGTGTTCTGGGGCGCGCTCTCCGGCGTCTCCGGCGCCGTCGCCATCTCGCTGCTCTACGCGTGCCTCGCCATCGGGCCGATGAGCATCCTGTCGCCGTTGACCGCCGTCGTCTCGGCGATAGTCCCGCTGACCGTCGCCCTCGCGGGCGGCGAGACCCTCGCCTCCCTCGGATACTGGGCGATCGGACTCGCCCTGATCGCCGTGGTGATGGTGGGGTTCGTTCCCGAGAAGGGCGCCGTGCGGCCCTCGCTCACGGGCATAGCCATGGCCGTCGGATCCGGAGCGGCCATCGGAGTCTTCCTCGTGCTCATCGATCTGACCCCCGACGACAGCGGACTCGTACCCCTCGTGCTCAATCGCGCCGTCAACTCCGCCATCATGTTCAGCGTCGTCGGGATCCTCTTCCTCGTCGGGCTGCGCCGACGACGGCATGCCCGCCACGAGGCCGCCAGCCTGACCGGGATGGGGACCGATACCGCGGACCCTGACGGCACGTCGGCCGCGGCATCCGCAGCTCGCAACGCCCTGCGGGCGGGCATCCTGCTGGCCGTGGCGTGCGGAGTGATCGATGCCGTCGCCAACACCCTCCTGCTGCTGGGCATCCGCGTGGGAGACCTCAGCGTGATGAGCGTGCTGACGGCCCTCTACCCTGCCGGCACCATCCTGCTGGCGGCGATAGTGCTGCGGGAGCGCATCGCTCCGGTGCAGTGGATCGGACTGGCCCTGGCACTCGCAGCGGCCGGGATGCTGGCTCTGGCCTGAGCCCGGCGCCTGGCGCGGCGTCTGCCGACGTGACTACCGGGGGGTCTTCGGAGCCTTCGGTGCCTTGCGCGGGCGCTTGCCCTCGGTCGAGGACGGGGAGAAGAGCACACCGAACACGATGCCGATGCCGATGCCGATGAGCGCGCCGGCGATCACGCTGTCGAGCGTGTAGCCGATGGCGACGCCGAGCACACCGCCCACGACGAAGCCGAGCGGCCAGGCGACGAGTGCGCTCATGTGCTTGCGTCCAGCGCGGCCGGGCAGGCGCGGCTCGGGGGTGTTCTCAGCCATGCAGACAATCTACCCGCGGCACCGGATGCCGCTGACCACGGTCGGCGCTCAGCGCACGGTCGGTCGGAACACCTGCGTCGGCTCTCCCCCGCTGAACAGTTCGACGACGAACTCCAGCAGGCGGAACGGGAGCAGGGCCACCAACTGCACGATGAGGAGCGGCCCGATCACAGCGCTGCCGTACGACAGCACCGCGGCCATCCGCCAGTCGCGACCCCAGAGGAAGGCTGCCGCCAGCGGCGCCAGCAGCAGGATGAGCCACGCGACTCCGCTCGTGACCGTCAGCACCACCGCGACGGCGATGACCCCGACGGCCAGCAGCACCTGGACGAGGAGCAGCAGCCCGAGTGGGAGGGCATGGCGCAGATAGCGTTCGGCCGACACCCAGCCCCACATGAGCCAGGCGCGCAGCAGAGGCACCCGCTTCTCGCGCAACCCGACCAGGAACAGGCGATCGTCCTCACGGCGCTGCTCGAGGGCGGCGTGCGGGTCGCCGCCGTCGCCGATCACCGCGGCCAGTTCGGAGCGGTGATCGTGGAGGACTGCCGGCGCCGACTGCCGTCCGTACGACGCGATGAAGCTCCAGAGGAAGGACGGCACCGACGCGAGGTCCGTGCTGTTCGGGCGGGCCGGATGCCCGTCGGGCACGTGCGCCGGAGCCCACACGACGGCGTCACCGCCGGGCTCCCTGTAGCCGATGCCCCGCCGGAGCTGGAACAACCGCCCATCGGGGGGCACCTGGGCGAGCTCGATCGAGGCGAGTGGCTCGCCGTCCTCGGTGATGAACGGCATCCGTTCCCCCTTCGCTGCGGTGTGGGTCCATCCTGCACGCTGGGGCTGTCAGTGCGCGGAAGGGCCCCGTGCGCACGAGGCCCTTCCTGTCATCCGCACAAGAGGTCGTCGGGTCGACCACAGATGACGTTCGCGTGCTGCACGGTCTTCTCTCCGCGCAGCACGGAATGGAGTACGGCGCCGACGCCCGGTCGGATTGGATTCCGCGACAGATCAGTCCGGGATGGCGACGGCGACGCCGCTCACGGTGATGCCGCCGGTGACCGGGATGTCGACCGCGAGCAGGCTCTGCCGGCCGACGTGGCGTCCCTGATGCACGACCACGCGGGCCGGCGCCTCGACCAGGCCGAGGGCTCGCAGGTAGCCGCCGAGCGACGCCGCGGCCGAGCCCGTCGCCGGATCCTCGGTGATGCGCCCGACGGGGAAGATGTTGCGCGCCTCGTACTCGCCCGGCGCCAGCACGTGCAGCATCGTGATGGTTCCGGTCCACCCCTCGACGTCCATGAGCGATCGCGCCACGACGGGCGAGAAGGTGAAGGAGTCGAACACGTCGGCATCGGCGACGACGACGACCGGATGCCTGTTGCCGGCGAAGGCGACCCGCGGCGGGTGGCTGGCGTCGAGTTGCGCCTCGCTGAGCGACGTCATGGCGAGGATCTGGCTGAGCGCCGCTCCGTCCAGCGGCTCGATCGCCGGCTCGACGCTGGTGAAGGCCGCCCGGATGCCCCCAGCTGCACCGGTCGCTGCGGTGGGGTCGGCATCCGTCACGATCGGGATCTCGCCGACCGGGGTGGCGAAGCGGATCTCGCCGACGCCGTCGCGCTCGGCGATCGCCACGGCCGTCGCTATCGTCGCGTGTCCGCAGAAGGGCACCTCGGCGATCGGGCTGAAGTAGCGGATCGCCGTGGCGCCACCAACGGTGCCTGTCACGAACGCCGTCTCGGCGTAGTCGACGTCGGCGGCGATGCGCTGCATCTCGGCATCAGTCAACCCGCCGGCATCGAGCACGACACCGGCGGGGTTGCCGCCGCGGGGGTCTGTGGTGAAGGCGGCGTAGCGGAGGATCTGCGGGGTGGCCATGCCTCCATCATCGCGCGACGGAGGCACGGCGGCCACAGCCGGCCTAGACCTCGTAGTCCTCGCCGAAGCGACTGCGGTAGTCGACCGGGATGAGCGGCTTCTCGGCGCGCACTCGCAGCTCCTGCACGGCCCAACTGTTGCCGTCGGGGTCGCTGAAGCCGAAGAAGGTGCCTCCGTCGCGGTCATCGAAGACCGTGAGCTCGGTGGCGTCGACACCGCGGCCGATGAGCTCCTCACGTGCGGTGGCGGCATCCGACACCACCAACTGCAGGCCTTTCAGCGAGCCCGGCTCCATCTGGTTCTGCGACGGGAGGGTGCCGATCACGATCGAGCAGCCGGAGCCGCGCGGCGTGAACTGCACTATGCGCGCCTCGCCCATGTCGGTGTCGTGATCGAGGTCGAATCCGACCCTGTCGCGATAGAACTCGATCGATCGCGCGATGTCCTTGACGGGCACGATGACGACTTCGAGGGTCCAGTCCATGAGGTTCTCCTTGGGTGTCGGGTCGGATGCCGGACGGCCGGTCAGCCGAGCAGTTCTTCGAGGCGCTCGTAGCCCTCGCGCATGCCGTGCTCCATGCCCGAGGCGACCATGCCGTCGCGGGCCTCCTGGGTGGGGTAGACGGAGTGGCCCTCGAGGCGCGTGCGTCCGTTGCCGAGATCGACGAAGCGCATCGAGTCGAGCGCCACGACGTCGGGGTAGCCCTCGAACTCGAAGGTCTGCACGGCGAACTCGTTCTCGCGCACGACGTGGAAGACTCCGTTGAAGCCGTACTTCTCGTCGCCGCGGCCATGGATGTAGCGGTAGCGGCCTCCGGTGCGGAAGTCGTACTCCTCGATCTCCATCTCGAGGTCGCGCGGGCCGAGCCACTGGGCGACGAGGGCCGGGTCGCGGTGGGCGTTGAAGACGGCCTCGACCGGGTAGTCGAACTCGCGCACGAAGTCGACGTACTGCACGCCTTCGGGCGCCGTGACGGTGAGGGCATTGGTGGTGGTGCTCATTGTTCCTTCTCCTTGATGGTGTCGACGGATGCCGCTTCGTCAGGTGCGGCATCCGATGCGCCCATCGCTCCGAGCACAGCATCGAGACTGCGGAACTGCTGCTCGTGGATGAGCCTGTAGCGGTCGATCCAGCTGGTCATGCGCTCGAGTTCCACGGCATTCAGGTGAACGGGCCGACGCTGCGCGTCACGCGTCCGCGTGACCAGCCCCGCCTGCTCGAGCACCTGGATGTGCTTCGAGACCGCCTGCTTGGAGATCTCGAACGGCTCTGCGAGCTCGTTGACCGTGGCCGAGCCCCGACTGAGGCGGGCGATGATCCGCCGACGGACCGGATCGGCCAGGGCCATGAATGCCCTGTCGAGCCGCTCCTCCGACTTCGGATCCACGATCATTATCAACCTTCTGCTTGATCAATCATTTGATTGATCAAAGAGTACGACGCCACGCTCGTCGCGTCAAGCCTTCGGGAAGGTGTGGGTTCCCTGCCTACCAGGGAGCGCCAGGGGCTGCAGGAGTCGCGTCGGCGGAGTGCGTCGACTAGTCGAAGTCTTCGACGCGCCACTCGTCATGCCAGTCGATGCGCGGCACGCCCGCATCGAACCGGATGGGGAGCCAGACGTAGTCGGCGATCGCGGTGTTCTCGCCCCTACCGGCAGCCATCACGGCGCCCATGCTGGCGGCTTGCTCGGGCGTCATCTCCGGACGAGCGGCACCCTGCGCCATGGCCGCGACACTGTCGTAGACGTTGGGCATGGCGTCCGGCAGCTGCGGCAGCCACCGGTCCGCGAGGGCGATGTAGAGGTCCTTCTTGAGCGGATGCTTGAACACACAGCTGATCTGCGAACGAAACGAAGTGCGGCTCGGGTCGTCCGGATGCGGGTCGCCGAGCACAGTCCACGGTCCGTGGTAGTCGGGAGCCGAAGCGACCTCGGAGAAGTTCGGGAAGTACCCGGTCGACCCCGACGTGACGAGGTAGTGCACGCCGTCCCGCTCGAAATGCGCGGGCGCCTCACGGGTGAACGGCGGACTCGGGTGAGGGAAGTGGAGCGAGTGCACACCCGTGACATCCGTGTAGTCGTCTGTCAGCTCCGCGACGACGAGGTCGGTGTGCACCTTCTCGAAGAAGTAGTACGCCTTCTTCGTGGCGGGATCGACGACGAGGTCGAAGTCACCCGCACTCATCCCCAACGGCGTCAGGCCGGCGCGCACGATCTCGTACGGGCCGAGCAACGAGTCGGACGTGAGCACCGTCGACGCCTGCGTGTCGTGGGCGCCTTCCCCCATGAGCTTGAGCCAGCAGACGTACTTGCCGGTGAGTTCGTTGAAGATGATGTGCGGGCGATCCATCTTCTGCGCGGGGTGCAGAGGAGATGACGGGTCGTCGAGCACCGGCGGGAGGATCAGGCCCAGATCGTCCCAGTTGTAGAGGTCGGCGGAGGAGTACGCGCGCACACCCCAATGCCAGTTGCCGCTGCCCGGGGTCGTGTGCTGCTTGTTCTCGCCGTACCAGTAGAAGGTGCCGTTCTCGTAGAACAGGGACCCTCCGTGTGCCTGGATCCGTTCACCGTTGGTGTCGAGCCACGGGTGACCGGGTCGGATGGCGTCGTTCGTCATGAGAGCTCCGCTCCATTCGTCACGGCGACCCGGCCGAGCCACCTCGCGCTGCCCTTGGGCGTTCGCTCGAAAGTGGTGCGGTCCACCGCGACGAGACCGAACGTGATGGCGTAGCCGTGCACCCACTCGAAGTTGTCGATGAAGGTCCAGTGCAGGTATCCGCGCACATCGAGCCCGTCCGCCAGGGTCCGCGCCACGCCGTGGAGGGCGCCGGTGGTGTAGTCGATGCGTCGTTGGTCGTCAGCCGTGGCGATACCGTTCTCGGTCACGATCATGGGTGTGCCGCCGGTGACGTCCCACGCGCGCCGCTGGGCGATCTCGAGGGCATCGGGACGATAGGCCCACGCCGTCTGGGTGAGTTCGGCGCCCTCAGGGGCGCCTTCCAGCCCATCCGGTCCGACGAGCTGGCTGGTGTAGGACTGCACGCCGACCCAGTCGTCATCGCGGGATGCCTCCAGGTAGGTGTCTTCCCAGACGCGCTGGTAGTGGTCGAGCCTGTCTTCGTAGCCCTCGCGTGCAACGAGGCTCTGGATGGCGATGGTCCATCCGACCTTCGCCGCCGTAGTCGCACGCAGGATGTCGCGGGCTCTCGCGTGTGCGCGGAGCATGGTCTGCGCGGCTTCGTCCTTCGGTTCGGGCATGGAGAAGGCGTTGAGACCGGCTTCGCCATCGACGGCCGACCGTGCCGCTCCCATGCGGGCGAGGACCGCCGCGGGGTCCGGGTACTGCAGCGGGATCGACATCTGGTACATGACAGCGAACATGTTCGGCTCGTTGATCGTCGCCACCCAGGTGACGCCGTCGAGGATCGGGCAGACCGCGTCGACGTAGTCACCGAACCGGTCGACCGCCTCAGGGGATCCCCATCCTCCAGCCTGGGCGAACCACAGCGGGCTCGAGAAGTGGTGGAGGGTCACGACGGGCTCGACTCCCTGCGCGAGGCAGTAGTCGATGATCCTCCGGTAGTGGGCGAGCTCGGCCACCGAGAACTCGCCTCGGACCGGCTCCACCCGCGCCCACTCGATCCCGAAGCGGAAGGCATTCAGGCCGAGCGATTTCAGCAGGTCGATGTCCTCTTTCCACCGGTGGTAGAAATCGACGGAATCGCCGCTGCGCTCAGCGAACGACGAGCCGGGCAGTTGTTCCAAGGCCCACATGTCGCTGTTGAGGTTGTTGCCCTCGTTCTGGTGCGGCGCGCATGCTGCTCCCCACAGGAAGCCGGCGGGAAAGACGATGTCTGCGTTCACGGCCATGGTACGAATCCTTCGGTTGCAACATTCCAGGAATCGGGAAAGCCGGTGGTGGCGATCATCGAGACCGCCGCGAGCAGGGAACCGTTGCCGGGCAGGTAGATGGGGAGGATGGATCCCATCTGGGCGTTGTGCCCGACGATGGTGAACCGGTTCTTGATCTCGTCGCGGAGCAGAGCGTCGATCGCGATGTCAGGGCGCCCCAGCCGTGATGCAGTCATCGCCATGACCGGGAAGTCCCACCCCCATGCCGACGGCCAGTCCCAATTGCCGAGTACGTCGAGGAGGGTCGCGGTCATGATCGTGGGATCGATGATCGGAGTGGGTGGCACGACGCCGAGTGCGGCGAGAAGTGCGGGGTGGTCGTCGCGTCGCAGGAACGGCTCGGTTGCGATCGCCGTGTAGTGCTCGTCCTCGACGTGCGGGCGCGCGAGCCCATCCTGCACCGTCGACCACTCGGCTTCGCGCGCCAGCCCAGCGCGCTCTCTCCAGAGTTGGGCGATCTCCAGTCCCCACCACCAGGACGCGAGCTCGTAGGTGGGGTCTTCCGTTGTCGTCACGTCATAGAACTCCTGCGCCGGCATGATCGGCGCGAGCAGGTGGAACTCGCCGTCGCGCTCTGCCGCGAAGGCGGCCATGAAGGTCGCCGTCTGCTCCACCAGCCCGGCGAACTCGAGAACCAGCGCTTCGCGCTTCTCGGGAACGGATGCGCGCCAGATCAGTTCGAGCAGGTACAGCACGTGCGGCTGCTGCCAGACGAGGAACGAGCCGATCGGATCGGGGCTCTCCCGACCATCCGGACCGACCTGCTTGGGCCACCGCGCGCCCGGGTAGCCCTGGCCCGCCGCAGTGCTCTGCGCCGCCGGGAGGATCGAGAGATACCAGCCGAGACTGCGCTCGAGGAGCTCCGGTCGTCCCCAGGTCGCGAAGTGGGCCGCGTGCCAGAAGTGCATCTCGAGGTGGGCCTTGCCCGACCACGAATTCGTGGTCAGTCCGGTCTCGGCGGGCGGCATGACCCCAGCCGAATTGACCGCGGTGAGGTACTGGGAGAGCACGATCCGGCGCTCGAGCTCATGGGCCCGCGCATCCGCCGTGTCGTGGAAGTCGATCGCCGCCCCGGAGAGCCAGAAGCGCTCCCACGACGTGGCTGCTGCCTGAGCGACGGCGTCGAAGGACGGGAGCGCTCCTCCATCGTTCGGGGCGAATCGGACGACCACGTCGAGCGAATCAGCGTCCGTGGATACCTCGAACTCATGAGGCGCGGTCTGGCTGATCGATCCGCTGCTGGATTCGACGGCCACGACGTAGGCGGTTCCGTCGAGCTTCCGCGAGATCGTGGCCCGAGAACCCTCGGCCGCGATTGTCGATGTGTGGCGGTCGGGATTCCGCCAGTCCGAGGTCTGGAAGAAGCCGGGATGCGCGTAGGGGAATCGCAGGGCGATGCGCAGTCGGCCGTCACCGAGGAGTGCGGAACTCACGCGGAAGGCGACGGTGGAGTCATCCGGGGCCGCCACGGTCGTCACCTCGACCATCTGGTCGTCGTAGCGGAAGCGGCTCGTGATCGTTCCCGACCAGAGGTCGAGGTTCTGGACGGTGTCGGTCAGAACCTCAGGGCTGACGTCGACCGGCGAGCCGTTCGCGTCGTGGAAGGAGAACCCGATGCGACCGAGATCCAGTCGTTGGGGATTCGCGTTGAGCCAGGCGCCCGGACGGTTCTCGTCGGAGACGTGGCCGCGCATCGCACCTTCCATGTCGTGCCGGTCCGGGTAGCGCACGACTCCGCGTGTGGTCGTGTGCTCCGACATCGCGTCGTCGAGCACGAAGCCGTCGGGGTTGGGCATCTCGTGCCATCCCCAAGTGCTCATGGTCGCGCTGTTGATCGCGGCGCGTCCCTGCATGATCGCGGTGGCCTGGTCGTGGAATGTCGTGAACGTCTGCATTCCCGTGATGTCAGCGGTGTAGGCGAAGTCACCGTTGCCGACGGTGAGCACGGACTCGGGGTCGGGAACGGTGATCGACACGTTGTGGCGCTGCACGACGGCGTGGCGATCGATCGGGCGGGCATCGTGGGGCATGGCGGCCTTTCTCCAGGGTGGTTGCGGCCGGGCCATGGACGAGCCCGGCCGCAACGTGGTCAGCGAACGGCTTTGACCTTCAGGATGACGAGGCCGCCGGCGACGGTGAACACGGCTGCGGCGATGTAGATCACCGCGTAGCGGTCGCCGGTGGTGATGAGCGCGAGGGCGGCCGCAGCCACGAAGGGCGCGATGGCCTGGGCGAGAACGTTCGCGAGCTGGATGATGTTGACGAAGCGGCCGGCTTCCGTGTCGCGTTCCGGCAGCACGTCGAGGTACAGCGCCTGGTCGACGGCGGAGAAGACACCGATGCTGATGTTGCAGAGCAGCGATCCGACGAGGAGCAGCGTCAGGTCGGGGGCGACGACCATGACGAGGGCGCCGATGCCGAACAGGATGCCGGAGCCGAGCACGAACGCCTTGCGACGGCGCAGCTTGTCGGAGAGGAATCCACCGAGGAACACGCCGGCGACGGTGCCGAGGATGCCGATACCGCCGACGGTGGCGACGGTTCCGCCGATCTGGTCGACGGGGATGTCCAGCCGCTCCGCGAAGAAGAAGGCCGTGTAGCTGGTGTTGAGGGTGAGTCCGAAGAAGAACAGGAAGCGGCCGAGCCAGTTCCACGCGAAGTCGGGGTAGCGCTTGGGGTTGAAGACGTACTTCGAGACGAGCACCTTGGCGGTCAACGGCGAGTCGAAGGTGAGGTTCCGGCTGTCGGCATCCTTGTAGTACACGACGAAGACCAGCACGACGACCAAGGCGACGAAGGCCGGGGCCAGGAAGAGCAGGAAGGGCTGGTTGGCGACAGTCCCACCGAAGACGGCACCGAAGACGGGAGCGACCATGGTGGCGAAGCCGGTGATGGCTCCGACCTTGCCGCGCTGATTCTCGGGCAGCTTGTCGGCCTGGATGGTGCCGAAGGTGTTGACCGTCGAGTTGAGGCCGATCTGCGCGATCACCCAGCCGATCCCGAGGCCGAGCACCGCTGGCGATGCCGCCATGACGGCCAGGCCCAGGATGCCGGCGAGGATGCCGCCGACGAGCCACGGTCGGCGGCGACCCCACCGCGAGCGAGTGCGGTCGGAGAGCTGGCCGGCCAACGGGCTGGTCAACAGGGCAGCCAGAGAGCCGAAGCCGAGAACGACACCGAGGTATTCGGCGTGGTCGGGAGCGAGGGCATTGACGCGGATCGCGAGGGAGATCGCGATCGGCGTGACGAAGGCGAGGTACGTGCCGAACAGGCCCAACGCCAGAAGGGTGATGAATGCCCCGCTGACCTTGGGACGATCCGCGTCGCCGCCGGCGGCGGCAGCGAGCTGTTCGGTGTCTTCGGCCGGCGATGCGCTCCCGAGGGGGAAGGCACCGTTCGAGGGTACGGGCGGCTGGTCGTCTGTCGTGTTCATCGGGGACTCCTTTGTCAGTGTTACAGGTGGGGGCTCGTGGGTCAGCGTGTGGTGAGGGTGGCTACTGCCGGTGTGCATCCGTCGGCCATCGCGGTGACGGTGATCTCGCCTACTCCGGTGGGACGGATGATCGCGAGGGCTCGTCCGTCGAAGGTGGTGTGCGTGGCTGCGTTGAACGACTCGGTCGTGATGGGGTTGCCGCTGCCGAAGGCCTGCAGGATCGCCGGTCCGTCGACGGTGATGGTGACGGGCCGGTCGACGCCGTTGCGCGCGATTCCGTTCTCGTCGGTGAGGGTGAGGTCGACGTAGCCGAGGTCGGTTCCGTCAGTGCGGAGGTCCTGCCGGTCGGCCCTCGCCTCCAGCACGAGGGAGTTTCCGGCCGTGGCGAGCTCGACGCGGCCGGATTCGACGCCGTCCACATAGGCCACGGCCGTCAGCGTGCCCGGGCGGTAGGTCGTCTCGATCGCCACCCGGAAGTTCTCGACCCGTGCCCGACCGATCGTTTCGCCGTCGAGCAGCAGTTCGATCTCATCGGCGTCGCTGTAGACGTCGACCGTGACGGGCTGCCCTTCCGCATCCGCCCAGGTCCAGCTCGCGATCGCGTCACCCCACGCCCATGGCGTCGCGACGGCGATCGGGCGGCCGTGGTTCGCGGGCGGGTGGACGGCGATGAACGGATCGGAGCGCAGGCCGAAGACGATCTCACGGAAGTACGACACGGGTCGGCGGTTGCCGACGATGTCGATGTCGCCGCACCAGGCGGTCAGCTCGGGGAATCCACCGGAGAACCCGGACTGGCCGGAGTCGGAGTAGCGCGTCACGCCGATACCGGTCTCGCCGAGGTAGTCCCATCCGGTCCAGGTGAAGTCGCCGATGACGTGGCCGTTGGCCTTGACGAGTTCCCAGTTGCCGACGATGGACGTCGGCCAGGTCTCGGTACCCACGATGATGCGGTCGGGGAACTGGTCGCGGTCCAGTTCGTAGCGGGCCTCCGCATAGTTCATTCCTGCCACGTCGAGCTCGGCGTAGGACTCTTCGGTGCGCTGCGTCGCCGGCTCCGAGGTCTGGATGTGGCTCATCATCTGGCCGAACCCCGCCATCATGGTGTTCACACCGCCCTCGGGGGCAGCCGCGGCGGCATCCCGTCTGGCCTGCATCTGCGGCACGATCGTGTCGATCATCGACACGAAACCGTTGATGCCGTTGGTCACGTAGCGAGTGCTGTCCAACGAGCGCACCTTCTCGGCGAGCCGCCGACCCCACGTCGACCCGATCGGGCTTCCCGTCTCGGGGATCTCGTTGCCGATCGAGTAGAAGATCACGCTGGGGTGGTTGATGTCGCGGGCGACCATCGCCTCGACGTCGCGCTCCCACCACTCGGGGAAGTCGAACGCGTAGTCGAAGTCGCTCTTGCTCTGGGTCCACATGTCGAAGGTCTCGTCCATGACGAGCATTCCGAGCTTGTCGCACGCCTCGAGCAGGGCTGTGCTCATGGGGTTGTGTGCGCTGCGGATCGCGTTGAAGCCGGCCTCTTTGAGACGGGCGACCTTGCGTTCCTCGGCCGCTCGCATCGATACAGCGCCCAGAGGCCCGTTGTCGGAGTGGATGCAGGCTCCGCGCAGCTTCGTGCTCACGCCGTTGATGCGCAGCCCCTTCTGCGGGTCGAGCTGGAGGGAGCGGATGCCGAACGAGACGGAGTGCTCGTCGACGACGTTCTCTCCCTCGCTGAGTGCGAGGTGGAGCGAGTAGAGGTTCGGTGCGTCGACACTCCAGAGCTCTGGCGCGGCGACGTAGGCACGCAGGCGTGCGGTGCCTCGCGTGCCGGGAAGGAGCGTGATCGGTGAGCGTGCGGTGGCGACGGCTGCGCCATCCGGGCCTGTTACGTCAGCAGTCAGTTCCAGAGTCGAGGTCAGCGCGCTCGAATTCTCGACCGCCACGGCGATCTCCACGACGGCTCGATCGGACTCGATGTCGGGAGTCGCCACGATCACGCCGTCAGTGGCGATGTGCACCGGGTTCTTCACGACCAGGTGCACGTCGCGGTAGATGCCCGCGCCGGAGTACCAGCGGCTGTCGAGGTGCGTGCGGCACTCGACACGGATCTCGTTGTCGGCGCCGAACCGCAGGTACGGGTCGATCTGCACGAAGAACCGCGAATACCCGAACGCCCGCTGGCCGGCGAGGTTGCCGTTGATGAAGACGGCCGCGTCGCGGTACACGCCATCGAACTCGAGCAGGATCCGGCTGCCTCGCAGCTCCGCCGCTGCATGGAAGGTCTTCCTGTACTCGAAGGCGCCGCCAGGGAAGTAGCCGGTGGTCTCGCCGCGCGGAACATCCGCCCGACGTTCCGCTCCGATGAGGGCGTCATGCGGGAGCGTCACATCCGTCCACGCCGAGGCCGACAAGCCACCGAGCTCCATGAATGCGGTGACCTTGGGCCGGAAGCTCCAGCCGGTGGTGAAGATCTCGCGAGTCATGCGTGTGCTCCAGTACGTCATTGTGAGGAAGTCGCACGGTTGGTATCGCGCGTTACCTGAGTAGGAAACCACACTTAGTAACGCGCGTCAACTCACCGCTATATGCTGAGGTCGTGATTGCGACCAGCGAAGATGTGGCCAGGCGCGCGGGAGTGTCCCGCGCCACTGTCAGCCAGATCCTGAACGGGCGCGGACAGCGCTTCGCTTCCGAGACGCGCGAGCGCGTCGCACGAGCTGCAGCGGATCTGGGCTACCAGCCATCAGCCGCCGGACGCACCCTCGCGAAGGGATCCAGCGACATCGTGATCGCCGTCATTCCGTACACGACGTTCGGTGGCAACCTGCAGGACATCTTCCAGAAGGCGACGGAAGAGCTGGCGTCGCGGGGGCTGACGCTGCTGCTGCACCTCGCCACCGAGACCACCGCCCCCCTCGATCGCGTCGTCACAGGCATGAAGCCGCGCGCCGTCATCTCGCTCACCCCGTTGTCACGGGAGGAGCTCGACCTGCTGAAGAGCCGCGGAGTCCTGGCATTCGACCCGGAATCCTCTTCCACCGGACGAACCGATCCCAACGAGGAGATCGGCGCGCTCCAAGCTCGCTACCTCGTCGACCGCGGCTACACCCGTCTCGTCTTCGCCCATCTCCAGGATGCTCGACTCGACCCCTTCGGCGCAGGGCGGGAAGAGGGTGTGCGCACGGTGTGCATGGAGCACGGGTTGCCCGAACCGACGATCGTACGGGTGGGGATCGATCCAGACGACGCCCTCGGCGCGATCGATTCACTCGCGCTGCCCGGGGTCGGCATCGTCTGCTACAACGACGATGTCGCGACGGTTCTGCTCTCAGCTGCCACCATCCGGGGCTGGAGAGTGCCCGCTGATGTCGGGTTCATCGGGATGGACCACACACCTCTCTCGGCGGCGACGATCCCGCCGCTCTCCACTGTCGGCTACGACCAGCGCGCGGCCGCGTACAACCTCATCACCGCAGCCCTCCAGGGTCTCGGCGAGCCCACCGATGACCGCGAACTCCAGGACGTCAAGTTCGCTCTGGTTCCCCGGGGAACCGCCTAGCAGCTGAGCGCGAGGCGCACAGGGGGCACCGAGGGCTTGGGTCCGCACCATCCACGCGCGTTATACAGTTCCTTCATAGATCGACGACGCTGACGTTCGTCGCTGAACCTCGAAGGACACGACGACGTGCCGACCTCCACCAGCCTCGCCAGACTCGACCTGAACCTGCTCGTCTCTCTCGACGCGCTCCTCACGGAGCGGAGCGTGACTCGCGCGGCCGAGAGGCTGAATCTGAGCCAGCCGGCGCTCAGCGCGTCCTTGGCTCGTTTGCGCGTGCATTTCAATGATCAGATCCTCGCTCGGCAGGGCAACTCCTATCAGCTGACACCTCTGGCCTCGCGATTGGCCGAGCAGACGGGTGTCGCCCTGGACGCCGCTCAGCGCGTCTTCTCCAGTCAAGCCGCGTGGGACCCGACCCAGTCGACGCGTGAGTTCACCGTTTACGGTTCCGACTACGGATTCGCGACCGTCGGGCGCGTCGTCGCCGATCTGGCGGCGGACCGTGCTCCGCACGTGCGGTTCCGCTTCATGCAGCACACTCCCAAGATCGTCGAGGATGCCCTGGCGACTCTCCGCTCGTCGGACGGGCTCCTGCTTCCCCACGGCTTCCTGTCCGACTTGCCCTACGTCGATGTCTCGACCGACGGCTGGGTCATCATCGCCTCCGCGGACAACGACTCGATCGGCGAGGCCGTCTCGATGGATGACATCACGACGGCACCGTGGGTCTTCACGTATCAGTCGCGATCTGCGTTCACGTCGGCGACCCGCCAGTTGCAGCAACTGGGTATCGAGCCCAACGTCGAATGCGTGGTGGAGGGCTTCCTCACACTGCCGTCCTTCATCGCCGGCACGCGCAGGCTCGGGCTGATCCAGGCCCATCTCGCAGACTTCGCACGACAGAATCCGCGCATCCGCGTGCTCGCGCCCCCGTTCGAAGCGACTCCGATCACGAATGCGCTGTGGTGGCACCCGATCCACCGCCGGGACCCGGAGCACATCTGGATGCGTGAGCTGTTCATCGAGGCTGGCGGAGTGGTCGATACGGCGTCGCCCAGAGGGTGACCAGGACCGGGTCGCCCCGGTCCCGGCCATTCCCTACCGTCGTGCGGAGGCGAACTGCGGCTCGGCGGCCTCGACCGCTGTGCGCCGAAGCCCGAGCCCGAGACCGACGGCCACCGCCGCACACGCGATTCCCACGATGCCGACGGCCACCGGCAGTCCGCCGACCGCCGCGACGATCGCTCCGATCAGGATCGGCGTGAGGAACTGGCCGAGGAAGAACGCCGACTGCCACCAGCCTGTCGAACGGCCACGCTCCTCGAACCGGATCGTGGACAGCGCCCAGGTCAGCATGGACGGCAGCAGGAGGCCCGAGCCGAACCCGGCGATCACAGCGCCGATCACGACACCCGGAACTCCGCCGATGATCCAGATGACCAGCATTCCGAGGGCCTGCAGGCCGAAGGCGAGCGGGAGCAGGAACCGCGGCCCACGCCCCGCCAGCTTCGGGAAGGTCAACGCACCGGCTGCGGTCACCAGGGATGCTCCGGCGGCCACAGCTCCGATGACCGCGGTGTTCGACGCGTCGACGCCGTTCGCCACCAGGAGGTAGCTGGTCTCGATCAGCATGACGTAGAAGGAGAAACCGCCGAACAGCGCGACCACGAGTGGCAGGCGAAGCCGACGCCACGGGACGGGCACCTTCGTCGCTGCGGCGTGCGCATCAGTCGTGTCGACACGGCTCGGCTCCCAGAGGCCGAAGATCATCGGGATCGCGATCACGAGGCTGAGGGCGTAGATCCAGAACGGCGTGTGCCACCCGCCGACGCCGAGCGCGCCACCCAGGATGATGAAGACCGTCGCCGCGAGAGTCGTGACCACGGTCTGCAGTCCGAGGTACTTGTTGCGTCGCTTCTCCTCGTGGAAGTAGTCCACGATCAGGGTGGTGCACACCGTCATGATCGCGGCTTCGGTGATACCGACGCCGACTCGCGTGGCGAGGATGAGTTGCAGAGACTCCAGGTAGGCCGGAGCGGTGCCGACGAACGCGTACGCGATCATCGCGGTGATGAGCAGTTTCTTCCGACCGAGACGATCGACGATCTGTCCCGCGAAGGGCGCGAAGATGGCGATCATGAGGGCCGGTATGGCAACGATCATCGGAACGAGGATCGCCGCCCCGGGCTCGGCTCCGAAGACCTCGGAGAGTTGAGGAAGGATGGGCGTGATGAGCACCGCGCCGAGCACGGGCATGCAGCTGCCGGCGAGGAGGAGCACTGCCTGCCAGACGCCCGCGCGCCTGGTTGCGGCGGAACGCCCGATGGATGAGTTCGTCATTGAATCTCCTGGAATCGTGATGGGTGTTGCACGGGCCGATCGGACGGGGTGCTGATCGGGGTCTGGGTCACGGGCGCACGCGCAGGCGCGGCCGGATTCTGGCGGGTGGGATCGGGGGCACGGATGCGGCGGCCCCCACGACGTTCCGGATCTCGCCGATGCCCTCCACGCGCATGACGACTTCGTCACCTGTCGCGAGTGGAGGAGGGGAGAGCTCGCCGCGCCTGCCCCACAGTTCGGCGAGGCATCCGCCGTTTCCCGCAGTGCCGGAGCCGAGAACGTCTCCCGGCACGACGCGGCTGTTGCGGGAGGCATAGGCGACCAGTTCGGCGAAGGGCCAGCCCATGTTCGAGAGCAGGTCGATCCCCACCTGCTCCCCGTTGACGGCCACCTCCATGGTGAGAGGGAGGAAGCCCTCGTCGTCGTGCAGGGAGGCGAACTCGTCGGCCGTCACGATCCACGGGCCGAGAGTGGTTCCGAAGTCCTTTCCCTTGCAGGGTCCGAGACGCACCTTCATCTCCCGGCCCTGCACGTCGCGGGCCGACCAGTCGTTGAAGACGAGGTAGCCGAAGATGTGCTCCGCGGCATCCGCAACCGTGAGATTCGCACCGTCACTGCCCGGAACGCCGCCGATCACGGCGCCGACCTCGAGTTCGAAGTCGAGGCGCTCGGTGACGGGCGGACTGACCAGCTCGTCCGTGGCGAGGATCGAGTGCGGGTTGGTGAAGTAGAACGTGGGGTACTCGTACCACTCCGGCACGACCTCGCTGACGCCGTCGATCGAGGCGGTGACACCTTCCACGTGCTCCTCGAAGGCCACGAAGTCCCGGATGCTCGCCGGCACCAGCGGAGCCAGGAGCGAGACATCGGTGAGAGGGATGCCGTCGACGACGTGAGCGGATGCCCCGAGCTCGAGCGCGGCGGCCAGCCCACCCGCGAGCACGTCGGCCATGGTCGCGCCGTCGGGGAACGGGACGACGTGGTCACCGATCACGAAGCCATCGGCGGTGACGCCGTGCTGGGCCCATCGTGCGATCCTCATCGCGGGATCCCCACTGCTCTCCGGTGCCCGGCCGCCTGCTTCATTTCGGCGAGCGCGGGGAACAATTGAGCCGCGTTACCCGACAGGATCGCCCGCTCGGCGTCCTCGCCCAGACCGGATGCCTGCACCCGCTCGACCGGATCATCGACGCCCATGTCGAAGGGATAGTCGCTGCCGAGCAGCACGCGTTCAGGGCCGGCGGCGTCGACGAGGGCCCGCAGGACGGCCGGGTCGTGCACGAGCGAGTCGAACCAGAGCCGGCGCAGGTAGCTCGTCGGCTTCTCCCGGCATCCGTGCGCCTCGGGGCGCACGGTCCAGGCATGGTCCGAGCGACCGATGTATCCGGGCAGGTAGCCGCCGCCGTGGGAGGCGATGATGCGCAACCCCGGATGGCGGTCGAGAACGCCCGAGAAGATGAGGTGCGACAGTGCGACGGCGTTCTCGGCCGGCTGCCCGACCGTGTTCGACAGGTAGAACCTGTCGAGTCGTTCGTCGAGGGTGCAGCCGAACGGATGCAGGAAGACCACGGCGCCGAGTTCGGCGGCGCGCTGCCAGAACGGCTCGAGCCGCTCGTCGGAGAGCTCGACGTCGCCCGCGCTCGATGAGATCTCGACGCCGGCGAGGCCGTGCCCGATCATCGCGTCGTCAAGGGCGGCGACGACGAGTTCCGGATGCTGCAACGGAACGAGTCCGAGTCCGACGAGACGATCGGGGGCGCTGGCGACGAGTTCGGCGGTGAGCCTGTTCGCCTCGCGTGCGACCCAGGCGGCATCCGTCTCCGAAGCCCAGGGGTAGTAGTGCGACGGGGACGGCGAGACGAGCTGCACGTCGACGCCCTGCGCGTCCATGTCCGCCAGGCGAAGCGGCAGCTGGGTGAGGCGCGCGAACCGCTCGCGGATCATCGCTCCCGACGCGGCCAGGCTCTCGGCACCGTTGCGCCGCGCCTCGAGCTCGCCCGCTGCGGCGAACCCCGCCGGATCGCGCTCCTGCATGGCGCCCTGCAACTGCGGGAGGAGCACGTGGGCGTGCACGTCGACGACGGGTGCACCCGCGACATCGCCGGGCATCGGCTCGCTCATGCCGGCTCGCTCACGAGTGCGCCGATGCGACCCATCAGGCCCGGGATGTCGGCGTCGCGTCTCTCCTCGATCAGCCAGGTGCCGAGTTGCACGGATGCCTCGACCACCTCACGAGCTCGCGGAAGCCGCCGCGCGTGGAAGGCGTCCCAGAGGCCCTGGTCGACGACATCCGCCGCGAGCAGCAGCTCGGCGAGGACCGCCGCATCCTCGACGGCCTGCGCGGCGCCCTGCGCCAGGGTCGGCGGTCCGCTGTGGGCCGCCTCGCCGATGATGACGACCCGACCCCGGTTCCACGCGTCGGGCACGACGTGCTGGGTGAACCAGGTGTAGTTGACCCGCGACGCCGTGGAGAGGTCGGCGCGGAAGTCGTCCCAGGGGCCGTGGTAGGCCAGCGACAGGTTCCTCATGATCTCGACGGCCTGCTCGTCGGTGACGCCCGAGCGGTCCTCCGCCTTCTCCACGAGGTAGGCGTACATCGTGTCCTCACCGGTCGGGCAGTACCCGGCGATGAAGCAGGGGCCGCCGTAGTAGAGCTCGGTATGGGTGACGGATGCGGGCCGGTTCACGAAGGCGCGCCAGATCCCCATGCCGGTGCGCTGCGGGCCGACCTCGATTCCGATGAGGTCGCGCACGCGGGAGTGCAGTCCGTCGGCGCCGATCACGAGGCCGTACCGGCCGGTGGAGCCATCCGAGAGAGTGATGTCTACTCCGTCATCGTCGCCGGCGATCCCGGTGACGGTCGTGCCGAAGTGAACGGATGCCCCGACCTCGGTCGCCCGGTCGACGAGGATGCGCGCCAGGTCCGGTCGATACATGCCGACAGTCGCCGGGAACTCGGGGCCTCCGGTGCGCTGATCGGGGATCTCGGCCAGGATCCGGGCCTCGGGGCCAGGGGTGCGGAGTCCGAGCACGTCGAAGCCGTAGCCGGCCTCCTTCACCTGCTCCCAGATGCCGAGCTGGTCGAAGATCCGCAGGGCGTTCCCCTGCAGGGTGATGCCCGAGCCGAGGGCCGAGACGTCGGGCTTCGCCTCGAAGACGTCGACGGTGACGCCTCCTTCTGCGAGAAGGATGGCCGCTGCCGTGCCGGCCGCTCCGCCTCCGACGATGGCTACGCGTGAAACTGCGCTCATGATGTTCGTGCTTTCTGGTCTGGGAGTCTGGGCTAGCGGAGGGCAATCGGGTTCACGGGGGAACCGACTGCTCGGGTGATGGGGATCGGGGGCGCGGCGAGCAGGAATTCGTAGTTCCCGGATGCCGCGCTGTCGTCCGCGAGGGCGTCGAGGTCCCACATCTCACCGATGGTGAGGCCCATGTTCGGGATGACGACCTGGTGCAGGGGCTGGAAGGCGTCGTCGAACTCGTTCGGACGCACCTCGAACCCCCAGGTGTCCGTCGCTATGGCGGCGATCTCGGTGCGGTGCAGCCAGCCGGCGGTCGTGAAGGACAGCCCGGCGGATGGCCCACCGGCGTAGCCGTTCCATCCCTCGCGTCGGGCCCGCGTGTAGCGACCGGTGCGCACGAGCACGATGTCGCCGCGGCCGATCCTGCTGCTCTCACCCTGCGCGGCGATGCACGCCTCGATCTCCTGCGTGGTGATCGCGTAGCCGTCGGGCAGTTCTCCGTCGCCGACGGCACTGCCCGGACGGAGGAACCGTCCGAGGTCGAGGAGCACTCCGCGCCCCACCAGCGAGGCGGCCATGTGTTCGATGCCGGTCACGAGGTCGCCGTCGCTCGTGACGACGTCTCCGGCCCGACGACCGTTCCAGGCGAATCCCCGGTCGAAGATGTGGCCCAGGCCGTCCCACTGCGTCGAGCACTGGAGCGGCATCGCGACCACGTCATCGGCGCCGCCGATGCCGTGCGGGAAGCCCTGCTTGCCGGCTTCAGCGTCGGTTCCCGTGTCGAGCATCGTGTGCACGGGGTTCGTGCGCCGGCGCCAACCGAGTTGGGGACCGTTCATGTCGAACGGCTGGGAGAGCGAGAAGCTCACGCCCCGCTTCACCAGCGCGGCGGCTTCGGCTCGCTTGGCATCGTCGATGAAGTTCACGGTGCCGAGCACGTCGTCCTGCCCCCAGCGGCCCCAGTTGCGGAAGGCCTCCGCTGACGCGGTGACCGCTGCCGTCGCACCGGCGCGATCCAGCTGCGTCGGGTCTTCGGTCGGGGCGCTCATCGGCTCTGGTCCGAGACGCAGCGCACGGTCTGGGTGCCGAGCCCCTCGATGGAGGCGACCATCACGTCGCCATCGCGGAGGAGCCTGCCCCATTTCGCACCGTTTCCCGCTGGGCTGCCCGTGAGAAGGAGGTCGCCGGGGAGGAGCGGCATGTTCTGGGAGGCGCCGGCGATCAGCGCGGGGATGTCGAAGAGCAGGTCGCTCGTCGTCGCATCCTGCATCGTGTCCCCGTTCAGGTCGAGGCGGAGGTGCAGTGCCCCGGGATCGGCGACGGCTGAAGCGGGAACCAGGAAGGGCCCGACGGGGAGGAATCCGGGCGCATTCTTGGCGCGGTACCAGTCGGTGCCGATCTCCTTCATGTCCTGGCGGAAGACCAGGTCGCGCGTCGTGATGTCGTTCGCGATGGTGAAGCCGGCGACATGCTCCATCGCGTGCTCGCGGTCGACCTTGAAGGCGGGCTTGCCGATCACGACGGTCAGTTCCAGCTCCCAGTCGTGCTGGTCGCTGTAGGCGGGGAGCACGAGCTCGACGTCGTCGCCGACGACGCACGCCGGGAGTCCGATGAAGAAGTACGGGATGCCCTCGCGTGCTCGGGTGTCCATCATCTCCGCCGCCCACTCCCGCAGTTCCTCGACCGGACGCGGGTCGGTCTTCTGGCGCCCGGCCACCACGAGGTCGATCACGTGGGTGCGGTAGTTGGCTCCGGTCTGCAGCACCTGCCGCGGTTCGACCGGAGCGGTCAGGGTGACGTCGGCGAGATCGAGCCAGCCTGTCCCGTCGACCTGCTCCTCGTCAGCCAGCGAGGCGAGGCGGGTCCACGCATCCGGGCCCTCCGCCAGGAAGGAGTTGAGGTCGGGAGCGCCCAGTTCGCTCTCGGTCAGGGGACGGATGCGCGATCCGACGACGAGGCCGAGGCTGGGCGGTCCGCCCGGTTCGAGAGGAAGCCCGTTGGGGCCGTTCGCACTGAAGCGTGCGAGGGCGAAGGGGGCGGTCAGGCCCGTCGACGACGATGTCACGTGGATCTCCGATCACGGCGGCGCAACGTTGCGGCCGTGAGGCCATCCAATCGGCGATCGATCCATCAGTGAAGCGCATATGACTGATGCGCAGCATCACTCGCATTGATGACTGGACGCGCCCCCCTCCTGCGGCCCACGGCATCAATCAGACTGATGGAACGCATCACCGGATTCAGCTTCCCTGATGGTCAGACGGTCGCGATGGTTGAGGGGCAGACAGTCGACCGTCTGGCGACGTCCCTGAATCGAAGGATCAACGATGATCAAACTCCTCTCCCACCTCTCCCATGTGGAGATCACGACCCCCGACGTCGCGGCATCCGTCGCCTTCTACGAAGAGCAGGTCGGACTGCGCACGATCCACACCGAGGATGGAAAGCACTACCTCCGCGCCTGGGGCGACTACTACACCCACAGCCTCGTGATCTCGGAGGGCCCGGAGACGACCCTGGCCGTGATGGCGTGGCGCACCTCGAGCGACGAGGCCCTCGACGAGGCTGTGCGGCGCATCGAGGATGCGGGGCACGCCGGCACCTGGAGCGAGAAGAGCTTCGGGCACGGCCGCTCGTACACGTTCACGGGCCCGTACGGACACACCATGGAGCTCTACTGGGACGTCGAGAAGTACAAGGGCGAGGGCGAGTTCGCCTCGGTCTACCCCGACCGTCCGGAGCGCCGCAGCCGCCACGCAGTGGCACCCCGCCAGCTCGACCACGTCACCGTCGCGTCGAGCGACGTCAAGGGCTTCGCGCAGTGGTACGGCGACGTGCTCGGCTTCCGGGCCATGGCATTCACCGAACTCGACGAGGCGCCGCTCACGGTGTTCGGCGTCATCACGACCAACGAGAAGTCGCACGACCTCGGCATCGTCTACGACGGATCCAGCCGCGCGGGTCGCGTGAACCACTATGCGTACTGGGTCGACACCCGCGAGGAGCTGCTCCAGGCGGCCGACGTGCTCATGGAGAACGGCACCGACATGGAGTACGGCCCGTCGATCCATGGCATCGGAGAGCAGAGCTTCCTGTACTTCCGCGACCCGAGCGGCATGCGCGTCGAGGTCAACACGGGCGGCTACCGCAACTACGTGCCCGACTGGGAGCCCTATGACTGGAAGCCCTCGCAGGGGTCGAACAACTTCTACCGCAACGGTTCCATGCCGATGTCGATGACTGAGTCGTTCCCGCCGGCTGACGGCCCGAGCGCGACCGAGGAGGGCGTGCACCCCGACACCCTCGCCGACATCATCAACCCCTACGCCAAGCAGGGTCGCGGGTAGAACCACCGCTCGACGCACGGGGCGCCTCAGGTCGATCGACCTGAGGCGCCCCGTGCTCGGTGATCGGGGAAGCGAACCGCCCGCAGCAACACCCCTTGGGGTGTACCCGGGCGCATCGTGCCGCTGCGAGGCTGCTTCAGATGGGACAGCTGATCTACGGCGAGGGCACCGCGTACGACATGGACGACCGCACCATGAGCCACGTCCGGGTGGCGGTCGGGGTGCGACTGCGCCGACAGGAGGCGTTCTACCTGTCCTGGACCAACTCGCACGCCATCGGATCGGGCCGGGTCAGCCTCTGGCTGTCGCCTTCCATCCCGCTGCAATTCCGTTTCAACGGGTCGCGCTCAGTGGAGCTCAATCGTGACTGGTTGCGGGCGCTGGATGCCAGCGCGTTCAACGAGGGCGGAATGATCGTGATGCCGGAGAGCGAGGCCCCCACGTACGTCCGTCTGCTCGAGACCGCCCCGACGGCCGGTTGATCGGCGCCTCACCTGCGGCCTGCACCAATCTGCCCTTTCGGGCGGCAGGATGGACCCATGCGCATTGTCATCACCGGTGGATCGGGCAAACTCGGACGAACGGTGGTGCGCGAGCTCGCGGCATCCGGTCACGAGGTGGTCAACCTCGACCAGAACGGCGAGCGCGGGCCGGGGTTCGTGAGAGTCGACCTGAGCGACTTCGGGGCCGTGATCGACGCCATCGCCGGACTCGCCGAGCAGCCGGACGGTCATGAGGATCGTGGCAACGTCGATGCCCTCGTTCACCTCGCCGCCGTGCCGGCCCCCGGACTTGTGAGCGACGTCAGCACCTTCCACAACAACATGCTCGGCACCTTCAACGTCTTCTGGGCGGCGAAGCGCCTCGGCATCAAGCGCATCGTCTACGCCTCCAGCGAGACGGTTCTCGGCCTGCCCTTCGATGTTCCGCCGCCCTACATCCCCGTCGATGAGGAGTACCCGGCGCGACCCGAGAGCGTCTACTCCCTGGTGAAGCACCTCGAGGAGCAGTTGGCGCTCGAGCTTGTGCGCTGGGACCCCGAGCTGTCGATCACGGCTCTCCGCTTCTCGAACGTGATGGACCCCGAGGACTATGCCGCCTTCCCGTCGTTCGATTCGGATGCGAGCGCCCGCAAGTGGAACCTGTGGGGTTACATCGATGGCCGCGACGGCGCCCAGGCGATCGAGCGCGCCCTGACGACCGCCGGTCCGGGGTTCGATCGCTTCATCATCGCGGCAGCCGACACCGTGATGAGCCGGCCGAATGCCGAGCTGGTGGCGGAGGTGTACCCCGGCGTGCCCGTGCACGGCGAGCTGGGCGTGAACGACACGCTGCTCTCGATCGCGAAGGCGCGGCGGGTGCTGGGGTTCGAGCCGAAGCACTCGTGGCGGGACCACGCGACACGCTGATCGTGTAGCTCGCGCGGCCTACTCGACCAACGATCCGGGTGCGATCGTCAGACTGCCGTCGGCGAGAACGCGTGCAGCGCCTCGGCCATCGGCGCGAGCTCCGGCCGCTCGGCGGCGGATGAGAGCACGCGCTCGAGGGCGTCGTCGTGGATGGGCCGCGCCCTCTCGTAGAGCGCTCGGCCCGCCGCCGTGAGCTCGGTGTAGATGCCGCGCCTGTCGTCGGCGCACAGCACGCGGGTCAGCAACGCGCGCTCCTCGAGCCGCGTCACGAGACGGGTCGTGGCGCTGGCGCTCAGGGCAGCGGCTCGGGCGAGCTGCTGCATCCGCATGTGCCAGCCGTCCTGACGGCTCAGGGCGTCGAGCACCGTGTACTCCACCACGGACAGCCCCACGGATGCCGCCAGCGCGCGCTCCAGTTCGGCCTCGATGAGCCCGTGCAGAGCGGCCAGCGTGCGCCAGCCCTGTGCGCGTACCTCGACGGCGTCGTCGGCGATGCCCATGAAGTCCTCGATCCTGTCGTGCCCACGGCGCCCAGACGACGTCGGGAAGGTTAGTTGCTTGCGCGTTGTATTTGCGTGTGCAAGTATTTATACACCGCGTCTGCAACTAACAGCGTACGCCACCATCGTGGAATCCCACCTCGTACAGGAGACATCAGCATGCCCGCAGGCTTGATCGCCCTCGCCATCGGCGGATTCGGCATCGGACTCACCGAGTTCGTCATCATGGGCCTCCTTCCGGAGGTCGCCGCGAGCTTCGGGGTGACCGAGGCTGCCGCCGGCTGGCTCATCTCCGGCTACGCCCTCGCTGTCGTCGTCGGCGCCCTCGGCATCACGGCGGCCACGATCCGTCTCCCCCGCAAGGCCGTGCTCATGGCTCTACTCGTGCTCTTCATCGCCGGCAACACCCTCTCGGCCATCGCGCCCAGCTACGGCGTCATGATGAGCGGTCGGGTCATCGCCGCCCTCTGCCACGGCGCCTTCTTCGGCATCGGCGCTGTCGTCGCCGCCAGCCTGGTGCCGGCGAATCGCAGGGCCGGCGCCGTCGCCATCATGTTCACGGGCCTCACCGCCGCGAACGTGCTCGGTGTTCCGTTCGGCACCTTCCTCGGCCAGCAGTTCGGCTGGCGGTCCACCTTCTGGGTGATCGCGGCCATCGGCGTCGTCGCCCTCGTCGGCATCTGGCGGCTGGTCCCGTCGACCCGTGCGACGACGGATGCCGCGGGCGAGGCATCCGTCACCGCGGTGCCCTCCCCAGCGGCGCCCAGCCTCCGCACCGAGCTCGGGGCGTTCCGCTCGGGCCAGGTGTGGCTCTCACTCGCTGTCACCGTGCTCGGCTTCGGCGGCATGTTCGGCGCCTTCACCTACATCGCCTACACGCTCACGGAGGTGAGCGGCTTCGCGTCGGCGACAGTGCCCTGGCTGCTCGTGCTGTTCGGCGCCGGACTCGTCATCGGCAACTGGATCGGCGGCCGCCTCGCCGACAGGTCGATCGACGGAACCCTGCTCGGCTTCCTCATCGCGCTCACCGTCGTGCTCGTGCTGTTCGCCCTGCTCGCCGGCAGCCCCGTGGCGACGGTCGTGCTGCTCATGCTGATGGGCGGCTTCGGATTCGGCACTGTGCCCGGGCTGCAGACCCGCATCATGGGCTACGCCGCCGGGGCGCCCACCCTGGCCTCGAGCGCCAACATCGCGGCCTTCAACCTGGGCAACGCCCTGGGCGCCTTCCTCGGCGGCCTGGCCATCAGCGCCGGCCTCGGCTACACCTCCCCGCTCTGGGTCGGCGCCGCCATCACGGCCGCCGCCGTGGTCGTGATGGCCGTCGCCGCCGTCGATGCCCGCCGTGCGACGCGCAGAATGGTAGAGGTGCCGGCATCCCCCACGCGCCCCACTCCGGCTGTCGCCTGAGCGACGTCACCACACCCCGCACGCACCCCGCCGCATCCGGCGAATGAAAGGACGGAAACCATGAGCGACATCCTCATGATCGTGACAGGGGCCACGAGCCTCACCCTCACCGACGGCACCGAGCACCCCACGGGCTTCTGGGCCGAGGAGCTCGTGGTCGCCCACCGTGAACTCCGAGCCGCCGGCCACACCATCACCATCGCGACGCCCGGCGGGGTCACCCCCACGGTCGACGCTGGAAGCCTCTCGGATGCCGGTGCCGGCGGAGCCGAGAAGGCGGCCGAGCTGCGCGGCTACCTCGACGAGATCGCCCCCGAGCTGGCGGCATCCGTGCCCCTCGACACGATCGACGTGTCGGCGTTCGACGCCGTCGTGCTGCCCGGCGGTCACGGTCCGATGACCGATCTGGCCTTCGACCCGACGACGGGACGCCTGCTCACCGAGGCGAACGCCGCCGGAACGATCATCGCTCCGTTCTGCCACGGCCCCGCAGCCCTGCTGTCGGCCGTGGGTGCCGACGGTGCCTTCGCCTTCGCCGGGCGTCGCCTCACCGTGTTCACCGATCACGAGGAGCTCACCGGCGGAACCGGCGAGAAGACGCCGTGGTTCGTCGAGACCCGCCTGCGCGAGGCCGGAGCCGTCGTCGAGACCGGCGCCGACTGGTCGAGCCACGTCGTGGTCGACGCCAACCTCATCAGCGGGCAGAACCCGCAGTCGAGTGCGGCTGTTGCGGCCGCTGTGATCGAAGCGCTGGCTACCGCCGACTGAGCCCGGCCTCAGCGGACTCAGTCGAAGAGTTCGCTGAGCCAGCTCTCCCGCTTCTTCGTGCGGTAGTAGCCCTGGTCGCCGGCCTGCTGGCGTGCGCGGTCGTCGTAGCGGCGATCGTCGTGGCCACGCTGGTCGTAGCCCTGTTGCCCATGGGCCTGCGCGGGTTGCTGCTCGCCCCAGCTCGGCTGCGACTGCGCGGCCACAGGTGTCGCCGGCACCGCCGACGACCTGTAGTCCTGAGCCGCCCGAAGCTCTGCGCCGGCCCGCTCGAGGATCTTGTCGAGCTCGCCGCGATCGAGCCAGACCCCGCGGCACGTGGGGCAGTAGTCGATCTCGACACCACCACGTTCGCTCATCACGAGCACGGACTGGTCATTCGGGCACTGCATTCGCATCCTCCTTCGACGGATGATCCGAGCCTAGGAATCGTTCCTGTGCAGATCCCGGATGCGCCTCATACCCAAAGATCACCCCCGAAATCTTCCGAGAATCACAGCCACGCTCCGGCTCCATGTGCGATCATTCCGCCACGGTCCTGCGTTGTGCCGCGGCCCGAGGGGAGACATCGATGGCGACGTTCGGGGTGGAAGAGGAGTTCATGTTCCTCGATCCGGATACTCTTCGGCCTGTCGACGTCGGCACGCACGTGCACGAGGCGCTGGTGGAGGAGCCGGCCTGGTCGGGGATCGTCAATCACGAGTACCTCGCCTCGCAGGTCGAGCACACCTCGGCCGTGTTCGGCACCCTGGCCGAGGCATCCGTCGCCCTCGATCGATTCCGGCACGAGATGGCCGAACGCGCCGCGAACCTCGACGTGATCGCGGCGAGCGTCGGCATGCCGTACGAGGCGCCGGTGTACCCGACGATCACCGAGGACGACCGCTACGAACGCGTGGTGGGCGAGTACCGCCAGATCATCGCCGACCACCAGATCAACGGCCTGCACATGCACGTCGCCGTTCCCGATCGCGACGCCGGCGTGCGCGGGCTCAACCGCATCCGCCAGTGGATGCCGCTGGTGCAGGCCATGAGCGGCAACTCGCCGTTCTGGCGTGGCGTCGACACCGGTTTCGAGAGCTGGCGCGGCATCGTCGTGCGCCGGTGGGCCGTGTCGGGGTGTCCGCCGGTGTTCGCCGACGCGGCGGACTACGAGCGACGGCTGCGCACGGTCGTCGGCGTCGGCGGCACCTTCGACACCGGCATGGTGATGTGGAATGCGCGCCTCTCCGAGCACGTGCCGACCCTGGAGGTGCGCGTCTGCGACGCGCAGCTGACGACCGACGACACGCTCCTGCTCGCCGCGATAGTGCGCGGACTCGTGACGACGGCCCTCGCCGAGCCCGTGGGCACCCAGGCCGTCGACATCGCGCCGGAGTTGCTCGACAACGCACTCTGGCAGTCGGCGCGGGACGGCCTGCGCAACCGCCAGCTCGATCCGATCTCGGGCAGGATGATCGACGCGCGCGAGGCCATCGACAGCCTGCAGCGCTACATCGCCGACCAGCTCGACGCCGAGGGTGATCGCGAGTTCGTCGCTGCCGGCACGGCCCGCCTCCTGCGCGAGGGGACCGGGGCCCATCGCCAACGTGCCGCCATGCGGGCAGGAGGCATCGCCGGCCTGGCGCGCCTGCTGCGGGAGAGCGTCACCGCCCCGGTGTGACCCGCACCACCATGAGGGAGTGGGCCGCGAGCGTCGTGGGCGAATCGGACGGGGTCGATACGGCATCCGCATCCGAATCGGCATGCGGGTCCGCATCCGCATCCGCATCCGCATCCGGGAAGGCCAGCAGCACCGTCCCCACCGGCACCTCGACCGGTGCCGGCTCGGGCGCGAAGTTCACCGCCACCACCACATCGCCGCGACGCATGGTCAGGACTGATGCTCCCCCGCCGGCGATCCACACCACCGGTGGCACCGGGCTGCTGAAGGCCGGTTCGGTGCGGCGCAGTCTCGCGAGTGCGCGATAGAACTCCAGCAGGCGCGCATGACGCCCGTGCGCGAGCTCTTCCCAGTCGAGCACCGACCGTTCGCGCGTCGCCGGATCCTGCGGATCCGGCACGAGCGCGCGGTCCCAGCCCATGCGCGCGAACTCGGAGATGCGGCCATCGGCGACGGCTGCACCGAGGTCGGGCTCGGGGTGGGAGGTGAAGTACTGCCACGGCGTCGACGCCGCCCACTCCTCGCCCATGAACAGCATCGGGGTGAACGGGCCGAGCAGCGTGATTGCGGCGGCTATGGCCAGCTGGCCGTCGTCGAGGGTCTCGGCGAGCCTGTCGCCACGTGCCCTGTTGCCGATCTGGTCGTGGTTCTGATCGCTCACGACGAGCCGCCACGGCGGCGTGAGTTCGACGTCGAGCGGATGCCCGTGCTCACGCCCGCGGAACGACGAGTAGCTGCCGTCGTGGAAGAAGCCGCGAGTGAGCACCTTCTCGAGCGACGCCAGGCCGGCGAAGTCGGCGTAGTACCCGGTGACCTCGCCGGTGAGGGCGACGTGGAGTGCATGGTGGAAGTCGTCGCTCCACTGCGCCGCGAGACCGTGGCCCTGCGGACGCGGCTCGATCATGACGGGGTCGTTCAGGTCGGACTCGGCGATCAGGTGCAGGGGACGCCCGAGGTCGGCGGCCAGGGCATCCGTCGCCGCAGCGATCTCGGCGAGGATGTGCGTCGGGCTGGTGTCGTGCAGTGCATGCACGGCATCGAGTCGCAACCCGTCGATGCCGTAGTCCCGCAGCCAGAGCAGCGCGTTGTCGACGATGTACCGGCGTACCTCGGCGGCGTCGGCTCCGTCGAGGTTCAGCGCGCTCCCCCATGGTCCGTCGTCCTCGTGCAGGTACGGTCCGAACCGTGGCAGCACGTTGCCGCTCGGGCCGAGATGGTTGTACACGACGTCCTGGATGACGCCGAGGCCGGCAGCGTGCGCCGCGGCGACGAACCGCCTGTAGGCGTCAGGCCCTCCGTACGGCTCGTGCACCGCGAACCAGAGCACGCCGTCGTAGCCCCAGCCGTACTCGCCATTGAAGGCGTTCACCGGCAGCAGCTCGATGAAGTCCACTCCGATCGAGCGCAGGTGATCGAGGTGGTCGACAGCGGCATCCAGGGTGCCTGCGCTCGTGAAGGTGCCGAGGTGCAGCTCGTAGATGACGGCGCCCTCGAGCGGCAGGCCCCGCCAGCCGTCCCCACCGTCGCTCTCGGCAGGGGGCGGGGTGAGGTCGACGGTGCGCGAGAGCCCGTGCACGCCGTCCGGCTGCCGCAGCGAACGCGGATCGGCCAGCGGTCCGTCGCCGTCGACGATGAATCCGTAGTCGAGGCCGGCCGGGACCTCGACCGGATGCCGCCACCAGCCGTCGCCGTCGCGGGAGAGCTCGATGTCCTGGCCGTCCAGGCGCAGCACGAGCGTCTGGGCAGCCGGCGCCCAGACCCCCAGCCTCATCGCCGCCCCTCCCCCGCCAGCACGGCTCGGGGCGCCAGCAGGGCGACGGGGTAGTGCGCCAGCAGGTCGGCGACGGCGATCTCGCCGCCGTCCCACTCGCGGGCCGTAAGCACGTCGACGAGTTCGGCATCCGGTAGCCGGATGCTGGTGTCCTGCCAGCCGCCGTCTGCGGCGAGACGCAGGGAGAGCCTGGTCACGACGCTGATGGCACCCCCGCGGTCGAAGGCGACGACGTGCGGAGCAGCGCGACCGTACGCCGGCAGGCCGAGGTGGCGGGTGAACAGGCCGGGGTGGTCCCGGCGCAGGCGCAGCGCCCTGGACGCCACCAGCAGCTTGGCCGCTCCCGACTCGTCGACGGGCGGCAGCCAGCCGTCGTCGAGCCGTGCGAGAAGGTCGCGGCGGTGACCGAAGTCGATCGGGCGCCGGTTGTCGGGGTCGACGAGCGAGAGCTCCCAGAGCTCGCTGCCCTGGTAGACGTCGGGAACCCCCGGCGCCGTCAGCTGCACCAGCTTGGCGCCGAGGCTGTTCGCGAAGCCGGCGGCAGTCGTCGCATCGACGGCGCGTCGCACGATCGCGGCGACAGCGTCGTCGTCGAAGACGGCGTCGACGGCTGCGCGCAGCCGCGCCTCGAATGCCGCATCCGGAGCAGTCCAGGTGGTCGACGTGCCCGACTCGCGGGCCGCCTTCTCGGCGTAGGCCTGCAGGCGTTCCCGTGTCGCCGGCCAGGCGCCGACGACGGCCTGCCAGAGCAGGTTCTCGAACGCGGCGTCGCCGAGCGGTAGGCGCTCGTGCAGGGCCGCGAGGGTCTGCGTCCAGCCGTCGGTCCACTCCGACAGCACCGAGATGCGCGCGCGGACGTCCTCCCCGCGCTTCGTGTCGTGCGTCGACAAGGTGGTGAGGGACGCCGGGTAACCGCTCTGGCGCGAAGCCTGGCGCTGGTGGAACGTCGCCGTGTCGATCGAGAACTCGCTGGGATCGGCGCCGACCTCGGTGAGCGAGGTGAGCCGGGTGAACCTGTAGAACGCGGTGTCCTCGACGCCCTTCGCCATCACCATGCCCGACGTCTGCTGGAAGCGGACTGCTGCCGGATGCGCCGGGTCGGCCAGGACCGCGGCCACCGCATCGATGGCGGCCGCGATCTCGGGTCGGCGTCGGCGCGCCTCGAGGCGGGCGGCCTCGAGGCGCTCGGCTCCGAAGGGCAGGTAGGAGCGGTACACCGGGAAGCAGGCCAGCAGTTCACCGACGGCATCGGCACGGCTGTCGAGATCGGAACCGCGTGCTGCGGCATCCGGGAGCAGGCGGGCCAGCCGCAGCACCTCGGAGTGCAGGATGCCGTCGGCGACGGCGCGCTTCGTTCCGTGGATGAGGTCGTCCCAGTCGACTGGTTCCGTCTCGGGTTCGATGTCGGCGACGGCACCGTCGAGGGCCTCGCGCCCGCTCGGGTCGACGAAGAGCCTGTCGACCTCGGCGAGGGCGTCGTAGCCGGTGGTGCCGGCCGTCACCCAGTCGGGCGGCATGGTCTCGTCGCCCTCGAGGATCTTCTCGATCCACACCGGGGCGCCACCGGTGAGGCGGGCGAGGTCGGCGAGGTAGCGGCCGGGATCGGCGAGGCCGTCGGGATGATCGACGCGCAGGCCGTCGGCGAGTCCGTCCCGCACCCAGCGACCGATCTCACGATGCGACTCGTCGAACACCCACGGCACCTCGACCCTGATGCCGGCGAGGGTGTTCACGGCGAAGAAGCGTCGGTAGTTCAGCCCGGCGTCGGCCCGACGCCAGTCGACGAGCCTGTAGTGCTGGCCGTCATGGATCGCACGGATGCCGGCGGCACCGGCGACGGGTCCATCGCCGCCCCGCCCCTCCAGGCTGCCCGGCGCCAGCGGGAAACGGTGGTCGTAGTACACCAGCTCTTCGGCCTCGACGTCGATGCTCATCGCCGCGAACTCCTCGTCGTCATCGCTGCCGAGCACGGGGAGTACGAGCCTGCCGTCCGCGGCATCCCAGTCGATGTCGAAGGCCTCGGCGAAACGGCTGCCCCGACCATGCTTCAGCACGTCCCACCACCAGGCGTTGGCCGACGGCGTCGCCACCCCGACGTGGTTGGGCACGATGTCGATGAGCACGCCGAGTCCCGCCGAGCGTGCTGCAGCCACGAGGCGGTCGAGCCCGTCGGCGCCACCGCGCGCCGGGTCGACGAGCGTGTGATCCGTCACGTCGTAGCCGTGGTCCGAGCCGTCCTCGGCCGTGAGCAGCGGGGAGAGGTAGAGCCAGTCGGCGCCGAGTGAGCTCACGTGGTCGACGACGGATGCGGCATCGTCGAGGGTGAACCCCGGCGTGATCTGCAGCCTGTAGGTGGAGCGCGGGAGGCGCCTCGGCTGCGGCATCCGTTCGCCCGACGTCGAATCCGATTCGTGCATGCGCTCCCCCTGCTGTGACCCCGGCTGGCGTGACGACGCCGGTGGCTCCACCGGCGTCATCTCAGGGTGTCACGAGTTCACCGCTGGGCGTCCCCCTTTGCGTGGATGGCCTCGATGATCTCCAGTACGCGCACGGCGTCGGCGGGGTCGACGGGAACGGGGGCACCGCGCAGGATGGTGTCGGCCAGCGCCCTGTAGAAGCCGGCGTAGTCGCCGCGATCCGTCGGCTCACGACGGGTCGCGCCCTCGAGGCCGAGGACGCCCCAGCCACTCTCGGGCTTCTCGCCGAAACCGGCATCCGTCGGCGAACCTCCGCCCTTGAGCGCGGCCTCCTGCGGGTCGAGGCCCCAGGAGGTGTAGCCGGCGTCGGAGCCGAGCACGTGGAAGCGCGGGCCGAACTGGGCGGCGAGGGAGTTCATCCAGAGGTGCGAGATGGTGCCGGACGCGTGGGTCAGCGCGACGAAGGCGTCGTCGTCGGCACCGGCGCCCTCGCGGAGGGTGCGCACCTCCGCGTAGACGTCGTCGACCGGACCGAACAGGGTGAGCGCCTGATCGATGAGGTGGGTGCCGAGGTCGTAGAGGATGCCGCCGCCGGACGCCGCAGCGGTGCTGGACTTCCAGGTGGCGGGCGGTGCCGGCTTCCACCACTCGAAGCGCGACTCGAAGCGGCGCACCGTGCCGAGCTCGCCGTCGTCGATGAGGCGCCGGAGCGTGAGGAAGTCGCCGTCCCAGCGTCGGTTCTGGAACACGGTGAGGGTGCCGACGGATGCCGCAGCCGCGGCGATCAGCGCGCGTCCTTCGGCCGCGGTGACGGCGAACGGCTTGTCGACCACGACCGACAGCCCGGCGGCGAGCGCCGCCTCGGCGAGGGGGGCGTGGGCCTCGGGCGGGGAGCCGATGACGACGAGATCGAGGTCGGCGGCGCGGGCGATGACGTCATCGGGGCTGTCGACGACGACAGCGTTCGGGTGCAGGCGCTCGGCGTCGGCGCGACGCTCGGGGTTGGAGGTCACGATGACGTCGAGGGAGTACTCGCGGTTCGCTGAGACGAACGGAGCGTGGAAGACCTTCCCCGAGGTGCCGAAGCCGATGACGGCCGTGCGGATGGGCGGGGTGGTGGTCATGGCGGCTCCTGTTCGCGGCCGCGCTGGGAGCACGCGGCATCTTCATGGATACCACGCGGTGTGCGGCATCCTGGGCCGACGAATGCAGGATGAGACGCGGTTCGCCTGCGATATGCGCCTGCGTCGGGTCTCATCCTGCAAACTCGGGCAGGGTCAGCGCAGCTGCACGAGTTCACGCACGTCGTCGAACGGCAGTTCGTCGACGACGGCGCTCACCCAGATCTCCTCGAGGGTGACGGCGCCGCGGTAGGTGCTGAGGAACGCCGTGTCCGCGGCGTCGCGACCCGTCGCTATGCGCACCAGCGACTGGCGGGGGGCCAGCGCCGTGGCATCGACGACGTGCCAGGCACCCTCGACGTAGGCCTCGGCCACGGCGTGGAAGTCCATCGGGTCGAGTCCGGGGGCGTAGACGGCCACGAGACGGGCCGGGATGTCGAGCGCGCGCAGGAACGCGATCACCAGGTGGGCGTAGTCGCGGCAGACGCCCTGGCGGGCGAGGAGAGTGCGTTCGGCGCCGTCGGTCGGCAGGCTCGAGCCGGGAACGTAGGCGAGGTGGCTGCCGACCCAGGAGCTGACGGCGTCGAGCGCCTCGACGCCCTTCAGGCCGCCGAACTCGGCGACGGCCGTCGGGCCGAGGGAATCCGACTCGCAATACCGGCTCGGACGCAGGTAGGTGAGCAGCGAACGCTCGGTGACGGCGAGCGGCTCGGCCTGGCCCGTCACCGTGACCGCGTAGTCGAGGGTGAGCTCCCCGGGTCCGGCTTCGAGGGCGTGGATGCGCGTGCCGTGGCCGCTGACCACCTCGCGGGCCTCGACCGGAGCTCCGTCGAGCTTCAATTCCAGGGTCTCGGTGCGTTCGTTGCCCTCTGCTGCCGCCACGATGAACGCGAGGTGAGCCGGGTCGAGGATCTGGAGGCGGAGGTGGGCGTTGGCTGTGCGCTGCATCTGGGGTCTCCTGGTGCGACGAGGTGCGACGGGGACGGTGCCGTGCCGAGCGGCACTGTCCCATCATCACAGCTATCCGGCCCGGTGCCCGTGCGTCGACTCCGGTGACCCCGCTTGGATGACACATCGGGTCGGGCGCGGACAAGCCCCTCGACAGCGGGGGCCGGCGGCCCTAGCGTCGCAGTATGGACAGCACCTTGGCGTGCCTCACCGACTGGATGACGAGGCAGCGCTGGTACGGCGGCAAGGCCCGCATTCCCGAACTGCGCCGTCTGGGCGCCTGGGACCTGCCGAGCGACACCGAGGGCGTACGGGTGCGCACCCTCCTCCTCATGGACGACGCCTCACGACCGCCGACGCTCTACCAGGTGCCGATCACGCTGAGGCAGACGCTCCTGCCCGGAGGAGGCCGCCATCTCATCGGGCGCATTGAGTCGGGTGAGTACGCCTACGACGGCCCCCATGATCCGGTGTACGCCCGAGCTCTGCTGCGCATGATCGTCGGCGAGCAGACGGCGGTCCCGGATGCGGTCGAGGCCGTCGATGCCGTCGGCCACAGCTCGGTTCCCGCGGCGCGGGCCGACAACCCGCGCCTGGACGACGCGGCGATGACGTCGACGGTGCTGAGCGGCGAGCAGTCGAACACCTCGATCATCTACGAGGGACCGGGCGATCGCACCAGCGTGATCTGCAAGGTGTTCCGTCAGCTGCACCACGGCGCCAACCCCGATGTCACGCTGCAGACGGCCCTCGCCGATTCCGGTTCACCGCATGTCCCGCGCAGCATCGGTCACGTCACCGGCGAGTGGGACGACACCGGGCGCTCATCGGGCCGCGCCAGCGGACACCTCGCCTTCGCCCAGGAGTTCCTGCCCGGAGTGCAGGACGCGTGGCGGGTCGCACTCGACGCCGCGGCATCCGGTGAGGAGTTCAGCGGCCAAGCGCACGACCTCGGTGTCGCAACGGCCGTCGTGCACAGCTCGCTCTCGCACCTGTTCCCCACTCGACCGGCGAGCCCCGGAGACATGGTGGCCATCACCATGAGCTGGTACCAGCGACTGGCCGTCGCCCTCGCCGAGGTACCGGAGATCGCTGAGCACAGCGCGGAGATCGAGGCGGTCTTCGACGCCGCACAGGAGGTGCCGTGGCCGTCGATGCAGCGCATCCACGGCGACTTCCACCTCGGCCAAGTGCTGAGCGTTCCCGATCGGGGATGGGTGCTGCTCGACTTCGAGGGTGAGCCGATGCGTCCCATGAACGAACGGGTCCAGCCCGATCTCGTGCTGCGCGACATCGCCGGAATGCTGCGATCCTTCGACTACGTGGCCGGCTCCACGAAGGCCGACCACCCGGAACGCCGGGTCTCAGCCCTCAAGGCCTGGGCGCACAACGCACGCCGCGCCTTCGTCGACGGCTACATCGAGGCCTCCGGCAACGACCTGCGCGAGCACCGTCAGCTGCTCGACGCCTTCGAGCTCGACAAGGCCGTCTACGAGGCCGTGTACGAGACGCGCAACCGCCCGACGTGGGCGCCGATCCCGTTGCTCGGCATCGAACGCCTGCTCTCACGCGGGCGGATGCCGGAACGCGTCGAGGTCGGCGGGCGCGCGTAGCCTCGAGGCATGCGATTCCACTTCACCGCGCCGCTCTGGGAATGGGAGGCGCGCGCCAACTGGTACTTCGTGAGCCTGCCCGAGGAGATGGGCGCCGACATCGCCGAGGTCCCGCGGATGACGCGCGGCTTCGGAGCCGTCAAGGTGAGAGTCGGCGTCGGGCGCACGACGTGGTCCACGTCGATCTTCCCTCTGGCCGACACCTACGTGCTGCCGATCATGAAGGCCGTGCGCAGGGCCGAGCGCATCGAACCCGACGACGAGGTGACGATAGACCTCGAGGTGCTCGACCTGTGAGGAGCGAGACGTAGCGGGTGCTGCATCCGCTGCCCGGATGCGGCCCGACTACAGGTTGATGAGCCTCGTCGTCGTCGACCCGGCATAGGAGATGCGCACCATCTGGGCGCCGGTCACTCCCGCCGGCACGATGGCGATGGCTCGATGATCGGCTTCGGTCGCCGTCTCCTCGACGTAGCCGTCGATGCCGACACGCACCCTGGTGCCCTCCGGCACGTCCTCCTCGACTGTGATGGCCAGGGTGCCGTCGGCCTCGAGGGCTATCGAGGCGTCGGCGAACGGGGTGACGATCTGCAGCTGGTACGGGTCGGTCTCGACGCCGGCAGCCGTCACCACCACGACGTCGACGAGCCGGCTGTCGAGGCCGTCCTCCGGGGGTGCCGGGACGTCGACGATGATCTCGCTCGGCGAGAGCGCCGGCCGCTGACCATCGGTCTCGATGGCCGGAACCACGACGGTTCCGAACCTGACCCAGACGTGGGCGTGCTTCTCGTCGACATCGGCTCCCGGTGGGATGAAGTTGGTGCCACGCACCCGCACCCGCGCTCCGACCGTCGGAATCCCCGATCCGGTGTCGGGCACGATGGTGAGGATGCTGGGCGAGTTCTTCTGCACGGCCTTCTTGCCCACGTAGCCCAGTGCTGACGCGCTGGTGAGGATGACGATGGCCTCGGGCAGATCGGGCAGCCGCGTCGAGTTCGCGAACAGCAGCACGGCGAACACGACCACGGCGATCGTGTTGAACACGAGGTACTGGGTGTCGATGAGGTCCGTCGTCCCGGCGTCGTTCGACACCAGGTCCTTGATCTGCGGCTCCCCTGTCGGGACCTTCTGCAGGTCGCCGGCAGCGACCTTCGAGGAGTCGATCTGCTGCACGAGAACGAGAGCGGCGAACGGGCCGCCGAGCAGGAGCAGGTAGTCAGCGCTGATCGGGAGGCCGTCCGTGCCGGCCGGTAGCGCCTCGGCCGGAACCCAGTGCCCGGTGAGCACGCCGACGAAGACCAGGTAGATGAAGGCCCACGCCAGCACGACGGTCCAGATCCAGGCCTGGAAGGACGAGGTGGAGAATCGTCCGTCCTTGCCGATCAGCACGCCGATGAGGCCTCGCGGCTGGGTGAGCCTGGAGATGATCGCCAGCAGCCCGAGGGTGAGCACCGTGGCAGCCGCGGCGGACCAGAGATGCTGCATGACGATCGTGGGGACAGTCGACATGGTGAAGGCGGCCGCTGCGATCAGGAAACCGGCGATGCCGACGAAGATGCGCCAGGTGCGCGATCCGACGTGGTGCAGGTACTCGTCGCTGCGGGCATCGAGCTCGGTGGTGAGCTCGAGCTCGAGGGCGGCGATCGCCGCACTCGCCTGGTCGCTCCCGGGAGAGGGAGACGACGGGTCGCTCGCGGAGCCTCCGGAGGGGCCGGCCTGAGTTCGGAGCGCCCGGATCCGGGCACGCAGCTGATCGATCTTCGTCTTGCTCGCGGCTCGGCGCTTCGCATAGTCCATGGCGAACCTGACCTTCGGGTAGGGCAGTGCTCAGTGTTCTGAGAACGGGAGCGATTGTCCTCCGGCGGCAGCCGTGCCGCAATGCGCTGACGCGAGGAACGGGGCAGGCCCTGATGGGCCTGCCCCGTTCCTCAGTGCCACCGTCAGGCTGCGGCGGACGTCGCCCGCTCGGCCTTCGCCAGGTTCGCGACGAGCTCCTCGCGGTTCTGCGGAATGACGTAGGCCGGCTGGTCGCGCTCGACCCTCCAGCTCTCGGACAGCGGTCCGATGTTGACGGTGTCGAAGCCGATCTCGTCGTAGAGACGCTCGACGAACTGGGCGGCATCGTCGAAGTCGCTTGCCGTGGCGAGGGCGCGGCGGCCCGGTGTGCCGGCAGGGGTTCCGTCGGTCGTGATGTCTGAGAACTTGATGTGGTTGAAGCCCTTGGCCACCCGGCTCTCGGGGAGGTGGGCCTGCAGCAGGCCGGACACGGTGTCGACCCCGTCGTCGAGCGAGGCGATGTGGCCGTCGCGCTCGAAGTAGTAGTTGTTGGTGTCGATCACGATCTTGCCCGCGAGCGGGGCGACGGGTACCGCCTCGAGCGCCTTGAGCGGCACAGTCACGACGGCGACGTCGCCCGCTGCTGCGGCATCCGTCGCCGTGGCCGCCCTGGCCTTGGGTCCGAGGTCGGCGATGAGATCAGCGAGGGTCTCCGGTCCGCGCGAATTGCTGATGACCACGTCGTAGCCCGCCGTGATGGCCGCGCGCGCGACCTGGCTGCCGATGTGTCCTGCTCCGATGATTCCGATTGTCGTCATGTCGAGATCGAACCACGGATGCGCCGGTCGTGTTCCCAGGTCGGGGAAAGCTGGCAGTCGCATCCGAAATCTCGCGAAACAATCTGGCCGCGCCGGGAATAACATGCAGATGCATGGACTTATACCCTCCCATGGACACCACGACCACTCACCCCCAGTACATCGCCGGCACCTGGAAGCTCGACCCCGCTCACTCGGAGCTCTCCTTCTCGGTGCGCCACCTCGCCATCAGCAAGGTGCGCGGCTCGTTCGAGACCTTCGACGCCACCATCGTGACCGGCGAGAACCCCGCCGACACCACCATCGAGGCGTCGATCGACGTGGCCTCGGTCAACACCAACCAGGCCCAGCGCGATGAGCACCTGCGCACGAGCGACTTCTTCAAGGTCGACGAGTTCCCCACTGCCACCTATGCGGCGAAGGACATCGCGATCGACGGCGACGACTTCACCGTGACCGGCGACCTGACCCTGCGTGGCGTCACCAAGCCCGTCACCCTGAAGGGCGAGTTCGGCGGAGTCACCACCGACGGCTACGGCCAGACCAAGGCCGGCGCCTCGGCGACGGCGAAGTTCAACCGCAACGACTTCGGCGTCTCGTGGAACGCGGCTGTCGAGGCCGGTGGCCTCACCCTCGGCGACGAGATCACCCTGAACGCCGAGATCCAGGTCGTTCTGCAGAAGTAGTCAGTTCCAGTTCGTCAGCGGGCGGTACCGGTCATCCGGTGCCGCCCGCTTCTGTCTATCCGACGCCCGGATGCCGGCGAGCCTCGTGCGCGGCATGATGGAGCCATGCCAGCGGCCAGCGAACCCATCTCGATCGACATCGACGGCACGACGGTCTCGGGCGCCTATGCGCGGCCGACCGACGCCTCGGCGACGCTCGTCGTCGCCCACGGTGCCGGGTCGGGGTTCGAGCATCCGTTCCTCGTGGGGTTCACCGATGCCGTCAACGCGGCCGGCATCGCGACGCTGCGATTCAACTTCGGCTATCGCGAGGCCGGCCGCAGCTTCCCCGACCGGCCGCCGGCAGCCATCGCGGCGTGGCGGGCGGCGATGGCCTTCGCCCACACTCGGGCGGCCGAAGCCGGCGCGTCGGACGATCCGATCTGGGCCTCCGGCAAGTCCTTCGGCGGCCGGATGGCGTCGATGGCCGTCGCCGACGGGATGGAGGCGGCCGGACTGGTCTACCTCGGCTATCCGCTGCATCCGCCCGGGCGCCCGGAGAAGATCCGCGACGCCCACCTCTACGGGCTCACCCTGCCGATGCTGTTCGTCGAGGGCACCCGCGACCCGTTCATCGGGGTGGAACTGCTCGAGTCCGTGACGGAGCGCATCGGGTCGAACGCCGTGATCGAGTGGGTCGAGGGCGGAACCCATGACTTCGCGGTGGCGGGCAACAAGCGCACGCCCGCCGTGATCGGCGCATCGCTCGCCCCGGCCGTGGTGGAGTTCATACGCGCGCAGGCATAGACGGCCGATGCCGTGAGCCTGCTCCCGGTGGTCTCATCGACGCCGTCCAGCCTCACGCCCTACGCTGGGTGCCATGACGAAGCGCCCCAGAGAACCCATCTACGGTGCGGCCATCGCCGCCGGACGGACCCTCTTCGGGTTCTGGGGCCTCAAACGCCGGGTGACCGGCATCGAGAACCTGCCGACCGATGGCGGTGCAGTGGTGGCCATCACACATTTCGGCTACCTGGACTTCGCCCTCACCGAGTGGATCATCTGGCTGCACACCCGTCGTCATGTGCGCTTCATGGGCAAGAAGAGCGTGTTCCAGAAGCCCGTGATCGGCTGGCTCCTGCGATCGATGCACCACATCAGCGTCGACATGCAGGCCGGAGCAGCCGCCTACGCGAATGCCGTCACGGCCCTGCGCGGCGGTGAGCTCCTCGGCGTGTTCCCCGAGGCCGGCGTGAGCGCGTCGTTCCTGGTGCGCGACTTCAAGACCGGGGCCGTGCGTCTCTCCGCCGAGGCCGAGGTTCCCATCATCCCCGTCGCGGTCTGGGGAGGGCACCGCCTCATGACCAAGCGGCACAAGGTGAAGTTCTTCGAGCGCTTCGGCGTTCCCGTCGCCTTCGCCATCGGCGCCCCCATCACCGCTCACCTGAATGACGACCCGCACCTCGCGACAGAACAGCTGAGGGCGACGATGCAGGGCATGGTCGACGAGCTGCAGGCGACGTATCCGGTGAACGGATCCGGCCAATGGTGGCAGCCGCAGCACCTCGGCGGCACGGCCCCGAGCGTGGCCGAGGCGCAGGCCGCCGACGAGGCCCGCGACGCGGCCAGGGCGGCACGCGCGGCCACGACGAACACGCGCGATTCCGGCACCCCCCGCTGACCGCCGCCTCCGACCGGATGACCGAGGCGTGGCCTCGGCTGGCGCACCTCGACTGACGAGACCTGGCCGGGCTCAGGCCTCGAGCAGACCGCGGATGTCGTCGGCGGTGAGGGACTCACTGAACAGGGCCTCGTCGTCCATCACGGAGTTCACCAGCTCGGCCTTCTTGGCCTTCAGCGCCATGACCTTCTCCTCGATGGTGCCCGACGCGACCATGCGGTAGACCATCACGGTCTTGTCCTGGCCGATGCGGTGAGCCCTGTCGACGGCCTGCGCTTCGCTCGCCGGGTTCCACCACGGATCGAGCAGGAACACGTAGTCGGCCTCGGTGAGGTTGAGTCCGAAGCCGCCGGCCTTGAGGCTGATCAGGAAGACCTTCGCCTCGCCGCCGCGGAAGCGCTCGATGACCTGGCCCCGCGATCGCGTGCTGCCGTCGAGGTAGGCGTACGGCACTCCGAGCTCGTCGAGGCGGGCGGCCGCGCGCTGCAGGAAGGAGGTGAACTGGCTGAACACCAGGGCCTGGTGCCCCTCGGCGACGACGTCGTCGAGCTGCTCGAACAGGGCGTCGAGCTTGGCCGATGGAACGCCGGCGTACTTCTCCTCGTCAATGAGCGATGCGTCGAGGCTGAGCATCCGCAACAGGGTGAGTGAGCGGAAGACGATCAACCTGTTGCGATCGAGGTCCTCGATGAGCCCGAGCAGCTTCTGCCGCTCGCGCTGCAGGTGGGTGTCGTAGATGCGCCGGTGCCGGGGATCGAGCTCGATCGAGAGCACCTGCTCCTGCTTCGGCGGCAGCTCGGGCGCAACGAGCTCCTTGCTACGACGGAGCATCAGAGGACGGATGCGGCGACGCAGCTTCGCGAGCCGCTCCGTGTTGTGATCCCCCTCGATGGGACGGCGGTACTTCTCGGTGAACAGGCGCGCCGATGGGAACAGCCCCGGAGCCACGATCTGGAACAGCGCCCAGAGCTCCATGAGGTTGTTCTCCATCGGTGTTCCCGTGACGGCCAGGCGGAACGGTGCGCGGATGCCGCGAGCGGCCTGATGCACCTTGGACGTGTGGTTCTTGGCGAACTGAGCCTCGTCGAGCACGAGGCCGCCCCACTCCAGCTCGGCGAAGACCTCGGCGTCTATGCGCAGAATGGCATACGTCGTGAGCACGATGTCGGCACCGGCCGCTGCATCGGCGAGACGCCGCCCGGTCTTGCCCTGGGTGGCTTCGATCGTGACGACCTTCAGGCCGGGCGTGAACCGTGCCGACTCGGTGGCCCAGTTCGAGAGCACGGAGGTGGGGGCGACCACGAGGAAGGGAGCGGCATCCGTCGGCTCATCCGTCGTCGTCTCCTCCGCCGTCGACTGTTCGACGACGTGGGCAATGAGGGCCAGCGTCTGGGCCGTCTTGCCGAGTCCCATGTCGTCGGCGAGGATGCCGCCGAGCCTGTGCCGGTGCAGGAACGCCAGCCAGCGGAAGCCCTCGAGCTGGTAGTGCCGCAGCTCGATGGCGAGGCCCTCGGGGGCGTCGAGCGGCTCGATGGCGCCGAGGTCGCGCAGGCCCTCGACCGTCGCCTGCCAGGCCGCGGCGGCCTCGCTCACGTCGGCGAGCTCTTCGAACTCGTCCCAGAGGTCGGTCTGGTACCGGCTGATGCGGATGCCGGCCTCCCACTCGGGCAGGGTTCCTGCCTCCTCGATGAGTTCGCGCAATGGCTCGAAGACGGGCTGGTCGAGCGAGAGGTAGCTGTTGTCGACGAGCAGGAGCTTCCTGCGGCCGTTCGAGAGCGCCGTGAACAGCGGACCGAAGGGCACCGTGCGCCCCTCGACGGTGACCACGACGCCGAGGTCGAACCAGTCGTTCTCCTCGGTCTCGACGGCGCTCACGGTGAGCACGGGGGCCTCGACGACCTCCCGGTAGTCGGGCTGCTGGCCGACGATGTCGATGTGCAGCCTGTCGACTCCGGCGAGCGCGGGGAGAATGCGCGCGCTGAACTCCGCGGCGTCGAGGGAGCGCAGCACGACCGAGGCCCGCAGGCGCAGTCCGGTGTCCGCACGATGCGCGTTCGTGCTCGCAGCAGCGCTCGAGACCGGGTTGCCCAGCGCGAGCGATCCGGCGATGTCGTCGCGCAGGATGCCCTCGACCTCGGCGACGACGGCCCGCTCGACCGCGGGGTCGTGGAACTCCGAGTCCGGGGCGGACAGCGGGGCGCGTCGGCCGTCGGAGAGGTTCCACTCCCAGAGCAGTCGAAGCACGTGGCCGGCCTCGAACCGAGCTGTCAGCACGAGAGTCGCCGGGGTCAGCGGGGGCGGCGTGAAGCTGGCGTCGCTGCTGACGACCCGCAGGGTGCGGGCGAGGGCGCCGTAGTGGGTCTCGAGGAACTCGGCGACCTCGGGCGCAGGCACCTGAACCGGCCGCTGGCGCTCGACCACGGCGCGTTGCTCCGGCGTGACCGGGGAGCCGAGTCGCGCGAGAGTGATCACTCCGTTCGCGAAGTCGTAGTGGTAGACGCCGTGGGTGCCGATCAGCCGCACCTGGTCAGCCGGGTGCGGGACCCCGTCGATGAGCACGGAGGGCGTGAGGACGAGCCCGGCATCGGGTGCGGCATCAGCCCTGCCGTCGACCTCGCCCCCGCCGTCGGCCCCGTTCGGGCCGAAGCTGGCGTCGAGTCCGATCGACGCCGAGCCCGCCACACTGATGACGGGCGTCGGCCCTGACCCGACCAGCGGGATGCCCAACCTGTCGGCATCCGCAAGCAGGGCCCAGAGCAGGCTGCTCTCGAACTCGTCGAGGGAGATCCAGTCGGAACCGAAGTTGAGGTAGCCGCCGTGGACCGGCCCCTTGAGCACCGAGAACTGGGCGAACCAGCGCGCCTTCAGTGTGTCGAAGCCGCCGGCACCGCCCTGGTAGCCGATGTTCTGCCAGGTCAGGGCGCCCTTGATCCAGCCGCCGCGCGCACCGAGGGTGACAGGTCGAACGGCGAGACGTTCGACGGCCGCCGAGTCGCCGGCCGTGGCATCCCGCGGCGCCTGCCAGCTGTCGCGTCGACGGGAGACGCGTTGGCGCAGTTCGAACTGGAGGGCCAACGGATGCTCGCGCTGGCCCTGGCGGACCGCATCCGTCGTTCCCGAGATCGATCCCGGAACCGACGCGGCGCGGGTCTGCGCCGTGAGGGCCGCGATGTCGCCGCGCCAGCCGTCGTCGACGGGGCCGGCGGCGACGCGCTGCGACTCGATCACGGCGGACGCCGCAGCCTTCGCGGCCTCGTTGGCGGCGAAGAGGGCGGCGGCGGCGTGCTTGCAGGTGAAGCCGACAGGACAGCTGCAGGTGCTGCCCAGGATCGTGGTGCGACCGGCCGAGCCGATGTCGAGGGTGACGGCGCAGCGGTAGGGCGTGGCTGCAGTGCCCTGAACCTGGGCGGTGAGCCTGTGCTGCGGGGCGTCCCAGCTGAGGTCGTGCACATTGCCGGCTCGGGCGGAGGTGCGGCCACGGCTGAGTGCGAGCGGGCCGACGAAGCGCGCGATGGTGAGCTCTTCCACGCGGGGAAAGCTGTCGATGGCCATCAGACAATGCTCGCATGAACCGCGGCACGGATGCAGCAGACGGGTTCCACCCCTCGGCTCGGCCGATGGCCTCGCAATGCCGGCCCGACGGCGGGATGATGGTGGCATCCATGAGGACGAACCAGGGAGGTTCCGCCATGACGACGCTCAACCCGTATCTGAGCTTCCGCGACACGGCCCGCGAGGCGCTCGAGTTCTACCATTCGGTCTTCGGCGGGGAGCTCACGCTGAGCACCTACGAGGAGTTCCACGCCAGTGAGGATCCTGCCGAGCTGAACAAGATCATGCACGGCCAGCTGGAGTCCGGGAGCATGACCCTGATGGCCGCCGACACCCCGAACTCGATCGACCTCACCATCGGCGACAACGTGACGGTGTCGCTCAGCGGAACCGAGGAGGAGGAGCTGCGCGGCTACTGGGCAGCTCTCTCCGAGGGGGCGACGATCACGATGCCGCTGGAGATCGCGCCGTGGGGAGACGCCTTCGGCCAGCTCACCGATCGCTTCGGAACCAACTGGATGTTCAACATCGGGGCTGCCGCGGCGTAGCAGCACAGCGTCCTCCCAGCCCTGCACGAGGTTGATGCCGCAGAGTAGAGCGGATGGCCACCCGGCCTCGGTGACCGCATCCAGGAGCAGCTGTGCCCGCATCCGTCGTTCTCGACGTCGTCGTGATCGTGCTGTTGATCGCCGCGGCGGTCACCGGCTGGCGCACCGGGTTCCTGCGGAGCGTGTTCACGGCCATCGGACTCGTCGTCGGCGGCATCGCGGCGTACCTGCTGCTGCCGGTGTTCGCCACCTGGACGACCTCGCCCGGTTGGCGCATCGCGATCGTGCTCGGCGGCGGCATCCTGCTGCTCGTGCTCGGTGACGTCGTCGGAAGCATGATCGGCAGACTGCTCAGTCGCGGCGTGAGGGTCATCAAGCTCGGTCCCATCGATCGCGCAGCGGGACTGGTCACCAGCACCGTCGTCGTGGCCCTCGTGCTCACGACCGTCGCCGGTGGCATCGCCGGCTTCGGCATCCCTCCGGTCACCCAGGCGATCGCCGGGAGCGCCACCCTGAGCGCCATCGATCGCATCACCCCGGCTCCGGCCAAGTCGTTCCTCGCCGGCGTGCGGGCCTCGACCGTCGATGATGCCCTGCCCTGGGTGATCGACACGATCGCGCCACCGGCGACAGTTCCGCCGATCGCCGACCTCGACACTGGTTCGCCCGCCCTCACCGCGGCCGGCGCCTCGGTCGTGCGCGTCTCCGGCAACGCCTACCAGTGCGGCCAGAGCCTCACGGGGAGCGGATTCGTCGTCAGCGACGACCGCGTCGTCACCAACGCCCACGTCGTCGCCGGCGTCGACGAGCCCGTCGTCGAGGCACCCAGGGAGCAGCCGCGAGCCGCCAGCGTGGTGTACTTCGACGCTGCGACAGACCTGGCCGTGCTCGAGGTCGACGGACTGGACGCCGCCCCGCTGGTCCTCGGCGACGTTCCCGCCGTCGGCTCGGCGGCCGCAGTGCAGGGCTATCCGTTCGGGGGACCCTTCGTCTCGCTGCCCGCCACCATCGCCGAGATCTCCTCCATCCCGAAGGCGGATGCCGCCGGCCAGCGCGAGGTCTACGCCCTGTCGGCCGACATCAACCAGGGCAACTCGGGAGGGCCGCTCCTCGGCCCCGACGGCGCCGTGCTCGGAGTCGTCTTCGCGAAGTCGGCCGCGATCGACGACGTGGGCTACGCACTCGCGCTGAGCGAGCTGCGCCCCGTCGTCGCGGCCGCGGCCTCGCTCAGCGACACGGTGTCGTCTGGGGCCTGCGCGGCCTAGGAGTGGGCGCCAGTGCGGGGATCGGCATCCGCTCGCCCCGCTGCTGCCTCCGCGCAATTCAGGCCCGATTCGTCGTCGGCCGCGTGTCGCGCGCCTCCCCACGGCGTGGCGGGCGAATCGGCCTGAATTGGCGGGGCGGCCGAGACCCTGCGGGCATACCGCGCAGTCGGTATGCTTGTCACGCGGCATCATGGGGACTGGGCGTCGCACTGTCGGCGATCGAACGCGGCGACGCGAACACGACGAGGAGGTCGGATGCGCATCATCGGAGCAGTACTCGAGCAGTCTGGTGCGGAGCGTCCGTTCGCCCAGTCGCATCCGTTCACCGTCGGACCTCTGGAACTCGACCCACCGGGGCGCGGGGAGATCCTCGTGCGCATCGAGGCGGCGGGCGTCTGCCACTCCGATCTCAGCGTCGTCGACGGCAATCGCGTGCGTCCCACCCCCATGCTCCTCGGCCATGAGGCGGCCGGCATCGTCGAGCAGCTCGGCGACGGCGTCGTCGACCTGCCTCTCGGCACTCGCGTCGTCATGGCCTTCCTGCCGCGCTGCGGTGACTGCCCCGAGTGCGCCACCGACGGCCGGCTGCCCTGCCGCGTCGGGAGCGCCGCGAACAACGAGGGCACTCTCGTGGGCGGAGGCATCAGGCTGCATCGCGGAGGGCCGGATGCCGCAGTTCCCGAGGCGGTCAACCACCACCTCGGCGTCTCGGGCTTCGCCAGCCACGCCGTCGTCAGTCGCACCTCGGTGGTCCCCGTCGACGCCGACGTGCCGCCCGAGATCGCAGCACTGCTGGGCTGCGCCGTGCTCACGGGCGGCGGCGCCGTGATCAATGCCGGCAGGCCGGCTCCGGGCTCGCGGGTGATCGTCGTCGGCCTCGGTGGAGTCGGCATGGCCGCGCTGCTCGTGGCCGTCGCGCTCGGACACGAGGTGATCGGGGTCGACGCCGTTCCGGCCAAGCTCGAGCTGGCACGCGACCTCGGCGCGTCAGCCGCCCACGCACCAGGCGACGCGACGGACGCGGGCGTCACCGCACCACTCGTCATCGAGGCCGCAGGATCGGCCCGCGCCTTCGAGACCGCCCTCGCGCTCACAGCGCCCGGCGGCACGACGGTGACGGTGGGGCTGCCGGCTCCGGATGCCCGTGCCAGCGTTTCCCCTCTGCTGCTCACGGCGCAGGCCAGGACCATCATCGGGAGCTACCTCGGCTCGGCAGTTCCGAGCCGGGACATCCCCCGTTACGTCGAGCTGTGGCGGAGCGGCGCGCTTCCCCTCGAGCGCCTGGTGTCATCGCACGTGCGCCTCGACGAGCTCGACGCCGCCATGGACCGCCTCGCCGCCGGCGGCGAGCTGCGCCAGCTCATCACCTTCCCTTGAACCGACCCACGAAAGGACAACGCATGACCCGCACCGCCATCGTCACCGGAGCCGCCCGAGGAATCGGAGCCGCAACAGCCGTCCAGCTCGCCGCCGACGGATTCGCCGTCGCCGTGCTCGACCTCGACGCCGAGGCCTGCGCCGGCACCGTCGCCGCCATCGAGGCGACGGGCGGGCGGGCCATCGCGGTCGGGGCGAACGTGGCCGACTCGGCGGACGTCGCGTCGGCTGTGGCATCCGTCGCCGACGAACTCGGCGCACCGACCGTGCTCGTGAACAACGCGGGGATCCTGCGCGACAACCTGCTGTTCAAGATGACCGACGACGACTGGGACGCCGTACTCGGCGTGCACCTGAGGGGCGCGTTCCTGATGAGCCGGGCAGTTCAGGGGTACCAGGTGAAGGAGGGCTGGGGCCGCATCGTGAACCTGTCGAGCACCTCGGCGCTCGGCAATCGCGGCCAGGCGAACTACGCCGCCGCGAAGGCCGGCATGCAGGGCTTCACGAAGACCCTCGCGATCGAGCTCGGACGCTACGGCGTGACGGCGAACGCCGTCGCACCCGGCTTCATCCAGACCGACATGACCAAGGCGACAGCGGAGCGCATGGGAGTCTCGTTCGAGGACTTCCTCGCCGGAGCCGCGAAGGAGATCCCGGTCGGACGACCCGGGCAGCCCGAGGACGTCGCAGCTGCGGTGTCGTTCTTCTGCTCCGAGGCTGCGAGCTTCGTCTCGGGCCAGGTTCTCTACGTGGCAGGAGGGCCGAAGGCATGAGCATCCACCTCGACTCCCCCGCTGCGCTGACGGATGCCGTCGGCACGGCCCTTGGACCGGGCGAGTGGTTCACCATCGACCAGCGTCGCATCGAGGCGTTCGCGGATGCGACGGACGACCACCAGTGGATCCACGTTGATGTCGAGCGCGCGGCAACCGGACCGTTCGGCGCGCCGATCGCGCACGGCTTCCTCACCCTCTCGCTGCTCACGGCGCTCGCCTCGCCGTTGCTCGAGGTCGACGGCGTGGCGATGGGCGTCAACTACGGGTTCGAGAAGGTGCGCTTCCTGCAGCCGGTGCAGGCCGGGTCGCGTGTGCGCGCCGTCGGCACCATCGCATCCGCCGACGTGACGGGGTCGGGCGTGCGCATGGTGCAGGATCTGACGATCGAGATCGAGGGTTCGGAGCGCCCGGCGCTGGTGGCCCAGTGGGTGACGCTGCTGGTGCCGGCGTGATGCTGCTCGAGTAGCGGAAGGAAGGCTCTCGCCTACTGGAGGCGCTCCAGCACCAGCGCCATGCCCTGGCCGCCTCCCACGCACATGGTCTCGAGGCCGTAGCGGCCGCCCGTGGCGGCGAGGCCGTTGATGAGCGTCGACGTGATGCGGGCCCCGGTCATGCCGAACGGATGCCCGACGGCGATCGCCCCGCCGTGCACGTTGAGCTTCTCGGGGTCGACGCCGAGCTCACGCGCCGACGGGATCACCTGGGCGGCGAAGGCCTCGTTGATCTCGACCAGGTCGATGTCGTCGATGCCCAGCCCGGCTCGAGCGAGGGCGCGGCGGGAGGACTCGACCGGGCCCAGGCCCATGATCTCGGGTGAGAGGCCGCTCACGCCCGTCGAGACGATGCGGGCGAGTGGGGTGAGCCCGAGCTCGTCCACCACGCGGTCGCTCACGATGACGACAGCGGCCGCTCCATCGTTCAGCGGGCAGCAGTTGCCCGCCGTCACGGTGCCGTCGGGGCGGAACACGGGGTCGAGGCCGGCGAGGGCCTCGAGGGTGACGCCGGGCCGAGGACCGTCATCCGTCGACACGACGGTGCCGTCGGCGAGGGTGACCGGAGTGATGTCGCGAGCCCAGAATCCCGATGCCAGGGCAGCCTCGGCACGTTGCTGGCTGCGGGCGGCGAAGGCGTCCTGCTCCTCGCGGGTGATGCCGCGCAGCTCGGCCACGTTCTCGGCGGTCTGGCCCATCGCGATGTAGGCATCGGGCAGCAGGCCGTCGGCGCGCGGGTCGCGCCACGGCCGCAGGCCCGCGGCATCCGATGCCGCATCCGTCGCGCCCGAGACGGCCCGAGCCTCCGTGCGCGCCAACGCGTCGTCGAACAGCGGGTTCGTGAGCTTCTCACCCGGGATGTAGTCGCTCGAGCCGCGCATGGCGTGACTGACCGATTCGACGCCGGCCGAGACGAAGATGTCGCCCTCGCCGGCCCTGATGGCGTGGAAGGCCATGCGCGTGGTCTGCAGGCTCGACGAGCAGTAGCGGTTCACCGTGGTTCCCGGCACCTCATCGAGACCGAGCAGCACGGCGACGATGCGGGCCATGTTCATGCCCTGCTCCCCGCCGGGCATGCCGCATCCGAGCATCAGGTCGTCGATGCGGCCGGGATCGATCGACGGAACCGACGCCAGCGCCGCGCGCACCATCTGGGCCGCCAGGTCGTCGGGGCGCAGGCTGGCCAGCGAACCCTTGCGCGCCCGCCCGATGGGCGACCGGGCGGTGGCGACGATGTAGGCCTCGCTCATACGAAGGCCGCGATTCCCGTGATCGAGCGGCCGACGATGAGGGTGTTCATGTCGTAGGTGCCCTCGAAGGTGTAGACGGCCTCGGCGTCGGCGAAGTAGCGGGCGACGCCGTGGTCGAGCTGGATGCCGTTGCCGCCCATGATCTCGCGGCACCAGGCGACGACCTCGCGCATCCGTGCCGTGGCGAAGGCCTTGGCCATGGCGGAGTGGTGGTCCTTCTGGATGCCGAGGTCCTGCATCTCGGAGACCCGCATGCAGAGCGCGATGCTCGCCGTGATGTTGGACAGCGAATTGGCGAGCTTCTCCTGCACGAGCTGGAAGGAGGCGATCGGCTTGCCGAACTGCTGGCGCTCCTTCGCGTAGGCGAGGGCCGCCTCGTAGGCGCCGACTGCGACGCCGATGGCCTGCCAGGCCACCTCGGCTCTCGTGAGGCGCAGGATGATCGCGACATCGCGGAAGGAGTTGATGTTCGCCAGGCGATCGGACTCGGGCACGACGACGTCCTCGAGCACGATGTCGGCGTTCTCGACTCCGCGCAGCGACTGCTTGCGCTCGATCTTCGTCGCCGTGAAGCCCGGCGCGGGCTGGCGCACGATGAAGCCCTTGACCTGGTCGTCGGCGGTGTCGCGGGCCCAGATGACGACGATGTCGGCGAAGACGGCGTTGCCGATCCAGCGCTTGGAGCCGTTCAGCACCCACTCGTCCCTGCTGCCACCGACGCCGTCATCGACGGTGCGTCGCGTGGCCGTGGTCTCGAGGCCCTTCGCGGTGTCCGAGCCGTGGCCGGGCTCGGTGAGCCCGAAGGCGCCGATGACCTCGCCGCGCCCCATGCGCTGCATCCACTCCTCCCGCTGCTCGGGCGAGCCGCCGACGCCGATGGCGTTCATGGCGAGTCCGCTGTGCACGCCGATGAAGGTGGCCGTCGACGGATCGACCCGGGAGATCTCAAGGGCGACCCAGGCGCGGTAGACGGCGCTGTTCTCGAGCTGGCGGGTCTCGGGCCAGGACGCCCCGAACAGGCCGAGCTCGGCGAAGCCGGGGATCAGGTGGCGCGGGCTCTGCGCCTTCTCCCAGAGTTCGTCGGCGTGCGGGCGCACCTCCCGGTCGAGGAAGTCGCGGATCGCCGCCACCGAGCGCTGCTCCTCGGGCGTGAGGCGCTGCTGGAAGGAGTAGAAGTCGACGTCGAGCACGTCGGCTTCCTCGAACTGCTGCACCTCGGTGCGTCCGGTCTCGGTGCTCTCGGTGGTGAGCGTCATCGCATCTCCATTCGTCGTGCCGGCTGGCGGCATCAGTTCCTCGGTGAACATCCGTAGTATGCATCATTTTGCAGAATGTTGCATGTGAGTTCCGGATGCCGCCCCTCGCGCTCGAGCTGCGGGGTAGAGTTCCGCACATGCCGACGACGACAGCACCCCCGACGACCGAGGAGACGACGGCGGCGACCATCGCCACGGTCGGCCTCGCACTGGCGCCGTCCTGGCTGTCGGAGCGCCTGCACGCGACCGACGGAGCCGGCCACGCCGATGCCCAACGAGCCTTCACCCTCGCCCGCGAGACGTTCATCAGCGGCAAGCGCATCGACATGACGGCGCTGGCGACAGCCCTCGGCGTGGACCGCACCTCGCTGTTCCGCTGGGTGGGCAACCGCGACGCCCTGCTCTCAGAGGTGCTCTGGTCGCTCGCCGTGCCCACGCTCGTGCTGGCCGAGCAGGCCGCCGAGGGCCAGCAGGGCGCCGAGAGGGTCGCGACCCTCCTCACCCATTTCGTCGACGACCTGATCAAGGCGCCGTACTTCCGCCAGTTCCTGCAGCGCGAGCCGGCGCGGGCGCTGCGCCTGCTCACCACCAAGGAGAGCGAGATCCAGCGGCGCTACGTGGCGACGGCCGAGTGGATCGTGCGGCACGAACTGGGCGACCAGCCTCTCGGCGGCGCCATCGACCCGGCATCGCTGGCGTACCTGTTGGTGCGCACCTCGGAGTCGTTCACCTACGCCGACCTCATCGCCGGCGACAGCCCCAGCACGGCGCGCGCCCGCGTCGCATTCCGCTTCCTGCTGCGGGTGGGCTGACCGTTGCCGCTGATCTACCGCGTGCGCTCGCCGTTCGGGACCCGCTGGAACGACAACGACCAGTACGGGCACCTCAACAACACGGTCTACTACGAGGCCATGGACACGGCGATCAACACCTGGATGATGGCCAACGGCGGGCTCGACCCGCGGGGCTCGGCCATCGCGCTGTGCGCCTCCTCCTCGTGCGACTTCCGGGCATCGGCGTCGTTCCCGGAGCCGCTCGAGGTGGGCATCGGGATCGAACGCCTGGGCACGTCGAGCATCACCTGGGCACTGGGGATCCTGCGGGCGGGTGAGGACGACGGCGACGCCATCGCGACCGGGCGGTTCGTGCACGTCTTCGTCGACGCGGAGACGCGGCGCCCGACGCCGATCCCGCCGGCGATCCGGGCTTCGGTGGAGGAGCAGCTGGTCTGAGCGGATCAGAACATACCGACCACGCGGTATGCTAGCTTTCGAGAGCGCACCGATGCGCTGAAAGGTGGTCGAGGATGACCGACTCCCCCGCGACGCCGGCCAGCGCCGTTCCCGGCCTCGACGTCGGCGGTCTCGAGGCGTGGCTGCGCGAAGCGCATCCGCAGCTCGCAGCGGGTGCCCTGACGGCCAGACTCATCACGGGCGGCAAGAGCAACCTCACCTACCGTATCGACGGTGCGCGCATCCCCCTGGTGCTGCGCCGCCCACCGCTCGGGCACGTTCTCGCGACGGCGCACGACATGGCCCGCGAGCACAGGGTCATCTCCGCGCTCGCCGACAGTGCCGTGCCCGTGCCGCCGACCGTCGCCATCGTCGACGACACCGCCGACGCCCGAGTCACCGGCACCCCCTTCTTCGTCATGGAGCTCGTCGACGGCAGCGTGCTCGCCCGCCCCGCGCAGAACGCCGCCTTCACTCCGGCCGGCCTGCACGCGATCGGCATCGAGCTGGCCGAGATTCTCGCCGAACTGCACTCGGTCGACCCGGCTTCAGTGGGACTCGATGACTTCGGCCGAGGCGCCGGCTACCTCGAGCGGCAGCTCCGCACCTGGCGACGTCAGCTCGACTCCTCGCGGTCGCGCGAGACTCCAGCGCTCGACGAGTTGCAGGACGCCCTGGGCGAGCGGATGCCCGACAACCCGCGTTCCGGCCTCGTGCACGGCGACTACAGGCTCGACAACGCCATCGTCGCGGGCGAGGGCGATTCGCCCCGCATCGCCGCCATCCTCGACTGGGAGATGTCGACCATCGGCGACCCCCTCGTCGACCTCGGAGTCTTCGGCATGTACTGGAACATCGACGAGCTGACGGGCGGTCGGCTGTTCGACAGCGCCGTCGACCTCGCCGCCGGGTACCCGGCCTTCGACGAGCTCGTCGACGCCTACGCCGCCCGCACCGGCCGACCCGTGCCCGATCTCGGCTGGTACCGCGGCTTCGCCGCCTACAAGCTGGCCGTGATCGCCGAGGGCATCCACTACCGCTACCAGCAGAACGAGACCGTGGGCGATGGTTTCGCCCACATCGGCGCCATGGTCGAGCCCCTCGCCACCGACGGCCTCGCCCGCATCACCCTCCGGAGGAACTGATGGACTTCAGCCACGACGCCGGCACGCTCGAGCTCATCGACCGGGTGCGCTCGTTCATCGACGAGAACGTGGTGCCGGCCGAAGCCGTGCTCACCGAGCAGCTCGCCGCCGAGCCCGACGCCTGGAGCCCTCGCCCGATCGTGCGCGAGCTGCAGCAGAAGGCGCGGGACGCCGGCCTCTGGAACCTGTTCCTTCCCGGCGAACGAGGTGCCGGGCTCACCAACCTGCAGTACGCGCCGCTGGCCGAACTCACCGGTTGGAGCCTGCGCCTCGCCCCCGTCGCCTTCAACTGCGCCGCCCCCGACACCGGCAACATGGAGGTGCTGAACGACTTCGGCACCGCAGAGCAGAAGGAGCGCTGGCTCGAGCCGCTGCTGGCGGCGCGCATCCGTTCGGCGTTCTGCATGACGGAGCCGGAGGTCGCCTCGAGCGACGCCACCAACATCACCACCAGCATCCGTCGTGACGGCGACGACTACGTCATCACCGGTCGCAAGTGGTGGTCGACGGGGGCGATGAACCCCGAAGCCGCCGTCTTCATCGTGATGGGCAAGACGGATGCGGAGGCTCCCCGTCACCGCCAGCAGTCGATGATCCTCGTGCCCCGCGACACCCCCGGCGTCGAGATCGTGCGACCGCTCACGGTGTTCGGCTACGACGACCGCGACCACGGCGGCCATGCCGAGATCGCCTTCCACGACGTGCGCGTGCCCGCTGCGAACCTCATCGGCGGCGAGGGCGACGGCTTCGCGATAGCGCAGGCGCGGCTCGGACCCGGACGTATCCATCACTGCATGCGCGCCATCGGGATGGCCGAACACGCCCTGGCGCTGGTGCGCGAACGCGCGGCGTCCCGTGTGGCGTTCGGCCGGCCTCTCGCCGAGCAGGGCGTCGTGCGCGAGTGGGTCGCCGAGTCGCGCATCCAGATCGAGTCGTTGCGCCTGCTCGTGCTGAAGACGGCCTGGCTGATGGACACCGTGGGCAACCGCGAGGCCATGACCGAGATCCAGGCCATCAAGATCGCCGTGCCGCGAGCCGTGCAGCAGATCCTCGATCGGGCCATCCAGGTGTTCGGCGGCGCCGGAGTGAGCGATGACACCCCGCTGGCCGAGATGTTCGCCGGCGCGCGGGTGCTCCGGCTCGCCGACGGACCCGACGAGGTGCACCTGTCGGCCCTCGGCAAGGCCGAGTTCCGGCGGTAGGCGCCGGCCCACAGTGGTTTCGATACGCGTCGCGCTGCGCCCGGCGCTACTCAACCAGCGAGAAGAACGTCGAAGGAGACGCCCATGACCCACACCCCTGACCCCGCGATCGACGGCGACGGATACGGCACCCTCTCGGTGGCGAGCATCCTGGCCGAGTCGGCCCGGCGCACCCCTGACCGCGCAGCCCTGCACTTCCTGGGTCACACGATCAGCTACGGCACCCTCTGGGAGCAGACCCGCGCCTACGCCGGCGCCCTGCAGGCTCGCGGCATCGGACGCGGAGACCGCGTGGCCATGCTGGTGCCGAACGTGCCCGACTTCGCCCGCGTCTACTACGCGGTGCTGTCGCTCGGAGCGATCGTCGTTCCCGTGCACCTGCTGTTCAAGGCCGAGGAGATCGGCTACGTGCTGCGCGACAGCGGCGCCGACCTGCTCGTGGCTGCAGCGCCGATGCTCGCCGAGGCCGCGCCCGCTGCCCGCGACGCCGGTGTTCCGCTGGTGACCGTGCTGGCGCCCGCCGGCACCGCGGGCGCCGACGGTTCCGAGCTGGCGCGACTCGAGGCCGAGGCATCCGTCGCCGCTCCGATCGAGCGACACGTGTCGGTGCGGCCGACGGATGCCGCCACCATCCTCTACACCAGCGGAACGACGGGCACGCCCAAGGGTGCGGTCGGCTCGCACCTGGCGATCGTCGAGCAGGTGCACTGCGCCCTCATCGACGCCTTCGACATGACACCGGACGACGTGATCTTCGGCGGCCTGCCGCTGTTCCACACCTTCGGGCAGACGGCCGTGATGAACGTGGCGTTCCGGCGTGGGGCATCCGTGATCCTGCTGCCGAAGTTCGACGCCGACCAGGCGCTCGAACTGCTCGTGGCGCACCGGGCCACCGTGTTCACAGCCGTGCCCACGATGTTCGTCGGCATGATCGAGGCCGCCCGCCGCTCGTCCACTCACGCCGAGGCGCGGCCACCGCTGCGCTACGCCGTCTCGGGCGGTGCAGCGCTGCCCGTGGCCGTGCTCGAGGCGTTCGCCGCAGAGTACGGAGCCCAGGTGCACGAGGGCTACGGACTCACCGAGACCTCGCCGACGGTCTCGTTCAACACAGTGTTCGAGCCGATCCGCCCGGGAACCGTCGGGCGCCCCTATTGGGGCATCGACGTGGCCATCGCGGAGGCGGAGGTGGAGGGTCGCATCGAGTTCGCACCCGACGGCGAGCTCGGCGAGATCGTGGTGCGCGGGCACAACCTGTTCAAGGGCTACCTGGGTCGAGCGGATTCCTCTGCCGAGGCCGTGGTCGACGGCTGGTTCCGCACCGGAGACCTGGGCACCTACACCGACGGCATCGTGACGATCGTGGACCGCAAGAAGGACATGATCGTGCGCAACGGCTACAACGTGTACCCGACCGAGGTGGAGGCCGTGATCGTGCGGCATCCGTCCGTCGCGCAGGCGGCCGTCTTCGGACTGCCGGATGCCACCCACGGCCAGGAGGTGCATGTCGCCGTGGTCGCCCTCGACGGGCACGACCTCGACGCCGAGGAGATCGTCGCGTTCACGAAGGAGCGCATCGCGGCGTACAAGTACCCGCGCGTGGTGCACGTCGTCGACGCGCTGCCCCTCGGCGGCAGCGGCAAGGTGCTCAAGCGCGAGCTGGCGGCGCAGTTCGCGGCGGTCGACGCCCTGTCGCCGGTCGAGTAGGCCGCGAGCACTACTCGATCAGCGGAGCAGCGGCACACACGCGAATGCCGCGGACCCGATCGGTCCGCGGCATCCGGTGCGTGAATCTACTCGGCGGAGGCAGGCACCCCCTCGTTCTCCACCGCCACCGGGTCGGCATCCGTCACCGAGACCTTCCCCGTGCCGTCGCTCACGTAGGTCGTGCCGATGTAGTCCTGCACGCCCTGGTCGACCGTCGTGATGCCGACGCCGGTGTAGGCCGCGTGGCTGTCATCGCCGAACGACAGGGGCAGGATCCCGTTGCCGACCAGGTCACCCGAGTTCACGGCCTCCAGCAGGCTCTCCCTGGTGGGGTTCTCGCCGGCCGCGGCCAGCGCCTCGGCGAAGAGGTAGCCGACCGACATGCCGAACATCGTGTTGCCGTCGAAGGGGGCGCCGTCGTTGTAGTCGGCGTTGACCTTCTCGAACAGCTCGCTCCAGTCGTTGCCCTGACGTGCCGGCAGGTAGTTCGAACTCACGAAGCCCTGCAGCAGCTTCGGACCGACGTCTTCGCCGAGGAAGCCGACGAGCGTCGGGTAGTCGGCGCCCGACGAGGAGGAGAACCACTGGGTGAACCAGCCGAGCTTTGCGGCGGTTCCGATGGCCAGGGCCGTGAACCCGTTGACCGTCGCGAGCATGTTGACCTCGCATCCGGCGGCCTTCATGGCACTGACCTGCGCCACGACGTCCTGGTTCGACACCGAGTAGCGCTGCACGCTGGTCAGGCCGTCGGCGCCCAGGACGTTCTCGGCGCCGGTGATGAACTCGTCGCCGAAATCGTCGTCCTGGCCGAGCACGCACACCTTCTTGCCGGCGAACTCGTCGGTCGCGTACTGGGCCAGAGCCTCGCCCTCCGTGACGTAGTCGGCGTTGAACGCGAAGGTGTACGGGTACTTCTCGGGCTGGTTCCAGCTCGTGGAGCCCGACGCCACGAACAGGTCGGGCACCTTCTTCTGGTTGAGGTAGTCGAGCACCGAGGCGTGCGTCGGCGTTCCGAGGCCGTTGAGGATGGCGAAGACGTCGTCGTCCTGCACGAGCTCACGCACGACGGTCTGCGTGGTGGCCGGGTTGTAGCCGTCGTCCTTGACGAGGTACTCGATGGTGCGACCGTTGATGCCGCCCTTCTCGTTCACGTAGTCGAAGTAGGCCTGAGTGGCGGCCGAGATCGAGGAGTAGCCGGCGGCGGCAGGCCCGGTGAGCGGTTGATGGGTGCCGATGGTCACGGTGTCGTCGGTGACTCCGGGGGCCTCGGCGGCCGGATCGGATGCGGCCGGGGTGCTGCAGGCCGCGAGCGTGACGAGCAGTGCTGATGCCGCGGCGACAGCGATCGCGCGGCGGGGTGGTGCGCTTCGGTGTGACATGGGTCACCTCTCTGTTTCGGTGGTGGGTGGTGCTGCTGGGACGGACGTCGTCGAGGAGGGGATGCCGCGCCGTCGCGTGAGCCGAGTCGGCAGGGCCCCGCGGATGCCGGCGGGCCAGAGCAGCGTCACGACGATGAGCAGCGCGCCGAACACCAGCACGGGCAGGTTGCCCGAGAGGCGCTGCGTCAGGTCGGCCGGCAGGTCCAGCGCCCCGGTGACGGTTCCGATGAGCCACGGGAGAAGCACGATCACGATCGAGCCGAGCAACGCCCCGAGCATGCTGCCGAGGCCGCCGATGACGACGGCCACCACGAGCAGCAGCGAGAACGCCAGGGTGTAGGCGCCGGGGCTCACCGACTGCGTCACGAAGCAGAGCACGGCCCCGCCGGCGCCGGCGGCCACGGCACTCACCGTGAATGCGAACACCTTCACGCGCCCGGCGCGCACGCCGTTCAGGCGCGCGGCCACCTCGTCGTCGCGCACGGCTCGCATCCGCAAGCCCAGCACGCCCGAGCGGATGCCGCTCAGCACCGTCACGACCACGGCGGCGACCCCGATGGCCACCCAGGCCTGCCACTGCTCGACGGCGATGATCGTGGCGAGGGCGGGCGGCACATCGTCATAGGCGACCTGCAGGCCCTGGTCGCCGCCGAGCACGCCGCTGAACACAGCTGTCACGGCGGGCAGCGCGATGACGAGGGCGAGCGTCACGCCGGCCAGATAGGGCCCGCGCAGTCGAGCGGCGGCGAGGCCGAGCAGCAGTCCGAGCACTCCGGATGCCGCGAGAGCGGCCAGCAGCGCCAGCCCGAAGCGAGCGACGCCGTCGATGCCGGCATCCGTCAGCGCATTCGAGGCGAGGGCGTAACCGTAGCCGCCAACGGCCATGAGGGCGGCGTGCCCGAGCGAGAGCTGCCCGGTGAGGCCGATGAGCAGGCTGAGTCCTGCGGTGGCGCAGAAGTAGGCCGCCACGAGGGCGAACTGGTAGTTGCGGTACGGGTCGAGCAGGAAGGTGCCGCCGATGGCCAGCGCCGTGAGCACGAGGGCTGTGCCGATCAGGCGGGTGCGGCGCCGAGTGGGCCGTCGCAGGCGATCGCCGGATGCCGCCGCCGGTGCGGCGGCCGGGTTGGACGCTGTCGCGACGTCGACACTCATGCGACGCGTGCCTCTCGTGCGGAGAAGATGCCGCCGGGCCGCACCAGCAGCACCGCGACGAGCAGCACCAGCACGGCGATCGGGGCCACGGTCGATCCCAGGTACCCCGTCACCAGGCTGATGGCGACGCCCACGATCAGTCCGCCGACGAGTGCGCCGACGGGCGAGTCGAGGCCGCCGACCACCGCGACGGTGAACGCGTAGACGAACAGCATGTCGGCCGAGTGCGGGTTGAGGCCGAGCTCGGTGGGCACCAGCAACAAGGCAGCAAGGGCTCCGACGGCGGCGGCGAGCATCCACCCGATGGTGAGCATGCGCGAGACCCGCACTCCGAGCAGCCGGGAGACCTCGGGGGCGAAAGCCGATGCGCGCAGCTGCAGGCCCAGCGAGGTGCGCGTGAAGAGCAGCGCGAGCCCGGCCATCACCCCCACGGCGAGGACGAGCACGAACACGTCGTACGGCGAGAGCACGGGCACCCCGCCGATGATGATCGGGCTCTGGTCGAACGGTGCGGCCATGGGTCGGTACTGCTGGCCGAAGGCGATGCCGAGCGCCGACTGCAGCACCATGACGACGCCGATCGCGATGATCACGCCCGAGAGGGGCGAGTCGCGAGGAGCGAAGCGCATGACCCCGCGCTCGACGACGTAGCCGAGCACCGCGCCGGCGACGAGCGCGCTGGCGAGCCCCGCCCAGTACGAGCCCGTGAAGGCCGTCACGGCGAACGCCACGTAGGTGGCGACGACGGCCATCGCGCCCTGCGAGAAGTTCACGATGCGCGCGGCCCGCCAGATGAGCACGAGGGCGAGCGCGAACAACGCGAAGATCGCGCCGCGGGCGATGCCGGTGGCGAGGAGGAAGAGCAGCCTGTCCATTCTCAGAACCCCAGGTAGGCGTGACGGAGGGCGTCATCGGTGAGCAGCTCGGCCGCCGAGCGGTCGGCCACGACGCTGCCGAGCGAGAGCACGACGCCGTGGTCGGCGATGGCGAGGGCGCTGGTCACGTTCTGCTCGGCGAGCAGCACGGTGAGGCCGGTGTCGTCGCGCAGGGATCGCAGTACGCCGAGGATCTGGGCGACCACACGCGGTGCCAGCCCGAGCGACGGTTCGTCGAGCAGCAGCATCCGGGGCCTGGCGATGATGGCCCGTCCGAGGGCGAGCATCTGCCGTTCGCCGCCCGAGAGTTGGTGGCCGGATGCCGCCCGCCGACGCGACAGCGGTTCGAAGAGCGCGTAGATCTCGTCGACGGCGGCGGAGAGCCCGCGGCGGTCGAAGCGCCAGAGCCCGCCGAGCCGCAGGTTCTCGTCGACCGTGAGCTCCGCGACGACGCTGCGCCCCTCCGACACCTGGGCGAGTCCGCTGCGGGAGCGGTCCTCGACGCTCACGCTGGAGAGGTCGCGGCCGTCGAGGATCACGCGTCCGGCGGCCGGTGCGACGAGGCCGGATACAGTGCGGAGCAGGGTGGTCTTGCCGGCCCCGTTGGCACCGAGGAGTGCGACGATCGCGCCCTGCGGAATCGCCAGGCGCACCTGGTGCAGTACGGGCGATCCGCCATAGCCGGCCGTGATCCCGTCGATCTCGAGGAGCGCGCTCATGCTGCGGGCTCCACGCCGAGGTAGGCCTCCTCGACCCGAGGGTCAGCCTGCACCTCGGCCGGTGTGCCACGCGCGATCACGCGGCCGAAGTCCAGCACCGCGATGCTGTCGGCGAGGCTCATGACGAAGTCCATGTGGTGCTCGACGAGCAGCACCGAGCATCCGGACGCCGCGATGTCGCGCACCACCCCCGCGAGCTCGGCGATGTCGTCTGAGCCGAGCCCACCAGCAGGTTCGTCGAGCAGCAGGAGCTGCGGATGCGTCACGAGAGCGCGGGCGAGGGCGACGCGTTTGCGCTCGGGGTAGGGCAGCGACGCCACGGGGCGGCCGGCGTCGGCGGCGAGGCCGAGGGCGGCCAGCTGGTCTGTGGCGGCGAGGGTCGCATCCGTGGCCCGGGACAGACCCGCGCGGCTCGACGTGCCGGGTCCGAGAGGAACGAGCACGTTCTCGAGCACCGTCATCGAGTCGAAGAGACCCAGGCCCTGCAGCGTGCGCGCGACGCCTCGGCCGACCAGGGCTGTCGGAGCCGACGGCGCCGGCCGTCCGTCGATCTCGATGCTGCCGCCGGCCCGACGCACGAGTCCGCAGACGGCGTTGAAGACCGTGGTCTTTCCGGCGCCGTTGGGCCCGATGAGGGCGACGGTCTCACCGTGGGCGACATCGAGGGAGACGTCGTCGAGGGCCGTGAGCCCGCCGAAGGCGACGGTGAGCCCGCTGATCCGCAGCCGGGGCGTTGGTGAATGCATCGGCACCTCTTCGTGTCGTGGTGCCAACACCCTACAACAGAAACCGACCAGACGGTATGCCGATGTTGCACAAGGCTTCCGCCATCCTTATCGCTGATCGAGTAGTGCCCGAGCGCAGCGAAGCCACGTATCGAGATCACACTCAGCCGCGCGCTGCCTCACTCATCCGCTCGCAAAGCCACAGACGCACAGCGGCTGCGGCTGCGGCTGCGGCTGCGGCTGCGGCGAAGGGGAGCCCCCGGCGCTTCCCTCGGCTTCGGCGCGCTTGCCTCGCCCCGTGCCTCTGCCAGCGGGCGGAGGCGCGACTACCCGGCGAGCCATGCGGGCATTGGCCGAGCGCAGGCCTCAGCGGCGGGCGCCCCGGCTCGCTCGCCGAGGCCCGGGACGCCCGCCGTCGAGGCGCCGGCGCAGCGCTCAGACGCGGTTGTCGAGATCGCGGGGTTGCTCGCTCGCGGTGCCGTCGTAACGCGTCGACGGATCTCCACTGACGTCGGCCCTGTGCGCTCCGCCGTCACCTGCGGTGGGGGCAGCGGCCGTGTCAGGCACGTCGGCATCAGGCACGTCGGCATCCCGCACGTCGGCATCACGCACGTCAGGGTCGACCTCGTCGGCACGACGGGCATGCTGTTCGGCCTCGGCGCGCAGACCCGCGGCATCGTGCTGCTGTTCGGTCGACTCGCGCTTCAGCCGCTCGGCGTCGAGCTCCGCCTGGCGAGCCGCGGCAGCGGCCTGTGCGGCATCGGCTTGCGCCTGCTGCGCGTCGGCGGCGGCCTGGGCTGACGTGGCCTCCCGTTCACGCGCCGCAAGGTCGCGCTCGGCTGCCTTGTCCCGCAGTTCCGCTGCCTTCTCACGCTCGGCCTGCAGCTTCGCCTCGCGGCGCTTCGGAGCCGTCACCAGAAGCGCGACCACCACCACGATGATCACGACGACAACAGCGACGACGATCCAGATCCAGATACTCGTGTCCACTTCGGACTCCTCACTCGACTTGTCCCCATCCTCAGAAAAGACCTGATCGGCCCCGAGGTACAGGGCTTGATTTCTGTCGGCGGGTCTGGTTCGCGGCGCATCGACTGCGGGCCTCGACCGGGAGGATGTCGCGCGCAGCGCCTACCCGCCGAGCGACACCTTCAGGATCTTCTCGTTGCTGTTGTTCGCGACGCTGTCCTTGTCGCCTTGGTTCGTCGTGGTAAGCCAGAGTCCGCCGTCAGGCGTCGGCTCGACAGTGCGCAGCCGTCCGTATGTGCCGACGAAGAACTGCTGCTTGTCCGTGAGGCTGTCGCCACTGATCACCTCGCGGTACAACCGCGAGCCACGCCCGCAGGCGATGTAGACGACGTCGCGCACGATGGTAAGACCGCTGCAGGATCCGTCAGCCGTGGGGTAGGTCATCTTCGGGGCGATCAGGCCGGCTGCGCCGCATCCGCTCCCCGACGTCCCCTCGCACTGCGGCCAGCCGTAGTTGCCGCCCTTGACGACGAGGTTCGTCTCGTCCATGACGCTGTTGCCGAACTCCTGCTGCCAGAGCCTGCCGCGACTGTCGAAGGCGATGCCCTGCGGGTTGCGGTGGCCGTAGCTCCAGACGTAGCTGCCGAAGGGATTGTCACTCGGGGTGCCACCGGTGCGGGTGAGCCGCAGGATCTTGCCGTTCAGCGATCCCGTGCCCGTGAGTCGCTGCGCGTAGTCGCCGTTCTGGGCGTCACCCGTCGAGGCGTAGAGCATGCCGTCTGGGCCGAAGCGCAGGCGACCGCCGTTGTGGTACTTGTTGCGGAGGATTCCACTCACGAGCACCTGCACCGAGGCCGGGTCGATCTTTCCGGCGGCGTACTTCATCCGTACGATGCGGTTGTCGGATGCCGTGGTGTGCATGATGTACAGCCAGGGGTCGGCCGAGAAGTCCGATGCAATGGCGAGACCCATGACGCCGCCCTCGCCGTCGGTGCTCTGAGCGCCGGGGACTGTGCCCACCGTCGTCTTCGCGCCCGTCGTCGGCACCAGGCGCACGATGCCGTGGGCGTCGCGCCTGGCGTAGAGCACCGAGCCGTCGGGCAGCGTCACGAGGCCCCACGGGATGTCGGTGTCGGTGGTCGCCTGGGTGACGCCGCAGATGGCACTGCCGCAGGCGGCTCCGGTCGTCGTGGTGGCCGCCGCACTGGGGGCCGAGGCGTTGCCCTGGGCGTCGCGCGCGGTCACGGTGTAGGAGTAGGCGCGGTTCACGGCGAGCCCGCTGTCGGTGAAGGTCAGCACGCCGCCGCCGACGGATCCGACCGGGGTGGTCGCGCCGTCGCGCCTCACGTCATAGCGGGTGACGGCCACATTGTCGGTCGACGCCGCCCACGTGAGGTTCACGCTGGTTCCGGATGCCACGGCCGCCACCGACTTCGGCACGCTCGGCGCCACGGTGTCGGTACTGCACTGCGGCGGAGTGACAGTCACCGTCGCGCTGGCCTGGGAGACGTTGCCGGCGGCGTCCCGGGCGTTCACGTACCAGCCCCACGGAACGCCGGCCACGACCTTCACCGAGGACGAGCGCACTGTTCCGGCCACTGATTTCACGAGTTGGCCGTCGTGGTACAGGTCGTAGGCCGTCACGCCGACGGCATCCGTGGATGCGGTCCAGCTCAGCGTGACGGCGGTGCAGGTGAGCGCCGATCTCGTCAGGCCCGTCGGGGCTGTCGGCGGAGTGGTGTCAGGCAGCTTCGCCGGAACGGTCCACTTCTGGTTCGTGCCCGTGGTGCACGCGTGCAGGTAGACCTGCGACCCCGCCGCGGTCTTGGCTCCGCGCACGTCGAGGCACCATCCAGACGTCGTGTGCTTGAGGGTCTTGGCCGAGGTGTAGCTCCACTTCTGGCTCGCCGCTCCGGTGCAGCTCGCTATGACGGCCTTCCTCCCGGCTGCGCTGACCGCGGAACCGGCCTGCAGGCAGCGGGCGCCGTCGAAGACGCGCAACTCCCCGGCGGCGGTGCGCGACCAGCGCTGGTCGGCCTTGCCGTCGCAGGTGCCGAGCACGGTCTGCGTGCCGGCGGTCTTCGAGCCGCCCTCGATGTCGAGGCACCTCTTCGAGGCGACTCCGACGATGGGCTTGCCGGTCGCGGCGAGCGCGGCATCGGCCGGCAGCGTCAGCAGCGCGGTCACGCAGGCGATGGAGAGAATGCCGGCGAGCAGCATCCGGAGCGAGGTTCTCATGATCGGTCCCCTGTTCGGCACGCTCCAGCGCGTACCGCCTTCAGGCTAACCCCGCGGCCCCTCCGGGTGGGAGGTCAGTGGTGCGGGATACCGGCGATCATGCCGCCGTCGACCACGAACTCGGCGCCGCTGGTGAAGCGCGAGGCGTCGCTCGCCAGGAACACGATGGTGCCGGCGACGTCATCGGGGACCCCGGGCCTGCCGAGCGGGATGTCGATCCGCGCGGGGTCGATGCGCGTGGTCATGTCGGTGAGGATCAGCCCCGGATGCACCGAGTTCACCCGGATGCCCGCCGGCCCCAGCTCGACCGCGAGCGACTGGCTGAGCCCGCGCACGCCGAACTTCGACGCCGTGTAGCCGTGCAGTCCGGGCGAGCCCCGCATCCCCTCGACCGAGGAGATGTTGATGATCGACCCGGTGCCCTGCGCCTTCATCTGCGGCACGACCGCGCGGCAGCCGAGGAACACCCCGGTGAGGTTCACGGCGATCACGGCGTTCCACTTGGCCAGCGTGAGGTGCTCGATCGGTGCCGCATTCGCTATGCCCGCGTTGTTCACCAGCACGTCGACGAATCCGAAGGCGCTGACGGATGCCGCCACGACGCGTTCCCATCCCGCTTCGTCGGTCACGTCCAAGGCCTGGAACACCGCCCGCTCGCCGAGCTCGGCGGCGAGAGCAGCGCCCTCCTCGACCAGAAGGTCGGCGATCACGACCCTGGCGCCGGCAGCGTGCAGTGCTCGCACGTAGGCCTCGCCGAGACCGCGGGCTCCGCCGGTGACGAGCGCGACGCGCCCCTCGAGTTCCGTCATGGCGTCACCCGCACCACGAGTCGCCCGACGGTCCGCCCGCCGGCCAGCTCCTGGATGGCCGTCGGCGCATCCGCGAAGTCGACGACTCCCCCGACCAGCGGCGAGATGGCGCCGGCGTCGGCGAGCGCCACCAGTTCGGCGTGAGCCCGGGCGACGAGCCCGGGATCCTTCACCGGGTAGAGCCCCCAGTGCAGCCCGAGCACGCTGTAGTTCTTCACCAGGGCGTGGTTCGCGCGCACGGTCGGAACCGTGCCTCCGGCGAAGCCGACCACCACGATGCGCCCTTCGAAGGCGATGCACTTGGTCGAGCGCTCGAAGCTGTCGCCGCCGACCGGATCGAACACGACATCGGCGCCGCGTCCTCCAGTGGCCTCGTTCACCAGCGCGGCGACATCCTCGTCACCGCGCACGATCACGAGCTCGGCACCGGCGTCACGAACGACCCCGGCCTTGCCGGCACTGCCGACCACCCCGATGACCCTGGCGCCGGCCGCGACGGCCAGCTGCACCGCGGCGCTCCCGACGCCTCCGGCCGCCGCGTGCACGAGCACGGTCTCGCCGGGCTGCAGCCGCGCGCGCTGATGCAGCGCGAACCACGCCGTCTGGTACGCGATCATGAGTCCCGCCGCCTGCACGTCGTTCAGGCTGTGCGGAGTCGGATGCACATCGGATGCCGGCAGCACGGCGTACTCCGCGAGCACGCCGATCTTCGTGGCGACCACCCTGTCGCCGACGCTCAGCGCGCCGACCTCGGCGCCGGCTGCCGACGGGTCCGCGGCATCCGTCGCGGCATCCGTCGCCGCACCGATCGCGACGATCTCGCCGCTCAACTCGATGCCCGGGGTGAACGGTGGCTCCGGGCGCACCTGGTACTCGCCGCGGGCGAGCAGCACGTCGGGGAAGTTCACCGCCACGGCGCGCACCTTCACGAGCACCTCGCCGGCGCCCGGCACGGGCACCGGAACATCGTGCAGCTCGAGCACGTCGCTCGGCTCGCCGTTCCGCATGACCTGCCAGGCGCGCATCGTGGCCGGCTCAGGCATCGACCCGCTCCGTGGCCGCGCTCCCCGATGCGGCATCCGTTGCCGCGATGCTCCGCAGGTACAGCTCGGTGAGCTGCTCGGCGAGGAGCGTCTTGCCTTCCGGACCCTCAGGCGAGTACCACTGCGAGAGGTAGTGCAGGTCGCTGAAGAAGTGGGCGATGAGCACGGGCCGCGGCACGTCGGTGCGATACAGCCCCTGCTGCTGCCCGGCCTCGATGAGCGCGCTGAACTCGTCGTTGTAGTCGCGCCGGCGGCGGGTGACCTCCTGTTGGCGCGGCTGCGAAAGCATGTGTTGGCTGCGGAAGAAGACCGTGCCCTCCGGCAGGAAGTCGATCGAGGTCTCGATCACGTCGATGCAGACCGCGCGCAGCACGGCGTCGACGGCTCCGCCTCTCGCGACGATCTCGTCGAGGTGCGCCTTCTGGAGGGACAGCATCCGCTCGTAGATGGCGAAGAGCAGGTCGTCCTTCGACTGGAAGTAGTGGTACATCGCGCCCTTGGTGACACCGGCGGCCTCCACGATCTGCTGCACGCTGGTGTTCGCGTAGCCCTGGGCCGCGAACAGCTCGACGGCGGCCCGGGTCACGTCGTCGACGACACTGGTTTCTCTCATGCGTTCATCCTCGCTGGTTCTGTGGGTCATCCGACCGGGCGGATGCTGCCGCCACCGTCGATCACGATCGTCTGGCCGGTGATCCACGCTGCGTCCTCGGAGAGCAGGAACGCGACAGGGCCGGCGACGTCGTCGGGTACGCCGAGGCGCTGCAGCGGGTACTCGGCGGCCACCTGCTCCTCCCGGCCCTCGTAGAGTGCGCGGGCGAAGGCCGTCTTGATCACGGCCGGGGCGACGGCGTTCACGCGGATGCCCGGGGCCAACTCGTGCGCCAGCTGCAGGGTGAGGTTCACCAGCGCGGCCTTGGAGACGCCGTAGAACGCTATGCCGGGAGCGGCGGACAGCGCCGAGATCGACGACAGGTTGACGATGGAGGTGCTGAGCCCGGCGCCGACGGCGTCGCGGGTCCACTCGAGGGCGGCGACGACGTTCACCTCGAGGATCTTGCGCACGATCGACGCCTCGATCTCGAGCGCGGGCCCGTAGGCCGGGTTGATGCCGGCGTTGTTCACCAGGTGGTCGAGGCGGCCGTGCTGCTTGGCGATGTGCGCGAACACGGCGGCGCGGTGCTCGGGGTCGTCGGCCTTGCCGGCCACGGCGGTGGCCCTGTTCGTGGCCCTGCTCGTGGCACTGTTCGTGGCACTGTCCGTGGCAGCGCCGCCGATCGCGTTCAGCTCGGCGAGCGCCGCGTCCAGCGACTCCTGCTTGCGCCCGGTGATGACGACCTGCGCGCCCTCGCTCACCAGCCGCTTCGCTATGGCGAGCCCGATGCCCCTGCTGCCGCCGGTGATCAGAGCCACCCGGCCGTCGAACCTCTGCATGTGCTCCCCTTCGAGTACGCGCGTACGCTGCTGCCTGGCATCCGTTCGCCATCATGCTACAGACCGACCAGACGGTTTGTCCCACCCGAGCGTAACACTGCGTGCACTCCGCCTCGTCGTTCCGTGAGTTCGCAGGACCACGCTCGACATGGCCGCGATATGCGCCCATGTCCCGTCTCATCCTGCAGACTCGGCGCTCATCGGCGCCGACGTCCCACAACTCACAGCGCGCTCCCAGCCCCGGCGGAACAGCAGGCCCGCGGCATCCGTTCTCCTAGGTGGCACCGAAATACATAGGTGTCGGGCGCCGCAGCCAGCGTCGCCAGCAGAAGGAGGAGCACGTGTCACAGGACTACCGCAAGACTCCCGAGGCCCTCGCCCGCCTCACCCCCAACCAGTACAAGGTCACGCAGGACGAGGGCACAGAGCCCGCCTTCCGCAACGAGTACTGGAACAACCACGACGCCGGGCTCTACGTCGACGTCGTCTCGGGCCAGCCGCTGTTCACCTCGATCGACAAGTACGACTCGCGATCCGGATGGCCGAGCTTCACCAAGCCGATCAGCCCTGACGTCGTCACCGAGCACACCGACCGCACGCTCTTCATGAAGCGCGTCGAGGTGCGCTCCTCCGGCGCCGACAGCCACCTCGGACACGTCTTCGACGACGGGCCCGCGGATGCCGGAGGCCTGCGCTACTGCATGAACTCGGCGTCACTGCGCTTCATCCCACTCGCCGAGCTCGAGGAGCAGGGCTACGGTGAATTCCGGGGCCTGTTCGAGACCGACGCCGACGGCGCCGCAGCATCCACCACGAAGGAGAACTCATGACCACGACACCCGCCACCACCGAGACGGCCGTCCTCGCGGGCGGATGCTTCTGGGGCATGGAGGATCTGATCCGCCGCCGTCCCGGAGTGATCAGCACGCGCGTCGGCTACACGGGCGGCGACGTTCCGAACGCGACGTACCGCAACCACGGCAGCCATGCCGAGGCCATCGAGATCGTCTTCGACCCGACGGTCACCTCGTACCGTGACCAGCTGGAGTTCTTCTTCCAGATCCACGACCCCACCACGCGCAACCGCCAGGGCAACGACATCGGCACCAGCTACAGGTCGGCGATCTTCCCGCTGACCGAGGAGCAGGCCGCCGTCGCCGAGGACACCATCGCCGACGTCGACGCCTCGGGCCTCTGGCCGGCCAAGGTCGTCACCGAGGTCACGCCGGCCGGACCGTTCTGGGAGGCCGAGCCCGAGCACCAGGACTACCTGGAGCGCTACCCCAACGGCTACACCTGCCACTTCGTGCGTCCGGGCTGGGTGCTGCCCAAGCGCAACGCGGAGCAGAACGCGTAGCTCGCAGTAGGCACGAACACCGAACGCCCCGCTCGATCCCCTCGGATCGGGCGGGGCGTTCGTCCGTTCCCGCCCGCCCGCCTCGCCGAGCGGGAGGTAACACGCCCACCGCCGCCCCTACGCTGGGAGCATGACGACCCGCCTCGCCACTCGTGCCACGCTCGCCGCCGTCGCCGGACTCGCCCTGCTCGCCCTCAGCGCCTGCAGCGGGTCCGGCACCGATTCCTCAGCGCCGACCACCAGCTCACCTGCCGCGTCGGCCTCCGCCGAACCGATCGGTGACTGCACCGGGGTCGCCGTCATCGTCGACGCCGGCAACCTCGAGACCGCCGATGACCCGTCCACCACGGCGTGCATCGATGCGACGGCCCCGATCGCGGCATCCGAGGCCCTGAAGCAGGCGGATGTGACCACTGAGGGCACCGACGAGTACGGCGACCAGGTGGTCTGCCGCGTGAACGGCGTGCCGTCCGAGGACGAGCCGATCACCGCCGCCGACGGCACGGATTACGTCGAGAAGTGCGAGGGCATGCCGGCCGCGTTCGCCTACTGGTCGCTCTGGGTGAAGCCGGCGGGCGGCGAATGGGCGTACGCGCAGGAGGGCCTCGGAACCCTGCAGCTCGCTCCCGGCGATTCGGTGGAGCTGCTGTTCACCCTCAACGACGAGCCCGCGGCACCCGCCGCGTAACCGCACTCGGCCCCGTCCGGGCTGTGACGCGCGCCCGATGATGCGATGCTGAGGCCCTGATGCTCCGCTTCCGTGCTGCACCGCTGCGAGCCGCGGCGATCCTCGCCGTCGGCTTCATCGCGCTGCGCCTGGCGTATCGGGCCCTGTTCAACGGGCTGGGAGGTTCCGGCCTCCTCCTCATCGACCTGCCGAGCGTGCGGTTGCCGCCGCCGTTCGCCCACGTCACCCTGTTCGGCCCCATCACCACCGGCGGCATCGTCGTGGCCGTCGAGAGCGCCTTGCCGATAGCGCTCGTGATCCTCGCGTTCGGCGTTCTCAACGCCGTCGTCGACGTCTCGCGCCTCTTCGCGCGTGGCGCCCGGCGCGGCCCGTTCCGGGGCATCGCCCGCACCCTCGTGATCGCCTGGGCGACCTTTCCGGGGCTGACGGATGCCGTGACCTCCGTGCGCCGCGCCCGCCGCCTGCGTGCCGAGCGCGGCCTCGCCTCGCTGCTGGTGCCGATCTTCGAGCGCACTGTCGAACGCGCCGTCGCCGTGGCCGCCACCATGGAGGTGCGCGGCTTCGCGTCGACCCGCCCTGTCGACGGCGGTTGCGACAGGCCTGTGGTCCTGCGCGACGTCTCCATCGGCTTCGACGGGCGACGGATGCTGCACTCCATCGACCTCGCGCTCTCCACCGGCACCCTCACCGTCATCGCGGGGCCCACGGGGTCGGGCAAGACCTCGCTGCTGCACGCCATGAGCGGTCTGCTCACCCACGTCGACGGCGGCGAGGCGAGTGGCCTGATCGAGATCGGTGGTGTGGACCGGGCGGCCGTCCCTCCGCGCGACACCGCCGGCTTCGTCGGGGTCGTGCTGCAACAGCCGCGACTCGGCTTCGCCAGCGAGAGCGTGGCCGACGAGATCGGCTTCTCCCTCGACGTGCGCGGAGTCGCGCCCGTCATCGTGGCGGCGCGGGTGCGCGAGGTGGCGCGGCACGTGGGCATCGAGCATCTCGTCGGCCGCGACATCCGCGCCCTCTCGGCCGGAGAGGCGACGCTCGTCGCCATCGCGGCGGCGGTCATCGAGCAGCCGACGCTGCTGCTCGTCGACGAGCCGCTCGCCGACCTCGACCTCGACGCCAGGTCGCGCATCGCCGAGCTGCTCGGAACGCTGGCGCACGAGGCCGGCGTCTGCGTCATCGTCGCCGAGCACCGCGTGGGCGAACTGGCGCACGTGGCCGACGCGGTGCTGTCGATCGCGGACGGTCAGCTGGCCGCCAGCGAGCCGCGCCCCAGTTCCCCCGCCGCGCCATCCGAGTTTCAGCAGCGCGGCGCAGAAACCATGGCGGCTGCCAACCCGACGGCCGGCGCGAACGCGAGTGCGGCATCCGGCAGCACGATCGCCCGCATCAGTGGCGTCTCGGTCGCCCACGCCGGCCACCTCGCCGTGATCGACGCCTCCTTCACGCTGGCGTCCGGGGAGATCACAGCGATCACCGGCCCGAACGGCGCCGGGAAGTCGAGCCTGCTGCAGGCGGTGGCCCTGCCGACGGCATCCGGAACCGTCTCCATCGACGGCGCCGACGTCGCCGACCTAACAGCTCGACTGCGACGGATGTCGGTCGCCCTCGTGCCCGACGCCTCCGACGACCTCCTGTTCTCCACCACCGTCGCCGAGGAGTGCCGACGGGCCGACAGCTCGGCCGACGTGCAGCGCGGAACGACCCAGCGGCTGTTCGAGTCGCTGTCGGGCTCGGTGCCGGGCGGACATTCGCTGCGGCATCCGCGCGATCTCTCGACCGGGGAGCGCCGGTTGCTCGCCATCGCCATCCAGCTGGCGGCAGCGCCGCGGGTACTGCTGGTCGACGAGCCGACACGCGGACTCGATGAGCTCGCCCGCGACCAGGTGGCCGGTGCATTGCGGACGGCGGCGGAGAGCGGATGCGCCGTCGTCATCGCCAGCCACGATCGCGCGTTCGCAGCGGAGGTCTCCGATCGTGCGCTCGAGATGAGCGACGGGCAGCTGGGACATCCGCTGGCAGAAGCACGGGAGCGCAGCGAGCGCGCTGAAGCCGAGGATGCCGGCGCCGGGTCCCTCCGCTTCGGCGGCGACTCCGTCGCTGCCTCTGCGAGCGGGAAGGGCGGCGACTCAGTCACTGCCTCTGCGAGCGGGAGGGAGCCATCGGCCGCGACTGCGAGCGAAAGGGGACGCCTCAAGGCGAGCGGCCAGCCAAGCGCGACTGCGGGCAGGACCCGACGACCGAGCGCGAGCCGGAGCGGCAGCACGAGGGCGGCTGCGAGCGCGAGCCCCCGCTGGCAGTCATTCGTCCTCGTCGCCGGATCGCTCGTCGCGGCCGCCGCGTTCGCCTGGCCGCTGCTCGTCCCGGCGCTGCCCGCGCAGGCGCAGGCGGCAGCCCCGTTCGCCGCGATAGCGCTGCTGCCGTTCGTCCTCGTCGCCGTCGCCCTGGCGCTCGACGGCGCTGTGCGTTCGGCCAAGACCCTCGCCATGCTCGGCACCCTGACGGCCATCGGTGCCGCCGTGCGCATAGCCAGCACCGGCGTCGGCGGCGTCGAGGCCCTCTTCGTGCTGCTCATCCTCGCGGGACGTGCGTTCGGCGCCCGCTTCGGTTTCCTGCTCGGCGTGCTCACCATCGCGCTCTCGTCGACGATGTGGGGCGGCTTCGGCCCGTGGACGCCGTTCCAGATGTTCGCCTGCGGCTGGGTCGGCGCCGGCGCCGGACTCCTCCCCCGGTTCCGGATGCAGCGAGCCCGGATGCGTCGACACGGCCGCGCGCTCGAGATCACCGTGCTCGCCGTCTACGGAGCCGTCGCGTCCTACGCCTTCGGCCTCGTGATGAACCTGTGGTTCTGGCCGTTCGCCGTCGGGACGGCATCCGACATCGCCTATGTTCCCGGGGCATCCGTCGCGCAGAACGCGAGCTCGTTCCTGCTCTACTCGCTCGTGACGTCGACGCTCACCTGGGACACCCTGCGCGCCGTCACCAGTGTGGTCGGCATCGTCGTGGCGGGACCTGCCGTGCTCGCCGCGCTGCGGCGTGCCAAGCTCCCGAGTGGTTCCTCTGCTTCGGGGCCGCTTCGCGGTCCCTCTGCCATCGGAACACTCACACCGAGAAGTACTTCGCCTCGGGGTGGTGGAACACGAACGCGTCGGTCGACTGCTCCGGATGCAGCTGCAGCTCCTCCGACAGCTCCACGCCCATCCGCTCGGGCTTGAGCAGTTCGACCACCTTGCGGCGGTCCTCCATGTCGGGGCAGGCGGGGTAGCCGAGCGAGAAGCGCGCACCGCGGTACTCGAGCTTGAAAAGGCCGGCGACGTCGTTCGGGTCCTCGGCCGCGAAGCCCAGCTCCGACCTGATGCGGCCGTGCCAGAACTCGGCGAGGGACTCCGTGAGCTGCATGACGAGGCCGTTCAGCTCCATGTAGTCGCGGTACTTGTTCTCGGCGAACAGCTTCGCCGTGACCTGGTCGATGTGGGCGCCGGCCGTCACCAGCTGCACGGGCATCACGTCGACGAGGCCCGACGAGCGCGGCTTCACGAAGTCGGCCAGGCACAGGTGCCTGTCGCGGCGCTGCCGCGGGAAGTGGAAGCGCAGGCGGTCGGAGCCGAGAGCTCCGTCCGACCCGCCGTCGGGCGCCAGCAGCCCGGGGACCCCGAGCACACCCGTCGGATCGTCGCCGTGGTTCAGCACGACGATGTCGTCGCCCTCGCTCACGACGGGGAAGTAGCCGTAGGCGACGGAGGCGTCGAGCATGCCCTCGGCGAGGATGCGGTCGAGCCAGTAGCGCAGCCGCGGCCGCCCCTCGGTCTGCACGAGCTCCTCGTAGCCGGCCGCGCCGTCACCGCGACCGGGCTTGAGGCCCCATTGGCCCATGAAGGTCGCGCGCTCGTCGAGGAACGCCGCGTAGTCGGCGAGCGCGATGCCGCGCACGATGCGCGTGCCCCAGAACGGCGGAACGGGAACGGCTGCATCCGTCGCCACGTCCGACCGGGTCGGCATGTCCTCGGGCTCGGTGAGCGTGAGCAGGCTGCCCTCGCGATGGATGCGCTTCTTCAATGCGGGCAGGCCGACGGATGCCGGATCCGCCCCGCGCGCGATGGCCACGAGCGGCTCCATGAGCGCGAGGCCCTCGAAGGCGTCGCGGGCGTAGCGCACGGTGCCGTCGAACAGGCCGGCGAGGTCGTCTTCCACGTAGGCCCGCGTGAGGGCGGCGCCGCCGAGCAGCACGGGCCAGCGGCCGGCGAGGCCGCGGGAGTTGAGCTCGAGCAGGTTCTCCTTCATCACGACGGTCGACTTCACCAGCAGCCCGCTCATGCCGATCACGTCGGCGTCGTGCTCCTCAGCCGCCTTGATGATGTCGGCGATGGGCTGCTTGATGCCGAGGTTGATCACCTCGTAGCCGTTGTTGGTCAGGATGATGTCGACGAGGTTCTTGCCGATGTCGTGCACGTCGCCGCGCACGGTGCCGAGCACGATGCGGCCCTTGCCGGCGTCGGTCGTCTTCTCCATATGCGGTTCGAGGAGAGCGACGGCGGCCTTCATCACCTCGGCGGACTGCAGCACGAACGGCAACTGCATCTCACCGGAGCCGAACCTCTCGCCGACGACCTTCATGCCCTCGAGCAGGTGGTCGTTGACGATGCCGAGGGCGCTCATGCCGTCGGCCCGGGCCAGGTCGAGGTCGCCCTCGAGTCCCTTGGCGTCGCCGTCGATGATGCGACGCTCGAGCCTCTCGCCCACGGGCAGGGCGGCGAGCTCGTGGGCGCGCTGGTCGCGGAGCGCGGCGGTGTCGACGCCGGCGAACAGGTCGAGCATCTTCTCCAGCGGGTCATAGACCAGGGTGCCCTCGGCGTCGTACTCGCGGCGATCCCAGACCAGGTCGAGGGCGACCTTGCGGCGGTCCTCGGGCACGGAGGCCAGCGGCACGATCTTGGCGGCGTCGATGATGCCGGAGCTGAGGCCCGCCTCGACGGCCTCGTGCAGGAACACCGAGTTCAGCACGGAACGCGCGGCGGGGTTGAGGCCGAACGACACGTTCGAGACGCCGAGGGTGGTGTGGATGCCGGGGTACTTCGCGGTGATGCGCCGGATCGCCTCGATGGTCTCGATGCCGTCGCGACGGGTCTCCTCCTGGCCCGTGGCGATGGGGAAGGTGAGGGCGTCGACGATGATGTCCTCGACCCGCATGCCCCACTCGCCCACGAGGGTGTCGACGAGGCGGGACGCGATCCGCACCTTGTCGTCGGCGGTGCGGGCCTGGCCCTCCTCGTCGATGGTGAGGGCCACGACCGCTGCGCCGTGCTCGGCGACCAGCGGCATGATGCGGCCGAAGCGCGAGGTGGGGCCGTCGCCGTCCTCGAAGTTCACCGAGTTCACGGTGGGCCGGCCGCCGATGAGCTCCATGCCGGCCCGCAGCACGGGCGGCTCGGTGGAGTCGACGACGAGCGGCAGCGTCGACGCGCTCGCGAGTCGCGAGACCACCTCACGGATGTCGGCCACGCCGTCGCGGCCGACGTAGTCGACGCAGACGTCGAGCAGGTGCGCGCCGACGCGGATCTGGTTGCGCGCGATCTCCACGCAGTCGTCCCAGCGCTCCTCCAGCATCGCCTCACGGAAGGCCTTCGAGCCGTTGGCGTTGGTGCGCTCCCCGATCGCGAGGTAGGAGGCGTCCTGGTCGAAGGAGACGTGCTGGTAGAGGCTGGCGACACCGGCCTCCTCCTCGATGACGCGGGCGGCGGGCGCCACCGGGGTCGCGCCGGCGCCGGTGCCGTGCAGCCGCTCCACGACGGCGCGCATGTGCGCCGGCGTCGTGCCGCAACATCCGCCGATCAACGACAGGCCGAACTCGCGCACGAACTGCTCATGCGCCGTCGCGAGTTCGACGGGGGTGAGCGGATAGCTGGCGCCGTGCGTGCCGAGCACGGGCAGGCCGGCGTTCGGCATGCACACGACGGGCACGGTGGAGTGCTTCGACAGGTGGCGCAGGTGCTCGCTCATCTCGGCGGGGCCTGTGGCGCAGTTGAGCCCGATGGCGTCGACGCCGAGAGGTTCGAGGGCCGTGAGCGCTGCGCCGATCTCGCTTCCCATGAGCATGGTGCCGGTGGTCTCGACGGTGACCTCGACGAAGATGGGCAGGCGGATGCCGCTCTCCACGATCGCCTGCTTGCAGCCGTTCACGGCGGCCTTGGTCTGCAGGAGGTCCTGCGAGGTCTCGATGAGGAAGGCGTCGGCGCCGCCATCGATGAGGCCGTGCGCCTGCAGGGCGAAGGTCTCCTTGAGGTGGTCGTAGGTGGTGTGGCCGAGGCTCGGCAGCTTCGTGCCGGGGCCCATCGATCCCAGCACCCAGCGGATGCGGCCGTCCTCACTCTCAGCGGCCTCCACCCGCTCCCGGGCGATGCGCGCACCCTCCCGGGCGAGCTCGCGGATGCGGTCGTCGATGCCGTAGTCGGAGAGGTTCGACCAGTTGGCGCCGAAGGTATTGGTCTCGACGGCGTCGATGCCCGTGGCGAGATAGGCGTCGTGGATCGCCGCGATCATGTCGGGACGGCTCACGTTGAGGATCTCGTTGCAGCCCTCGAGCTGCTGGTAGTCGTCGAGGGTCGGCTCGAACTCCTGCAGCTGCGTGCCCATGGCGCCGTCGGCGATGACCACCCGGCTGCGCAGTGCCTCGAGCAGCGCCTCGGAACGCGCGGGCCGCGGCACGGCGCCGATGTCGAGGGCGAATCTGGGGGCTGCGGATGCCGCTGCCGAGGGTGCGATGGTTCCGGGCGCGTTCACGCGCCGAGTCTATCCGCGGGCATCCGGAGCATCGGGGTCTGTTACCGCCCGCTCAGGCTCCGAGGAGTCGGCGGCCGAAGCTCTCGCTAGGCTCGAAACATGACCGCCGACGCCCGCCTCCTTCCCGTCGACACCGAATCCGCGGCGGCCCTCGCCGCCGGCGGCCTGCGGTACGGCCTCGTCGACACCACGGACCGGGCCGCCTTCGCGGCCTGGGACCAGGCCGATGCGCGCGGCTTCCACGAGAGCCGCCTCTCCGACACCACCATCGACGCGAACTTCGCCAACCTCGCCTACCGTCGCACCACCGGCGTCTGGGACGACACGATCCCGGATGCCGCCGTGCCCGTCGCGACGGTCAGCACCTGGGTCGCCGAGCTCACGGTCCCGGGTCCGGCGATCGCTCCGGCCTGGGCCGTGAGCTCCGTCACCGTCGCCGCCACCCATCGCCGACGCGGCATCGCGCGCGCCCTCATGGAGGGCGAACTGCGCACGGCCCACGCGGCCGGAGTGCCGCTGGCCATCCTCACCGCGAGCGAGGCCACCATCTACAGTCGCTACGGCTACGCTCCGGCCACCTCGGTCGCCACGCTCGAGGTCGACCGCCGCCGTGTGGAATGGACCGGACCGACGCCGCAGGGCCGCGTGCACTTCGTCGAGGCGGCATCCGCCCGGGCTGTCGTCGAAGAGATCTCGGCGCGCGCCGTGCGCCGCACTCCCGGTGAGATCGACCGATGGGGCGGCAGGTTCGACCAGCACTTCGGACTCATCGACCCCGACAGCGACCGCGGCCGCTCCATCCGTACGGCCCGCTACGACGACGCCGACGGTACCGCCCAGGGCATCGTCGCGTTCAGGCTCGTGGAGCAGGAGCCCGACGTGGTGCGGCTCGAGGTCGAGCACTTCACTGCTGCGACGGATGACGCCTACAACGGGCTGTGGAAGTTCCTGCTCGAGCACGACCTCGTGACCAGCATCCGTGCCCGTCATCGGTCGATCGACGAACCGCTGCCGCTCTTGCTGGCCGACTCCCGCGCCGTGCGATGGAGCGAGGTCGAGGACTTCCTCTGGGTGCGGGTGCTCGATCCCATCGCAGCGCTCGAGAGCCGGCGCTTCGGCGCCGCCGGCCGGCTCGAGCTCGAGGTGACCGACGCCCTCGGCTTCGCGGGCGGCCGCTTCAGCCTCGAGGTCGGCGCCGACGGATCGGCGTCGGTGACGCGGGTGACGTCAGTTCCGGATGCCGGCACCGGCGCGGCCGGCGCCACCGGCGCCACCACCGAGGCCACCGCCACGCTCACCCTCGCGGTCAACCAGCTCGGCGCGATCCTCCTGGGCGGCATCCGCCCCACGGTGCTCGCCGCTGCCGGCCTGATCGCGGCCGAGAGCCTCGAGACCCTCGCCCTGGCCGATCGCCTGTTCGCCGCCGAGCGCACCCCGCACCTCAGCATCGTCTTCTAGTCGCGGTCTCTGCCGCGGAATCACCGCCAGCCGCCCGCGAACGGGGGTTTCCGCGGGCCCGCGCGCATCCGTAACCTCAAGGGTCTGACCCCTGAAAGGCTCCGATGACGGCTCTCTCCCCCGAGGTCGGCCCTGCACGCAACGCAGCGACCTCCCTGCGCAGTCGCGCGGCCGGAGCCTCCGTCATCACCCGGTGCCTGGCCGAGCAGTCCCAGGTTCCCGACCGCGGTCGTCTCGCCAGAGTCTTCGGACGCAGTCCACTGTCGGAGGAGTCCCGCAGCTGGTACCTCGGAGCACTGGGCGAACTCGCCGTCGCGGGCCGCCTCAAGCAACTCGGGTCGGGGTGGACGGTGCTGCACTCCGTGCCCGTCGGCCGCGGTGAGAGCGACATCGACCACATCGTCATCGGCCCGTCCGGCGTCTACACGATCAACACCAAGCACCACGACGACGCCCGCGTGTGGGTCGGGGCACGGAAGCTCCTGGTGAACGGCCAGCCGACCGATCACCTGCGCAACTCCCGGCACGAGGCCGAACGGGCCACGCGCCTGCTCAGCGCCGCCACCGGGATGGACGTGGTGGTGCGCCCCGTCATCGCCGTCGTCGGCGCGAAGTCCATCACGGTCAAGGAGCTGCCGAGCGACGTGATGGTGCTGGCCGACACCCAACTCGTGCGCTGGCTGAAGCGCCGGCGCCGCACACCGGCTCTCGCGACAGCGCCCGTCGTCGCGGCGGCGGAGCATCCGTCGACCTGGCACGAGAACGGCGCCGAGGCGCTCGCCCACGCGAACCTCGACCAGTTCGCCACCCTGCAGCAGGAGGTGCGCACCGCTCGCGATGTGCGCGCCATCTGGGTCGGTGCCGGGGCCGTCGCCATCGGGGCTGTCGCCGTCACGCAGCTGACGCCAGCGCTCGCCCTGATGTTCGGCTGAGCAGGGCCGACCAGCGCCGGCCCGCCGAGCCCTGCACCTCACGTTTACAGGACCACGGCCGCCTTGGGTGCTCCACAGCACCCATCGGCGGTCTCATCCTGCAAACGCACCTCCTGTCCTGTGAACACACCGCTCATCCTGTGAACGCACCCGCCGACACCCTCGACGCGCACGCCCGCGAGATGCGAGGCTGGCTCCATGGCGACGGGGCGGGTGAAGCGCGGATTCCTCTGGGTGCTGAAGAACACCCTCAACAGGCTCACCCTCAGGCTCGCCCGCTGGGGTCACGGTCCGTTCTCGCTCGTGCGCCACGTGGGCCGCTCCAGCGGACGCACCTTCGAGACTCCGCTCATCCTGGCGCGTGTGCCCAACGGCTTCGTCGCCGAGCTCACCTACGGCGACGGCGTCAACTGGTACCGCAACATCGTGGCCGCCGGCTCCTGCGTCATCATCTCCGGCGGTCGCGAGTACAGCATCGGCTCGATCGAGCCCTACGCGACGGATGCCGGCCTGCGGGCATTCGGCGGCCCGCGCGCGGCGATTCTGCGGCTGCTGAACCGCGAGGAGTTCAGGCTGCTGCGCCTGGCCCCGACCGCTGCCTGAGCCGACTCACTCCATCGTGTCGAGGATGCCGATCAGGTGCTCGAACGTCGTCAGCGGGTTGATGATCGCGAAGCGCGCGTTCGGGCGACCGGCATGCGACGACGGCGTCACGAAGGCGTGCTGCTCGTTCAGCAGGCGCGCCGACCACCGGTCGTAGTCGGCCTTGGCCCATCCGTCGCGCTCGAAGACCACGACGGAGAGCTGCGGGTCGCGCACCAGCGAGAGGCCGGGCCGCTTCTCGATCTCGGCGGCGATGTCGAGGGCCAGCTGGATGGAGTGCGTCACGGCGTCGCGGTACGCCTGGCCGCCGTAGGTCGCCAGCGAGAACCAGAGCGGAAGTCCGCGCGCGCGGCGGGTGAGGTGCGCGGCGTAGTCCGACGGGCTCCAGTCGCTGGTCTCGGTGAGGGTGTCGAGGTACTCGGCGTGCTGCGTGTGCGCCCGCCGACCGGTCTCGGGGTCGCGGTAGATGAGCGCACAGGCGTCGAACGGGGCGAACAGCCACTTGTGCGGGTCGACGATCACCGAGTCGGCGTGCTCGACGCCGGCGAACCTGTGCCGGGCCAACGGCGACAGCATCGCGGCGAGGCCGTAGGCGCCGTCGACGTGCAGCCAGAACTCGAAGTCGTCCTTGAGGGCGGCGATCGAGGCGATGTCGTCGACGACGCCGAAGTTGGTCGATCCACCCGTGGCCACGACGGCGAAGACGGATGCCCCGTGCTCCACGAGGGCTCCCCGCACGCTCTCGCCCGTGAGCACGCCGTCGGCCCGCGGGGCGACGGGAACGACCTCGACGTCCATGACGCGGGCCGCCGAGGCGATCGACGAGTGGGCCTCGGCGCTGCACACGATCACCCAGCGTCGCGGCTGCTCCTCGCCGCTCTCGGTGACACGCAGGCGGGCGCGCTCCCTGGCCGCGACGAGCGCAGACAGGTTGCCGAGGGTTCCGCCCTGCACGAAGACGCCGCCCGAGGTCTCGGGCAGGCCGAACTCGCGGGCGAGCCATCCGAGGGCCTCGTTCTCGGCGAACACGGCGCCAGCACCCTCGAGCCACGATCCGCCGTAGAGCGCGCTCGCCGACACGACGAGGTCGAAGGAGATCGCCGCCTTCGTGGGCGCCGACGGGATGAAGGAGAGGTACTGCGGATGATCCGTCGTGATGCATGCCGGGGCGAGCACGTGCTCGAACAGGGCGAGCGCGCGGGTGGCGCCGATGCCGTTCTCGTCGATCGATCGGCCGGCGAGTCGGTCGAGCTCGACGGCGCTGAGCGGCTTGTCGAGCGGAGTGTCCGAGCTCAGGATGCGGCGACGGGAGTACTCGAGAACCACGTCGACGATGTCGGAGGTCTCCTTCGAGACCTCGTGCATGCGGGTGGTCTGGGTTCCGGCGGCAGGTGTCGTTCCGCGTGCTGCGTTCATGGGTACATCCTTGCGTTCAGCCGCCGTCTCCGGGAGTACAGCTGGGCTCAGACCAGTGAATCCGATACGGCGCGCAGTGTTGCTGACTGGAGCGGGACCTTCGCGCGCGTTCGGGTGCGGAGGTGCAGGAAATCGCCGCGTTCCCGTCGCGCACGCACCGCGCAGGCCGCTGTCGTGCGTGTCGGACGCCCGGGCTAGCGTGAGGTCATGACCGAATCAGAGCTGATCTCCGGTACGACGTCGACCGGAGTCCCGTTCGTCGCCCGCGCGACCTCGACGACGGGGGCTCCCGTCATCGCGGCGTGGCACCTGCTCGATCCGCCGCGCACGCCCGCAGCCTTCGCGGCGGCACTGCCCCTGGCCGGACTCGATGCGACGGTGCTCTACCTCGGCCTTCCGCTGAGCGGCGATCGCATGCCGGATGGCGGCTTCGACGAGATCATGCGTCTCGCCGGCGACGACGCCGTGATGCGGTTGTTCGCGCCCATCCTCGAGGGTGCCGTCGCCGAGTTCCCTGCCGCCTTCGCCGAGCTGTGCGAGCGCTTCGATGTGTCGCCCGATGCGGCGGTCGGCCTGCTGGGCGGCTCCGCCGGATCCGCGGTCGCCGCCGGCGTGCTCGCGAGCGGCACCTCGGGTGCCTCGGCCGCGGTGTTCGTGAGCCCGATGCTCCAGCTCGCTCCGAACATCGATGCGATGGCCGAGTTCTTCGGCGGCGACGCCTACGCGTGGCATCCGGAGTCCAGGCGGGTCGCAGCCGAGATGGACTTCGTCGCCCGAGCCGAGGAGATCACGGCGACGGATGCCGCCCTCCGCGTCATCGTCGGACTCGACGACGAACCGGCCTTCGTGGGGCCGGCCCGCCTGTTCGCCGTCGCCACGGGAGCCGACCTGCAGCTCATGGAGAGCGTCGCGCACGCGCTGGCCGAGGAGCCCGGCATCGAGCCGGCTCCGCAGACCGAGGCGGCAGCTGCCTACGACGCCCTCGCGGTGGAGTGGTTCAGCGAGCACCTCCGCTGAGTCGCACGATCCCGCTGATCAGGGGCCGTTTGCAGGATGAGACGGGATACGGGCGCATAGCGCGCCCATGACCCGTCTCATCCTGCAGACTCGCAGGTGCCCTACTTGTAGGAGTAGAACCCCTCGCCCGTCGAGGTGCCGAGCTTGCCCTGGTCGATGTAGTTCTCCTTGAGGTACGCGGCGAAGGCCTGCTGCTTCGGGCCGCCGTGCGAGGAGATGTTGTAGGCCGTGGTCAGGCCGACGATGTCGTAGATCTGGAACGGGCCGAGCGGCGCCCCGGTGCCGATGCGCCAAGTCTTGTCGATGGTCTCGGGGTCGGCGTAGCCGCCCACCACGAGCTCGCCGGCAGCATCCAGGAACGGAACCAGCAGCGAGTTCAACAGGTAGCCGGCCTTCTCCTTGCGGATCTCGATCGGCACCATGCCGATCGCCGATGCGAAGTCGACGACGGTCTGGAAGACGGCGGGGTCCGTCGCCGGCGTTCCCATGATCTCGGCGGTGTTCTGCACCCACACGTGGTTCGCGAAGTGCAGCGCCAGGAAGCGATCGGGGCGTCCGGTGAAGCCCGAGAGGTCGCTGGGCAGCAGGGTCGACGAGTTCGTCGCGAAGATGGTGCGCTCGGGGGCGAGGGCCGCGAGCTTCGTGTAGGTGTCGCGCTTGAGCGACAGGTTCTCGGGGATCGCCTCGATCACGAGGTCGGCATCCGTCACGGCATCGGCCAGATCGGCTGAGAGACGGATGCGGGCCAGCGCCTCGTCGGCCTTGCCGTCCGCGGCTCCCGCCACCTCCTTGGTGTACGTCGCGGCGAGGCCGGCGAATCGCGCCTTGGCCTGCTCGAGCACCTCGTTGCTGATGTCGTACGCGACCACCTCGAATCCGTGGAACGCGGTCTGGTAGGCGATCTGCGACCCGAGCACGCCGGTTCCGAGCACGGTGATCTTCGTCAGTTCTGACATTGCTTCCTTCTTACTTCTCTGGGTTCTCTTGTGGAGTCTGAGGGGCGGATGCCGCGGGCCGCGCGGCATTGAACCTGGCGAGTGCCTGCGCGAAGGCGGCGACCTCGTCGTCGGTCCAGTCGCCCATCTGCGCGTCGACGACGTCCTGCAGGATGCCGAGGCTCTCGCGGTAGGCGTCCCACCCCGCGTCGGTGAGCTCGAGCGGGCGGCCGCGGCCTGCGGCATCCGTCGCCTCGCGGACGACCCCGAGCTTCACCAGGTTCGTGAGCTGCCGCGACACCGTCGAGCGGTTCAGCAGGAACTCGGTCGCGATGTCGGTGGAGCGGCTGCCCGGGTTGTCGACGATGAACGCGACGATCGACTGGTCGGTGAGGGAGAGCCGGATGCCTGCCGTGCGGGCATCGGCGACCCCCCGGCGGGAGATGCGGATGAGGGCGCGCAGCACGCTCGCTGCGTGCTCGTCGCGTTGACGGACCATCGGGGCGCCTCGCTCTCTGTTGCTTAGTGCAACAGTACGCCTCTAAGTTGCAGGATGCAACAGAGCGAGGTTCGAGCGCCGAGCAGCGCGCCTGCCACGGACTCCGCTAGCGAGCAGCGGCAGTGCCGGCCATCCTGTAGAACTCCCGGGCGGTGCCGGCGAACAGGCGCTCCCGCTCGCTCCGCGTGAACTCGCCGGTGATCCTGTCGAACGCCCCGTAGAGCGCCCCCAGCGACGAGTACAGACCGTCCACCGGGAAGTTGCTGCCGAACATCGCTCGCTCCGGGCCGAACACCTCGATCGTGTCGAGGACGATGCGACGAATGCTCTCGGTGGTCCACCGGTGATCATTGGTGCCCAGCGCCGAGATCTTCACCGTGGTGTTCGGCTGCGCGGCGACGAGAGCGATCCCACGCTTCCAGGAGTCCAGCGCGTCGTCGTCGCGCTCGATGGGCATGCCGGCGTGGTCGAGCACTATCGGCACGTCGTGATGAGCCGCCGCCAGCGTCGCGGCGTCCTCGAGCTGATGCGGGAACACCTGCAGGTCGAATGACAGCCCGAGTGACGCCAGGTGCCCGAAGCCCGACAGCCAGGCCGGATCCCGCATCAGGTCACCCCGGTCGCGGTGCGCGTAGAACGGGTCGACGTGCCAGTTCAGGATGTCGCGAACTCCCCGAACCGACGGCAGGGAGGCGTGAGCGGCGAGCTGGTCTGCAGCATCCGTCGACGTCAGGTCGACCTTCACCACCTGCACGCTCGGCAGTCCGGCGGCGGCGATCCCGTCGATCCATCGGCTCTCCCAACGCGGATCGGCAGCACCGTTCTCGACGTGCACCGAGCCGACGAGGCGGCCCCCGAGCAGGTCGAGCTCTGCGGCATCCGCTCGATAGTCGGCCAGCAGGTAGTCGTGCCTCAGCGGGACGTCGTCGCCGTGATAGCGATCGACTCGCGGCCCCTCTAGCCAGGGGTACGAGGCCGAACTGAGAGCGCACAGGTGGTGGTGCGCGTCGATGACGTCGAGGTCGAGCATCGGTTCCTTCAGTCGAGTGCGGGCGGGGATGTCGGCTCGTCGCCGGTTCCGGATGCGGCAAGCCGGGCGATCGACAGCTCGATGGCGGAGTGATCGAGCTCCCCGTCGCCGTCGCGCACCGCCCGCTCGAAGACGTCTGTGAGCGTAACCGCCACCGGCAGCACGAGTCCATGGGATCGGGCGGTCTCGGTCACGAACAGCAGGTCCTTGAGTTGGTTGCTCGAACTGCCGCCGCCGGCGAAGTCACTGCTGAGCCAGCGCTCCTTCTTCTGACGCAGCACCTCGGACGAGCCGAGCCCGCCCTCGAAGAGCCGCAACAGGGCGCCCCGGTCGATGCCGCTGGCATCGGCGAGCACGAGAGCCTCCGAGAGGGCGGTCACCGTCGCAGCGACGACCACCTGGTTGCAGGCCTTGGCCGTCTCGCCGGTTCCGAGTGCGCCCAAATGGATCACCGTGGATCCGACGGCGTCCAGCACCGGCCAGGCGCGCGCGACCGCATCCGGTGCTCCGCCGACCATCACGCTGAGGGCTCCCGATTCCGCGCCGGCCACGCCACCGCTGAGCGGGGCGTCGACCACCTCGACGCCGTGATCGGCAAGACGGGCACCGAGCGCTGCGATACCGACCGGCGACACCGTGCCGTGAACGACCAGCACCGGGTGCTCCACCCCGTGCGCCTGCCAGCCCGCGAGCAGCCCGTCCGGGCCGCCCAGCAGCTGCTCGACGTCGTCGAGATCGGTGAGCACGGTGAGGGTCACCGTCGCCGCCGCCTCGGCGGGCGTCGGAGCGAGCAGAGCGCCGGCCTCGACCAGAGCGTCGGCCTTGCCGATGGAACGGTTCCAGACCGTCAGCTCACCGAGCGACGCCAGCAGACGCCTGGCGATGGGCTCGCCCATCCGACCGAGTCCGAGCAGGGAGACGGCTGGAGCGCTCACGATCGGGGCCCGGTGTTCCCGACGCTCTCGAAGGCGTCGACACCCGACACGTCGGCAAGCAGGTCGGGGTCGATGTCCTCGAGGGCGACGATCGCGCGGAAGCCGAGCATGGTCTGCGCACGATCGAGTCGAACCGGCACGTCCCTGCCGGTGATGGCTGCTCGCGGTACCGCGGGGACGACGGCGTCCAGCGCCTCGTCCGTGCCCTGCCGAAGGTAGGTGCGCGGAGCCGCCACGAGGATGCCCGGCGAGGAGGGGGTGTCGTGGGTGAGGGCCGCCAGCGTCGCGACCGCGGCGTCGGACACGTCGAGGTAGGTCCAGCCTTCGCACGCCTGCCGGCGTGGGTCGTCGCGCAGTGCCGCACGGACGTGCCCGGCGAACACCCGACCGCCGTCGACGGTGATGTCACGGACGAGGGGGAAGCGCAGTCCCGTGATCGGAAGCCCCGACCAGCGGGTGATCGCGAGCGCAGCCTCCTCGTTGGCCTGCTTGGAGAGGGAGTACGGATCTGCGATGTCCGCGGGTTCGTCCTCGGTCCACGGGTATCGGGATGGGAGTACCGGCCGGGCGTTCAACGGCAGCCCGAACGCGTTGATGCTCGACGCGAACACGGCCTTGGCGAGACCTGCCTCAGCGGCGGCGTTCAACACGAGGAATGTCCCGAGTGCGTTCGCAGCGTAGATCTCCCCTGCCCCGGTGAAGCCGAGGCCGGGGATGCCCGCCAGGTGGACGACGGCATCCTGTCCCGCGATCGCCGATCGCACGGCCCGCTCGTCGATGACGGATGCCCTGACATAGGCTGCCGCACCGGCGGCTGTCGCGCGGTCCGCGGCGTCCTCCGCTCCGCGATCAAGTGCGGTGACGATGGCGCCGGCCTCAGCGAGGTGTCGCACGACGGCGCGCCCGATGAGGCCGTCACCGCCCGTGACGAGCACGCGTCGGTTCTCGACCGACTCGAGCGCACTCGCGCTGGGCGCTGAACTCACTTGGAGGCTCCCACGCTCTCGCCGCCGACAGCGGCCACCGATGAGGTCAGCGGTGCCGGGATCGGCTTGCCCCGATCGCCGCGGCTCCCACGCTTCATCATGGGCCACCCCTTGCTTCCCTGATCGACAGCGACGGCGATGATCACGACGAGACCGGTGACGATCTGCTCGTAGAAGCTCGGGACGTTGAGCAGCACGAGGCCGTTGGTGAGCGCGCCGAGGATGAGCGCTCCGACGAGAGTTCCTGTGATCCTGCCCTCGCCACCCATGAGGTTCGCACCGCCGATCACAGCCGCGGCGATGGCCGTGAGGAGGTACGGACTGCCGGCTTCGGACTGGGCGGCACTGATGCGTGCCACGAGGACGAGCCCGGCTAGAGCGGCAAGGGCCCCCGAGATCCCATAGACGATGATCTTCGTCCGGTTGACGCGGATGCCCGACAGCCACGCAGTCTCCTCGCTGCCGCCGATGGCGATGACGTTCTGGCCGAAGACTGTGCGGCGCAGGAGGAGCGAGGCGAGGATGGCGACGACGATCACGATGATGACGACCACGGGAACGCCGCCGATGTAGCTGTTGAGCATCAGCACGAACTCCTGGGGCACGTTGTAGACGGGCGTGCCGTTCGTGACGACGTAGGCCAGGCCCTGGTACACGCTCATGGTTCCCAGCGTGGCGATGAACGGTGGCAGCTTCAAGAGGGTGATGAGCAGGCCGTTCACGACTCCGGCACTGAATCCGACGACGATCCCTGCCAGCAGGGCGGGGATGGGTGCGACTCCGGAGTTCACCATCATGTTCGCCGACACCATGCCCACCAGGCTTGCGATGGAGCCGACGGACAGGTCGATGCCGCCGGTGATGATCACGAAGGTGAGACCGATGCCGATGAGCGCGTTCACGCAGGCCGACACGGCCACGTCTCGCAGATTGTCGAGGGTGAGGAAGTTCGGGCTCAGGATGCCGAAGATGATGAAGATGACGGCGGCGGCGATGAAGATGCCGAGTGCCTGGAAGTTGAAGTCGAGCTTCCTGCCCGAACGGGTGGTCGCAGCGTCGTTGCTCATGATGTTCCCTTCGCGATGCCCATGGCGCTGGCCACGAGGCTGTGTTCGTTGATGTCGTCCCCGAGGTGCTCGGAGACGAAGCGTCCGCCGCTCATCACGAGCACCCGGTCGCTGAGTGAGATGATCTCCGGCAGGTCGCTCGACACGACGACGATGGCGTTGCCTGCAGCGGCGAGCTTGTCGATGAGGCCGTAGATCTCGGCCTTGCCGCCCACGTCGACGCCTTTGGTGGGTTCGTCGAACAGGAACACCTTCGAGCCCCGTCGCAACCATTTGGCGATGACGAGCTTCTGCTGGTTCCCGCCCGAGAACTGGCGCGCCCTGAGTTTCACGTTCGCGGGCTTGAGGGCGAGCGACTGCGCGATCTGGGTGGACACCTCGACCTGGCGTCGGACGCTGAGGAAGGGTCCCCTGCCCACGAGGTCGGGGGCGGCGGTCAGCGAGATGTTCGCGTACGCCGGCATCTGCAGGGCGAGGCCCTGCTGCTTGCGATCCTCCGGGATGAACGCGATACCGGCGTCGCGACTGTCGTTCGGCGTATGGATGCGCTCCGTCACGCCGTCGATGGTGATGACTCCACCGCAACCGGGGTCGGCCCGCACGATGGCCCGCAGGAACTCCGTGCGCCCCGATCCAACCAGGCCGGCGATGCCGACGATCTCTCCCCGGCGCACCGCGATCTCGTTCGTGTGCTCGGTGTCGGGACGGGTGACGGATGCCGCCGAGAACAGCACCGGCGCATCCGCCGCCATCGGATGCTCGCGCCTGAAGTCCAGTAGTTCGCGGCCGACCATGTTGCGCACGATCTCCTCCGTCGACGTGTCGGCGATGGACGACTCGTATCCCACGCGGCCGTCGCGGAGGACCACCACTCGGTCGGAGACGGTCATGACCTCCGGCATCTTGTGCGAGACGAAGATGACGGCGACGCCGCGTTCGGCGGCGAGCTCGCGTACCCGCAGCAGGACGGCTTCGACGTTCTGCTCCACCATCGAGGTGGTCGGTTCGTCGAGCGCCACGATCTTCGCGCCGAATGCGAAGGACTTGGCGATGGTGAGGGCGTGCCGCTGGGCTGGGCTGAGCTTCGACATCGGTGTCCGTCGGTCGAGCGGGAAGCCCATCGTCGCGACGTCGGCGAGGGCTTCAGCCACCTGGGTGGCCGAAGCCTGCCGTTCCCCGCGCGTCTTTCCGAGCAGAAGGTTCTGCTCGACGGTCAACTGTGGGACGACGGCCGGTTCCTGATGGGCGATGACGACGCCCTCGGCGAGCGCGCGGCGCGGGGAGTACTCACCGCGCCGCACGCCGTCCACGTACACCGAGCCGCTGTCCGGTGCGAGGGCGCCGCCGATGATCCCGAGGAGGGTGCTCTTGCCAGCGCCGTTCTCGCCAGCGAGGGTGAGCACCTCCCCGCGTCCGAGCGAGAAGCTCACGTCGTCGAGGGCACGGACGCCCGGGAACGACTTCGCGATGTTCCTGATCTCGAGCAGGGTGTCGGTCATGATGGGTTCTCCTCCGTGCAGTTCATCGTCGAACGCGGATCAAGCGGGCGGGCGGGCGGCTCAGGGCATGCCGTTCGGGTAGTCGGCCACGTTCGCCTCGTCGATGATGAAGGCGGGTACGTCGACCCAGGCCGGCACCTCCTTGCCCGCGAGCAGCCACAGCGCGACCTTCACGCCCGATGCGCCCTCGGTGGTCGGCCTTTCACTGACCGTGGCGGTGTAGGTGCCGTCGGCGATCTGCTTCTTGGCCTGCGGGATGCCGTCGGTTCCGACCAGGATCACCTCGCCCGTGAGCCCCTTGGCGTCGATGGCCGACTGCACTCCGAGAGCCATCCCATCGTTCTGGGAGTAGAACGCCTTGATGTCGGGGTTCGCGGTGAGCATCGCTGTGGCGATTGTCTGCGCCTGGTTGGTGTCCCATTTCGCGCTCTGGGAGGCGACGAGCTCGAGGTTCGGGTGGTTCTCGAGACCGGCCTTGAAGCCCTTGCCGCGGTTGATGGCGTTGGAGGATCCGGGGTCGCCCTCGATCATGGCGACCTTGCCGCCGTCGGGGAGTTTGTCGGCGATGTAGTCCGCCGCCGTCTCACCGATGGTCGTGGCATCCGGGCCGACGTACACGACGCCTGGGATGGTGCCCTGTGCATCGTTCAGCACGATGGCCGGAACGCCCTGGGCGAGGGCGGCGGTGAAGACGCTGTCGAGCGCCGTCGCCGAGATGGGTGAGGCGAGGATGGCCGAGCAGCCCTGATTGAGTGCGCTCTGCGCCTTGTCGAGCTGCTCCGTGATGGAGGCCTCGTCGTTCACGGCGAAGGTCTGGTAGTCAACGCCCAGTTCTTTCGCCTCGTTCTCGAAGCCGTCACGCTCATAGCCCCAGAACTCGTTTGCAAGGGTCCGAGTGACGTAGCAGAGCTTGACGCCGTCACCGACGTCGGGGTCGCCGAGGGTCTTCTCCACCTCTTCGATGTCGGTCTTGGTGTCCGCCTGCACCAGGGAGGCGATGTCGGCCCCTCCAGTGGTCGAGCCGCCGGCGGTCCCGCCGTCGGGGGTGGCGGTGCAGGCGCTGAGCGCCAGCACCGCGGTGGCCGTGATTGCGAGGAGTGCGATCGCACCCGTTCGTCGCTGCATTGTGCTGCCTTTCGTCTTTGGAAGGAATCCAGGGATGGTGCAGTGGTGCTCGCGGTGGTGACCGGTTCCATTCTCCGCCGCGAGCGCCGGGGCCGGTGAGGTAGCGCCGGCGCTAGAGCGCGAGTGCTTCCACGTCGATGAGCGCCTCGGTCTCCCGGCGCAGTTCGAGGGCTGTCGCGAGCGACTCGTCGATGATCACGTCGTCCCAGCTCACGCTCTGGCCCTTCGCCACGTCGTGCGTGAGCTCGACGTGGTGGGCGAGCGCGACGGGGAGCAGGCGGTTGCGCACACTCGTCTCGGCGGAGACCAGCTTCCCCCAGACGGTGAACCCGCCCTCGCCGTCGAGGAACTCCCCGGCCGTCAGGTCCTTCTTGGCTGTGGCGACGACGTCGCCGTGGAAACCTGTCGGGGCTCCGGTGGCGATCCCGCGGAGGGCCGCATTCGCGATCGAGACGTTCAGCTCCAGACCCACGTAGTGGTACGGGCGATAGAGGGCGGCGTACTGGCCGGTGGGGTCGGGGTGCCACGGATACTCGGTGAAGCACCCGGAGACGTAGGCGTTGGTGGCCTTGACGACGACGAAGACGCCCTCCTGGGTGTTGAACGGGATCCAGTCGCCGGCGCGGGTGACGCTCGACATGACGTCGACCGACCCGCCGTTGGCGAGTACCCCGCCGACGGCCGACGGGCGGCAGATCGTGGCGATCTCCTCGACGTTGCCGGGGGTGAAGGTGAGGCCGTCATCGGACGGCACGAGGCCGGCCGCATTGGCGACGGCCGCCATCTCGATCGCGGCCTTCGTGCCGTCGCGGAAGGAAGTGTGCATGTAGGGGTTGAGCTGTCCGGAGTCGGTGAGCTCCTTCGAGAACTCCCAGTTGTCCCAGACGTTGTCGGGATTCATCTCGTGATAGTGCGAGAGGTACTTCGCGCCCTTGCCGGCGCAGACCACGTCGAATCCCGAGGTACGGGCCCAGTCGACGAGTTCCATGATGAGGGCGGGCTGGTCTCCGTAGGCCATGGAGTAGACCACTCCGGCAGCTTCGGCGCGACGTGCGAGCGCGGGGCCGGCGAGGGCATCCGCCTCCACGGTGACCATGATGATGTGCTTCTTCGTCTCGATCGCGCGCAACGCGTGGTTCACGCCGACGATGGGGTTCCCCGTCGCCTCGACGATCACATCGATGTCGGAGTCGAACAGGGCCGCCGCATCCGCCACGATCGTGGTCGTGCGGTTCGCGAGCGCCTCTTCGATGGACTCCGCCATGGCGTCGGCCGGCCAGTCGACGAGGGCGAAGGCCCCTTGGGCGCGAGCGACGTTGATGTCGGCGATGGCGACCACGTGGATGCCGGGGATGTTGCGAGCCTGAGCGAGGTACATGGTGCCGTAGCGACCGGCGCCGATGAGGCCGACACGGATCGGGCGGCCCTCGCGTTCACGCTGCTGGAGGAGGGGGTGAAGGTTCACGATCGCCTTTCTGAGTGGTGCACGACGATGGCGGATCCTCGTGCCGATCAGTCCGGCGCGACACCTTCGTCGTTATTTGGTGGTTGAAGTGGTAACGGTTACACTTTTGTACCACCAGCGTTCCACCGGCGTCAACACCTCGTACGGAAATCGGTAGGCTGGCCATCGACTCGCAGGGGAGGAAAGCGTGCGGAAACCAGCCACGATCCGCGACGTAGCGCGCGAAGCTGGCGTCTCGGTCGCCGTTGTCTCTCGCGTCATCAACGAGGGATCCGGGCCCGTCGCCGTAGCGACCCGCGCCAAGGTCGTCGAGGTGATCGAGCAGCTCGGCTACCAGCCACGAGCCGCCGCCCGAGAGCTGCAGCAGCGGGGAAGCACCACGATCGGCCTCGTGCTCGCGGACCTCACCAACCCGTTCTTCGCCCGCCTCGCGGACCGCGTGGTCTGGGAGGCGCGGGCCCGTGGCATCCATGTCGTGTTGCTCACCACCCAGGAGGACGAGCACCTCGAGGCGGAGTCCATCGAGACCCTCATCGGTCGTTCGGTCGGTTCCGTCATCGCCACGCCGACCGGTGGCAATGCCGACAGGTGGCGGCGGCTCATCGACCTCGGCGTTCACGTGGTCTTCGTCGACCGTGAGATCGAAGAGCTGCCGGAGGCCGACGTCGTCACCATCCGCAACGACCAGTCGGCAGAGGTGACCACGAGTCATCTCATCGAGCTCGGCCACGAGCGCATAGCGTTCATCTCGGGTCCGCTGACGACGTCGACAGGACGATCACGCGTGGCCGGCTTCCGCCACGCGATGACGGATGCCGGGCTCCCCGTCGACGACAGGCTCATCCGGGCCATCCCCTTCCGGGGCGACACCGGCGGCGACGCCGTGAGTGCACTACTCGCGCTGCCTGATCCGCCCACGGGCATCATCGTGGGCAACACCGCGCAGGTTCGATCGTCGCTGCGGCGCATCAAGCAGGTCGGCATCCGCGTTCCCGAGGACCTCAGCGTGGTCGTCTTCGACGACAACCCGTGGACCGAGTTGGTGTCGCCACCGCTCTCCGTGATCCGCCAACCCATCGACATGCTCGCCTCGCACTCGGTCGACGTGGCCGTCGGGCGGATGCGCGGTGCATTCACCGAGCCGCCACGGCGCATCGAGATCGACGCCGAGTTCGTGCAGCGCTCGAGCGCTGCGCCCCGCATCTCCCCTGCTGCGCCGGCTGCAGCCGTCTGACCCACCCATCACGCCGCCGGAGCCGTCTGCTGGCGGCGGCCGAACCGCCAGGAGCATCCATGTCCGTCGTCGTCACTGCCGTCTTCCGTCCCCGCGTGGGTCAACACGACAACCTCGTCGCCGCGCTGCGGGCGAGCATCCCCGCCGTGCATGCCGAGAGTGGATGCCGTCTCTATGCCATCCACGACGCCGAGGACGGCACCATCACCATGCTCGAGAAGTGGGATTCTCGGGCCGACCTCGACGCGCACACGACCGGACCGGCCGTCGTCGCACTCGACGCGGCCGTCGGAGGATTCCTCGCCGAGCCCACCGTCGTCACGGTGATGACGCCGCTTCCGGCCGGCACGGCCGAGCAGGGGGAACTGTGACGTCGCACCCTGGCGAGGCAACCCCCACGATCATCGTGATGGGCGTCTCGGGAGCCGGCAAGTCAGCCGTCGGGGCCGCGCTGGCCGCGCACCTCGGGCGCCCCTTCGTCGACGCCGACGACCTGCATCCGGCGTCGAATGTGGCGAAGATGGCCGAGGGGCATCCGCTCTCCGATGACGACCGCTGGCCGTGGCTCGACGCCGTCGGAGCCGCCGCCGTCGCCAGTCCCGGCACTGTGATCGCCTGCTCGGCCCTGCGACGTCGCTACCGCGAGAGGCTGCTGCTCGCCGCTCCCGATGCCGTGTTCGTCGAGCTGGACGTCCCGCGCGAGGAGCTCGAGCGCCGGGTGCGCGTGCGGTCGCACGAGTTCATGCCGTCGTCGCTGCTCGACTCGCAGCTGGCGACGCTGGAATCCCTCGAGAGCGATGAGCCGGGCGTCGCCGTCGTCGTCGATCCGGGGGAGACGCTCGACGAGCTGGTGGAGCGCATCGGCGACGCCGTCGGCAAGCGCAGCTGAGCGTCGCCCGCTACTCGCCCGCTATTCGCCCGCTACTCGCGTTCCCAGAACGCCAGCGCCTCGGCGGCCACCCGTTCAGCCTGACGATGCCCGGCGAGCGCCGACGCCTCCCGCGCCGCCGGATCGAGGGAGTTGCGACCCATGGCACGCTTCGCGTCCCGGTCGGGCGAGAGCACGAGGCTCCGCACTCCGGGTCCGAGAGCCTTCAGCTGGGCCGCGACAGAGGTGCCGACGCCGATGCCGCCCGTGAGGGGAGCGATCACGACCACGGTGTCGCATCCGGCGGCCAACTGCACGTTGGCCGAGTACGGCAGGCCGCCGTCGATGTAGTACCGCCCGTCGATCTCCACCGGCGGCCACACCAGCGGCACGGCGCAGCTGGCGCCGACGGCATCGGTGAGGGGCACGCCGTCGGCGGCGGTGAAGGCGTGCAGCTCGCCGGTGAGCACGTCGTTGGCCGCTATGCGCAGGTCACGGTCGGGCCATTCGGCGACGGGCACGCGCTCGGCGATGATGGCGCGACGGGCCTCGGCGTCGGCGCGGTCGGTGTGCTCCAGGCTCGCCTGGCCGAGCTTGCGAATGGCCTTGGGCCGGTCACGGGCGAAGGCCAGCCCGCCGACCAGGCGCAGGATGCCGCCCGCCGACAGCTTCGCTGCTCGCTCGCCGACGGTGCCACGACGTTGCGCGTCGAACAGGCGCTCCAACGACGTGCCGGCCGCCAGTTGCGCAGCGACGGTCGATCCGGCCGACGTTCCGACCAGCCGATCGGCCGTGCGCAGCTGCACGCCGGCCTGCTCCAGTCCGAAGAGCAGCCCGGTCTCCCAGGCGATGCCCGTCACTCCTCCACCGCCGAGCACCAGTGCCGAGGCCATCTGCGCCCTCCCTGCGTTCGCGTGTCCCTGTCGAGGTGCCGTGCGGCGCCGCTCGCGCCATCCTCGCCCACGGCGCGAGCCCGCGACGCGCGACACGCACCGATGCGCGCCCGGCATGCCCCTACGCTGAACGAATGACGGATGCAGCCACGACGGCACCGATGATCGGCCCTGTCGCCTCCCCCGACCTGCACGTCATGACCTACAACATCCGCCGCCGGATCGGGCACGTCATGCGCACCCATCCCGATCGCTGGGCGACCCGCCGCCCACTGCTCCGGCGCATCCTCCAAGCCGAACAGCCCACGATCCTCGGCGTGCAGGAGGCCCTGGCCGACCAGGCCGCCTTCGTTGCCGAGAGCCTCGGGCCCGACTTCGGCGGCGTCGGCCGTGGGCGCAATGCGAACGGACGCGGCGAGCGCAGCATCATCTTCTTCGACCGGCGGCGTCTGCGCCTCACCGCGTCGAGCCAGTTCGCCCTGTCGGACACCCCCGACAAGCCGGGCTCGCGCAGCTGGGGCAACTCGGTGCCGCGCGTTGTCGTCTCGGCCGAGTTCGACGACCTCGGAACCGGCGGGCGCGTGATCGCCTTCACCACCCACTTCGACCACAAGTCCCCGACGGCTCGCACGCGCTCGGCCGAGATGGTGCTGAAGCTCGTCGCCGAGGCGCAGAGCGCGAACCCGGATGCCCTCGTCATCGTGACCGGAGACGTGAACGCCGACGTCAACTCGGCCGTGTACAGGCACCTCACCGAGAGCGGGGTGCTGCGCGACAGCTGGCACGCGGCCGAGCAGCGCCTCACGCCGCAGTGGGGGACCTTCTCGAACTACCTGCCCCTCCGTCCCGGCGGCAAGCGCATCGACCTCATCCTCGTCGGCACCACCGTGGAGGTCGAGCGCACGGGCATCAACGTGGTGCGCTTCGACGGCGCTGCGGCATCCGACCACGACCCGGTCCAAGCCGTCGTGCGGGCCGTCGCGTCCCGCTAGAGCCTGACGGACCTGAAGGCTGTTGCGCGTCAGGTAACCGCAAGGTAACGATCCGCGACTCAGCTCACGCCCCTCTTGCGGCCCCTCGCGGCGCCCCGCTAGGTTCATCTCTTGGTGCTGCTCGATCCCGGCAGGCCCAGCCCCCGACAGGAAGGAGAAGACCCCATGTTCTTTACAACTCAGATGACGCCGATCGCTCCGATCACGCCGTTCACCTCTGCGGCCTCCTTCCCTCGGATCGCCGGCTGACCCCTGGCCGCTGACGCGCCGAGCGTCACGCCCCTCCACCCTCCGGGTGGCATCGATGGCTGAGCCATCGCCGACGGTCGCCCCGTCGTCCCGCTGATCGACCCATGTCGATCGCCGATCCGACTGGCGAGCGCTCGCCCTCCGCAGTGCGCGTCCGCGCCTGCGTCCTCTCCACCAGCGACCCATCGCCGACGCTTCGCGCTGCCGTTCTCCCGTCAGCGGATGCCGCCGACGATGCGCGCTGCTCCCTGAAACACACACCACCATCACGACAAGGAACACACGATGAATTCGCAAGTCCTCACCGCCCGAGATACACGGTCTCGGGCTCAGTACTCCACGACAGGGCTCGACCGTCTCGCTCGACGCGCGGGACTCGCGCTCGTGCGCTGGAGCTCGCGCCGACCGGAGAGCCTGCAGCTGTCGACAGACGGCATGCTTGCTCGCCGCGAGGCCGACGCCCTGCGCGTGGACAGCACCCGCGACACCCAGTTGCTGGTGCTCCTCTCCCGCGGCCAGTTCTGATGACCGGCCGTATGCCCCGAGAGGCATGCGCTCCACCTCTGCTCCAGCAGCGCGGTGGAGAGCATGCCCTCGGGGCACTCCTGTCTCTGCGGGCGGCGTCGCTACGGCGTCGCTAGACTCGACCGATGCCAGCCGCACCTGACGATTCCGTGCTCGACCACCCCGTCCTCTCCGCCCTCATCGGGCACCAGGCCCATCTCGCCATCGGCTTCGGCAGCGCCGTCGCGTTCGACCGCGAGATCTCGCCGTTCGTGGGCTCCCGGCTCGACGGTCCCGACGCCTACGCCGACCTGGCGGTCCTGCTCGGCCCCGGCGGCACCGGCGCCGTCGCGGGCACGCCGCTCCCTCTCCCCGCCGACTGGACCGAGACCTTCCGCATCGTCGGCTACCAGATGGTGGGCTGGGATCTCGCCGAGCGGCTCCGCGCGGCGGGCACCCCGGCCACCGACCCCGACGTCGTCGAGCTTGATTCGCACGACGCTCCGGCCATGCTCGAGCTCGCCACCCGCACCCGACCCGGTCCCTTCGGGCCGCGCACCGGGGAGCTCGGCCGCTATGTCGGCATCCGCGACGGCGGCACCCTCGTCGCGATGGCGGGCGAGCGGATGCATCCTCCGGGCTTCACCGAGGTGAGCGCCGTCTGCACCGATGACGCCTATCGGGGCCGCGGCTACGCCGGGCGCCTCATCGAAGCGGTAGCGCGCGGCATCGTCGCCCGCGGCGAGGTGCCCATCCTGCACGTGGCCGGCGACAACGTCGGCGCGGTCCGCCTGTACGAGAAGCTCGGCTTCACCATTCGACGCGACATCACCTTCGTCGGCGTGCAGGCGCCGCAGTAGCGCGACCGAGCGCGACGTCGCTCAGTCGGCGACGACGACCACCTCCACGCCCGCCGCCCTGATGCGTTCGAGCTCGGCGGCGTCGGCGCTGCTGTCGGTGACGAGCACGGCCACCTGGCCGAGGTCGGCCATCCGGGCGAGGGCGACCCGGCCGATCTTGGAGCCGTCGGCGACCACGATCGTGCGCTGCGCCTTCATCACCATGGCGTGATTGGTGCGCGCCTCGGTCTCGTCGTGGGTGGTGACCCCGGATGCCGCCGAGATGCCGTCGGCCCCCAGGATGGCCGTGCCCACGTTCACCGCCGTGAAAGTGCCCTCGGCGAGCACGCCGACCAACTCGAGCGACTGCGGCCGCAGGATGCCGCCCGTCATGACCACCTTCAGCTGCGGATGGTTCGCGACCAGTCCGGCGATGGTGAGCGAGTTGGTCACGATGGTCAGGTCGGGATGGCGCACCAGCTCCCGCGCCACGCTCGCCGTCGTCGTGCCGCCGGAGAGCGCGACAGCGTGCCTGCCCTGCGGCAGCAGCTCGGCCGTGGTGCGGGCGATGCGGCGCTTGGCGTCCTGGAACCTGGTGTCGCGAAGCGCGACCGGCAGTTCGGTGCCGTGATCGAGAATCGTCGCGCCGCCGTGGGTGCGCAGCAGCAGCTTCTGCTCGGCGAGCACGGCCAGGTCGCGTCGGGCCGTGGCCGGCGAGATGCGCAGGGCGTCGCAGAGTTCGGCGAGGCCGATGGCGCCGTGTTCGGCGACGAGGTCGAGGATGGCCACCATCCGCTGGGAGCGCTTGCCGGAACCGACTCGCGCGATCGCGGTGTCAGCAGCAGCCATCGTGAAGATTCCCTCGGTCGTCATCGATCGAGCCAGCACCCGATCACTCAGAATGATCACTTTACCTCGGAGTGCTCAGCAAGTTGCGCGCTTCGCTCAATCCCGAGATGATCGATCCATGCTTCCCATCGTCCTCCCCGGCGGTCGGTTCGGGTCGGCTCCGCTGTGAGCCTGGCCTCGACCCGCACGCTCGTCGACGACGCAGCCGAGCGCGGCACCGCTGTGCCTGCGTTCAACGCGATCACCCTCGATCACGCCGAGGCCATCGTCGCCGGAGCGGAGCAGGCGGAGTGCGGCGTGCTCCTGCAGCTGAGCGAGAACGCCATCGCGTGGCACGGCGCTCCCGAGCCGATGCTCGCGGCCTGCCGCGAACTCGCCCTCGCGGCATCCGTCCCCGTCGGAATCCATCTCGACCACATCGAGGACGACGAACTGGTCGAACGGATGCTGCCCCGCGCCGCCGAGTTCGGGGTCGGATCGATCATGTACGACGCCTCGAGGCTCGACTACGCCGCCAACGTGCGCGCGACCACGGCCCTCGCCCGCCGCGCCCAACAGCTCGGCCTCTGGGTCGAGGCCGAGCTCGGCGAGATCGGCGGCAAGGATGGCGCCCACGCTCCAGGCGTGCGCACGCACCCCGACGAGGCGCGTGCCTTCGTCGAAGCGACGGGCGTCGACGGCCTGGCCGTGGCCGTCGGCAGCTCGCACGCCATGCGCGAGCGCAGCGCCAGGCTCGACATCGCCCTCATCCGGGAGCTCGCGCTGCGGGTCTCCGCCCCTCTCGTGCTGCACGGGTCGTCGGGGGTGTCCGACGCCGTGATCGCGGATGCCGTCAGCGCCGGCATCCGCAAGGTGAACGTGGGCACGGCGATCACCATCGCCGGAACCGCCGCCCTGCGCACCTCGCTCGCCGAGCAGCCCGACGCCGTCGATCCGCGGAAGTACTCCGGCGCGTCACGCGCGCAGACGGCGGCGCTGGTGGCGCAGCTGTGCGGGGTCATCGCCGGCACCGCGCTGTGATGCCCCGCATCCGTTGCCAGACCGTCACAACGAACCGAAGATGAACCCACACCGCGGCGCGATCGCTCGCCCGCTCGAACCAGCAGGAGTCACCACGTGATCACGTCCCAGGAGATCGCCAGCCAGCCGGCGATCTGGCGCGAAGCCCTCACCCGCATTCCCGAGGCGACCGAGCTCCTCGCCCGACCGGGCGAGCGCGTTCTCGTCATCGGATGCGGCACCTCCGCGTTCGTGGCCGAGTCCTTCGCAGCCCTCCGCGAAGCGGCCGGGCTCGGCGAGACCGATGCCGCCTACGCCTCGGAGCCCCGGGTCTGGCGTCCGTACGACGCCGTGATCGCGCTGACCCGCTCGGGCACGACCACCGAGGTCGCCGACGCTCTGCGCGCCGTGCCGGCCGGCGTGCGCACCATCGCCGTCACCGGGGTCGCCGACTCCCCCGTCGCCGACCTCTGCGACGACGTGCTGCTGCTCGACTTCGCCGACGAGGAGTCCGTCGTGCAGACCCGGTTCCCGACGACCTTCCTCATCCTCGCCCGCGCCGCCCTGGGCGAAGACGTCTCGGCGCTGCCCGACCAGGCGCACGCCGTGCTCGAGGCTCCCCTGCCCATCGACGTCGCTCCGCTCGAGCACTTCGTCTACCTCGGCACCGGCTGGACCTACGGGCTCGCCCAGGAGGCCGCCCTCAAGATCCGCGAGGCCGCCCAGGCCTGGGCGGAGTCCTACCCCCTCCTCGACTACAGGCACGGCCCGCTCGCCGTCGCCGGCGACGGCTCGCTGGTGTGGATGCTCGGTCGCAGCGACGCCGACCTGGCCGACGACATCCGTCGCACCGGGGCGGCTGTGCTCACGGCGACCAGCGACCCGCTCATCGAGCTGGCCCAGGCGCAACGCCTCGCCGTGGCCGTCGCCGAACTGCGTGGTCTCAACCCCGACACTCCGCGCCACCTCACCCGCTCCATCGTCCTCGACTGACGCGCGCCCGGCTGACGCGCGCACCCGGCAGGCCAGACAGATGATCCGCACCCTCGGCTTCAGCCCGTCGCTCGACGTGGTCTACATCGTCGACGCCGTGACGGTCGGCGCCATCCATCGGCCGAGCCGGGTGCTGCGCTCGGCCGGCGGCAAGTCGCTCAACGTCGCCCGCGCTCTCGCGACCCTGGGGCGACCGGCGGCAGCGATCGTGCCGCTCGGCGGGCGCATCGGCGAGGTCATCGTCGACCTGCTCGCCCAGACGCCGATCGAGCTGACGGCCGTGCCGACGGCGGACGAGACGCGCATGTGCGTGACCGCCGCGGCATCCGGAGCCCTCACCGAGTTCTACGAGCGGGCACCGACCCCGAGCCCCGACGCCGTCGCGGCGATCATCGCGCACGTCGATGCCGTACCGGCCGGAGACGTGCTCGCGATCTCGGGGGCGATCCCCGACGGGCTCGACGTCGCTGCCGTCGTCGCCGCTCTGGCACGCTGCACGGAACGCGGGGTGCGGGTCGCCGTCGACGTGCACGGCCCCGCCCTCGGCGCCATCATCGGCGGAGCGCATCCGTGGATCGTCAAGGTCAATCGCAGCGAAGCGGCTCCCATCACCGGCCTGCCGGAATCCGCCGAGCTGGCCGCCCACGCCGCCGGCCTGCAGCGGGTCGGAGCCGGCCTCGTGGTGCTGACGGACGGTGCCGACGGATCATTCGCGACCGATTCCGCCGGCCGCAGCTGGCGCGCGACCTCGACCCGTGCTCCCGGAGCCTTCCCCGTCGGCAGCGGCGACTGCTTCTTCGCCGGCCTCCTGGCCGAGCTCGTTGACGGCACCGGCATCCCGCAGGCCCTCCGCATCGCCGCCGCGTGCGGAACCGCGAATGCGGAGGCGCCAGGTACGGCCACCTTCGACCTCGCCACGGTCGAGGCGTGCCTCGCCGCGACCCTCGTGCGCGAGGGCGACTCCGCCGGCTGACGCACGCGCCCACTCAGGCAGCCGGCGCTCAGCGCTCGACCGGCACCAGCTCCACGTCGCGCAGCGTTCCGGCTTCAGCCACCGCCGTCATCATCGTGCACACGGGTTGGCGGCGGCGATCCGTCGGCGACCCCGGATTGAGCAGACGGATGCGGCCCGGCGTCGTCGTGTCCCACGGGATGTGGCTGTGCCCGAACACCAGCACGTCGAGCGCTCCGCCGTCTCCGCTGCCGCCGCCGTAGGCAGCGTCCATCCGCGCTTCGCGTCCCGTCGCGGCACCGGTCTCGTGCACCACGCCGAATCGGAGACCCTCGATCTCGATCCGAGCCACCTCGGGGAGGCGGGCGCGCAATGCCGGTCCGTCGTTGTTGCCGTACACGCCCACCAGTCGCGCCGCCCGGGCCTCGATGGCGTCGAGGGTGGCGACGTCGACCCAGTCGCCGGCGTGGATGACGATGTGGGCGGAGTCGATCGCCTGCCAGACGGCATCAGGCAGGCGGCGGGCCCGAGCCGGCAGGTGCGTGTCGGAGATGAGCAGCATCCGTGTGACCATGCCCCATCTTCGCCCTTCGCCCCATCGTCTCGCTGGTACGCAGCAGCGCCGCCCGGATGCCGGACGGCGCTGCGATGCTGAACGAACGAGGCGGCTACGCGACCTCGCCGCGCCAGGCTCCGCCGGCCGTGCCCTGCTTCTCGATGAGCTCCTTGAAGTTCTCGAGGTCCTTCTTCACGGCGCGCGAGTCGAAGCCGAGCGCCGATCCGACCTTCTCGGCCGCTCCGGTCGGCTCCCAGTCGAGCTGCACGGTGACCCGGCTGGTGAGGTCGCTGAGGCGGTGGAACGTCACGACGCCGGCGTGGTTCACCTCGCCGTCCGTGCTGTTCCACGCGACACGCTCGTCGGGGTGCTGCTCGGTGATCTCGGTGTCGAACTCGCGGGTCTGGCCCGCGATGGTGACGGTCCAGTGGCTGTGGGTGTCGTCGGTCTGCGTGATCGCATCGACGTAGTGCAGGAAGCTGGGGAACGACTCGAACTGCGTCCACTGGTTGTACGCAGTCGTCACGGGAACGTCGACGTCGATCGTTTCGATTACCTGGGCCATGGTGTGGCTGTCTCCTCCGGTTGGTGGTTCATGAGGTCGGTGCACTCGGCACCGGATGCCTCTGCTCACGACGCTACGGACCCATGGCTCGCAGCTTTAGGCCTTGACTTCCCAGCAACGCGGAGGGGCTGGTGCCCACACGGCCCGAGGACGAGACTCGACTCATGCGTCGCATCTCGGTCACCAACAACATCTCACTCGACGGCGTGATGCAGTCGCCGATGTCGGCCGAGGAGGACGACAGGGGCGGCTTCACTCTCGGCGGCTGGGCCGTCGGTGCCGGCGCCGACCCCGAGCTGCAGGCCGAGATGGGCGCCGGCATGTCACGCAACGGCGCCATGCTCTTCGGACACCGCACCTACGACGGCATGGCGGCCTTCTGGCCGCACCAGAGCGACGGCAACCCGTTCACCGAACACCTCAACCGCACCGAGAAGTTCGTCGTCTCCCGCGACCCGTCGCTCGAGTTCGACTGGCAGAACTCCACGCTCGTGGCCGGCGAGGCCGTGCAGACCGTCGCCGAGCTCAAGGCGAGCGCCGGCGGCGACCTGTCCATCCTCGGCAGCGGCGAGTTGGTGCGGGCACTGGCATCCGCCGGGCTCATCGACGAATACGTGCTCATCGTCCATCCGCTCCTGCTCGGATGTGGACAGCGAATGTTCGACGGCGTACGCCAAGACCTGACCCTGCTCAGCAGCCTCACCACGGCGACGGGCATCACCCTGGCACGGTATGCGCCGCGCTGACGCCCGGCGTGCTAACGTTCCAGCGATCGTTGTCGTCGTCAGGAGGTGAGACCCATGTACGCAGTATCCACAGTGGGCGCTCCCCTGAAGTCCACGATCGAGCGACTGAGGTAGTCGCAACCCGGAGCGCCCGCCACGCACATCGCGAAAGGCGACTCCCATGAACACATCCTCTTCCTCTCCTCTGCCCGTGATCGACGCCACCGGGCGGATCCAGCCGGGCCAGCGAGCCCTCGTGCTCGGCGGCGGCGGCTCGACGGGCAACGCCTGGCTGATCGGCGTGATCGCCGGCCTGTTCGAGGCCGGGCTCGACGTGACGACGGCCGACCTGACCATCGGCACCTCAGCCGGCGCGACAGCGGCGGCCCAGCTGGCCGGAGCGACTCCGACCGAGCTGCTCGCCGCCGTGCTGGACGCGCCGCCCCTGCAGCGGCCCGCGCCGGCCGCACCGGCACCCGCCGCACCCGCACCTGCCGCACCGGCACCCGCCGCACCCGTCGCCGCGAACCCGGTGGCCGACCATCTCGAACGATTCCGCCGAATCATCGCGGAATCCGACGACCTGGCCGACATGCGCCGCACGATCGGCGCCACTGCTCTCGCGAGGGACGCGGAGACGGATGGCTCCGGCTCCGCGCGCTGGCGCGCCATCGTCGCCGCCCGCCTGCCCGGGCAGCTGTGGCCGGAGCGGACGACCCTCATCACGGCAGTCGACGCCGTCACCGGTGAGCCCGTCGTCTTCGACGGCCGCAGCGGAGTCGACCTGGTCGACGCCGTCGCCGCCAGCACCTCGGGCGGCGGCTCCGCGTACGCCATCGGCGACGGCCGGTACATCGACGGCGGCTACAGGGCCAACGCCGAGAACGCCGACCTGGCGGCGGGCTTCGCCCGCGTACTGGTGCTGTCACCGCTCGGCGGCAGGTCGCTGCATCCGTTCGCGTGGGGCACGCACCTGGCCACCCAGGTCGATGCCCTCCGCGCCGGCGGCAGCACCGTCGAGACTGTGGTTCCCGACGATGAGGCCGATCACCTGTTCGGCGGCAACGCCATGAATCCATCGCTCCGCCCGGCCGCCGCCCGAGCCGGTCTCGAACAGGGTCGAGCTCTCGCCGAGAGCCTCACCGCCTTCTGGCGCTGACCCACGCGAGGCCGGTCGAGACCACTCGGCCGGCCTCCACGAGCGCGGGCCCGGCCTCGCGCTTGCACGCCGGACCCCCATCCGGCCAGCACCCTGACGCCGTGTTACGCGCCCTGAACAACTGTGTCACCGTCCCGACGCCGAGCGTCGCGTGAGCTGAACAATCGTCACCACCCGCCTCCGGTGACCTCACCGAGGCAGCCCGATCATCCCCGATCGCGACGACCCAGCCAACGACACGACGGACAGGACCCCACGGTGACAACACTCGACACCCGTGCGACGGATGCTGCAGCCACCGCTGCAGCCACGGCATCCGTCACAGCCCTCGTCGGCGACCTCGCCGCGCGGCATCCGCAGATCGAGGTCTGGCCCTCGTCGGCCGGAACCGCGCTGTACAGCCACGACCGGGCGACGGCGCCGGCAGCACCGGAAGAGCCGACGGCCCCGTCAGCACCCGTCGGCCCCGCCGTCGCCTTCCCCGCGTCGGCCGCCGAGGTGCAGCAGCTCGTGCGAGCCGCTTCAGCGCACGGCGTCACCGTCGTGCCCCGCGGTGCGGGCTCGGGCCTGTCGGGCGGGGCATCCGCCAGCACGGCCCAGCTCGTCATCTCCACCGAGCGGCTCGATCGCATCATCGAGATCTCGCCGCTCGACGAGGTCGCCGTGGTCGAGCCCGGCGTCATCAACGCCGACCTCAACGTCGAGCTCGAGCCCTTCGGCCTGTTCTACGCGCCAGACCCCGCCAGCTTCGAGATCAGCTCGATCGGCGGCAACATCGCCACCAACGCCGGGGGTCTGCGTTGCGCCAAGTACGGCGTCACCCGCGAATCCGTTCTCGCGCTCGACGTCGTCCTCGCCGACGGCAGCCTCATCTCGGTCGGACACCGCTCGATCAAGGGCGTCACCGGGCTCGACCTGGCCTCGCTGTTCGTCGGCTCGGAGGGCGTGCTCGGCATCGTCGTGAGCGCCACGGTTCGCCTTCGCCCCGTGCCCGTCACACGACGCACCATCACGGCCTTCTTCGACAGCACCGATGCCGGAACCCGCGGCCTCGGCGCCATCACCCTCTCGCCCGTGCGCCCATCGGTCATCGAGTTCTTCGACGAGCCCAGCCTGGTCGGCATCGACGCCTTCTCGCACACGGCCCTGCGGGAGCGCGGCGGCTCGCTGATCCTCATCGAGCTCGACGGCTACGGCATCGACGAGCAGACCGCCGACCTCAGCGCAGCGCTGACCCGCGTCGGCGCCAGGGTGAGGGTCGAGAGCGAGACGGATGCCGCAGCTCTCTGGCACCTCCGCCGCCACGGCCGGGGCTTCCCGGCCGATCGCTGGTTCATCGGCGAGGACATCGCCGTGCCCAAGTCGCGACTGCCCGAGATCTACGCGGCATTCCCCGTGCTGGAGGCCCGCTTCGGCGTGAGCGTCTCCGCCGTCTCGCACGCCGGCGACGGCAACCTGCATCCGCTCATCGCCCGGGCGAAGGCACCCGGCGAGACCACGCCTCCCGCGGAGCTGCAGGATGCCGCCACCGAACTCGTGCGCATAGCCCTCGCCCTCGGCGGAACCGTCACCGGCGAGCACGGCGTGGGCACGGTGAAGCTCGACTGGTCGGCCCTCGAGCTCTCGCAGCGCAGCCTCGAGGCGCAGCACGCCGTCAAGGCGGCCCTCGACCCCGACCGGATCCTCAATCCGGGCAAGGCCATCTCTCCGGCACGCCGGGGCACCGACCAGCACCTCGACCCCCACCCCGCCCAGCACCACCACACAGCTGCATCACGCACACCATCCAAGGAGACCCGCACATCATGACCGCACCACACCTCACCCGACGACGAGCGCGCATCACCGCCGCGATCGCCATCGCCGCCACAGCCTCGCTCCTCCTGGCCGCGTGCGGCAGTGGGGCGGCATCCGACTCGGCCGGGGCATCCGGAGAACCGAAGGAGGGCGGCAACCTCACCTTCCTCATCCAGGGCTACGACGCCGGCTGGGTGCCGAGCAAGACGGCCATCTCGAGCTACGAGGGCAACCTCTGGGGTCAGATCACCGACAAGCTCGTCTACGTCGACCCGAAGGGCACCCTCAGCCCGTGGATCGCCGAGAGCTGGGAGGAGCTCGACGGCGCCAAGAAGTTCGTGCTGCACCTCAAGGAGGGCGTCACCTTCTCCGACGGCGAGGCGCTCGACGCCGACGCCGTGGTCGAGAACATCGACACCTGGGCGAAGGGCGACCCCGATCGCGGCATCACGAAGGTGGGCCTGTTCCCGTCGACGAACTACGTCAGCGCGGAGGCCACCGACCCGACGACGGTCACGGTGACCTTCTCGGCTCCGACGCTGAGCTTCATCCCCACTCTCGCCTACCACGGCACCATCCTGCTGTCGCCGAAGACCCTGGCGCTCTCCGTCGACGAGCAGGCCGACCTGAGCAAGGAGATCGGCTCCGGTCCGTTCGTGGTCAAGTCGTTCAAGCAGGGCGACAGCTACGTGCTCGAGAAGCGCAAGGACTACGACTGGGGCCCGGAGGCGCTCGGCCACACCGGCCCGGCCTACCTCGACACCATCACCTACAAGGTGATCAAGGACACCTCGGTGCGCACCTCCACCGTCGCAGCAGGCCAGGCCGACGTGGCGTTCAACATCGAGCCGCAGGAGATCGACTCGCTGAAGGACCAGGGCTTCACCGTCGGAACACCGAAGTACCTCGGCTTCACCGACGGCTTCCAGGCCAATACCAGCGTCTTCCCGACCAACGACCCGGCCGTGCGCACGGCCATCCAACACGGCATCGACCGCGACGAGATCGTGAAGACCGTCTACACCGGCGACTGGGAGGCCGCGACGACCTTCATCCAGGGCAACGTCCCGGAGGCCGGCGACTACAGCGACCTGATCTCCTACGACCCCGACGCCGCCACGAAGGCCCTCGACGACGCCGGCTGGGTCGCCGGCAGCGACGGCATCCGCGAGAAGGACGGCAAGACCCTCGAGTTCACGCTCTCGCCGAACCCGTACGTGCCGTCGACGCAGGCCGAGGACGAGCTCATCGCCCAGCAGCTCGAGCGCATCGGCATCAAGGTGAACCTCAAGGTCGTCGACGTGTCGGGCTATGCGGCCATCCAGGCCAGCAAGCCGCCGCTGTTCCAGACCTCGCGCAGCTTCGTCGACGTCGGAACCGTCGCCGGAGTCCTGACCGGCCAGAACGGCGGCGAGGACTGGTGGAGCCTCGGCACCAGCGACGAGAAGCTCAACGACCTCTCCGACCAGATCGTCAGCGCCTCCGACCGGGATTCCCGGGCCAAGGTCGCCGACGAGCTGCAGCAGTACGTGCTCGAGCAGGCCTACTCCATCCCGACGGTCCAGCTCATCCAGCGCCTGTACCTCATCTCCCCCGCCATCGAGGGCGTGGAGTACAACGGCCTGGCCTACGCGAACTTCTACACCGCGTGGATCAACAAGTAGCCATCGACGGCTGACGGATGCCGACCTCAACCGGGTCGGCATCCGTCACCACCCGCATTCGAAAGGGACCCACCATGAGGCATCGCTATCTGCGCTACGCCGGCGGTCGCACGGCGCAGGCCGCCGTCGTGATCCTGCTGGCCTACGTGCTGACCTTCTTCGTGATCAGCGTGCTGCCCGGTGACCCGATCAGCAACTCGCTGCGCGACCCGCAGAACGGGCTCAGCGAGGAGGACATCGAGTCGACGATCGCCTATTACGGGCTCGACAAGCCGGTGATCGTGCAGCTCGCGCTCTCGCTCGGGCGTTTCCTCACCGGCGACCTCGGCGTCTCGCTGCAGTCGAACCTGCCCGTCGGCCAGCTCATCGGCGACGCCCTCCCGTCGACTCTCGCTCTGGCCGTCACGGCTCTCGGCGTCTCGATCGTGCTTGCCGTCGCCATCGCCTACGGCTCGCAGCACCTGCCGTGGGCGCGCGCCCGTTCGGTGCTGCGCTCGTTCCCGTCGTTCTTCCTGTCGGTGCCGAACTTCGTGATCGGCCTCGTGCTCATCGAGATCTTCGCGTTCAGGCTCAACGTGTTCACCACGATCGACCCGAACAGCGCCGCCGCCACCCTGTTCGCCGCCATCACCCTGGCCATCCCGGTGTCGGCACCGCTCGCCGAGGTGCTCATCGCCAATCTCGACCACGAGTCGCGACAGGAGTACGCCCTCGTCGCCCGCTCGCGCGGCCTCACGCAGACGCGCCTGTTCGCGAAGCACCTCGTGAAGCCGTCGATGCTCCCGGCGGTGGCCATGGTCGCACTCATCGTCGGCGAACTGCTCGGCGGCGCCGTGATCACCGAGACCATCTTCGGCCGCGACGGCATCGGCGTCGTGGTGCAGAAGGCCGTGACCAGCCAGGACCTGCCGGTGCTGCAGGCCGTGGTGTCGCTCGCCGCCATAGTCTTCGTCACGGTCAACCTGCTGGCCGATCTGGTCTCACCGCTGCTCGATCCGCGCATCCAGCTGCAGTCGGCCCGCCGAGAGCTGGTGACGGCATGACCGCAACCCTGCCCCGCCTCACGTCACCCCGGGTGCCGAGCGCACCTCGCGCCGCGGCATCCGTCGCCCGCCGCGTCACCCTCGGCATCCCGCCGACAGTGCTCATCTCCTTCCTCATCGTGCTCGTCGTGGTGCTGTGGTCGCTCGTTCCCGGGGTGTTCACAGCGCAGAGCCCCGTCACCGGCGACACGGCGCAGAAGCTCGCGGCTCCGAGCGCCGCCCACTGGTTCGGCACCGACTACCTCGGACGCGACCTGTTCGCCCGGGTCGTCCACGGCACGGCGGCGTCCGTGACCAGCGCCCTCGTCGCCGTGCTGATCGGCCTCGTCATCGGCGGTGCGATCGGCCTGGCCAGCGGCTTCCTGGCCGGCTGGGTCGACTCGGCCCTCGGCCGCCTCGTCGACGTGCTGCTCGCCATTCCGGGCTTCCTGCTCGCCGTCGTGATCGTGAGCTCGCTCGGCTTCCAGACCATCAACGCCGCCATCGCCACGGGAGTCTCCGCCGTCGCGGTCTTCGCCAGACTCACCCGCGCCGAGGTGATCAAGGGGCGCAACGCCGTCTTCGTCGAGGCGTCGTACCTCGGCGGGGGCACCCGCGTGCACGCCCTGTTGCAGCACATCCTGCCGAACGCCTACAGGTCGGTCGTCGCCCTGGCCGTGCTGCAGTTCGGCACCTCGATCCTCATCATCGCCTCGCTCGCGTTCCTGGGCTACGGCGATCCGCCCCCGTCGTCGGAGTGGGGCCTGCTCGTCGCCTCGGGCAAGACCTACCCGACTGCTCCCTGGCTGGTCTACGCCCCGGCCGTCGTGATCGTGGTCACAGTGCTCTCGGTCAACCGCATCAGCCGCTGGATGAGGAAGACATCATGACAATCTCACCGCCCCTCGCCCCTGCCATCAGGCGACAGGATGCCGCTCCTCCGACGGCCGCTCCGGCACCCGCGCAGCCGCCCGTGCTCGCACCCCTCCCCGCGCTCCTCGACGTCGAGGGCCTGTCGGTCTCGTTCGGCCAGACCCCGGTGCTGCATGGCGTGGACTTCGCCGTCGGCCGTGGCGAGAGCGTCGCCCTCATCGGCGAGTCCGGGTCCGGCAAGTCCACCATCGCGAAGACGGTGCTGCGCCTGCTCCACCACGACGACTCCACCGTGACCGGCAGCATCCGTTTCGGCGATCGGGAACTCATCGGGCTGCCCGAGAAGCAGTTCAGGCCGCTGCGGGGGCGCGAGCTCGGCTACATCCCGCAGGATCCGAGCTCGGCCCTCAACCCCGTGCGCACCATCGGGTCGCAGGCGCAGGAGGCCGCAGCCCTGCTCGGCACCGAGAGGCTCGGCGCCGACAGGCTCGACGGCGCCCGCCGCACCAGCGAGGTGCGCCGCGCGCGCATCCTCGAGGTGTTCGAGCAGGTGGGGCTGCCCGATCCGAAGCGCGTCTACGACTCCTACCCGCACCAGCTCTCGGGCGGGATGCTGCAGCGCGTGCTCATCGGGCTCACGGTGCTGCCGCATCCGAAGCTCATCATCGCCGACGAACCCACCTCAGCCCTCGACGTGACGATCCAGAAGCGCATCCTCGACATGCTCACCGAGCTGCGCAGCGACCTCGGCATCAGCCTGCTTCTCATCACGCACGACCTCGCCATAGCGGCCGAACGCACCGACGCGATCGTCGTGCTGAAGGACGGCGCCGTGCAGGAGGGCGGTCGCTCGAGCCATGTGTTCGCCGACCCGCGCTCCGACTACACCCGCAGCCTCCGCGCCGACGTTCCGGCCCTGAACCCCGAGCGGTATCGGCGGCAACGAGCGATCATCCCCTCAGCGCCTGCCGCGCCCGCAGCATCCGCCGCGACCTCCGCATCCGCCGCGCCCGCTGCATCCGCCGCGCCCGCGCAGATCGAGGTGCGCTCGGTCTCGAAGCGGTTCACGGTCAGCGGCACGAGCGTGGTCGCCGTCGACGACGTGTCGTTCTCCATCCCGCGCGGCAGCACACACGCCCTCGTCGGCGAGTCGGGGTCGGGCAAGACGACGGCCGTGCGCCTGCTGCTCGGACTCGAGCAGCCAGACAGCGGCGAGATCCTGGTGGGCGGCGAGCCGGTGCACGGCCGCTCGCACAAGGAGCTGCGCAGTGTGCGCCGCCACCTCCAGCTCGTCTACCAGAACCCGTTCACCTCGCTCGATCCCACCTGGCGGGTCGGCCGCATCGTCGGCGAACCCGTCGTGCGCTACGGCATCGGCACCCGCTCTGAACGCTCCGGCCGCGTTCTCGAGGCCCTCGAATCCGTCGGGCTGACGGATGCGGTCCTTCCCCGTCGCGTCGCCACGCTGTCGGGCGGCCAGCGCCAGCGCGTCGCCATAGCCCGTGCCCTCGTGCTGCGTCCCGATGTCGTCGTTCTCGACGAGCCCACCTCGGCCCTCGACGTGAGCGTGCAGGCCGGCATCCTCGAGCTGCTCTCCCGGTTGCAGCGCGAGCTCGGGCTCACCTACCTGTTCGTCTCGCACGACCTCGCCCTGGTGCGCCAGCTCGCCGACACCGTGTCGGTGCTGCAACGCGGACTCGTCGTGGAGGCCGGGCCCGTCGAGCCGATCTTCTCCAGGCCGCAGCATCCGTACACCCGATCGCTGCTCGACGCGATCCCCCTCGTTCCCGTAGCACCGAAGGAAGCGACACGATGACAACTCTCGACACCCTCGCAGCACCGCCCCTCGAGCCAGCACCGACCCGCACCCCGGCTCTCATCGCCGCCCTCACGGCACCGAAGGGGTTCGGCGACGCCACTCTGCGTGATCGCCGCACCGATGCGATCGAACTGCTCGGCGGCATCCCCGACGCCGCTGTGCTCCCGGCATCGGAGCTCGCCGAGGCGACGGCACGCGTGCTCTCCAGGCCCGGGCTCCCGGCGCTGCAGTACTCGCGCACCGAGGGCATCTCGCCACTGCGCGAGTGGATCGCCGAGCGCGAGGGCGTCTCGGTCGATCGCATCGTCGTGACCAACGGCGGCTTCCACGGCCTGTCGCTCGCCATCCAGTCCACCCTCGAGCGCGGCGACCTCGTGGCGGTCGACAACCCGATCTTCCCGCTCTTCCTCCGCGGTCTCGAGCTCGCCGACGCGAGCATCCTGCCCATCCGCGTCGGCTCCGACGGACTGGACATCGAGCATCTCCGCGACGAACTGCGCGCCGGCGCCCGCCCCGCGGCGCTCTACACGGTGCCCGACTTCCACAACCCATCGCAGGGCACGCTGCCGGCCGAGGCCCGCCGCGAACTCGTCGACCTCGCCGAGCACTACGGCTTCATCGTCTACGCCGACAACCCGTACCGCGAACTGTGGTTCGGCGATGCCCCCGAGAGCGTCGACGCCTTCAATTCCTCCGATCACGTCATCCACGTGAACACCTTCACCAAGACCCTCGGACCCGGCCTGAGACTGGGCTGGATCGTCGTGCCCGAGCCGCTGCGCCCGGCCATCACCGCGCTCCGCAGCCGCCAGGACTCGCACAGCTCCACCTTCGTGCAGGCCGTCGTCGGCGAGCTCGTCACGGCCGAGCCCACCCTGTTCGACAGCACGCTCCAGCGCGCACGTCGGCTCTACCGCGGCCGCGCCGAACGTCTGGTGGCGGCGCTCGAGCGCGAGGCACCCGGATCCTTCGAGACCGTCCTCCCCGGCGGCGGCCTCTTCCTCTGGCCGCGCCTGACCGACGACGCCGTCGACCCCGATCGCCTGGCCGCAGATGCCAGCGCCGAGGGCGTCGAGTACCAGCGCGGATCGTTCTTCCCCTCCGGCCCCGGAACCGACTCCGACCGCCACCTGCGCCTCGCCTACGGCCACATCCCCGAGCCCCAGCTCGACGAGGCCGCCGCCCGCCTGGGTCGTGCGCTGCGGAGGCAGCTCGACTGAACCCGCAGGGGACGGATGCCGCACGCCCGGTCTACGCTCGCACCATGCGTCTGCTACTCCTCCGCCACGGCCAGACCTCCTCGAACGTGCTCGGCCTGCTCGACACCGATGCTCCGGGGCCCAGCCTCACCGAGCTCGGCGAGCAGCAGGCCAAGGAGGTTCCGGGAGCTCTCGCCGGACTCGCCCCGGGGCTGCAGCTTCCGCACGCCCGGACCCCCGACGCCCTCTTCGTCTCGACAGTGCTGCGCACCCAGCAGACCGCCGTGCCCATAGCTCAGCACCTCGGCCTGCGCGCGACGGTACTGCCCGGCGTGCGCGAGGTCGAGGCCGGAGCCCTCGAGGACCGCAGCGATCCCGAGTCTGTGCGCACCTATCTCGAGGCAGCCTTCGCCTGGGCGGCCGGCGACCTCGACCGGCGCATCCCCGGCGGCGCCGACGGCCACGCGTTCTTCGCCCGCTTTGACGCGGCGATCGCCGACGTGGTGGCATCCGGTGCCGCCTGCGCACTCGTCGTGAGCCACGGCATGGCGATCCGCGCCTGGGCGGGATCCCGCGCACGGAACGTCGACGGGGACTACGCCGCCACCCACGAACTCGACAACACGGGCCTGGTCACTCTCGACACGGATGCCACCGGCCACTGGACCCTCATCGACTGGCACTCCGAGCCCGTCATGGGCCCCCACCTCATCGACGAGTCGGCGGTCGACCCGATCAAGCGCACCCTCGGCGAGCTGCCGGAGCCGTCGGGCTCGGTCGTCGACTAGCTCGGGCACGCGTCAGCGACGGCATCCGCCCCAAACCGATGCGTCTGCGGCTACGAACACCGTGATGACCGCAGACGTCTGCCCTTCTTCGCCCACGGTCGGCTGAGGCCACGCCTCAGCGGTGCGCCGGTACCCGAACACCGGCGCACCGGAACGTGCTGCGCCCGACGCATCAGTCCTGTCGCTCCACTCGCTTACCGCCGATCAGGAGAAGGCCACCATGACCAGAACGAACCGCACCCGACGCATCATCGTCTGCGGAGTCGCCGCGCTCGCCATCGCCGGACTCGTTGGGCTCGGAGCGGCGCCCGCGAACGCGGCTTCGGCCGACGACGGATGGATCCGCATCGGCCACCTCTCCCCAGACACCAGGGCGGTCGACGTGGCGCTCACGCCGGCTTCTGCGGGCAGCCCCGTGCTCGACCTGCACGACGTCTCCTACGGCGAAGTCTCGCCGTACACCGCTGTGCCCGCCGGCGACTACGAGCTCACGATGGTGCCGGCCGGATCGCCCGATGGCACGTCACCGGCCATCTCGACCGAGCCCACCATCACGGCGGGCCAGGCCACGACAGTCGTGGCGTACGGCCTGAACGAATCACTGCGGACGACCGTGTTCGTGGACGACCTCAGCGGCCCGGCGACCGGCGAGGCGCGCATCCGCGTCATCCAGGCCTCCACCCGCGTGAAGGACCTCGACGTCGCCACGACGACTGGCGTCCCGATCGCGACGGACGCGAAGGCCGGCTCGGCCTCGGCCTACGCCGACGTTCCGGTCGGACCGTGGAACCTCATGGTCACGGCTCCATCAGCCTCCTACGACACCTCGGTGACCCTCGCGCCGGGAACCGTGAACACCCTGTTCGTCCTCGACAACGCCTCGGGCGGGCTCACCATCACATCCGTGCTCGACAGCTCCGGGGCTGGCGATGCCCCCGACGGCTCGCTCGACACCGGCGGCGGTGGACTGCGCGATGCCGGCGGCGCCGGCACGTTCGCGTCGACGACGGATGCCGCGCGGCACGCTGCCGATGCCGACCCCTTCGCCGCGATCGGCCGTTTCGTCACCGGGCTCGTGCAGGCGGCCGCGGCCGCGTTGCGCTCCTGACTGCGGGTCGCTGATCATGAACGAACCCGCGCCCCTGCTCCGACCGCGACGTCGGCGGCACCACCGCCGCCGTCGACTGCTCGTGGCGGCGACCATCACGGCCTCGGTCCTCGCGGCCGGCGGAATGGCCACGGCCTGGACGACCGCCGCGACTCGGCAGTCGACGCCGGATGCCGCTCCCACCGCGGTCACGACGCCCCTATCGACGCCGTCGACCCCATCCCCGGCTTCGGCGGCCGGCCGCATCCAGGATCCCGTCGCCGCCACGGCGCCGGCCGACCTCAGCGGTGTCACCGTCGAACGGGTGGAGATCCCGGCGATCGGCGTCGACGCCGCGGTCGAGCTGATCGCCCGTGACGGCAGCGGCATCCTGCAGCCTCCGACCGAGTGGGCCGATGCCGGCTGGTACGACGCCGGTGTGCTCCCCGGAGCGGTCGGCCCCGCCGTGATCGCCGGGCACCTCGACACCACCGAGCGCGCCGCGGTGTTCGCCCGCCTCAAGGAGTTGACGGTGGGCGACAGCGTCGTGGTGACGCTCTCCGACGGCTCGCGGGCGACCTTCGCCGTCGACTCGGCGCTCGACACCTCGAAGGCCGAGTTCCCGAGCGACCGCGTCTACGGCCCGACGCCCGACGCCCAGCTACGGCTGATCACCTGCAACGGCCCGTACGACGATGCAGCGCAGTCGTACGCCAATAACTTCGTGGTCTTCGCCTCGCTGGTTCCAGCCGGCGAGTGACGAGAAGCCTCCCGAGAGATCGGATGTCTCCCCTTCATCGCGCTACGATCGGGGCATGGCGGTCACCGATGAAGCGATCCTGAAGATCAAAGAGATGATCATTGCCGGCGATCTCGCCCCCGGCGACAGGCTCCCGCCAGAGAAGGAGCTCAGCGAGCGCCTCGGCCTCTCCCGCTCCTCACTGCGCGAGGCCGTCAAGGCGCTCGAGGTGATCAGGGTGCTCGACGTGCGACGCGGCGACGGCACCTACGTCACCAGCCTCGAGCCGCGTCTGCTGCTCGAGGCGATGTCGTTCGTCGTCGACCTGCACGACGACCACTCCGTGCTCGAGATCTTCGCCGTGCGGCGCATCCTGGAGCCCGCTGCGTCGTCGCTCGCCGCGCGTAATGCGACAGAACCCGACCTCGACCGCCTGCGCGAGGTCGTGGCCAGCGTCGACCAGGCGGCCGACGTGGCCGGCCTGGTCGAGCACGACCTCGAGTTCCACCGCGGCATCGCCGAGGCCGCGGGCAACGCCTACCTGGCGAGCCTCATCGACTCGCTGTCCTCCCACACCGTGCGGGCGCGCATCTGGCGCGGCATCACCCAGGAGAACGCCGTCGGCCGCACCCTGCAGGAGCACCACGCCATCCTCGACGCGATCGCGGCGGGCGACGGCGACCTGGCCTCGGCCCTCACCGTCGTGCACGTCTCCGGCGTCGAGCAGTGGCTGCGCAGCGCCCTGGGCCCCGAGGCGCCCAAGCTCTAGTCGACGGCGCCGCCGCGGGGCGGCATCCGTCACCGACGCACGAGCCGACGCACAAGGGAGGGGCGCCGACTCGCGTCGACGCCCCTCCCTCCCCTCATGCGCCCTATTCGTAGAGGACTGCGGCGATCTTCTCGTCGTCGATGTTGTCCTTGTCGTACCAGTAGTAACCCGTGTCGATGGTCTTCGGCAGGTCCTTGCCGTCGATCGCCTCGACGGCGGCCTTCACGGTCTCGTAGCCGATGCCGACGGGGTTCTGCGTGATGGCACCGAGCATCTGGCCGTCACGGATGGCGTCCATCTGCGCCTTGCCGGAGTCGAAGCCGACCACGACGAGCTTCGCGGGATCGATGCCGAGCTCCTTGACCGCCTGCACGACGCCGATGGCCGAGCCCTCGTTCGAGCCGTAGAGGCCCTTCAGGTCGGGGTTGGCCGCGATGATGGCCTTCGCGAGGTCGGCCGACTTCGCCTGGTCGCCACCGCCGTACTGGATGTCGACGACCTCGATGTTCGGCTCGTTGTCCTTCATGTAGTTCACGAAGCCGTCGCGACGCTCCTGGCCGGTGACCGAGGTCTGGTCGTGCACGACGAGGGCGACCTTGCCCTCGTGGCCGATGGCGTCGGCCATGTGCTTCGCGGCCTCGGCCGCCGCTGCAGTGTTGTCCGTCGCTGCCGTGGTGAGCGGGATGTCGCTGTCGACGCCGGAGTCGAAGGCGATCACCGGGATGCTCGAGTCCTTGGCCTGCTGCAGCAGCGGACCGGCGGCCTGGCTGTCGAGGGCGGCGAATCCGATGGCGTCGGGGCTCTTGTCGAGGGCCGTCTGCAGCATCTGGATCTGCTGGTCGACGTCGGCCTCGGTGTCGGGTCCCTCGAAGGTGATGTCGACGTCGAACTCTTCCGCTGCCTGCTCGGCGCCCGACTTCACGGCCTGCCAGAACTGGTGCTGGAAGCCCTTGGAGACGAGTGCGACGTACGGCTTCCCGCCGTCGTCGCCGCCGCCCGAGCTGTCGCCGCCGTCGCTCGCGCATCCGGAGAGGACGAGCGCCGCCGCAGCGAGGCCGACGATGGCCCCCATCGCGCGCTTTGTGAACATGGTCACTCCTTTGTGTTGATGTTGCTGTCGTAGTTGTGTCGCTGTGTGTTGCTGATGTCCGGGAGTCCCGGATGTCTCAGTCCTTGCGTCGCCGCAGCATGTCGAGGTAGACGGCGACCAGGATGACGATGCCGACCGCGACCGACTGCCATTCCTGCGGGACTGAGATGATGCGGAGGCCGTTGGTGAGAACGGCCATGATGAGAGCACCGATGACGGTGCCGATGATGGAGCCCTTGCCGCCCTGCAGCGAGGTGCCGCCGATGACGACGGCCGCGATGGCCTCGAGCTCGAGGCCCATGCCGCCCGTCGGCTGCGCCGAGGAGAGCCGCGAGGCGCTGAGCACGCCGGCGATGCCGACGAACAGTCCGGCGAGCGTGTACACGATGATCTTCCAGCGCCGCACGTTGACACCGGAGAGTGCGGTCGCCGCCTCGTTCGATCCGATCGAGAAGGTGTACCGGCCGATGATCGTGCGGGAGAGCAGGATGGCGGCCACCACGATCATCACGATGAAGATGGCCACGCCGAGCGGGAAACGCACCCCCGGGATGATCGACAGGTTCATGATCTGCTGGAACGACGGGGTGTCGTTGAAGTAGATCGGCTTGGTGCCCGAGATCACCAGGGAGAGACCGGCGGCGATGAGCATCATGCCGAGGGTCGCGATGAACGGCGGGATGCCGAGGATCGAGACGTTCACGCCGTTGATCAGCCCGATGATGCCACCGAACACGATGGTGGCGAGCACCCCGGCCCAGAGCGGCCAGCCCCAGTAGGTGAGGAACACGCCGGCCATCACGCCGCAGAGCACCATCGCCGTGCCGATCGAGAGGTCGATGCCGCCCGTGATGATCACGAAGGTGGTGCCGAGGGCGAGGATGCCCGTCACGGTGGCCGCCGTCAGGATCGAGGTCAGGTTGTTCGCCGTGAAGAAGTGCGTGCTGGTGACCGAGAAGAAGATGACGATGACGATGAGGCTGGCGGCGGCGAGAAGCTGCTGCAGCGATCCGCGCAGCCAGGCGAGGCGCGGCTTGCCCGCCTCTATCGCCGCGTAGGCGGAGGTCGACGGTGTCTGCGGCTCGGCTGTCGGTGTCGTGGTGGGGCTCATGCGATCGTTCCTTCGGCGCTGAAGCGGGTGGCGTAGTCCATGACGACCTCGGGCGAGGCGTCGGCGTTGTCGAGCACCGTGGTGAGGTGGCCCTCGGCCATCACGGCGATGCGGTTGGAGAGGCGCAGCACCTCGGGCAGCTCGGACGAGATCATGATGATGGCCTTGCCCTGGTCGGCGAGCTGGCGCAGCAGCACGTAGATCTCCTCCTTGGCGCCGACGTCGATGCCACGCGTCGGTTCGTCGAAGATGAGCACGTCGCAGTCCTTCGCCAGCCACTTGGCGATCACGACCTTCTGCTGGTTGCCGCCGGAGAGGTTGCGCACCAGCTGCGCCGTCGACGGCGTCTTGATGCGCAGCTTCGAGACGTACTCGGCACCGGTCGCCTCGATGCGCTTGTTGTTCACGAAGCCGAGGCCGCCCACGTAGTCGCGCAGCGACGCCAGCACGATGTTCTCGCGCACGCTGCGCTCGAGCAGCACTCCGAGCTGCTTGCGGTCCTCGGAGAGGTAGCCGATGCCGAGGCGGGCGGCATCCGCCGGATTCTGGATGTCGACGGGCGTGCCGCGCATCGTGATGACGCCGCTCTCCCGCCTGTCGGCACCGACGATGGCGCGAGCCACCTCGGTGCGCCCCGCACCCATGAGGCCGGCGAACCCGAGGATCTCACCGGCGTGCACCTCGAAGCTCACGTCGCGCAGCAGGCGCTTGGTCGACAGCCCCTGCACCGAGAGCACCGGAGCGTCGGATGCCGCCACGGCCGACGGCCGCTGCTCCGTGCGCAGTTCGCGGCCCACCATGAGCGAGATGACGTCCTTCTGCTCGGCGGATGCGGTCTCGAGGGTGTCGATGTAGCGGCCGTCGCGCAGCACCGAGATGCGATCGGAGATGCGGGAGAGCTCCTCCATGCGGTGCGAGATGTAGATGACGCCGGTCTCGGGCGACCTGAAGCGGCGGATGAGGTCGAACAGCACGTCGACCTCGGCGTCGTTCAGGGCGGCCGTCGGCTCGTCCATGATGAGCACCTTGGCGTCGAAGGAGAGGGCCTTGGCGATCTCCACCATCTGCTGCCGGGCGACGGTGAGCCGCTCGACGGATTCGGCCGGGTCGAGCGCGAGGCCGAGCCTGTCGAAGAGCTCCTGGGCGCGCCGGTTGAGGGCGCGATCGTCGAGGAAGAGTCCGGCCGAGCGCTGCTCGCGGCCGATGAAGATGTTCTGCGCGACGGTGAGGCCGGGCATCAGGTTGAACTCCTGGTGGATGATGCTGATGCCCTGCTCCTGCGCGTGGCGCGGGCCGTCGATCACCAGTTCCCGGCCGTTCATGCGGAACACGCCGGCGTCGGGACTGTAGATGCCGGCGAGCAGCTTCATGAGCGTGGACTTGCCGGCACCGTTCTCGCCGACGAGGGCGAGCACCTCTCCGTGACGCAGGTCGAGCCTGACATCGTCGAGTGCCTGCACGCCCGGGAAGCCCTTGCTCACGCCCTCGAGTTCGAGCAGCGGTGGGTCGAACTCGTTCAGCACCGAGGGCCTCTCTTCCTTGAGACGGGTCTGCTCGAGTGTACTACTCGTCGGATGTCTGGGGCCGATTCTGCGGCTGATCCGTGATCTGGGGCACAGATCGGGCTTAGAGGTCCGATCTGGAATGACGTGCGCATTTTCGTCGTCGTGTTCATGCCGATGCCGCGCCAGTCGGAACGGGGTGCGCGCCGCGCCAGGTGTAGTCGTCGATCGAGGCCGGCAGCATCTCGGTGCCGGCTCCGGGTGCCGACGGAACCAGGTAGCGCCCGCGCTCCACGATGGTCGGCGTCACGAAGTGCTCGTGCAGGTGATCGACGAACTCGATCATGCGTCCGTCCATCGTGCCCGAGACCGCCACGTAGTCGAACATCGACAGGTGCTGCACGGCCTCGCAGAGCCCGACGCCGCCGGCGTGCGGGCACACCGGAACGCCGAATCTCGCGGCCAGCAGCAGGTTCGCGATGTTCTCGTTCACGCCGCCCACGCGGGTGGCGTCGATCTGCATGACCTGCATGCCCTCGGCCTGCAGCAGCTGCTTGAAGACGATGCGGTTCTGCACGTGCTCGCCCGTCGCCACGCGCACCGGGGCGACACCGCGAGCGATGGCGGCGTGGCCGAGGATGTCATCCGGACTCGTCGGCTCCTCGATCCAGGCGATGTCGAACGCCGCGAGCTCGTTGACCCAGGCGATGGCGTCGGCGACGTCCCAGCGCTGGTTCGAGTCGATGGCGATGGGGAAGTCGGGCCCGACGGCCGCACGCGCGATGCCCAGGCGACGGATGTCGTCCCCGAGGTCGGCGCCCACCTTGAGCTTGATCTGCGGGAAGCCGTCGGCGACGGCCTCGCGGCAGAGCCTGTCGAGCTTCTCGTCGGAGTAGCCGAGCCAGCCGGGCGTCGTCGTGTACGCGGGGTAGCCAGCCTCGACCAGCTGCGCGATGCGCTCCTGGCGCCCCGGCTCGGCGGCCCGCAGGATCTCGAGGGCCTGCTGCGGGGTGAGTGCGTCGCTCAGGTAGCGGAAGTCCACCACCGACACCAGCTCCTCGGGGCTGAGGCTCGAGAGGTGCAGCCAGAGCGGCTGTCCGGCGCGCTTGGCCCGCAGGTCCCAGAGGGCGTTGACGATGGCGCCGATGGCCATGTGCATCACGCCCTTCTCCGGGCCGAGCCAACGCAACTGCGAGTCGTGCATGAGCAGGCGGGATGCCGCCCCCATGTCGGCGAGCAGTTCTTCGACGTCGCGACCGACGATGTGCCCGCGGAGGGCGTCGAGCGCTGCCACCTGCACATCGTTGCCGCGGCCGATCGTGAACACGAAGGCGTGACCCTCGAGGCCGTCCTCGGCGTCGGTGCGGATCGCCACATAGGCGGCCGAGTAGTCGGGGTCGGGGTTCATCGCATCCGAACCGTCGAGTTCGAGGGAGGTGGGGAAGCGGATGTCCCGGGTGTCAACGCTGACGATGGTGCTCATGATGTCCTTTCGAGGGCGATGCCGAGCCTAGACATCTGATGTCTGCACTGTCAAGCACCTCGATTGGCGAGATTCTGCCGCCGGATGCCGCCATCTGGCGAGCAGAGTTCCGATGTTACGGCCGCCTGGGTGCGCTCTAAGCGCGCGAGCGCCCGCCCCATTCACTGAGGCCAGAAGCCTGTGAGCGCTCCGAGTTCCTGAGTGCCCATAGGAGTCGTCATTCGCAAACCACCCCTATTCAGGCGGCAGTTCGTGTGGTAGAACTGGGAGCGCACACAGCCATCACCGCAGCGCCGCGGATCCATCCGCCTCCGAGGAGGTGTCCCGCCCGAGCTGCAGACTCGAGAGGAACATCGATCGTGAGAGAACGAAGCACCTGGAGACGACGGCGCGTCGCGCTGGCCACGCTGGCCGGAGCCCTGGCCGCCGTGATCGCAGTACCTGCTGGAGCGGCATCCGTCGCCATCGCAGCCGGACAGGACGACGGCCCCGTCGAGGCCGGCATCTTCGTCAACAAGGTCGACGGCCTCTCGCCCGACTTCGTGAACGGCGTCGACGTGTCGAGCGTGCTGAGCGAGGAGGCCAGCGGCGTCGTCTACCGCGACGCCGCCGGCAACCCGGCCGACCTCTTCGACGTGCTGCACGACAGCGGCGTCAACACCGTGCGCATCCGCGTGTGGAACGATCCGTACGACGCCGACGGCAACGGCTACGGCGGCGGAACCGTCGATGTTCCCCGCGCCGTGGAGATCGGCGAGCGCGCCACCGCCGCCGGCCTGAAGGTGCTCGTGGACTTCCACTACTCCGACTTCTGGGCCGATCCCGGACGACAGCTGGCCCCGAAGGCCTGGCAGGGTCTGTCACCGGCTGACACGGTTACGGCGCTGCACGACTTCACCGTCGACGCGCTGACGCAGTTCGAGACCGCCGGCGTCGACGTCAGCATGGTGCAGGTGGGCAACGAGACCAACAACGCCATCGCCGGGTACACCCGTCCGGGCACGGCGATCGACCAGCAGTTCGCGGCGCTCCTACAGGCCGGCTCGTCGGCCGTGCGCGAGGTGCTGCCGTCGGCACTCGTCGCCGTGCACTTCACCAACCCCGAGACTCCCGGGCGATACGCCACCTACGCCGCCGGTCTCGCGCAGTTCGGCGTCGACTACGACGTGTTCGCCAGCTCGTACTACCCCTACTGGCACGGCACCCCGGCGAACCTCACCTCCGTGCTCACCCAGATCGCCACCACCTACGGCAAGAAGGTCATGGTGGCCGAGACCTCGTGGGCGCACACCCTCGACGACGGTGACGGATTCAGCAACTCCATCGGCAGCGGAACCATCACCGACGCCTACCCGGGCAGCGTGCAGGGCCAAGCCACCGAGCTGCGCGACGTGATCGCCGCCGTCGCGGCCGTCGGCAGTGCCGGCATCGGCGTCTTCTACTGGGAGCCCGCGTGGATCCCGGTCGGCCCGCCCAGCGCCCTCGACGCCAACAAGGTGCTCTGGGAGCGCGATGGATCCGGCTGGGCCACCAGCGCGGCATCCGGCTACGACCCCGTGAACGTGGGCACCTTCTACGGCGGTTCCTCGTGGGACAACCAGGCCCTCTTCGACTTCGACGGCACTGCGCTCGAGTCGCTGCGTACTTTCGAGTACGTGCGCACCGGAGCGGCCGCACCGCGGGAGATCGTCTCCGTCGAGAAGGTCGCCCTCTCGGTGACGGATGGCGCTCCCATCGCCCTGCCGGCGACGATCACCGTCACCTACAACGACAGCACCACCGAGCACCCCGCCGTCGCCTGGAGCAAGGCCGTGAGGTACATCCGCGGACCGGGCACCTACTCGATCCCAGGTACCACCTCGACCGGCATCAGCGTCACCGCAACAGTGACCGTGCTGGCCGCGAACCTCGTGAAGAACCACAGCTTCGAGGATGCCGACACCAGTGCGTGGACCTTCACCGGCCCCGCCGCCCGCACCCAGACCGCCGACGGATCCGACGGTGACTTCGCCGTCACCTTCTGGAACGGCACCGCCTACACGACTTCGGCGACGCAGAGGATCACGGGAGTGCCGGCCGGCACGTACACGCTGCAGGCCACGACGCAGGGCACGAACAGCCCGGCGACGGACACGCGCACCCTGTCGGCGACGACCTCGGCCGGAAGCTGGAGCGCTCCGCTCTCCTTCACCGCGTGGAACGAGTTCCACACGGCCACCCTGCCCGCTGTCGTCGTCGGTTCCGACGGTGTCGTCACCGTGGCCGCGAACTTCGCGCTCTCGGCCGGAGCCTGGGGAGTCCTCGATGACGTGCGTCTGGTCGCCGTGACCCCTCCGTCGACTGTCGACAAGCGTCCGCTCAAGGCCGTGCTCGCCCTCGCCGCAGCGGTGAAGCCGACGAAGTTCACGCCGGCCTCCATCGCCGGCCTCACGGATGCCGTCGCCATCGGAACCGTCGTCATCACCGCTCCGAAGGCGACCAAGGCCGACGTGGTGAAGGCGTCGCTGCTCGTGACGGCTGCACTGCTCAAGCTGAAGCCCGTGCGGAGGTAGGACGGGAGTCCGATCTGATCGGCACAGAACGCCCCGGCCACCACTTTTGGTGCCGGGGCGTTCTCGACGGTTGTCCACGAGCGACCTCCACCCCAGATCTGGGCACCCGAACGACGCCCGACCGCGAGAACTCAAGCGTCCAGGAGACGCGAGGCGGCCGCGGCCTCCATTGGGGGCCAGCGGATGTCCCCGCTCAGTGTTCAGACTCACTCCAACTCGCTCACGGGGGCGATGACGTTCGAGGAGGAGTTCAGAATGCGCACGACAGAAAGCCGCAGTATCCCCACCACTGAGATCGACGGGGTCGTCCTGCGGACCGTGACGAGTCTCACCGGCACCCATCTCGTGCCCGCCAGCACCGAGGCGCCACATGCCAAGCAAGACTTGGCCGCGCTCGAAGATGCTTTCCTTGCCCGCGTGTCCCACGTCTCGAACATCGATGCGGCCGTCGGTGCCGCGGCAGCGATCACGCGGATCCTCGACCTGTTCCCCGATGCTGCCTTGACCCTCGCCAATGCCCAACTGTGGGACAGCGCCCGGGCGATGCTGAGCTTCGAGATCGCTTTCGCGTGGGGTACGCGGGGACCGGCAATCTTGCATTTCGATGCGACAGTGGTACCTGCGTCCGGCGGGCCGTCAGTGTGCACGGTCCTTCATGTTGAAGTAGGAAGCGGTGCCGACGAGGCGACCGAGTCGGCGGCCACACTCCTGGAGGCCTTCTTCAATCGTCAGCAGGAGAAGTTCCGGCTGTCGATTCGCGCCCGCTGACGTCAGCTCAGCCCTTCCGGAGTCGCTTGCTGATCTCCCGAACAGTTCCCGCAGGATCGACGCTGTGGTCGTGCGACTCGGGCACGATCACGAGTTCGGCCTGCGGGATCGACTCGGCCAACAAGTCGGCCGCCCGGACGAGCATCGGGAAGGTCGGCTCGCCCCGGAAGATCGTGACGGGCTGGCTCACGCGGGCCATCGCATCCGTCGGCGTCGACACCGCAGCCGTCAGCAGCGCGTCGTAGACGACGGACTGAGCCAACGGAACGAGCGACGCGAACATCGGACTCGCCTTGATCTGCTCCACCATCGCCTCGGGCAGGCCGACACCCTCGAGCTGGAACGTCGTCACGGCCTCTTCCGGCTTGCCGTCGTCGACGAGCGCCTGGAGTCGCTCGGGCAGGTCGTCGGCCGGCTCGTCCTCGCCGAAGTGGAACGGCGGCTCCGACAGGAACAGCTGCGTGATCGGCACCCCCTGCCCTGCTGCGAACAGCGCCAGCACGGCTCCGGAGGAATGGCCCAGAACCGACGCTTCACCGACTTCATCTCCGACCGCCGCTATCACCGCGGCGAGATCGTCCGCCTCCCGTTCGGGCGCGTAGGGCGCGGTGTCGCCGCTGTCCCCTCGCGCCCGCCTGTCGATGGTGACGCCCTGGAATCCGGCCTCAGCGAGAGCTGCGGCGAGCGGCCCTCCAGCTTCTGCCGTGGAGAACGCGCCGCCGACGATGACGACGGGCGGCCCCTCCCCGACCTGGTGGAACGCGATGGGTGTGCCGTCCGCTGACGTTGCGTGCTGCATGCCTCCATCAGACCACCGCCCGCCGACACCGGCAAGGGGTGCTTCGCCGCCGTCGAACTACGATCGAACCGTCATCGAGAAGAACGAGGAGGTCGCAGCCATGCCCGACATGCCCGACGTTCCACCCCGCATCCCCGCGATCCATCTGCCCGATGGCGTCACCCTCCCCGCCGGCCTCACGCTACGGCGGCCGACCGCCGATGATCACGCGGCCGTGGTCGGAACGATTCCCGAGTGGTGGGGCCGCCCCGGAACGACTCTCGGGACGCTGCTGCCGCGCCTCTTCTTCCAGCACTTCAGCGACACGAGCTTCCTCGCCGAGGATGATGAGGGCCTCGCCGCGTTCCTGATCGGCTTCAGGTCGTCGGCCCAGCCCGGCGTCGCGTACATCCACTTCGTCGGAGTGCGACCAGACCTGCGTACCGCCGGCCTCGCCCGGGCGCTCTACGAGACCTTCTTCGCCGAGTCGCGCGCTGACGGATGCCACAGGGTGGAGGCCATCACCGGACCGCCCAACCGCACGTCCCAGGCCTTCCACACCCGCATGGGCTTCACCATGAGCGGCGACACCGAGATCGACGGCGTGCCCGTCTGGCGGGACTACGACGGCCCCGGCGAGCACCGGGTGACGTTCAGCCGAGACATCTGAGGCCGAAGGCACCGGCACGGCGGCGTCGGCGGCCGATACGACGGCGACGCCAGTCATGCCGCGACCCCTCCGCCCACATCCGCCCTCACGGGCACGCCACTGTCGCCGCCACCTGGAGAGCCGCATCCGAGCTCCCGACGGAGGGAATTACCTGGCCTCGGCCGTTGATCGACATCGATGTGAGCGGGCGGGATGAACCAGGTGTGACCGTCGACGATTCTGATGACCCACTCCTCCCGATGCAGCAGGTGGTGATGCTGCGAGCACAGGAGCACACCGTTGTCGAGATCCGTCGGTCCGGCGTCGCGATCCCACCAACGAACGTGGTGCGCTTCGGTGAATCCCGGTGGCCGAGAGCAGTTCGGGAAGGCGCAACCACCGTCGCGCTCGGCCAGCGCGAGCTTCTGCGCCCTGGTGAAGAGCCGCTGCGTGCGCCCGAGATCGAGTGGAACGGATGCGCCTCCGAGCACCAGCGGGATGATGCCGGCCGTGGCGGCGATGGAACGCGCGCTCTCCGCAGAGATGGGGGTGTCGATGCCGTCGATGGTGGCCGTGCCGACACTGTCGGGGCTTTGGAGATCGGCGACGTCCATCCGCACGACCAGCGTCTGCGACTCGGAGATGACGGTCTCGCGGCATCCGAGTGCGTGGCGCAGCAGGTCGGTGAGCGCATCAGCCCGCATCTGCGTCATCGAGCGATGCTCGGCGGTGGCGGGATCGTGGCAGGTGCAGGCCTCGGGCGGCATGCCGGCAGAGCAGGAGCACGTCGAGCCGGATCCGAACGCGTCGCGGGCGCGGCGCAGTTCAGTGGAGACGACGGCGTCGATCGCCTGCCTGATCAGGGCTCCGCTGACGGGGTCGAACCGGCCGCGCAGCACGATGGCACCGGATGCATCTTCGATGACGGAACACGACCGGGCGTCGCGGAGCTCGTCTTCCCGAGGTCGGACGCCGTCGGGATCGAGGTACGACTCTTCGCGCTTGACCAGCCGCGCCAACATCTCGATGCTGAACTCGGCCGCATTGGCGACGAGTCGGTTCTCGGCCGCGTCGAGCGCCTCGGCATCGGCCCGTACGGCGACGCGATCGAGCATGCCGGTGATCATCGCCGCGGCGGCCACGCTCAAGATCCCGGCATGCAGGGCCCCGTGGACGTGCGGGTGGCGTGACGGCATCCGTTCACCGGTGAAGCTCTCGCGTTCACGGGTGGCGTCGCCCACCGACACGAGCTTGGCGGCATCGGATCGCGATGTGCCGGCACTCTGCGCCAGCAGAGCCTCGGGGGAACCGAACCCGTGGCGGGCGGCGAGCCCATCGTGCCCGAGTTCCTTCGCCGATCGTCGCCCGATCTCGGCAGCGATAACGGTCTGCAACGCGATCGCGGTGCGCACGACGAAGGACACAGCGTCCATCACGCGCAGGAGCCCGGAATCGCTCATGCTGCCGACCGCGGATTGGGCGTCGCTGCCCGGAATCACGAGCGCCGGAAGCGCTTCGACCCACGCGCGGCGCAGCGCGCTGACGCTGTCGCGGAGGATGCCGAGGTGCTTCTTCATGCCTCCATCATCGCGCGGACAACCGACATTCTCTCGGTTTCATATTCGATTGTGGAGAACTCACGATGGATCCATAGTCGTTGATAAGTTCGAGTCCAGTCACCGTGCCGGATCGACGGATGCGGTCGGCCCGAGCATCCGAATCCGGCATCCGCCCGTCTGCCCACATCATCACAACCGCTGGAGGCACCGAACACGACAATCCGCACGCGATACCGCACGCCCGCCGCCCCGCACTCTACATCGGACGCCCGACGCCCTCGCGATAACGGTCCCCGCCACCACCACTCAGCGACGGAGCACCCTCGCACTATTCGGCGCGCGCTGCCTTGCGCCGGTCCCGCAGGTCCTTCACGACGAGCACGGCCTCCTTGGCGGCCGCATTGGCCTTGGTGCTCACCCGCTTCGCGCTGTCGAACTCCGTCGACAGGATGCCGAGCCCACCGAGTGCGACCAGAGCTCCGGGTCCCGGTAACGGGATGAGCGCGACGCCGAGAGCGACGGTGCCACCTCCGACGACTCCGACACCCGTGCGGTAGACCGTGTTGGCGGTCGGGTTGCTGCGGATCACCTCGCGGGTGCCGTGTGCGGCGCCGCGCGCGGCGCGCCCGAAGATGACGCCCACGCGCTTGACGGTCGCCCGGCGGGACCCCTGATCGGCATGGGCGCCCTGCCCCTCCGAACTCGGTGCGGCACCGGCTGCGGTTTCAGCTTCAGGCCCAGCGTCGTCACCCGCTCCGGCCCCAGTTGCCTGCTCGACGACGATCACTTCGCCCACCTTGAGATCACTCATGACGCCAGCATATGAGCGGATGCCGCAAATGGGCAGGGGCAGTTCGTCGACTCAGGACGATCCGATCACCGTCCTCGAGTCGCTCCTGGACACCGCAGTGTCCCAGCGGGTCGACGGGTCAGCAAGTCGGCGGGCCACCGGGTCAGCGGTTCGACCGCGCGTGTCGGAGCCCGCACGTCCGAGTCGCCCCAGAAGGCTAGCCACCGGTCCTCCGCCCGGCAAGGCCCTCTCCCGATCGCCGAAACAGGAGTTTGCTGTACCAACGCGCCGATCCTTGCCGTTGCGCAGAGGGCCGACAGCGCACCCACGCCCTGCGCCCGCACACGCACACGCACACGCACACGCACACACACACACATGAACCCGCACGCACCAACAGAGGAGCCCCATGTCCGACAAGAAGCACTCGAAGAAGAAGTCCAAGCGCCTCGACAAGAAGGCCTACGAGAAGGAGCTGACCCGGCTGCAGATCGAACTCGTCAACATGCAGCAATGGGTCACGGCATCCGGCGCCCGAGTCCTGGTGATCTTCGAAGGACGTGACGCGGCCGGCAAGGGTGGCGCCATCAAGCGCGTGAGGCAGTACCTCAACCCCCGCACCGCACGCGTCGTCGCGCTGCCGCAGCCGAGCGAGCGCGAGAAGGGGCAGTGGTACTTCCAGCGCTACATCGAACGGCTGCCCACGAAGGGCGAGATCGTGCTGATGGATCGCTCCTGGTACAACCGCGCCGGCGTCGAGCGGGTCATGGGCTACTGCACCGACGAGGAGTACGAGCGTTTCCTGGTGCAGGTTCCGACTGTCGAACGGATGCTGGTCGAAGACGGCATCATCCTGCTGAAGTACTGGTACTCCGTCTCGGATACCGAGCAGGAGAAGAGGTTCCGCTCCCGCCTGAACGACCCGATGCGCCGCTGGAAGCTCTCCGACACCGACCTGCTCTCGATCACCAAATGGGAGGACTACTCCAAGGCCAAGGATGCGATGTTCGATGTCACCGACACCGATGACGCCCCCTGGTGGTCGATCGACAGCGACGACAAGCGCGCCGCCCGCATCAACACCATCAGCCACCTGCTCAGCCAGGTCCCGTACGACACCATCGACCCCGACGAGGTGCATTTCCCCGATCGCCCAGCTGCCGCCGAAACGGCTCGCCCGCCGATCGACAAGCACAGGTTCGTGCCCGATCACGCGGCGACGCTCTAGGGCTGGGACGCTTCGCGCGCAAAGAGCGGAGCGCCCGACACCGGCCCCTTCAGTCGGCGCCGGGCAGCATCACCTCGACGCGCCCGTCCCCCTGGCGGGCCTGCAACGCGGGCTGAGGCGCTATGGCCGGACCCCGTCGTACGCTGCCGTCGGCGAGCGAGAACGTGCTGCCGTGCCATGGACACCGGATGCAGGCCGAGCCGTCGGCATCCGTCACCAGATCGCCCTCACTGAGCGGACCCGAGAGGTGACTGCACCGGTCGGAGAGGACCGAGAGGCGTTCTCCGTCGCGGAAGACGAGGATCGGCACGTCGCCCACTGCGCTCCTCGTCACGCGGCCCTCGGCGAAGTCCTCGAGCGTGCCGATGGAGTTCCACCCGCTCGGGACGATGTGTGGAACCTCTTCGGCATGGTTGACGCCGGCGGCTTGGTGGTAGGCCAGATGTCCGCCGATGAATCCCCCGGCGGAGGCGACGGCGAGTCCGAGGTAGGAGAGCACCTTGCCGCTTCCGTCCCGACCGCGCCGGCGCTGCACGTACGACGCCGCGTAGAGGGAGACCGCCACGAGGTTGGCCGCCCAGTGCACGACGCCCGTGCGCATCTGCTGCTCGTGCAGCTCCGACCAGTCGGTCGCGCCGGTCAGTGCCGCCGGGGCAGCCGCCAGGACGCCGACACAGATGAGCCTCCTGCTCGCGCTCTCGGTGCCGGGCACGAGGTCGAGGATGGCGGCGGATGTCCACGATCCGAGCGGAATCTGCACGAGCACCGGGTGCACGGGATGCGCCGCGGGAACTCCATGGAGCACATCGCGCACCTCCCCGGGCGGCACGAGCGCTCGCACCGCCTTCTGCAGGGTGGAGATGAGCGGATCGAGCGCTGTCGCGTTCTCCACCGGGGAGAAGATCTTCGTCACTATCCGATTGGCGCTGGCACTGAGCATGCAGTGACGATAGGCCGCTCGAACGGATGCCGTGAGGGGCTTGACGGGCGCCGAACGGGAGCGTTCGCGCGCCAACCAGCTCACACACCCGCCCGCTGAGTCCCGGCGAAGCCGCGGTCGAAGCGCGCTGCGCGGCAGCATCCGCTCGCCCGTCCGCCCTCCCACACGCCCACGAGCCAAGCGGCGGAGAACCTACTCCCCGAAGAATTCCCGCACCACCCCTGTTCGGGGGCATCTGTTGGTGCCAGAGTATTCGCACCGATCAGCCACGCCCAGCGCTCGACAGAACAAGCAGACAGAGCAGCAAAAGCAGGTAGAGCAACACAGAACGCGACCACCCTCACCGAGAGGAACCGCCATGAGAGTCAAGGACCTGTTCGTCACTCGCTCCGTGAGCGACCTGATCGACGAGACGGAGTACGGCGACGAGAGGCTCCGACGCAGCATCGGACCGGTCGGTCTCACGGCTCTGGGCGTCGGCGCCATCATCGGCACGGGCATCTTCGTCGTCATCGGCGAGGGGGCGAAGCTGGCGGGCCCCAGTCTATTCCTCGCGTTCATCCTCGCCGCGATCACCTGCGGGTTCTCGGCGCTCTCATACGCCGAGCTCTCGTCGAGCGTGCCCGTCTCGGGCAGCGCGTACACCTTCTCCTATGCGACGCTCGGCGAGTTCGTCGCCTTCATCATCGGCTGGGACCTCATCCTCGAGTACGGCGTCGCGGTCGCGGCCGTCGCCGTCGGCTGGGGCGGCAACCTCAACGCGTTCCTCGAGTCGGTGTTCGGCATCGAGCTGCCCACAGCTCTCACGGCCTCACCGTCGGACGGCGGCGTGATCAACCTGCCGGCCGTCTTCATCGTGATGCTGATCAGCATCCTGCTCACCCTCGGCACCCGCGAGAGCGCGCGCGCCAATGCCGTCATGGTCGGCATCAAGATCGTGATCCTGGTGTTCTTCATCGTGGTGGCGTTCACGGCGTTCCAGGCCGATCACTTCGAGCCGTTCGCCCCCGAGGGATTCGCCGGCATAGCCTCCGCGGCCGGCGTGATCTTCTTCGCCTACATCGGCTTCGACGCGGTGACCACGGCATCCGAGGAATCGAAGAACCCCGGACGCGACCTTCCCATCGCCGTCATCGGATCCCTCCTCATCTCCACCGTGCTCTACGTGCTGGTCGCGATCGCCGCCGTCGGTGTGGCCTCGGTCGACACCCTCTCGGGCAGCGACGCCCCGCTCGCCACGGCGCTCGACGAGGGCGCGGGCATCCCCTGGGCCGGCGGCCTGCTCGCGGCGGGCGCCCTCATCGCCATCACCAGCGTCATCCTCGTGCTCCTGTACGGCCAGACGCGCATCTTCTTCGCCATGTGCCGCGACGGCCTTCTCCCCCGTCGCCTCGCGAAGGTGAACCCGCGCTTCGGAACCCCGGCTCGCCTCACTCTCGGATTCGGCACGCTCATCGCGGTCCTGGCCGCGCTCGTGCCCCTCGACGAGATCGTGAAACTCGTCAACATCGGAACCCTGTTCGCCTTCGTGCTGGTGAACGTCGGCGTGATCATCCTGCGCCGCACCCGCCCCGACATGAAGCGGCCGTTCCGCGTGCCGGGCTCGCCCGTGGTGCCGCTCATCGGCATCCTGCTCTGCGGCTACCTGATCGCGCAGCTGCCGTGGGAGACCTGGGTTCGGTTCGTCGGTTGGCTCGTGGCCGGCCTCATCATCTACTTCACGTACTCGATCCGACACTCGCGGTTGCGCCGAGGGGAGCACGCGACGCGACCTGGGGATGCCGGGGCTCCGGATGCCACCTCGGACCCGGGCGAGAAGGGCTGAGCGACGACCGCGGCGACAAAGGCGGTGGCAACGGGCGCTACTCGGCCAGCTCAGAGGTCAGCGCACCCCCTCCAGCGCCGCCCGGTTCGCCTCGTACTTGCGCTTGCCCACCAGCTTCCAGATCGTGCGCACCGGAGCCGGCAGGTGCTTCTTCTGCCACTCGACGCCGCCGTCGGGTTGGGCGGCGAGGATCGCGCCGAGCTGCAGGAACATCGCGCCCTTCGGCGTGGCCTTGCGCCCATGCTCGCCGAACCAGTCCACCTCCTTCTGGGTGAGCGTGGTCTCCATGACGGGCACGATGTTCGCCACTTCATCGCCGAGGTGCACGTCGAGCGCCGCATTGATGCCGTCGAGAGCACCGTGGACGAATGCCGCATCCGCCGGCGACCCGCTCGAACGCCAGGCGGGCAGCGCCTCGTCGAGGGCGTCGAGGTACACCAGCATCTCGGCGTGCTGCGCCTTCATGCGCGAGACGTGCGCGGCGCACGATGGCGCGCGCTGCTCGAGCGTGCTCCACAGATGGGTGTCCTCCCCCTCGTGGTGCGCGTGCAGCCCGAGGGACAGCAGCGTCAGGTGATCGGCGACAATCCCGGCGTGGTTCGCGTCGCCGTCGCGCACTCCCTCGACCAGCGCGGGGCCCTCCTCGAAGCCGGCGCGGAACATCCGGTGGATCTCCTCCATCCCCGAGGCATCGCAGGTGACGGATGCCGCACCCCCGCCTCCGGGCTGGTCACCGCTCGCGGGAAGGATCGTTGCAGACATGGGGAGCTCCATTCGGGTCAGGAGGTTGGAAAGGCACGCGAGCGGAGCGCCGGATCGTCGAACCGGCTGGGCCGGTTACGACGACGCTGACGCTCGGATGCTGCCAGACCACATTCCACTCCGGCCGACGCCCTCACGCAACAGGCAATTCCTACGCCGGGCAGCGCCCACGGGCCGAGCAGCACTCAACCGCTCGCTGAGGCCCGACGAAGTCGCGGCCGAATCACCTACGCGACCCGCCGCTTCTTCGCCAACGTCTCCGCGATGACCCCAGCGCGGCATCCGTCCCGGATGACAATGACCGCCGGATCGCCTCGGCCGAGCCGCCGCACTACGCCGACAGCGTCAGCACTTCTTGATGCCGTCGAACTGACCCAGGGCGCCGGTGGAGTGACGGTAGGTCGCTCCGGGTGAGAGGGTCTTGCACGGGCTGTCGGGCGCGGCGGCCCAGATGATCTTGACTCGCTGCGTCGTGGAGCACGTGTTCTTGATGATGGCGTACGGGAAACCCCAGCTGTGGCCCGTCTTCGTCTCCCTCACACACGTTGGCGCGAGGGTCGCCTTGATGAGAGTCGAACCGACGGATGCCGACAACGCGGCCGGAGCAGGCGCCGCGTTCGCTGCAGCGGCCACGCCGAGAGACATCGGTACAGCGAGTGCGATCGATGCAACGGTTGCGAACATGTGACGCTTCATGAGGAGCCTTTCGGTTGTCGGGATGTACCCGCGAGCAAATCACTCGACAGCGAGCGCCGACAGGGGTTGATTTCCGCGCGGGAGCCATTTCAACTGCTGCGGTCCCGGAGGCGGGCAACGATCGTCCGGCTGGCTACCCCCGCCCGCCGTCTCGCCAGCGCCACCCGCCCACTGAGGCCCGACGCAGTCGCGGCCGAAGCGCACCCGCCCGCAGGGCACGGACGAAGTCCGCGCCGAAGCGCGCCCTCACCCTCACGCAACCTGCCGCTTCTTCGCCAGCGCATCCGCGAGGATCCCGTGCACGGCATCCGGCCCCGGCGAGCGCCGGATCGCCTCGCCGATCGCCGCGGCCCGCGAACTGTAGCCATCGTCGCCAAGCACACGACGAACAGCCGCCCCGACCTTCGCCTCAGTCGGCGCATCCGTCCGCAGATTCACGCCCACACCCGCCCAGTCCACGCGCGCACTCACCTCCGTCTTATCCTCGGTCATCCCGGCGACGACGAGCGGAACTCCGTGCTCGAGCGCGTAGTGCACGCCGCCGTATCCGCCGTTCGTCACCATGAGATCGGTGAGCGGCAGCAGTTGGTCGTACGGCAGGAACGACGCCGCCCGCACATTGGCAGGCAAGTCGGCGGGCAGTGACGAGACCGGACGCCCGCCCGTCGCCACCACGACGAGGGCATCGAGCGATGCAAGAGAACGTACAGTCGGCTCGACCAGGTTCCAGTCCGAGTTGGCGACAGTCCCCTGTGTCACGTGCACCACCGGACGCACTCCCCGCGCAGCAAGCACATCGCCCCACCACGCCGGCAGCGGAGCCGTCGATGCCCGCGACCGCGACACCGGTCCGACGAAGTGCACGGTGTCGGGCAACCCCGCCCGCGGATACTCGAACTCCGGCACCGTGAACTGCACGACCAGGTCGGCTCCGCTCGGCCAGTCGAGGAAGAAGCGCGGCAACTCGCGACCGATCTCGGCCCGCGCGATCTCGTTCGCGTAGCGCTGCACCGGCGCGAACACGCCCTTCTCGGCGGTCGCGGTCAAGAACGCGTTCCGCAGCCGCCCGAGCCCAGCGGGCAGGGGCTTGATGCCGAGACCGAACGGGGCGACGTCGGGGTGCTTGAGACCGAGCGGGATCATCCCGAGGTTCACCAGCAGCGGACGCCGCGACCGCGGCAACCCGCTGAGCACCGCGGCGCCGGCGAACATCGATTCCGCGAGGATCGCATCCGTCTTCTCAGCCGCAAGAGCCTCGCGCACGGCCGCGAGCTGCGCGGGCACCGGCTTCAGGAAGATCTCGATCATGTCGTAACGGATGCCCGCGGGTCCGCGCAGCCCACGTCGCCCCGGGAACGCGGCGTCCATGTCGGTGTCGTCGTAGTCGGCGGCATCCGGCAGCGGCAGGAACTCGGCGCCGGTCGCGACCACGGCGTCGCGGTAGCGCACACCGGTGAGGAAGCGCACGCGATCGCCGGCGGCGACGAGCGAGGCCGCGACGGAGAGCAGGGGTGTGACGTGCCCGTGGACGGGCGTGGAGGTGATGAGCACGGATGTCATGGTGACGAGATTCCTCGGGTCGAGTGGAAGGCGGTTACGATTGAACCACCTCCCGCAGTATTCACTACCCCGTAGGGTTAAGCAATAGGATAACCGACATGTCAGGGAAGCCCCCTACCCGCAGCTACGTCTCGTCGCTCCGCACCGAGCAGGCGGCGACCACGCGCCGGCGCATCCTCGAGGCTGCGGCCGTCTGCTTCGCCGAGAACGGCTACAGCGGCACCTCGCTCGCCGACATCGCCGCCCGCGCCGGAGTCTCCCCCGAGACCGTGAAGAACAACGGCCCCAAACGCGAACTCCTCCTCGGAGCCTTCGAGCAGGCCTTCGCCGGTACCGAGGGCCCAGCGCCCGTCGTCGACAGCGACCCCGCCCAGGAGATTCTGGCGATAACCGATGCGGAGGCCTTCCTCACCGCTACCGCCGCCTTCGTCGCCGCCGCAAACGCCCGCACCAGCGTGCTCTGGATCGAGTTCCTGGCGGCGGCCAACGCGGATGCGCTGGTCGCCGCCGCGTTGGACAACCTGCTCGCTCGTCGCCGGGCGGACTACCGCGGTGTGGTCGAGCAGCTCATTTCGCGTGGCCTCGCGACGGGCGTGGACGACGTCGAGGCAGCCGCCGCCACGCTGTCATTCCTGTGGTCGCCGGAGAGCCACCAGCAGCTCGTGCTGCAGAGCGGGTGGACGACCGAAGACTACGACCAGTGGCTGGCCGACGCGGCACGGAAGCAGTTCGTGGGGTGAATGTCGCTGCGCCGGAATGGCGCAGTGTCAGGCCGCGTCACTCCGCCCCGTCGAGCACGTCGACATCCGAGCGATCGCCGAGCATCTCCCAGCGCAGCAGCGACACCGGCACGTTGCCGTTCTCCCAGAGGAAATCGTGCAGGCGACGCAGGTCGAAGGCGGCGCCGCCCGCGACGGACGCATCCGCCACCAGCCGCAGCACCTCGTGCTTGCCCACGTTGTACGACATCGCGAGCCCCGGCGTCGCGACGTACATGGCGGTCTCCTCGGTGGCCGTGGCGAGATCCATCGGCACCCGTTCCACGAAGAAGCGCACAGCATCCGCGTGGCTGAAAACGCCAGTGACGAGGTTGACGTCGACGATCACCCGCAGCGCCCGCAGCCGCATGAAGTTGTGCACGATCACCTGCGAGTGCGGGGCGTCGGCGAACAGCCCGGCGGTGAGCATGAGCTCCTCGTTGTAGTGCGCGAGGCCCTCGTTGGGCACCGAGTCGTAGACGTGGCGCCGCAGCGGCCGCGGATTGCCCCAGGAGAGCGCGAGCTGCTGGGCATGCACGCCCTCGTGGATGATGCCGAGCCGCGGATCGCGCGCGCTTGCCGCGTCGAAGTAGGGCAGCTCGGTCGACGGCTCGGGGATGTAGGAGGTGGCCGTCTCAATGCGAGCGTGGTTGCCCAGGTCGTCGGTCACCCCGAACATCGCGAACGGCGACAGATAGGCGGGTGTCGCGGCGAACTCGTAGTGCCGCAGGCTCTCGGGCTGGCTGAGCAGGTCGTGCCGTTCGTAGAAGGAGCGCACCTCCCGCTCTCCCTCGATCTGTGCCGACACTTCTGCGTCGACGGATGCCGCAACCGGCGGTTCCGCCTCCCCCGCGAAGCTTGCCCGGGCGGCCTCTTCGGCTACGACCGCACGCCGATAGTCCTGCTCAGCGGCGCGCACCAGCTCCTCGGGCTCGCCGGCGATCAGCGCGACATGACGCAGGTACCAGACGAATTCCTCCCGTCCGACGATGGCGTCAGGTCCGAGGTCGCCCGCGTTCTCCTCGAGCCAGGCACGGTAACGCTCGAGGGCGTCGCGGGCCGGCGGGAGCGCAGCGGTGAGGGCAAGTCGCGTCTCGTCATCGACGTGATCGGCGACCGCGGTGACGGATGTCGCGAGCCGCTCGCCGATGTCGTCCAGCATCCCGATGGCCACGTGGGCCAGCGACGCGACGCCGTGCTCGGCGAGGTTGGCGATGGCGCCGTCGACGGCATCCGGCATCGCGGTGAGCACCATCACGAGGTCGGCCCGGCGCTCGGCATGGAAGGGCGCCGGCTGCAGCAGCAGGTCGAACCACGGGCCGACGATCTGGCCGAAGAGGAACACCGCGTCGCGCTCCCAGTTGCGGAGCACGTCGAGCTCCCAGTGCACGCGCGCCAGGGCGGAGCCGAGAAGCCGGTGGTCGACCTGCACCGGCACGGGCTCGGCGCTCACGTCGATGGCCGCATGCCTCTCGGCGAACACGCGCAGCTGCACGATCCGTTCGGCGACGGATGCGGCATCGAACGACGGCACCCACCCCGCGGGCCGCGCCATCCGCGGAACGTCATCGGAGGTGTGGAAGCCGGTCGCCGCCTTCCATGCCCAGAATTCGGAGCCGAGCCGGTCGAGATCCGTCGTCGCAGACATGCTCCCAGCGTATTGCGCACCGCCGACAACGCGGCAGGGGTGGGATTCGTCAGCGGCGCCGTGAACCTAAGCCCCTACCTGCACCGACGTCTCGTCGCTCCGCACCGAGCAGGCAGCGACCACCCGCCGACGCATCCTCGAGACCCGCGACGCTTGCTTCACCGGTAGAGGTATTTCGCACCGCTGACGACGAGCGATTACCTTTCCTGGCCGGCGCGCGCCTCATGACCTGGCTAATTAACGCGCGGGGTTGGTCTCTTATCCAGTCGTTATGGTCCCGCCCGGCTGCAGCGCTGCAGGCGGCTCGAATGACGCAAGCAGCTCTGGAAAGAGGTCGAGCATCGCCCTGACCAACCGCACGAGAATCTGCATTGCTTCGTCCGGTACATCACGTGCCCGGTGGAAGACAAGATTTCGCACTGAGTACATTGCTGCTATGCCTTGCTTCGGAGCTTGCCCGCTCTTAACTAGCAGCTCATTTGAGGCAAACTCCAACTCATCGAGACTGTAGCCCTGTGAGTAGTCAGTCACCAGCCGATTGAGGCGCTTCTTCTCATTCATCTCCTCGCTTAGGTCATTCAAGGCATCTCGAACACCGAAGAAACCTTGTCCTTCTTTTGAAAGCTCGACCGAGATCTCCTTAGCCACCTTCGACAGGCGCTCGGCAAGAACTAGCTCCATCAAATACTCGAAGACCTGATACGAGTAGAAGAACTGGGTGATGGGAGAAGAACTTGACGTGACGGCCAACGAGATGAGCCTCGATACCATTTCAGGAGATGCAACAGCGGACGATTGCCGTTCCAGTACGAAGTGGCCGAGAGGGGTGTCGGGACCGGACCACTCGAGTTGGCCCGGCTCGTAGTAGCGCTCTGGGACGAAACCAAAACGCACGAGTGCTGGCACAATTTGAGAAATGTCGAAAGGTGCCAGGGATCCCAGGGTCTCTTCGCTGATGGTTAGAAAGGCAATGTTGTCGTCGAACAGATCGGCGATGTTGACGGCAGCTCCCGCATCTGCCGCCTTTAACCTCAACACTTCGAGGTCGATTTCGCGAAGTGCTAACTGGATCGTCATATACGCGTACTTGAGAAAATACTCATTCCCGGATTCGTCGTGATCGACTGAGCCGAGCGCGTTTGCTGGGATGAGCCATCCAATCCGTGTCCGCCCCTTCCCTGATCGGACGAGCACCTGCCTCACTGAGTTCTCCGATAAGTCCTTGCGAGCGAACCGGTGAATTGCGAAAGATTTCTCGGCGTGCGCCTCATCCAAAACCAGAGGCGTAGATACAAAAAACTCCTCTTGCTCCCCTACCCTCACAACAAAAGTGTCATCGACGCGCTCCACACTTCGAGGTGCCAGGCCGCCGCTACTCTGCACCATGCCTAGCCATTCTGGTCCTGATACTTTCGCAGGGCGCTGACGGCTGCATCGTTTAGCTTGAGATAGCTGTCGGTGTCGTCGTTGAAGAGCTCTCTAAAGAAGTAGGTGAAGTAGGAACGCTGCGCGTTTCCAATCTTGGTTGTGTTGTTCTTCAGCCAATCAAGCGATTCGTTCAGCCTTACTAACAAATCCTCGGGATCACTGGACCCCGACTTTTCCAGGAGGGCGGAACCATCTTCAACGTTCGCCAACACTCCCCGATCGATGAGCTTTCCGAGCGCGGCACCGAGTCCTGATAAAGCCTGAGGCCTCTTGAATACTTTTAGGAGGTTCGCACCGAACGGGCTCGTGATCGTATCGGAGAACTCCGGAGGAAGTGATACGTCACCAAGTGAATCGAGCAATGTGACCATCGAGTGGACTACTGCGACGTACTTCTCGAAGACATCACTGTCCTGGTTCTCTGCGGCCAAACGCTCTAGGGTGCGGATGTTATCCAGCACCGTGGATCGGTCCATCGGGAGCTCGTCACGGCTTATGTAGGAGTTGTAGCCCTCCACAACATCCTTGAAATTGAACTGGAATGGCTTCGTCGCATACTTGCTGTCTGACTCTGCGAGGAGCTCCACGTCGCCACTCAGTGTCTTGCCCTGATAGTCCGTGTAGATCATTTCGATCTGTTGACGAAGCGACATAGGGGTTTGGCCCGTGTTTAGAGTCAGCATTCTGTAAAGGATTCCGAGGCGGTTTAAGCCGAGGTACACCTCGATACGCAATGGGACCGCGCTGTCCGTGGCGGATGGATCCAGTTCCGCCAAGTAGTCGATGATCGTATGTGTACGCTGCAACCCATCGAGAATCATCAAACTCTTTGAGTTGTCCGCGATAGCTACCGCCAATTCTTTGTCGGAAAGGCTCGCCGGGTCGGGGACAGTTCCAGGCAACGCCAGCACCACAGGTGGTACAACGCAACCTTGCGCAATGTCCGACTTGAGAAGTGAGTACACGCTCTTCGACGAACTGACACGCTTCCGTTGGAAGGGGTTTTGATCAAGGTTCCCTCGAATTAGATCTGCATACTCCCGAAGACTCACCTCAACTAAGACATTCCACGAATCGATCCTGTTGTCACGGAGCCGAGAAACTACCTGCATCGATGGACCTTTCTGTCGATATCGCTCACCATAGCGTTGCCGCGTAGAACTTGATCCCGCCCCAAACGCCATCCGGACCTCCAGCGGCTAGAAGCGCATCACGCTTCGTGGTCTGCATCGCGCCGGAGCACTCCCCTCGACTGAACTTCCGCTCTCAGCGATTGATGGGCAGGATCCGAACCTCTGACTGGGGAGTGCGACCTCCCCTACTCCGCTGGACAATAGGATCCAGGGGGTAGCTAGCTTCCTCAAATCGACTCAGACTGCACGGCAACGGAGGAACAATGACCACGGCTGAGTTCCTGGACATCACGCCCGACCCAAAGGTTCTCCTCGCCCTCACCCAAACTCCTCTCAAGCCGTTGGACGCTCTCTGTGAACTAATCGACAACGGAATCGATGCGTTCGCCGCAGCGAGCATGGAGGGCATCCCGCTTTCGCATCGACTCGTCGAAGTGACCGTGCCCGGGGCCTCAGTCGTGAAAAGGGGCGAGGGGATGGTGCGCGTTTACGACAACGGCGGCGGCCTCGACCGCATAGGCCTCGAGAACACACTGCGGGCTGGGTTTAGCGGCAAGAACCGATTCGACACTTTGGGCCTATTTGGAATGGGCTTCAACATTGCGACCGGGAAGCTTGGACGCAGAACTCGAGTTACTACTGCCCGTCAGTCAGACCAGATGGCATTGCAGGTGACGCTCGACCTGCCCACAATTGTGCGATCGCGTTCGTTCAACGTCCCAGTTGAGATCGTGCCCAAGCCGACCAACTTTGAGCACGGAACGATCGTGGAGGTCGACGGCTGGTGGCCCGACGGCGATTCCAACGCGGGCTTTGCCGCGCAGCTCGGGGCCATCCCTAAGCTGCTGTTGAGGCAGCAACTGGGGCGACGATATGCAACTGTGCTCAAACGATCGAACGACGACTCAATCCGCGTCCTCGTGAACCAAGATGCCCTCGAGCCATTTGAGCATTGTGTCTGGTCGGAATCCCGCTTCGTCGAGCGAAAGGGATGGGGCACCATCCCCGCCCAAATCACGTTCAATGAAGTCATTGCAACGCAGCGCCGTTGCGTCATGGACGGAGCTGCGATCCCGACAGATTCCAATGCTTGCCTTGAGTGTCAAAGCGAAGAGTTTCGGACGGTTGATGAACGCATACGCGGATGGGTTGGAATCCAGCGCTACGACGACAACAACAAGTTTGGAATCGATCTCATCAGGAAGGGTCGAACCATTCGCGTGAGCGAGAAGGACGCATTCTTCAACTACCAGAACGAAGTCGGCGAGAGCGTCAAAGAGTACCCCACCGATCAGCAGACCGGCCGGATCGTCGGAGAAGTCCACCTGGATCATGTTCCCGTCGACTTCCAGAAGCAGGACTTTCAGCGCACGACTGATGAGTGGATCCGTGCAGTGGCCTTTCTCCGAGGTGCCTCATTACTCCCGAGTAGCTGGTCCGGCGACGAGCGCAACGAGACCCCGGTGTCAAAGCTATTCCAGGGCTATCGAAAGGTACGCAATCCCGGCAAGTCCGATATGTATATGGGCCGTTGGGACGAAAGCACGAACAAGCCGACGCGTATATCGCGTGCAATCGAGGCGGAGTACTATCAACGCTTTGTAAACAAGGAGCCAGGGTTCTTTGACGACAGCAAGTGGTGGGAGCTCGTCGAATCCGCTGGCATTCAGCCCATCGTGGGACTCTCCGAGTGTCCGCATTGCGGATTTCAGAATTTGCCGAGCGACGAAGTTTGCGACGGCTGCGACGCGCTGCTTCGGTCCAAGCCGTGCGTCGCTTGCGGTGAGGCAATTCAACAAAGTGCGGTTCAATGCCCACACTGTGGCGCGTCGCAAATTCCTGAGGTCATTGAGCCCTGGAGTTGCAACGTTTGTGGTCAGACAAACGACGTAGAGAGCGATAAGTGTGTCGAATGCGACTCAATTCGCGGCAGCGAGAGTCCAATCTCGGCCGCAGCCCTCCAGCGCGACAGCTCGGCAGCGGACGAGTACTCCTTTAAAAATCGCGTCTTCACTTTGACGGATGGACGGAAAACGGAGCCGCTCGACATTGAGACGTTCAGGGCCGGCGTCTTGCGTCCCGCATGGAACGCGGATCCTGTCCCGAGCATTACCTTCCGCAGCCCAGGACGAATCAAAGTCTTCGTGAACGAATCGCACCCGTTATTTGCTCAGCTGGGAACCAGTCCACAACAGCTCGTCGCTATCGAGGCAGCGCAATATCTGTACAGCCTGCGCACCGACTTACAGGGGCGCCCTGGACACACCGTTCCAAACATCGCGGCTCAAATTCTTGCTGAAGTCTGGTCCGACGTGTTGGTAAGAACTCCTGAGTCAACGGCGGAAAGCATCCGCGCCATTTTCGAACGGATCCCGGACCGGATCGTCACTGACGACGCGGCCGATTTCTACGATGAGCTCGATGAGTTCGAGCAGCGGCAACTGGCCGACCGGCTTATTTCTCTCGGCCGCTTAGACGAACTAACCGAGCTCAAACGGACGGGGGCCTATTTACAGTTCACCGGGCCTAGCGTGCTCGCAAAACTATTTAGGCACCAGCCCTCATCCTGGTTCGGCTCTGTCTGGAACGACGTCTTGCCGGATGCCGCGGATGTCGGCGTCGCCGCTGCCGCCACCGCCATGGAGCAGAAGGTGGGCAACTACTCTCGGTGTCTCGAAGATTGCGCCGCTTACCTTCGCTTTATTTACCCTGATCCGCTCATCGTTGCCAGGGCTCAAGCTTCAAAAGACTACCTGGAGGCCCACCTCTTGTGACGGACTTCTTGGGTGACTTTGCGATGGCAGCAACCGGATGGCAAGCCTACGAACGATCCCTTACCCGACTACTTCCACTTCTCGGCTATCAACACGTCTCACTAATCGGAGCTAGCGGCGATGGCGGAGCGGACGTCCTCGCTACTAAGAACTCGAGGCGCTGGCTCTTCCAAGTCAAACGGATGAGCCAGCCCGTTGGCCCCGAAGTAATTGAGCGAACATTGGCCGCGATGCGCACCTATGAGGCAGATATTCCGGTGATAGTCAGCAGGAATGGCTTCACCCAGTCTTTGCACGCACAGCGTCGTCAATTGGCTGCCGAAGGCATCAACGTTCAGTTGTGGGACCAGGCGGCCTTTCGGAAACAACAAGCGTTCGCGCCCCTCGAAGCGTTGGTAACCGAGTACCCGAACAGGTACCAGCCGCGGGAGTACCAATCCGAGGCGTGCGCAAAGATTCTGGCGTCATGGGCAAATGAGTCCACGCAATCGTCGCTGGTAGTACTTGCAACGGGTCTGGGAAAGACGTTCGTCGCAGGTGAATCGGTCCGGCGAATGTCTGCCCTAAAACCCGAGCTCAGAGTACTCGTCCTCGCGCACACGAATGATTTGGTCTACCAGTTAGAACGAGCGTTTTGGCCGTTCCTCCGCTCGAACCAAGCCACGGTTGTGGTCAACGGGACCGAGAAGCCTGCTTGGGCAGATCTCAGCGCATTCGATATCGTGTTCGCCTCCCGCGACACTCTAGTGAACGCAACTACGGCGGGCATCGAATTGCCACCATTCGACATCGTCATCGTTGACGAATGTCATCATTTGGAATCGAAAACTTATGACAGCCTGCTCGAGGATCTGGGAGTTGGTGTGGGCGGAGGCCCATTTCTGATTGGGCTGACAGCCACCCCATGGCGACCAGGAGGAGCAAGACTCGAGCGATGGTTCGATGGGCCGACTGTGAGCATCGATCTGGTGAAAGGACTAGGGTCTGGCTTCTTGGCAAATGTCGACTACCGGATGTACACCGACAATGTCGACTGGGACCAACTGAAGCAGCTGAAGGGTGATCGCTTCACCCCGAGAGCGATTAACAGAACGCTATTCATCGACGATTGGGACGACGCGGTTGTCTCGCGAATCTCGGAGGTTTGGGCCGAGAATCCCAAGACGCGTGGCATCGTGTTCTGCGGCACAGTGTCACATGCTGACCGGCTGTCCGAGCGCATCAACGCGCTCGGTTTCACCAGCGCTGCTGCCATCTACTCAAAAGGTAGCTCTGGCGTCGCGATGACCCCAATCAATCGAAACCGGGTTCTGTGGGACTTTGCCGATGGCAAGACGGGCATACTTTGCGCCGTTGACGTTCTAAATGAAGGCGTCGACGTCCCCGATGTGAATCTGGTGGTGTTCCAGAGAGTGACTCACAGTCGGCGCATTTTCGTCCAACAACTCGGCCGCGGTCTGCGGCTCGCGCCCGGGAAATCGAAGGTAATTGTGTTGGACTTCGTTTCGGACGTGCGCCGATTCGCAGCCGGCTTAGATCTCCAGAGATCGCTCGACGAATGGGGCCCCCGGCCAGGAAACGAGGTAAGAGTGAAGCTACCCAACAGCGTTACGTTCATGAGGGCCACCAACAAGGATGACGAGGCAGCGGCGTTCCTCCGCGAATGGCTCGGCGACCTGGAAGCAGTCGAGGCCGCGGGAGAGGACGTAAGCGTTCTCCGATACCCTCCACTGAATTCGGCGCCACTCCCATGAACTCGTCGTGGAACCAGAATCGTCACCGAGCGGCCGAAGCCACGGACTTACTCAGCGAGGTTCTTAGCGATGCCAACGCCCCGACACCGAGGCTAATCAGCGCATACCTCGACGCAAAGCGTCAGCTGGCGTTGGCTTTCCAACAGCTTGCGGAGGACAGCTTCGAGGACGACGGCCGCTTTGCGGAGCTGAAAACGGGCCTGGAGGCAACGATGGGTGTCCTGTTCCCGCAGGTACCGTTGAAGTACCGGACGGTTCGTGGGTACGGCCGAACTCACGCACTTTTATACGCCTATCTCTGCGCACGGCAGGGCGAGGAAGTGAGTGTTGACGAGCTACGCGTTCTGACCGGTGATGCCATCCATACCGAGAGACGCACCCGCGAGTTGCGTGGGCTTGGTTTACGTATCGATGCATATTCAAATGGGGGGCTGTCAATCTATCTGCTGCGAGACTCGCACCCCGCAGCGCATCAAGGGGCGCTAGTACAGGTCAAACGAAACATTCGAGAAGACAAGACCGTCGATGAGCAAGACCGCCGGCGACTTCTGGCCTCACTCGACTGAGAATCGCGCTCGCGACTAGGACGGTCTACAGTCCCTCCAACAATTCTGCGAGATCATCCTCCCGCCTGGCGCGCAATCGGGCAATGATGCCATCGAACCCGGTCGCCCCGCTCAGGCCAAGAGCATCTGCAAGTGCCTGCACGCCCTCACGGGGAGACGCTATCCAAGTGCAGCCGACTTGAGCCAGGACCGTGTCTACGACCCCGTTCCCCTCGCGGACTTCATCAACGGAAAATCGACCGTCGTCCCAAAAGGTGAAGAAGACAGCACGACCAGCCTCGAGAGATAGCTGAGCCGTCAATCGCTTGATACTTCCCAGCGTTGGCTGGATACCTTTCCACGAGATTCCTTGCACCCCGTCGGAACTCCTAAGTTCAACTTTGCCGCCACGATCCAGGTGCGTGAGCGCGGCGACGGCAATGGGCAGGACTGATCCACTACCGCGGAGATGCTCGTCCGTCACCACGGTTCGGTACACCCACGCCGTGGGTTGTCTGTAGAGGCGTCGAGTCAGCCACGGCGATTTCGCGGGGGCGCCCGCGTCACCCGGGCGACGCCTCACCGTACCCGCTTCAGTAACGAAGGGGTGAGCCGCGGCATATGCGATGACGCTGGTCGCCATAACGTTAAAGTTGCTCGTAAGGGTATCGACGAGGTCGCTTAGCGACACCGACCCGTCGTTGGTTCCTAGGACGTCCTCAATGAGTTCTCGGATCGGCTTATATGGACTCATTTCCCATTCGCTTAGACCCCATAAATCTCGGTTAACTCTGGAGAAAGCGGAATCTGACCCGAGTACGTTCTTCAGTCCAACGAGAGACCGCTCTTCTCCAAGCCGGTCGAGAATTGATTCGGCAGATAACGGTTCACCTTCGCTGACCAAGACCGCAATCGCGCGGCCCCGAGTACCCGCTCCCCCCGCGAGAACAAGACTTTCGACGATGCTAAAGCCGCAGTAGTTGATCCATTGAGGGAGCAGGTCGGCATCAAGCTTGTGACCGGGGACGATGCTGAGCGCAGTATCAACAGGGATAACATGCTGCGCGCTAACGCTCACCCCTCCGCGGGCAGCAGCCCTCAGCGCCTGTATCGTCATGCCACGTGCCGCGGCGATACTTGGCGCCGCGCACCATCCGTCCGCGATTTCGTATCGATCGTCTAGCCGGTCTAAAATCCTCCAAATTGGCTGTTCGTAGGTATTCACCACTTCCCGAAGAGACGGGATCGCCCGCAGAAGTTGATCAAGGGCTAGAACCCCAGTCGCCTGCGCCCTAACGGTGACCGCAATAGATGACATGGCACCATCCATCACAAGCGAGACCAGCTCCCGCCTCGCCTTCCGCTCCAACTGGCGCACGCGTTCCCGGCTGACGCCAAGGTCTACTGCAATCCCCTCATACGTTTCAGGAGCATCTGCAAAGGACCGGCGCTTAAGGACAGCGGTCATGCGCGGATCCATCTCCTCCGACTGCCGCTGAAGGATGATGGCAGGTGTACTCCCACCCATAGGAAAAAGTTCTGACGCCGTTAGAGCGGACAGCCGACGTAGAGACTCGGCAACTTCGTAGGGAGCGTTCAAGTACTCGTCGCTGGCAAGTAGGGAGGAATTCGGGCGACCAAGCATTAGGTTCCACTCGGCAATGAGATGGAAGTCACTAACCGTCGCGTCTACCCACGGGGCGACTGACGGTCGCGCCTCAGCCATCGGACGAGGAACGTCGGTGGTCCCCTTGACGTCCCTAATCGACTCGATTGTAAGAGACTCAATCAGGCTCAGGATCGAAAGTTCACCGACATGACTCCAGTCCATGATCGAGGCAACGCTTTCCTCGGAAATGGACTCGAATGTGGAGCGCTTTTCTCGCATTAAGGCGTTCATCATGCGAGTTGCTAGCCCCAAACTGCGAAGGAGCGTCCCACTGTAGACATTGCTGTATAGCGTCCCCAGAGGCACGTGCTGGCGGTCAGCCATGACCGCCAGTGCGACAAGGCGGGCCAGTTTACGTGCCTGCTCGGGCGTATCAACGGTTGCCAATTGTCCAGCGTCAATACCAGCAATCGCGTAAGGAATCAGCCGCGACGTTGCAACCGCCCTTTGTTCGATAGTGGTCATACTTGCCTCTGGCGCTCGAATGTCTGATGCCCTACGTATGCTTACCGTCTGTCGGTCCGACAAAGCTTGCTGTAGTAACCGAGAATAGACGCGTCCCGACTGCTAGGAGATCCAATGACAGGCATATCAGTGCTCGAGATTTGTGCGGGCGCCGGCGGTCAAGCCTCGGGGCTTGAGGCAGCAGGCTTCGAGCACCAACTTGCCGTTGAGATCGATCCGGCTGCTGCGAACACCCTGCGGTTGAACCGGCCAGGGTGGGATGTGTTCGAAGGCGACGTGAGAGCCGTAAACGGAAGAGACTATCGAGGAATCGATCTGTTGGCGGGCGGTGTGCCCTGCCCACCTTTTTCCATCGCAGGACAGCAGCTCGGTAAGGACGACGAGCGCGATCTGTTTCCAGAAGCGCTGCGGCTCGTCCGCGAGGCTCGTCCAACGGCGGTCCTACTCGAAAACGTACGGGGCCTCGCCTCTCGTCGCTTCGATTCCTATCGCGAGGCGATCCTCAGCGAGTTGAATGACTTAGGTTATGACAGTGACTGGAAGTTGCTAGAGGCCGCCTCGTACGGCGTACCTCAACTGCGGCCGCGCTTCATCCTTGTGGCGATGAAGCGTCGACACTTTAAGAAGTTCTCCTGGGGATTGCACAACGGGCAAACAAAGACCGTTGGAGAGGCGTTGTACCCGTTGATGAGCGCTGACGGCTGGCTAGGCGCGAGCCGGTGGGCATCGAACGCAAGCAAAGTCGCCCCTACCCTCGTCGGCGGAAGCAAGAAGCACGGCGGGGCAGATCTCGGCCCAACCCGAGCGAAAGCTGCGTGGCTGGCACTAGGCGTGGATGGACGCGGAATTGCAGACCACGCGCCGAATCATCTGACCCCGCTCGACCACACACCTCGGCTCACACTCGATATGGCCGCCGCAGTTCAAGGCTTCTCCCCGGATTGGACGATTCACGGCCGGAAAACGGCTGCCTACAGACAGATCGGAAACGCATTCCCACCCCCTGTGGCAGAAGCAGTTGGGCGACAAATACTGCGTGCCCTGTCGGGAAAACAGGGCGAAACCATGCTGAACAACCGACGCGACCTTGACCGAGTTAGCACCACTCTGGCTGGCTGACAATCCTACGAACCCAGGGATTTGCGCTCCCGGCCGAGGATGAATTGTCCTTCACGTTCATGACAAGGTGCCACGATTTCGGGATGACGATAGCGGGATGCAACGCAATCTCGGTATCGACTCCGCCCGCCGCAGGAAAGCAGGAATAGCCGCACGGAATCATGCGCGTCCAGCGACACGTCGATGAATTTATACGGCTGCCGAGAGCTCCTCCCGCCATTCGAGCTGGTCATGCTCGATCGGGATGCGGAGACCGGATGCGCCGGCCAGCTCGTAGCGGGCGCGGGAACGTTCCGGGGTCGTCCAGTGCGGGAGGTAGTCGGCGACCCACAGGTCAGTCCGCAAGGTCGGCGACGAGAAGTCGTCGTGGATGTCGGTCGCGCGGGTAGGTCGCTTCGGGAACGACTCGGCGGGAGGGGTCACGGGTCCATTGTGGCGGTGGAGCGGTGCTGCTGGGAGGCACAAAGGCCGCCTAAGTCGCGATGGTGATCGACGCGCCGGCGGCGATCCGTTCTTGCGAGGGGAAGGTCGCGAACCGCTGCGAAGCCGCCCTCTCAGCCCTCCCGCTCGCGGCTGCGACGGGTCTCGCGGTCGTTGGCTCGCTGGATCTCCTCGACCAGCTCATCCTTCGTCATGGTGGAACGGCCCGGCACGTCGAGGCGCTTCGCGATGTCGTAGAGGTGACGCTTCGAGGCGTTCGCATCCACCCCGCCCGCCGTGTCGCCGGATGGGCCGGGCTGCGCCGCCCCCTCGTCGCTCGGACCCCACTCGGCCTTCGCCTCCCAGTGGTCGCCGACCTTCTCGTACTGGTGCTTGAGCGCCGCGAACGCCGTGCGGTGCGCACGCTCGCCCTCGCCGTAGCTCTTCACCGCGGCGTCGTGGGTCTCGAGCCAGATCTCCTGCGCATGCTTCGGCGACCGGGCGATCGTCGACGGCAGCTCCTCGCGTGCGGGCATCGTTCCTCCTCGCGTTCCTCGTTCTCACGGTACGCCGATGACGACGGATGCGGCCCCGCCGCCACCGGCCACCCTTCGTCCCTACAGCCCGACCGACTTGTTCACCGCACTATCGGCGGCGCCGATCTGTTCGTCGGCCGCGTCGGTCGAGTCATCCGTTCCGGCCCTCCGGTTGTCGACAGCGGTGGTCGACTCATCAGCCGTATATTCGCCAGCGCTCTCGCCTGCGTCGCCCGCGTCGCCCGCGTCGCCGACAGCCTCACTGGCAGCACCCGGCATGGCGAACCCCGTCGCGTTCGGCGATGCACTCTTGTCCGCGTCTGAATAGTCCTTGGTCTCGTCGCCGAGTCCACCCTGATCCGCCATCGTGCCCTCCTTCACTCGCGCCGCCGGCTTGGCGGCAGCACCAGTCTGCGCGCGACCCCTCGGTCTCGTGGCGGGGTTGCATCCGGAGCTTCGCCGTGGTTCGAGGGCGGCATCCGTCGTCGCCATCGCCCATTCGGCATCGACTGCGAAGAGAAACGTCTGGTCTGGACACGTCGATCGAAGAGGGCCATCCTCGTGGCTATGCGCCAGGTTCTCGCCACCACCCAAGCCCCGAGCTCGCCGATGTTCAGTCAGGGCGTCAAGGCCGGCCCGTTCGTCTATGTCTCGGGCACAGCCGGAATCGACGTCGCGACCGGGCAGCTCGCCGGGCCCACGATCGGCGAGCAGGTCAGGCAGGCGCTGACCAACTGCGAAGAGGTGCTGAAGGCCGCCAATGCGACCCTCGACGACGTCGTGGAGGTGGGCGTGCTGCTCGCCAAACCCGACGACTTCGCGGGGATGAACGAGGAGTACGCACGCTGGTTCCCGATCGAGCCGCCCACGCGCTACGCCGCGAAGCTCGGCGCGGTGCTTCCGGGGGTGCTGGTGTCGATTCGGATGACGGCGTACGTGGGGTAGGTGCGCCGTCCGCCCTTCGGGATACTGTGGCCGCATGGTGGATGGCGCGGACGCGGACGGGTGGTCGCAGGTCGCCCAGGGCTGGGCGGAACTCTGGGGCTCGTTCGCGGATCCGGCGCGACGGGCGATCATCGAGGCGGCCGCGATCGGGCCGGGAACGCGCGTGCTCGATGCGGGCTGCGGCAGCGGTGAATTCCTCGACCTGCTCGCCGAGCGCGGGGCGGTTGCCGTCGGTGCCGATCCCGCCCCCGCCATGGTCGCGCTCGCTCGGGAGGCCAGCGCTGGCACCGGCGCCGACGTCGTGCTCGCCGACATCGAGAACCTTCCCTTCGCGGATGCCGCCTTCGACGTGGCCACGGCGGTGAACGCACTGCAGTTCGCCGAGGACACGACAGCCGCCGTTCGCGAGCTCGCCCGGGTGGTGCGACCGGGAGGCATCGTGGCCGTGTCCAACTGGGCGGAGGCTGCCCTCAACGACATCGACGTGGTCGAGGCCGCGATCGCCGAGGCCCGAGATGACGAACCGTACCCCGACGGCCCATTGCGGCCGGCCGGCGGTATCGAGGCGGCGCTCGCGGCCGGCGGGGTCCAGGTCGTGGACTCCCGCGTGGTGGACGTGCCGTGGTTCGCGCCCGACGAGGTCACCCTCGTGCGCGGCATCCTCCTCGGGGAGGACGCCGATGTGGTGACGTCGCTGCACGCAGTGATCGTGGCGGCCGCCGCCCCGTTCCGCGACGGTCGGGGCGGCTACGTGCTGCGCAACTCATTCCGGTGGGCGATCGCGCGGGTGTGAGCACTGCGCGCCGCACGCTGGGCACCGGGCGGCCGGGGCAGGCCTGCAGCCCGGGTGAGGAAGACACCGCGTGGGTTTCAAGTGTTAGGCCGAGTCTGTGAAGCCGATGCGAAGCAGTCCGAGGTCCCCTAATCTGGCGGACGAGTCTTGATCGTTGGGCTGCGACGAATCTCCGAGTCCAGCGCTGGCGGCCGAAGGGAAGCAGAGATGGGCGCGGGTAGCGAAGCACAGAACCGTACGATTCGCGACTGGCTGGTCAGCATCGATCGCGGGCAGACACGCCTGCCAAGTTTTCAACGAGGACTCGCTTGGGAGCCAAAGCGCGTCGTTTCGATGCTGGAGACGATCATCCATGATCTCCCGCTCGGAGTAGCGCTGGTGCTCAACGTGGGCGACAAGGAACAGTTTGTTTCACGGCCTCTCGTGTCGGCACCTGACACGACGGAGGCAGTCACTGAGCACTTGCTCGACGGTCAGCAACGCCTCACTGCGCTGTACCGGGCGTTGAGGGACAACGACCCACGCATCACGTACTTCCTCCATCTGCCGGAACTCGACGACGATCCTCGCAACGACGACCACGACGTGTCGGTCCGAGTGGAGCGCCGTTGGGACAACAAGCATGGGACGCGATTCCCGGTCTGGGTCGATTCGCCGAAAGAGTGTCTGCAACGTGGATTGGTGCCGGTGCGCCTGTTCGACCCTGCCAGCGATGAGAGCGGTGTATGGATTGAACACGCAACCGCGCACCTCGAGCCTGGCGAGGACGTGACCGACATTGTCGAGCTCCGCGCGAGGATGAAGCATGTAACGACGACACGCGACCGCTTGAAGAAGCTCATCGCCGAGAAGCGGGAAACCGTAGCCCATTTCAATCTTCCATACCTTCGGTTGCCGGCCACAACACACAAAGAGACAGCCTTGAGCGTGTTCGTCAACATGAACACAAATGCCAAGCCATTGAAGGCGTATGACATCGTGGTCGCTGAGCTTGAAGGGGCGACCGGTCATCGCCTGAAGGAGATGGAAGCAGAACTCGACGCCGAGCAGCCTCGAATCAAGAAGTACCTTTCGCTCGACAACGCAGTGCTCCAAACTTCTGCGCTCCTTCAGACGAAGTTGCCGAACCAAGTCGGCTACTTCGACATGGACTACGCACTCTTCGCCGAAAACTGGCCTCGCATGTCTCGTGGCCTACGTCGCGCGGTACAGACGATTGAGTCCCTGCGAATCTTCGATGGTGAGCGGTTGCCATCGGCTATTCCCCTCCCAGTAATCGCAGCGCTACTTGCGGACGAACCAGAAGAGGGAGATCGCCGGGCCAACGTCGACAAGGTCATGCGTCGCTACGCATGGCGATGCTTTTGCACCAACCGTTATGAAGGTGCCGCCGCGACCCGGGCATTCGCGGACTATCGGGGGCTGGCGCAGATGCTCGCTGGGGACGGCGCTGAGAAGTCGGTTCCGGTGTTTGATGAAGAGCTGTATCCCCTCCCGACCGAACGCGAGCTCCGAAGTGCACCTTGGCCAAAGAACAAGAACTCGATCTCGCGCGCGATACTCGCGGCCTCGAACTACTTCGGTGCGCGCGATTTCGCGGACGACACGATACTGACGCCGGAAAATGTAACTGCCCGGGAGTACCACCACGTCTTCCCGAATCAACTGCTTGCGGAAGCTGGTATCGAGCCCATGCTTGCTTTGAACTGCGTCTTGATCACATGGAAGACGAACCGAACGATCGGGCGACTCGACCCGATCACATACCTCGAGAAGCGTGCTGAAGCGGCTCCCGACGACCGAGATATACGCGACCGGCTTGAGTCTCACCTCGTTCCGTACGAGAGCCTCGTCAGCGCAGGGCCATATCCGCAACCCTCTGGCGACGAACTACGTGCCGAAGTACAGCCCGACTATGACGCTTTTCTGAAGCACCGCTCTGCACTCGTCAGCAAATTCATGGCGATGGCGTGCGAGGGAACCCAGCCCCATATGAGGGATGTTCTAGATTTGGCCAGCTGATTCGTTCCCCTGTCCCTACAAAAGCCGCCGGTTACCTCAGTGGTCGAGTGAGCGAGACACCGCGGCCCGCGCACTGCGCGCGGGCCACGGCATCCGTTTCAGTCGCCCTTCACGTTCACGATCTGGTGCAGCGTGTGCCGGATCGTGACGAGTGAGGACGCGTCGGCCATCACCTGGTCGATCGGCTTGTAGGCCTGCAGGATCTCGTCGATGAAGGCATCCGTGTCGCGGAACTCGATGCCCACCATCGCCTCCCGCAGCTGCTCGTGCGTGAACTCCCGCCGAGCCGCCGACCTCGAGAACGTGCGCCCGGCACCGCGCGGGGACGAGTTCAGCGACCCCGTTGGCGGCAGAAGCAGTTCAATACCTGCGGAGAGCGCTTGCTGGCGCCTTCGCATCCGCTTTGCCCTGTGGCCCCCGGGCACCGTTGTCTGCAGATTCGTCACGCGGACCGGAACACCCTCGCGCCAGTCGAGTTGGCCGTGTTCGATCCGCAGGCGTAGACCGGGTGGGCCGGCAGCGGCAGCGGACGTGAGACGGCTCGGGATCGTCAAGTCGAAGCGGTAGTGCGCGTCACCTCACTCCTTGCCCAGATAGGCCCACTTGCGCAATCATGAAGATTGCTCATCTAAGCGGGCGACCTCGGTCGCCATGGGGGGAAGTCGGTCGCCATGGGGGGAAGAAGGTATTCAGATGACTGGCGTGCCTCCGGACGAGTCACTTCCGACGAATCAAACTCCCCCACCGCCAGCGGATGCCACCTCCCCGCCACCCACGTCGCCTCCACCAGCACAGGCCTCGAATACCAAATCAGGCAACGGGCTTGGAGTCGCGGCGCTGATTCTCGGGATCGTGGCATTCGTTCTCGCGTGGATTCCAGCGGTCGGCTTCTTCGGCATCTTCTTGGCCGTCTTGGGAATCATCCTGGGGATCATCGGCCTCGTAGCAAAGGGGCGTCCGAGGAACGTCGCGCTCGCAGGCACGATCGTCTCCGGCATCGCGCTGCTCATCTCGATCATCATGAGCGTTGTCTACGCTGCGGTCCTCGTGACGGCCGTGGACGAAGCGGTGACCGACAGCACCTCCGCCGAGATTGCGCCAGAGGACGAGCCGTCAAGCGAGGCGCCAGCCGAGGAAACGAACACCCCACAGGACTGGGCAGATTCCACGTTCGGGACATTCGACCCGATCAGCCAGACTGGTACAGGTGACAGCGTGATTGCCCTTCCGGATGCGACTGCCGCCGTGGTGACCGCAACGCACGATGGCTCCTCCAACTTCGCAATCTCGGTTCTGGATGCCACCAATCAGTCGACAGGAGATCTGCTCGTCAACACCATCGGCGCATACTCCGGCACGACTGCCTACGGGTTCAACGCGATCGCGCAGGGTGTCAACCTGGAAGTGAAAGCGGACGGCAACTGGAGTATCACGATCGCTCCCATCAGCTCAGCGCCGGCGCTTGCACCGAGCGGCGCCGGCGATGCCGTGTTCCTCTATGACGGTGAGGCGTCTACGGCGGCTATCACGCACGACGGCGCCGCGAACTTCGTGGTGTCCGAAGAGACGGGCGATGCCCTCAGCATGGGGCTCCTGGTGAACGAGATCGGACCCTATTCGGGAACAGTCCCCCTCAGTGGCGGGCCGTCAGTGATCGACATCAGAGCCGACGGCAACTGGACGTTCACGGTCGGATAGTTCGCAAATCACGCAGTCGATGACGGGCCTGAGAACCGCGGCCCGCGCATACGCGCGGGCCGCGACATCCGGTTTCGGGCGCAGTCACTAGTCGCAGGCGATGCCGTCGCCGTCGCGATCGAGGTCGTAGATGTCGCTTCCGACGATGCGAACTGGCCCGGCGACGTAGGAGGGGCCGTTACCGCTTCCACCTGCGCAGTCGACGTCGGAGTCGATCGGCACGCATGCGTCGGCGTAGTTGGTGTCGCATCCGTTGCCGGCTTCGGCGACAGGTTCCGGAGCAGGTGCCACGACCGGCTCCGGAGCGGGGGCCGGCTGACGGGTGCCGTTGGCGATGACCTCGTTCACCGGTGCAATGCTGGTCGCCTCCGACGCGACGGATCGCGAGATCTCGACGCCGTCTTCGTAGACGACGGACCAGGTGGTGAGCTTCTCGCCCGCGACTCCGACGACTGCAACCGCCGTCGTGCCCGCATCGAGATTGGCGTCGTCGACGGTGGACGACGCAAACGGAATCGGCGTGCGCTCCTCGACCTGCTTGGTGGTGCGCACGGGGGTCGGCGTCGGCGTGGGGATTGGAGTGGGTGCCTCCGACTTCTTCACGACAGTCGGGGCCTCGGTACTCTCGCTCTGGCTCGCCGCGAGGTTCTGACCCGAGTGGATCGTTGCAGCGACGGCGGAGCCACCCGCGCTGACGATGGCGAGTCCGACGATCAACACCAGAGCTGCGCTCGCCCGCGACTTCACCCGAATCGCACGGAAGGAGCCGACAACGAGCGCATAGATGCCCGACGCCAGCACAGCGATGCCGATGAGGAGGAGCAACCCTGCCCATCCGGCCGACGCCACGAGAGAGATGCAGACGAGGCCGACAATGCCGATGACGATATTCCGAACGAGTCGTGAGTGGCCAGCGCCGGTCGCCTTCGTTGTCGCTGCCTTCGTAGGCACTGCCTGCGTCGCCGTCGTAGTCGCTACCTTCGTAGGCACCGCCTGCGTCGCCGTCGGCTTCACAGTTTTCGGAGTCGGCTTTGTTCTCGGCGTCGGAACCGCCTTCGTGTATTCGTCGAGGTACCGGTCGGTCCAGGCGGCGCCGTCCCACCATCGCTGGCGTCCAGATCCGTCGTCGAACCAGCCTGCAGGAGCGTTCGCCATGGTGTGCCTTTCGTGGGTCCACCGGAGGCTAACGACTACGGCAGGCCGCATTCATGTCCCAGTCCGGGGGCGACGGCTGCGACACCGCGGCCCGCGCATCACGCGCGGGCCGCGGCATCCGTTTCAGTCGCCCTTCACGTTCACGATCTGGTGCAGCGTGTGCTTGATCGTGACGAGCGAGGACGCGTCGGCCATCACCTGGTCGATCGGCTTGTAGGCCTGCGGGATCTCGTCGATGAAGGCATCGGTGTCGCGAAACTCGATGCCCACCATCGCCTCCCGCAGCTGCTCGTGCGTGAACTCCCGCCGAGCCGCCGACCTCGAGAAGGTCCGCCCAGCACCGTGCGGTGACGAGTTCAGCGACACCGGGTTGCCGAGCCCCTCCACCACGTACGAGGCCGTGCCCATCGACCCGGGGATCAACCCCGGCCGCCCGGCATCCGCCTGGATCGCACCCTTCCGCGAGACCCACACCCTCTTGCCGTAGTGCATCTCGCTCTCGGTGAAGTTGTGGTGGCAGTTGATCCGTTCGAGCTCGACGACCGATGTGCCGACCCACTCACTCACCTGCCGGATGACCCGGTCCATCATCTCCTCCCGGTTGAGCAGCGCGAAGTGCTGCGCCCACCGGAGCTCGTCGATGTACCGCGTGAACTCCGGCGTGCCCTCCACCAGGTAGGCGAGGTCGGGGTGCGGCAGGTCGATCCACCACTTCTTGGCCAGCCTCTGGGCGACCTTGATGTGGTGCTGCGCGATCTTGTTGCCCACTCCCCGGCTGCCGGAGTGCAGGAACAGCCACACCGCATCCGTCTCGTCGAGCGAGACCTCGATGAAGTGGTTGCCGCTGCCGAGGGTTCCGAGCTGCTCCCGCCAGTTGCCCGCGTAGGTCGCGGGGTCGAAGCCCTTCGCCTCGGCGAGCTCCTCGAGCTCAGCGATGCGCGGAACGGCCGTCGCCACGATCTTGCGGTTGTACTTGCCGGCCGAGAGCGGGATGGCGCGCTCGATCTGCTCCCGCACCTCCCTCCGATCTGCGGGGAGGTCGGATGCCGCGAACCCGGTCTTCACCGCGATCATGCCGCATCCGATGTCCACCCCCACGGCGGCCGGAATGATGGCCTGCAGGGTCGGGATGACCGACCCCACGGTGGCGCCGAGCCCCAGGTGCGCGTCGGGCATGAGCGCCAGGTGCGGGTAGATGAACGGCATCGTCGATGAGAGCTTCGCCTGGTCGACGGTCTTCTCGTCGAGCAGGCTCGCCCATGAGACGAGCCGTTCGGAGATCTTCTCCATGGTCCTTTCCTTGTCTGTGCTTGTTGTTGAACGGATGTCGCGACCTCGGGCCCGAGGCATCCGTCGCGCGCGCAGACAGAGAAAAACCCCGGGCCTCGAGTGGCACGGGGTGACGATGATCTTCGACGGATGTCGAGAGGTCGGCGTCAGTGTGCCGGATCGAGAAGCTGATCGAGCTCGCGCTCGGGCTGGCGCGGACTGCGCTGGCCTTCGGTAGCGATCGCATTCGCGTTCGCTGCGAGTTCGATGGACGACAGAGTGCGCTGCAGGTACACGGTGACGTCCTTTCAGATTCCGGGGTGTGACGGATGCTGCGCGAGAGTGCGCAGCCTTGAGACCCTATGGGCGTTGGGCGTTCGGTGTCAACGATCGTGTGTTCGAGTCAGCGGAGTTCACGAGGGTTGATCGGAGGATGCGTGTGTTCTGGCGGCTGCGACGGGATGGACTCCGCTGACTCGCACGCCTGGGCGTCGGCGGAAGCATCCGTCGCCCGATCGCCCCTACGAAACGGCCGAATTCCGCAGGGCGTTCGAGCGAGCGGTCAGCAGGCTCAGGACTGCGTGCCCTGGTTCTGGATGACGACGACGCCGACGATTGCTGCGACCAGACCGACGACGGCCACGCCGACCAGGATCCATGCGATCGGGCTGCGATAGCGCCCACGGAGCACCGGCAGTCCCGCCACCGCGATCAACACTCCGAGCGCTGCGAACACAGCGATCGCATCGAGGAAGGCCGTGTTCCATGCCCGGGTCACCCCCGCGCCATAGGAGTCGCCGGCGTCGATCAACTGCGCGTAGATGCCGTAGTACATCGGCGCGAGCCAGAGGGTGAGGCCGACCGCGATGACTCCGATGAGGGCTCCGAGCCCGTGGAGGGCATAGGCCCAGAAGAGTCGCTGACCACTAGCGCGCGGCTTGGCCGAGCGGCCACCACCCGCTCCGGCATCATTCGGGGCCAGCCGGGCGGATGCCGCTTCAGACATGAGTGACACTCTCGCACCGGCGCCGTCGCATCCTCCGAGTATGGCCTGCCACGGGACAGGGTGCTCGGCCTTTTCGCCCCGACCGCGGAGGGCGGGCGAACCGCATCCGTTGTCGTGAGTGTTCGCCAGCGGCATCCGTTTCAGTCACCCTTCCCCAAACGGTCGTGGGCAACGCAGGCGTCACCCCTACGGCCCACCCAGCCAGTGGTCGATGCGGTGGTGGTCGGGGGCGAAGCCGTGGCTGACGCCGTAGAGCACGGCCTGGGTGCGACTCGTCGCGCCGATCTTGCGGTAGACCGACCGGATGTAGGACTTCACCGTGTTGGGGCTGAGGTAGGTGAGGCGGGCGACGTCCGCGTTGCTCTTGCCCTGGGTGATGAGCGCGAGGATCTCCGACTCGCGATCGGTGATGCCCTCGAGGCGTCCGGGCCAGTCGAGGCCGGGTGCACTCGCGGCGCGGCGGCCGGAGTCGCTGATCACCACCTCGCCGGCGTGCACGGCTTCGATGGCGGCGACGAGTTCCGCGGCGGGCAGCGTCTTCGACAAGTAGCCGTGCACGCCGAGGGCGCGGGCGGAGTCGATCAGCTCGGACTGGAGGTTCCAGGTGTAGACGACCACATGCCGCGCCCGGGGGTTGGCGACAAGCCCGGCGATCTCGTGGTGATCGGATTCCGGCTGCGCGAACGAGTCGTAGAGCACCACGTCGACCTCGTCGCTCATCGCCGCGTTCGCGTCGATCTCGGCCACGACGACGCGGTCGCGATAGTTGTCGAACAGGTGCGCCAGACCGGTGAGAACGACGTCGTAGTCGTCGACCAGCGCCACTGTGACAGGGCGAGTTCTCTGAACGGATGCGTTTGCCATACTCCCGGATATCACACCCATAGGGGTGTAGTCCAGCACCCCCAGGGGTGGTTGAGTCGGTTGTTGTCCCCGGCTACAGTCGGGGCTCGGCAAGCCTCCAGCAGGCGTCCACCAATAGAAGGAGAACACCATGCTCGGCCTCATCATCAGCATCATCGTCATCGGCCTGATCGCCGGCTTCATCGCCCGCGCCGTCGTGCCCGGCAAGCAGGACATGAGCATCCTCATGACCATCGTGCTCGGAATCGTCGGCTCGTTCATCGGCGGATTCCTCGGATTCCTGATCTTCCAGCACGACCCGGCCGACGGCTTCTTCCAGCCCGCCGGCATCATCGGCTCCATCATCGGCGCGATCATCGCGCTGCTGATCTACGTCAGCGTTCGTCGCCGCAGCGTCGCTCACTGACCCTCGGGCAGGATGGCGGCTCTCCAGTCGCCGATGAACCGCGGTCCACGCTCGTGCGTGGGCCGCGGTTCCTCTTTTAAGCGGGTGTTCGCGGCGACGGATGCTGCAGCTCAGTGCGCCGCGGACCACGCGCTGCAGGCCCTGTAGGGCGGCATCCGTCGGCGTCGTCACGCCCTGAGGCCGCGCGAACTCCGGTGCGCGTCTGGACACCGCCGGTCGGGAGGGCCATCCTCGTGCATATGCGCGAGGTCGTCGTCTCCACCCAAGCCCCGAGATCACCGATGTTCAGCCAGGGCGTCAAGGCCGGCCCGTTCGTCTTCGTGTCGGGGACGACCGGCATCGACGTCGAGACCGGGCAGCTCGCAGGCCCGACCATCGGCGAACAGGTGCGGCAAGCGCTGACCAATTGCCGAGCTGTGCTGGAATCGGCCGGCGCGAGCCTGGACGATGTCGTCGAGGTGGGAGTGCTGCTCGCTGACCCCGACGACTTCGCCGGTATGAACGAGGAGTACGGCCGCTGGTTCCCGGAGGATCCGCCGACGCGCTACGCGGCGACCTTGGGCGCCGTGATCCCGGGCGTGCTCGTATCGATCCGCATGACCGCGTACATCGGTTAGGCGGTCGTCGGCTCGCTGCGGGGCGCGGCCGATCCGCATCCTGCCGCCGACGCTGGCGATCGGCACCGGATGCGCAGTACAGTGCCCCCATCATCAGCCGAGCTCCATCGTCGGCTGAAGGAAGAAGGCCTCTCATGAGCCTCGGACCACACACGACCACCCCGGTGCTCCTGATCCACAGCGCCGGACCCCAGGGCGCAGGCGAGGGCAGCTCGGACTTCGTCGATTCCCTGCGCGCGGCACTCGGATCCGAGTTCCCCGTCGACTTCCCGATCATGCCAGCGCCTGACGACCCGTCGTACGCTGACTGGAAGACCGAGGTGGTCCGGCTGCTCGATACAGCCTCCGCTCCGCCGCTGGTGGTCGGACATTCGCTGGGCGCATCCGTTCTGCTGAAGGTGCTCGCGGAGGGAGTGACGGATGCCGACATCCGCGCGCTCTTCCTCGTGGCCACGCCCTACTGGGGCAGCGAGCTCGAGGACTTCATGCTGCCCGCTGACTTCGCGAGCAGGCTTCCCGACGGGCTGCCGATCTTCCTGTACCAGAGCAGCGACGACGACGTGGTGCCCGCCTCCCATCTGGACCGCTACGCCCGCGAGCTCCCTGATGCGGAGGTGCGGCGCCTCGACCACGGCGGGCACCTGTTCTCGGACGGACTGCCTGAGCTGGTCGCCGACATGCGCGCTGTGGCGGAGTAGAGCTCGGACTGAGCCTCGCGCTCAACGACTCGTGATCATCGCGGCGCGGTACCACTACTGATCACCCGCGCGGCGGCCCGCCTGCCAACCCGCCCGCCCGCCCGGGTGTCGGAGGGGCGGAGTAGCTTGTGCGGCATGAGCGCTCCACAGGCATTCGAGCTCCATGTTCCCGACGCCGTTCTCTACGATCTCCGCGACCGCCTGAGGCGCACCCGCCTGCTCCCCGACTCGCCCCGCAAACCCGCGTCGGGCATGAACGCGGCCTACCTGCGCGAGCTCATCGACACCTGGATCGACTGGGACTGGCGCGCCCGCGAGACCTGGCTCAACGCGCATCCGCAGTTCATCGCGCAGATCGGCGACAGTGCCGTGCACTTCGTGCATCGACGGGCGACGGATGCCGGCAGGCACGCCGGCGACCATGTCGGCTCGGGCGGGGGCGCGGATGCCGCATCCGGAGACTCGGGCGTCAGCGCATCCGACGCCGACGCTGACGAGGGTGCCGCGACCACCATCCCCACCGAGGCGCCCACGCTCCTCATCATGCACGGGTGGCCGCACACCTTCGCTCTGCAGCTCGACTTCGCCGACCAGCTGCCCGACTTCAACGTGGTCGTCGCGAGCCTGCCCGGCTTCGCGTTCTCCTCGCCCTACGCCGACGGACCGATGTCGGAGACCCGGTTGGCCGACACGATGCACGCGTTGATGACCGAGGTGCTCGGCTACGAGCACTACATCACCTACGGCGAAGACGTGACGGCCAACATCAGCGACCTTCTCGCGGCGCAGCATCCGGAGCAGGTGATCGGGATCCTGGCGACGAGTGCGCACTTCCCGAGCTACGACGAGCGTGACGCTCTGACCGACCCTGAGGAGAAGGCCTTCTTCGACGAGCTGACGGCCAAGGGCGGCCCCGACGGCGCCTACGGTCACGTGCAGAACACCCGGCCCGACACTCTCGCGGCGGCGCTCAACGATTCCCCGGCCGGGCTGCTGGCCTGGCTCGCCGAGAAGCTGGTGGAGTGGAGCGATACCCCGCAGGGTGACCCGAGGGCCGTCGAGCGACGCATCTCGCGCGACCGCATCCTCACCGAGGCGATGATCTACTGGGTCACCCAGAGCATCGGCACGTCCTTCCGGCCGTACTACGAGGGTGCCGACCGCCCCGATGCGATCCCGCCGACGTCGGTGCCGGCGGCCATCGCGATCCAGAGGCACGAAGGCAGCTACCCCGAGTCGGTCGCGCGCCGGCACTACACCGGCATCCGCTCGTTCGACCGGCTGGAGGAGGGCGGCCACTTCACCGCGGCAGAGATCCCCGAGGAGTTGGCGCGACGGATGCGGGAGTTCGCCGCGTCGCTGACGGATCCTGCAGACTGAGGCGGGTACCACCGCTCACTGAGGGTCGAGCGAAGCGACCGCCCGAAGCGCGTCAGGAAGCCAGCGGCGCACCGAACCTGACGCGGGTTCCGAAGGGATCGCGCACCAGGGAGACGCGCTCGCCCCACGGCTGGTCGGAGGGCTCCTCCTCCACGGGGAAGCCGGCTGAGCGGACGGCATCCGTCGCCGAATCGACGTCGTCGACGTAGATCCAGAGGAGCATGCCGCCCACCGGATCCGGGTGCTCGGTCAGCCCGATGCCGAGTGCGCTCGAGCCGAGCTGCAGGGAGACGTAGACGGGCTCGGTCTCGTCGGGGAAGGCGTAGCGCACCTCGCCGCCGACGATATCTCGATAGAAGGCGAGGGCGGCGGTGAGATCGGGGACTTCGAGGATCGCGAACGCCGACTGAATCATGCCGACAGCCTCTCCCTGAGGCGGGCGGAGGTCAACCCTGTGGCCGGGCTGGTTCGGCCGCTCTGCCGCTTCGGCCGCTCTGCTTCGAGGCTGCTTCTTGGCGCTTCGGGGCTCGCGCGCGGTACCGCTCTCGGCGGAGCGACGTGCCTACTCCAGCTCACGACCCGTCAGTCGCAGCTCCTCGAGGTCGAGCTGCGACTGGATGCGACGCAGCACGATGTCGTCGATGCGCTTCTCGTCGCGGAGGCTCACGATGGTCTCGCGCTTCACCTCGAGCGCCGCGAGCCGGAGGCGATTGTACTGCTCCTTGTGGCGCGTGGTCTCCTCGTCGGGCTCCTCGGCACCGGCCGCCTCGAGGACGCTGACGTGCTGCTCCGCCTCGGCGAGCACCTTGTCGCGCACACTGTCGTCGACTCCGAGCTCGCTCGCGATGCCCGGGAGCGCCTCGATCGCCGCGCGGGATGCCGCCAGCTCGGCGAAGTTGCGCTCCTCGTCGATGCCGTCGTCGGCGGGCAGCCGCGCCCACCTGATGATCAGCGGCAGAATCGGGCCCTGCACACCGAGGGTGAGCACGATCACGACGGTGGTCACGAACACCACGAGGTCACGGTCGGGGAACGCGTCGCCCGATGCGAGAACCGTCGGAACGGCCAGCACCGCGGCCAGCGACACGGCACCGCGGAATCCGGCGAGCGCCGCCATCACGAGGGCTCGCGGCGAGGCCCGCAGGGTGCGCTGGTAGGGCCGCCGGTCGACGGTGCGGATGATCGTCGTCGTGATCACGATGAACAGCGCACGGATGACGATGAGCGCGATCCACACCACCACACCGAACACCACGCCGAGGCCGAGATGCGACGGCGGGAGCTCGCGGAGCACCACCTGCAGTTCGAGCCCGATCAGCACGAAGAGGGCCGCGTTCAGCAGGTAGGTGGTCACGGTCCAGAACGACTGCGCCTGGTCGCGCGCCTCGGGGCGGGCGACGCGGGGAGCGATGCGGCTCATCACCAGTCCGCAGACCACCACGGCGAGCACGCCCGACGAGCCGACGACCTCGGCGATCAAGAAGGCCGCGAAGGGGGTGATGATGAGTCCCACGTTGCTGAGCAGCGGCATCCGGATGCGGAGGGTCAGCGAACCGAGGAAGCCCATGCCGACTCCGATGGCCACGCCGCCGACGTAGGAGACCAGGAGCGTCCAGGTGATCTCGAGCGGCGAGATCTGCTGCCCGCTCACCGCGACCGAGACGGCGAGAGCGTAGATCACCAGCGCCGTGCCGTCGTTGATGAGGCTCTCGGCGCGCAGCACTGTGCGCTGGCGACGCGGCAGCGAACCCGCGAGCTCGCTCACGGCTGTGGCATCCGTCGGCGCGAGAACGGCACCGAGCACGAGGGCGACGATCCAGGGCAGGCCGAACCAGGTGCCGACGACGGCCACGCCGAGGGCCGTGACGAACACGAGCAGGGTGCCGTTCAGCAGGATGACACGGATGAAGCGGCGGATCTCGCGCGTCGACGTCGTGAGGCTCTCCCAGAACAGCAGCACCGGGAGGAACAGCAGCAGCACGGCCTCGGGCGGCAGCTCGACCTCGCGGAAGGCCGGGATGAACCCGAGCAGCACGCCGAGCGGGATGAGCACTATCGGCGTGGTCACGCGCAGACGAGCGGCGATCAGGCCGCCGATGAGCACGGCCAGGCCGATCGCGACGATCACCTCGAGCGCGAGCATGCGTCCAGCTTGGCAGTGCCGGGGTGCCGGAGGGAGGGGTTGCGCCTCATCCCCGCGGTCGACTTGGCAGTTGTGGTGGGCTGAGGCATCCGTCAGCCCGCCGAAACTGCCAAGTCGACTCGGGATCCACTGGGGCGAGGCGCCTGCACGTGACGTCACGGGCGTTCAGGTCTACGCTCGGCGGCATGGCTGACGACGAGGTCGATGCCCTGGCCGGGCAACTGCTCACGGCCGGGCTCGGAATGACGCAGATGCTGTCGATCTACATCGGCGATCGACTGGGGTGGTACCGCGCGCTCGCTGATGGCAGCGCGCGCACGTCGGCTCAGCTGGCCGAGGCGACCTCGACCGACGAGCGCTACGCGCGCGAGTGGCTCGAGCAGCAGGCCGTGTTCGGACTGCTCGAGGCGACGGATGCCGGCTCCGACGTCGGCGCGGGCGCGGCCCCGGGCGCGGGCGACGGCACAGGCGTGGGCTCCGGTGGTGCCGGCGCTGGCAGCGCCGCCGATGCTGCCGACAACGCCGGCGCCGCCGCATCCGAAGCCGCAGCCGCCGCCGCCGCAGCCCGCACCTTCCGCCTGCCGCCGGCCGCCGCCGAAGTGCTCACCGACGAGCACAGCCTCGCCTACGTGGCGCCGTTCGCGCGCACCCTCACGGCCGCCGCCGTGCGGATGCCCGAGTTGCTCGACGCCTACAGGTCGGGCGATGGCGTGGGCTGGGCGGAGTACGGCGCCGACATGCGCGAGTCCCAGGCCGACGCGAACAGACCGTGGTTCGAGAGCCGACTGGCCGACGTGCTGCGCTCCGTCCCCGAGCTGAAGAGCGCCCTCGAGCGACCGGGCGCCCGCATCGCCGAGATCGGGTTCGGCGGCGGACACGCCTCCATCGCGCTCGCCCTCGGATTCCCGGATGCCGCCATCACCGGATTCGACGTGGATGAGGCATCCGTCACCCTCGCACGGCAGAACGCGGCCGACGCCGGCGTGCACGACCGCATCGACTTCCACCTCGCGAACGGAGCCGACCTCGCCGGCAGTTTCGACGTCGTGTTCGCCTTCGAGTGCGTGCACGACATGGCGCAGCCCGTTCCCGTGCTCGCTGCAGCCCGGGCGGCACTCGCGCCCGGCGGCCTGATGATCGTCGTCGACGAGGCCGTCGCCGACGAGTTCACCGCCCCGGGCGACGAGACCGAGCAGCTGATGTACGGCTTCAGCCTGCTGGTCTGCCTTCCCGACGGACGCTCGCACACCCCATCGGAGGCGACCGGAACCGTGATGCGCCGCTCGATCCTGGAGTCGTACGCCCGGCGGGCGGGGTTCGCCGCCGTCGACGTGCTGCCGATCGAGGGTTTCGCGGCGTTCAGGTTCTACGCGCTGCGGCCCTGAACGCCCCGCCGCCCGGCGCCATCGCGGCACCCCAAGCCGCAATCGCGACGCGGCGTCGCGGCGGCGTTCCGGCGTGGGGTCGCGGGGCACGACACGCAGCGCGCCAAGCGAACGCCGGCCAGACCCGTCAGGCAGTCAGGCCGCGGCCCCATCAGCGCAGAATCCCCCGCTGCCGCGCGGCCGACACCGCCGCCGTGCGCGAGGTCACGTCGAGCTTGGAGAAGATGTGTGCGAGGTGAGACTTCACCGTGGTCTCGCTCACGAACAGGCGCCCGGCCACCTCGGTGTTCGACAGGCCGGCGGCGACGAGTTCGAGCACCTCGATCTCGCGTGAGCTGAGACTCACCTGGGGTGCGCGCATGCGGTCGAGCAGACGCGACGCGATCACCGGTGCGAGGGCGCTCTCGCCGGCGGCCGCCGCCCGCACGGCGGCTGTCAGCTCGGCCGGCGGCGCGTCCTTCAGCAGGTAACCGCTGGCACCGGCCTCGACGGCACCGAGGATGTCGGCATCCGAGTCGTAGTTCGTCAGCACGAGAACGTACGGCGGGGCATCGAGGGCACGGATGCGGCGGGTCGCGTCGGCGCCGGTGCTGGTCGAGCGGGAACCGAACTGCAGGTCCATGAGCACCACGTCGGGGTTCTCGCGTTCGGCGGCGCGCACGGCATCCTCGGGCGTCTCGGCCTCGGCGACGACCTCGAGGTCGGGCTCGAGGTCGAACAGCGCGCGCAGCCCAGCCCGCACGATGGGGTGGTCGTCGGCGATCACTAGACGGATCATGGCGCGCCCGACCCCGACCCCGACGCCGACCCCGCCTCTGCCTCGGCGAGCGCGATCTCGATCGCGAGGGTGGTGCCGCGGCCCGGCGCCGAGTCGATCTCGAGCGAGCCGCCGAGCTGCTGCACCCTCTCGCGCGTGGCGCGCAGCCCGAAGGAATCCGAGGTGACGCCGTCGGCGGCATCCGTCTGACCGATGTCGAAGCCCGACCCGTCGTCGACGATGGTGAAGCGCAGCGCGCTGCCGTCGACAGTGAGCTCGATCGTGGCGCGGCTGGCATCGGCGTGCTGGATGACGTTCGCGATGGCGCCCTGCGCTATGCGCAGCAGCGCCGTCTGCAGGTGCATGGGCAGGGTGACGGCATCCGAGACCCGCACCGTGACCTCGAGCGGCTGCCACTGGGTGGCGGCGAGCCGCCGGAGCGCGCCGCCGAGACCCTGGTCGTCGAGTTCCGGCGGGCTCAGCTCGCGGATGAAGCGGCGGGTGTCGGCGAGGTTCGCGGCCGCCGTCTCGCGGGCCAGCCTGATGTGTTCGACCCCGGGGCGATCGGGGTCGGCCTGCTCGGCGGCATGCAGCAGCATCTGGATGCTCGAGAGCCCTTGGGCGACGGTGTCGTGGATCTCGCGGGCGAGCCGGGCCCGCTCCGCCAGCACGCCGGACTCGTGCTCGGTCATCGCGAGCTGGTCGCGAGTGGCGATCAGCTCGGCCATGAGGGTCTCGCGCTGCTCGGCCTCGCGGGCGAGAGCCTGGTAACCGAGCCCGATGAGCAGCGCGACGCCGGCTCCGACCAGCGGGCCCACGACGCCGCCGACGGTCCACTCCCCGTGGGATCCGAGGGCGACGATCGCGACGATCGTCGACAGCACGATCGCGAGCGAGCCCCACCAGCGGCCGAGCAGGTGCAGGTAGAGGAAGAACAGCGGGAACACGATGTAGGCGGCATCCGGGGTGAGCCAGAGCAGCACGATCCACTCGGCGCTGAGGAGTCCGAGCCACAGGAGTCTCGGCATCCGTCCCCGCGAACTGATGCCGCGAGCCAGCACGGCGCCGAACACGTAGGTGACCAGCAGCACGACCGACAAGGCGATCACGGCGGCGCTCGAGTCGGTCGGCACGAGCGCGGCGCGGGCGACGACGAGAACGGTGAGGGCGAGGAACAGCACGTGCAGCCCGGCACGCAGGCCCGCGAACACCGGGGTCAGCGGGGTGTGGGCCATGTGCTGACTCTACGCGCGGCGGCGCTGCGGCTCATCGTCCGAAAGTACGACTCGGAGACCCGCCGATCGGTCGCCGAGGAGCATGCTCGCGGCCGATGACCCGAACGCGCATCGACGGGAGAGTCGAATGGTCACCGGATGCGGTGACGGAAATGGAGTCACCATGTTCGTCGCACTGCGCGACCTGCGCTTCGCGAAGGGCCGATTCGTGCTCATCGGCTCGGTCGTCGCCCTCATCACCGTTCTCGTCGGGTTCCTCAGTGGACTCACCGGCGGGCTCGCCATCCAGAACATCTCGGGGGTGCTGGCCCTCCCGGCCGACAGGCTCGTGTTCTCGGAGCCCACCGACGGCTCCGGATCGGCGAGCTTCTCCGACTCCGCCATCACGGAGCAGATGGCAGCGGCCTGGGCATCAGCGGACGGCGTCGACTCGGCGCAGCCGCTCGGCATCAGCCAGACGCGCGCCGAGGCCGGCGACATCCGCACGGCCATCGCTCTCTTCGGCGTCGAGCCCGGCTTCGACGCCACGTCGCCCACGGCAGACGGCCGGCTCGGCCTGTCCACGACTGCCGCCGATGAGCTCGGCGTCACGACGGGTGACGACGTCACCATCGCCGGCACCGACTACACGGTCGAGACCGTCGAGGGCGACTGGTGGTACAGCCACACCCCCGTCGTGCAGATGACCATCGACGACTGGCAGGCGTATTCGGCCGCCACGGGCAACCCCGACGCCTACGCCACAGTGCTCGCCGTCGACGGCGACCCCGACTGGGCATCCGTCGACAAGACAGCCGCGACGCAGTCGGAGAGCCTCATCGGATCGCTCACCGCCATCGGCGCGTTCCGCTCCGAGATCGGCTCGCTGCTGCTCATGGTCGCCATGCTGTTCGGCATCTCGGGCCTCGTGATCGGTGCGTTCTTCACCGTGTGGACCATCCAGCGCACCGGCGACATCGCCGTGCTCAAGGCCCTCGGTGCAAGCACGCCCTCGCTCGTCAAGGATGCCCTCGGACAGGCGCTCATCGTGCTCCTGCTCGGCATCGGCGTCGGCCTCGCCGTCGTCACCGGCCTCGGCGCCCTCGCCGGAACGGCGCTGCCGTTCCTGCTCTCCCCCATCACCACCCTCCTGCCCGGCGCGATCATGATCGTGCTCGGCCTCGCGGGCGCCGCTTTCGCGCTCCGCTCCGTCACCTCAGCCGACCCCCTCACAGCCCTCGGGAGCAACCGATGATCACCCTCGACGACGTCACCCTCACCTTCCCCGACGGAGACACCCGCGTCACCGCCGTCGACCACGTGTCTCTCACAGCGCATCCCGGAACCGTGACAGGCATCACCGGGCCGAGCGGAAGCGGCAAGTCCAGCCTGCTCGCCGTCGCCGCCACGCTGATCACGCCCGACTCCGGTCGCGTCATCATCGACGGGGTCGAGACCACGGGTCTCGGCGCCGGCGACGCCAGCCGACTGCGCCGCGACTCCATCGGCATCGTCTTCCAGCAGTCCAACCTGCTGCCGTCGCTCACGGCGCGGGAGCAGCTGATGGTGATGAACGAGCTCGGCGCCAAGCACTCGCGGAGTCGGCGAGCTGAAGCCGCCACCCACGCCGACGACCTCCTCGCGTCGGTCGGGCTGGCCGACCAGCGCGGCAAGCGCCCGCACCAGCTCTCGGGCGGGCAACGCCAGCGCGTGAACATCGCCAGGGCGCTGATGAACGACCCGAGCGTGCTGCTCGTCGACGAACCGACGAGCGCCCTCGACCAGGAGCGCGGCGCCGAGATCATCGAGCTCATCCTGCGACTGTCGGCCGAGCGCAGCACCTCCACGCTGCTCGTCACCCACGACCTCGTGCACCTGCCGCGGATGCATGCCGTGGTGCGCATCGTCGATGGGCGCGTGGAGTCGGCGACCGCCGGTGGCGCTGCGGCTGCGTCGTCGACTGGGCCCGCGCCTACGTCTGCGACTGGGCCCGCGCCCGCGTCTGCGTCACGGCTTCAACCGACGGATGCGTGACGCCGGGGGCCGCCGCCGCTACGCTCAGCCACATGGCTGATGATCAGGACCGCTCCGTACGCACCTACACGATCCTGTTCAGTGCCGTCGGCGCCGTGATGCTGCTCGTGGGCCTGCTCGATCTGCTCACGACCGACGACAACGCGCTGCTCGCCTGGGTGATCATCGCGTGCGGCGTGTTCAACATCGGGCTCGCCATCGTGTTCCACCGGCGACGCGGGTAGGACTGGCGCGGTCGGACTCGATCGCCGAGGCCCGGAAGCCGTCAGCGAACAGAGCGGGTCTTCCGGGTGCGACGGATGCGGGCGGCTCCGAGGAGCGCCATCCCCAGCGCCGTGAGGAACACGGCGGCCGCGAGGGAGTCCCGCGAGTCGACACCGGTCGCGGCCAGGGTGCCGGACCCGCCGGAAGCGGTGCCTGAGCCGCCGCCATCACTCGTGCCGCCACTCGTGCCGCCGCCACCCGTGCCGCCGCCATCGGTACCGCCGCCGCCCGTGCCACCTCCGGAGTCGGCTGTGTTGATGATCGAGCAGGAGACGTCGTCGCCCCAGTCGACCGTCACGGTGTCGCCCACCACGGTGGCGCCGGTGCAGACCCAATCACGGGCGACGTAGCCGTCGGGCCCACCCGATTCGCTGAGCACGTAGTCACCAGGAAGCACCTCGGCCTCCGTGACCGGCGTTGATCCCGTCGCCCCCGAGATCGGAGTCGGACCAGCCGCTGAGAGCACCCAGTCGGAGGGGGAGGCGGTTCCGCCCGACACGATCTTGATGAGCGTGAGCTTCGGATCAGCGAGGTCGAAGGTGTTGACGATCGTGCACGTCACGTCGTCACCGGCCTCCACCGACACCACGCCGTCCACCACCTCGGCTCCGTCGCAACTCCAGTCGCCGGCGGTGTAGTCGGCGGGCCCGCCCGACTCGCTCAGCGTGTAGTCACCGGGATCGACGACGGCATCCGTCACCGTGGAATCCCCCGACGCACCCGTTATCGGAGTCGGACCCGAAGCCGACAGCTCCCAGTCACCAGCATCCGCGTCGCCGCCGTCGACGACCTTCACCAGCGTGAGCTCCGCCTGCGTCGGCGGAGTCGAGCAGCTGAGCTGCGCGTCGAACGGGAAGTCGTGCACCTCGCGGGGCGTCGTGCCCGCTGGGCCGCCTGGCCCATGCGTGAAGGAGGTACCGATGATGTTGCCCTCGATGTTCTGCGTCACCTCCCAGAGCACGTCGGCGCGCGGCGCGTAGATCGTTCCCTCGAGCGAGTCGCCGCCGGTCACTGTGACGGTCGTCGCTGTGGGGAAGTTGTACAGGATGAACGGCGCCTGGGCCGATGTTGCGCCGGGAGAGTTCGGCATCCGACCGTTGAACGACGAGCCAGTGACGTTGACGAGAAGGGGCGAGGACTGCGTGGGTTCGTCATCGTAGGTGAGTTCACCGAGCGCCGAGAGGTCCTCGGCGGTGATGGTGAGCACGTTGGTCTGGCCCGGAACGAGTTCAACGTGTCCGCGTGTCCCGGTGGCGAATGGCGAGGTCAGGGGAGCGCCCTGGTCGTCGGTGAGCACGACGGTGTTCGGGCACGTGCCGAGATCCGTCGACAGGCCGCGATACGTCTTGAAGGCTGTCGGGATGTCGATGAGATTCGACGGCACCGGGGTGCCGATCGAAGCCGGCGTCTGACGCGACGTGCCCTCGATGCGCGGAGTAGCCTCGGCGGCGGCAGCAGGCTTCGTGATGCGCCAGTCGATGGGCGAGTTGTTCATGTCGACGTCGTGCGCGAGATAGGTGCTCGGATTGGCCACCTTGGCGTAGCCGCCGTTCAGCACCCGGAGGATGTTCCCGCCCGACTGGGCGAAGTTCATGCCCCCACCCACATAGAGCGATGTCGGAACGGTGTCGCCTGGGGCGATGAACGTGGGCGTGGGCGTGGTGCCGCCGGCCTCGACGTTGTAGGTGGTTCCGAAGGAGAGGTTTCCGCCGAGCGCGAGAGTGCCCTCTGACTCGTCGGCGTTGAGGAAGACGTTCCGCTCGATGAACACGAGGAAGCCACTGTTCGCCGGATGCGCCGGATAGGGCGTCGCCGGGGGCGGGGGTGGGGTGGGAGTGATCGGCACGCGCACGGGATTGACCGGACCGACGTCGGCGGCCGCCGGAGCGACGACTCCGACGAGGCCTCCGAGGATTGCGCTCCCTGCGGTGAGTGCGCCGGCGGCGATGAGGGTGATGGAACGCCTTGGCCGACTGAGCATGTCTCATGCTCGCATCGGCATGCTCGGAAGACAAGGGGGTGCGCGGGCCTGAGACGACTGCCGGGGCCAACCGCCCACAGACGATCCGCCGACGGCAGAACTGCCCGTGGCGGATGCGCTGGGCTCACGGCATCCGTTCACCGCACAGTGGATGACATGAGCACAGACACCGCCATCCAACCCATCGACCATGAACTCGTCACGCGGCTGTTCCAGAACCGCGTCGTGATGCTCGGCAACGAGCTCGACCAGAACCTCGGCAACAGGTTGTGCAGCCAGCTGCTGATGCTGAGCGCTGAAGATCAGCATGCCGACATCGGCTTCTGGATCAACTCCCCCGGCGGCTCGGTGTCGGCGATGCTGGCGATCCGCGACGTGATGCAGGCGATCCCGAACGACGTGTCGACCCTCGCCATCGGCATGGCGGCGAGCGCCGGGCAGTTCCTGCTCACATCGGGCACGCCGGGCAAGCGGTACGCGCTGCCGCACGCGCGCATCCTGATGCACCAGGGCTCCGCGGGCATCGGGGGAACCGCGGTCGACGTCGAACTGCAGGCCGACGACCTGCGCTACACCCGCGACCTGGTGCTCGGCATCATGGCCGACGCCACGGGCCAGAGCGTGGAGACACTCACCGTCGACTCGCTGCGCGACCGCTGGTACACGGCCGAGCAGGCACGCGAGTACGGCTTCCTCGATCGGGTGGTGTCGAGCATGCCCGACATCTACCCGCGCACCTTCGGGTCGCTGCCGATCGGACCGCGGGCATGAGCACCTACACGATCCCCTCCGTCGTCGAACGGCGCGGCAATGTCGAACGCTCGCTCGACGTCTACAGTCGCCTGCTGTCGGAACGCATCGTCTATCTCGGCACCGAGATCGACGACGGCGTCGCCAACGTACTCATCGCGCAACTGCTGCATCTCGAATCGGAGAGCACGGATGCGCCGGTGAGCCTGTACATCAACTCCCCCGGCGGCTCGCCGTCGGCGATGCTCGCCGTGTACGACACGATGCAGCACATCCGTCCGATGGTGGCGACGACCTGCGTCGGCCAGGCAGCGGGGCCTGCGGCGGTGCTGCTCGCCGGCGGAGCGCCCGGCAACCGCGCGATCCTGCGGCACGGTCGTGTCATCCTGCATCAGCCGTCGACGCAGGGGCAGGGATCCATTCCAGACCTGATCATCCACGCCGACGAGGTGCTGCGGGTGCGCGCCGAGCTCGAGGAGGTGCTCGCGGCCGACACCGGACGCGACCTGGCGTCGCTGCGGCGAGACACCGACCGCGACCTCATCCTGCCGGCGGCCGCCGCCGTCGAGTATGGGCTGGCGGATGCCGTGGTGGCGACGCAGCGTGGTGGTGCTGGCGCACTGCTTCCCGCACGTTAGGAACCGCGCGCGTGCAGCGCCACAGTCAGCGGTCGAGTGGCCGCTGATCGAGTAGTGCCCGAGCGCAGCGAGGACACGTATCGAGATCCACCAGGACCGCCCCAGGCATTCGGCGCCGCAGCCGGCGGGCGAGTGACCGCTGATCGAGTAGTGCCCGAGCGCAGCGAGGACACGTATCGAGATCCACCAGGATCGCGCCACGCATGTGGCGCCGCAGTCGGCGGGTCTCGATACGCGTGCTCCTTCGTCGCGCGCTACTCGACCAGCGGGCGGGAGGGCGCGCGTGCTCCTTCGTCGCTCTCTACTGGGACCCGCGGGGCGGTAGGGCGCTGCTCAGGCGGCCATCACGTAGGTGGGCGCGGCACCGAACGGCGCGATCGGCTCCTCGGGCGCCCCCGGGAAGCCTGGCTCTGGGGCGATCGGGATGCCGGGTTCCGTCGGCGTGAGCGGGAAATCGGGCTCAGTGGGAGGCTGCGTGGGCTCGTCGGGCTGAGTCGGGGCATCCGGAGCCGACGGGATGAACGGCGGCTCGGGAGCTTCGGGCACCCCTGGAGCGCTCGGCTCGTCGGGCGAAGCTGGCGGTACGTCGGTCTCGCCGCGCGTCGGCCCCGCCTGACGCTGCGCGCCAGAACGCGTGCGTCGCAGCGCCGTGAGTCGCCGCATCCGTTCGCCGTCTCGGCGTTCGATCATGGCGCCGACTCCTGCCGCGATGTCGTGAAGAGTGAGGCCGAGCGCCTCGGCCACGGCACCGAGGATCTCGCTCGAGGGCTCCTTGCGTCCGCGCTCGATCTCGGAGAGGTACTGCGTGCTCACGCCGGCGGCTGAGGCCACGTCGGCGAGGATGCGCCGCTGCTCGGCGCGCGTCTGGCGCAGGAAGGCGCCAACAAGATCGCGCCAGAGCGGCTCGCGCTGCGGCTGCGGCTGCGTGCTCGGCGCCCTGCTCGGCATCGAGCGCGCGGACGGCATCATGGTCAGGTCGCTGCGGATCGGGATCACTGTACCCATAGCGCGAGGCTAGTCAGCGAGTGCCGCCACGTCATCCCTATCCGCTCAGAGCAGAACGGATGCCGTCGTGCTCGACAGGGCTGCGCGCGTCCGACATCAGATGCGCCCTCGGCAGGGTGTCGATGCTCTGGCGGGTGCAGGAACCCCCGCCGAGTCAGCGGAACCCCGCCGAGTCATCGGAACCCCGCCGAGTCAGCGCGGAAGCGTGCGATCCGCGACCCGCGACGTGCAGACCGGCGGCGCCGTCAGACCCCGAACCGCCCCGTCAGGCGACGGTGGAAGCCGGTGCTGCGCTCGTCGAGTCCCTCGATCGTGACCGCGGCGCCGTGCGATCGGTACTTCGTCTCGATGGAGTCCAGGGCGGCGACGGTGGAGGCGTCCCAGATCTGCGCCCGGCTGAGATCGATGGTGACGGATGCCGGGTCGTCGGCGTAGCTGAACCTGTCGACGAGGTCGTTGCTGCTGCCGAAGAACAGCGGACCGACCACGTCGTAGTGCACGCTCTCGCCGTCGGCGCTGAGCTCACGCTCGACCGAGATGACGTGGGCGACGCGTCGAGCGAAGAGCACCATCGCGAGGATCACGCCGACGATGACGCCGAGGGCGAGGTTGTTCGTCGCAACGACGACGACCACGGTGACCACCATGACGAGCGTCTCGGGGATCGGCATCCGTCGCAGAGTGGACGGCTTGAGGCTGTGCCAGTCGACCGTGGTGACGGCGACCACCATCATGACGGCGGCGAGGGCGACCATGGGGATCTGTCCCATGATCGGGCTCAACGCCGTGACCAGGAAGAGCAGGAAGACGCCCGCGACGGCGGTGGAGATGCGGGTGCGGGCGCCGCCGGTCTTGACGTTGAGCACGGTCTGGCCGATCATCGCGCAGCCGGCGATGCCGCCGTAGAAGCCGGCGAGGATGTTCGAGACCCCGAGCGCCCACGACTCGCGGCCCTTGTGTGACGGAGTGTCGGTCATCTCGTCGACGAGCTTCGCGGTGAGGAGAGTCTCCATGAGACCGACGAACGCCACGCTCAATGCCGTCGGCAGGATGATCTGCAGCGTCGCGAGGTTCAGTGGCACCAGGAACGGCGTGATGCCGGGGAGCTGTCCGGTGAGCGGGCCCTCGTCTGCGACATCCGGAACCGCGATGTTCGCGATGATGACGATGGCGGTGACGACCACGATGGCGATCAGCGGCGACGGCACCGCTTTCGTGAAGCGCGGCACGATGAAGATGATCGCGAGCGTCAGCGCGAAGAGGGCGTAGGCGATCCACGGCACGTTGATCACGTGCGGCACCTGCGCCACGAAGATGAGGATGCCGAGGGCGTTGACGAAGCCGATCATCACGGAGCGCGGGATGAAGCGCATGAGCCGAGCGAGGCCGGCGAGGCCGAAGGCGATCTGGATGAGTCCGGCGAGGATCACCGTCGGGAGCACGTATTCGACACCGCGGTCGTGCACCAACGGCGCGATGACCAGGGCGACGGAACCGGCTGCGGCGGTGATGACGCCGGGGCGGCCGCCGAGCACCGACATCGTCAGTGCCAGCACGATGGACGCGACGAGGCTCACCATGGGATCGACCCCGGCGACGATCGAGAACGAGATGACCTCGGGCACGAGCGCGAGGGTCGTGACCATACCGGCGAGCACCTCCCGCGACAGCTGGCGCGGCGAGCGCAGCGCGGTCAGGACCGTGACCGGGGTGCGGATGAGGGCGGGGCGCTGGGCAGCGGGCATGGGATCGGACTCCGGCTGAGTGGCTCCGGGAGAAGGACTCCGGCAGAGCGGTGGGACGAGGTGGCGGTGGTGAGCGCAACGTCGCGCGGGAGTCCACGCCCGTCAGCAGCGACGGCGGGGTGGAGGAACGGATGCGGCGACGCCGAGTGCGCGGCCGCGAACGCACAACACTACAAGACCGTCCGACCCGGGGAGGCTTCGACCTGGCGGGGTGTAGATGTTCTGGCGGGGGTAGGAACCGCCGCCGAGACACCGATACCCCGCCGAGTGGGCGGCGGATGCGGCGCGGGCGGGCGGGCGCCGGCGCCGGCGTCGGCGCCGGCGCCGGGCGACGGATGCGCTGCCGGCGGCCCGGCGGGCGCCGGGCGCGCGGCGACGGCTACCGCGCCGGGCGCACCACCAGGCCCGTGCCGCCTCCGCGGCGCACGGGTTCCGCCGCGGCCGTCAGCAGGCCCTTCGGCCCCACCTCGATCGTGGCCGCCGCACCGATCTGCGCGGCCGAGGTGAACTGGTCGCCTGAGGGCACCAGCACCTGGCCGTACGGCTCCAGCGCGGCACCGTAGGCGGTGATGAACTCGGGCTCCGCCGACGTCGTGGGACCGTTCCGCTGCGACGCGCGCGGCGCCGCCACGGCCTCGGGCAGCGTCATGCCCAGGTCGATGCGGTTCATCAGGATCTGAAGCACCGTGGTGATGATGGTCGCGCCACCGGGCGATCCGACGACGAACTTGACCGCTCCGTCGTCGAGCACGATGGTCGGCGACATCGACGACCGCGGGCGCTTGCCGGGCTCGATGCGGTTCGGGTCGGTGGCGTTGTAGACGGTGCTGAAGTCGGTGAGCTCGTTGTTGAGCAGGAAGCCGCGTCCGGGCACCACCATCGCCGAGCCTCCGGTCTGCTCGATCGTGAGCGTGTACGCCGCCGCGTTGCCCCACTTGTCGACGACGGACACATGCGTGGTCGACACGTTCTCGGTGTCGGCCGGTTCCTCGAACGCCGCAGTGCCGCATCCGGAGCCGTCCAAGGCACCTGCAGCGACGGGGCGAACCGATGCAGCGGTCGGGTCGATCGTGCAATCGCGCGAATCCGCGAACGACTGGCTGAGCAGCGTGTCGGTCGGGACGTCGACGAACGCGGGGTCGCCGAGGTACGCGCCGCGGTCCGCGAAGGCCCTGGCCGATGCCTCGAGGTAGAGGTGGAGGGCGGCTGCGGCATCCGTCGACGACAGTTCGTGGTTCTCGAGGATGTTGAGCGCCTCGCCCACCGCGATGCCGCCGGACGACGACGGCGCCATGCCGTAGACGTCGAGGCCGCGGTAGTCGACGTGCGTGGCCGCCTGCTTCACGACCTCGTATCCGGCGAGGTCGGCGGTGGTCATGGTGCCGGCCGGCGCGGGGAGGGTGGAAGACGGATCGATCCGCGGATGCTGCACCACGTCGGCGATCTCGGCGGCGAGCCGCCCTCTGTAGAGCGCGTCCGGTCCGCGCAGGGCGATCAACGCGAGAGTCTTGGCAAGCGCGGGGTTGCGGAACGTCGTGCCGACCTTCGGGGCGTCGCCACCGGGCAGGAACAGCTTGGCCGTGTCGGGGAACGCGGCGAACCGCGCCTTGTTGTCGAGGGTCTGGTTGCGGAAGGTGTCGTCGACCGGGAAGCCCTTCGCGGCCAGCAGGATGGCCGGCGCGAGGATGGTCGAGAGGCCCTTGGTGCCGTACTCGTCGAGGGCCGCGTCCCAGGTGGCGAGCGATCCGGGCACTCCCACCGAGACTCCCGAAGAGACGAGCTGCGGCGTGAACGGATAGGGCGCGCCTGTCGCAGGGTCGATGAACGCGTCGGGCGTGATGCCGGCCGGTGCCGTCTCCCGTTTTGGTGTGACCGCCGCCGTGGCCGGTGCCGCTGCCCGTGCCACTGCCGGTGCGGGCACCGTACGCGGTGACGGATGCTGCAGCCAGCGGCTGCGCCGACGCCGGCGCGACGCCAGCGAGGGCGCCCAGGGCGAGAGCGCCGGCGGTGGCGAGCGCCATCCGTCGGAGCATCCGGGAGCGGTGTGAAGGAGCAGTAGGTGCGACGTTGCGAATCATGCGTTGTCCCCCGAAATGGTCACAGGCAGGTGCTGCCCACGCTAGCCCCGGGTGCCGGATGGGACAAGGGTCTCGCGGGCGCACTGTTGCTCCCACGGCGCACCATCCTCCTGTCGGGCGCACCTCTCTCCCGGTGGGCGCACCTGTGCTCCGACGGCGCAGGGTGCTCGGTGCGCCGACGGAGGAAGGGTGCGCCGGAGAGGCGCGAGGTCAGCGGGGTGGGTTGGCCGTGGCTCGCGCGCTTCGACCGCGAACTCCGTTCGGGCCTCAGCGAACGCATTCGGGCCTCAGCGAACGGAAGTGGGGCGCGCTACGCCGACCCTCGCACCACCAGCTCCGTCGGCATCGTGAGCCGCGCGGCGGGCTGGCCGTCGATCACCTCGAGCAGCATCCGCACCATCTCGCGGGCGATGCGATCAAAGGGCTGGCGCATGGTGGTGAGCTCGGGCGAGGTGCGCGTGGCGATGGGCGCGTCGTCGAACCCCGCCACGGCGACGTCGCCGGGCACCGAGCGTCCGGCGGCGCGCAGCACGTCGAGGGCGCCTGCAGCCATGAGGTCGTTGGCGGCGAAGACGGCGTCGACATCCGGATGCCGCTCCAGCAGCGCCCGCATGGCCCTCTCGCCGCTCGTGCGCGAGTAGTCGCCCTCCTCGACCAGCGACTCCTCGAACGAGGAGCCCATCTCGAGCCTGTATCCCTCGAGGCGCCCGGTGCCTCCCGACGTGTCGAGCGGACCGGCGATGTGGGCGACCCGCGTGCGCCCGAGCCCACGCAGGTGCACCACCATGTCGCGCGCGCCCTCGAGGTCGTCGGCGGCGACGTAGCCGATCCGGCGTTCGTAGCCGAGCGGGATGCCGCAGGCTATGACCGGAACCTCGGCGGCCACGAGCTCCCCGAGGAAGCTCTCACGTCCGCGGTGGGATGAGACGAGCAGAGCTCCGTCGACGTGTCCGGCGGTGATGAACTCGGTGGCGCGCCGCTGTTCGGCATCCGACCCCGCCATCAGCAGCACGAGCGGGAGGTCGCGTTCGGCGAGGGCGGCGGCTGCTCCGCGCATGAGGGCCGAGAAGTTCGGGTCCTCGAAGAGGCGCTCGTGCGACTCGGTGAGCAGGAAGGCGATGGAGTTGGCACGGGCCGTCGCCAGGTTGCGGGCGTGCGGGTTGGCGCGGAAGCCGGTCTTCTTGATGGCCTTCTCGACGGCGGCGGCTGCATCCGGGCTCACCCAGTGACCGCCGTTGAGCACGCGTGAGACCGTGCCGCGCGAGACGCCGGATTCGCGCGCGACGTCCTCGATCGTCGGACGCTTGCGCGGGGTGCTGTCAGCCACGGTGTCAGCCTAGGGGTGGGTGGACGATCACGCCTTCACCGCGCCAGCGGCCAGGTCGACCCGCCAGTAGCGCTGCAGCACGAGGAACAGGGCGATGAGCGGGATGATCGACAGCAGCGCCCCGGTGATCACCAGGGTGTACAACGCCGGCACTGTCGAGCCCTGGTTCAGCAGGCCCGAGAGGCCCACGGTGATCGGGAACAGCTTGTCGTCGCCGAGCATGATGTACGGCAGCATGAAGTTGTTCCAGATGGCCACGAACTGGAACAGGAACACTGTCACGAGGCCCGGCAGCATCATCGGCATGGCCAGGCGGTGCAGGATGAACAGCTCGCCCGCCCCCTCCGTGCGGCCCGACTCGATGATCTCGGTCGGCACCGCGGCAGCCGCGTAGATGCGCGCCAGGTAGATGCCGTAGGGGCTGATGATCTGCGGCACCAGCACGGCCCAGTAGGTATTGGTCATGCCCACCTGCGCCAGCAGGAAGTACTGCGGGATCGCCAGGATCACGCCGGGCACGAGCACGCCCATGAGCAGCACCTTGAAGACGCCCGACTTGCCCGGGAAGGTGAACTTGGCCAGAGCGTAGCCCGAGAGCATCGACACGTAGGTGGAGAGCACCGCACCGACGCCGGCGTACAACGCCGTGTTCAGCATCCAGCGCCAGTACAGACCGTCGCGGTACTGGGTGAGCTCCACGATGTTGTCCCACAGGTGGGTCGACGGCAGGAAGGTGAAGGTGCTGAACAGCTCGGAGCCGTCCTTGGTCGACGCGATCACGACCCACATCACCGGCGTCAGGCAGTACAGGGCTCCGATGAGCAGCACCAGCGTGGTGCCGAGCGACATGGGCGCCTTGGCTCGACGCGACGGCAGCGTCTTCGGGCGCCGCGAGAGCGATGGCAGGCGGGGAGCATCCGAGGGAGAGGGGACTCCGGAGCCGGAGGCGGGCCGGGGGTTCACAGCCGGCATGTTGGTCGTTGCAGTCATGGATCAGTCCTCCTGACCGAAAGCGCGTCGCTGCACGACGCGGAGGAAGAAGAACGAGATGGCGAAGGTGGCCAGCGCGATGATGATCGACGTGGCCGATGCCGTGTACACGTCGTCGCGGGTGAAGGCGTCGCGGTAGACGAGCATGAGCGGCGACCACGTGGTCGACAGGCTGTTGGTGAGCGGGCGCAGCGTCATCGGCTCGGCGAAGACCTGCAGCGTGGCGATCATGGAGAACAACGCCGTCATCACGAGAGCCGGTGCGATGATCGGGATCTTGATGCGCAGGGCGATCTGCACCTCGGATGCGCCGTCGATGGTCGCGGCCTCGTAGATCTCGCTCGGCACGGCCTTCAGCGAGGTGTACATCACGATCATGTTGAAGCCGACGCCACCCCACAGCGCGATGTTGGCGATGGCGAAGATCACCAGCCCCGGCGACAGCAGCGACGGAACATCCCAGCCGAGCTGGTCGAAGATCCAGTAGAACGGGCTCACGCCGGGCAGGTAGAGGAAGCCCCAGAGCAGCGAGGAGATGACGGCGGGAACCGCGTACGGCAGGAAGATCGAGACGCGGGAGAAGCCGCGGGCGCGCGTGCGACGGGAATCGAGCAGCAGCGCGAACAGCAGGGCCAGGCCGAGCATGGTCGGGACCAGGATGAGCCCGTAGAGCAGCACCCGGATGACGGATGCCGCGAAGGCCGGATCCGACAGCGACGCGATGTAGTTGTCGAAGCCGGCGAAGACCTGCGAGCGGGCACCGGAACCGAGGCCGAGGCCCTTCACGACGGTCTTCTGGAAGCTGAGGTACAGCGTGTAGACGATGGGTGCCGCCATGAACACGAGGAACAGCACAATGCCGGGCAGCAGCATCATGTAGGGCACGAGCGCCCGCTTGCGTGCCGCCTTGCGCTTGGCCGGGCTGAGCTTGGCCGGGCTGAGCTTGACTGGCCTCTCGGCTGTCGCTGTCATCGGGGTCTCCTGTGGTGTGCGCTTCGGCCGCGGCCTGCGGCCGGGCCTCTGCGAACGGTGATGGGAAAGGGGTGGCGGGGGCCGCATGGACTCGGCCCCCGCCCGGATGCGATCTCGATACGTGTCCTCGCTGCGCTCGGGCACTACTCGATCAGCGGGAGAGTGCTACTTGACCGTGAAACCGCTGGCCTTCATGTCATCCAGCGTGATCTTCTGCATCGCCGTGACGGCGTCGAGGAAGGCGCTGGTCTTCTTGGCCTCGGCCGCCTTGGCGAACTCGTCGTTGTAGGCGCTGTAGGCCACGTTGACGTTCGGGCCGTAGGTGAACGGCCCGACGGCCTGGGCCGCATCCGCTGCCACATCGTAGAAGTCGGGCTGGTTGCTGAAGAACGCCGGAGCCTCGGTGAGGGCGGATGCCGCTGCATCCGTCGCCGCCGGGTAGATGCCGGTCTCCTTCACGAGAGCCTTGACGGCCTCGGGGTCGGTGTTCAGCCAGGTCGCGAACTTCACTGCGGCCGCTGCGTGCTTCGACTGCGTGGTGACGGCCGTCGAGGATCCACCCCAGTTGCCGTTCGACGGTGCCGAGGCGTCCCAGTTGGGAAGCGGCGCCGCCTTCCACTTGCCGGCGGTGTCGGCGGCGTTGCCCGAGAGCACGCCGGGGCCCCAGACGGCTCCGGTCCAGCCCACCTGGGTGCCGTCGTTCAGGCCGGCGTTCCACTCGGGGGTGTACATCGGCTTGTTGTCGATCACGCCCTCCTCGACGAGTCCGCCCCAGTACTCGGCGACCTTCTGAGTGGGCTCTGCGTCGATGTCGACGCCCCAGGCGTCACCGTCGATCGACCACCACGAGGCTCCGGCCTGCTGCGAGAGGCCGGTGAACCAGCCGGCGTCGTTCGCCGAGAACGTGCCGAGGTACTTGGTGGGGTCTGCCGCGTGGATCTTGCGGGCTGCATCCGCGTACTCGTCCCACGTGGTGGGAACGCTGATGCCGAGCTGCTGGAAGATGTCGTCGCGGTAGAAGAACATCATGGGGCCGGTGTCCTGCGGGATGGCGTAGACGGCGTCGCTGCCGAGGGTGACCGAGTTCCAGACGCCGTCGGGGAAGGTCGAGGCGAGGTCCTTCGCTCCGTCGCCGGCGATGTCGGCGATGGCGTCGGCCGAGACGAGCGTCGGGATCTTCTGGTACTCGGCCTGGATCAGGTCGGGGGCGCCGCTGCCCGCCTTGATGGCCGTGAGGAGCTTCGTGATGGCCGGGTCTCCGCCGTCCTGCTTGGCGACGGTGACCTGGATGTTCGGGTTGGCCTTGTTCCAGATGTCGACCACCTTGTCGAGGTTGGGCGCCCAGGCCCAGTAGGTGAGATCCACCTTCTCGTCCGATGATCCGCCGTCGCTGCCAGAATCGGCCGTGGCCGTGCATCCCGTCATGATGAGCGCTGCTGCGGCGGCTGTTGCAATGGCGCCGATGCGAAGTCGAGCTCGCATTTCGTCCTCCTTGTCGAAAGCTGTGTTGTGCAGGGTTGTGGCACGACCGCTCTCGCTGAGAAGAACGCCGCTGTGCCTGTGAGCGATCCCAGTAACTCACAGACTGAATGGGTTGTCAACACGGTTGCAGCCTGCTTTTGCTTGTGTTTGCTTGTGTGCTAGAACTGGGAACGCACACAGTCAAAGGAGATCGTCCATGTCGACCCAGCACACGGGAAGCCCGCTCGCGGCCCCTGCAGAGCACGCCTTCGACGTGTCCGATCCCGTGACGGATGCCGCGACCGACGCGTCGTCTGCCGCAGCGCGCGACTCCGCCGCCGCGCCGACGACGTCAGCGCGCTCCGGCTGGATCCCCGGCACCAGCGCCATCCGGTTCGGCGGCGACTACAACCCCGAGCAGTGGCCGCGCGAGACCTGGCTCGAGGACATCGAGCTGATGCGCGAGGCCGGGGTCAACCTCGTGAGCGTCGGCATCTTCTCCTGGGCGCTCATCGAGCCGCGCGAGGGCGAGTACGACTTCAGCTTCCTCGACGAGGTGCTCGACCTTCTCGCCGGTGCCGGCATCGACGTCGACCTCGGCACTCCGACGACGGTGCCGCCGGCCTGGTTCTGGAAGAAGTACCCGCAGTCGCGTCCGGTCACCCGGGAGGGCGTCACGCTCGGCTTCGGCTCGCGCGGGCTCGTCAGCCCGTCGTCGCCGGAGTACCGGGCGGCATCCGTCGCCGTCGCCTCGGCCCTCGCCGAGCGTTACGGATCCCACCCCGCCGTGGTGCTCTGGCACGTGCACAACGAGTACGGCGCCCCAATCGGCGAGAGCTACGACGACTACTCGGTGCTCGGCTTCAGGCGCTGGCTGCAGGACCGCTACGGATCGCTCGAGCAGCTGAACTCGGCCTGGGGCACGTCGTTCTGGGGCCAGCGCTACGGGGAGTGGGACGAGATCGACGCCCCGCGGCAGTCGGCCTCCATCTCCAACCCGGCGCAGCGCCTGGACTTCAAGCGGTTCTCCTCGGATGCCCTCCTCGCCTGCTTCATCGGCGAGCGCGACGCCATCCGCCGGCACGCGCCGCAGCCCATCACCACCAACTTCATGGCCACGAGTTGCCCCTCGGTCGACTACTGGACGTGGGCGCGCGAGGTCGACATCGTCTCCAACGACCACTACCTCACCGCCGAACGCGACGACAACCACGTGATGCTGGCGATGGACGCCGACTTCACCCGCTCTCTCGCCGGCGGCAGGCCGTGGATCCTCATGGAGCACTCCACCTCGGCGGTCAACTGGCAGCCGCGCAACATCGCCAAGCGCTCGGGCGAGCTCGCCCGCAACAGCCTCTCCCACGTGGCGCGCGGGTCGGACGCCGTGCTGTTCTTCCAGTTCCGGGCCAGCCGCTTCGGTGCCGAGAAGTTCCACTCCGCGATGCTCCCCCACGCCGGCACCTCCTCTCGCACCTGGCGCGAGGTGGTGCAGCTCGGCTCGCTTCTGGGCGCCGCATCGTCGCTGCGCGGCTCACGGGTCGAGGCATCCGTCGCCATCGTGTGGAGCACCGAATCGTTCTGGGCGCAGGACCTCGAGTGGCGGCCCTCGGTCGACCTCGCCCACCGCGAGCGCATGGAGGCGTTCTACACCGCGCTGTGGAACCTCGGCGTGACCGTCGACTACGTGCACCCGTCGGCCGATCTCTCCGGCTACGCCGTGGTGTTCGCGCCGTCGCTCTACCTGCTCGACGACGAGGGCTCCTCCAACCTGCGCGGCTACGTCGCCGGTGGAGGAACCCTCGCCGTGTCGTACTTCTCCGGCATCGTGTCGTCGAACGACGACGTGCCGGCCGGCGCCTATCCCGGCCAGTTGCGCGAGGTGCTCGGACTCTCGATCGAGGAGTTCCTGCCGCTGAAGTCCGGCGACACCGTCGGACTGTCCGGAGCGACGGATGCGGCATGGACCGGTTCCGTCTGGAGCGACGCCATCGTCCTCGAGGGCGCAACCGCGGTGAGCAGCTACGTCGACGGACCTGCCGCCGGGCAGCCGGCGATCACGGTCAACGACTCCGGTGACGGCTCGGCCTGGTACCTCTCGACCCGCCTCGACGGCGCCGACCTAGAGGGCTTCGTCGTCGACGTGCTCACCTCTGCCGGCGTCGCCGTGCAGCCCCCTGTCGTCGGCCTCGAGCGGGTCACTCGGGTCGCCGACGACGGCACGCGCTACACCGTCGTGATCAACCACGCCGAGACGTCCGCCTCCGTCGGCATCGAGGGAACCGACCTGGCGACAGGCGAACCCGTCGCCGCCGACGCCGTGGTGGCGGGCGGGGCCGTGCGCATCATCCGGGAGTCCAGGCACTGAGAACGGCGCACAATTCAGGCTCGAATCCCTGTGACGGGCGTGGCGCGCGTCCGAGCGCGGCGTGGCGCGCGGTCCCGCCTGAATTGAGCGCATCGGTACCTCATGGGACCGGCTGCGGATGCTGCGCGCGACTACACCATCGCGGCTCTCTCGTCGCAGGATCTGCGGTTTCATGTCACCCGTTTGTGGGACATCGACGTTCTTGGCCCTGCACCCTTGCAGGCTGCGACGAAGCGGTGGTTTGATCGCGAAACATACGCCGGAGTTCACCGGCGCGCACTCCTACTACGACGTCAGGAAAGACATGCGCAGATACAGAACCATCGCAGTGACATCAGCACTCGCTCTCGCCCTCACCGCCCTGGCCGCGGCTCCGGCCGGGGCCGCCACGACAGAGGCGACGGGAGAGCAGGAGTTCGTCGTGCTCTTCGCCGAGGGCACGTCCACGGATGCCGCTCACGCGGCTGTGGCCGCAGCCGGCGGCACGATCGTCTCGGAGAACACCGATGTCGGGGTCGCGACGGTGCGCACCACCGATGCCGACTTCGCCACGGATGCCGCTTCCCAGAAGGCCATCGCCGGCACGGCGCAGAACCGCGTCATCGCCGACGTGCCTGCCGCCCGTTCGGCATCAGGCGACGCCAAGAAGGTCGACGAGGCCGAAGCCGCCGTGCGCGAGGCCACCGGTTCAGCGAAGGCCGCCGCCAAGGCCCCGGCAGCGAAGAAGGGCACGGCCGCGGCCGAACCGCTCGCATCGCTGCAGTGGGACATGAAGCAGATCGGCGCGACGACCGATGGCTCCTACAAGTACGAGAAGGGGAGCAAGAAGGTCCTCGTGGGCATCATCGACACCGGTGTCGACGGATCGCATCCCGACATCGCGCCGAACTTCGACGCCAAGGACAGCCGCAACTTCACCGTCGACGTGCCCGTCGACGCCAACGGCGCCACCATCGACGGACCATGCGAGGAGGAGCCGGACCAGTCCTGCACCGACCCGGCCGACGTCGACGAAAACGGTCACGGAACCCACGTCGCCTCGACGATCGGCTCGCCGATCAACGGCATCGGGATCGCCGGGGTCGCACCGAACGTGTCGCTGGTGAACCTGCGCGCCGGACAGGACTCGGGATACTTCTTCCTGCAGCCGTCGCTCGACGCCCTCACCTACGCCGGCAAGCTCGGCGTCGACGTCGTGAACATGAGCTACTACGTCGACCCGTGGCTGTTCAACTGCACGAACAACTCGGCGGACTCCCCCGCCGACCAGCAGGAGCAGAAGACCATCATCACGGCCATGCAGCGTGCGCTCGACTTCGCCCGGCTGCGCGGAGTGACGTTGATCTCCGCTGCCGGCAACGGTGCGACCGACTACACCAAGGCACTCACGGACTCGGGCAGCCCCGACTTCGCCGACGTTCCCGGTGAGGTGGCGTACACGCGCGACCTGCTCGACCCCGCGAACTGCGTCTCGATGCCGTCCGAGGGCAAGGGCGTGATCTCGGTCAGCAGCACCGGCCAGACCAAGCGCAAGGCGTACTACTCCGACTACGGCAACGGCTACGTCGACGTCGCGGCTCCCGGTGGCGACGTCTACGACACCCCGGCCGGAACACGCGACCTCGCCGGCGGCATCCTCGCGGCCTACCCCGCGAACGTCGCCCTGGCCGAGGGCGCCATCGACGATGCGGGCAACGTGATCGCACCGTGGGCCGTGAAGAGCTGCGACGCATCCGGGAAGACCTGCGGGTACTACCAGTACCTGCAGGGCACCTCGATGGCGTCGCCGCACGCCGTCGGAGTCGCGGCGCTCATCGTGAGCAAGTACGGCCTGCCCGACATCATCCGTGGCGGCAAGTACCTGCCGCCCCAGCTGGTGGAGGCGCGACTCAAGCAGAGCGCCGTCGCCACGGCCTGCCCGGTTCCGGCGGCGTACACCTACACGCGCACGCTGCTCTCGGGTGCTGTCGTCACCGACACCCACACCTGCGAGGGCACGAAGGCGAAGAACGGGTTCTACGGATCCGGCATCGTCAACGCGCTGCGGGCCGTGGGCCACTGATCGCGGCGTCGCGCTGAACAGCGATGCGGGGCCGGCCTTCGGGTCGGCCCCGTTTCCGTGCGCCGGCGCGGACCTGCGGTATCCGGTCGCCCGCACCGCGACGTGAATGCAGGACCAGGCCCGACACAGGCGCCATATGGGGGCAAGTCGACTCTCATCCTGCATTCGCACGTCGATCGGGCGGGGCGGATGCTCGGGGCTCGGGGCTCGGGGCTCGGGGCTCGGGGCTCGGTGCTCGGTGCTCGGGCTCGGGGCCCGGGCCCGGCAGCGCTCAGTCGGGGTGATCCGCCAGCCAGCGCGAGGCCAGCTTCGGCGGAGCCACGGCGAACCACGCCTCCACCACGAGTTCCTCGAGGCGACGCTGCTGGATGCGGTCGAGCCACACCAGGATCGCCGGGAAGTCGACGAAGTGCGGCGTGGTGAGGAACACGTCGGCGTCCTCCTCGAGCAGGGCGAGCTTGGTCGCCTCGTCGTCGACCCGCGCCCCGAGCACGGGCTCCTCCTGCTCGACGAGGCCCAGGTGCACGAGCTCCTTCTTGCGCAACGGCCGCTCCCACACGAAGCCCTTGTCGTGCACCCGCCAGTGCGCGCTGCCCCAGCTCACGGCCTCGGTCGTATCGGGCAGCTCGAGCGCGAGCCGCCGCACCTCGTCCCAGTCGGCCATGTTCGCCACGGTACGCCCGCGCACCCGCGGCTGTCACCTGGTGCTGGTCGCGGATCCTGACGACGAGGCCGTGTCGGGCACTGGAGCCGTCGGGACGGATGCCGCGGACTCCGACGCGGCCGCAGGCGCGACGGGTGCAGCGGACGCCGCAGGCACGGCGGGCGCGGAGGAGGCCGCAGGCGGAGCAGGTGCAACGGCCGCGGGCGCAGCGGCATCCGTCATCGCGCGGCCCGGCAGCCACAGCGACACCCCGGCTGCCACGACGGTGAAGCCGACGGCCCACCAGAACGCGCCGTCGAAGCCACGCTCCACGTCGGCCGTGCTGGTCGCCGACGCCGTCGAGAGCTCGAGGATGACGGCGAGGATCGCGACGCCGAACGATCCGCCGATCTGCTGGGCGAGCCGCGTGATGATGCTGGCGTGCGGAACCTCCGCGCGCTCGAGCCCGATGAAGGCGACGGACATCACCGGGATCATGACGGTGCCCAGCCCGATTCCCCGCACGACGAGCACGAGCATGAGCCACAGCTCGTTCGTCGATCCGTCGGCGAACGCGAACGGCACTGTCGCGAGCCCCAGAACGACGAACCCGACCACGGTCACCCACCGTGCGCCGATGGAGTCGGTCAGGCGCCCGGCCAGGGTGCGGCTGAGGAGCGCTCCGACTCCTTGGGGAATGAGGAGGAGGCCGGCCGCCAGGGCATCCGTTCCCTTCACGTTCTGGAAGTACAGCGGCAGCAGCAGCATCGAGCCGTACAGCGATGCTCCCGAGAGGAACAGCACGACCGACGACGATGCCACCGATCGGCGGCCCAGAAGCCTGATGTCGACGAGAGCGTCACCGCGCCGCTGCAGCGCCGAGAACACGAAGGCCACGAGCAGTGCGGCACCGGCGAGCGCGGGGGCCCATACGTCGGCCCGACCGAAGCCGCCGTCCTTGCCGACGTTCGAGAGTCCGTAGAGGATGCCGACGAGGGCCGGGGAGAGCAGCAGCAGGCCGCGCAGATCCAGCCTGACGCCGCCGCGCGGGCCGTCAGCCGGCAGGAAGCGCCAGGCCAGGGCGAGCCCGACGAGGCAGAACGGCACGTTGACCCAGAACATCCAGCGCCAGTCGAGCGTCGTGAGGATGACGCCGCCGAGCGCCGGGCCGAGGATGGGACCGAGCGCGGCCGGCAGGCTCACGACGGCCATGAGACGACCGATCGACCTGCCGCCCGCCGCCTGCATGACGAGGGTCGCCATCAGCGGCAGCATGAGTCCGCCGCCGACGCCCTGCAGCACGCGGAAGGCGATCAGGCTCGGCGCATTCCAGGCGAGCGAACAGGCGACGGACCCGCTCAGGAAGATGGTGAGGGCGATCATCCACAGGCGCTTGCCACCGAGCTTGGCCTGCGCCCACCCGACCACGGGGATCGTCACGCCCAACGCGAGCAGGTATCCCGTGCTCACCCACTGGATGACGGCGACGGAGGCATCCAGATCCGTCGCGAGAGTGTGCAGTGCGACGCTCACGATGGTGCTGTCGAAGATGACGGCGAGGCCGCCTGTCACCAAGACGAGTGCGATGGTGAGCACACCGCGATCGAGCTTCTCGGGCGCCTGCGGCATCCTGTCCTCCTGGAGAAATTAAGATACAGACATGTATCTCAACGGATGCTACTCCGCCGCGCTAAGATACACAAATGGATCTTGCGGACACCCCCAAGCGTCGGCGCGGGCAGGAGCTCGAGGACGCCCTGCTGGCCGCGGCGTGGGAGCAGCTGACCGAGGGCGGGTACAGCGCCTTCACCATCGAAGCCGTCGCCGAGCGTGCCCAGACCAGTCGCCCCGTGATCTACCGACGCTGGCCTGACCGCAACGCCCTGGTGCTCGCCGCCCTGCGCTTCGGCATCGTGCGTGACCGCGTCGAGGCGCCGGACACCGGCACGCTGCGCGGCGACCTCGTGGAGACGCTGCGGCTCTGGAACATCGCACGCACGCCGCTCATCCCGCTGGTGAGCGTGCAGCTCGGCGCCTACTACGCCGAGACCGGAACGACCTTCGCCGACATCCGCCAGTCGATCATCGGCGAACGCAGCGACGGCGGCGAGATGAACGTGATCTACGAGCGCGCCATCGCCCGCGGCGAGATCGACCCGAACCGCCTGACCCCCCGCATAGCCACCCTGCCGTTCGACCTGTTCCGGCACGACGTGCTCATGACGCTGAAGCCGATCACCGACACCGTCATCGACGAGATCGTCGACGAGGTGTTCCTGCCGCTGGTGCGGCCGGACGCAGCGCCGGTCGAGGGCTAGAAGCCTTCGCGGTTCGCTTTCACATCCCACTGGAACAGGGATGCCGGGGCGAGGGATCCGTCGGGCAGCTGCCTGCTGTACTCGAAGCTCACGGCGCTGTAGACGAAGCTCACGCTCTCGAGCGCGGCATCCACCTCGACTGCTCCGGCGCCTGAGACCGACGTCACCGTCACGTCCGTGAATCGCACGACGAGGTGCTGCGTCGGGCTCTCGCCTGAACGCCGTGCCGCGAAGACGGCATCGGGACTGTGCCTCCCCGTGGCACAGGCGAGCAGGAGGCCCGCGGATGCCGCATCGACGTGATGCGTGAAGTGGAAGTCCTGCAGCTGCACCTTGCCGGCGCCGGCCCCGCCGACCCCGCCTCCGCCGCCGAACCTGCCGCCCCCGGAGTTCGTCGCACCCCAACTCCACGACAGCACGTCGATCTCGTCGCGGTGCTCGGCATCGGTGCTCTCACCGGTGATGCCGGCGATCTGCAGGAACATGGGGCTGGACATGGTGGCGCTCCTCTGGACGACGACGGATGCGTCGGGTGGCGCCCCGCCCGGTCCCATCCCACGCCCGCTGGACCGTCGGGCGCAAGGGTGTCGGCCCGGTGCTGCGCCTCGTGTCGCGCGCTGAGGACGGTGCGCGGTCGAGTCTCTCCGTAGTCGAGTTGGCAGTTCTGGCTGCCTGACGGATGCGGCATCCAACCAGTACTGCCAACTCGACCCCACGCCGCGGGGAGTGGGCGGCTCAACCGGCCTTGGACTCCAGGTAGCGCCGCTCGGCGGCGTTCAGGGCCAGCCGCGCGGCTGTCGCGAACTCGGCCCGTGCGGCATCCGGAGCCCCCGACAGCTGGAGCAGGTGCGCGCGCACGGCGTGCACCCTGAAGTGTCCGGCGAGTGCCGGTTCGAGGGCGACGGTCTCGAGCTCCCGCAACCCGACGTCGGGGCCCCACACCATGGCCATGGCGACGACCCAGTTGAGCTCGACCATCGGCCCGGGCGCCGTGCGGCGCAGCAGCTCGTAGAGCCCGAGGATCTCGGGCCAGTCGGTCTCGGTCGTGGACGGCGACTCGTCGTGCACGGCGGCGATGGCCGCCTGCAGTTGGTACGGCCCGGCCGGTGCTGACTCGAGTGCTCCCGTCACGAGCGCGACGCCCTCGTCGATCAGGGACCGATCCCACAGCGAACGGTCCTGCTCGGCGAGCGGAACCAGCGTGCCGGGGCCGCCCTCGATGGCGAAGCTGATGCGCGCCTCACGCCGGCATTCCGTCAGCAGCATGAGTGCGAGCAGGCCGGCGACCTCGCCCCGCCACGGCGCATCGTCGGGAGTCGCGGCGTGCAGCTGCCTGGCCAGCCTGATCGCCTCGGAGGACAGGTCGATCCGCGTGAGGGTCTCACCCCCCGTCGCCGTATGCCCCTCGGTGTATACGAGGTAGAGCACGGCGCAGACCGCCGCGATCCGATCGCCCAGTTCATCGGGTTGCGGCATCCGGAACTCGGATCCGCTCGCTCGGATGCGTGCCTTCGCCCGCGAGATGCGCTGGCCCACCGTCGCCTCTGGCAGGAGCAGTCCGCGAGCGATCTCGGCCGTCGTCAGGCCACCGACTGCCCGCAGAGTGAGAGCGAGCTGCGCCGGCAGCGGCACGGCCGGGTGGCAGCAGAGCAGGAACAGGGTGAGCGAGTCGTCGCGGGCCGGAATCGAGTCCGGCGGGGCATCGAGGTCGAACACTGTCTCCTCGCGCCGACGCCTCGCCACGTCGCTCCGCACCTGCTCCACGTAGCGACGGTGCGCGACGGTGACGAGCCAGGCCCGCGGGTTCTCGGGCGGATCCTCCCGCCATTGAACCGATGCCGCGAGCAGCGCCTCCTGCATCGCGTCCTCGCTGGCCTCGAAGTCGCGGGTGCGACGCACGAGGATGGCGAGGGCTGACGGGGCGGCGGCCCGCAGCATCGGTTCGACGTCGGTCATGACAGGGCTGGCGCTGGCGTCAGAGCTCCATACCGGCGTTGGCCATGACCGGATGCACCGACACCATGCCGTTCTGGGCCTCGGGCAGCCGCCCGGCGATCTCGACGGCGCGGTCGAGGGTGTCGACGTCGACGATGTAATAGCCGCCGAACCACTCCTTGGCCTCGATGAACGGCCCGTCGCTGGCGATCGGGCCCGAGGCGCCCACGCTCACGACGCGCGCTGTCTCGGGGGCGGCGAGCTGCTCGGCGTCGACGAGCTCGCCGGACTCCTGCAGGTCGGCGAACAGCTTCTCGTAGATGGCCATGCCTTCAGCCTGCTGCTCGGGCGTGAACGAGGCGAAGGCGCCCGCCCACTCGGGATTGCTCTTGATGAGGATGAGGTACTTCACGAATCCACTCCTTGCACTGATGGGCGGGAGGCCGGATGGCGTTCCCATCAGTATGTCGATGCCGGTGCCGGGATTTCGACAGTCCGCCACAGAAGCGTGCGAAGCTACCGAGCCCTCCACGGAACACGCCGATCGACCAGCACCAGCACCAGCAGGGCCACGCCCAGCCCGACGACGACGCCGGCCATGCCGTGGAGTCCGGCATCCGTCGCCCGTTCCGGGAAGGCGAAGCCGATGATCGCCGAGGCCACGATCGCCCCCAGGTAGGTCGAGGTGCGGAGGAGCCCCGAGGCGACGGCGATGTCGGATGCCGGCGCCTGGTCGTACAGGGCGGCCTGATTGCTCACGCCGGTGAGGCCGGTGACGGCGCCGAACAGCAGGCTGAGAGCCACGAGCAGCACCACCGAGGTGTCGCCGCTCACCATCGACAGGGCGACGCCGCCCAGGGTCACGGCGACGGCGCTGCCGATCAGCGGCCCACGCACGAGAGCGCGACGCGAGACGAGCGCCGCCGCGACGGCGCCGACGAGGGTCATGGGCAGCATGACGAGTCCACTGACGCTGGCCGCGAGGCCGCGCCCCTCCTCGAGCCACTGCACGTAGCCGTAGAGCACCATGTACATCGCCGTCTGCGTGAGTGCCTGGCGACCGTAGGTGCGCACGAGAGGTCCGTTGCGGCGCAGCATCCGCACGTCGATGAACGGATGCCGGGCCCGACGCTCCCACAGGATGAGCCCCGAGACAGCCGTCACGACGAGCGCGAGCAGCCACCAGTCGGGCTGCCTGATGCCCTGGAGAAACAGGATGAGTCCCACGATGGCGGCCGCGAACAGGGCGAGTCCGGCCGGGTCGAGCGCGCTCAGCAGCTCTCGACCGCCGTCCCGGCGGCGCGGTGCGTCGGCGGGGATCCAGAGCAGTGTCATGACGATGCCGATGACACCGAGCGGGATGTTGATGGCGAACACCGCGCGCCAGTCCCAGAGTCCGACGAGCACTCCGCCGAGGGGCAGACCGAGCGCTGCGGTCACCTGGGCGGCGATCGACATGGTTCCGAGCACGGCGCCGGGAATGCCGAGCCCGAGTCCGTCAGCGCGCTGGCGGATCAACGCCATCGCCGTCGGATAGCCGGCGGCGGTTCCGATGCCGATGAGCACCCGCGAGACCAGCAGCCATCCGAAGCTCGGGGCGAAGGCGCCGACGAACCCGGCGACCACCACGATCGCCATGCCGGCGATGAACACCCGACGCGGCCCGAACTGCGTCGCCAGCTTGCCCATCGTCGGCTGGGCAACGGCACTGGCGACGTAGACCGCGGCGACGAGCGTCGCCGTCTGTCCGGCGCTGACCCCGAACGCGAGACCGATGGCCACCAGGGAGGTGGCGATGATCGAGCTGTTGATCGGGTTGAGAGCGGCACCCCACATCAACGGCGCGACGAATCGGGCCGGGAAGGCCTTCCGGGGTGCGACGGATGCCGCGGGCTGCACCGCCGGCACAGCGCCGGTACCGACGCCGGAGTTCACGGCGTCGCCGGGTTCGAGGCGGTCGGTCACCGCACCTCGACGTCAGCGGCCACCGGTGCGGTTGCTGCGCGCAGCAGCGCCAGCACCTCGGCCGTCGTCCCGGTCTCACCGAGGGCCGGGAAGATGTTCTCGACCGCGTTCGCGTGGACGGCGGCATCCGAGTCGGTCATCGCGTCGGTCGCCAGCACCACGTTGTAGCCGTGCTCGAAGGCCGCCCGCGCCGTGGTCTCGACGCCCTTGCTGGTCGAGATGCCGGCGAACACGATCTGCGTGACGCCGAGCTGCTGCAACTGCTCATGCAGCGTGGTCTCGTGGAAGGCACCCCAGGTGCGCTTGACGACCCTGATTCCCTCGCCCTCCAGCTCGGGCACCAGGTCGGCCCAGTCGGCGGGACGGACCGGTGCCGCCTGTCCGGAGGCGACGGATGCCGCAGCCAGGGCGAGCGATCGCTCGCTGCGACCGGGCGCTCCCCCGGTCACAGTGACGAGCACGACGGGGAGGTCGGCGGCACGGAAGGCGTCGGCGAGGGCGGCGGCACGGCCGATGACGGTGGAGATGTCGTGGACCACGGGCAGGGCCGTGATGCCGTTCTGCAGGTCGATGACGACGAGGGCGGGCCGGGGATCGAGCGGGGTGATGGGCATGGGGGTCTTTCCGGGGTTCGGGGACGGGACGGGGTCAGGACGGGGTCAGCGGCTGAAGTCGGGATCGAGCAGTCGGTCGAGGAGGAGCACGGCCTCGGCGAGGCGCGATTGCTCGGCGGCGGTCAGGCGCTCGTCGAGCCGACGAGCGAGCCAGCCGCGCTTCGCGTCCCGGCCCTCGAGGAGTTGGCGCTGACCGTTCTCCGTGAGGAAGACGACGCTCGCTCGTCCGTCGGCGGGATCGGGCCTGCGGGCGACGTAGCCGGCCTTCTCGAGCGGAGCGAGAGCCGCGGCCATCGACTGCGGGCGCATCTCCTCGCCGCGGGCGAGCTCCGACGTCGTGGCCGGGCCGACGGAGTACAGCCGACGCACGATGTTCCCCTGCGTCGTCGAGAACTCCTGCACACCGGACTCCGCGCGCAGGCGCCGGTTGAGGCGGCTCACCGTGGAGGGGAGGGCGGCGGCGAGTGCTGCGAGCTCCGGGGCTATCGCGGCGGGGGCGGCATCCGAGGTCATGAATCCACTGTACCTCCGATATACAGATTACCTGCACAGTTTTCCTGAAGAACCTCCGGAACTTCACGCAGGAGGTTCCTTCGATCTCGACGCCTCTTCGTCGTTCCGTCGGCGAGTTGCCCGATCGAGCCAGACCGGGGCCTGCCCCTAGAAGCCCGCCCGGGAGCGGGTCTATGATCGGCAGCAGATCAGTTGTCAGCTCCCGCCCCTACGCGCCAGTTGGCTGCATCCCGAACAACTGAATTCTCGCGATGTCCGCTGTGTTCCGGGCATCCTCCGCCCGTGCGCCGAGCCGTCACCCCGCTCGATCCGCACGCCCGGAGCCGAATCGTCCGCAGAGTTGCGGACGCATGCACGCACCGAACCGGACGCCCACGGCAGGCATGCTGCCGACATCCGTCCGAACCGCACAGTGGGACACGATGACCGACATCGGAACCGGATTCCTCAACGGGATCGAAGCCTTCGCCAATTCACGCCTCGGCGAGATGAGCGGCACCTCCTTCAAGGACACGGTGCCGTTCCTCGAGTCGATCGTCACCTTCGGCGCCGTCGGCGACGTGAAGCCGACCTTCGAGAAGCTGAAGGCCGACATCAAGGCCGCCGTCGCCCTGGTCGAACCCATCGCCAAGGCGATCAAGAAGCAGACCGACCTGATCGCCAAGATGGTGAAGGAGTCGGCCGACGACATCGACAAGGACGACTTCAACGCCGATACAGCGGCCCGCGTCGCCGTGCGCATCGGCATGGCCCTCGCCGCCATGGACGAGGCGTTCAACATCGTCGCCAAGGAGCTCGCCAAGAAGGCCGACGGCACTGTCGACGAGGCCATCCGCTCCGGCCTGATGGACTTCTGGAACCCGTGGGCGCAGCCGTTCAAGGACCTGGGGGCCGGTTCGGGCAAGCTGCTCGACAGCTTCGGGACGACGGTACTCGGCGTCTCGAACCTCACCAAGAAGCTCGGCGACGTGCTCGTGCTCGACCGCACCGGTGGCAAGTTCATCCTGGCCGCCAAGCTCGTGAACCTCGGACCGGTCACCCTCGGCCTGATGACTCTCGACAAGGTCTCCTTCGAGGCCTTCCTGCAGTTCAGCGACCGCGAGATCGCGAACCCGACCGCCGAGGAGAAGACGAGCCTGCTCGAACGGGACGGCAAGTGGTTCATCGGCGACGTCGTCATCCTGGGCTTCAGGATGCAGACCATGCTCGAGCCCGGACTCACCAAGGACCCGCTGCTCTCCAAGGTCATGCCGGGCTCGGCGGAACCGCAGACCACGACCCTGACCACCATCTCGGTCGACACCGGCCAGGGCGTCTACCTCGGCGACGGCCGCGGCAACGAACGCGCCGTCCTGCCCGTGCGCTTCTCGTTCCCGGGCGTCGAACTGCGCGAGGTGGCCTTCGGACTGCGCCGGAACGAGGCCCGCGACGTCACCGGATTCGAACTCACGACGTCCATCGCCGCCAAGCTCGGCGACGTCATCGGCCTGCAGATCGTCGGCACCGGCTTCATCGTCGCGCTGAACGGCGACGTCGAGCAGCAGGCCGTCTTCGACATCCCGGTCTCCCCGCGCTGGCCCGATGCGATCGGCCTGCGGGTCAAGGCCGGCCCCGTCACCGGTGGCGGCTTCATCCAGCGCGTCGAGCGCACCTACAAGGTCGACGGACAGGACGTGAAGCGCGTCGAGTTCGGCGGGGTGGTGCAACTGCAGATCCTCAAGTTCGGACTCTCGGCCATCGTCATCCTCTCGCCGGATCCGTTCTCCCTGGTGCTCGTCATCGGCGTGCGGTTCCCGGTGGCCATCGACCTCAGCATGGGATTCACGCTCAACGGCATCGGCGGCATCCTGGCCCTCAACCGAGGCCTCGACCTGGAGGCCCTGCGCTCGGGCATGAAGGAGCACATCCTCGACAAGATGCTGTTCCCCGACAACCCCGTCGCCGAGGCGCCCAAGCTGCTCGACAAGGTCGCGAGTGTGTTCCCGCCGAAGGACGGCGGCTTCGTGTTCGGGCCCATCGTCGAGCTCGGCTGGGGCTCGCAGGCGAAGTTCGTCGAGATGAAGCTCGGCGTCGTCCTGGCACTGCCCGACCCGATGATCGTCGTGCTCGGTTCCCTGCGGGTCCGGATCCCGACGAAGGAGGCGCCGATCACCGACATCCGTGCCGACGTCTTCATCGCGATCACGCCCGACTACCTGCTGCTGTTCGCGAGCATGCGCGACTCCACCATCGCCGGCATCAAGATCTCGGGCGATCTCGGCCTCTACATCCAGTGGTCGGGCAGCGGCGCGTTCGAGTTCTCGGTCGGCGGCTTCCATCCCGAGTACGAGAAGCTCACCGGCGGCAAGCCGAAACTCGGCGACATGGACCGCGTCACCATCGACCTGTCGCCGTCGAAGGCCATCAGCTTCGTCATCAAGGCCTACTTCGCCATCACGGCGGGCTCGGTCATGCTCGGCGTGGAGGGCAAGCTGAACGCCGACTTCGCCGTCATCGCGGCCAGGGCCTGGCTCACCCTCGACATGATCTTCATCTGGGCGCCGCGCTTCGCCTTCAAGATCAGCATCGAGGTGGGCGTCGAGGTCGACCTGTTCGGCTGCACGATCTGCTCGATCGTCTTCCGCGGCTCGCTCGAGGGCACCAAGCCGTTCAAGCTCCAGGGCCACATCAAGGTCGACGTCTGGTTCCTCCCCACCTTCGACGAGGACCTGGGCCCGGTCGAGTGGGGCGAGAAGCCGGCTCCGATCCTCGCCAAGGTCGACGCGCTGGCGATCGCGGCCCGCGCCATGAACGAGGACGACGCCTGGAAGGTGCAGTTGCCAGACCACGCGGCGCAGCTCGTCACCCTGGCCGAGGTCGACGACATCGACGGACGCATCGCGCATCCCCTGGCCGGCGTCGAGGTGTCGCAGACCCAGGTGCCGTTCGGAGTCAAGATCAGCCGCATCGGCTCCGCCCCGGTGCAGGCCGACATGGTGACCATCGGCACTCCGACGTCGACCCCGGACTCGGGCCTGGTCGGAGCCGTGAGCGAGCTCAAGACCGCCTTCGCACCGGGCCAGTTCTTCGAGCTCGAGGGCGAGGGCCTGCTCGCCCGCTCCGGCTTCGAGGACATGACCGGCGGATGCCGCATCGCAGCGGCCACCACCCCGAAGGTCGGCACCGCGACGCCGGCGACTGTCGCGTACCAGACCTACGTGCGCAACCCCGACGAGCCCGACTCCCTGATCGAGTTCGCGGGCATCTTCGCCACCTACGCCACGTCCTACGCCACCAAGACGAACGTGGGTCGGGCCGTCGCCGACGTCGGCAATCCGTACCTGCAGCCGACACCACCGAACGCCGGGGTGACGGTCTCCGACAAGGGCACCTCGACGATCGCGGATGCCGCCACCGGCGGCGCGCTGCTCGCCGGCCTCGGGGAGCTCACGGCGACGCAGGCCGCCCTCGTGACTGCCGCCGTCAACACCGAGAGCGCCGCATCGGCGACGCGCCTGATCGTGAGGGGATGACCTGATGGCCGACCTTGATGCCATCGCCGCGAGCGTCGTCGCGCCGCTGTCGAACACCGCCACCCGCGTGGTGCAGGACGCCTTCTCGCTGGCCCTCGCGAAGGAGGACGAGTTCGACGAGAGCGCCGTGGCCATCGAATCGCTCGAGTTCGCCTCGACGGCCGTCGGCGGCCTGGCCGCTGCGGCGAGCGCGCCGCCCGCCGGAAGCGTGCGCACGACATCGCGGGTGGAGGTTCCGCTCGCCGACAGCGCCGGTGGGACCGCATCCGCCGGCCTCTCCGTGACCCTGTACGGTCCGGGCGACGTGCGCGGTATCGATCCGGCCCAGATCGTGCGACGGTTCCCGGCGCCGGGAACCCAGACCGCCGAGGAGACCGTGCTCGCGCACATCGAGTTCGACAGGCCGGAGCTGCCGTGGGCGTTCAGCGCCGCACCCCAGGCGGCGGTCATGCGACCGTGGCTCACCCTCGTCGTACTGGAGCGGTCGACCATCACCCGCGAGCCGGCGACGAGCGCGCTGCTGCCGGTGTTCCAGGTGCCGCTCGCGCAGCTGCCCACCCTCACCCGCGCCGACCTCTGGGCGCACGCGCAGGCTCCGGCCACGACGACAGGGCAGGACCTGAGCGCGCGCCTGTCCCCGGCCCATGCCCCCGTCAACCTGTCGCGGGTGATCTCGCCGCGCATCCTGAAGCAGGACACCGACTACGTCGCGGCCCTGGTTCCGACGACGGATGCGGGGGTGCGCGGCGGTCTCGGCCTCACCGGCGGCTCCCTCGATCCGGCCTGGACGAGCTCCTCGCCCGACCCCGTGCGCCTGCCCGTGTACGACAGCTGGGAGTTCCGCACCGGACCCGACGGCGACTTCCGCTCGCTCGCGATCAAGCTGCAGGGCGTGGCGGCCCCGTATGAGGTCGGCCGCAAGTTCATCGACACCTCCCAGCCAGGCAAGCCGTTGCGTGCCCTCGCCGCCGACGAGGTCGGCCGCAAGCAGGTGCTGCGCTGCGCGCTGTTCTCGCCGAGCGCACCGAAGACCCCCGAGCAGCAGGTGGCCGAGACGGCGGTCTGGCCCGACGCCATGATCGACGAGCTCCGTGCCGAACTCGATCTCCCGGCGGCGATCGAGGGCACCGAGGAGCAGACCGACGGCGTACCCGACCTGCCCATCATCGGCCCGCGCATCTACGCGAAACTGCACCGCGGCAGTGCTGTCATTGAGGGCTCCGACTGGTTCGCCGAGCTCAACCTCGCCCCGGTGAAGCGCATCGTCGGCGGACTCGGCACCCGGGTGGTGCAACGCGACCAGGAGCGACTGATGCAGTCGGCCTGGGCGCAGCTCGGAGAGGTGGAGGCGGCGAATCGGGCCATCCGCCTCGCCCAGCTCGCCGAGCTGCTCGCCACCAGGCTGTTCACCCGCATCGGCGAACTGCAGACCGGGCACCTGCTCCAGGTCGCGGCCCCTCTCGCCACCCGCATCTCCGTCAACGCCGGCAGCACGCTGTTCTCCGACGTCACCCTGAGCGCCACGCCCGTCGCCGCGACGCGAGGCGCATTCCGCCGGGTCACCCGCCCAGCAGGACCGCTGATCCGGCGAACGGATGCGGCCTCCCAGCAACGGGCGGGCGACATCGTGGGCACCGAGGCGACCATGCGCGACTTCACCAGGGTGTACGAGAACCCGGAGGGCATCGGCCGTCTCACCGCCGATGTCGTCGCCCATCTCGACCTGCAGTTGGTGAGCGCGGCCATCGGCACCCCCGTCGATTCCATCGCGGGCGTGCTGAAGGAGGCCAACGCCCGCGTCGAACGGGAGGGCGGATTCGCCACCTACCTCACCGAGCCGAACCGGTGGAAGGCCGCCGACGCGTCGTTCGACCTGGGCGCGGCTGTGGCGACCCGGTGGAGCGAGAAGCTGCTGCGCCCGTCGTCGGTTCCGGCCGTCGAGGCCATCCGCGCCCAACGCGTCGGGCCGCTCGCCGCCGAGCTGTCGCTGTCGAAGACGACGAGCGCGAGCCCATTGCGCGAGCGGCTCAAGGGCACGGCCGTGAAGCTCAACGACAGGGTGCTGGTCGACCTCGGCGTCGTCGACGTGCGACCCGACGGCCCGGTGATCGACGGGCCGGTGATCGACGGACCCATCATCCGCGGCCCGGTCGACGGCCCAGTCATCGACGGCCCCATCATCCGCGGGCCGATCGTCGACGGCCCCGTCATCCGCGGCCCCGTCGTCGCTCCCCTCAACCCGCGCATCCCGCTCACCCGCCGCTCCCCGATCGGCGGAGCCGTCGGTCGCCTGCCGCAGGGCGGAGCCGGCCCCGCAGTCCGCGTTCCCGTCGACGGCGGTGCCCTGAGAGGCGGCGCGGGAGGCGTGGCGGTCGGCGGTGGCGCTCTCGGTGCCCGCCGCATCCCCGTCGAAGGGCACGTGCTGGTGGGCGGCAGAGGCCTGCGCGTCATCGACGTGCAGAACCTCAAGAAGCTCGGCGACACCAGGGACAGCGCTGAACTCGACGCCGGCCTGGCGCAGTTCGCCGAGCTGGCCGAGGTGAAGCTGACGCCGACCCTCGACCGCATCGACCAGTTGCCCTTCGACGTGCTGCGGGCCGAGATGACCTCGCTCATCGACCCCGGCGCCCTGCTCACCATCGACACCGTCCCGCACCGCGACGCCCTGGCCGTGGCATCCGCCGCCATCACGACGGCCATAGATCCGCGGACCACCGTGCGCGCGTCCCTCGCGGGCAGACTGCACCTCAGCGCCGGGCTCGCCGACCGCTGGTTCGCCCAGCCGCGCATAGCGCCGATCATGGCGGCGCCGCGCTTCGACCGCCCGATGTACCGCGCCCTCGAGGAGTACGACCGCGAATGGCTGGTTCCCGGGCTCGGCCTGCTGCCGGCGAACGACTTCGTCACGGTGCTCTCGACCAATCGGGAGTTCATGGCCGCGTTCTTCGTCGGGCTCAGCGACGAGATGGGCCGCGAACTGCTGTGGCGCGGCTACCCCACCGACCAGCGCGGCACCTACTTCCACCGGTTCTGGAATCCGCTGAAGGACGAGCTGGGAAAGCCGATCCACCTGTTCCCGAAGAAGAAGCTGGCCGACCAGATCTCCCTCGGCGGAGGCAGCAAGGACTGCGCTGTCATCGTGGTCAAGAGCGAACTCGTGCGCCGCTTCCCCGACCTCATCATCCAGGCCGTGAAGAACCAGGGCACTGTGCGCGACCCGGTGTTCGAGAAGGTCGACTCTCCGCAGAAGACCGCGCCCATCCTGTTCTCCGAGGTGCTCGACCCCGACATCGCCCTCGTCGGCGTCGACATCTCGGTCGACGAACTCGACGGCGATGAGTGGTGGATCACCATCGCGGAGCATCCGTCGGCCACCAGATTCCAGCGTCCGGCCGACGCCCAGCTGCCTGCGGGCCAGACGCAGCTCACCGACACAGCCCAGCACTCAGCCGCCTACGCCGAGAAGCACCTGCACCGCCCGGTGCGGGTGGCCTTCCAGGCGACGGACCTCATCGTGAGAGAGGCGTAGACCATGCCCGTCGAGACCCCCGACGAACTCGCCGCCGTGCGCGAGCGCATCGCCACACTCACCGAGAAGCGACGCACCCTCCTCCGCCGGCCGCCCGGCCGCGGCCTGCGCGGCGACATCCTCGACCTCGATGACGACCTGCGCGAGGTCATCGGCGGCCTGCGCGACAGGCTCGACCCTTGCGACGCGTCGCCCGAGGTACCACTGGTGCTCCTGCCCGTGCGCATCGAGAGCAAGCTCGCCCCCGGTACGTCGACGCTGCGCGTGCGCATCACGCCCGACGAGGCTCACATCGACAGCCTGCTTCGATCGGTGACTGAAGCCGAGGTCGCCGCCGGTCAGGTGTACTGGCACGCCGTCTGGGTCGACGCGCCGGATGCCGCTGCCGACGCCGTCGCCGACGCCGCGGCGTGGACGACCCTCACCGAGGCGGTCGGCGCCCGCCGCGCCGGCTGGGTGGCCGAGGTGACCACCCCCACGAATCTCGCCACCCGTGGACAGGGCGACCCTGCCTTCCCCGCAACACCGGAGGAGGTGGCTCACGGCACGGTTGCGCGCTGCCTACCCGACCAGTTCGTGGTGCGGGTGTTCCCGAGCGGCGGGGCCCCGATCACAGTGACGGGCTCGCCCGTCGCGCCCGACGTGCCGCTCTCGCCGATAGCCTTCGGCGACGACGAACTGAGCGAGGTGGCCGGCCTGAACGTGCCCGTCGGCTCGGAGTGGACGATCGATTTCGAGGCGGCGAAGACGGCCGGCCTGGGGGTCGAGGTTCCGCTGCCCGCCGGCACGACTCTCCTCGACAGGATCGTGGTGGTCGGCACCCGCAACTCGGTGTCGGAGGAGGCGAACGCCGCCGACTTCGTCGAACTCCTCACCAGTCACAGGTTCAGCGACGGCGTCTCCCTCCTCGCCGCCGGAACGGCGACGAACAACGCCGATGCCGAGCGCTCCCCCTACCGCCCGGCCGCAAGCGCCGGCGCACCGTCCGTCGAGCCGCGGACGCCGTCACCGGATGCCGCCCGGCTCGCGGCGGCGCTCGGCCTCGACGCGGCATCCGTCGAGCACCTCCTCGATCCGGCAGCGCCGGTCTCGACGCAGGACCAGGCCGAGGCTGCCGCCAACACGGCGCTCTGGTTCGCCACCTGGGAGCCGGTGCTCGAGCGCCTCGACGACCTCGACATCCCGGCCGTCACGCCCGGGAGCATCGAGTCGGCGAGGCGCCTGCACCGCGACCACGTGCGCGGAGCCGGCCCGGCCCCGGCGCTGCGCATCGGTGCGCAGCCGTACGGCGTGCTCCCCGTCGCAGACCTCGACGCCTGGAGCCCGCGCTCCGGCGAGATCACCGCGCAGCTCGTGCCGCTCATCCGGCGCACCCTGGCCCGCTGGGTGAGCCGCTCACCGGTCGTGCCGCACGTGCGTCCCGGCGACCAGCTCAGCGACCAGGACCTGCTCGACATGCTGGGAACCAGCCCGGTGGCGACCGGGGTGCGAGCCAGGCCTGCCGTCGACGGTCCGCAGCTGGCCTCCTTCGCCGCGGCGACTGGAGCCGATGCCGCCCAGTTGGTGGCCGAGGCGCAGCTGCGTACGGCCATGCTGGCGCAGTTCTCCGTCGACGCCGCCAAGGTGCTGCAGACGCCGGCGCCGCACGACGACTCCCGCACCATCGGACTGCCCCTCGTCTCCGATCGGGATGCCGAGGTGGTCGCCCAGATCCTCGCCGGCACCACCCCCAAGGTCGACAGCGTGCTGCAGGCTCTGCTCGACATCGCCTGGGACAGCGCCAAACGGCTGCGGTTCCGTGCAGCGCCGCAGGAGTTCGTGGGGCCGCTGCTCGACTTCGTTCAGCTCGACCCCGACATCGCCCAGATCGTGAAGTCGGCGGCATCCGCCGATGCCGCCGTCGACGACACGGCGCCGTCGCGGTTCTTCGCCGCCGCCGAGAAGGTGGCCGCCGTGCAGCACTTCGACGGCCAGCCCGCCGAGCGCGTGAGCATAGCCGCGATCGAGCCCGTGGCCGAGGCGCGCACCTCACTCGCCCAGGTGGCCCTCGACCTCGGCGACACGGCCCAGGCGAAGTGGCTGGGCAGCAGCGCCATCACCGAACTGCTCTACGCCTTCGGCGTCGGCGGCGAGGTGCGCGCCGCCATGATCGCCCTCGCCGACGCCCCGCTCGACGAGAGGCGCATCGCCGTCGCCCACGCCCTCGACATCGCCTCGCACAGGGTCGACGCCTGGGCCACGGGGCTGGCGAGCGCACGACGTGCCACGCTGGCGGCATCCGCCCCCGTCGGAATGACCATCGGCGCCTTCGGCTACGTCGAGCAGATCCGCCTGGGGGCGAGTCGCCGCGACCCCGACGGCTGGATCCACGCCCCGAGCAGCTCGCACGCCGTCGCCGCCGGAGTGCTCGCGAGCGCCCACACCTCCAACATCGGTGCGAAGCCCGGCTCGCAGCCTTTCGCGATCGACCTGTCGAGCCGCCGCGGCGTCGAGCTGCGTCGCGTGCTCGAGGGCGTGCAGGCCGGCCAGTCGATCGGAGCGCTCCTCGGGTACCAGATCGAACGCGGGCTGGCCGGAACGTCGGCCGCCCGCTTCCAGCTCAGCCTGCGGCAGATCGCCCCGGCGGCCACGGACCAGCTCGGCAACGACGAGGCTCAGGAGGTCGCGGCGGCCCGCGTCGCAGCGGCCGATGTCGTCGACGGAGCCGAACTGCTGCGGCGGTTCCCGCTCGACTCCCTCGCCGTCGCGAACCCGCCGTTGCGTGCCCGGCTCTCCCGCAAGCCGGACAACGCCTTCATCGAGACCTGGGATGCCGTGTCGAACGCGGAATGGGACCGGCTGGTGGCCGCCATGCGCGGTGCTGCCGCCACCCTCGACGCCGTGTCGGATGCACTGCTCAGCGAGAGCGTGCTGCAGTACTCCTCGGGAAACCCACAGCGCGCCTCGGCCGCGATGGACGCCATGGCCAGCGGTGCCGCCGTCGACCCCGACCTCGGCGTGCTGAACGTGCGTCAGGCCGGCCGCGTGCTCACCCACGGCGTGTTCGCCGCCATCCCGGTGGGCGCTCCCGGCTGGTCGACCACCCGCCCGCGTGCCATCGCCGAGCCCAGGCTCGAGGCCTGGGCGGCACGGCGGCTCGGAGATCCGGCCGACATCACCGTGACCGGGGCCGCAGGCGGGCACACCCTCGCCGAGGCGGGCTGGGCCGCCCTCGACCTCGTCTTCACCGACGACCCGGCGTCGCTCGACCGCGAGCTTCGCGCTGCGATCCCGGCGATGGGCGACGCACCGCTTGCCGATGAGCTGCTGCGCGCGGCCGCCCTCGCCGGCAGCCTGCGCTCCCTCGCCGCCGGCGGAACACCCCTCGGGCCCGACGCCCTCGTGCGCACCGGAGTCGCGCCCGAGCGCAGCCTCGACACCGACGAGCTTCTCGACAGGGTCGACAGGGTTCTCGACGCCCTCTCCGATGTCCTCGGTGCCGGCCAGGCCGTCATCGCCGCCGTCGATCCCGACACCCTCGCCGTCGAGGAAGCCGACGTCGCCGCCGTCGTCGCCGCGGTGCGCGGGCTCACCGCCTTCGGCGTTCCCCTGGTTCCGGATGCCGCGATCCCGTCGAACGTCGCATGGGCCGTCGGCGCCTGGCAGGCGGCATCGGCTCGGCTCGGCCAGGCCCGGGCCACCCTCGCCGCCCTGCGCGACCCCGCTCGCGAACCGGCAGCGACCACGGGCGAGATCGTCGACGCCTGCCGGGCCGTGGCCGAGGGGATCCTGGGCGACGGCTTCCTGCTGCTCCCGCTGCTGGCGAAGCCGGCCGGCACCGACTCGTTCCACGACGCCATCACGCGACCGGCCATGAAGAAGCAACCGGCGCGAGCGCACATCAACGCCTTCGTGCGCGACCACGCGAGCGTGCAGGCCGGCGTCGGGCGCCTCGCCGAGGCGCAACTGCTCGGCGGCGTGCTCGGCGCCCCGATCCCGCTGCGCGTGGTGCAGCTCACCGAGCACGATGAGGAGACCGGCGACCCGGCCGCCGGCACCGAGCGCTGGCTGGCGGGGCCGTTGCCCGACGACATCCCGTGGCCTGCCGCATCCGCCAGCCATCTCCTCGTCGAACTGCTGGGCGATGACGACGACTTCTCGGGCCCGTTCGCCGGGCTGGCCATCGACGGCTGGGCCGAGACCCTGCCGTTCCAGCCCGACCAACGGGCGTTCGATCCCGCAGCCCCCGACAATCCGCTGCGCGCGGCGCGAGCCACGACAGGCCTGGCCGTGCACGCCAACCAGGCCTCGGCCCGAGCGCCGCAGGTGCTGCTGTCGGCCGTGTCGCCCGACGGGAAGCGCTGGACGACGGACTCCGTGGTGGCGACGGTGCTCGAGGCGGTCGACCTGGCCAAGGCCCGGCTCGTCACCTACGAGCACACGCCGGGCGATGCCGCCATCCTGCCCGCCATCTACGTGGCGAGTCCGTGGCTGCAGATCCGCAAGGGGCTCGAGTTCAGCGAGCTCGCAACGGTCAAGTGGGCAGGGGACGCCATCCCGTTCCTCTCGGAGGTGAAGTGATGGCCGTCAACATCCCCATCGACATGATGGTCAGCGCTGTGACGAATCCGAAGCTGGAGGCGATCCTCACGCTGCTGCAGGTGGCCGATCCCCCGGCGATGGTGCGGCTCGAGCCCGACTCGATCACCGGCGACCCGGCGCCGGGCGCCGAGGCGCGCATCGCCGACGCCGCCTGGATGCTCGGGCGGCAGTGGCAGTTCGGCGAACTCACCGGCGAGGACGCGGGGTCGGTGGTCTCGGTGCACGTTGCATCCAGCGCGTTGCCGATCACGGCATGGGCCCCGCTGTCGGGCTCCTCCATCGACCTGGCCGGCGCCGACTGGCGGCCGTGGCGCGACGGCGCGCTGCTCGAGGAACTGGTGCAGGACGTGCCGGAGCTCGCGTTCGGCGACGGGCTGCGGCAACGCGCCGAGGCCGGCGCCCAGCTGGTGGACCTGCTGACGGATGCCGGCGAGAAGACGCTGGCGCGTTCGCTGGCGGGGCTGCATCCGCTCGCCCTCGACGACGATCCGAACGATCCGCTCGGCCTCAATGATCCGCAGGCCGCCCGCCTGTTCGCCGTGCTGGGTGGAAAGGTTCCCGACGGCGGCACCCTCGCAACCGAGCTGCGTGCCGGCGACCCGGCCTGGATCGCTGACGCCGCGGATACAGCGGCCACCCGCGCCGTGATCGTCGAGTGGCTCGACTGGCTCGGCGGGGCGCCGGACTCGGGCGGCGCGTGGTCGACCGAGCGTCTCGAGTACAGGTTCGCTCTGCGCTTCGGCGACAAGGCCAACGCTGTCTTCGCGCGCGGCACCCAGTTCGGCTCGGCGTCGGTGCGCTGGAGCGACCTGGAGTGGGTCGAGGGCGCCAGTGCCGACCTCCCCGACGAGGCGCCGGCCGGAACCCCCGTCACCAGCGAGGCGACCATGCTCGCCACCCCGTTGCGATACCCGGGCATGCCGGCCGACCGCTACTGGCAGCTCGAGGACGGCGCTGTGGACGTCGGGGCCATCGAGGCGCAGACCAACGACCTCGCCCGTCTGTGCTTGGCCGAGTTCGCCATGTCGTCGGGCGACGACTGGCTGGCCGTTCCTGTCGACGGCCTCCTCGGGGCCGTGAACCGCGTCGGCGTCGTCACGCTGACCGACGACTTCGGCGACGCCGTCACGGTTCCCGAACTGGTCGATCCCGCCTTCACCATGTTCGGTGTCGCCTCGGCCGGAGGGCGGATGCTGCCGGGCATCGTGCTGCCCCCTGTGGCCGCTGGGACCATCGTCGGCGAGGCCCTCGAGGACGTGCTGTTCCTCCGCGACGAGATGGCGAACATGGCCTGGGCGATCGAGAACTCGGTGCAGGGGCGCAGCGGCGACCCGCGGCGGCGTTCCAGCGAGCGACCGCCGGAGCCCGACCCGTGGCCGGAGGGACTCACCCAGGAGGAGAGGGCGTACAGGCTCCAGTCGCCGGTGCCTGCGCACTGGATCCCGCTGGCGCCCGTGGCCCTGAAGCCGGGGCAGGTGTCGTTGCGCAAGGCGGCGCTGCTGCGGGACGGCGTTCCCGTGGTGCCGAGCGGCGTCACGCTGCATCCGACGCCGCTGACGTTCCCCGGGGAGGAGCTGCCGCGCGAGGGCGTGCACCTGCGCGCGGTTCCGGTGCTGGCACGGCGGGCCGACGGTCGCTACGCCAAGTGGGCGGCCTATCGCGTGCGCACAGGACGCGGCGAGGCCTCCAGCCGACTCGCGTGGGACTCCGCGTTGTCGTTCACCGACATGACGCATCCGCCGACGGCGTAGGCGCGCGCCTCACACCCCGCCGCCACCGCCCCCGCCGCTGCCTCCGCCGGAGACGGCGCCTCCACCCGAGCCACCGCTCGACGCCGAGTAGCTCGAGGTCACGCTCGACGAGACCGAGCCGATGCTCGCGGCGAAGACCGCCGCGTTGAACGGATGCGACCCCACGTACCAGCCGGGCTGCGTTCCGGCCTCCTCGTAGTAGCGCCCGAGTTCGACCGTCCACGTCTTCTCGTGGCCGAGGAGCACGGCCCACGACAGCAGCCTCTCGGTGAGGTCGAGCATCTGCTCCCTGTCGTCGGTGGCGATCGGGGTGCGCTCGGCACCCTGCGGCGACTGCAGGTACCTGATGCGATCGGCCTCGGCCAGCCGGATGTACTCGTCCAACCCCTTCAGGTGGTCGCGTGCCTCGACGCCCTTGGCATCGAGCGGATGCTTCGCCACGGCCACGCAGGCAGCGATGAGCGCGAGCACGGCGACGCCGATGAAGACGCCAGGCCAGAAGCCGCCGTAGACCGTCGCCAGCGCTATGGCCGAGAACAGGACGGCCGCGATGCTCGTCACGATGGCTCCCACAACGACGAGGGCGACGGCCCGGGTCGGGAACGGCTTGCGATAGGCATCCGTCACGGAATCGGCGCGCACCCTCTTTCCCAGTGCGGCAAGGCGCTTGAGGGCCTTCGAGTCGCTCTTTCCGAGCGGCCGTCGCTCACCGGGGGTGAGCTCGGCACCGAAGACGGCGTGCAGCAGCTCGAGGTCGTCAGCGCTCGGATCCGGGTTACGGAAGGCCTCGCGCCCCGTGGCACGGGTCTGCAGGAACTCGATCTCGTAGCCGTCCTTGCGGCCGGGCCTCGGGTTCGCGACCTCGACTATGCGCACACGACCGGCGACGGCGAGCGCGAGGATCTGCGCCGGCGTCACGGTCGTGGTCTTGTTGAGGATCACGCCGGCCAACGGGATGCTCACCCCGACCGGCGGGAGGTACTCGGCCACGATGATCCCCCGGCCGGGCGCGCTCCTCAGTCGTGTCGCACGGATGATGAAGGCGCCGATCATGGCGAGCACGCTGAGCACGGTGAAGACCAGCGCGATGATCGGCCACGGAGCGGCCCAGAAGCCGTCGTCACGCGGGGTGAACGTGCCGGGCTCGAAGCCGATCGAGAAGCTGAGGTTCTCGTGCGGCCCGATGTCCGATGCCGCGAAGACGTAGCCGTCGGCAGTCTCGGAGATGTCGGCCGGACCATCGGCGCCCTCCGGGCCGGATGCGGCGTCGGCCTTCCCGGTGCGTGCCTCGAGCAGGTCTGCGGGCAGGTGCACCCGTGCGCTCACCTGGCCGAACGGCTGCGCCCAGTCGGTGCCGTTGGTGTCGCGGTAGAACTCCTGGGCGTCGGTGTCGGCGTAGTACTTGTCGAGGTACTTCTGCGTGTAGGTGATCACGTAGCCCTGTCGACCGTGCACGTAGTCGTCGGCGGCGATGGTGAGGGTCAGCACGCCGTCGTCGCTGTCCTCCTCGTACGGCCGCGCCTGGCCGTCGGTGTCGGTCACCGACACCACGTGCAGTTCGGTCGGGTGCCCGTCGTAGTCCTCATTCAGGGCGCGACGGATGCCGTGATTCTGGTCGGCGTCGGGGAACACGGCCACCAGCGTCTCGACCGTCGTCAGGGTGGAGTGCCCGTCGGCGTCGCGGTCGAGGGAGTAGTCGCCGTGGAAGCTCTCGAAGGTGAAGTCGTCGGTGTCGGCCGCGGCTGGAGCGGCAGATCCCCCGATGACCAGGGCGACGGCGATGGTCAGCAGCAGGAGACGTCTCACAGCCCCAGCCTAGGTCGGGGCGACGACGCGCGACCGGCGTGATGGTGGCGTGGCATCCGCCATACTCGGAATCATGTCCACCCAGCCGGTACGCCCGGGGAACGCGCGCCAGCATCCGAACTGGCGAGTGCATCCCGCGTGGATCGTGGCGGCCGTCGCGTTCCTCGCACTGGTCGGTGCCGCCGGATTCCGGGCCGCGCCGAGCGTGCTCATGCTGCCGTTGCAGGAGGAGTTCGGCTGGACGCGCACCCAGCTGTCGGTGGCCGTCACGGTCAACCTGCTGCTCTACGGCCTGATGGCGCCGTTCGCGGCGGCGTTGATGGCGCGCTTCGGCATGCGCATAGTCACGACCTGTGCGCTGCTGCTGGTGGCCGCCGGAGCCGGGCTCAGCATCTTCGCGACCGAGCCCTGGATGCTGGTGCTCACCTGGGGCCTGCTCATCGGCGTCGGCACGGGTTCGATGGCGCTGGTCTTCGCGGCGACAGTGGCCGACCAGTGGTTCGTGCGCCGCCGCGGCCTCGTCGTCGGCGTGCTCACCGCCGGCAGCGCCACCGGCCAGCTGGCTTTCCTGCCGTTCATCGCGATCCTGGTCGAGCAGCAGGGCTGGCGCTACGCCTCGCTGCTCGTCGCCGCCGGTGCCCTCGCCGTGGTCCCGCTCGTGCTGCTCTTCCTGCGCAACAATCCCGTCGACCTCGGACTCACGCCGTTCGGGGCTCCAGACAGCTACGTCTACCAGCCGCCCGCGAAGGGCAATGCGGCGAAGCTCGCGCTGTCGACCCTGGCCAGAGCCAGCCGGGTACGTACCTTCTGGGCACTGGTGGCAGGCTTCGCGATCTGCGGCGCGACCACGAACGGCCTCGTCGGCACCCACTTCATCCCGAGCGCGCACGACCACGGCATGTCCGAGACCACCGCGGCCGGGCTGCTCGCCGTCGTCGGGGTGTTCGACATCGTCGGCACCATAGCCTCCGGCTGGCTGACCGACCGGGTGAACCCGCGCATCCTCCTCGCCGTCTACTACGCCGGCCGCGGCATCGGACTGCTCGTGCTGCCGTTCCTGCTCTCGGCGACAGTCGCGCCGCCCATCATCGTCTTCGTGGTCATCTACGGCCTGGACTGGGTGGCCACGGTCCCGCCGACCGTCGCGCTCTGCCGCGAGGTGTTCGGCAAGGACGGGCCCATCGTCTTCGGCTGGGTCTTCGCCGCCCACCAGATCGGGGCGGCCATCGCCGCGACGGCTGCGGCGACGGTGCGGGATGCGACAGGCGAGTACACGCTGGCGTGGTTCGGTGCAGCCGGCCTCTGCGTCGTCGCGGCCGTGGTGAGCATCTCGATCTCGCGGCGTCCGCGGGAGCTCGCCGCGGCATCCGTGCCCGGCTGATCCCGGCATCCGGAATCGAGGAATGATCGCTTGACGACTCGGCGTCGTCGTGCGATTCTGAAAGGCTGATCGGGCGCCGGAGACGCGCCCAGCGGCCGCGCACACCCACCCACCACAGCCATCGCCGGCAGCAGTGTCGGCGGGTGCGTGCAGACTGCGTCTGCGATCCCGTCTCCACCCCATCACCCCAGATGTCCCCTCCCTTCCACCACCATTCGGAGATCTGATGCTCGGAAAGCTCCTCGTCCGCTACCTGAAGCCGTATCGCTGGGCCCTGCTCGGCGTGCTCGTCTTCCAGTTCATCGCGGCGCTCGCGTCGCTGTACCTGCCCACCCTCAACGCCCAGATCATCGACAAGGGCGTCGCGACCGGCGACACCGGCTACATCTGGTCGACCGGCGTGATGATGCTCGGCATCTCGCTCGCGCAGATCGTCGCCTCGATCATCGCCACCTACTTCGCGGCACGAGCGGCCATGCAGGCCGGCCGCGACATCCGCGACAACATCTTCGAGAGGGTCAGCGGATTCTCCGAGCGCGAGGTCTCGCAGTTCGGCGCCGGTTCGCTCATCACCCGCAACACGAACGACGTGCAGCAGGTGCAGATGCTCGCCATGATGGGCGCGACCATGCTCGTCTCGGCGCCGCTGCTCGCCATCGGCGGCGTGATCATGGCCATCCGCCAGGACATCGGCCTCACCTGGATCATCGCCATCGCCGTGCCGGCACTGCTCATCGTCGCCGCCCTCATCATCAGCCGCATGGTGCCCTTGTTCCGCACCTACCAGAAGCGCCTCGACGCCGTGAACCGCATCATGCGCGAGCAGCTCACCGGCATCCGCGTGGTGCGCGCCTTCGTGCGCGAGCCCATCGAGGAGGAGCGCTTCGCCACGGCGAACTACGACATCATGGTCGTCGGTCGCAAGGTCGGATCGCTGTTCGTCATCCTGTTCCCGCTCGCGATGCTGGTGCTCAACGTCACCGTCGTCGCCGTGATCTGGTTCGGCGCCATCCGTGTCGACAACGGCGACATCCAGATCGGCACCCTGTTCGCGTTCATGCAGTACATCATGCAGATCCTCATGGGCGTGCTCATGGCGAGCTTCATGACGATCATGATCCCCCGCGCCGCCGTGTCGGCCGATCGCATCGGCGAGGTGCTCGACAGCACCAGCACCCTGGTACGCCCGGCGAAGCCGACCACCACGTTCCCCCAGCCCGGCTCGGTGTCGTTCGACGGAGCCGGCTTCACCTACCCCGGTGCCGAGCAGCCCGTGCTCTCGGGCATCACGTTCCGCGCCGAGCCCGGCGAGACCGTGGCTGTCGTCGGATCCACCGGAGCCGGCAAGACCACGCTCGTCTCGCTCATCCCGCGCCTCTTCGACGTCACGGCCGGCTCGGTGTCCGTCGGCGGCGTCGACGTGCGCCAGGCCGACCTCGACCTGCTGTGGAACGGCATCGGCCTCGTGCCGCAGCGTCCGTTCCTGTTCACCGGTACCATCGCGTCCAACCTGCGCTTCGGCCGTGAGGAGGCGACGGACGACGAGCTCTGGCGCGCCCTCGAGATCGCCCAGGGTGCAGACTTCGTCGCCGAGATGGACGGCCAGCTCGAGGCCCGCATCTCCCAGGGCGGCACCAACGTCTCGGGCGGCCAGCGGCAACGCCTGGCCATCGCCCGGGCGATCGTGCACCAGCCCGACGTACTCGTGTTCGACGACTCGTTCTCGGCCCTCGACCTCACGACCGACGCGCGACTACGACAAGCACTCTGGAGGGAGCTGCCACAGGTGACGAAGATCGTGGTCGCCCAGCGCATCTCGACCATCACCGATGCCGACCGCATCGTCGTCCTCGACGACGGACGGATGGTGGGGGTCGGCACGCACGAGCAGTTGCTCGAGTCGAGCCAGACCTACCGCGAGATCGTCGAATCCCAGCTCGGAGTGGAGGCAGGCGCATGAGCACCGGAACCACCAGCGCGATCTCCGCAGAGGAGCAACTCGAACTCGAACTCGCCGAGCAGGCGCGTCTCGCCTCAGGCGACTGGGACAGCGTCAAGCCCGGGAAGGCGGCGAACTTCGGCCAGAGTTTCCGCCGGCTCATCGGCCTGCTGAAGCCGCACCGCGTCGCCTTCATCTTCGTCTCGCTTCTCGGCGCCATCGGCGTGCTGCTCACCGTCGCGGCACCGAAGGTGCTCGGCGAGGCAACCAACATCATCTTCGAGGGCGTCGTCTCCGCGCAGTTGCCTGCAGGCGTGACCCAGGACCAGGTGGTCGCCGGCCTGCGCGCCGACGGTCAGACCGATCAGGCGAACATGATCGCCGCCATGAACATCACCCCGGGCGACGGCGTCGACTTCGTGCGCCTCAGCCAGGTGCTCATGTTCGCGCTCGCGCTCTATTTGGTGGCGTCAGTGCTCAGCTGGGTGCAGGGCTTCGTGATCAACATCATCATGATGCGCACCATGTACCGCCTGCGCGAGTCGGTCGAGGCGAAGATCAACCGCCTGCCGCTCAGCTATTTCGACAAGGTGCAGCGCGGCGAGCTCATCTCCCGCGTGACGAACGACATCGACAACATCACGCAGACCATGCAGCAATCGCTGTCGACGGTGATCACGAGCGTGCTCACCGTGGTGGGCGTGCTGATCATGATGTTCTCGATCTCCTGGCAGCTCAGCATCGTCGCCCTCGTCTCGCTGCCGCTCATGGGAGTCATCTTCGGGGTCATCGGCCCGAAGTCGCAGAAGGCGTTCGGCATCCAGTGGCGCAAGGTCGGACGCCTCAACGCCCGCGTCGAGGAGTCCTTCTCCGGTCACGCACTCGTCAAGGTGTTCGGCCGCGAGGAAGACGCCATGGCGAAGTTCAAGGCCGAGAACGAGGAGCTCTACCAGGCCTCGTTCAAGGCGCAGTTCCTGTCGGGCATGATCATGCCGGGCATGATGTTCATCGGAAACCTCACCTACGTCGGCATCGCCGTTCTCGGCGGGCTCATGGTGGCCAGCGGCCAGCTGCGCCTCGGCGACGTGCAGGCGTTCATCCAGTACTCGCAGCAGTTCACCCAGCCGCTCTCCGAGCTCGGCGGCATGGCCGCCGTGGTGCAGTCGGGAACGGCGTCGGCCGAGCGCGTCTTCGAGCTGCTCGACGAGGAGGAGCAGCAGCCCGACGGTGCGGATGCGCCGGTGCCGGCGGACGGCGACGGCACGATCTCCTTCGAGAACGTCGCCTTCTCCTACACGCCTGACCGGCCGCTCATCCGTGACCTGTCGTTCAGCGTGAAGCCCGGCCAGACGGTGGCCATCGTCGGACCGACCGGTGCCGGCAAGACCACGCTGGTGAACCTGATCATGAGGTTCTACGAGCTGAACGGCGGCCGCATCCTCATCGACGGCCAGGACATCGCCGAGCTGCGCCGCCACGACGTGCGCTCCCGCACGGGCATGGTGCTGCAGGACCCGTGGCTGTTCGCGGGCACCATCCGCGAGAACATCCGGTACGGGCGCCAGAACGCGACGGACGACGACATCGTGGCCGCCGCCAAGGCGACCTACGTCGACAGGTTCGTGCATTCCCTGCCCGACGGCTACGACACCGTGCTCGACGAGGACGCGTCCAACGTCTCGGCCGGTGAGAAGCAGCTCATCACGATCGCCCGGGCGTTCGTGTCGGATCCCTCCGTGCTCATCCTCGACGAGGCCACCTCGTCGGTCGACACCCGCACCGAGCTGCTGCTTCAGCACGCCATGGCCGCGCTCCGCAACGGTCGCACCTCGTTCGTGATCGCGCACCGCCTGTCCACCATCCGCGACGCCGACCTCATCCTCGTGATGGAGCACGGCGACATCGTGGAGCAGGGCTCGCACGAGGAGCTCATCACGCGGGAGGGCGCCTACTTCCGGCTGTACAACTCGCAGTTCCAGGGCGCGACCGACATCGATGCCGAACTCGCCGCCGTCACAGGCTCGGTATCAGCGGCATCCGAGACGGGATCGGTGCCGGAGAACGCCTGACGCATCGAGTTGCCAGTTCCGAGGGGTGGGCGGCATCCGCCACCCCTTCGAGCTGGCAACTCGATCAGGCGAGAGAATTCACCAGACCGCCCTGTCGCCGCGGGTGGGTGCGCGTCAGACTCGTGCCATGCGAGCACGTGACGAACGGATGCCGCCAGCGGCCTCGGCGGCCAGGGTGATCGGTACTGCCACCGTCATCGTGGCCATCGCCATCGCGTTGACCGGCACGGTCATCTACCTCACCGGCTACGAGGTGGCCTTCATCCTCATCATCGTCGCCGTCGCCGTCGCCGTCCTCGTGACGGGTATCGGAATCCTCACCCTCGGTGACGACAGGTGATGGCGAGCGGGTCGCCATGCGAGTGACCGAGGAGACGGCTCCAGCACCGTGGGCCCCGACCGCCATCCTCCTCGTGGTCGCCGGCACCGCCCTCATCCTCGCCGCCGGCATCAGGTGGCAGCCGTGCGTCGTCGACCTCGACTCCCTGGCATGCGTCGCGGCGCAGGACCACCTGCGCGACTACGGAATCGTCAGCGCACCGTTCGAGCCGATCCTCGGCGCCGTCGTGCTCGCAGCCCTCGCCTCGTTCGTGATGGCGGGCTTCTGGCTGCTGTGGGCGTCCTGGGCCGCGGCGTCGCGCACGGCCATGGTCGCCTGCCTCGTCGCCGCGGCATCGGCCGTCGTCGTCGGCACCGGCCAGCTTCTGGCCGCCGTGACGGATGCCGCCCTCGGCGTGCTCGAGTGGGTTCCGGCCTCAGTTCTCGGTCTCATCGCCGTCCTGGCGCCGATCGTCGCGTCGATCGCCCTGCTCGTGCTCTCGCCGTCACGACGCGGCCGCCTGGCCTGGACCGTTCTCATCGTCGGGTCGTTCCTCGGCAGCCAGATCGCCGAGTTCGTGCTCCTGTCGAACCTGTTCCTCGCGTCGCACGACTCCCCGATCGGCACGGGATTCCTGCCCGGCGGCGTTCTCGTGATCAGCGGATGCCTGTTCGTCATCGCCGCGACTAAGCGCGCCGGAGCCCCGTTGTCAACCCTCCCCTGAGTTGAGGCCGGCACACGCCCGCGGGCATACGATGAATGCCGTGGAGAGGGCGGCTCCCGTGCGAGCCGAGGACCTGATGATGCCGAAGAAGCCGTCTGCAGTCCGTACGAATCTCCGCTCAGCCACGTCGACGCATCCGCGGTGCGCAGCTGACACGAGCACGCCCAGACGAGCGCGCCGGAACGATTGAAGGGGAGAGTCGTGACGACTTCCAATGAGGGTGCCAAGTCGACGGAGACGAGCGGCAAGGCCCCGACCGGCAAGTATCGGCGCAGGGCGATAGGCCTCGCGGTCTCGGCCGCCGTCGGCGGGTTCCTGTTCGGCTTCGACTCGTCGGTCATCAACGGCGCCGTCGACTCGATCCAGCAGGACTTCGGACTCAACGACGTCATCACGGGCTTCGTGGTGGCCGTCGCGCTTCTCGGCTGTGCTCTCGGCGCCTACATCGCAGGCACGCTCGCCGACCGCTGGGGCCGACTCAAGGTCATGCTCCTCGGTGCCGTGCTGTTCTTCATCAGCTCGATCGGCGCCGGCCTCGCCTTCTCCGTCTGGGACCTCGGCATCTGGCGCGTCATCGGCGGTCTCGGCATCGGCATCGCCTCCGTCGTCGCTCCGGCCTACATCGCGGAGATCGCGCCCCGCCAGATCCGTGGTGGCCTCGCCTCGCTGCAGCAGCTCGCCATCACCATCGGTATCTTCGCCGCCCTGCTGTCGGACGCCCTGCTCGCCGGCGTCGCCGGCGGAGCCGACGACGTGCTCTGGTTCGGCCTCGAGGCCTGGCGCTGGATGTTCCTCGTCGGCGCCATCCCGGCCATCGTCTACGGCGTGATCGCCCTGCGGCTGCCGGAATCACCGCGCTACCTGCTCACCAAGGGACGCACCGACGAGGCTCGCGACATCTTCGCCACCCTGGTCGAGGCCGACGACCTCGACCGCGCCGTCGAGGACATCCAGAAGGCCATCGACGAGGACAAGGAGGGCGAGAAGGCCACCCTGCGCGGCAAGGCCTTCGGCCTGAAGCCCATCGTCTGGATCGGCCTGACGCTGTCGATCTTCCAGCAGTTCGTCGGCATCAACGTGATCTTCTACTACTCGACCACGCTCTGGAAGGCCGTCGGATTCGCCGAGTCCGACTCGCTGCTCATCAGCGTCATCACCTCGGTCACCAACGTCGCCGTCACCGTCGTCGCCATCCTCCTGGTCGACCGCCTCGGCCGCCGCCCGATCCTCCTCGCCGGCTCCGCCGGCATGTTCATCTCGCTCGGCGCAATGGCGTTGGCGTTCTCGTTCGCCGTCACCGGGTCCGATGGCGAAGTCTCGCTGCCTGACGCCTGGGGGCCCATCGCGCTCGTCGCCGCCAACATCTTCGTGATCTCCTTCGGGGCGTCCTGGGGCCCCATCGTGTGGGTGCTGCTCGGCGAGATCTTCCCGAGCCGCATCCGTGGCAAGGCCCTCGGCCTCGCGGCGGCAGCGCAGTGGATCGCGAACTTCCTCATCACGGTGTCGTTCCCGGCACTGGCGGCGTTCTCGCTCACCTTCACCTACGGCATGTACGCGGCCTTCGCGCTGCTCTCGGGCATCTTCGTGTTCTTCAAGATCCCCGAGACCCGGGGGATGGCGCTCGAGGAGGCCGAGGTCACCTTCGCCGCGAAGCCCAAGCGTGGACGGGACGCCGTCGGCGCCAAGCTGTGATCTGCGCGTCGGGCGCGAGCGATTGACCGCGATCGCGCCCGACGCCCCCGACGCATCCGTCGTCGACGCGCCCGGCATGCAGTGGGCACTCAGCTCCCGTTCACTTTCGGGCACCGGTCGACTGCCATGATCGACCGATGACCCGCCGCACCCGCCGCCGCCGAGCGCGCGGAGCATCCGTGCTGGTCTGGGGCCTGCTGCTCACGGCACTGCTGGCGTTCCACCGCGTGCTGCCCGGGTTCGCCGGCGCGCTGTCCCTCATCGAGGCCGCCTTCCCCTGGCTCGGGCTGCTCGTGCTGGCCCTGCTCGTCTCGGCGATCATCGTGCGCACGCCGGCCGCGTTCATCGGCGCCGGCGCAGCGGCCCTGGCCTGGTGCATCGTCGTTCTGCCGGCCGCCCTGCCCGTTCCGGCCATTGCTGCGACAGCCGAGACGACCACTGTGGTCAGCGAGAACCTCGAAGCCGGGAACGGGGATGCCGCCGCGATGGTGGCGGCGCTGGCGGATGACGAACCCGACGTGATCGTGCTGCAGGAGCTCAGTGCCGACATCCGCGACACCGTCGCCGACGCGCTCGCGGAGAGGTACCCCTACTCCTTCGTGGCCGGCACCGTCGGCGTGTGGAGCACGACCGAACTCTCGAACGGCCAGCGGCTCGACCTCGGACTCGGCTGGAAGCGGGCACTCAGCGTCGACGTCGAGACGCCGCAGGGCGCGACCCGCCTGTTCGCCGTTCATCTCGCGTCGTTCCGTCCCGGCGAGCACGAGGATCGCGACGGCATGCTCGAGAGTCTCGCCACGACTCTCGCCGCCGACGACTCGAAGCGGCTCGTCGTGATCGGCGACTTCAACACCTCGACCGACGACCACAAGCTCGTTCCCGTGACGGATGAGGCGGCGCTGGTCCGAACCGATACGGCCGGTTTCCCGTTCACATGGTCGGCCGGCATTCCGCTCGTGGCGCTCGACCACGCGATGGCCCGCGGCATCGGCGCGGCATCCGTTCACGTGCTCCCGGCCAACGGATCGGATCATCGCCCCATCGCCCTCACCATCGGGCGCTGAGTCGGGCGCTGAGTCGGGCGCTGAGCTCAGGCGTTGGATCGGGCGTCGCCCGTCGCCCACCGCGCGTCGGGTACTGCTGGCGGGCAGCCGTGCATTCACCGTGCAGACCACCCCTGAACGAGGGACGCACCGTACGCTGGATGAGGATCCATCCGATGGGGGAACAGCATGGCACCGCAGACTCAGCAACCGGCGACGGGCGGCGACTACGCCCGCATGATCGTGGTGGCGGTGAGCGCCGTCCTGGCCGTGGTCGGCTCGTTCATAGGCTCGGGCGCGGCCGGAGGCACGCCGATCCAGGATGCTGCCGGCGGCGCCTTGGCCGCTGACGCCACCCTGATCGCGCCGGGCAGCGGCGCCTTCTCCATCTGGAGCGTCATCTACGTCGGCCTGCTCGCCTACGCGGTCTGGCAGTTCTTCCCGGGTCAGCGCACGGCGGAGCGCCACCGCGCCCTCGGCTACTGGGTCGCGGCGTCGCTGATCCTCAACGCGGCGTGGATCCTCAGCATCCAGTTCGACCAGCTCTGGCTGAGCGTGCCGGTCATCGTGGTCCTGCTGCTGGTCCTCATCCGCGCCTTCCTCATCACCCGCCGCCTCCGCACCGATGGGACCATCGACGCCATCATCACCGACGGCACGATCGGCCTCTACCTCGGCTGGGTCATCATCGCGACGGTGGCGAACATCACGGCCGTGCTCGTGGAGGCCGGATTCGAGGGCTTCGGCATCGATCCCGACATCTGGGGCGTCATCGTCATCGTCATCGCCGGACTCATCGGAATCGGCCTGGCACTGTTCGGAGAGGGGCGACTCGCGCCGACGGCATCACTCTGCTGGGGCATCGGCTGGGTCGCCGTCGCCCGCCTCACGGGCGACCCGCTCTCCACGCCGACCGCCGTCACGGCGATCGCCGCCGTCGTCGCCATCGTGATCGTGACGATCGTCGCGCGGCTGCGGGCCACTACGGAAGATCCGGACAGGGTGCCGGCAGCCTCGGCGGCCTAGTCCGCCCTGCCGCTGCCGGCGGGGGTGCCCGCCGCGTTGACCGGGTCCGGCGGCCGGCCGGGCCTCAGTCGATCGAGTCCGCGTCAGCGGCGCCTGCCTCCGCCCTGCGGCGCCTCGACCCGAGATCGAGCACGGCTATGGCGAAGGCGACCGCGATGAACAGGGCGACCGAGAGCATCCCGTAGGCGTAAGCGTGGTGGTAGAGGGTGATGTCGCCCTCTCCGCTGTCCTTTTCGCGGTAGATCGTCGAGTAGAACAGCGAGAGCGCGATGGCCGTGCCGATCGCCGTGCCGATGCGCTGGCCGAGCTGGCCGACCGACCCGGCCAGGCCGCCCTGCCGCACCGGGATGTCATGAAGCGTCAGCGTCTGGTTCGGCGAGACGACGAAGCCGCCCCCGGTCCCGGCGACGAGCATGGCCGCCGCCATGAACCACGGGGTCAGTTCCGGTGGGGTCAGGATGGCCGCGGCCACGAGCAACCCGGCGCCGACCAGCACGCCGACGAGGCCCCACACCACCAGCGAACGGCCGTAACGCGCGACCAGCGTGCCGCCGCGCCACGACGACAGGGCGCTCGTCAGGGCGAAGCCGATCGTCACCATGCCGGCGAACACCGGCGCGAGCCCGAGACCCTGCTGGAGGTAGAGGGTCGTGAGCAGGAAGGCCGACGGCAGCGCGGCGAAGTACACGGCGATCAGCGCCGATCCGTTGCGGAACGATGCGATGCGGAACAGCACCAGCGGGATGAGGGGATCGCGGCCGCGCGCGGCGTAGCGGGTCTCCCAGGCGATGAATGCCGTCACCCCGAGCACGAACACCACGAGCAGCCACCACCGGGAGGGGTCATCGGTCGGTGCGCCGGTGGTGAGGAGGAACGGCCACATCAGCGCGAGGACCGTGATGCCGAACAACAGGATGCCGATCGGATCGACGGTCACAGAGCGCGACGATCGCTCGCGGGTCTGCGGAAGCAGCCAGATCGCCAGCGCGAGGGCGGCCGCTCCCAGAGGGAGATTGATCCAGAAGATCAGCCGCCATCCGTCGCTCTCCCCGCCGATGGCGATGAGAAGCCCGCCGAGCGTCGGGCCGAACGCCGTGGCGATGCCGATCATGGCCCCGAACAGCCCGAACGCCTTCGCGCGCTCCGCACCTTGGAAGAGCTGCTGGATGAGGCCGAGCACCTGCGGCATCTGGATGCCGGCCGCGACGCCCTGCACCAGGCGGGCGACGAGCAGGAAGGTGGTGGTGGGAGCCAGCGCACAGGCGACGCTGGCGAGGGTGAACAGCGTCAGGCCGACGATGAAGAAGGCCTTGCGCGAGCGGATGTCGCCGAACCGCCCGGCCGGGACGAGCGTGAGCCCGAAGGCGAGCACGTACCCCGAGACGATGACCTGCAGCTCCGTGGAGCTCGCCCCGAAGGACTCCTCGATCGACGGCAGCGCCACATTGACCTTCGAGAGGTCGAGGATGGTGAGCGCGGCCACCGCGACGCAGACCCAATAGGCTCGCCAGCGCTTCTGCGGGGTGAGCGGGATGTTCTGCGTGATCGGCGCATCCGTCATCGATGCCAGCCTACGTGCGCGGAGCGGAAAGATGCTCGGCAGCGCGGCGATCGCTGCACGATCGCGCCGCCTACTGGAGTGTCGTCAGCTGGCCGAGTAGCGTGCTCGGCCGATGAGGCTCTGGGGGTACGTCACCCTGTTGAAGACGTCGGCGCGCTGAGACGATGACGAGATCGGAACCTGTTCGACATAGGACTGGCCACCGGCCTGGATGACGACCTGCACGTAACCACTCACCCGCACTTCACGGGCGAGGAGGAACAGGAGGCTGAGGAAGAAGAACCAGATGAACAGGACGACCATGACCACAGCCCAGGCCGGCGTGTGCGTGGTCACCACTGTCTGATCCGTCGTCGACACGTTGACGTCGGCGATCGGCCAGGATCCCGATGGCGTCACGACGTGGAACTGCGTGGCATGCACATTGCCGATGCTCACCAGGAACGGAGCGGGCGGGACTGGTTGGGCGGGTACCAGGCTCATGGTGCGGACTCTATCAGCGGCGCGCGCTGTGTCCAGGCACGTCGCCGCCTCGGCAGGCTGAGCCTCAGGCCGAGTGCAGGCGCTCCACGAAGTCGTCGGCGTCGATCCACTCGGAGCCGCAGGCGCGGCAGTGTCGGCTCGGGGCATCGGTCTCGGTGAGCCAGCCGCCGAGCACGACGTCACCCTCGTCGGCGGCGGCGCGCAGCACCTCGTCGGGAATGCCGTAGATGATCTGCACCGTCGCGCCCGAGCGGCAGTCGGGGCACGAGAAGCGACGGGCCTCGGTGGGGGTGTTGATCTCGATGGTGCTCATGCAGACGACGGTACGTCCGCCCACCGACATCGGCGCGGCACCGATCCGGCGGTTCGCGCCCCGGTCGTCCGAAACGCCGACATCTGCCGACGGAATGTACCCCGTTGTACCCCCGGTCAGCGCGATGGGTGCCGCGCTGATGGGGTCGTCGTCGGTGATTTGTCCCGCATTCCGGGGATATCGGCGCGACGGCCCGATGGCTAGCGTTGAACTGTGAGCCCTACACTCCACACCTCCACCGCCACGCAGGAGGAATCCGCGGCGTCGACGCCCGGTGCCCCCCGTGACCTGTCCGAGATCCTCAACCCGCTCGGGCTGCTCCAGCCCAGGCTCGCGCGGATCGAGTCGATCGCCGTGCGCACGATCGGCGCCGTCGTCGTCATCGGCGGCCTGGGCTTCCTGCTGATCTCGTTGGTCTCGACGCCGGCCTGAGTCACGCCGCTTCCTCGTCCGGGCCCTCGTCCTCGAGGCATCGCGTCCCGTCGCCGGCCACGAGGCGCCACGCCTAGGCTGGAATCCGTGCCGACCGACGAGTCCCCCATCACCCCAGCACCCCGCCCGGGCATCGCCGAGCGCCTCGCCCAACTGGTGCGCCTCCCCACGGTCTCGGCCGAGCTGGAGACCCGCGGGCTGGAGCCGTTCGAGGGCGTCGAGGCGCTCATCCGTCGCCTCTACCCCCTCGCGCACGAGCACCTCGAGTTCGAGAAGATCACCGACTTCGGGCTGCTCTACCGCTGGGCGGGCGCCCAGCCCGGCTCCCGCGGCGCGACCGAGCCCGCCGTGCTCATGGCCCACTACGACGTCGTACCCGTCGACGAGAGCGATCCGTGGACCTACCCGCCGTTCGCCGGCACCATCGCCGACGGCATCGTCTGGGGCCGGGGCACCCTCGACGACAAGGGCGAGCTCGTGCTCATCCTCGACGCCGTCGAGAACCTCCTCGCGTCTGGCTTCACACCGGAACGCGACGTCTACCTCTCCTTCGGCGGCAACGAGGAGACCTTCGGCGACGCCGCCAGGACCATCGCAGCCACGCTGAAGGAGCGCGGCCTCCGCCCGTGGCTCGTGCTCGACGAGGGTGGTGCTGTGACGGATGCGCCGCTCCCGTTCATCCCGCTGGTCACGGCAGTCGTCGGCGTGGCCGAGAAGGGCGCCCTCACGGTTCGCCTCGACGCCCGCGGCGAGCCCGGCCATGCGTCGGCTCCCCCGCGGGAGACCGCGACGACGCGTCTCGCGCTCGCCGTGCGGCGCATCAACCGGCGCGGCTTCAGGCCGCACTTCCCGCGGGCGGCGCGCTCGATGTTCCGGGTGTTCCGCGAGAACACCACCGGCCGGCCGCGCGCCATCGTGTCGGCGCTGCTCGCCGTGCCTCCGCTCACGGCTCGCGTCTTCGCCCGCCTGGCCGGCGACGCCGGGGCGATGGTGCGCACGACAGTGGCCGTCACCATGCTCGACGGGGGAACCGCCGCCAACGTGCTGCCGTCGCAGGCCGCGGCCACGCTCAACATCCGCATCGCCGTCGGCGAGACGGTCGCGAGCTCGGTTGCCCGCATCCGTCACCTCGTGCGTGGTCTCGACATCACCGTCACGGTGCTCGAGGGCGATGACCCGTCGCCGGAGTCATCGACCGAGAACGCCCAGTTCGCGCTCATCCGGGACGCCGTCGGCGTGGCGTATCCCGAGGCCGTGACGGCCCCCTACGTGCAGATGTCGGCCACGGACGGGCGCCACTTCCACCGCTTCTCGCCGGCCACCTACCGCTTCGCGCCGCTGATGATGACCGGCGCCCAGCGCGCCTCCATCCACGGTGTCGACGAGCACGTCTCCATCGACAGCCTCGAACGGGGGGAGCGGTTCTACAACTCGCTGCTGCGTTCGTTGCCTGCCTGAAACAATCGTCTGCCTAGAGTGTGACTCGGCCCGGTTCCGGGTCGTCCTCGTGCAGTAGGGAGCCGCGATGTCGCGCGCAGTGAAACTCGGATCGGTGGCCGGCGTCGTCGGCTTCCTCGCCTTCGTGGAGTTCACGAGCGGCATCCTGCAGGGCTACTACACACCCCTGCTCACCGAGATCGCGCGCCACCTCGGCATCCACGACGCCGACGTCAACTGGCTCGAGGGCACGCAGCTCATGCTCTCGGCACTGGTCGTGCCGGCCATGGCCAAGCTCGGCGACATGGTCGGACACCGGCGGATGCTGCTCATCTCGACCGCCGTCACGGCGATCGCCTCGCTCGCCCTGCCCTTCACGGACGTGTTCTGGGTGTTCCTCGTGGCGTGGGCACTGCAGGGCTTCTACGTGGTCTGGCTGCCTCTGGAGATCGCACTCGTGTGGTCGCGCAGCCGCTCGCTCGGTTCTCCCGCCGCCATCACCCGTCGCGCTGCAGCCCTGCTCGTGGCGGCGCTGGAGCTGGGCGCGATCGCCGGTGCGCTCACCGCCGGCTCCCTCGCCGACGCCATCCCGCTGCAGGCCACCCTGCTGGTGCCGGCCATCGCCGTGGCGATCTGCTTCTTCGTCGTGCTGTTCGGCGTGAAGGAGTCGCCGGACCTCACCGGCGGGAAGTTCGACACCGGAGGGCTGGTGCTCATCTCGCTGGCCCTGCTCGCCCTCACCGGCGGCCTCAGCCTGCTGCGCCTCTCGGGCCCCGGCGACCTGCTCTCCTGGGCCGTCGTGCTGCTCGGCGTTCTGCTCGTCATCCCGTTCGCCAGGTTCGAGCTGCGGCAGAAGGACCCGCTCATCGACGTGCGCCTGTTCCGCTCGCCGTCGCTCGGCCCGATCTTCCTCACGGCCGGCCTGTTCGGGGTCAGCGTGCTCGGCGCCCAGGCCCCGCTCTCCACTTTCGCCAGGACGGACGCGGCAACCTACGGCTACGGCCTCTCCGCGACCAGCGGCCAGACCTCGATCCTCATCGGCGCGTACGTGCTCTCGCTCGTCGTCGGGGCCATGCTGTTCCCGCTCGTCACCCGCTTCGTGACGCCGCGCATCGCCCTCATCGGTGCCAGCTCGCTCGTGGCACTCGGCTATCTGCTCTTCCTGCCGTTCCACGACGGCTACCTGAACGTGCTCGCCAACATGGTCATCGCCGGCATCGGCTCGGGCGCCCTCGTCGCTGCGCTCCCGGCTGCGGCCGCCGCTGCGGCTCCGCGGAACCAGACCGGGGTCGCCACGGGTCTGACCAACTCGGTCAAGACCGTGGGTGGGGCCATCGCCTCCTGCGTCTTCGGAATCGCCCTGCTCAGCCACGTCGGGGGCGCCGCGACCGAGGGCACGGCCGGGTCTCTGAGCGGCTACGTGACGGTCTGGCTGGTCTGCGGCCTGACCGCAGTCGTCGCCGCAGTGCTGCTGGTCTTCGTGCCGAAGCTGGCCTTCTCGGATGCCGCCGTCGCCGAGGCGGCGACGGAGCCCGTCGTCCGCTAGGGCGCTCAGTAGTCGAGCTTCTCGATCTCCAGGCGCGCCAGGTCGACGTTGCGCACCAGGCGCATCCGCTCCTTCCGCGTTCGCCTGTAGTTGGCGTCGACGGCGCTCTGCGGGCGCTCCAGGTCGAGGCGCGTCCCGATGGCGCCGGCCACGTCGTCCCAGGCGTCATCGCGGGCGGCCAGGATGAAGGTGCGCAGGTACTCGTCGTCGCCTGCGCGCTGCTCGAGGTCGCGCGCCACGGCCCGGTTGACCCGCTCCCGCAGCTCGAGGTTCCCCAGGTCTTTGGAGCGGTAGTCGTGCATGTCCTGCGGGCGTCCGTGCAGCGTGGCGGCCGCGGCGCTCTCCTGCGCCACCCTGTCGGCTGCCGCGCGCATCTCGTCGGCCAGCCGCACCAGCGCGTCGCGGGCATCGGGGAGGAACCTCTCGACGTCGAAATCGACGTCATCACCGAGGATGCTCACGAGGATGCGGTTCTTCAGCACCATGCGACTGGAGTACTCGGCGAGCATCACGCCCTCCTCGCGGGCGTCAGCCTCCTCGGGAGGCTCGGCCCACGGCAGCGTCGAGTAGTCGAACGGCGGCGGCTTCCTCCTGCGCCACCGACTGAACCACATCGCACTCCCGCCCCGGGCGTCGATCGTCGGCGCACCACTCTCGAGAATACCGGCGGCCCACGACACGACGGCAGTCCCGTGGCGTCGAGATCGACCGGCGCCCCGCGTGTCGCCGCCCACGCTCGCATGTCGTCGGCTCGCGCTATCGTGCAGACAGGCGGCGCGACGGACTCGACGCCTGCAGCGGAGGCGGCATGTTCCTGCTCGACGGCTCTGTGGTCACGAGTGCGAGCGATCTCACCAACGCCTCGAAGTGCGAGTTCGCCTTCCTGCGCAAGCTCGACGCGAAGCTCGGGCGCATCGACGCCGTCCCCGATGCCGAAGACGCCATGCTCGCCCGCACCGCCGTGCTCGGCGACAAGCACGAGAACCGGGTGCTGGGCGACTACCGCGAGCGCTTCGGTCACGGCGTCGTCGAGGTGGCCCGCCCTCCGAAACTCACGACGGAGACCCTGCAGTACGCGACGGATGCCACGGCCGACGCCTTTGCGACCGGGGCCGACGTCGTGTTCCAGGCCACCTTCTTCGACGGCTCCTTCGTCGGGTTCGCCGACTTCATCGTGCGCCGCCCCGGCGGTGTCTACCTCGTGCAGGACACCAAGCTCGCGCGTCGCGCCCGCGTGACGGCCCTGCTGCAGCTGGCGGCCTACGCCGACCAGCTCGATGCCCTGGGCGTGCCCCGGGCCGACACCGTCGAGCTGCTGCTCGGCGACGGCAGCGTGAGCTCGCACCGGGTCGACGACATCCTGCCGGTGTACCGCAAGCGCCGAGCCAGGCTGCTGCAGATCATCGACGAGCGCCTGGCGGCCGACACGGCCGTCGCCTGGGGCGATCCTCGCTACACGGTCTGCGGCCGCTGCGAGACCTGCTCCGCCGAGGTCGATGCGAGTCGCGACGTGCTGCTCGTGGCTGGCATGCGCGTCTCGCAGCGGCACGCCCTGCGCACGGCCGGCGTCACCACGATCGAGGAGCTCGCGAACGTCGACCTGCGAGCCGACGGCGAGTCGCCCGTCGCCGGCATGGCGCGCAGCACGCTCGAGGCCTTCAGCGTGCAGGCGGCACTGCAGGTGCTGGCCGACAGGGCGACGGATGCCGCCCGAGCCGAGGCATCCGCTCTCGGACACGACCCCGACGCCGTCCACCTGCCGCCGCCCGTCGCCGTCCGCGACGCCCATGCCCTGGCGGCAGTGCCGGAGCCGAACGCCGGCGACCTCTTCTTCGACTTCGAGGGCGACCCGCTCTACACCGAGGGTGCCGGCATCAGCTGGGGCATCGACTACCTCTTCGGCGTGCTCGACCGCGACGACGAGTTCACCACCTTCTGGGCGCACAGCTTCGCCGAGGAGAAGCTCGCCCTCGAGAGGTTCCTCGACTTCGTCGACGAACGCCGAGCCGCCCATCCCGGCCTGCACATCTACCACTACGCCAGCTACGAGCGCACGCATCTGCTGTCCATCGCCGCTCGGCACGGCACCTGCGAGGCTCGGGTCGACCAGCTCCTCAGCGACGGCGTGCTCATCGACCTCTACCCCATCGTGCGTCGGGGCATCCTCGTCGGCAGCCGCTCCTACTCGATCAAGAAGCTCGAGCCCCTCTACATGGGCGACGAGGAGCGCGAGGGCGTGACGAACGCCGCCGACTCGATCGTGGAGTACCAGCGCGCCATGGACCTCGCCGCCGCCGGGGAATCCGACGAGGCCCAGGCCGTGCTCGACGACATCGCCCGCTACAACCGGTACGACGTCCTCTCCACGCTCCGGTTGAGCGAGTGGCTGCTCGAGCGTGCCGCCGAGGTGGGGGTGCGTCCGGCTCCGCGTGCTCCGCGCGAGGGCGAGCAGTACGTGCAGTCCGAGCTCGCCATCGCTCTTGCCCACCTGGCGGGCTCCGGCGACGCCTCGATCGAGAATCGCACAGCCGACCAGACCGCCCTGGCACTCGCATCCGCCGCCATCGACTACTACCCGCGCGAGCGCAAGAGCCACTGGTGGGCGCACTTCTTCCGCCTCGACCAGCCCGTGCGCGAGTGGGAGGACACCCGCGACGTCCTCGTCGTCGACCCGGCCCGGTCGCGCGTCGAGGTCGACTGGCAACTGCCAGAAGGACGCAGCCGCAAGCAGCGCCGCACGCTCCGCCTGCACGGTCGCTTCGGTCCGGGCACGCGGATGTCGCCGGGCGCCGGCCTGTTCGCCCTCTACGAGCCCGACGGCGCCGTGATCGACGACGAGTCCGACCCCGGCCAGCGCATCCGACGCGACGTGACGGTGCTCGAGGTGCTCGACGACGGGCTCGTCGTCGAGGAGGCTCTTCCCGTCGGGGCAGCGGAGCATCGGGAGACGCCGATGGCGATCACGCCGGGCTGGCCCCTACGCACGACGGCGCTGGAGAACGCCATCGGGTCGTGGGGCGCCGCCGTGGTGCGGGAGCATCCGTCCTGGCCGCGCGACGGCATGGTCGACATCCTCCGGCGCCGACCGCCGCGCTCGAGGCGGGGCGAGCTCGTTTCGGCCAGCGACGGCTCCACCGAGACCGCCGTCGTGGCGAGTCTGCTCGATCTCGACGACTCCTACCTGGCCGTGCAGGGCCCACCGGGCACAGGCAAGACCCACCTCGCGTCCCACGTCATCGCGCGCCTCGTGAACGACCACAGGTGGAAGGTGGGCGTGGTCGCGCAGTCGCACTCCGTCGTGGAGAACCTGCTCGACCGCCTCGCCGAGGCCGGCCTCGACCCCGCGCTCGTCGGCAAGGCACCGAAGAGCGCAGACGCCACTCCCCACGAGTACACGGTGTTCGCCGACAAGGACGCAGCGCTGCTCTTCACGCAGGCGCATGCCGCGAGCGGTTTCGTCGTGGGCGGCACGGCGTGGGACTTCGCCAACCCGGCCCGCTTCCCCCGCCGCGGGCTCGACCTCCTCGTCGTCGACGAGGCCGGGCAGTTCTCGCTGGCGTCGACCGTCGCCACGAGCGTCAGCGCCCGCAACATCCTGCTGCTCGGCGATCCGCAGCAGCTCCCGCAGGTGAGCCAGGGCACCCATCCCGAGCCCGTCGACAGCTCGGCCCTCGGCTGGGTGGCCGCCGCACACGACGTGCTCCCGTCGGAGTTCGGCTACTTCCTCGCCGAGAGCAGGCGGATGCATCCGGCCGTCGCCGCTCCGGTGTCGCGACTCTCCTACGAGGGAGCGCTGCGCTCGCACCCCGATGCCGCCGACAGGATGCTCGACGGCGTCGATCCCGGACTGCACAGGCTGCCCGTCGTGCATGTCGGCAACGCGACCGAGTCGCCCGAGGAGGCGGCCGTCGTCGTCGACCTCGTGCGATCGCTTCTCGGATCCCCCTGGAGTTCCGGTCGCAATGCCGCGCCGCGGCCCCTCGACCAGGTCGACTTCATCGTGGTGACGCCGTACAACGCCCAACTCGCCCGTGTGCGCGAGGCCCTCGATGACGCCGGGCTGCCGGAGGTGCGCGTCGGCACCGTCGACAAGTTCCAAGGGCAGGAGGCCGTGGTCGCCGTGGTCTCGCTCGCGGCATCATCGGCGGCCGATGTGCCGCGGGGCATGGAGTTCCTCATCATGAAGAACCGACTCAACGTGGCCATCTCGCGGGCGCAGTGGGCCGCCTACCTCGTGTACTCCCCCGAGCTCACCGAGTACCTGCCGGTGACTTCGCAGGGCGTCGCCGAGTTGAGCGCGTTCATCAGGTTGGTGGAGGAGTAGGGCCAGAAGGGACCCCGGCGAGGCGGCATCCGCTCATAGAAACCGCATAGCGAACGCACAGGGGCTGCCTCAGGCGCGGCAAGGGTCGCCATAGCCGCATCCGGCTTGATGGAACTCGGACACCACCGAGACCATCTGGAGCCATCCCATGCAAGCCATCACCATCGCCATCGACCTGATCGCCATCGGCGTCCTCACCCTCGGCATCTACTTCCCCCGTCACAGGCGCCGCGACCTGGTCGTCGCCTTCCTCGGCGTGAATGTCGGCGTGCTGGCGGTGTCGATGATCCTCGGGTCGACGGCCATCGGCGCGGGCCTCGGACTCGGCCTGTTCGGGGTGCTGTCGATCATCCGCCTGCGCTCGCGCGAGATCGAGCAGCACGAGGTCGCCTATTACTTCGCCTCGCTCGCCCTCGGCCTCATCGCGGGCCTGAGCGTGAACTTCGACTGGCTCACCTTCGCCCTCATGGGGCTCGTCATGGTCGTGCTGTACATCGGCGACCACCCCCGGCTCTTCGCGCGCTACCGCCAGGAGCTCGTGGTGCTCGACCGGGCCATAGCCTCAGAGCCGGCGCTCATCGCCCACCTCGAGCAGCTCCTCGGCGCGAAGGTGCACGGAGTCAAGGTGGAGGAGCTCGACCTCGTCAACGACACCACCCACGTGAACGTGCGCTACCAGCTGACCTCGTCGACGGATGCGGCCCCGGCAGCCACCCGTCGGCACGACGACCTGGCCGTGACCCGATGACGGGCTCGGCGCTGGCGAGCATCGCGGCCCTCTCCCCGGTCACCCTCGACGAACTCAACGCCCGAGCCGAGCTGCAGACGCGCATCGACCGCAAGTACATGCTGCCGCTGGCCGACCTGGCCGAGGTGTTGTGCGAGCTCGACGACGACACCCGCGTGCTGGAACTCGATGCGCCGTGCGCGACGGATGCCGCGGACGCACGACCCGCCAGCATCCGTTCCTCCTCCTACGAGTCGGTGTACTTCGACACTCCCGAGCTGGTGTCGTTCCACCTGGCCGCCCACGGCCGGCGCCGCCGGTTCAAGGTGCGGACCCGCTCCTACCTGGACACCGGGGCGACGTTCCTCGAGGTGAAGACCCGTGGCGGCCGCAGCCTCACCGTGAAGGACCGACTCGAGTACGACCCGGCCGACCATGACAGGATCACCGCCGAGGGCCTGGAGTACACGAGCAGCGTGCTCGGAGACTCCGGGGTGGCCGACGGCGAGTGGTCGACCCTCACGCCGACCCTCATCACCCGCTACAGGCGCACCACCCTGCTGATCCCGGCGACGGCGGGCCGCGACGAGAGCCGCGCGACCATCGACGTCGATCTCGAGTGGATCGACGAGGGCGCCGGGCTGTTCCCGCGGCGCCTGCGCACCCCGGAATCGGTCATCGTCGAGACCAAGTCGGGGCGGGCCACCGGCAGCCTCGACCGCGCTCTGTGGCGGCACGGCCACCGTCCGGCCACGGTGTCGAAGTTCGGCACCGGGCTGGCCGCCCTCCGCCCCGACCTGCCGTCGAACAAGTGGACGCGCGTGCTGCGCCGCCACTTCGACCAGGCCGGCCCCACGCCAGCCGGCCCACCCTCGGCACCCCACCAGACCATCCCCGCGTCCATCGCGGCCTGAGCTCCAGGAGCCCCACATCATGCGATCCCCCAGATACTTCCTCCTCGTCCCCGTCCTCGCCACGGGCCTCGTCCTCGCGGGCTGCGCCGTCACAGCCACAGACAGCGGAACGAGCACCAGCGACACCAGCGAGACCACCGCCGAGCTCGTTCCGACGGCCTCAGTCGACGTCACCCAGTCGGCGTCGGAGGTGCTCGCGGCGAACCAGAAATCTCACGCCTCGACCGACGGCTCCGACGCCGACTGGAGCGAGAGCGACGCCACAGCGATCGACCTCGACGACGAGAGCGGAACCGTCACCATCTCGGCGGCGGGCACCTACCACCTCACCGGCACTCTCGACGAGGGCCAGGTGGTCGTGGACAGTCCCGGCGACGGGCAGGTCAAGCTCGTGCTCGATGGCGTCGACATCACCAGCTCCACAGGCTCGGCGATCAGTATCGTGGCCGCAGACGAGGCCGTGGTGATCCTCGCCGACGGGTCGACGAACACCCTGACGGATGCCGCCAACTACGCCGACGCTGATGCCGACACCCCTGTCGCAGCCCTGTCGAGCGCCGCCGACCTCACGATCACGGGATCCGGCGCGCTGAACGCCACCGGCAGCAGCAACGACGGCGTCTCCTCGAAGGACGGCCTGGTCATCGCCGGCGGCGACATCACGGTCACGGCCGTCGACGACGGCATCCGTGGCAAGGACTACCTCGTGGTCACCGACGGAACCCTCTCGGTGACAGCCGGAGGAGACGGCCTGACGAGCGACAACGACGAGGACGCGACCCGTGGCTACATAGCCGTGGAGGGCGGCACCGTCACGATCGACGCCGAGGGCGACGGCCTCGCGGCCAGCACCGATGTCGTCACCACCGGTGGCACGCTCGACGTGACCGCCGGCGGCGGGGCCGACCAGACCGTCGCCGACGACGCCTCGGCGAAGGGCGTCAAGGCCGGCGCCATCATCGTGCTCGGCGGTGGCGACGTCACCGTCGACGCGGCCGACGACGCAGTGCACTCCGACGATGCCGTGCACATCGCCGACGGCGTGGTCAGGGTGGCGACGGGCGACGATGGAGTCCACGCCGACGACGCCCTGCTGATCTCTGACGGCACCCTCACCATCTCGCAGTCCTACGAGGGACTCGAGAGCTCGCAGATCGAGGTCGCCGGCGGCACCGTCTCGGTGACGGCCAGCGACGACGGCGTGAACGTCTCCGATGGCAGCGGCGGCGGCGAGATGGGCGGCGGTGGCGGTCCCATGGGCGGGCCCGATCAGGCGGCGGATGCCGCAGCCGAGGAGGCAGCAGACGCTGCCGCTGACGACGCCGCAGCGACCGATGCGACCGACACGACGACGGGCGACATGACCCTCACGATCTCGGGCGGCACCCTCACGGTGAACTCCGAGGGCGACGGGCTGGACTCCAACGGCTCGGCGACGATGACTGGCGGCGCTGTGGTCGTGAACGGCCCCACGGGCAGCGGCAATGGCGCGCTCGACGTCGACAGCACCTTCGCCATCAGCGGCGGATCCCTGCTGGCCGTCGGAAGCGCCGGCATGGTCGTGGCTCCGGATGCCGACGCCGACCAGGCGTCGGTCTCGGTGACGCTCGACGGAAGTCACGCCGCGGGCAGCGCCGTCGAGGTCACGGCCGACGACGGCGCCGTGGTCGCGAGCTTCACGGCCACGAAGGAGTTCGCCTCAGTGGTGTTCTCCTCGGCCGACATCGTGAACGGCCAGACCTACACGGTCACTGTCGACGGTTCCGCTGCCGGAAGCGCCGTCGCTGGAGAGCAGACGAACGAGATGGGCGGAGGAGGAACGCCGCCGAACGGTCGCTGACCCGCCGCGAAATCGACGCGACCCGCCCGCCCACCCGCAGAGCCATAGGCGCGCAGCGGCAGCGGTGAAGCGGAGGGATCTCGCTCAGGGTTCCCTCCGCTTCGGCGCGCTCGCTGCGCTCCCGGGCCTCTGCGAGCGGGAGATTGCGGACTACAGCCCGCCCACGCTCACCGTCGCCCCGACAGCGGCACCCGCCGCATCCCGCAGCACGGCGACGACCATCGATCCGTAGGGCTCGCGCCACACGCTGTGGAGCACCCGGTGCGACTCCTCGGCGATCGACGCCCGGGCGATGAATCCCGCGCCGTCGACGGCGACCGCCACCGGCGCTCCGTCGATCGAGACCGAGAGCGCCTCGAACCCCGCCGGCGCTGCGAACGATCCACGCACGACGACCTCGATCCTGCCGCCCTCGGGCGGCAGCGCCTCGGCCTCGAGCACGAGACTGGGCGCGTCGGCATGCGACGCGACATCGGCACGCGGACCGTCATCGAGCGGCCCCGCCGCACCACCGTCGGCGGCATCCGGAACCGCATCCGTCACAGCCTGCACAGCCTGGCCGGTCAGCGCGGGCGTCCGCCCCGGCGCCACCCGTCGCGAACCGGGTGCTCCCGTGGCCTCGAACGCCGCCGCGAGTCGCAGCAGCGCCGTGTCGGAGTAGGCGGCACCGGCGAAGGTGAGCCCGACGGGCATGCCGATGTCGGCCATGAGTCCCATCGGCACCGTCACCGTCGGGATGCCGAGGTGCCGCGGAACCAGGTTGCCGTTCGCCACCCAGGTGCCGTTGCGCCAGCCGATGTCGGCCGACGCCTCGTTGACGTCCATGTCGGCCGGACCCACGTCGGCGACGGCCGGGAACACCACGGCGTCGAGTCCGAGCTCGCGCATCCACTCCTCGAGGTCGATGCGTCGGGTCTCCTCGAGACCGCGCAGGCCGCCCTCGAGCAGCGGGATGTCGCTGAGCGACCCCGACGGGTGCTCCCGCGCGAAGTCGGGATACTCGGCGATGTCGTCATCGAACCCCGTGTAGCGGTCGGCCACGGCTCCGGGTGGTTGCGGGAAGATGAGCGCGCCGTCGACATCGGCGACACCGCCGATGTCGGGGTCGCCGTTGGCCGCGAGGAAGTCGTCCCACGCCCAGACCGACAGGTCGACGATCTCGCGCTTCAGGTACTCGGCGCTCACGAGGCCACGGGTCGCGATGGTGGGAGCTCCCGGCCTGTCGCCCTCGTAGTTCGACACCACCGGGAAGTCGACCTCGACCACCTCCGCACCGGCGGCCTCGAGGTCGCGGCGGGCGGCCTCCCAGAGGTCGATGACGGATGCGCGGGTCTCGATGCGCTGCCCTGTCGGCCCTCCGATGCCGCCGGCCTGTGCGGTTCCGGCCTCGGGGTCGGCGTTGATGTACATGCGGGGGATGCCGAGACGCTTTCCCCTCAGGGATGCCACGCCGAGGCTGACATAGGACTCCGGACGCACCTCCGACGACGTCGGGATCGACACCCACGGCTGCGCACGCCAGAAGTCGCCGCGCGTCTCGTTGTCGTCTGCCACGATCACGTCGAGCACGGCGAGCAGGTCGGCCACTGTGCGGGTGTGCGGCACGACGACATCCATCGTCGGCACCAGCGGCCAGTTGCCGCGCACCGAGATCACGCCGCGCGACGGCGTGTACGCCACGAGAGCGTTGTTCGAAGCCGGCGCCCGCCCGCTCGACCAGGTCTCCTCGCCGAGCCCGAAGGCTCCGAAGCTCGCCGCCGTGGCCGTGCCCGATCCGTTCGAGGATCCCGAGGCGAACGCCGCCGTCAGGAAGTCCGGGTTGTAGGGGCTCTCCGCCCGACCGTAGACGCCGCGCTGCATGCCGCCGTTGGCCATCGGAGGCATGTTGGTGAGCCCGATGAGCACGGCTCCGGCGGCGCGCAACTGCGCGATGGTGAAGGCGTCATCCGTCGCCACGAGGTTCTCGAAGGCGGGGGATCCGGCGGCGACGGTGAGGCCGCGCACCTTGTAGCTGTCCTTCGCCGTGTACGGGATGCCGTCGAGCGGACCCCGGGTCTCGCCGCGTCTGCGCCGCTCGTCGGAGGCGCGGGCGTCGGCGAAGGCCTCGGGGTTGAGCACCGGCACGGCGTTCAGCCTGATGCCCTGCCGGTCGTAGGCGGCGATGCGCTCGAGGTAGGCGGCCACGAGGCCGACACTCGTCACCGCGCCCGACGACAGAGCCGCACCGAGCTGGGCGATCGACGCCTCGACGACGTCGAACGACACCCGGGAAGCACCCGAGGTCATCGCGCGACTCCTCGTGCGACTCCTTGCGCGACACCGACGGGCTGCTGCTGGGTGATGCAGTGGATGCCGCCGCCGCGGGCGAAGATCTCGCGGGCGTCGACGGTCACGACGCGGCGACCGGGATAGGCGCCCTCGAGCAGCGTTCGGGCACGGGCGTCGGCCTCGTCGTCGCCGAAGCCGCAGGCGATGACGCCTCCGTTGACCACGACGTGGTTCACGTAGTTGTAGTCGACGAAACCCTCCTCGTCCTCGAGCTGGGCCGGGGCCGGCAGGTCGATGATCGTCCACGGCCGGCCGGCGGCATCCGTCGTCGTCTCGAGGAAGGCGCGCAGGTCGCGCATGACCTCGTGATCGGGATGCGCGGGGTTCGGCTGCTGGTGCAGCAGCAGTGTTCCCGGCGACGGGATGGTGGCGATCATGTCGACGTGCCCGCGGGTGCCGAAGTCCTCGTAGTCGCGGGTGAGGCCGCGCGGCAGCCAGATGACCTTGGTGGCACCGATGGTGCGGGCCAGCTCCTCCTCCACCCGCGTCTTGTCGGCGTAGGGGTTGCGACCCGGGTCGAGCTGCACGGTCTCGGTGATGATGACGGTGCCCTCACCGTCGACGTGGATGGCGCCGCCCTCGTTCACCAGCATCGACGAGATGACGGGAACGGATGTCTCCCCGGCGATGAACCGCGCGATCTCGCGGTCCTTGCCCCAGGTCGCCCAGGCGGGGGCGCCCCAGCCGTTGAAGATCCAGTCGACGGCGCCGGGCTCGCCCTTCTCGTCGAAGACGAAGGTGGGACCGAAGTCGCGCATCCAGAAGTCGTCGAGCGGGGCGATGACGATCTCGACCTCGGGCTTCAGGTGCCGACGGGCATCGGCCTCGGCCGAGGGGTCCACGACCATCGAGACCGGCTCGAACTCGAGCACGGCGTGGGCGACCGACGCCCAGGCGGCACGAGCGGCCTCGCGCTCCTCCTCGGTCTCGCCGATGGTGAGGCCGGCGACAGGGAACGCCATCCAGAGTCGATCGTGCGGAGCTGTCTCGGGCGGCATCAGCCAGGTCATGCGATCGGTTCCAGTTCTGCCGGGCGACGGCTCGCGTCGCGATAGGGAGTGGTGCGATACCAGAGCACCGCATACAGGCCGCCGGCCACAAGTGGTCCGGCGATGGCCGAGAAGTCCGCACCGGCGAGAGCCGCGGCGATCGGGCCGACGTAGAGCGTCGTGTTGGCCATGAGAACCGCGATGGTCGTGGCGACCACCATGGCGATGGCGCCGGGCCAGAACACTCCGTGGCTGTACCAGAACGGGCTCTGACGGCTCTCGTCGTTGAGGGCCAGACCGTCGTAGCGGTTGCGACGCACGACGATGTCGACGGCGTACACGGCCACCAGGGGACCGAGCACCGTCACGCTCAGCTCGAGGGCTGCACTGAACGTGTCGAGGAAGTCGGGCGCGATGAACAGCGGGTAGGCGGTGATCGCCGTGGCGATGAGGCCGGTGATGACGACGGTCCAGGCGCGCGGGATGCGGCCGATGCGACCACCGAGGGCCTGGAAGTACAGGCCGGTGGAGTAGGCGCAGAGCACGTTGTTCGTGATGCTGCCGAGCACGATCACGAACAGGAAGATCGGGTAGAACCAGGCCGGCACTATGGCCGCGATGGAGATCTGCGGGTCGGTCATGTCGACGGCGGAACCGGCGAACACCCCGAGAGCCGCGATGGCCACGGCGGGGATGAAGCCACCGAGCGCCGTCCAGCCCATGACGGCCTTCTTCGACACCGACGCCGGCAGGTAGCGCGCGTAGTCGGCGCCGGTGCCCCACGACAGCGGGTTGGCGGCGACGATCGCGAAGCCGAGTACGAGCAGGCCCCAGTGGTCGGCCGTCGGCAGCGGTGCCGGCTGGTAGGAGTAGTCGGCCGCACCGAAGACGAACACGGCGAGCAGAACGAAGCACACGGCGAGCGCCGCGGTGAAGATGGGGCTGAGCCTGATGATCGTGGCGTGACCGTAGACGCTGATGCCGAAGCTGAGCACGGCCACGACCGCGAGCACGGCCCACTCGGCACCGTCGGGCAGCGGGATGCCGATGTGATCGAGCAGGGCCAGCGACGCCAGCGTGGCGAAGGCGATGTTGATGATCTCGAAGAAGATGCCGATGGCCACCCCGAGCCCCGCGCCGAAGACCTTGTTGCCCCTGACGCCGAACATCGACCGCATCACGGTCACGCTCGGGGTTCCGGATGCCGGCCCGCTGATCGCGAGCCAGCCCACGGCGATCCACCACAGGTTGCCGAGCACGACGACGGCCAGCGACTCCCAGATGCCCAGGCCCAGCAGCATGAGCACGCCGCCGATGACGAAGTAGAGGTAGACGACGTTGGCGCTCATCCACACCCAGAACAGCTCGCGCGGCTTGCCGTGGCGCTCGTTCTCGGGGATGAAGTCGGTGCCGCGGGTCTCGATGACGCCGGCGGCGTCGACCTCGAGGTGCGGGGCGCGGGCCACCGGAGGCGTGACCGATGATTCGGCCGCGACTGCTGCCGCCGCTGGCGGCGGGACGGCATCCGCGGATCGCGGGTAAGCGTCGATGCTCATGGGTCGTGCCTCTCGAGGGGGCTGTACTCTTCGGAAAGAGCTGGGCCTCTTGTTATTGATCGAGCGATCAATAAGATTGGGGGAGACGCTACAGAGCCGGAGGCGATGATGTCAAGAGCGGAACGCACCCGGGCCGTGCGCAAGACTCCGGAGGAGCGGGCAGCCGAGATCCGCGAGGGTGCACGTGCCGTCGCCCTCGAGGGCGGGCTCTGGGCCGTGACCCTGCGCAGCGTCGCCGCACGCGTCGGCGTGACGCCGGCTCTGGTCGCCCACTACCAACCCAACATGGAAGTGCTGGTGGCAGACACCTTCACCGCGGTCGTCGTGACCGAGATGGTCGAGGTCGCCGCCATCGTCGAGCCGTACCGGTCGCCGACGGATCGCCTCGCCGCCCTCATCCACACGCTGGTCGAGTCCGGCCGTGACGACGTCACAGCCGTCTGGCTCGACGGCTGGAGCCTGGGTCGGCGCAGCACCCCGCTCGCAACGGCCGTGCGCGCCCAGATGGATGCCTGGCAGCACCTCGTGCTGGAGGTCGTCGAGGCCGGGTGCGCCACGGGCGAGTTCACGACATCCGACCCCCAGGCCGTCGCTTGGCACCTGCTCGGCATGGTCGACGGCCTCAGCGCGCAGGGACTGGTGTCGTATCGAGATCCCGCTGCACGCGGCCGGCTGATCACCGATGCCCTCGAGCACGCGCTGGCGCTGCCGTCTGGGGCGCTCTCAGCGCCGCGGCCAGCGGATGTCCAGCAGCCCGCGCTTAGGCTTGACGGATGACTTCCGAGAACTTCGACCGCATCACCATGTTCGGCGCCGAGTGGTGCGGCGACTGCCGCCGCTCCAAGCGCCTCCTCGACGGACTGGGCGTCGACTACGACTACGTCGACCTCGAGGCCGTCGAGAACGGCGCCGACCGCGCCAAGGCCATCAGTGGCCGCACCCAGATCCCCGTGGTCGTCTTCCCCGACGGCGATCACTTCGTGGAGCCGACGGATGCCGCCCTCCGCGCCAAGCTCGAGGCCGTCGCCGCGTAGTCTCTCCCCCCGGCTGTCGCTCAGTCTCGCCGCCCGCCCCACCGCCCGCGCATCCGCGCCCCGGCAAGCCCAGTTCAGGCCACCTCGGTCCGGGGAAGATCGAACCTCGCCCTGCCGCCCAGTCGCGGCTTCTGGTCGGGGTCGATGTGGGGTGGTGGGATGAACCACACCTCGGTCGGGGTGGCCCGGATCGTCCAGCCGTCGTGGTGGATCCTGTGGTGGCAGAAGCTGCAGAGCAGCACGCCCTTGACGATGTCGCTGCGGCCGCGATGTCGTTTCCACCAGCGGATGTGGTGCGCGTGCGTGTAGGTGACGTTCAGCCCGCAGCTGGCGCAGCCGCCGTCCCTCTCGTGCAGAGCGATGCGTTGCGCTCTGCTGAACAGGCGTGCTGTTCGGCCGACGTCGAGCGGGGCACTGTCGGTGCCGAGGACCATGGGGATGAGGTCGGCGGATGCCGCCATCCGCCGGATCGTTCCGGCGGAGACGGGTTGGTCGATGCCGTCGATGCTGCCCACACCCAGCCCGGTGCGGAGCGCGTCGAGGTCGATACGGGTGACCGTGGTCACCGACGCCAGCGGCGGGAGCGTCTGCGCGCAGCCGAGGACGTGGCGCATGATCTCGACCAAGGCATCGGCCTGCCGTTGCGGGATGGTGCGGTCATCAGTGACGACTGGACCGCTGGCGCTGGTGCGGGCGTCGGGGTCAGGAGCAGTGCCAGTTCCGGCTCCGTCACCGTCTGCGGCATCCGTCGCGCTGACAGGCGCGGGCGTCTGTGCGCCTGAGCGCGACTCCCGCAACCTGTCGGAGACGAGCGCTTCGATGGCGGTCTTGACGTACGTTCCCGACTCCGGGTCGAGGTGGGCGCGGATGTCCAACCCGCCGTGGCGATCCTCCCGGATGGTCAGCGACCGGGCCGCCCAGCGTTCCTCATCGCGGGGTTCAGCACCGTCGGGATCCAGTCGCGCCTCGGCCTGCTTGACCACCCGCAGCAGCAGGCTCAACGGCAGCCCGGCAGCCCGCTCAGCCAGGATCTGCTCGACACTCTCGGCCAGGGCGGCGTCAGCGCGGGGTGCGACCCGGTCGAGCATCCCGGTGATCGCCGCCGCCGCGTCCACACTGATCAGACCGCCCTCCAGAGCGGCCGCGACATGCGGGTATCGGGCCGACCTCCGCTCACCACTGAGCGCCTGCCGGGACGCCGTCGCCATACCGACCGCGACGAGCCGGGCTGCCTCTCCCGTGCTGCCACCCGTCGACGCAGCGATCAGGGCCTGCGGGTTGTGGAACCCGTTCTGCTTCGCCAACCCCTCGATCCCGAACTCCGGACCCGACCGTTTCCCCACCTCGCCCGCTGCCCGCGCCAGGAGCGCATCAGCGTGACGACGAATCCGAGTGAGGACATCCGTCACCGACACCACCCCCGAACCGTTCATCAACTCGAACCCGCCCTGAGCATCGGAAGGGACCACCCCGAACGCCGGAAGCGCCTCAGTCCACACGGCGGCCAGCAGTGCAACATCCTGCTGCAACAGGGCGATGGGTGCCGGGGTTTCCATACCCTGATACTCGCACCACCCACCGACACTCAACCGTGCCGATTTACAGACCCTGATCTGCGATTTCAGTTGAATTTAGTGTGGAAGCTCACGGCTCGACGGCGAACTGGGGAGGAGTGCCGGAGTCCGCTCAGCGCTGAACGCTCAGCGCTCAGCAGCCGCCACGTACACCCACGCCGTCGTCCCCGACGCGAGCGTCACCGCCACCCGCACGTAGTCGTCGACCTCGTACTCATCGGGGGCGGCCAGCTGCTCCGGCGTGAGCTCGAGCACAGACCCGGCAACACTGTCGGCCGCATCGCCCGTGCGCTCCAGGATCGGGTGCTCGTCCGATCCGCTCAAGGCGATGACGTGAGGGTCGGTGATCGTCAGCACGCCCAACCGGTACCCGGGCAGCGCATCGTCGCGGGTCGGCAGCTCGGCGCCGAAGGTCCCGCGCTGCACCTCAGATAGCCGGAGCGTTCCGTAGGAGAACAGGTGCTCGACGTCTGTCATCCGCCGAGCTTCGCCACGATCGACTCGACGCGACGCTGGCGAGTGGCATCCGTCTTCGCCGACTCCACGTTCACCACGTGCGCCTTCTTCGCGCTCGGCGAGAGCTTGTCGAAAGCCGCCTGTGCCTCGGCCGACGCCGCGAGCGCTGCGGCGAGGTCCGCCGGCACCTCGGTGACCCGCGGTTCGGTGTCGAGCGTGAGCTCCACCTCGATCGCGTCGCCACCCTGGATGCCCGTGGCCGCGCGCTTGTCGGAGCTGAACGCGATGAGGTACCGACCGCCCATCGGCGCCACGGTGCTGCGGTACTCGTAGCCGTTCACGGTCACGTTCACCGGTGGCCGCTTGCCGCCGCCGAGAGCTTCGATGACCTCCTCGGGCACCGGGATGCCCGTGTTGTTTCCGGTCTGGAACATCGTCGTCGAGAAATGCATGCCTCGATTATGGCGGCGTCAGGTCGTCGGCGGCGAGGACTCGTCGTCATCCGCCGCGGCCTTCTCGGCGTCTTCCTTCTTGTACATCTCGGTGAACGAGACGGCGAGTGCGGTTCCGATCGCGACGCCGATCGCGATCCCGATCCCGACGTTCGCCAGGGCGACTCCGAGGCCTGCCCCCAGGGCGATCCCGATGGCGATCCCCAACGCCCAGCCGCGCGTGGTCGGATCCTTCGAGTCGAACGCCGCCTTCTTCGTGTCAGCCATGCCTTCACGCTAGGCGGATGCCGCAGCCGAGGCATCCGTCAACCGACCGAGACAGCTCCCCCACGCGGCGGAGCCCCTACCGGCCCGCAACCGACGACCACGCGGCGGCGGCCGCGGAATAGCCGCGCACCCCCGCCGGTTGCCCTTGGGGATGACTGCACCACTCCGCCTCTCCGTTCTCGACCTCATTCCCGTGCGCAGCGGGCAGACCAGCTCTCAGGCCATGACGGCCTCGGTGGGGCTCGCCCGCCTCGCCGATAGCCTCGGCTACACGCGCTACTGGTATGCGGAGCACCACAACATGCCCTCGGTGGCCTCGACCACCCCGCCCGTGCTCATCGCGGCGACCGCGGCGCAGACCGAGCGCATCCGTGTGGGATCCGGCGGAGTCATGCTGCCCAACCACGCGCCTCTGGTGGTCGCCGAGCAGTTCGCCGCCCTGGAGGCCCTGGCTCCCGGGCGCATCGACCTCGGCATAGGCCGCGCGCCCGGCAGCGACCCCGTCATCACACAGCTGCTCCGCATCAGCGGCCCGACCGCCGACGTCGACCGCTTCCCCGACCACATCGCCGACATCCAGGCACTCCTCCACCCCGACGGCGCTGCCCTGCGCATGACGAGCGGCAACGAGTACACGGTGCATGCGACGCCGTCGGCCGGCAGCGTTCCGACCATCTGGCTGCTCGGCTCGAGTGACTACTCGGCCCGCCTCGCCGCGAGCCACGGCCTGCCCTACGTGTTCGCCTACCACTTCTCGGGCGACGGCATCGAGGCCGCCCTCGAGCTCTACCGCACGAACTACACGCCGAGCCCCGAGCACCCGGAGCCGCAGACCTTCCTCACGCTCAACGCCTCGGTCGCGCCGACGGCAGAGGAGGCCCGCCGCCGTGCCCTGCCGCAGATGCGCGCGATGGCGCGGCTTCGCACGGGCCGCCCGCTCAGCGTGCTCGAGACCGTCGAGGACTCCGAGAACGCCGGCACCGACACCGCCACGGACCAGCTCGTCGCCGCGATGGAGAAGCGTTGGGTCATCGGCGCTCCGGATGCCGCCGGCCAGGCCATCCGCCAGCTCGCCTCGCGCTACGGAGTCGACGAGGTGATGGTGTCGCCCATCAGCGGCGCCTTCGCCAGCGACCCTCTCGACTCGACCCCGGGCCGTGCGCAGACGTTGGAGCTGCTGGCAGCCGAACTGCTGGCGTAACCCGCCCGCACGCCCGTCGACCGCACGCACGCAGGCACGCACGTACGCACGCACGCCCGTCGACCGCGCTCGTCGAGTTCGCAGGACCAGCCTCGCCACAGCCGCGATATGCGGCCATGACGAGCCTGGTCCTGCAGACGCGCGTAGGCGAACCGTCAGGATCGCCTACTCAGCCGTCGAGGTTCCGTAACAATCGCCGATCCGCGCCGCGATCGACGTAGAACTGGAACGTGACCCTCACGTCCATCGTCCCGAGCCTGCGTCGCTCGATCCCCGATCCGCTCACCCCGTCGTCCTGGCCGCCCGCGACCACGGCGACCACGACCGACGTCGTCGTGTCCGGCGTCTCGATTCTGCGCCTGCTCGAAGTCAGCGCCACCCCGGCGGTGCATGTGGTCGACGACATCGGGGTGGTCGTCGTGCGCGTGATCGACGTCGGGCGCGATGCCAGCGGGACGACATCCGTCACCCTCGATCTCGACCTCGCGACACTCACGCCGCACTGGCGCGAGCTGCGACTCATCGGGCGCGCCTCGACCGCACGGGCCGCGATGGTCAGCATCCGTTCGCTCGATGGGAATGCGGCGACGGATGCCGCGGGCTCACTCCCCCGCGACCTTCGCGTCGGCGACCTGCTGGTGGCGCCCTTCGCCGGCACGACCCCGGGGTCGGTGCGCCCGACGAGCGGCTGGCAGCGGAACCTGCCGACGCCGGACCTCACCCGGAACGCAGAAGCTGCGGGTCAGAGGAGTCTCTGACCCGCAGCTTCTGCGGTGTCGGCGCCAGGTGCCGGCTACAGCACCGGGTGGTTGGAGCGGATCGTGTTGTTCGGGTCGTAGACCACCTTGATGGCGCGCAGCCTGTCGAGGTCGGCTCCCCAGATGGCGCCGGGCTCCTGAGTGCCTTCGGCGAAGTTCTGGTAGAGCACCTCGGCGCGCCACGGCGCGAGGGCCGCTGCCAGCCTCTCGACCGAGGCCGCGACGGCGGTCCCCATCGCGGGCGTCGCCGCCATGCCGGCGCCGAACACGAGGAACTCGGCATCGAAGTGCGACACCACGCCGGCACCGAGCGGGGCGCGTCCGGTGGCGCCGCCCACGTGGCGGATCTCGGCCGACAGCAGCGCGGACCCCGACCCGGCACCAGCGGCGGCCACGAAGGCCTCGACGGCCTCGGTGGTGAGCGCCGAGAGGGCGAAGCCGTCGCCGACACCGGGAACCGGCCCCTGCGGGTCCATGTGCAACTGGTCGAGCTCGGACATCGGCGTGGGGTGGAAGGTGTCGATCACGGGGCCGAGGTCGCGCAACGGCGCGAGCACGGCATCGGCATCGACCGGCGGAGCCTGCAGGGCGGCCTCGATCACGACGTAGCTCTGGCCGCGCAGGAAGTCGGGCAGCTCCGGCAGCGGCGGGAACTGCAGGATGCGGCCGACGCTGGTGACCTGCTCCGGCACGTCGACGACCCATTCGCGCCAGGCCTGCAGTACGCGGCCGGCTTCGGCGAGCGGGAAGAACAGCGTTCCGGCGTAGACCTCGCTGATCGGGTACAGCCGCATCTCGATCGCCGTGACGATGCCGAAGTTGCCGCTTCCACCGCGCACGGCCCAGAACAGCTCGGGTTCGTGGTCGGCGTCGATGCGGCGCAGGAGTCCGTCGGCCGTCACGATCTCGATGGCCGTGACGTGGTTGACGGCGAGGCCGTGCGAGCGGGCCAGCCAGCTCACGCCGCCGCCCAGCAGGTAGCCGGCGATGCCGACGTCGGCACTCGATCCGGCGAGCGCCGCGAGGCCGAAGGCCGCCGCTGGAGCCGTGACGTCGGCCCAGAGGGCACCGGACTCGCAACTCGCCGTACCGGCCTCCGGCACGATGGTCACGCCACGGAGGCTGCTGGTGCGCAGCAGGATCGTATCGGCGAGATCGCCGAGCGGGGCCGCGTTGTGGCCTGTGCTCTGGGGTGCGACGCGCAGTCCGAGCTCGCGAGCGGCGTTCACTGTCAGCACGACGTCGCGGGCACTGCCGGCGATCACGACGGCTGCCGGGCGCTGGTCGACGGTGAGGTTCCACGCTGTCCGCGCGGCATCCCAGTCGGCATCCGTCGACAGGTGAAGCGATCCGTCGAGGGCGTCGCGCAACTCGAGGACGGCGTCGGCGAGGGTGGAGTCGAGTGCGGTGGTGGGCGCAAGGGTGTTCACAGATGTTTCCTTTCGGGTGAGGTGCTCCTCGGGTGTAGCTGCTCCGTCACGGAGCTGATGCCTCAACACGATCGGCGGGACTCCAGGTCCTCCTCCGCCGCACGAGGCGCGAGCTCCATCGAACACCTGCAGTGCCGGGGCGCCCATCGGAGAGCACCCCGCTCTCTCCTCAGGGCCAACCCGCAGATCGGGCCACCGGCCACGGGTGCGGAATGCAGGACCAGGCGCGATACGGCTGCGATATGCGGCCAGGTGCCGTCTGGTCCTGCGTTCGGGATCCGCTGAACCCGCCTACAGCAGCAGGATGCCGCGGATGATCGCGGCCGCGCTGCCCAGCGCTGCGAGCCCGATCACGAGCCGGCGCCCGAGCCCGTCGCTGACCGTGGGGGCGAGCAGGTGGCCGAGGAGGATGCCGACGCCCAGCGAGGCGCCGGCGGCGACCCAGAGCCATCCGTCGATCACGGGAATGCCCTTCACGCCGACGGCCACGAGGTTGGTCGCGAGCAGGAACGCCTGCCCAGTGCCGAGGAAGACCTGGCGGGGCCAGCGATCACTGAAGGCGTGCACGGCGAGCGCCGGTCCGCCGACGCCGGCCGTCGCGCTCATGAAGCCCGAGAGTCCGCCGGCCACGACGGCTCCGCGCCGACCAGGCAGCACGCTGGCCGACTGGCTGAACGCGACCGTGGCGATGGCGACGAGGGCGATCGATCCGACGAGGATCATGAGGGGAGCCGTCGGCACCAGCCTGGTGACGGCGACGCCGAGCGGGATGGCGACGAGGGCCGGCAGCGTCAGCAGCAGTGCGCGGCGCCAGTCCACGAATCGCCAGGCACTGGCGAGCACCACGACGCAGAGCACCGCGGAGAGCACGTTGCCCATCGAGACTCCGGCGACGGGGCCGACGGATGCCACCAGCAGGGGCGCTGCCACGAGGGCGAAGCCCAGGCCGGTGATGCGCTGTGCCGCCGCTCCCACGAGAACCGATGCGCAGGTGAGCACTGTGACGACGACGGCGGGCATGGCGGATCGGCATTTCGGATCGAGCGGAGGGGACGGATGAGCGTAACCCGCCGCATCCGTTCGCACCGAATCACGGCCCCACCCCATTCGGGCCGATCCGCTTGCCGCCGGCCGTCAGGAGCGAGCAGGCAGCGGCGAACGGGTCAGGCGAAGGTACGGTTCTCGATGGCCCACAGGGTGCGCAACGCGTCGGAGAGCGATGAGAAGGTGCCGAGCTGGCGGTCCGCCCAGTCCCAGAGCAGGAATCCCGCCGCCGTGCGCCAGACATGACCGACGACCGACAGGCTCTGCCGACGCTGCACATCCCAGCGTCCTTCTCCGGCGTCGATGACGTCGAAAGCCTCTACATGACTCATGATCTTCCTCCCAGCTTGTTTCCCGAGAACGGTAGGCCGCGCATGTGATCGGACGGCGACGGGCAGGCGAACTTCTCGACACCGAATAGACGGAAGGCCCCCGCCCGGCGAACCGGACGAGGGCCTTCGATGCATCCTGCGAGTGCAGGAGCCGCTGGTCTACAGCGCAGCGAGCTCGCGCAGCAGCTCGTCGCCGGGGCGGGTGTCGACGAAGTCGGCCGAGATCTCGGCGCGCTCGAGCAGCTCGCTCATGCGACGCTGACGCTGACGCGGGATGAGCGTCACGACCGTGCCCTGCTTGCCGGCGCGGCCGGTGCGGCCGGCGCGGTGCAGGTAGGTCTTGTACTCGTCGGGGGCGTCGGCCTGGATGACCAGGTCGATGTCGTCGACGTGGATGCCGCGGGCTGCGACATCCGTCGCCACGAGAACGCTGACGCGACCCGAGGTGAGCTGGGCCAGGTTGCGCGTGCGGCGGCCCTGGTTGAGGTCGCCGTGCAGCGAGACGGCGGGGATGCCGGCGTCGTCGAGCAGGTCGGCGAGCTGCTCGGCGAAGGCGCGCGTGCGGGCGAAGACCAGGGTCTTTCCGTTGCGGTCGGCGAGCTGCTCGATGATGGCGGCCTTGTCGCGGTGCTCGATGACGAGAACGCGATGGTCGATCGTGGAGGAGGCCTGGTCTTCACCGGCGACCTCGTGCACGGCCGGGTTCACGAGGAACTCGTTGACGAGGGTGGCGACGCCCTTGTCGAGGGTGGCCGAGAACAGCAGCTTCTGGCCGCCGTCCTTGGTGTGACGGAGGATGCGCTGCACGGGCTCGAGGAAGCCGAGGTCGCACATGTGGTCGGCCTCGTCGAGAACCGTGATGGCCACCTCGCTGAGGTCGAGACGACCCTGCTCGATGAGGTCCTCGATGCGACCGGGGGTGCCGATCACGATGTCGACGCCGCGCTGGAGGGCACCGACCTGCTTGTACTGCGGCACGCCGCCGTAGATCTGCGTGGTGAACAGGCCGACGCTCTGGGCGATGGGCTGCACTGTGCGGTCGATCTGCAGGGCGAGCTCACGCGTCGGAGCGAGGATGAGCGCACGGGGCTTGCGGCCGATCTGGCGCTTTCCGCCCGACTTGCCGCTCTGCGCCCACTGCTTCATGAGCAGCTCGACGGTGGGAGCCGCGAAGGCGATGGTCTTGCCGGAGCCGGTCTTGCCGCGGCCGAGAACGTCGCGACCCTCGAGCACGACCGGGATGGTCGCCGCCTGGATCGGGAACGGGCTGGCTGCGCCGAGAGCGGTGAGGGCTGCGACGATGTTGCCGCCGAGGCCCAGGTCTCCGAAGCTCACGCCGTCGACATCCGTCGCCTCGATGGCCTGGGCCTCGAGACGCTCGAGCACCACGTCGTCCTCGGGGGTGAAGTGCCCCTTCTGGTCGCCGTGCACGCGACCGGCACCGTTGTGCTCGCGCGCTCCGTAGAACTTGCTCTCGCTGCGGTCCGACTGCTTGAAGCCGGGGCGCTCGTAGGCGCCGCCACGGTGGTCGCCGCGGTCATCGCGACGGTTGTCGTCACGACGCGGGGGACGCTCGCCGGTGTTGTAGGTGGGACGATCGGCGCGCTGGGCGCGATCGTTGTAGGCGGGGCGAGCGCTGCGGTCGTTGCGGTCGCCGTAGGCGGGACGCTCGGTGCGCGGTGCGCGCTCCTCGCGGGGGCGATCGCCGTAGCCGGACTCGCGCTTGCCGTAGGCGGGGCGGTCGCCGCGCTGCGGGCGGTCGTTGTTGTATGCGGGGCGGTCGTTGCCGTAAGCCGGACGCTCGGTGCGAGCGCCACGGTCGTTGCGGTCACCGTAGGCGGGACGCGCGTTGCGGTCACCGTAAGCCGGACGCTCGGAGCGAGCACCACGGTCGTTGCGGTCACCGTAGGCCGGACGCTCAGTGCGAGCACCACGGTCGTTGCGGTCACCGTAAGCCGGACGCGCGTTGCGGTCACCGTAGGCCGGGCGCTCGGAGCGCTGGCCGTATGCGGGACGCTCACTGCGCTGCGGGCGGTCGTTGCCGCGATCGTTGCGGTCGTTGCCGTAGGAGCGACGCTCTCCGGCACCGGATGCTGCGCGCTCGGCGCGCTCGTCGGCGTTCCAGCGCGCCTTCTTGGCGGGGGCCTCCGACTCGGGCTTCCAGCCGCGGTGGCCCGGGCTGCGCGAGCCGGCCTTGGGTCCACCCTTGCCGCTACGGGCGTAGGGGTCGAAGTTCTTGGCGGGGCGACCGCCAGCGGGCTTCTTGTTATTGGGCATAGCTCATTCCTGGGTTGTTCTCGCGTACATGGCAGAACAGCGGTGCGCACGAAAGCGCAGCGCAACTGAGAACCCGGAATCTTCGTCGCCCGGGGCCGTTCACATACAGTGTGATTTTCGCCAGCAGAATTGCTGCGAAACCGGCCCAACAGACTTACAAACCCATCCGCACACAGTGCGGTGTCAAGAGCCGACTGAGGCAGACTACCGGACGAAGCTGGGAAACGTCGATGAAATATGCCCGGTTTAGCATGATTTCCGTGTCAGTCAGCATCACCGTGGAACCGCCCCGTCAGCCCGAGATCGAAGACCTGCTCCGTCAATCCAGCGCCTACGCCATGGCGTTGTATCCGCCGGAGAGCAACTTCCTGTTGAGCATCGACTCGCTCGAGCAGCCCGGCGTCACCTTCTATGTCGCTCGTGGCACACGGGGGGAGGCCATCGGTTGCGCGGCCATCGTCGTCGACGCGGAGTCCGGGGACGGGGAGTCCGGGGAGGGGGAGTCCGGGGCCGGAACGGAGACCGCCGAGCTCAAGCGCATGTTCGTCAGCCCCGAGGCGCGCGGTCAGCGCGTGGCCAGCCGCCTGCTGGATCGCATCGAAACGGATGCGGCTGCCAGCGGCATCCGTCGCATCGTGCTCGAGACCGGCGACCTGCACGACGCAGCGCAGTCGCTGTATCGACGTGCCGGCTACGAGCTCATCCCGCAGTTCGGCCAGTACGTCGGCGAGCCGCACAGCGTGTGCTTCGCCAAGGATCTCGCCGCAGCGGTCTGACCCCACCCGGCTCTCAGGTGGCGTCGGGCGTGCGATCGCCGCCGGCCGACTCCGAGGCGACTCCCCGACGCACGATGTCGTCGTCGCGAAGTTCGTCGGCCTCCGTTCGACGCCGCGGCGCCCGCGCCACGAGGGCGTAGACCGCTATGCCGGCGCCGATGACGGCGAGCGCCGCCCACCCCGTCCAGTCCATGAGCCGACGATAACGCTCGGGGCCGCTGCGTGGGTCACCGAGATGCGGGGCGCTCTCGCCGGTGCTGAACCCCTGATTCGGATTAGGAATCGGGGCGACGCGGATCTATCCTCATCTCACGCTCAGTCGACCGGTCCCGGCACGTGGAGCACGATCCACGCCGCACGACCGGAGCATCCGTGAAGTTCTCCCGACCCGCCCAGGGGCGCCCCCGCCGCCGAGCCGTCATAGCGCTCGCCGCTTCGGCGACGGCGCTCGCTGGAGCAGTGATGCTGTCGGGCTTCCACGCCGAACTCCACGACATCGACCCGGCCGGGTCCGATCGAGCCAGTGAGCTGACCACCCCCGAGCGCATCGGCATCCGCACCTGGACCGTGTCCACGGGCATCACGGTGCAGCCCGACATCACCTACGGCACCCGAGAGGACGGCACGCGCCTCGACCTCGACGTGTGCTCCCCCGCATCCGACCCCGTGCCCGGCGAGACCCGCATCGGCATCGTCTCGATCCACGGGGGCAGCTGGGCGCGCGGTGACAAGTCGAACGACGACTGGCGTCATGTCTGCCAGTGGCTCGCGTCGGAAGGCTTCGTCGCGTTCTCGGTGAACTACAGGCTCGTGCCGGCCGTGCACTTCCCGGCGGCGATCGACGACGTGCAGCTCGCCGTCGAATGGGTGCGCGAGCACTCCGCCGACTACGGCATCGACTCCACGCGCATCGGCGCCTTCGGCGGCTCGGCCGGCGGCAACCTCGCGGCCCTCCTCGGAACCCGTGGCGAGGGCGCCCTGGACACCGGGTCGCGGGTCGCCGCCGTAGCCGAGCTCAGCGGCCCCATCGACCTCACTGACGCCGCCATGCGCAGCACCGGAGCCGGCGAGCTCGTGCAGCAGATCTCCCTGAACTACCTCGGATGCGAGCATCTCGACAGCTGCCCCCAGGCAGCGGACGCGTCGGCCACGACCTTCATCGACCCGAGCGATCCGCCGGTCTTCATCGGGCACTCGGAGAACGAGTTCATCCCTCTCGGGCAGTCGACGGATTTCGCCGATGCCCTGAGCAATGCCGGCGTGGCGAACACAGTCCAGGTCGTCGCTGGCGCCGGTCACTCCATCGGAATCCTCGACGAGGGCATGCGTGCCAAGGTCGCCGACTTCTTCAGGGCGACGCTCGCTGCGCCGGTGGCGACGGATGCCGCCGCCCAGGCCGCGGCGACGCCCGCGCCCCTCGCAGCGGGCTGAGCCGCGCCCGCGCTCGAACGCCGGCACAGTTCAGGCTCGATTCGCTTCGGCATGGCGAGTCGCGCCTCCGGAACGGCGCGTCGCTCGATCCGGCCTGAATTGGGCTCGCGGTCAGCGTTGCGGAGCCGCACCAACCGCACCAGCGGCACCTGCCGCGGGCGTCGCGGCCCCACGGATGCGGCGACTCAGCTCGCTCGCCGTGCGCGTGATCTCCGCAGCGAGCGCCGCGCGATCCGACGGTGCCACGTTCTCCCGCGGGAAGGTGCTCGCGATGCCGGCGGCCGGCCAGCCGGCGTGGTCCAGCACCGCAACGGCAACGGAGGCGAACCCGGCCGTGATCTCGCCGTCCTCCACGGCGAACCCGTCGGTGCGCACCCTGTCGAGCACCGCGCGCAGCTCCCGGAGGGAGCGCGGCCCGGTGGCCTCGACGTCGTCGCTGCGGGTGACGAAGGCTGCGGCATCCGGATACAGCGCCCGAACCTGGGCGACGGGCAACGCCGCGAGGAGGGCCCGCCCGCTCGCCGTGAGGTGCGCGGGAAGTCGCACGCCGACATCCGTCACCAGGGAGGGTCGCCGCCGGGCACGCTCCTCGACGATGTAGAGCACGTCGCGTCCGTGCAGTACCGCGAGGTGAGCGCTCTCCCCCGTGCGGTCGACGAGGGATGCCACCAGCGGACGACCGAGCAGCGAGAGCGGCTGCTGCCGCGAGAACCCGCTGCTCAGCTCGAAGGCGGCCACGCCGAGCCCGTAGCGCCGAGCCTCGGGCAGGTGCACGACGAAGCCGCGCTCCTGGAGCACGCCGAGCAAGTGGTAGACCGTGGAACGCGGCAGGCCGAGCGCACTCGCTATCGTCGACGCCGGCACCGGACCGCGCTGGGCTGCCAGGTGCGACAGGATCGCGAGGGTCTGGTCGGCGGCTGGAACCTTGGTGCCGGGCATGCGCACAGTCTGGCATCCCGGACACGCCGACTCGAGCGGATGCCGCACGCGGCCCGCGACCTCGTTCAGTGGATGCGCGCCGTCCGTCGACTCGATCGGATCTCCTGCGACCCGTCGGCGACGAGACCGGTACGCAGCGCGTCCACCGCCGCGAGCGCCGATTCAAGCCCCAGAGCAGAGCTGCCGTACCAGCGCCCGCAGGTCAGAACGACGCAGCCATCGAGCGAGAAGTACCAGCCGTGACGGCCTGGACCCTGCCCATCGACGAGCACGATGTCGAGGTCGTTGATGGACCGACGGATGCCGATCGCGTGCGCATGCGCGGAGTCGAAGGTGTCGTACAACCCGCCGCTGCGGGCGAGTTCGCGATTGTTCGACGCGAGCACCCGCCACACCCCCGGGTGGTCGGGGTGGTCGGCGAGCTGTCGCGTTCCGACGACAGAGTCGCGGAACCTGGTCCAGGCCCGCAGCATCGGGTCCGAGCCCGACCGGAAGGTCGAGAAGACGATCCTCGGGCTTCCGGTCACGGGTCCACCCTTCCGCGCGGCGGTGACATCCCGGGGGACAGCGGCTGAATCGGAGGTGAAGGCCCGACCGCACGTCTGGGATCCCGGACACGGATGCCGCCGGCGTGGTGGCCCGGCGCACCGGCGTGGAGTGGGATCGGAGGATGAGCACGAGCGCAGACATCAGCCAGGCCGCATCCGTCACCGTGGGCATCGCCGCCCTGAGCATCGACGAGGTCGTCGCGGTCGCCCGGCGCGACGCCGCCGTCGTGCTCGACGAGGCCGCGCTGGTCGAGGTGGAGCGCAGCCGCGCCATCATCGACGCCCTCGCCGAGGACCCGGAACCGCACTACGGGATCTCCACCGGCTTCGGGGCTCTCGCGACCACCTTCATCGCCGCCGACCGTCGCGCGCAGCTCCAGGCCAGCCTGGTGCGCTCGCACGCCGCCGGCTCCGGCGCGGAAGTGGAGCGCGAGGTCGTGCGGGCGCTCATGCTCCTGCGCCTGTCGACCCTCATGACCGGCCGCACCGGCGTGCGCCGCGTCACCGTGGAGACCTACGCCGCCATCCTCAACGCCGGCATCACCCCGATAGTGCGCGAGTACGGCTCCCTGGGCTGCTCAGGCGACCTCGCCCCCCTGTCGCACTGCGCGCTCGTGGCCATGGGCGAGGGCGAGGTGCGCGCGGCCGACGGCCGGCTGCTCGCCGCCGGCGATGCCCTCTCGGCCGCGGGCATCTCGCCGCTGAAGCTCGGCGAGAAGGAGGGCCTCGCCCTCATCAACGGCACCGACGGCATGCTCGGCATGCTCGCCCTGGCCATCGACGACCTGCGGATGCTGCTCACGACGGCCGACGTGAGCGCCGCGATGAGCGTCGAGGGCCTGCTCGGCACCCAGGCCGTGTTCGCGCCGGAACTGCACAGGCTGCGTCCCCAGGTGGGCCAGGCGGTCTCGGCCGCGAACCTGTACGCCCTGCTCGCCGGCTCCCCCATCGTCGCGAGCCACAAGGGCCCAGAGTGCACCCGCGTGCAGGACGCCTACTCGCTGCGCTGCGCCCCCCAGGTGCACGGCGCCGCCCGCGACACCGTCGACCACGCGGCATCCGTCGCCGACCGCGAACTGGCGAGCGCCGTCGACAACCCCGTGCTCACTCTCGACGGCCGGGTCGAGTCGAACGGCAACTTCCACGGCGCCCCGGTCGCCTACGTGCTCGACTTCCTCGCCATCGCCGTGGCGGATGTCGCGAGCATGTCGGAGCGGCGCACCGATCGCTTCCTCGACCAGGCCCGCAGTCACGGCCTGCCACCGTTCTTGGCGCACGAGGTCGGCGTCGACTCCGGCCTCATGATCGCGCAGTACACGGCGGCCGGCATCGTGAGCGAGCTGAAGCGGCTGGCTGTCCCGGCATCCGTCGACTCGATTCCATCGTCGGCGATGCAGGAGGACCACGTGTCGATGGGGTGGGCAGCGGCCCGCAAGCTCCGCCGCTCGATCGACGGCCTCACCAGGGTGCTCGCCATCGAGGTCATGACGGCCGCTCGGGGCCTCGACCTTCGGGCACCGCTCGTTCCCGGTGCCGCGACCGGTGCCGTCGTCGGCCTCGTGCGCACCGTCGTCGATGGACCCGGACAGGACAGGTTCCTCTCGCCCGAGATCGAGGCGATCGTGGAACTCGTGGCCTCCGGTGCCGTCGTCACAGCCGCGAACACGGCCGTGACACTCGTTCGGTAGCGAACCGGCGCCCGTTCGGGCAGAATTCACCGTTCTGCGCCCCGATCGGCGCACAGATGCATTGTCACCGGGCAGGTCGAGTGACAGACTGAAATCGGTGCCGGTCGCATGACCGGCCATCCATCACCCGAAGATGGAATCCAGTGCATATGCAGAACTCGACGGAAGCACGACCGGCGGTACGGCGGGGGGTCGTCCGCCGAATCTCGCTGCTCTCAGCCGTCACGCTGGCGGCGACTCTCGGCATCCTCGGCGCGCCGTCGGCGGCTCTGGCCGAGGGATGCGACTCGACGGCGATCAGCGATGCCACGTCGACGCCGGCTCCCGAACCCTCGGACGGGCAGACCGACGCCGCCTGCACGGACACTGCGACTCCCACCCCGACGCCCGAACCGAGCGCCACCCCGGAGCCCACGGCGACGCCCGAGCCGAGCGCGACGCCGGAACCGACCGCCACCCCCGAACCGACGGCGACGCCGAAGCCGACTGCGACACCGACTCCAACTCCGAAGCCGACCGCGACGCCGACTCCGAAGCCGACGGCGACGCCGACTCCCTCCCCTGAGCCCACGACGGAGCCGACCACCGGCCCGGCCGATCCGGAGCCCACCGCACCGCCCATCGCGGCGCCGACAGGACAGCCGGACGACGCCGGCTCGCAGATCCCGGTGCGCCGCCCCGTCGTCATGTCCACAGCCCTCGCCAGCCTGGCGAAGGCCCGCGCCGCGAGCATGCTCGTGGCCAAGACGAAGCTCGACGCCGCGCGCGCGAGCTACACGAAGGCCTCGCAGGCCTACAGGTCGGCGCAGGCGGAGGTCGATGCAGCACGCAGTGTCTCCGACAAGCTCGAGTCCCTCGCTGACGCGGCAGACCTCCAGGCGCAGACCTCCGCCCGCGCCCTGCTGCAGGTGGCGCACTCCACGGGAACTCACGGGGGGCCGAGCACGCTCGACGTCCTGTTCGACACCCATGGCGGCGACCTCCTCAGCGCACTCGGCGCGGTCAAGCAGCTCGACCGCATCTCGGCGAATCCCGCCGATCTCGGCGTGCGGATGAAGGCCGACGCCGCCAGGGCCGAGGAACTGCGTGAGAAGGCGGCGGATGCAGCCCAGAAGGCCGCATCGGTCCCGCTCGATGAGATGCAGCTCGCGATGGATGCGGCCAACAGCACGGTGGGGACCGCCACGGCAGCCCTCGCGACGGTTCGCCTGCAGGTCGCAGCATCCGGGGTGGCGTCCAGCATCCCGAGCGCAGTGGACCGCGGGCAGCTCAGCGACGCCGGCTGGATCAGCCCGGTTCTCGGGAACATCACCGACGGCTACGGGCCCCGGCCGGAGCAGCCGGCCGGAGCAGGTCCCTTCCACTACGGCACCGACATCGCTGCCGCCTGCTCGACCTGGATCAGCGCCGCGACGGCCGGAACCGTGGTCGACACCGGCTGGTTCGGATCCCTCGGCAACTGGGTGCTCATCGATCACGGAAGCGGCGTCGAGACCGCGTACGCCCACCTCGCAACCGGCGGAACCGTCGTGAGCGTCGGGGAGAAGGTCGAGGTCGGCGAACCGATCGGCCTCGTCGGAAGCACCGGAGCATCGACGGGATGTCACCTGCACGTCGAGGTGCGACTCGACGGGGTGCGCACAGACCCGATGCCGTTCTTCGCCGCACGCGGAGTCGCACTCGGCGACTAGCCCTCGTCGAGCAGCTCCATCAGCCGGGTGCTCGTGCGCCAGCTGCGTACAGTCATCTGCTGGAACACCGGCAGCGCCATCAGTTTCTGGACGCGCGTCTTCGTGGCCTGCGCCGCGACCCTCGAGAAGTAGAGCGCGCCGGGACCGCGGGCGATCGAGTCCACGCCGTCGCGGAGTTCGGGCAGGTGCGGCCAGACCTCGTCGGCTGTGAGCGGCTGCTTGAGGAAGTACACGTCGCTGCGCAGCTTCTCGGAGCCGTGGTCGGCCGGGGCGGCCGCCATCGTCGCCGCGAACTCGTCGTGCGACCTCACCACGACGAGGATCGGGATCTCGAAGCGTTGCAGCAGCATCCGTTCGAGGGCGTCCTCGAGCTTCGGTCCCGTCGCGACTTTCGCCTCGAACAGCACGTTCCCGCTCTGCAGGTGGGTGTGCACGCCCGTGTAGCCGGCGTCGCTGAAGCAGTCGACGAGGGCCGACATCGGCACGGCATTCCTGCCACCGACATTGATCCCGCGCAGCAGCGCGACCGAACGCGACATGACCCCACTGTGACACGGACCACGGATGCCGTGCACGGGCGAACCGCCGACGTCTGGGATCCCGGACACTCGGGTGGCGGCGTCGGTTGTCCGCGGCATCCGGGTGCTGTGTGATCGATGCATGACCGATGCACCCACGACAGCTCGCACTGTCCGCGCCGCCCGCGGCACGACCATCACGGCGAAGAGCTGGCAGACCGAGGCGCCTCTGCGCATGCTGATGAACAACCTCGACCCCGAGGTCGCCGAGCGCCCCGAGGACCTCATCGTCTACGGCGGCACGGGCAAGGCCGCCCGCAGCTGGGAGGCCTACGACGCCATCGTGCGCACCCTCGAGACCCTCGACGACGACGAGACTCTTCTCGTGCAGTCGGGTAAGCCTGTGGGCGTGTTCCGCACTCACGCGTGGGCTCCGCGGGTGCTCATCGCCAACTCCAACCTCGTCGGCGACTGGGCGACGTGGCCCGAGTTCCGCCGCCTCGAGGCCCTCGGCCTCACCATGTACGGCCAGATGACGGCCGGATCGTGGATCTACATCGGCACCCAGGGCATCCTGCAGGGCACGTACGAGACCTTCGGGGCCGTCGCGCGCAAGCTGGCGGCCCGCGTGCCGCGCGGCGCCGATTCGCCCACTTCCGCCCGTGCAGACGCCTTCCCACTGGCGGAAGTGGGCAACTCGGCACAGCTCGCGGGCGCGACCCTCGCCGGCACCCTGACCCTGACGGGCGGATGCGGCGGCATGGGCGGAGCACAGCCCCTCGCCGTCACGATGAACGAGGGGGTCGTGCTCATCGTCGACGTCGACGAGTCGCGACTCGCCCGCCGCGTGGAGCACGGCTACCTCGACGAGTACACGACAGACCTCGACGCGGCGCTCGAGCGCGTCCTCGCGGCGAAGGCGGCACGCGTGCCGCTCTCGGTCGGCGTCGTCGGCAACGCGGCGACTGTGTTCACCGAGCTGCTCGAGCGCAACGTGCCGATCGACATCGTGACCGACCAGACCAGCGCGCACGACCCACTGCACTACCTGCCCGAGGGCGTCTCGGTCGAGGAGTGGCATGAGCTCGCGGCATCCGACCCCGAAGCGTTCACTCTCCGCGCCCGCGCGTCGATGGCCAAGCAGGTCGCCGCGATGGTCGGCTTCCAGGATGCCGGAGCCGAGGTGTTCGACTACGGCAACTCGATCCGCCGCGAGGCCGAGCTCGGCGGTTTCGAGCGGGCGTTCGCCTTCCCGGGCTTCGTGCCCGCCTACATCCGTCCGCTGTTCGCCGAGGGCAAGGGCCCGTTCCGCTGGGCTGCGCTCTCGGGCGACCCGGCCGATATCGCCGCGACGGACCGCGCCATCCTGGAGCTGTTCCCCGAGGACGAGCACCTGCGCCGCTGGATCACCCAGGCCGGAGAGAAGGTGCATTTCGAGGGGCTGCCCGCCCGCATCTGCTGGCTCGGCTACAAGGAGCGCCACCTCGCCGGCCTGAAGTTCAACGAGATGGTGGCATCCGGAGAACTGTCGGCGCCCGTCGTCATCGGCCGCGACCACCTCGACTCGGGATCGGTGGCATCGCCCTACCGCGAGACCGAGGCCATGGCCGACGGATCGGACGCCATCGCCGACTGGCCGCTGCTGAACGCCCTGCTGAACACGGCCTCGGGCGCGACCTGGGTGTCGATCCACCATGGCGGCGGCGTCGGCATCGGCCGCTCCATCCACGCCGGCCAGGTCATCGTCGCCGACGGCACACCTCTCGCCGCCGAGAAGATCGAGCGGGTGCTGGTGAACGACCCCGGCACCGGCGTGATGCGCCACGTCGACGCCGGCTACGACCGCGCCCGCGAGGTCGCTCACGAGCGCGGCCTGCGCATCCCGATGGAGGAGTGAGCCACCGTATGAAGGCATTCCGCCATCCATCTGAAGGCAATCCCGCGCCGACCCCAGTGATCACGCGGACGGCGTCGTCGCTGTGCCTTCACACGGCGGCAGCCGGAGCGGGGAGGATGGGCGCGTGAGCACCCTGGTCATCACCGACATCGGCGAACTCGTCACGAACGACCCGGCGTCGGGTCGCGACGGCGGAATGCTCGGCATCATCCGCGACGCCGCCGTGCTCATCGAGGATGGGCGCATCGCCTGGGTCGGTCGGGCCGTCGAGTTGCCCACTTCCGACAGTCGCACGACCGCCGCACAGGCGGAAGTGGGCAACTCGATCGACCTCGACGGCGAGCGCGAGGTCGTCGACGCCGGCGGACTCGCCGTCATCCCGGGGTTCGTCGACTCGCACGCCCACCTCGTGTTCGGCGGCGATCGGGCCGTCGAGTTCGAGGCTCGGATGGCGGGGCGGCGCTACGAGGCGGGCGGCATCCGTTCCACGGTCGCTGCAACTCGCGCGGCCTCCGATGACGAGTTGCGGATGCGGCTGGCCGGCTTCATCGCCGAGATGCGCGCCCAGGGCACGACGACCGTGGAGATCAAAAGCGGCTACGGGTTGAGCGTCGCCGATGAGGAGCGCGCCGTGAGACTCGCCAACGAGGTGACCGAGGAGGTCACCTTCCTCGGGGCGCACGTGGTGCCGGCCGAGTACACCGACGACCGCGACGCCTACGTCGACCTCGTGGTCGGAGACATGCTCGCCGCCTGCGCGCCGCACTCCCGCTGGATCGACGTGTTCTGCGAGACCGGCGCGTTCACCATCGCGGAGTCGCGTCGGGTGCTCGAGGCCGGCCTCGCTGCCGGCCTGCTTCCCCGAGTGCACGCCAGCCAGCTCGGCGAGGGCGCCGGCGTTCAGCTGGCCGTCGAGCTGGGGGCGGCATCCGTCGACCACTGCACCTTCCTGACGGATGCCGACATCGCGGCGCTGGCTGCATCCGGCAGCGCCGCTGGATCCGGCACCGCGGGATTCGGCACCGTGGCGACGCTGCTGCCGGGCGTGGAGTTCTCGACTCGGCAGCCGTATCCGGATGCCCGCCGCCTGATCGACGCGGGCGTGACCGTGGCGCTGGCGAGCGACTGCAACCCGGGGTCGAGCTACACGAGCTCGCTGCCGTTCTGCATCGCCGTGGCCGTGCGCGACATGGGCATGACCCCGGGCGAGGCACTGTGGGCCGCGACGGCCGGAGGCGCTGCAGCACTGCGCCGCGACGACGTGGGCGTCATCCGACCCGGCGCCCGTGCCGACCTCGTGCAGCTGAGCGCGCCGAGCCACGTGCACCTGGCCTACAGGCCGGGCGTTCCCCAGGTCGCGGCGGTCTGGAAGGACGGCGTGCGGGCGGCCTGAACCACCCGCACACCGCTCTCAGTCGAAAAGCCGGCGTGCCGTCACGCCGAGCGCAACCACACCGCGGACTCGCCGGCCAGTCGGCCTCCGTCGAGCGGAGCGCTCGTGATGAGCACCTCGCCTGCTGGCAGCGCCACCGGCTCGATGCCGAAGTTCAGCACGATCTCCCAGCCGTTCGGGCGGCGGACATGCAGGACGTCGGCACGATCAGTGGAGACCCACTCGAGTTCCTCCGCCGTCTGCAGGGCATGTCGCAGAGCGAGGGCGTCGCGGTAGAGCGACAGCGTCGAGCCCGGATCACCCTGCTCGGCCTCGACCGAGGAGTCGCCGAACCAGGCCGGTTGCGGCAGGTGGGCCGAGTCGTCGCCGAAGCCGAAGGACGAGCCGGCGCGCGTCCAGGGCAGCGGCACGCGGCATCCGTCACGCCCGATGTCGACCCCGGGATTGCGGAAGTACGCGGGATCCTGACGCTCGGCCGCCGGGATGTCCGCGACCTCGTGCAGGCCGAGCTCCTCGCCCTGGTAGACGTAGGCCGACCCGGGCAGGCCGAGCATGAACAACGACGCGGCCCGTGCCCGACGCAACCCCTGTTCACGGAGGAGCACCGGGGCGGTGCCGCCGGACAGCAGCCACTGCGACCCGTGCTTCTCACCGGCGCTGGAACGCGGCGGCAGTCCGTAGCGGGTCGCATGGCGCACGACGTCGTGGTTGGAGAGCACCCACGTCGTCGATGATCCGGATGCCGCTGCCAGGGCCAGGTTCGCCGCGACGATCGAGCGGAACTCGTCGGCGTCGAACTCCGCCTCGAGCAGGTCGAAGTTGAACGCCTGGCCGAGCCCGTCGGGGCTGGCGTAGCGGGGGCGTCGCGACGAGTCGACCCACGCCTCCGCGACAGCCGTACGCGGCGGGTCGTAACTGTCGAAGACCCGGCGCCACTCCGCGTAGATCTCATGCACCTCGTCGCGGTCCCAGAGCGGGTGGCCGCCGTCGTGGGGCATGGCGTCCATCTCCGCCTGGGTCGGCAGCTCGGCGTCGAGCTTCTTGCTCAGCCCGTGGGCGACGTCGATCCTGAAGCCGTCGACCCCACGGTCCGACCAGAACCGCAGCGTACGCACGAAGTCCTCGTGCACCTCGGGGTTGTCCCAGTTCAGGTCGGGTTGCTCGGTGGCGAAGTAGTGCAGGTACCACTGTCCGTCGCCGACGGGTTCCCAGGCCGGGCCGCCGAACGCACTGGTCCAGTCGGCCGGTGGCAGCTCGCCGTTCTCGCCGAGGCCGTCGCGGAAGATGTAGCGCGCTCGCGCGGCCGATCCCGCCGGCGATGCCAGCGCCTCGACGAACCACTCGTGCCGATTCGAGGTGTGGTTCGGAACGATGTCGACGATGATCCTGATGCCGGCTCCGTGCAGCGCCGCCACCATCGCGTCGAAGTCGGCGAGGGTGCCGAGCCGCGGGTCGACGTCACGGTAGTCGTCGACGTCGTAACCGCCGTCGGCCAGCGCCGACGGGTAGAACGGGCTCAGCCAGACCGCGTCGATGCCGAGGTCGCGCAGGTAGGACACGCGCGCCGTGATCCCGGGCAGGTCGCCGATGCCGTCGGCGTCGGCGTCGGAGAAGCTGCGGGGGTAGATCTGGTACACGGCTGCCTGGCGCCACCAGGTGGGATCGGAGTTCATCACCTCCGTATCCTCCATGGCATCGGGCGGGGTGTCGAGCACAGTGATCAAGCGCTCTTCCTTTCTTGAGGTGGCTGTGTGCGGATCGGATGCGTCAGCCCTTGACGGCGCCCTGCGTGACGCCTTCCATGACCCAACGCTGGGTGAACAGGTACGCGATGATCGCCGGGGCCATGGCCATGAGATACGAGGCGAACGACACGTTGTAGTTGGTGCTGAACTGCGTCTGGAAGATGTTCTGCACCACCGGCAGGGTCTGCTGCGCCGAATCGGCGATGATCAGCGACGGCATCATGAAGTCGTTCCACGAGGCGAGGAAGGCGAAGATGCCGACTGTCGCACTCATCGGGGCGAGCAGCGGGAAGACGAGCCGCCAGAACGTCTGGTTCGTCGTGGCGCCGTCGATCCGTGCACTCTCCTCGAGCTCCAGCGGGATCGACCGCAGGAAGGCCGTGAACAGCAGGATGCTGAACGAGAGCTGGAACATGATGTGCAGGATTGCGACCCCGGCCGGGTTCGCCAGGCCCAGCAGGCCGGTCAACTGGATCTGCGGGAGGGCCACGACGGTGAACGGGAGGAACATCGCCGCCAGCAGGTAGAAGAACGAGTACCTGAAGAACCTGCGCTCCCAGTTCCGGGCGATCGCATAGGAGGCGAGAGCGCTCAACAGGATGGTCCCGATGACCGTCACGGCCGTGATCAGGATGGAGATCGTGAACGACACCGGGAAGTTCGTGAGCTCCCACGCCTTTGCGAACCCGGAGAAGTCGATCGGCGACGGCAGGGAGAACGCGTTCCCGTCCACCGACTGCGACGTCGACTTGAGCGCCATCGACACTGTCACATAGAGCGGGACGAGCACGGTGAGAGCCGCCAGCATGAGCACGATCGTCGTGCCCCAGTTGGCGCGTTCCTGCCCGACGCGGCCACGCCGCCGCCTCGTGGTGACAGCTTCGTCTCGCGCGGTCCGACGGGAGTCTCCGAGCGGGATGCTTGCTGCTGCCTGAGTCATGCGAGGGCCGTCCTTCCGCGGGTGAGCCTGAGTTGGATCACCGAGATGACCACGGCGATGATGAAGAAGAGGGTCGCGTTCGCCATCTGATAGGCGTAGTCGCCGCCGGTGAAGCCTGTGAAGATCGTCATGGCGACGCTGCGTGTCGCAGTTCCGGGTCCGCCGTTCGTCAGGCCCACGATGACGTCGTAGACGTTGAGGTAGCTCTTGAATCCCAGGATGATGTTGATCACGACGTAGCCCGACACCAGCGGCAGTGTGACCGACCAGAGCTGACGGGTCGGCTTGGCGCCGTCGATCGCTGCGGCCTCGTACACCTCGCCGGGGATCGAGAGCAGGCCGGCGATGTAGATGAGCAGGGTGCCGGGGATCGACTGCCAGGCACTCACGATCACTATCGCGATCCAGGCGAGATCGGGATTCGCGAGGATCGACTCCTGCAGCGGACCGAGGCCGATCGAAGTCGCGAATGCCGGCAGCGAGTTCGAGAACAGGAAGTTGAACACGTAGGCGATGACGATGCCCGAGATCACCATCGGGATCACGAAGACGGCCCGCAGCCCCGTCTTCACCCTGATGCGCGACGTCAGCCCGACAGCCAGCAGGAACGCGATGAGGTTGACCAGGAGCACCGTCACGACGGCGAAGCCGAAGGTGAAGAGGTAGCTCGACAGGATCGCCGGGTCGGAGAACACGGCGATGTAGTTCGTGATCCCGATGAACTCCCAGTCACCGAATCCGATGAAGTTCGTGAAGCTGTAGAAGATGCCGAGCACTGCTGGCAGCGTGATCGCCAGCGTGAAGAGCACGAGCGATGGAACGAGATACCAGAGGTAGATCCCTTCGACGCGGATCCTCCGTCGACCCGGGCCGCCGGGCGGCGGCGAGGTCGTGGCGGTGTCTGCCTGGGTCGCCGTGCGGCCGGCCGGCTTGGCGATTGTTGTCATCGGTTCAGTCCTTTCCGGATGCCGGTGCTCGTCTACCCGCGCAGCGCGAGTCGGGCCCAGTCGGCGTCGAGCCGCGAGAGCGTCGAGTCGACGTCGGAGCCTGTGACGATCGATTGCATGTAGTTGTCTGACGGGATGCTGAGCGGGATGAACTTGGATGCGCCCTGGTAGAACCGGCCGTCGTCGTAGTACTTCTGCATCCCGAGGATGCGCGGATCGGTGGCGGGAGCCGCATCCGTCGTCGTCCCGAAGCCGAGGAAGGCGGCGTTGTAGTCGTCCATGATCTGCTTCTGCATGAGGTAGCCGATGAACGCGCGCGCTGCAGCCTTGTCGGTGCCGACCTCGGGCACCCACAGAGCGAGGTCGAGGTTGACGCGCACCTTGAGGTCGTCGGGATCGTCGGTCACCGGCAGCGGGAAGGTTCCGAGCTCGAGGTCGGGGTTCGTCTTGGCGATCTCGCCGAGCGCCCACGGCCCCTGCATGTACATCGCGGCCTCACCCTTCGCGAAGGCGACGTTGCCGTCGCCGTAGCTGCGGCTGGCGGCATCCTGGTTCGTGTACGAAGCGAGCTTCACCATCTTCTCGACCGGCGCCTTGAGAGTCTTCTCGAACGACACCGTCGAGCTCGGGCCCACGTCCGTGCCCTCGGCACTCAACTCGTCGTAGAACCCCGAGACGTCGATGGAGCCGCCCACCGTGTAGTCGAACAGTCCCTGCCCGACCGACCACGGTTCCTTGAAGGTGCTGTAGATGGGCGTGATCCCCGCAGCCTGGAACGTGTCGCACGCGGCGATGAGCTCGTCCCACGTGGTCGGGATCTCGACGCCATTGTCCTCGAACATCTTCACGTTGTAGATCACTGAGGCCGCTGCGACGGAGTACGGCAGCACGCTGGTGCGTCCCGGATAGGTCGCGTACTGGTCGACGAGGTCCTGGACGTCGGGGCGGATGCGCTTCGCCTCCGGCATGTCGCCGAGGTCGGAGAGGGCGCCGCGCTCCATGAAGCGCGCCATCTCCTCGTTGTAGTTGAGCAGCCCGACGTCGGGCGGATTGCCGCGGAGGAATCCGGCCGAGAGGTTGGAGGCGCTGTCGAGCGTGACGTGCACGTCGGACTGCTCGGCGTTGAAGGTCTTCACCAGGTCGCGGAAGAACGGGATCGCCTCGGGCTTGCTGATGAGGAAGGTGATCTCGGATGCGCCGCCCGAGTCCGCGGCGCAGCCGCCGAGGGCGAGGCTCAATCCGACGACCGCGGCGGTCGCGAGTGCGGTTCGTGTGCGCCGTGGGCGCCGTGGTGATGCGTGGGGCACGTCGTCGTCTCCCTGTGTGCGTCGGCGGCTCGCCAGCGGGCCGCATCCGTTCCTTTGTAAATATAGAATGTAGATTTACTTGGTGTAGGAAATAATGAACCATCCTCGAGGAAAGGTCAAGCGCGTGCTCGAATCCGTCGCAGCGACATCGCCGACGATGCTGCGACGACGGAACGCCGACGTGGTGCTGCGCTTCGCCTGGTCCGAGCAGGCATTCACCGCGAGCGACCTGATCGCACACACCGGGCTCACGCGATCCACCGTCATCGGCGTCTGCGACGAACTCGTCGACCGCGGCTGGCTCGCCGAACTCGACGATGCACGCAGCGTCGGCGAGTACAGCAAGGGCCGGCCGGCGAGGCGGTACGCACTTCGGGCGGATGCAGCATCCGTCGTCGGAGTGGACGCCGGACGCCACAGCGTCACAGCCTCGGCAGCCGACCTGCGCGGCACCGTGCTCGGGACAGCCAGCCGGGCCATCACCGACGACGCCGACGGCGAGGAGCGGCGGGCCGTGGTGCGCGCCGTCATCGACGACGCGGTGGCGGCAGCCGGACTCGCCGACGTCGGCGTGCGCGCGATCTGCGTCGGAGTGCCGGCCCCGACGGACGCCACCGGTGCATCGCCGCGCGGAACGGATGGCTTCTGGTCGTTGTCCAACCCCGACTTCGTCGGGCTGCTCGCGGACGAGCGACGCCTGGCCCTCGTCGACAACGACGCCAACCTGGCCGCCATCGCCGAGGGCGCCGAGAGACTCGGCGAGGGCAGGGGCGTCGAGTCGTTCATCACCCTCCTCTCCGGGGAGCGCATCGGTGGCGGCATCGTCGTCGATGGCCACCTGCTGCGCGGGGTGCGCGGCGGAGCAGGAGAGATGCGCGTGCTCGACTACGTCGACGGCGTCGGATCGGCCGACGGCGCGGCGGCACTCATCAGGGAGTGGTCACGCGAGGCGGTGGCGACGGGTTCCGTTCCGGCGACGAGCGTGCTGCGGCACGCCGGACTGCCCGAGTTCGACGCCCAGGACGTGCTCGACGCCGCCGGTGCCGGTGATGCCGCAGCCGCGGCAGTGACCCAGCGTCTCGCCGAGCGGTTCGCCCGTATCTGCGTCGTGCTCGGCGAACTGCTCGACGTGCAGCGCGTGGTCATCGCCGGTGCCATGGCCGAACCGCTCGAGGCCGTATTGGCCGCGGCTCGCGTCTCCATCGCCGGCTATGACGATCCGACGGCTCCGGAGCTCGTCGGGTCCCGTCTCGGAGGGGGCGTCGTCAGCCTCGGCGCGGTGCGCAGGGCCCTCGACGCCGTCCGTGAAAGCGCGCTGGACCTCGAGCTCGCCTCGCTCGCAGGCGACCGGGCGACGTCGACGCCCGAACGGAGCCCGGCGTCGCTCTGACGTCAGGCGCTCAGCGATCGGCGGAGTGCTCCGGCGCCGCGAACAGCACCGAGACCGGCCGCAGCCCCGCCAGGCCCGTCCAGGCGCCGGTGTCGAATCCGAACTCGGCGACGGCGCACGTGGGCATCGCGGCGATGGCCTCGGACCCACGATCCACGGTGAAGTGCGCGGCCAGGTCGCTCATACCCGGGTCGTGCGCGACCACCATGACGGTGTCGACGTCGGCGTCGGCATCCGTCTCGTCCAACTCGGCGACGACATCGAGCATCGTCGCCGGCGATGCCCCGTAGAGCAGGTCGAGCACCCGGATGCGATCGGTCGCGTAGCCCAGTTCGTCGGCGATGATGGTGGCCGTGGTCAGCGCCCTGACAGCGCTGCTGGAGAACACGACGTCGGGCGCGAGGCCACGCTCCCGCATCCGTCGCCCCATGCGAGGAGCATCCCGCCGCCCGCGATCGTTCAGCGGGCGTTGATGATCGGTGAGGTCCGGGTCATCCCAGTCGGACTTCGCGTGCCGCACGATCACGAGGGTCTTCATGCCAGTCCACGCTACTCCGGCACGGTAGCGGCGTGGGTGCTGCGGCTACGATCAGCCCATGACCGATGCCGCCCCCACCGCAACCCTCGACGGCTGGGTGGTCTCGCCCTTCACCGGCGGCGGCCTCACCCACGACTGCTACGAGAAGGGCAGCGGCCCTGGCGTCGTGCTCATCCCCGAGATCCCGGGCATCACGCCCGAGGTTCTCGGGCTCGCCGAGCACCTGGTCGGGCAGGGCTTCACCGTGGTGGTGCCGTCGCCGTTCGGCGTGCCCGGGCGTCCCGCGAGCACCGGCTACACGATGGGGGTCGTCGCCAGGCTGTGCGTCTCGAGCGAGTTCCGGGCCTTCGCAACGGATGCCGCCCGCCCCGTCAGCGCCTTCCTGCGCGCCGTCGCCGCCGATCTCAATGAGCGCACCCCGGGGCCGGGGGTCGGCGTGATCGGGATGTGCTTCACCGGCGGGTTCGCGCTGGCGGCGGCCGTCGACGACTCTGTGCTCGCGGCCGTCGCCAGCCAACCGTCGGTTCCGTTCCCCCTGGGCGCCCGGCGCATCGCAGACCCCGGCCTGAGCACTGCCGAGTTGGATCGCGTCGCCGCGCGGGCGGCATCCGGCGACCTCTGCGCGATCGGACTGCGCTTCAGCGAGGACTTCGCCTCCCAGGGCGCTCGCTTCCGCACCATCAAGGCGCGGCTCGGCGAGGCGTTCGAGGTCATCCCGCTCGACTCCTCGCCCGGCAATCCCGGCGGCTTCTCCCGCACGGCGCACTCCGTGCTCACCGACGAGGTGCGCGAGACGCCGGGGAACCTGGCCCTCGAGGCTCGCGCCCGCGTCGTGGCGTTCCTGCACGAGCGGCTCGGCTGAGCGTCTCGGGTCGCCCACCCCAGCCACCGAGTTGCCCACTTCCGCCAGTCGCGAAGTCCGTAACCACCGGAAGTGGGCAACTCGATCGCGCGACCGCAAGCGCAGCGCGACCGCTAGCGCAGCGCCACCGCTAGCGCAGGGCGACCCCTAGCGCAGGGCGACCCCGGCCAGCGCCTCGAGCACGAGGAGGGCGGCGAGGCGCACAGTGCGTCCGTCTTCGGCATCCGCTGTGGCATCGACCTCGGCGATGTCGATGGAGCGCACGCGATCGTCGGCGGCTGCGGCACGGGCCGCCGCGCGCAGCTCCCAGGCCGAGATGCCCCCGGGCACTGACGCCGGGCATCCCGGAGCGACCGAGCGGTCGCAGACGTCAACATCGACGTCGACGTGGACCGGCCCGCCCGCGGCACCAGCGATGTCGAGGGCCTCGGCCATGACGTCGCTCATCGGGCGGCGGTGCAGCTCGTCGCGGTGCACGACGGTGATGCCGTAGTCGAGGGCGCGACGGGCGTACTCGGCTGAGTTCGCGAAGTCGGCGATGCCGATCTGCACCACGCGGCGGCCGTCGAGGCCGGCCTCGATGAGGCGGCGCACCGGGGAGCCGTTCGACTCGCCGTCGCGCAGGTCGTAGTGAGCATCGAGGGTCACGAGGCCGGCTGCAGGCAGCGCCTCACCCCACACGCCGAGAGCCGTGGCGACGGTCACCGAGTTGTCGCCGCCGAGTGCCACGAGCAGCCGCGCTCGGTCTGCGGCATCCGCCACGGCGGCGATGGCACGCCCCTCGCCGATGGGTCCGTCGGGGTCGTCGACGTCGCCGGCGTCGACGGTGACGAGCGCAGCCAGGTCGAGGTGGTCGAGCACGAGCCGCGAGGTCGAGCTGCGGTCGGGCATCAGGGCGGGGCTGTAGCGGCGCAGCACCTCGCGGATCGCGGCCGGAGTGGCGTGCGCACCGGTCGGCGAGAGCGAGGTGCGCCACGCCGGGAGACCGATGATCGCGAGGTCGGGGTGGATGCCCGGCTCGAGCTCGTCGAACGACGGCCAATCGCCGGCGCGGGGCCAGAGCGGGTCGTGCGGAAGACCGTGTTCGGCGTCGAGATCGGAGTCGGGGTCAGTCGCGGGGTCGGTCACCCTTCGAGCCTAACGAGTGGCCTCGTTCGGCGGAATCGGGAACAGAATCCGCGATCTGTGGTTGTATGGAGAGGTACCCCCCAGGGGTATTGCAGGAAACCGGGTCGAAAGGGGTCGTAATGGCTGAGAAGGACGTCGTGACGGATGCGTACGCCGAGCACGCGCAGCACGGGCACGAGGCGGCACATGACGGCCACGAAGGCCACGGCCACCCGGGCGCGCACTCTCACGACGAGCACGCCGGGTACGACCACTCGGAACACGACGCCCACGCGATGCACGAGCACGCCGGGCATGACGACGCGGGACACGCCGACCATTCGGCGCACGATGCCCACGCGATGCACGACCAGCATGCCGGGCACGACCACGCGGGCCACGCCGACCACGCGGAACACGATGCCCACGCCGGACATTCGGACCACGACGCCCACGCCGGACATTCCGGACATGCAGGCCACGGCGGCCACGCCCACCACGTCGCCCAGTTCCGTCGCCTGTTCTGGATCATGCTCGCGATCGCCGTGCCCGTCATCGCGTTCAGTCCGACGTTCGCGATGCTGCTCGGGTACGAGCTGCCCGATGCATCCGTCGTCGCCTGGATCTCGCCGGTGCTCGGCACCGTCATGTTCTTCTGGGGCGGCTGGCCCTTCCTGTCTGGCGGCGTCTCCGAGCTGAAGAGCCGCCAGCCCGGCATGATGCTGCTCATCGCGCTGGCGATCTCCGTGGCCTTCATCGCCTCCCTCGGCGCGAGCCTCGGCCTGCTCGACCAGCAGCTCGACTTCTGGTGGGAGCTCGCCCTCCTCATCGTGATCATGTTGCTCGGCCACTGGATCGAGATGCGCTCGATCGCGCAGGCATCCTCGGCGCTCGACGCCCTCGCAGCGCTCCTTCCCGATGAGGCCGAGCGGGTGACGGATGCCGGCACCGAGCTGGTCTCCCCCGCCGATCTCGCACTCGGCGACGTGGTCATCGTGCGTCCCGGCGGTCGCGTGCCGGCCGACGGCGAGGTGACGGAGGGCTCAGCCGACATCGACGAGTCGATGATCACCGGCGAGTCGCGCCCCGTCCCCCGCGGCCCCGGCGACCACGTCGTCGCCGGAACCGTCGCGACCGACACCGCCATCCGCATCCGCGTGAGTGCCATCGGCGACGACACCGCCCTCGCCGGCATCCAGCGCCTCGTCGCGAAGGCTCAGGCGTCGAGCTCCCGCGCCCAGCGCCTCGCCGATCGGGCCGCTGCGTGGCTGTTCTGGTTCGCGCTCGGCTCCGCCGTGATCACCGCCGTGGTCTGGACCGCCCTCGGTAACCCCGACGACGCGGTGGTGCGCACCATCACCGTGCTCGTGATCGCCTGCCCGCACGCCCTCGGCCTGGCCATCCCGCTCGTCGTCTCGATCGCGACGGAGCGGGCGGCGAAGGGCGGCGTGCTCATCACGGATCGCCTGGCGCTCGAGACCATGCGCACCGTCGATGCCGTGCTGTTCGACAAGACCGGCACGCTCACGAAGGGCGAGCCCGTGGTGACGGATGCCGCAGCAGCCCCCGGCTTCGACCCCGACCGCGTGCTCGCCCTGGCGGCAGCCGCCGAGGCCGACTCGGAGCATCCGCTCGCCCGGGCGATCGTGGCGAACGCTGCGTTCCGTGGCCTCGCGTCGTTACCGGCGACGGGCTTCGTCGCGTCGCCGTCGGTGGGTGTTCGCGCCGACGTTGACGGGCATGTGGTTCAGGTCGGCGGGCCGGCGCTGCTCGCGACTCTCGTAACAGCCGATCCCGAGGCTCACGCGCCTTCCGCTGCCTCCCCGCTCGCAACGGCTGCGGCGGGCTGGGCGCAGGCGGGCTCCACGGTGCTGCACGTCGTCGTCGACGGACGGGTCGCCGGCGCGCTCGCACTGTCCGACGAGATCCGGCCGGAGTCGCTCGAGGCCGTCGCCGCCCTGCATCGTCGGGGCATCCGCGTGGTGATGATCACCGGCGATGCCGAGCCCGTGGCCGCCACGGTGGCTTCGGCGCTGGGCATCGACCGGGTCTTCGCCGGCGTTCGCCCCGAGGACAAGGCGGCGAAGGTGCAGGAGCTCCAGGCCGAGGGACTTCGCGTCGCGATGGTCGGCGACGGCGTTAACGACGCCCCCGCGCTGGCCCAGGCCGACGTCGGCATCGCCATCGGAGCCGGCACCGACGTGGCCATAGCCTCGGCCGGCGTCGTGCTGGCCAGCTCCGACCCGCGCTCGGTGCTGTCGGTCATCGAGCTGTCCCGCGCGAGTTACAGCAAGATGCAGCAGAACCTCTGGTGGGCGGCCGGTTACAACCTGCTGTCGGTGCCCCTCGCCGCAGGCGTGCTCGCGCCGATCGGGTTCGTGCTGCCGATGTCGGTCGGCGCCATCCTGATGAGCCTGTCGACCATCATCGTGGCAGCGAACGCGCAGCTGCTGCGTCGCCTCGACCTGCGCCCGGAGGTGTCCGCGCGCCGCTGACGGCGAGCCCGAGGTGACACTCCCAGCTCAACGCTCGAAGTGCGCCGCCTCGTCCGACGAGAGGGCGTAGGCGATGCGTCGTCGGTGGTCGTCGCTCAGCTCGATCGTGTGCAGCTCGTCCAGCCGCACCCACATCACCTCGGTGTTCTCGCCGTCAGCCGGATGCGGCTCGCCCGAGACATACCGGCAGCGGAATGTCAGGTCCAGGTAGACGCTCTGGTCTCCGTTCTCATACGTCACGGGATCGAGCACGTGCACCCAGGCGAGGCGCTCCACCTCGATCACGACGTTCGTCTCCTCGAACGCCTCGCGCACGGCGGCGACGGCTGGCTCCTCACCCGGCTCGAGGATCCCGGCGATCGGCGCGATGCGTCCGTTGTCGGCCCGGCGGGCGAGGAGCACCTCGTCGCCGCGCAGGATCACGGCCGTCACGCCACTCAGCCAGAGCGGAGCATGGCCGACGACTCGGCGCAGATCGAGGACGAAGTCGGGAGTGGGCATGCCGTCACCCTACTTCGCCGCGAATGCCGCGAATGCCGCGAATGCGCCGAACGCCCCGAATGCGCCGAGCGCCCCGAATGCAGGATGAGAGCCGACTCGGGCGCATATCGCGCTCGTGTCGGCTCTCATCCTGCAAACGACGTGCTGCTGCGGGCTACTCGGCGGAAGCCGCAGCCGCCGCGGGAGCGGACGGGGAGGCGGGAGCGGAGGCACCCTCCGCCTTCGCCGCCTTCTTCGCCGCACGCCGGTCGCGGGAGCCCTCCACCAGGTTGTACAGCGTCGGCAGCACGACCAGCGTGAGCACCGTCGACGACACCAGGCCGCCGATCACGACGATCGCGAGCGGCTGCGAGATGAAGCCGCCGTGGCCGGTGAGACCGACCGCCATGGGCAGCAGCGCGAAGATGGTCGCGAGCGCCGTCATGAGGATCGGGCGCAGACGACGGGATGCGCCGTGCATGACGGCATCCTCCACGCCCATGCCGCGCCGTCGATACTGGTTCACCAGGTCGACGAGCACGATGGCGTTCGTCACCACGATTCCGATCAGCATCAGCACGCCGATGAGCGAGGCGACGCCGAGCGGGATGCCCGAGATGATCTGCAGGATGATCGCACCCGTCGCTGCGAACGGCACGGAGACGAGCAGCAGGAGTGGCTGGCGCAGCGAGCGGAACGTGGCCACCATGACGATGTACACGATGAGGATGGCCGCGAGCAGGGCGAGTCCGAGCTGGCTGAACGCGTCGCCCTGGCTGGCCGTGACGCCGCCGATCTCGGCATTCGCGCCCTGCGGCAGCTTCGCATCGGCGAGAGCCGCCGTCACGTCGGCATTGGCCACGGACAGGTTGTCGGTGCCCGGCGTCGCCGTGATGGTGGCGCTGCGCAATCCCTTCACCGTCGTGACGGATGCCGGACCCTTGGTGTCCTCCACCGTCGCGAGGGTGTCGAGGGCGACGGGGCCTGCGATGGTCGGAATCTGCAGCGCCTGGAGCTCGGCGATGGTGGTCGGCGGGTTCTCCGACTGCAGGTAGATCTTCAGGGTGCTGTCGTCGATTGCGATGGAGCCGATGGTGCTCGGCTGCATGGCCTGCGACACGATGCTGCCGATCGCGACCTCGCTGAGGCCGGCCTGCGCCGCCGCGTCGCGGTCGACGGTCACGGCGATGTACGGCAGCGAGGCGCTGAGGTTCGACGAGACGGCCTTGATGGAGTCGAGGTCGTCGAGCGACTTCACGATGGTGTCCGACGCCTTCTGCAGGTCGTCGTTCGACGACGCGGTGACGTCGACGAGGATGTCGCTGCCGCCGCCGAAACCGCTCGATGCCGTCACGGCGATGTCGCCGGAGTCGGTGACCTGCGCGAGCTGGTCCTCGATGTCGGCCTGCACGGCCGTGGCATCGGCGTCGGGATCCATCGTGATCGAGTACGTGATCCCGCCACCGCCACCGGTGAAGGCGTCACGGAGGGCGCTTCCACTGGAGCCGATGGTGAGCTGCACGGTCTCGACGCCGTCGGTCGCCCGCAGCTTGTCCTCGACGACGGATGCCGCGGCATCCTGAGCCTCGAGCGAGGCTCCGGGCTCGAGCGTCTGGGTGACCGTCAGGGTGTTCTGGCCCGTCGCCCCGAGGAAGTTGGTCTTCATGAGCGGGGTGAGGCCCAGGGTTCCGAACAGGATCACGACGGCGATGAGGATGGTCGCGACCGAGTGCCTGAGCGTCCAGCGGATGATCGGCAGGTAGCCCTTCTGCAGGCGCGACGGATGCTCCAGCTCGTCGAAGCTCGCATCACCGCCCTCATCGGCCGGCAGCTCGACGGCATCGTGCTTCGCCTTGGGCGGACGCAGGAACCAGTAGGCCAGCACCGGCACGATCGTCAGCGACACCAGCAGCGACGACAGCAGCGCGATGGTGATGGTGAGGGCGAACGGGCGGAACAGCTCACCGGTCACGTCGCCGACGAAGGCTATCGGCAGGAACACGGCGACGGTGGTGATGGTCGACGCCGTGATCGCGCCGGCGACCTCCTTGACCGCGCGCAGGATGGTCTCGACGCGATCGACGCCGGCGACCATCTGCCGCTTGATGTTCTCGATGACCACGATGGAGTCGTCGACCACGCGGCCGATGGCGATGGTGAGGGCGCCCAGCGTGATGATGTTGAGCGTGTAGCCCGTCGCCTGCATGCCGATGAACGTGACGAGCACGCTGGTCGGGATGGAGATGGCCGTGACGAGGGTCGAGCGCACCGACATCAGGAAGATCAGGATGACGATCACGGCGAAGAACAGGCCGAGCAGGCCCTCCTCGGTGAGCGACTGGATCGACTGCTCGATGAACGGAGCCTGGTCGAACACCACGGTGATCTTCGCGTTCGAGCCGAGCTTGTCCTCGAGGTCGGGGATGAGCGCGTTGACGCCCTTCGAGACGTCGACGGTGTTCGCCGACGGCAGCTTGGTCACGGCGATCGTGAGCGCCGGCTTGCCGTCGACGCGCGAGATCGAGGTGGTCGGGTCGTCGGTCTCCTCGACCGTGGCCACGTCGCCGACGGTCTGGATGCCGGATGCGAACCCTGCCGCATCCGTCGGCACCAGCGGCAGGGCCGCGATGGCGTCCACCGAGTCGAGCTTCGCGCCGGACTGCACGGTGAGGGTGAGGTCGTTCTCGGTGATCGAACCGGCGGGCAGCAGCACGCCGTTCTGCTTGAGGGCGTCGCTGATGGCCTGGCTGCTGAGCCCGGCTGCGGCGAGCGCGGCATCGTCGGGAGTGATCGTGATGCGCTGGCCGACCGCACCGGTCAGCTGGGCGCCGTTGACGCCCTCGACCTTCTCGATGTCGGGCAGGGCGAGCTTCGTGATGTCGGCGGCGAGGCTCTTCTCGTCGTCATCGCTGGTGACGGCGAGCTGCACGATGGGCAGGTCGTCGAAGCTTCCGCTGAACACCTGCGGGTCGACGCCGTCGGGCAGGGTGCCCTTGATGCGGTTGATGGCCTGGGTGAGCTTCTGCTCGGCCGTCGCGAGGTCGGTGCCGTAGGTGAACTGCGCCGTGATGAGCGACTGGTTCGTGTTGCTGACGGCCGTGGTGCTCTCGAGGTCCGGCACGCCCTGGATGGCGGCCTCGACCGGCGTGCTGACGTCGTTGTTCACCACTTCGGGAGATGCGCCCGGGTAGGTCGCCACGATCGCGAGCTGCGGGAACTGGATCGACGGCGCGAGCTCCTGCTTGAGCGTGGTGAGCGTGATGCCACCGAAGATCGCCACCACCACTGTGATGAGCGCGATGAGTGCGCGGTTCTTCATGCTGAGAACGGCAAGGAAGTGCACGGATGATCCCCTCGGGAACAGGTGTGGATGCCGCGAGTTGCGGCGGAGGGCGGTCAGCGGCGACGCACCAGGGTTCAGTATCGCATTGCAGTGACTGCATGAAGGTCACGGGCAGCTGTGAACCCTGTCGTCGATCGAGTGGCGTCGACCGCGTCGACGCGTGTCGAGATCGCTCGAGAGCACTCGCGATCACGACACGAGCAGAGCAGACTGAAGCCCATGGCCCTCCACATCACCGGCGACGACGCCGCAGACGACCTGCTCACCCAGAGCCCCCTCGCGCTCATCATCGGCATGCTGCTCGACCAGCAGGTGCCGATGGAGACGGCGTTCGCCGGCCCCGCGAAGATCCGCGACCGCATGGGAACCCTGGATGCCTCGACCATCGCGGCCTTCCCCGAGGACGAGTTCGTCGAGATCTTCCGCACCACCCCGGCCGTGCACCGCTTCCCCGGATCGATGGCCGGCCGCGTCCAGGCACTCTGCGCCGCGATCGCCGAGGAGTGGAGCGACGACGCATCCCAGCTCTGGACCCGCGGCGACCCCGACGGCGCCGAGGTGTTCCGGCGCCTCAAGGCACTCCCGGGCTTCGGCGACCAGAAGGCGCGCATCTTCGTCGCCTTGCTGGGCAAGCAGTACGGATTCACCGGAGACGGATGGCGCCAGGCCGCCGGTGCGTACGGCGACGAGGGATCGCACCGTTCGGTCGCCGACATCGTCGACGCGGATTCGCTCGCCCAGGTGCGCGAGACCAAGCGGGCCGCGAAGGCCGCTGCGAAGAAGTAGGGCAGGCGGGCGAACGCCTCAGACCACGGCAGCCAGGTACGGGGCATCCGGAACCGGATGCGAACCGAGCGCAGCCCAGGATCGCGCGAGCGCCTCGACGGCGCGGTCGGTCTCCTCGGGCGTGTAGCCGATCGGGATGCGCAGGAACCTCTCGAACGCCCCGTCGATGCCGAAGCGCGGGCCGGCCGCGATGATCAGCCCGTTCGCCCGGGCACCCAGGGCGAGCTGCGAGCTCACCGGCGTTCCGAGGTTCACCCAGGTCGCGAGGCCGCCGTTGACGTGCGGCACGGTCCACTCGGGGAACGCCTCGGCGAGCCTGCCCTCGAGGTGATCGCGGCCGACCCGGAGCTGCTCGCGCCTGACGGCGAGCACGTCGTCCATGCGCTGCAGCACCTGCTTCACCACGAGCTGGTCGAGGATGGGCGTCCCGAGGTCGTTGTGGGAGCGGTTCGCCACCAGCCGGCGGATGAGCGGAGCCTCGGCGCGGATCCAGCCCAGCCGCAGGCCGCCCCACACCGTCTTGCCGACGGACCCGATCAGCACGGCGTCGCCGTAGGCGGCCAGCGGGAGGTACGAGTTGGGGCGGTCGATGTCCATCTCGGCCGTGGTCTCGTCGGCCACGATGATCGTGCCCTGGCGCGACGCCGCTGCGAGCATCCGCTCGCGTGCCTCGATCGTCATCGAGCGACCTGTCGGGTTGTGGAAGTCGGGGATGAGGTAGGCCATCGCCGGATTGCTGAACCTGATGGCCTGCACGAGGTCGTCTGCCTCGTCTGCGGCGGCGACGTCGGTATCGAAGGCCGCACCGGCTGCGCCATCCGACTCCGGCGTGATGCCGACAGCGACGAGCCTCGCACCGGCAGCCCGCAGGGCCTCGTACGAGTGCGGGTACGTCGGCACTTCGATGACGGCGCGGTCTCCGCGGCTGATGATGGTGCGGGCGAGCAGGGCTATCGCGTGCTGCGCACCGATCGTGACCATGATCTGGTCGGGGCTGGTGGGGAGTCCACGGTCGGCGTAGCGCTGCGCCAGAGCCTCGCGCAGGGACGGGATGCCGACAGGGTCGAAGCCGTGGCCGAGCAGGTGCAGCGGAAGCTCCTCGGCTGCTGCGCGTGCATCGTCGGCGAGACCGGGAATGGCCGGCGTCGTGGCCTGGCTGAAGTCGAGGAAGCCGGCATCGTGCGACGGTGCGGCCGTCGGCCTCACTCCGGGAAGCCGGGCCGCGCTGCCCGATCCGCGCACGCTGTCGAGGTAACCGGCCTCGCGCAGGTGCCTGTACGCCGCCGTCACCGTCGTGCGGCTGACGCCGAGCCGCTCGGAGAGATCGCGTTCGGCCGGTAGACGAGTGTCGACGGGAACGCGGCCGTCGAGCACGAGGAGACGGATGCGTTCGGCCAGCGTCAGATAGGCGGCCGCTCCCCGCGTGCGCCAGTCGCCGAGCAGGTTCTCAAGCGAACGGGCGGTCAGCACGGTCTCAGCCATGAGGCCACTTTAGGTGAATTGGATATTGGATGAAAGGCCAATCATGCAATTGGATTGCATCATGACCGCACCTGCCGCATCCGCACCCCTGCTGATGAGCCGCCGCATCGCGCAGCTCCTCGTGGGACTGTTCCTCTACGGGATCGGCATCGCGCTCATAGTCCGCGGCCAGATCGGTGCGGCACCGTGGGACGTGCTCACCCAGGGCATCGCGAAGCACACCGGGCTCTCGTTCGGCCTCATCACCATTCTCACGAGTGGCGTCGTGCTGCTGCTCTGGATCCCGCTCCGGCAGCGGCCGGGCATCGGCACCGTGCTGAACGCCCTGCTCGTCGGGCCGTCGGCCGACATCGGGCTGGCACTCATTCCCACGGACCTGCCGCTCGTCGCCCGCATCTTCGTGTTCATCGCCGGCCTTCTCGTTCTGGCCGGCGCCACCGGCCTCTATATCGGCGCGCACTTCGGTCCAGGCCCGCGCGACGGCCTCATGACCGGGCTGCACCGCCGGACCGGCTGGCGCATCTGGATCGTGCGCACGGGCATCGAGGTCGTCGTCGTGGCCATCGGCTGGGCGCTGGGCGGCAATGTCGGCATCGGAACGCTGGCATTCGCGCTGCTCATCGGCCCGCTGTGCGGCTGGGCCATCCCGTTCTTCGCCATCAGGCTGCCCACGACGGATGCAGCGACGGACGCAGCGACTGAAGCCGTCATCGAGGGATCGGTCGTACCCTCGGAGCCCGCGGTCGACTCCCCGGCGAACTAGCCGGGCGCCGGCGGACGCCCACCCGCTGACCTCTCCCGTGTTCCGCTGGTCGAGCAGACCGCGAGCGCAGCGAGCAGCCGCATCGAGACCACTCCCAGCGTCACGCTGACGCCGGTGTGATCTCGATACGCGTCCTCACGGCGCTCGGTCGCTACTCGATCAACGGGCGGTGCGTCAGCCGAGCTGCTCCGCATAGACCCTCATCGCATCGCGGACGAAGGTCGCGCCGGTCACGCCGCCGTAGTTCGCCGCGAAGCGCTCGTCGGCCACGTACAGCTCGCCGAGCCCGACGAAGTACTCCCTCGTCGGCCGGCCCTGTGCACTGCCCGGAGTGCCGGGAATGCTCCCGAGCCACTCGGCCTGTCGCCGCGCCAGCTCCTGAGCCTCGTCGCTGTCCGCTGCCACACCACGCGACGCTGCTGCAGCCCAGTCCGCGGCGAGCGCGGCCTGCCTCTGCTGCCATTCCTTCTTCTCGGCGGCGGTCATCGAGCGCCACCAGGCATCGCCTGTCGCATAGGCGTCACGTCCCCAGCGGCTTGCGACCTCCTCCTCGTAGCGGGTGTGGTCGAATCCATCGAACATGTTCTCTGCCATCAGTTGTTCACCTCCCTCCATCGTCAGAATCGTGTCCTCCACCGTCGCGATCTGGCGCGCCAGTCGTTCGCGCTCCTGCCGCAACCAGGTGAGGTGGTTGAGAAGTGCACGACCGGAATCCCGCTCGTTCTCCAGCACCTCGCCGATTGCGGGGAGACCCAGCCCCAGGTCGCGCAGCAGCAGGATGCGCTGCAGGCGAATCAGCGCCAACTCGTCGTAGTACCTGTAGCCGTTGCCGCCGATACGGGTGGCCTCGAGCAGTCCGACGTCGCCGTAGTGACGCAGGGTGCGACTCGTCGTCCCCGCCAGCTTCGCGATCTCCTGGATGGACCAGTCCATCGGTGGGCCTCCTCTCGCCTCGTCAGTGGATGTCCCCACGCTACAAGTTGACGTTGCGTCAAGGTCAAGCATGATTCTCCGACGCGAGGGTTGACCGCGTCCGAAACGCGATATATCGTGATCAGAACAAAGACACGCGATATATCGCGTTCGATGATTTTCCGGCATCCGAGACACGGATGCCACTCAGCAGGGAGAACCACATGGCAATCGAGAAATGGGTCATCCAGCCCGACCAGACCAAGGTCATCGACCTCGAGGTGGTGCGCCGGCTCAAGGTCAGCCTCATCGGCGGACGGGTCAACATCATCGGCCACGACGAGCCGAACGCCCGCGTCGAGGTGAGCCTGGTTTCGGGGAAGGAGCTCACCGTCGAGATCGACGGCGACCGCCTGCTGATCGATCACCCGATGGTGCGCTGGGACAACTTCATCGAGACGTTCAAGGGCTTCCGGGGTCGCGCCAAGGCCGAGGTGAGCATCCTCGTTCCCCGTGACGTCGAGGTGAAGCTCGGCGTCGTGACGGCTGACGCTCTCGTCGCCGGTCTCACGGCGGACGCCCGGCTCAGCACGGTCTCGGGAGAGATCGTGACCGACAGCATCGTCGGCGACCTCGACCTGAACTCGGTCAGCGGCGAGCTGTCGATCGGCCGCCACACCGGAGGCATCCGCGCCAACACGGTCTCGGGTGACATCACCGCCAGCGGCGACATCACGCGGTTCTCGGCAGACGGGGTCTCCGGCAACATGATCGTCGATGCGACCGAGACCCCTCGCGACGTGAACACCAACACCGTCTCCGGAAACCTCACCCTGCGCCTCACGCGCGGCACCGGTGCCCGCTACCGTGTCAACACCGTCGGCGGAAAGGTGCAGCTCGACGACACGACGGTGAAGGGAACCCTCGGCAAGGGATTCGAGCGCGTCATCGGTTCGCTCGATGGCGGCGACTGGCTCGATCTGCAGGCCAACTCGGTGTCGGGTGACATCGCCGTCGTCGCCCGCGAGGCGGCAGCGTCGAGCTCGCAGGAGTCGACCGCGACGAACGGGCAGGCCGCGGAATGACCCCACCTGTCTTCGCCCACGGAAGCCTGCGGCTCTACCTGCTCAGCCTGCTGGCCGAGCAGCCGCGCCACGGCTACGAACTCATCACCGCGCTCAGCGACCGCTTCGGCGGCACGTACAGTCCGAGCGCCGGCACCATCTACCCGCGCCTCGCGAAGCTCGAGGAGGAGGGCCTCGTCACCAAGAGCTCCGACGGTCGCAAGACCGTCTACGAGATCACGGATGCCGGACGCGCCGAACTCGCCGCCCGCGAACCCGAGCTGGCCGGCATCGAGGACGAGGTGACGGACTCGGTGCGCCGCCTCGCCGACGAGGTGCGCTCCGAGGTCGATTCCGCCATGAAGAGCCTGCGTGCCGATCTCGCGAGTGCAGCTCGCGAGGCCAAGCGCACGGCGACTCCGACACGAGCGAACGAGACCAGCACCACGCCGTCGAACCGCGCCGTCAGCGACGCCGAACTGATCATCAGCAAGTTCCGCCAGCAGATCCGCACCGACCTGCGGCTGCAGGCTGCACGCACCGGGGTCGACGACTCCAGTGTCGACCTGCTGCGTCGACGCCTCGCCGAGGTGCGGGCCGAGTTCCTCGGCTCACTGGGCGGCAAGGCCTGACCAGCACGACGATGGTTGGGGCGGTCGGCACAGCCGACCGCCCCATTCCTCTGCGCGTTCCGGCATCCGTGCCGCTGTGTCTGCCCCCTGTGGTGGGATGACCCCGTGCCTGATGTGACGCTGAAGCCTTGGAGTACTGACGACCTCGAGACGTTGCGTCGCAGCAACGCGCCCGAGATGATGACCTACCTCGGCGGTCCAGAGACCGAGGAGAAGCTGCTCACCCGTCAGGAGCGGTACCTCCGGCTCGGCCGGGAGGGCGAGGCCCACATGTTCCGCATCGTGACCCCGGAGCATCCTGAAGGCGTCGGCGTCATCGGCTATTGGAACGCCGTGCACGCCGACACCGCCGTCTACGAGACCGGCTGGAGCGTCGAGAGCGCCTACCAGGGCCAGGGCATCGGCACGAGGGCGCTCGTCGCCGTGCTCGAACACGCGGGCTTCGTCGGCGGTCGACGCTCGGTGCACGCCTACCCGCGCACCGACAACGCGGCGTCCAACGCGATCTGCGCCAAGGCCGGGATGACGCTCAACGGCGAGATGGACTTCGAGTACCCGCCCGGCACTCCCATCCGCTGCAACGACTGGGAATTCGTCCTCGAACCTCCGCCTGTTCCGCCCTCCGCGGAGTAGCGTCGCGCGTAAGGGATCCGTGAGGGAAACGTGTGGAACTTGACAGTGCGTGCCGATTGAGTAGGTTTGTCCCCCGTGGCAAATGACGGGGCGATCACGCCCCCACCCGAACTGAAGTCGCCGAAGCACTGGATCATCGGCGACCCGCTCCCGAGCGAACACCTCGAGGGGCAGTTGCTCCCGAAGCACCTGGCGCTCCCGATCTTCGCGAGCGACCCGCTCTCCTCCGTGGCGTACGCGCCGCAGGAGCTCCTGATGATCCTCCTGCTCGGCGGCCTGTCCTTCCTGACCTTCGCGCCCTGGGTCGCCGCGGCAGTGGTCGTGCTCCTCGTCACGGTCGTGATGTCGTACCGCCAGCTGGTCAAGGCCTACCCCTCCGGCGGCGGCGACTACGAAGTCGCGCACAAGAACCTCGGCGAGAAGGCCGGCCTCGTCGTGGCATCGGCCCTGCTCGTCGACTACGTCATGACCGTCGTCGTGTCGGTGGCATCCGGAGTCGACAACATCATCTCGGCCATCCCCGTGCTGGCGCCGTTCCGCGTCGAACTGGCCGTGTTCTTCGTCATCGTGCTCGCTGCAGTCAACCTGCGCGGAGTCAGCGAGTCGAGCAAGGCCTTCGCGATCCCCACGTACATCTTCATCGGCAGCGTCTTCGTCATGATCGTCGTCGGCCTCGGCCAGACGTTCCTCGGCGTCGCCCCGGTTGCGGAGTCCGCTGCGTACACCGTGCAAGGCGAGCAGTTGACCCAGGCCGCGATCGTGCTGCTCCTCCTGCGCTCCTTCGCAAGCGGATGCTCCGCCCTCACCGGTGTCGAGGCGATAGCGAACGGCGTTCCGGCCTTCCGCCTCCCCAAGGTCAAGAACGCCCAGCGCACCCTCGTGATCATGGGCGGCATCGCCATCACGCTGTTCGTCGGTCTCACGGCGCTGGCCCTCATCTCGAACGTGCACTACGCGGAGAATCCGTGCTCGCTCCAGGGGTGGGCCGAGTGCGCCACCGAGCCGCAACTCTCCCTGATGGCACAGGTTGCCGGCGCGGTGTTCGGCAACAGCTCCATCATGTTCTTCGTGATCCAGGCTGCGACGGCGCTCGTGCTCCTGCTCGCGGCCAACACCGCGTTCAACGGTTTCCCACTGTTGGGCTCGGTGCTGGCCAAGGACGGCTACGCCCCCAAGTCGCTCTCCACCCGCGGCGATCGCCTCATCTACTCCAACGGAGTTCTCCTGCTCGGCCTCGCGGCCGTCCTCATCCTCGTGGTGTTCCAGGCGAACCTCACCGTGCTCATCCAGCTCTACATCATCGGCGTCTTCGTGTCGTTCACTCTCGGGCAGTCCGGCATGGTGCGCCACTGGCTCCGCGAGCTGAAGGCGCCGGGAGCACCGCGGGGCTCGATCATCAAGAGCCTCACCATCAACGCCCTCGGCGCCGGCATGACAGCCGTCGTGCTCGTGGTCGTGACCATCACGAAGTTCGGCCACGGGGCTTGGATCGTCTTCGTCATGATGCCGATCCTGTTCTTCCTCATGATGGGAGTGAACCGCTACTACCGCGACGTCGCCACCGAGGTCGAAGCCGACCCCACGACGACCTTCGGTGCGACGGGCGACCACGCCATCGTGCTGGTGGGCAAGGTGCAGAAGCCCGTGCTGAAGGCTCTCGACTACGCCATCGCGGCGCGCCACGAGAGCCTCGAGGCCGTGCACGTCTCCATCGACGACGAGGAGACCAAGAAGGTCAAGAAGGACTGGGTGCGCATGAACATCCAGGTGCCGCTGCGCATCATCCAGTCGCCGTACCGCGACCTCAGCTACCCCGTCATCCGTCACGTGAAGGATCGCCGGGCCGAGCACGGCTCCGAGGTGACGACCATCTACATGCCCCAGTACATCGTCGGGCACTGGTGGGAGTCCTTGCTGCACAACCACAAGGCTCGCCGCATCCGTCAGAAGCTGATGCTCGTGCACGGCGTCACCATCGCCCTGGTGCCGTGGCTGCTCGACTCCTCCGACCTGCTCTACGGCCGCCGGTCACGGCCGCTGCCCGGCCAGGACCGCCGTGGTGAGCCCGTGCGCCCGGTGCCCCGCGCGCCGATGCCACCGGCGACGATCACGACGACGACGATAGCGCCGCCGCCGGCAGCGCCCGGCGTCTCACGGCCGGCCGCCTCTCGCCGACGCAAGCGCAAGTAGCCGCATCCGCATGACCCGTGACCTCCTGGCCGTCTTCATCGGCGGCATCGTGGGGACGGGTCTGCGGTTATCGATCGACGCCGCCCTTCCGCATTCGACCGCGCAGTTCCCGTGGTCGACGCTGATCATCAACGTGACGGGCGCCCTCGTGCTCGGGCTGCTGGTCGGAGCGCTCTGGAAGCGGCCGGGTCTGCCCCATTGGGTCCGGGCCGGGCTGGGCGCCGGCGTGCTCGGTTCGTTCACCACGTTCTCGGCCGTCATGGTCTCGGTCGTGGGCATGAGCGCTGCGGATGCCGTCGGTGCGGCATCCGTCTATCTCGTGGCCTCACTCGTGCTCGGCCTCGCCGCGGCCTTCGCAGGTCTCCGCGTCGGATCGACGCTGGCGCACCTCATGATGCCCGGTGAGGTCCAGGACGGAGACACGCTGTGACTCCTCTCGTGGTGATCGCGGCCCTGCTGTGCGGGGCGATCGGTGCCGTCATCCGCTTCCTCGTGACGAAGGCCCTGCCCGTCGTGCCGGGGCACCTGCCTCGCGGCGTGCTGATCGTCAACGTCGTCGGGTCGTTGGTCGGCGGCCTGACCCTGGGGCTCGCAGAGCGGGCGGCCGTCTCGCCGGAGTGGCAGTTCGTCGTCCTGAGCGGCGTCTGCGCCGGCCTCACCACATTCAGCACCTGGACCGTCGAGACCATCGAGCTTGCCGAGGGTGGTCGCTGGCGGGCGGCCGTCCTGAACATCGTGGTCACGCTGGCCCTCGGCCTGGTGGTGGCGGCGGGCGCGTATCTCCTCGCTCGGTGAGGACGCGAACTACAGCAGCGCCACGATCTGCCGCGCGATCATGCGCCCGGCGCGCTGGGCTCCGATCGTGGAGGCCTGCGGTCCGTAGCCGGCCAGGAACACCCGCGGGTCGCTCCACGATGCTCCGGCGCCCACGGTGATGCCGCCGGCCTTCTCGCGCAGCTTCAGCGGCGCGAGCTGGCGCAGCTCGGGTCGGAATCCGGTGGCCCAGATGATGGCATCCGCCGGCGAGAACGATCCGTCGCTCCAGCGCACGCCATCGGCCTCGATGCGCTCGAACATCGGCCGCGCCTCGAGGACGCCGCGTTCGATTCCGGCAGCGATGCGGCGACTCTTGTGCACGCCGGTCCCGCTGACGATGCTCGGCAGCGCACGGCCGGAGCGGGCGGCCTCGTCCTGCGCTGCGACGGCGGCGGATGCTCCTTCGAGGTCGAGCGCCTCACCCTCGATCCAGTCGATGGGCCGCCGCGACGCCCACGCCGTGCTCGCTGCCACACCCTCGAGCTCGAGCAGGAAGCCGATGGCCGAGGTGCCTCCCCCCACGACCACGACGTTCATGTTGCGGAACTCCTCCGCCGAGACGTACTCGGAGGTGTGCACGTGGCGTCCGGTGAACTCGCGCATGCCCGGGTAGTACGGCACGAACGGTGAGCCCCAGGTTCCGGTGGCATTCACCAGGAACCTGGTGCTCGTCTCGCCCTGCGAGTGATGCACGACCAGGTCGACGCCGGCATTCTCGACGCTCCGCACCTCGACCGGACGCCTGACCTTGAGCCCGAAGTACTGCTCGTAGCTGCCGTAGTAGGCGCTCACGATCTCGCGCGCAGGCCAGCTGCGATCGGCCGTGTCGAAGCTCAGACCCATCTCGGCCATGCCGGGAAGATCGTTCACGCGGTGGGCGGTTCCGAGCTTCAGCGCCTCCCAGCGGTGCTGCCAGGCCCCGCCAGCCGCCGGCCCGCGATCCAGCACCTGGAAGTCGACGCCGGGCTCGAGATCGAAGCGCTTGAGGTAGTACGCCACCGACAATCCGGCCTGACCGGCGCCGATGACCACCACAGTGGTAGCCGCGATCGACATGAACCCTCTTTCCAATCGCGGCACTGTGAGCACAACCGAAGTCCGGCCAGTGCTCCATGCTAAACTACGGGGAAGTTTTCAATAATCCGGTCCACAGTCCGGGGGGCGAACACGCCACCGGCCAGCATTGTGAGGGGGTCTCGCATGGGGCGTGGCCGTCAGAAGGCGAAGCACACCAAGGTTGCTCGCGAGCTCAAGTACTTCAGCCCGGACACCAACTACGGTGCCCTCGAGCGTGAGTTGACCGTGCACGGCGACACCCGTGTCGACGACAGCCGCCTCGATGAGGACCTCGCCAAGTGGCCCGAGTACGAGGCCAGCGAGTCCGACGAGTACGTGGACCACTACGCGACCGAAGACGAGCAGAAGCGCGCCTAGCGCCCACTCATCCCTTCACCAGCGCGGCGCGAATCCAACGCGCCGCGCTTTCGTCGTTCCGACGGGTCGGCGCTCGCGCGCATCACCCGCGCGGAACGGCTGATCCCCGGCGCGCAGCCGCGCGTCAGCTCGCGTAGCTCCCGACGAGTCGCACGGCGCCGCCGTTCACGCCCTTCTCGCCCTGCACGAAGCCGCTGAGGTCGTGGGCGGCGGTGGAGATGCGGCCGGCGACCCAGCTCGGAATGCCCTCGGCCTGCATCCGTGCGATGACACCGGATGCCGCATCCGCTGCGACGACGGCGAACATGCCGATGCCGAGGTTCCAGGTGCCCTCCGAGCTCTCGAGCGAGGACCCGGCGATGTCGCTGAGGACGCGGAACACCGACGACGGCGACCAGCTCGCGCGGTCGAGCTCGACCCACGATCCGACGGGCAGCACTCGAGCGAGGTTGGCCGCGATCCCTCCGCCGGTCACGTGGCTGAGTGCGTGCACGGCACCGGCGAGGTCGGGGTCTCCGAGCAGTCGCACAAGCGGACCGGTGTAGAGGCGCGTCGGCTCGAGGAGGGCCTCGCCGACCAGGCCGCCGAACTCGGGGAGCGAGTCGGTGTAGCCGACGCCGCCCTCGCTCAGGATGTGGCGCACGAGCGAGAATCCGTTGGAGTGCAGGCCCGACGACGAGAGGGCGACGACGACGTCGCCGTGCTGCACCCTGTCGGCCCCGAGGAGGGCGTCGGCCTCGACGGCGCCGACGGCAGCGCCGGCCACGTCGTAGTCATCGGGACCCAGGAGGCCGGGGTGCTCGGCGGTCTCGCCCCCGACGAGGGCTGTCCCGGTCTCGGCGCACGCCTTGGCGATGCCGCCGACGATCGAGGCGATGCGCTCGGGCACCACCTTGCCGCAGGCGATGTAGTCGGTCATGAAGAGGGGCGTGGCTCCCACGACGATGATGTCGTCGACGACCATTCCGACGAGGTCCTGGCCGATGGTGTCGTGCTTGTCGATGGCCTGCGCGATGGCGACCTTCGTGCCGACGCCGTCGGTCGAGGTGGCGAGCAGGGGCCGCTTGTAGCGGGTGAGGAAGGAGACGTCGTAGAGGCCGGCGAATCCGCCGACGCCTCCGAGGACGTTGGCGCCGTGGGTCTTCGCCACGGCCTCCTTCATCAGCTCGACGGCGAGATCTCCGGCAGCGGTGTCGACTCCGGCTGCGGCGTAGGACGAGTTGGCGCTCACGCGTCCAGAGTACCGGCTCGCCGAGGCGTCCGTTCCGCGTGAATCGGCGCTCGGAGACGCTCCGCGGCGTAGAATCCACGCCATGAGGGCCGACGGTCAGCCGTCCTGGATGATCCACGAGGATGCGAGCATCCCCGTGCTCCTCGCGCTGTGGTTGCGCGACACCCTGCACATCGCCTCCCCCACTGATCTGCCGCGGCTGCGCGGCGTGAGCGTCGGCGCTCCTCCCGAGCGCGACGTCGACGCCCAGGACCGCCTCGAACGTCAGTGGCGGGAGTGGTGGGCCATGACGGTGGAGCCCGAGGCGCATCCGTCACCGGTCCCGCTCGAGCTGGTCGACGAGTACGGCACCTGGGTGGCCCTGCCGACGACCGGCGCCGAGGACCTGGCCGAGGCCATCCGTCCCCTCCACGTCGAGGCGACGTCCTGGGTGGAGTGGGCCCGCAAGGGCTACACGAGAGCGGCGAGCGGGCGTCCGTCCGACAGTTACCGGGCCTACGCGGGAACCATCGCCGAGCACGAACGCGAGGTGGGGCGACGGGCGCACTCCTTCGAACTCAACGTGGAGGTGCTGCCCCTGGCCGAGCGCGGAGTCTGGTGGATCGGCTCCCTCACCGTGGCCGTGACGGATTCCCTGCGCACGGATGCCGCAGCATTCGACACCGCGATCCACCCGATCATCGCCGAGATCGCCTAGGAGCGCCCCGCCCGGCCCGCTCGCATGAGCAGAGGGCGGCATCCGCCCAGCGAATCCGCAGCCAGCGATGTGCGAGACTTGACGAGGCTCGAATCAGGGCCGAAAAAGCCAACCCCCGGGAGCCCTTTCCGCATGTGCGGCATCGTCGGCATCGTCTCGACAGAGGCGGCCAATCAGCAGGTCTACGACAGCCTTCTCCTCCTGCAGCACCGCGGGCAGGACTCCACCGGAATCGCGACGGCCGACGGCCCGACATTCCACATCACGAAGGCCAAGGGGCAGGTCCGCGAGGCGTTCCGCACTCGCGACATGCGCTCCCTCGTGGGGAACATGGGCCTCGGCCACGTGCGCTACGCCACGAAGGGTGCCGCGGAACGCGAGGACGAGGCTCAGCCGTTCTACGTGAACGCGCCGTACGGCATCATCCTCGTGCACAACGGCAATCTCACGAACACGCGCGAGCTCAGCGACGACCTGTTCCGCATCGACCGTCGCCACGTCAACAGCGCCAGCGACACCGAGATGCTGCTCAACGTGCTCGCGACCGAGCTGCAGGGCCAGATCACCAGCCTGTCGCTCGATCCAGCGCAGATCTTCGACGCCGTCACCCAGGTGCACGAACGCGTCGAGGGCTCCTACGCCGTCATCTCGCTCATCGCCGGCTACGGCCTGCTGGCGTTCCGTGATCCCTTCGGCATCCGTCCCCTCATCCTCGGACGCCGGGTGACGGATGCGGGCAAAGAAGAGTGGATCGTCGCCTCCGAGTCCCTGGTGCTCGAGAACGGCGACTACGAGATCGTGCGCGACGTCGCTCCGGGCGAGGCCGTGTTCATCTCCCTCGACGGCCAGCTGCACACCAAGCAGTGCGCGCGGAACCCGCGCCTGGTGCCGTGCTCGTTCGAGTACGTCTACCTCGCCCGACCCGATTCGGTCATGAACGGCATCTCGGTCTACGAGGCACGTCTGCGCATGGGAGACAAGCTGGCCGACACGATCGCCACCCACATGGACAAGGGCGACATCGACGTCGTCATGCCGATCCCCGACTCGTCGCGCCCTGCTGCCATGCAGGTCGCGCAGAAGCTCGGCATCGAGTACCGCGAGGGCTTCTACAAGAACCGCTACGTCGGCCGCACCTTCATCATGCCCGGCCAGGCCCAGCGTAAGAAGAGCGTGCGTCAGAAGCTCAATGCCATGGGCACGGAGTTCAAGGGCAAGAACATCCTCATCGTCGACGACTCGATCGTGCGCGGCACGACCTCGAAGGAGATCGTCGAGATGGCCAGGGCCGCCGGAGCCAACAAGGTGACCTTCACCTCGGCGGCTCCCCCCGTGCGCTACCCGCACGTGTACGGCATCAACATGCCATCGCGCACGGAGCTCATCGCCCATGGTCGCAAGATCCCCGAGATCGGCGCGGAACTCGGCGCCGACAGCATGATCTACCAGGAGGTCGCCGACCTCCGGTCGGCCATCATCGAGGGCAGCGACGTGACCGAGCTCGACCTGTCGTGCTTCACGGGCGAGTACGTCACCGGAACCGTGACCCCGGAGTACCTCGACTGGGTCGAGCGCACGCAGCTGTCCTAGGAGCTTCGCGCCCGCTGGGCCCGCGCGAGTGCTCCTGGGGACGAGGTAGGCTACTGGCGCGCCGCCCGCCTCCACGGTCGGGCTGGCGCTCGATCAGAGGCGGATACTGATGAAAGCTCGTACCGACAGAGTCGCGTGAGCGACGTCCCACGGCTGGTCGCATGGCGACGCCAGTTACTCGAGGCGCACACCCGCCTCCGCCTCGCCCTTGCGACCGCGCAGGATGCGGCCGCCGCCGGCGCTGATCTCCCGGACGCCTCGCGAGACCTCCTGCTCTTCTGCCACGGATTCTGCGTGGCCCTCGATGGGCATCATCGGGGCGAGGACGCGCTTCTGTTCCCGGCGCTCGTGGCTCAGTACCCGAAGGCCGCAGGAGTGGTGAACATGCTCCGACAGGATCACGACATGATCTCCACACTCCTGACCCGTTTCGACGATGCCGTTCGTGCCGCAGAGCCGCCCGCGATCCTCGCGCGGCACCTGCAGGGCTTCGCAGCCATCATGGAGTCGCACTTCAGGTTCGAGGAACGCGAGCTGGAGCCCCTCCTCGATCAGCTCGAACTCGAGGCCTACCCGGACGTCGTCTTCGGTCCCCTGTGAACCGACCCATCAGTCCATGGGGTGATCCGGCCCGTCCGCCGAATGTCGTGCATCCCGCCGTTCCACCACTGTGCTCAGACGACGGTTGAGAGCCCGGCCGTCGTGTGGTTTGATGCCGCATGACCTACGCAGTCGTGTCTGTTCACACTCCTCACGCCGAACATCGCGAGGCTGTCATCGACTCGATGAAGCGATACAGCGAGGTAGCTCGCCGGCAGTCGGGCTTCGTCTGGACGGGCATCGTCGATGACGCCAGCGGGCGACTCGTCGGAATCGCGGTCTGGGAGTCCGTCACCGATGCCCAAGCTGCATCCGGACCGCTGATGGCCGAGGTCGGCGATGATCCCTTCACGACCTGGGAGGAACGACCCATCGACAGCCTGCGAGGCTCGGTCCTCTGACAGCGGCAACGCGGCCGAACCTTCGAACCGCGTACGTCGACGGGCTCAGCGAACCGTCACTCGGGCGTCGTCAGGGTGGTGTGCTCGACCGCCTCGGTGCGCGCGCGCTTGGCGAGCGTCCGGTCGAGGATCAGGGCCACCACGGCGCCCAGCGTCATGCCGATGATCCCGCAGAGGAGGAGCAGGAAGCCGAAGACCTGGCCGCTGCTGAACTCGTCGTTGGCCGGAAACGTCACAGTGAGCACGAGGGCGACGAGGATGCCGACGACGGCGCCGGTCAGCAGGAAGCGCAGGTAGCGGGGGGAGCGCCGCACGACGGCCTCGCCGCGGGTGATCTCGACCACGGCTGCGTCGTCGGCCGCCGGAGCGGCGGCATCCGTCACCCCATCGGGCTCTGGTGCTGGACGATCGTCGGGATTCGAGAGGCTCACCCCTCCATTGTCCCACCCGCCGATCGCGGCCGAGGCCCGCGACGACAGTGAGGGGCGACCCGGCTGGCCGGACCGCCCCGCACGATGTGCGCCCTCGGAGCTACTGCTTGGCCGCCCGCGCTGCGACGACGGCTCGGCGACGCAGGATCACGGCGACGACGATCGCCGCGATCACGATCAGGGCGACGACAGCCCAGATCCACCAGCCGGAGTCGCTCACAGGCTCGACCTCGGCAGCCGCAGCCGCAGCCGCAGCCGCAGCCACGTCACCGTCGGTCGCCTCCGCGACGGGCTCGTCGGCCGTGGCGGCGACGGCGCCGCAGTCGGCCGGGAGCGGAGCCGTGAACGACACGGGGTCGAGCTCCTCGCCGGCGGGATAGGTGCCGAACGCTGCGGCACCTTCCTCGGTGAGCACGGCGGGGATGGCCGTTCCGGTGATGGCGGCATCCGTCGTCGTCAGTGCGTCTGCACTGAGATCGAGTGACGCGAAACGGATGCCGGCGGCCGTCACGGGCTCGCCCTGCTGGGTGGTGCCGGTGACGTCAAGCAGCAGGTAGCCCTCGGTCGGGCCCGCCAGCTCGATGCGGGGGTTCGCGACGGTGGTGTCGAGAGCGCCGCCGTGGCCGCTGAACTCGATGGCGCCGGTGAATCCGACCAGGCCGCGCGTGGCCGAGGCGTCGACGCTTCCGGTTCCGCCGGTCCAGCTGAACACGCCGTTCTCCTCGGTGACGCCGGTGAGGATCCAGTCGCCGTTAGCGATGCCGCCGGTGAGATAGCCGCGGAACGATTCCTTGAAGCCCCAGTCGAGCGTGGCGTCGGTCACTGTGCACTGGCCGGCGACGGCCGTGCGCTCGGGGATCGTGAGCACGATGCCCTTCGCCGTCGATCCCTGGAAGGTGAGCGTGTGGGTTCCGGTCAGCGAGGCGGGCAGGGTGCCGGTCCAGGTGACGGCGCCCGTGGCGTCGGCCGTGAGATCGCGGGCGAGCACGGTCGGCGTCGAGTAGATGACGACGGTGATGCCGGTCTCGTTCGGCTCGAAGCCCGTGACGGTGATCGTGACCTCCTCGCCGTTGACGAGCGAGGTCAGGGTGGTGTCGTCGAGCTCGATCCCTGTGGTGGCGGGCGGGGTCGACGGGATCGGGGTGACGGATGCCGCGGCTGCGGCTGGCGCCGACGCCACGGTGCCGCCGGTTCCGGCGGGCGCCGCCCCCGTCGCTCCGATGACGGCAGTGAGCGGTGCGAGCGAGCGGCCGGCCGAGTAGAAGCCGTCGAAGGCCGCGGCTCCGGCACTGGTCAGCGTGACCGGGGCACTGGCGAACGTCGTCGCCCCGCCCGCCGTCGACCGCGACGCCGCGCCGAGGTCGACGGCGCCGAAGTCGACCCTGGAGCCGTTCACCGAGACCGACAGCACACCGGTGGCGGAATCCGTCACCCGCAGGATCGGCGCGGAGAAGGTGAGGTCGAGGGCTCCGGAGTGCCCGGTGAAGCGCACGGCTCCGCTGTAGTCGGCGGTTCCGCTGTTCGACGCCTGGTCGAAGGAGCCGCCCGACTGGCCGAACTGGAAGACGCCGCCGTCCGATGTGGCGCCGCCGCTGACGGCGATGGCGCCCTGGGCGATCGGCCCGGTGACGTAGCTGCGGAAGGAGGAGTCGATGCCCCAGCGCAGCGAGCCGGTCGAGGTGGGGTCCGACACCGGGGGCGTGGTCGGCGCGACAGGCGGCGTGACGGCACTCGTGACCGTCACCGTGACGCCACTCGAGCTGCTCACAGCGAACGCGGCACCCGAAGCGGCCGCGAATCGGGCGGTGAAGGTGTTCGTGCCGACTGTGCTCAGCTTCACCGTCGTCTTCGCGCTGCCGGAGGAGAGTGCGACCGGCGTGCCGATCGCCTTCCCGCCGCTGATGAACGTCACGAATCCGGTGGCCTTGGTGGGAGCGACCTTCGCGGTGAGGGTGACGGATGCTCCGGCCGTCACGCTCGTCTTCGACACCGCGAGGGTGGTCGTCGTGGCGACAGGGTCTGTCGGCGGCTCCGGCGTGACGACGGCGGCACCGATCACGGCGGTGAGCGGCGACAGCGAGCGACCGGCCGGGTAGAAGCCGTTGAAGGCGACCGCCCCGGCGGTGGTGAGGGTGACCGGAGCGTCGGTGAACACTGTCGCTCCCGTGACCGTGCTGCGGGTTGCGGCCTTCAGGTCGACGGTTCCGAAGTCGACGCGGGCACCGTTGACCGTGACCGAGAGCACGCCGGCCGTGGCACTGGTGACACGCAGGATCGGGTCGCCGACGGTGAGGTCGAGAGCGCCTGAGTGACCGGTGAACCGCACCGATCCGGCGTACTCGGCCGTACCGCGACCTGTGGTGCCATCGAAGGTTCCGCCGGACTGCGCGAAGCTGAAGGCTCCACCGGCTGCCGTCGCGCCAGCACCGGGGGTGACGGATCCCGAGGCGATCGGCCCCGTCACGTAGGCACGGAAGTCGGCGTCGATGCCCCAGGTGAGAGAGCCCTTCTCGGTCGGCGTGACCGGTGGGACGACCACGCTCGAGACCGTCACGACGACGGCAGCCGAGGTGCTGGCGAGGTAGCCGACTGCCGGCACGAACTGCGCGGTGAGGCTGGCGGCGCCGACGGTACTGAGCACGACGCTCGTCGTGGCGACGCCATCCTTCACGGCCACGGCGCCACCGAGGGGGGTCGAGCCGTCGAAGAATGCGACGGTCCCGGATGCCGCGGCAGGGGTGACAGTCGCCGTGAGAGTGACGGTGCCCCCGGCCGTGACAACCGTCTTCGACACCGCGAGGGTCGTCGTGGTGTCGACGTCGGGCTCGGGCTCCGGAGTCGGGTCGGCGAAGGTGAGCTGGGTGTAGGTCTCGAAGGCGGCGTACTTGGCGCCGCCACCGGGGTAGGTGTAGATGCCGTAGTTGCCGGTTCCGGGGTCCTTCGAGTTCACCGCGGAGACGGGGACCTCGACCTCGAAGGTACCGTCGGGCCCGATCTCGATCGCGCCTGCAGCGGGGCCGCCGATGGTCGCCATGTCGGCCGCGTTGACGGCCCAATAGGTCTGCAGGCCCACCCGGGCCGATGTGGTGGCGTTCTCGGTCGGCTTCCAGACATCCGCGAACCGGCCGAAGGTCACGTAGGCGCCGGTGAACTTGCCGGCCAGCGGCGGACGCGTGCCCGACGTGGTCGGCGCGTTCGGCACGAAGCCGGTGCCGCTCACGGTGACCGTGTCGCCATCGGGGTTGAGGTTCGTCGTCTTCGAGACCGTGACGGTCGGCGTCGGCAGCTTCTCGGCGAAGGTCAGCGCGGTCGCCGTCTCGAAGGCGGCGTACTTCGCGCCACCGCCGGGGTAGGTGTAGATGCCGTAGTTGCCCGTTCCCGGATCCTTCGGGTTCACCGCGGAGACGGGGACCTCGACCTCGAAGGTGCCGTCGGGCTCGATCTCGATCGCGCCCGCAGCAGGGCCGCCGATGGTCGCCATGTCGGCCGCGTTGACGGCCCAGTAGGTCTGCAGGCCCACCCGGGCGCTCGTGGCTGCGTTCTCGGTCGGCTTCCACACATCGGCGAAGCGGCCGAAGGTCACGTAGGCGCCGGTGAACTTGCCGGCCAGCGGCGGACGCGTGCCCGACGTGGTCGGCGCGTTCGGCACGAAGCCCGTGCCGCGCACGGTGACGGTGTCGCCGTCGGGGTTCAGGTTCGTCGTCTTCGACACGGTGACGGTCGGCGTCGGCAGCGGCGCCGGCGCGTAGGCGACAGGCGTGATCGTGTTCTGGCTCGGGTCGCTGAACCCCTGGCCGTGGGCCTTCGAGGTGTAGAGCGCGTAGGCGGGGGTCGCCGTGCTCGGGGCGGGAACCGTGACGGTGAGAGAGAACGTTCCATCAGCCTGCATCGGAGCGCTCTTGCCGGCACCCGACTCGCCCTGGGGGTTTCCGACGGCGATCCACACGGTCTCGCTTGAGACCAGGCTCGAGCTGCCGGCGTAGAAGCCGGCGAGACCGACAGGGCCGAGGCCCAGGTAGATGCCGGGCGAGACGCCGGCGAAGCCGCTGCCGGTCACGGTGATGGTGCCACCGGATGCCGGAGCCTGCGTCGCGGTGATGACGGGCGCCGCAGCCACGGCGGCGAGTGGCGCGGCCTGGGCCTTCGGTGCCGGAGTCGTCGTGGCGGCCGGGGTCGGAGCCGGGGACTCGGCGGCCGGCGCGGGCTCACTGCTCGGCTCGGGCGAGGGCGCGGCCGTCTGGGCCGGAGCCTCGGGGGTGGGGGCCTCCGGGGCGGGGGCTTCCGGGGCGGGAGTCGCCTCAGGGGCGGCATCCGGCGCCGGCTCCGCCGTCGGTTCCGTAGCCGGCTCCGACGTCGGCGTGGCAGTCGGCTCGGCGGTGGCCGCCGGCGTCGAGACGGCGACGATGTCGTCGGCGAGCGCCGGGGCGCCGGTGGCGAACACACCTCCGGCCGCCAGCAGTGTCACGGTGAGCGCCGCGAGAATGCGGCGGTAAGTCGAGGACGGCGGATGCGGGTGATTCACGACGCGGGTGCTCCAAGGCAGGACGAAGGCACGCGTTGAGCGGCGGTGCTGCCGGGCGCGTGCGGGTTTGCGAGGGGTGGATCGCCTGAGTTAGCTTAGGCTTGCCTAACGTATCCAGACGCGGCATCCGTTGTCAATTCTAAGGTTAGGCTAACCTAATCAAGCCATGCTGACTCCTCTCTCGCGCCCCGTCCGCCGCCAAATTCTCCCGGCCCTCGCCGCGGCCGTCGCGAGCCTGCTGACCCTTGCCGGCTGCGCTGCGGGCCCCTCCTCGGCGGCGCCCGAAGAGATGACTCAGCCGCAGTGCATCGGCTCGGGCCAGGCGCTCACCGAACTCGATCTCGCGCCCGACCCGTCGGATGTCGCCGGTCCATCGACGGCCTGCCTGCTCGACGCCCACGTCGAGGCCGTGAGCTCGACGACGACGCCCGCCCTGCCCGTCACCGTCACCGACGTGCAGGGCACGAGCGTGACCGTTACGGATGCCTCCCGCATCCTCCCGCTCGACATCACCGGCGCCATCGCCGCCACGGTCTTCGGCCTCGGGCTCGGCGACCAGGTCGTCGGACGCGACGGATCGACCGGCTTCCCCGAGGCCGTGCACCTCCCCGTCGTCACCGCCGACGGCCACACCCTCTCCGCGGAGCCGATCATCGCCCTCGCCCCCACCGTCGTCATCACGGACACGACGCTCGGACCGCGCGACGTGATCGCCCAGCTCCGCGATGCCGGCATCCCGGTCGTGATCGTCACGAAGGAGCGCAGCATCGAGACCGTCGGCGAGCTCGTGGCCCAGGTGGCCGCCGCCCTCGGAGTGATCGACACCGGCGCCTCCCTCACCGACCGGGTCGAGAACGAGATCGACGCGACGCGGGCCGAGATCGACGCCGTCGCCCCCACCGATGTCGCCGACAGGCCGCGCATCCTGTTCCTCTACGTGCGGGGATCCGCGGGCGTCTACTACCTCTTCGGCGAGGAGTCCGGCGCCGACTCCCTCATCCGCGCACTCGACGGCGTCGACGTCGCCGGCGAGATCGGCTGGACCGGCATGCGCCCGGTGACGGCCGAGGCGCTCATCCAGGCCGCGCCCGACGTCGTACTGCTCATGACGAAGGGGCTCGAGTCCGTCGACGGCGTCGATGGACTGCTCACTGCCGTGCCAGCCCTCGCCGCGACGCCGGCGGGCGAGAACCGCCGCTTCGTCGACATGAACGACACCGACATCCTGAGCTTCGGCCCGCGCAGTGCTCAGGTGCTCGACGCCCTCGCCCGGGCGATCTACGCCCCCGAGGCCTCGGGTCCCGTGGCGGGCGCCGCCGGTGATTCCGGAGAGTCGAGTGAGTGACCTGGTGACGGATGCCGTCACCCCGCCGTCCTCCCCCGCGTCGCCGAGCCGCGCCGAGCCGACGGAGGCCGCGCCGGCTGCGGCATCCGCGGATCGACGTCGTCCGACTCGAGCGGTCCTCCTCTTCGCCGGCCTCGCCGTCGCCCTCGTCGCCGTCATGCTCATCGCCGCCTGCAGCGGCCAGCTGCCCATAGCGCCTGGCGAGGTGTGGAACTCGCTGCTGCGCGGACTCGGCGTCGACGTGCCGCCCGCGGCGGTTCCGACGACGGATGCTGCGCTCTGGAGCATCCGCTTTCCCCGCATCATCATGGCCGTGGTCATCGGCGCCGCCCTGGCCGCCGCCGGAACCCTGATGCAGGCCGTGTTCGCGAACCCCCTCGCCGAGCCCGGCGTCGTGGGAGTCTCGTCAGGCGCGGCCCTGGGAGCGGCGGCCTCGATCGTGTTCGGCTGGGCCTTCCTCGGCGAGTGGACCATCGCCGTGGCCGCCTTCGCCGCCGGACTCGTCACCACGCTGTTCGTCTACCTCTCGAGCCGCTCCGGCGGAAAGACCGAGGTCGTGACGCTGGTGCTCACGGGCATCGCCGTGAACGCCTTCGCCGGAGCAGCTCTGGCCCTGCTGATGTTCCTCGGCGATGCCGGATCCCGCGAGCAGATCGTGTTCTGGCAGCTCGGATCGCTCAACGGATCGCGCTGGCAGCAGGTCGCCGTCGTCGCGCCGCTCGTGATCGCCGGGCTCGTCGTGGCGTTCCTGCTCGCCCGCACCCTCGACCTGTTCTCCCTCGGCGAGCGCGGCGCCCGTCACCTCGGCGTCAACGTCGAGGGCGTTCGCATCGTGGTGGTGGTGGTCGTCGCCGTGCTGGTGTGCGCGGCGGTGGCCTTCGCGGGCATCATCGCCTTCGTCGGCCTCGTGGTGCCACACCTCATGCGCATGATCATCGGCCCGGCGCACCGGGCGCTGCTCGCTGCGAGCGTGCTCGGCGGAGCCGTGCTGCTCCTCGCCGCCGACCTCGTCGCGCGCACCGCCGTGCCGATGGCCGACCTGCCCATCGGCCTGCTCACCTCGCTCATCGGCGGACCGTTCTTCTTCTGGCTGCTGCGTCGCACGCGCCGGCGAGCCGGGGGCTGGGCATGACGGCGCAGGCCGAGGTGACGCTCCCGGCTGCCGTGACGGATGCCGCCCTCCCCCTCGACCCCGTCCTCTCCGCCTGCGGCGTCGGCGTCGTCATCGACGGCGCCACCCTGCTCGACGGCGTCGACTTCGAGGCGCGGCCCGGCGAGGTGCACGCCCTCATCGGGCCCAACGGCGCCGGCAAGTCGACGCTGCTCGGAGTGCTCGCGGGCGACCGCGCTGCGACATCCGGGAGCGTGCAGGTGCAGGGCCGGCCGATCGGTTCGTGGCGGTTGCGCGAACTGGCGCGCACCCGCGCCGTGCTGTTGCAGCAGCACGACGTGTTCTTCCCGTTCACGGCGGGCGCGGTCGTCGCCATGGGGCGCGCGCCCTGGCGCGGAACCCCCGCCGAGGACGACGACGAGCGCCTGATCGCCGCGGCCGTCGCCGAGACCGATGTCGTCCATCTCACTGCACGCACGGTGCCGTCACTGTCCGGAGGTGAACGGGCGAGGGTGGCGCTGGCCCGGGTGCTCGCCCAGGCTGCGCCGACGCTGCTGCTCGACGAGCCGACGGCCGCCCTCGACCTGCGCCATCAGGAGGACGTGCTGCGCATAGCCCGGTCTCGCTCACGGGCCGGGGACACCGTGGTGGTCGTGCTGCACGACCTCAACCTGGCGGCAGCATATGCCGATCGCATCACGCTGCTCGCTGGTGGGCGCCTGGTGGCATCCGGGAGCCCGGATGCGGTCCTCACGGCCGAGCGCATCACCGAGGTCTACGGACAGGCCGTCGAGGTGATCCCGCATCCGCGCACGGGGGCGCCGCTGATCCTTCCGCTGCGGTGACCCCCGCCTGTCCCGCTCGCTGAGGCCCGGACGGAGTCCGCGGCGGTCGCGGCGCTCACGTCGCTCTACGAGCGGAGTGCGGCAGCTACCGCACCACCGGCAACAGCCCGTCGAGTTGCGCCCGCTGGCCCGAGGCGTGCACCCGGCCCGACGCCAGCGCATCGTCCCAGGCCTCGGCGCCGGTGGCGAGCGCCAACCAGGTCGCGGCATCGGTCTCGATCACGTTCGGCGGCGTTCCGCGCGTGTGCCGGGGTCCCTCGATGCACTGCGTCGCTCCGAACGGCGGCACCCGCACCTCCACGGTGTTGCCCGGGGCACGATCGGCGAGAGCCTGCAGAGTGAACCGCACGGCCGTCGCCGTCGTGTCGCGACTCGCGGATGCCGCATCCGCCTGCCACTGCCGCAGCGCGGCGAGCCCCAGACCTTCGTCAATGCGTGCGCGTCCCATGCCTCCATCTTCCCGCGCCCCCGCCGAGTTGCCCACTTCAGCCAGTGGCAGGCGGACGCGACTGGCTGAAGTGGGCGACTCGGCGCATCCCCTACCCTTGAGGGCGTGAAGATTCTCGTTCTGGGGCCGGGCGCGCGCGAGCACGCCATCATCACCGCTCTGCTCGCCGACCCCGCCGCACACGAGGTCATCGCGGCACCGGGCAACGCGGGTATCGCGGGCGACGTTCCCGTACTCCCGATCGACGCCGAGGATCCCGCGGCCGTCGCCGCCCTCGCCACCGAGCACGGCGTCGACCTCGTGGTCGTCGGCCCCGAGGCCCCGCTCGTCGCCGGAGTGGCCGACGCCGTCCGCGCCGCCGGCATCCCCGTGTTCGGCCCCGATCAGGCCGCGGCCGCCCTCGAGGGATCGAAGACCTTCGCCAAGCGCATCATGGACGCCGCGGGCGTGCCCACGGGGCGGGCCGTGCGTGCGGCCACCGTGGAGGAGGCATCCGCCGCTCTCGACGAGTTCGGAGCGCCGTATGTCGTGAAGGCCGACGGCCTCGCCGCGGGCAAGGGCGTGCTCGTGACGAGCGACCGCAGGGCCGCCGTCGCCCACGCAGCCCAGTGGGCTCCGCGCGGAGGCGTGCTGATCGAGGAGTTCCTCGACGGCCAGGAGGTCTCGCTCTTCCTGCTCTCCGACGGAGAGCATGTGCTGCCGCTCTCGCCGGCGCAGGACTTCAAGCGCCTGCTCGACGGCGACGCCGGCCCCAACACCGGCGGCATGGGCGCCTACTCACCGCTGCCGTGGCTCGCCGACGAGTTCGGCTCGGAGCAGGCTTTCGTCGACGAGGTCATCGAGACCATCGCCCTCCCGACGGTGCGCCAGCTCGCGGCGGAGGGAACACCCTTCGTCGGTCTGCTGTACTGCGGCCTCATCCTCACCTCGAAGGGCATCCGGGTCATCGAGTTCAACGCCCGCTTCGGAGACCCCGAGACGCAGGTCGTGCTGCCCCGCCTCGAGACACCGCTCGCCGGACTCCTCCTGGCCGCTGCCACGGGTTCCCTCGGCGATCACGATCGTCCGGTCTTCTCCGACGACGTCGCCGTCACCGTCGTGATCGCCAGCGAGAACTACCCCGAGCCGCCCATCACCGGACGCATCCTGCACGGTCTCGCGGATGCCGCAGCCGTCGAGGGCGTGCACCTCGCCCACGCCGCCACGGCCCACGGGGCCGAGGGAACCGACGCCGCAGGCGAGCTCGTCGCCACGGGGGGTCGCGTGCTCAGCGTCGTGGCCGTCGGCTCCGACTTCGGCGAGGCGCGAGCACGCGCCTACGACGCCCTCGGCCGCATCGCCCTCGAGGGCGGCCAGTTCCGCACCGACATCGCCGCGAAGGTCTCCTGAGCCGCCGGCTGCCAGCTACCGCCTGCCGCCTGCCGCCTGCCGCCTGCCGCCTGCCGCCTGCCGCGATCGGCGCATCGTGCGCCCCGCCCCGCGAAAGTAGACTGGGCGCGTGACCGCGACGCCAGGACAGACGCCAGACCAGACGCCAGCCCCGGGCGATGAGGCCGTCCCCGGCTTCACCCGGGTGTACTCGGGCAAGGTGCGCGACCTCTACGAACCCGTCGACCCGTCGGATGCCACCATGCTCGTGGTCGCCAGCGATCGCGTCAGCGCCTTCGACCACGCCCTCGAGCCCGGCATCCCGGGCAAGGGCGAACTGCTCACGACCCTCAGCCTGTGGTGGTTCGACCAGCTGCGCGTGCCGAACCATCTCGTGCCAGACCACAGGGTCGACGGATCCAGCCGCATTCCCGCATCCGTCTCGGGTCGGTCGATGCTGGTCAAGAAGCTCGACATGTTCCCGATCGAGTGCGTCGTGCGCGGCTACCTCACCGGATCGGGCTGGAAGGAGTACCAGGCGACGCAGACGGTGTGCGGCCTGCCGCTTCCGGCCGGGCTGAACAACGGCGACCGCCTGCCCGAGCCCATCTACACCCCGGCGTACAAGGCGCCGATGGGCGAGCACGACGAGAACATCGACTTCGAGCAGACCGTCGAGCTGGTCGGCCCCGACGTCGCCGCCGAGCTGCGCGACCTCTCGCTGGCGATCTTCGCCCAGGCCTCGCACGTGGCCGAGGGCCGCGGGGTCATCCTCGCCGACACCAAGTTCGAGTTCGGTGCCGACCGCGAGACCGGGGTCACCACCCTCGCCGACGAGGTTCTCACCAGCGACTCCAGCCGGTACTGGGATGCCGAGGCCTGGAACAGCGGCACGACACCGACCGAACGCATGGCCAGCTTCGACAAGCAGATCGTGCGCGACTGGCTCGCGGCCAACTGGGAGGACGACGGCGTCACGCCGCCGCCCACCCTGCCGAGCGAGATCGTCGAGCGCACGGCCCTGCGCTACCGGGAGCTGCTCGAGCGCCTCACCGGCGACGCCGCCTGAGCTCGGGTCTCCGGCAGCTGTCGAATTCCGGCGGCATCCGTTCGTCGTCCTGATGAGCGCCCATCAGGGCGCGGAACAGGAGACGACCATGACCACCCTGATCGACCTCGACCGCAGGGTCGACGAGACCGAGATCGACCGCGAGATCGACGAGGCCGAGATCGGCTGGCTGCTCACGAAACGCGGCGCGGCCGTCAAGGCCATGGACGCCGATTACCTCGTCTCGCGCCATGCCCCCGGATCGACCGGCTTCGACATCACCCCCGCCCGTCACGGACGGGATCATGCCGTGACGGATGCCGCCGCCCTCCGCGACTGGTTCAGGACCTTCGAGGACTCCCTCGACTACTCGATCCTCGATCTGTCCATCGTCGTCGGCGACGACGTGGCGTTCGCTCACAGCCTCGATCACTTCACCGCCACACCTTTCGGCGCACGTCGCGCTCAGGTCTGGTTGCACGTGACCACGGGGCTGCGGCGCATCGGGGGATGCTGGCTGATCACCCACGAGCACCGCTCGATCGCGTCACCGCCGCAGTGACGGGCGAAGGTGGCATCGGCGGCGACCCGCCGGTACCGTGGCTGGCATGCGAGTGAAGATGTGCAGCATCCATGTCGACGACCCGGCCGCGGCCTTCGCCGTCTACACCGAGACCCTCGGCTTCGAGGAGGCTCTCGTCATGCCCGAGCACCACCTCTACGTCGTGCGGGCGCCCGGCGACACCGACGGCGTCGGCCTGCTGCTCGAGCCGAGCGACAATCCGCTCGCGCTCAGCTACAGGCAGGGCCTGCACTCCAGCGAGATCCCGGCCATGGTCTTCGGGGTGCCGGATGTCGCTGCCGAGCTCGAACGCCTGCGGGCGAGCGGCGTGGTCATCCACACCGAGCCCGAGACCACGCCGTACGGCACGACGGCGGTGTTCGACGACGGATGCGGCAACCTGGTGCAGTTGCACCAGGACTGACCGCGGCCGGAATACGCTCCCGACATCAGTTGTTGCTACAACTATGACGACTTCGGCCTCAGACCTCCTCGCCGCCGACACCGGGATGGGTGCGGTGACGCTGCGGGTGGGTGACCTCGACGCGATGATCGCCTACTACCGCGACGGCGTCACCCTCGAACTCCTGGCGAACGATGGCAGCACGGCTGTGCTCGGGCGCGGCGCGACGCCGGTCATCATCCTGCTGCACTCGCCCGAGCTGAGGTCGGCCGAGCCGCGCAGCGCCGGCCTCTTCCACACGGCCATAGTGTTCGACACGCAGTCGACCCTGGCCCTGGCGATCTACTCCGTCGCGACCCGCTACCCCGGAACCTTCACCGGAAGCGCCGACCACCTGGTGAGCGAGGCGTTCTACTTCACCGACCCCGAGGGGAACGGGGTCGAGCTCTACTGGGATCGCGCCCGCACCACCTGGAGCTGGGCGCACGGCCAGATCGAGATGGCGACGCTCTACCTCGACCCGAACGCCTACCTGCAGGAGCACATCACCGAGGAGGCGGTAACGGCGGCCGCCGCCGCGCCCGTCGGCTCGGCGATGGTCGGCCATGTGCACCTCTCGGTCGGCGATGTGGCGAGCGCGCGAGCGTTCTACGTCGACAAGCTGGGCTTCGAGACCACGGCGGCGCTCGGCGACTCGGCGCTGTTCGTCTCGGCCGGCGGATACCACCACCACATGGCCATGAACACCTGGAACAGTTCGGGAGCCGGCCGTCGTCGGCTCGCCCTCGGTCTCGGCCAGGTCGACATCATCGTGCCGGGCGCCGATGACATCGGGGCCCTCGACGAACGGATGCGGCACTACGGCGTGAAGACGCGTGACGACGGACGGACCGTCGCCTTCGAGGATCCGTGGGCGAACGCGATCCGCGTCACCGTGGCCCCGTAGCGGCCCGCCCGCAGTGAATGCGGGGAGTCGAGCAGCTTGCGCAGCACAGCTGAAAGGCGGGAATCGAAACGTGGCCGACGAAGTCGACCGGGTTCCGACTCCCGCCTTTCAGCGAATAGGCACCGAACGTGGCCGACGAAGTCGACCGGGTTTTCACCTCGCCATTTCAGTCCGCGAGCTCGATCGTCACCTCGATGTTGCCGCGGGTGGCGTTGGAGTACGGGCACACCTGGTGTGCGGCGTCGATCAGGGACTGCGCCTGCTCGGGCTCGACGTCGGGCAGCGAGACCTCGAGCAGAACGGAGAGCTGGAACCCGCCCTGACCGTTGGGCGTGATGTCGACGCGACCGCCGACTGTGGAGTCGACGAGCTTGACCTTCTGGCCGCGCGCCACGGCGTGCAGCGCCGAGTGGAAGCAGGCGGCGTAGCCGGCGGCGAAGAGCTGTTCGGGGTTCGAGCCGAGGCCGGATCCGCCCATGCCTGCCGGGATGGCCATCTCGAGGTCGATTCGTCCGTCGGTCGAGCGCACGTGGCCGTTGCGGCCCTCGCCGGTCGAGAGGGCTTCGGCGGTGTAGAGAACGTCCATCATCTTCTTTCGTGGGTTGCGGCATCCGTCGGCGTGCGCAGCCCGACGGTCACCTCGTTCATCCCGGCGGTCAGCTCGCGCAGTGTCTGCAGGAGTGCAGGTGCGGTCTCGGCCGAGAGCCGGGTCGCTTCCGCGACACAGCGCGGAACGTCTTCGAGTTCGGTGCGGAGTTCGGTGCCCCGTTCGGTGAGTGACACTGTCACGACGCGGTCGTCGCGTGTCGCCGTCGCGCCGCGGCGACGCTCGACCAGGCCGCGCTCCTCGAGCCGCTTGAGCAGCGGCGAGAGCGTGCCGGAGTCGAGGCCGAGGTGGCCGCCCAGACGGCGGACGGATGCCGTCCCCTCGGTCCAGAGCAGCACGAGCACGAGGTACTGCGTGTAGGTGAGTCCCCACGGAGCGAGCAGCTCGCGGTAGGCGACGCTCGTGGCGTGCGAGGCGCGGTAGAGCGCGAAGCACACCAGCGGGTCGAGAGGGGATGACTGCGCGGAGTCCGGCGACGTCGTCGTCGCGGGTGCTGTGTCGATGGCCATGCATTAACGGTCGCACACAATTGTGTTGTGCACAACTTAATCGGCTGTCGTTCAGCCAACAGGAAGGCGTGGGCCGACGACGACCACTCGTTAGGCTGGAGCACCACGTACCGGGAGGCAGCAGTTGGCGATCGAGAAGAACACGCGCGAGTTCGACGCGGGCATCGTCACGGACTTCCGGGAGCGCATGAGCTACGGCGGCTACCTCGACCTCGAGACCCTGCTGAGTGCCCAGAACCCGGTGAGCACGCCTGAGCACCACGACGAGCTGCTGTTCATCATCCAGCACCAGACCACCGAGCTCTGGCTGAAGCTCATGCTCCATGAGCTCGCCAGCGCCCGCGACCTGCTGCGGGCCGACGAGCTGCCGCAGGCCCTCAAGCGCGTCGCCAGGGTCAAGCACATCCAGCGCACCCTCACCGAGCAGTGGTCGGTGCTGGCGACCCTGACGCCCACCGAGTACGCCGAGTTCCGCGGCTTCCTCGGGAACTCCAGCGGCTTCCAGTCCTACCAGTACCGCGCCGTCGAGTTCGTCCTCGGCAACAAGAACCGCCGCATGCTGAGCGTGTTCGAATCGGATGCAACGGCTCACGCCCTGCTCTCCGAGCTGCTCGAGGCGCCCAGCATCTACGACGAGTTCCTGCGCTACCTCGCTCGCACCGGGCACGCCGTGCCGCAGCACATCCTCGACCGCGATGTCACCGAGGCGTGGGTCTTCGACGAGTCGCTCGTCGGCGTCATCCGTGCCATCTACGAGAACGCCCACGACAACTGGTCGGCCTACGAGGCCTGCGAGGAGTTCGTCGACCTCGAGGAGAACTTCCAGCTCTGGCGGTTCAGGCACCTGAAGACAGTGCAGCGCACCATCGGCATGAAGACCGGCACCGGCGGGTCTACGGGTGCCTCCTTCCTGCAGAAGGCGCTCGAGCTCACCTTCTTCCCAGAGCTGTACGCCGTGCGCACCGAGATCGGGCAGCCGCCGGCCGCGCACGAGCCTCCGGCATGATCGAGGAGGGCCTCCTCCTCGGAGTGGAGGAGTACTGGGCGGCCGGCTGGCACGGACGCACGCGGTTCACGGTGCGCGACGGCCTGCTGCATCCGTCGGCGGATGCGACAGCCACGCCGGACCTCGAGCTGCCGGGCACCCTCTTCCCCAGGCTCTCCGACCATCACGTGCATCTCGGGCTCATCGACGCGGAACGCCTGCTGCCGGCCGGGATCACCAGCGTCGTCGACCTCGGCTGGATTCCGGATGCGGCCGCCGAGTGGCACACCGACAGCCGCTATCCGGGTTCCACCCTGCCCGAGGTGCGCATCGCCGGCGGCATGCTCACCTGCACCGGCGGCTACCCGGCGGCGAGCGGTTGGGCTCCGGCCGGCGCCGCGATCGAGCTGGCCGACCCCGCCGAGGCCGAGAAGGCCGTGCGGGCGCAGGTCGCCCTCGGGGCATCGGTCATCAAGGTCACCCTGAACTCGGTCGCGGGTCCGGTTCCGAGTGACGACCTGTTGACCGCCATCGTGCTCGCCGCCCGTGCCCACGGGGTTCCGGTCGCAGCGCACACCGAGGGCGCCGGCATGGCCAGGCGAGCGCTCGATGCCGGAGTGAACGCCTTCGCCCACACGCCGTTCAGCGAGCAGCTCGACACCGAGCTCATCGCCCGCATGTCGCGGGCCGGCACCGCCGTCATCTCGACCCTCGACATCCACGGCTGGGGCGCCCCCACCCGTGCCTTCGTCGTAGCGCAGGACAACCTGCGCCGCTTCGCCGCCGCCGGCGGGCGCGTGCGCTACGGCACCGACCTCGGCAACGGACCGCTGCCCGTCGGGGTGAACGCCCGCGAGCTCAGCGCCATCGCCGATGCCGGGCTCGACCGCGACTCCGTGGTCGAGTCGATCGCGGGGTCATGGGCCCCAGACGTCATCGGTCCGCGCTTCAGCTGGGTGCCGGGCCTGCCCCCGCAGCGACCAGCAGACGTTCCGGCGTGGCTCTCGACGGCACGCGGCACCACCATCGACTACCTCGAGGAGACCCTGGCATGACCCCCGATCCGCATCTGTCGTTCGCGCGACGCATGGACCGCTCCGACGGGCTCGCGCACCTGCGCAGGCGCTTCGTCGGGGTGACGGATGCCGCCGACGGCGCCTCCCCCGACGCCGTCGTCGCGTACCTCGACGGCAACTCCCTCGGGCGGCCCACCATCGCGACGGGCGAGCGGCTGCAGCGCTTCGTGGCCGAGGCGTGGGGCGGCAGGCTCATCCGCGGCTGGGACGAGGAGTGGCTCGACCTCCCGTTCGCGATCGGCGACGCCCTCGGGCGCGCGGCACTGGGCGCGGCATCCGGTCAGACCTACATCGGCGACTCGACGACGGTCACCCTCTACAAGCTGGCGCGCGCCGCCGTCGACGCCCAGATCGCCCGCGATCCGGCCCGCACCGAGATCGTCGTCGACACCGACAACTTCCCGACCGACCGCTACGTGCTCGACGGCATCGCCGGCGAGCGCGGCATGAGCATCCGCTGGATCGTCGCCGACACCGAGTCCGGCGTGACGCCCGATCAGGTCGCCGCCGTCGTCGGACCGCAGACCGCCCTCGTCGTGCTCAGCCACGTGGCCTACCGCTCGGGCTTCCTCGCGGATGTTCCGGCGATCACGCGCATCACCCACGACGCCGGCGCGCTCGTGCTCTGGGACCTCTGCCACTCGGCCGGATCGGTGCCGACCGAACTCGACGCCTGGGGCGTCGACCTGGCCGTCGGCTGCACCTACAAATACCTCAACGGCGGCCCGGGGTCTCCGGCCTTCGGATACGTGCGCGCCGATCTGCAGGAGGTGCTGGCTCAGCCCATCCGCGGCTGGCTCGGCACTGCTGACGCCTTCGCCATGGGGCCGGAGTACGTTCCGGCACCGGGCATCAGACGCTTCATCAGCGGCACCCCGGCGATCGTGGGCATGCTCGCCATGCAGGACACCATCGCCATGATCGCGGATGCCGGCATCGAGGCCGTGCGGGCCAAGTCTGTCGCCCTCACCGAGTTCGCGATCACCCTCGCCGACGACTGGCTCGCCCCGCTCGGCGTGAGTGTCGCTTCACCTCGGGATGCCGAGCGCCGCGGCGGCCACGTGACGCTCTCGCATCCCGCCATGCGCGAGGTGACGGCACTGCTCTGGGAGCAGGACGTCATCCCCGATTACCGCGATCCCGGCGGCCTCCGCATCGGCCTCTCGCCGCTCTCCACCAGCTTCGAGGAGACCCATGCCGGCCTCACGGCCGTGCGCGAGACCCTGCGCGGGGTGCTGCGCGAACAGGCCGGACTGGCCTGAGCACAACAGCCCGTGCGCCCGGCAGCGCAGGAACGACGAAGGCGCCCCCGGAATCCCGGAGGCGCCTTCGTCGTGTGCCTGGCCTACTTGGCCGACTCGAGGTCCACGGCCGCGGTGGAGCCGGTGCCGACCCACGTGACGTTCTTCTTGGGCTTCTCGAAGAACAGCACGACGATCGCCGCGACGGCGAAGGCTGCGGTGCTCAACCACAGCGACTGGCTCATGGCATCCGTGAACGGACCGGCGATCGCTGCAGGCAGCGCCTGGCCGCCTCCCGCTGACTCGGCGGCGGACGCCGAGAAGCCCGGGAGGTTGGCCGCGAGACGTGAACTGATGAGGGCCGCGATGGCCGCGCTTCCGAGCACGGAGCCCACCTGACGAGTCGTGTTGTACACGCCCGAGCCGGCGCCGGCCTGCTGAGGCGGCAGGCTGTACGTCGCGCTGGAGGCGAGCGGCGACCAGATCCCGGACTGGCCGATGCCGAGCAGTGCCGACGGGATGAGGAGCAGCGCCAGCGGCACGTCGGGCGACAGCATGAAGGAGTACATCGCGAGCGAGATCGTGATGATCACGAACCCGGTGAAGGCGATCCACTTGGCGGGCACCTTGCCCATGAGGCGACCGACGACGGGCGCCAGCACGATGACGGCGACCGCCATCGGAACCAGCATGAGCGCGGCCTGCGTCGGGGTGAGGCCGCGAGCGACCTGGTAGAAGAACGCCAGCGGCAGCGGCAGCGCCGTGATCGCGACGCCGACGAGGGTGATCCCGATGTTGGCGACCGAGAAGTTGCGATCGCGGAAGAGCCCGAGGGGGAGGAGCGGCTCAGCCCGGTTGAAGTGCTGCCAGACCACGAATGCGACCAAGATCACGATTCCCGCGATGATGAGGCCCCAGACCGTGATCGGGCCGACGATCGTTCCCCAGTCGTACTTCTCACCCTCCTGGATTCCGAAGACGAGCAGGAACATGCCGACGGCGCTGAGGATGACGCCGAGCCAGTCGAAGCGGTGCGAGTGCGTCGTCAGGTTCGGCACCAGGCGCCAGGCGAGGATGAAGCCCACGATGCCGACGGGCACGTTGACGATGAAGATCCACTCCCAGCCGAAGCCGTCGACGAGCACGCCGCCGAGGATCGGGCCGACGAGGGTCGCGACGCCGGCCGTGGCGCCCCAGATCGCCATGGCCGCACCGCGCTTCTGCGGAGCGAAGATGCGCGTGATGACGGCCATGGTCTGCGGCGTCATGAGCGCGGCTCCGAGTCCCTGCACGACGCGCGCGAGGATGAGCATCTCGATGCTGTCCGACAGGCCGCACCACAACGAGGAGAGGGTGAAGACGACGAGGCCGATCAGGTAGATGCGCTTCGGGCCGAAGCGGTCACCCAACCGTCCGGTGACCAGCAGCGGCACGGCGTAGGCGAGCAGGTAGGCGCTCGTCACCCAGATCACTTCGGTGATGTCGGCGTCGAGATCGCGCATGATCGCCGGATTGGCGATGGAGACGATCGTCGAGTCGACGAGGATCATGAAGAAGCCGAGGACGAGCGCCCAGAGGGCCGGCCATGGCTTGGTTGGTTCGGTGTTCATGCGATTGTGTCTTTCAGGTTGGACGGGATGGGCGACGACCAGTCGATGGTGCCGTCGGCGATGTCGGGGATGGTGGCATCCAGCCACGCGAGCTTCGCGCGCAGCATGGCGAGCTGGAAGTTCGCGTCGAGCCAGAAACGGGCGGGGAGCTCGATGCTCTGCACTGCCCTGCCGGCTGCCTCGAGCGAGGCGACCTGCTCGGCGATGCGCTCGCGCCGCTGGCCCAGCAGGTCGACGACCTGTTCGGCAGGCAGCATGAACGCATTGGCGATGGCGAGTGGGAACTCCGGGTACTCGTCGGCCGGGGTCGAGAGCATCGACACGATCTTCGACAGGAGCATCTCGCGCCCCGCATCCGTGATCGCGTAGCTCGTGCGCTCGGGCCGGTTGCCCTCGCGCTCGACTCCGGTCGCCGTGACGAGGCCGTGCTCCTCGAGCTTGTCGACCGCGTGATAGAGCGAGCCCGGCCGCACTTTGACGTTGCGGTCCTCGCGACGGTGGATCAGCACCTGGTACATCTCGTACGGGTGCATGGGTCGCTCGGCGAGCAACGCGAGCGCTGCGATTCCGAGGGGAGGGAGACCGGTCATGAGTTGCTTCCATCGGCGGGATGCCCCGCACTGATTATTCCACTTGGAATATTACGCCTGGAAGCGTTGGAGTGCAACTCGGATCGATGCGCCGCCGAGCGGGCGCGCGGGCGTTCGGGTGTTCGGGCGTTCGGGCGTTCGGGCGCATCGACGCCGTCCGTCAGACGCGCGCCAGCATGGCGGCGAGCACCCGCACCGCCGCATCCTGCAGAGGGGCCGAACCGTTCAGCCGGCGAGGAGCTTGGCCTTGGCCTCACTGAACTCGGCGTCGGTCAGCACTCCGCTCGCGTGCAGTGCCGCGAGCTGGTTGATCTTCTCGATGAGGGGATCGGTGGTCGCGGATGCCGCAGCCGGCGCCGCGTACTGGGGAACGGTGCCGTACTTCTCGGCATCCTGCTCGCGCTCGTAGGCCTCGGCATCCTGCGCCGTGGCGTACTTCTGCTGCTGGTGGTGGGCAATCGCGCCGGCGGTCATGGCTGCGGTGCCAGTGATCACGGCCGTGCGCGCGACGGTGCCGATCAGTCCGGGTCGCCCGAAGCGTCGTCCGATGAGCATGTGGTTCCCCTCGTTCCGAGTTCTGTCTACCAGCCGATTCTGGGAATCGAATCAGTCGACGAGTGCCGCGACGGCGTCCTCGTGGTCGATCTGCACGTGCAGCGCCACCTCTCCGCCCTGTTCACGCAGCACCTCGTAGAGGCGGAACGCCCAGCGGTGCTCGACCGCCAGCACCAGCGCCACGGATCCGGGCTCGAGGGCCTCCCCGACGATCTCGGCATCCGAGTCGCTCAGCAGGTCACGCGGGTCGGGGGCGAAGCGCTCGAATCCCGGCACCTCGTCCTGCTCGATGTCGCGCGCCGAGATCACACCCTCGGCGTCACGAGTCACGACGATGGCATCGATCACGGCGATCTTCCCGCCGTCGACGAGGGTCTCGAGTTCCCCGGCGATGGCCCGCAGGCCGTCGCCCTCGGGGAACGTCAGCACGAGCACCTCCACTGGTCCGATCGGCATCCGTCGTTCCTCCCTCATCCACCCACCGCAACGCTACTCGGCACCCGGGCGGGCGTCACCCCCGGGACGAAGCGCGCGGCGCCGACCGGATAGAATCGGTGGCATCCCCCTCTCTTCTCCCGGACGGAGCCTCAGGTGACCACGATCATCGTCGAGACCATGCCCAAGGCCGAACTGCTCGACCCGCAGGGCAAGGCCGTCGCCGGTGCCCTCGCCCGCCTCGGCACCAGCACCTTCGCCTCAGTGCGCATCGGCAAGCGGTTCGAGATCGTGGTCGACGGCCCCGTCGACGACGCGATCCTCGCCGAGGTGCGCACCGTCGCCGAGGAGATCCTCTCCAACGCCGTCATCGAAGACGTCGTCGGCATCCACGTTGTCGAGGCCGCGGTCTGATGGCCACCCGCGTCGGAGTCATCACCTTCCCGGGTTCACTCGACGATCGCGACGCCCAGCGCGCCGTGCGCATCGCCGGCGGAGAGCCCGTCGCCCTCTGGCACGGCTCGCACGACCTCGAGGGCGTCGACGCACTCATCCTGCCCGGTGGGTTCAGCTACGGCGACTACCTTCGGTGCGGTGCCATCGCGAGCCTCTCGCCGATCATGACCGAGGTCATCGCCGCCGCGAACTCCGGCATGCCCGTTCTCGGCATCTGCAACGGCTTCCAGATGCTCACCGAAGCCCACCTGCTCGAGGGCGGCCTCATCCGCAACGATCACGGCTCCTTCATCTGCCGCGACCAGGTGCTGCGGGTGGAGAACACGACGACGGACTGGACCGGCGACTTCGAGGCCGGCTCGAACATCACCATCCCCCTGAAGAACGGCGAGGGCGGCTTCATCGCCTCCGATGACACCCTCGACCGACTGGAGGGCGAGGGACGCGTGGTATTCCGCTACGTCGACGTGAACCCGAACGGCTCGCTCCGCGACATCGCCGGCATCACGAACGAGCGTGGCAACGTGGTCGGACTCATGCCGCATCCCGAGCATGCCGTGGAACCCGGTTTCGGCCCCGACACGGATGTCGCCATGCGATCCGGCGTCGACGGACTGGCCTTCTTCACCAGCGTCATCCAGCGCACCCTCGCCATAGCCTGACCTGCCTCGAGCGCGGCCTGCGCCGTCACGTCACCCCTCGGATATCACCCCCGGGTCACCTGACGATTCCTTGTGTTCCCCATCGGCGCTGAATACGCTGACCGAAGGGCCACTACGAAAGGGATTCGCACATGCTAGGACCTATCGAGATCGTCACCATCGGTTTCACAGAACCGCTCGCGGGGAAGATCCTCCCCGAACTGACGAAGCTCGTCGAATCGGGCGTCATCAGCATCATCGACGGCCTCCTCGCCGCGAAGGGCGAAGACGGATCAGTGACCCTGGCCGAGTTCTCCGAAGAGGGAGGCGACCCTGACGCCGCCGCCCTGGCCGCGCTCTTCGACCGCGTCGAGGGCCTCGTGTCCGACGAAGACGTCGAGACTCTCGTCGCCGAGTTCGAGCCCGGAACCTCAGCGGCCATCCTCGTGTTCGAGCACACCTGGCTGAAGCCGCTTCGCAACTCGATCATCGATTCCGGCGGTGTCCTGCTCGACAGCGTCCGCATCCCCGGGTTCGTCGTCGAGGAGCTCCTCGCGACGGTTCCCGAAACCGACTGAACAACGAAGGAGATCTGACATGCGAGGAAGAATGGGACGCCCCGGGCTGATCGGCATGGCGGCTCGTACCGCTGTCGTCGCTGGAACGGCAACGGCCGTGTCGGGCAACGTGCAGCGGCGCCAGGCCGGCCGCGCGCAGCAGGCTGCGGATGCCGATGCCTACCAGCAGCAACAGCAGCAGGCCGAATACGCGGCGCAGCAGCCCCAGTACGCGCCGGCACCGCCCGCCGCTCCGGCCGCCGACGACCTGACGGCGCAGATCGAGAAGCTCGCCACACTCAAGACCGCCGGCGTCATCAGCGACTCCGAGTTCGCGGCAGCGAAGGCCAAGCTGCTCGGAATCTGATCCGCGGCATCCGCTGCAGTGCGACACGAACGGCCGCTCTCCCAATGGAGGGCGGCCGTTCGCCGCATACGGGGAACTCTCGGCAGGAAGATTCCGAACGGTCGGTCTGCGGTGCGCCCGTCATGCCTAAGATGAATGCACACCGATCCAGGTCAACGTCGATCAATGGAGATCACCCATGACTCAGAGCCCCCACCCGCCCGTCGAGATTCCCGAATCGTCGATCTTCGACTACCTGTTCGGAGGGCTGACCGGCTCCGAGCTCGACGAGATCGCCCTCGTCGACGGCAGTTCGGGTGCCGAGACCAGTTATCGCCAGCTCGTCGGACAGGTCTCGCTGCTCGCCGGCGCCCTCGCTGCCCGCGGGGTCGGTGTCGGCGACGTCGTCGGCATCCTGTGCCCCAACATCCCCGCGTTCGCCACGGTCTTCCATGGCGTGCTGCGTTCAGGGGCCACGGCCACCACGATCAACTCCCTCTACACCCCCGGCGAGATCACGAACCAGCTGACGGATGCCGGAGCCACCTGGCTGTTCACCATCTCCCCCATGCTCCCCCAGGCCGCGGCAGCCGCCGAGGCCGTCGGCATCCCCGCCGACCACCTCATCGTGCTGGACGGCGCCGACGGACACCCGTCGCTGCGCGAGCTGCTCGGAGAGGGCAGGCCTGCCCCCGAGGTGTCGTTCGACCCGGCGAACCACGTGGCCGTGCTGCCGTACTCGTCGGGCACCACGGGCCACCCCAAGGGCGTCAAGCTCAGCCACCGCAACCTGATCGCCAACATCGCCCAGTCCAGCGGCTCCATCGGCCTCGGCGAGCGCGGTCTCGGTGCCGGCGATCGCGTGCTCGCCGTGCTGCCGTTCTTCCACATCTACGGCATGACCGTCCTGCTCAACTTCGCCCTCCGCGAGCGGGCGACCCTGGTCACGATGCCGAAGTTCGACCTGCCCGAGTTCCTGCGCATAGTCTCCGAGACCAAGGTCACCTGGATCTTCATCGCTCCGCCCATCGCGGTGGCCCTGGCGAAGCATCCGCTGGTCGACCAGTTCGACCTCTCCAGCGTCGAGGTCGTCTTCTCCGGCGCGGCCCCGCTCGACGGCTCCCTCGCCGACCTCGTCGCCCAGCGTCTCGACTGCATCGTCTGCCAGGGCTACGGCATGACCGAACTCAGCCCGGTGTCGCACTCCATCCCGGTGGAGCGCCCCGACATCGACCGCTCGAGCATCGGCATCCTGTTGCCGAACACCGAAGCCCGCGTCGTCGACGTCGAGAGCGGAGCCGACGTCGAGGTGCCGGCCGAGGGCCAGAGCCCGTCGGGCGAGCTTCTCGTGCGCGGACCGCAGGTCATGCTCGGCTACCTCAACAACGACGACGCGACGGGTCGCACCCTCGACGGCGACGGCTGGCTGCACACGGGCGACATCGCCACCGTGACGGCCGACGGCGTCTACTACATCGTCGACCGCCTCAAGGAGCTCATCAAGTACAAGGGCTACCAGGTGGCACCGGCGGTCCTCGAGGCCGTGCTGCTCGCCCACCCCGCCATCGCCGATGCCGCCGTCATCGGCGTGCAGGACGACGACGGCCAGGAGATCCCCAAGGCGTTCGTCGTGCTGCAGCCCGACGCCGACCTCGACGAAGACGGGGTGATGTCCCACGTGGCCGCTCACGTCGCCCCCTACGAGAAGGTGCGGCGGGTGGAGTTCATCGACGTGATCCCGAAGTCGAGCGCCGGCAAGATCCTGCGGAAGGACCTCCGCGCCCGGACCTCGGCGAGCTGACGTCGAGAGCCCCAGCGTGAGCGCTCAGGCGCTGCCGTCCCGATCGAGAGTGTCCTCGACCTCCTGATCGCTCGCGCCGGCCTGGATCGGGATGGCCGAGGTGAACTGGCTCGCGCGTTCCTCGGCCTCCGGCGAACCCGAGAACAGGTTGGACTGCTCGCCCGTCGGCGGCGACGGCACGTCGAAGGGCTCCGGCGCGGGCTCGTGTCGGCGCGTCGACGACTTCTCGGGGCGTGCGGATGCCGCATCCGTCGACACCTCGGCACCGACGGGGTCGACCAGCACGCGCTGGTGCGGGATGGACGTGGGGTGCTGCGTCTGCACCCAGGCGACCATCTCCTCGCGCACGAAGCAGCGCAGGTCGAACAGCGTGGGGGCATCGGCCGCCGTGACGAGGATGCGCACCCGCACAAACCCGCCGACGGCGTCGGTCACCTGGAGCACCGCGGCGCGATGGTCCCAGAGCTCTGTGCGCTCGAGGGCGGCCGTGAGCTGCTCCCGCATGAGCGCCGGGGCGATGCGCCAGTCCAGGTCGAGCTCGACGGAACCGAGGAGCGCGCTGCCCTCACGGGTCCAGTTCTGGAACGGCTGCGTGGTGAAGTACGTGCAGGGCAGCACCAGGTTGCGTTCGTCCCAGAGGTTCACGACCACGTAGCTCAGCGTGATCTCGCCGATCTTGCCCCACTCGCCCTCGACGACCACCACGTCGTCGACGCGGATGGCTTCGCTGAAGGCGAGCTGGATGCCGGCGAACAGGTTGGCGAGCGTCGACTGCGCGGCGAGACCCGCCACCACGCTCAGCAGGCCGGCCGATGCGAGCACGCTCGCCCCGACCAGACGCACCTCGGGGAAGCTCAGCAGCACGCCGCCGATCGCCACTACCACGGCGACCACCACGACGAGGCGCCGCAGGATCGCGATCTGCGTGCGCACCCGGCGGGCGACCTTGTTGTCGGCGACGTCGATGCGGTAACGCGCCGTGCTGAGGTCCATGCCGAACAGGGCCAGCTCGCAGACGAACCACGACCCGACCACGATCAGCGCTATGAGCAGCAGGTGCTCGACCGCTGCACGCACGTCGCTGTCGTCGAGAGTGGCGACGAGCACGATCCAGAGACCGGCGATGAAGAGCAGCAGGCGGAACGGCCACCGTGCCCGCTTCAGCAGGATGGCCGGCCACTCCTTGTGCCGGCCCACGGCGCGGGCGATCTGGCGGGCTATCGCCGAGATCAGCAGGGCGCCGACCGCCGCGATCACGACGGCCACGCCGAAGCCCAGCCACGAGTGCCATTCGAAGTCGTCGAGCACGGATGCCTCCCATCGGTCGAAACATCCAGCCTACGGACTCCCCGGCCGGCTACTCCCGGCGGATCCTCAGGAGTACAGCTCCTCCGGAACGCGCAGAGCGTAGATCGGCTTGCCGGTGCCCCAGATGAGAGCGCAGGCCGCTCGGAGCAGGTCGATGGGCGCATCGCCGCGTTTCACGATCTCGACGTTCTCGCCCTTCAGGCGCACCACGGCGCGTCCGACGGTCACCCGGGATCCGTCATCGGTCACGTCGGCCGTCGGATACGGCTCGCTCAGCTGGCTCAGGTCGTCGAGGATGAAGGTCGGTCGCTGATCGGGCACCGCCGCGAGCACCTGCTTGGCCTTGTCGATCCCGGTGAGCACCAGCACTGACGGCATGCCGGCGCGGTTGGCCCCGAGGATGTCGGTGTCGAGCCTGTCGCCGATGAACAGCGGCGACGCGGCCTCGAACCGGCGACGCGCCTCGTCGAAGATCGCCACCTCCGGCTTGCCGGCCACGACGGGGAGCCGGCCGACGGCCGTGTGCACGGCTGACACGAGCGTGCCGTTCCCGGGCGCGATGCCGCGCTCCTGCGGGATCGTCCAGTCGGTGTTGGTGGCGACCCAAGGAATGCCGCCGTCGCCGGGATCCGCGAGGGCGAACGCCGCCTCGGCGAGCTGTTTCCAGCCGAGCTCGGGCGCGAAGCCCTGGATGACGGCGGCGGGGGAGTCGTCGGCCGATCGCGTCACGGCGAAGCCGGCCTTCTCCACCTCGGTCACCAGGCCGTCGCCGCCGATCACCAGGATCACGGATGCCGCCGGCACAAGGCCGGCCAGCAGGTGCACCGCGGCCTGCGGGGAGGTGACGACGTCGCTGGGCTCGACCGTCAGGCCGAGCTCGGTGAGATGGGTCGCCACCGACGCGTCGGTGCGGGAGGCGTTGTTGGTGATGTAGCCGATCCGCGCCTGGGCCGAGGCCGCGTTCAGCGCCTCCACGGCGAACGGGATCGCGCGCGGACCCGCGTAGACCACGCCATCGAGATCGGCGAGAACGACGTCGACACCGTCGAGCGGTGTCACGCCGCTACTTCTCCGTCGCGGCATCGGTCGCGTCGGGCTCAGCTGCGTCCACGTCGGCGGCGTCAGCCTTCTCGGCGTCAGCCTCATCGGTGACGGGCTCATCGGACTCGAGCGCCTCCTCGAGGTCGGCGTCGAGCTCGGCCTCGAGCTCCTCGCCCTCCTCCTCCGCTTCGGCATCCGCATCCGCATCCGCAGAACGGTCCTCGGCGTACCCGCCGTCGACGTCCTCCTCGAGATCGTCGAACTCGAGTTCCTCCTCGAGCACCTCCACGAAGTCGTCATCGCCGCCGTCGCGCGCAGTGATCGCTGCCGCGGCCCGCTCCGAACGCTCGCGCCAGACGGCGGAGTCCTCGTCGCGGCCGAGATCCTCGAGCACGTCGGCGTAGGCGGCGAACAGGCCCGGGCTGTAGGAGAAGGCCGTGTTCGGGTCGAGCTGGGTGATCTCGAGTTCGGCCAGGGCCTCGTCGGTCTGACCGAGGTCGAGGCGTGCACCAGACATGGCAATGGCCAGGGCCACCTGCACGTCGGACGCGAGAGTCGAACGATCGACGGATCGGCCGAGCTCGAGGGCCCGGTCGGGGCGGCCGACTCCGCGTTCGCTGTCGACCATCAACGGCAGCTGATCGTTCTTGCCGGAGATGCGCCGGAAGGTGCGGAGCTCCCTGAGCGCCAGAGCGTAGTCGCCGGTCGCGTAGGCGGTGATGGCGAGAGTCTCGCGCACCACCGCGATACGCCCGGCACGACGCGACGCCGAGATGACGTGCTGGTGTGCCAGTTCCGGGTCATCCTCGATGAGGCGCACGGCCATGACGAGGTGCTTGGCCACCCACTCCGCGTTCTCCTTGGTGAGGGTCTTCAGCTCGTTGCGGGCCACCCGATCGAGTTCATCGGGCTCCACGCCGTCGGGCACCCACGGGTCGTCGTGGCGGGGGCGGATCATGCGCAGCTCTTCGGCGCGCTTCTCCTCCTCCGTCAGCTCGACCTCGGCTTCGTAGGCGCCGCGGTCGCCACGGGCCGGAGCACCGTCCCGCGTCCACAGCTTCTTGGGAGCGCGATCGTCCTTCTTCTCCCACGGCTTCGAGCCGCTACGGTCGTCGCGCTTCTCGTACGGCCGGGATCCACCGCGATCATCGCGCTTCTCGTACGGCCGGGAAACACCGCGATCATCGCGCTTCTCCCACGGCTTGCCGGATGCCGACCCCGAATGCTGCGGACGGTCGGAGCCATACGGCTTCCGATCCGAGCTGTACGGCTTGCGGTCGCCATCGCGCGGCGGACGACGGTCGCCGCTGGGCGCACCGTCCCGCTTCTCCCACGGCTTCGAGCCGCCGCGGTCGTCGCGCTTCTCGTACGGCTTGGAGCCACCGCGATCATCGCGCTTCTCCCACGGCTTGCCGGATGCCGACCCCGAATGCTGGGGACGGTCGGAGCCATAGGGCTTCCGATCCGAGCTGTACGGCTTCCGGTCACCGTTGTACGGCTTACGGTCACCATCGCGCGGCGGGCGACGGTCGCCGCTCGGCGCACCGTCCCGCTTCTCCCACGGCTTCGAGCCGCCGCGGTCGCGCTTCTCGTACGGCTTGGAGCCACCGCGATCATCGCGCTTCTCCCACGGCTTGCCGGATGCCGACCCCGAATGCTGCGGACGGTCGGAGCCATAGGGCTTCCGATCCGAGCTGTACGGCTTGCGGTCGCCATCGCGCGGCGGACGACGGTCGCCACTGGGCGCACCGTCGCGCTTCTCCCACGGCTTGCCTCCGCTGTGCGGGGCGCCGGAGCGCTGCGGACGGTCGGAGCCGTAGGGCTTGCGGTCGCCGTCGCGGGCCGGCCGGGCACTCGAGGAAGAAGAGCTGCGCTTCTCCCAGGGCTTCGCGCCGCCGTCGTCCCGTGCTGGGCGGCTGCCGCTGGAGCTGCGAGGCGCTCCATCGCGCTTCTCCCAGGGCTTCTTGTCGCTGTCCCCGCGGCTGGCACCGGAGCTGCTCGACCGGGCCGGTCGGTCGTCGTCACGCTTCGGTGCTCGGTCGTTGGATGGGTAGTCGCTCACGGCGGAATCCTTCTTCTTGCGAGGCGCGCGAATGCGTCGCGCCACCTCGCCATTATCGCGGGGTCACTGTTGAATTGCTGTGTTAAATGGGAAAAGGCCACCCATGGGTATGGGTGGCCTCTTCAAGTTAAGTCCGGCGGTGTCCTACTCTCCCACAGGGTCTCCCCTGCAGT
>NZ_LMMR01000007.1 GCF_001422325.1 Leifsonia sp. Leaf264
ACCAGCGTCCCCGACCCACCCTCGACTACCGCACACCAGCCCAAGCACTCAACACACTCCTGAACCCGCAAGTTGCAACGACCACTTGACAGCGCCCCACATCACCTGGCGCAGACCCCCGCGAAATGGCGCACGGCGATCACCGCGCCGTAGCGCGGGTGAGTAGCGTGGGGTGATGGCCTTGACGCTCGACGAGCTCTACCGCGACCTGCACGCCCACCCCGAACTCTCGTTCGCGGAGCACCGCACGGCGGCGGTCGTGGCGCAACGGCTGCACGACGCCGGCCTCGAGGTGATCACGGGCATAGCCCAGACCGGCGTCGTCGGGGTGCTCGCCAACGGCGAGGGGCCGGTCGTGATGCTGCGCGCCGACATGGACGCGTTGCCCGTGCTGGAGGACACCGGCCTGCCGTATGCCTCCGTCGCCAGGGGCGTCGACCCCGACGGAGCCGACGTGCCGGTGATGCACGCCTGCGGCCACGACGTGCACACGACATGCCTGGTCGGCGCCGTGGAGGAGCTCGTCGCCACCCGCTCGACGTGGACGGGCACCCTCGTCGCCGTGTTCCAGCCGGCCGAGGAGCGCGAGGGCGGTGCCCAGGCGATGATCGCCGACGGCCTGTTCGACCGCATCCCGCAGCCCGACGTCGTGCTCGGCCAGCACGTGAACCCCATCCCGGCCGGAACCGTCGGCGTGCATCCCGGCACCTTCATGGCTGCCGTCAACACCCTGCACGTCAGGATGTTCGGCCGCGGCGGCCACGGTTCGCGTCCGCAGAAGACGGTCGACCCCGTGGTCATGGCCGCGGCGACGGTCATGAGGCTGCAGACCGTCGTCGCGCGCGAGGTCGCGCCCTTCGAGGCTGCAGTGGTCACTGTCGGCACGCTGCACGCCGGGCTGAAGAACAACATCATCCCCTCCGAGGCGACGATGGGTCTCAGCATCCGGAGCTTCGACACGGCAGTCGGCGACCGCCTCGATGCCTCGGTGCGCCGCGTCATCCGGGCCGAGGCCGAGGCATCGGGCGCTCCTCGCGAGCCCGAGTTCACCAGCGGCGAGGTCTACCCGGTCACGGTGAACGACCCAGAGGCCTCCCAGCGGGTGACGGATGCGCTGAGCCGGCGCTTCGGAGCCGATCGCGTGATCGACCCCGGCGTGCTGATGGGCAGCGAGGACGTCGGCATGCTCGCGACGGCCGCCGGCGTTCCGCTGGTCTACTGGCTGCTCGGCTGCGTGGATCCCGAGGTCTACGCGGCGGCAGCCGCCGCCGACCGTCTCGACGTCGACATCCCGTCGAACCACTCGGCGCAGTTCGCGCCGGTGATCGAGCCCACTCTCACGATGGGCGTCGAGGCGCTGGTGGCCGCGGCGCTGGGGTGGTTTCCCTCGGCTGGGTGAGCAGGCTCAGCGCACGGCGCCAGTCACCATCCACGTCGTCCCGCGTGCCCGCAACCCCAGGGTCACGGCCCGTGCCCCGAGGTATCCGAGGGCGAACGACGCCATGAGAAGGGCCAGTCCCAGAGCATCGTGCGGCGCCCAGGCACCCACGGCCAGCACGAGCGGCACGTAGACGACGAGGTTCAGGATGCCGGTCAGTGCGAGGTACTTTGCGTCGCCGGCGCCGATCAGCACGCCGTCGAGCACGAACACGTAGCCGCCGAGAGGCACCGAGATGCCGAGCACGATGAGAGTGGGCGGCAGGATCGCGATCACCTCGGAGGCGTTGGTGAAGATCGGGGCGACCATGCCCGACACCGCTACGAGCACCAGGCCGAGAAGCGCCCCGCCGCCGACGCCCCACTGCAGGCAGCGCGCGAGCACGGCCTGCACCATCGGCACGTCGCCTCCGCCGAGCGCCTTGCCGATCAGCGCCTGCGCCGCGATGGCCAGGGCGTCGAGGGCGAAGGCGAGGGTCGAGTACAACGTCATCGCGATCTGGAAGCCGGCGAGCTCCGAGGTGCCCAGTCCCGTCGCCACGACCACCGAGAGCAGCATCGCCGCGCGCAGGCTGACGGTGCGCAGGAACAGCCAGCCGCCCGAGGTGATGCCCCCGAGCACGCCGGCGCGGTGCGGCATCCGTCGGGCTCCGACTCGTGACGCGTGCCTGCCGACCACCACCAGGTAGACGCCGACCATCGCCCACTGCGCTATCACCGTGCCGATCGCCGAACCGGCGATGCCGAGCCCGAGGCCGTAGATGAGTACGAAGTTGAGCACGATGTTCGCCGCGAACCCGATGCCGGCGACGACGAGGGGGGTCCGGGTGTCCTGCAGGCCGCGCAGCAGGCCTGTCGCTGCGAAGACCAGGAGCATGGCCGGAAGGCCGAGCATCGAGATCGTGAGGTAGACGGATGCCTCTGCTGTGACATCCGGTGCGGCACCGAAGGCGCCGGCCAGGGTCGGCGCCGCGAACCAGCCGGCCACGGCGAGCACGACGCCGAGGCCGAGGGCTATCCACAGGCCGTCGATCCCGGCTTCCACCGCCCCGCGCTCATCGCCGGCGCCGAGGCGTCGACCGACCGCGGGGGTGGTCGCGTAGGCGAGGAACACCATCAACCCGATGATGGTCTGCAGCACCGTGCTCGCGATGCCCAGGCCGGCGAGAGACACCTCGCCCAGGTGGCCCACCATGGCGGAGTCGGCGAGCAGGAACAGTGGCTCGGCGATGAGCGCACCGAGTGCGGGAACGGCGAGCCGCAGGATCTCCCGGTCGACGGGACGGCTGGTGAAGATGCTCATCGTCATCGAGTCTGGCAGGGCCGCGCTGCCTCGGGTCGGACGCTCGACGGCCGAGGCCGTGAGCAATCCGTTAGGAAGATTCACAAAATTGTGAAATGAGCGTAGCGTGACGCACATGAACACAGTTGTCGACATCTCCGGCCTCCGCAAGACCTTCGGCCGTGTCACCGCCCTCGACGGCCTCGACCTCAGCGTCGCCGCCGGCGAGGTGCATGGCTTCCTGGGCCCCAACGGCGCCGGCAAGTCCACCACTATCCGCATCCTGCTCGGGCTCATGCGCTCCACGGCGGGCACGGTCACGGTCTTCGGCCTCGATCCCTGGACGGATGCCGTGGCCCTGCATCGCCGGATCGCCTACGTTCCGGGTGACGTCAGCCTGTGGCCCGGGCTCAGCGGCGGCGAGGCCATCGACCTCATCACCCGGCTGCGCGGGGGCGAGAACGACAGGAAGCTCTATGCGGAGCGCCGCGCCCACCTCTGCGAGGTCTTCCAGTTCGACCCGACCAAGAAGGGCCGCACCTACTCCAAGGGCAACCGGCAGAAGGTCGCGCTCATCGCGGCGCTCGCCACCCCGGCCGATCTCTACATCTTCGACGAGCCGACATCGGGGCTGGATCCGCTGATGGAGGCTGTGTTCCGCGACGAGGTCGCTGCGGCTCTCGGCGAGGGAGCGACAGTGCTGCTCTCGAGCCATATCCTGAGCGAGGTCGAGCACCTGTGCGATCGGGTGAGCATCATCCGCGCCGGCCGCACCGTCGAGACGGGCACCCTCGCCGAACTCCGCCACCTCACCCGCACCGAGGTGTCGTTCGCGAGCGTCAACCCCGACGGCACGGCGCTGGATGCCGCCGAACTCGACGGCATCCCCGGCGCCCACGACCTGGTCGTCGACGGCGCCAGGGTGAAGTTCACCGCGGACTCCGATGCCATCGCCCCGGTCCTCGAGGCGTTGGCGGCTCGTCGGGTCGGCGGCCTCACCATCAATCCGCCGAGCCTCGAAGAGCTGTTCCTGCGGCACTATCACGACGACATCGCGACGGATGCCCAGACTCCGGCATCCGGAGCGGATGCCGGAGCACGACGATGAGCGGGCTCGGCGCGCTCCTGCGCCAGCGCTTCCGCCGCGATCGCATCCAGCTGCTCGTCTGGGTGCTGGGCTTCGCTGCTCTCGCCTCAGTCGGACACTCGGCGGTCGAGCAGAGCTACGGCACGGCCACGGACCGCGCCGGCGTGATCGCCCTGCTCGAGCAGACGCCGAGCGTGCTGATCCTGCGCGGCACCCCGCAGGGCACGCAGACCGACGCCTTCCAGTTCATGCTGCTGTTCGCGTTCCTCGGCGTGATGATCGGCCTCATGGCGACCTTCCTGGCGGTGCGGCACACCCGCGGCGATGAGGAACAGGGCCGCGCCGAACTTGTCGAGTCGACTCCGGCCGGACGCATCACCCCTCTCGTCGCCACGGTGATCGAGGGCGTGATCGCCGTCGCGGTGATCGCAGTGGTGAACACCGGCGGCTTCCTGCTCTACGGAGCCGATGCCGGCGGGGCCGTGCCCGCAGGACTCGCCCTCGCCTCCGTCGGACTCTGCTTCCTCGGCATCGGGTTGCTGGCAGCCCAGGTGATGCGCACCTCGCGAGGTGCCAACGGCGTGGCCGCGGCCCTGGTCGCCGCCGCCTACATGGTCCGCGGCATCGGCGACGCGACGGGGACCGTCGATGCCGATGACCCCCTGAGCATGACCGCCGGCTGGATCAGCTGGCTCTCGCCCATCGGCTGGGGCCAGCGCACCAGTCCGTTCTCCGATCCGGCGTGGTGGCCCGTCCTCCTCGGCGTCCTCCTCGGCGCCGTGGCCGTCGTCGGGGCTATCGCCCTGCGGTCCAGTCGCGACATCGACTCGAGCATCATCCCCGAGCGCGCCGGTCGGGCGCATGCCCGTGCCTCGCTGTCGGGTCCGATCGCGCTGGTGTGGCGGGAGCTGCGCAATCCCACGATCGGCTGGCTGGTGGCTGGGGCGCTGTTCGGCCTGCTCGTCGGCAGCCTCAGCGAGACCCTCACCGCCAGTGCCCCCGCCGACGTCAAGCAGAACCTGGGTGACACCGTCGGCAGCATCGCCGGGCCGAACGCTCACGGCGACCTCGTCGACCTGTTCATCGTCGCGATGTTCTCGATGATCGGCGCCATCGCGGCGGTCTGCGCCGTCCAGTCGGTGGCGCGAGCCCGGCAGGACGAGGCCAACGGCACGGCCGAGATCGTGCTGTCCACGGCGGTGTCCCGCATCCGCTGGTTCCTCGGTTACCTGGTGATCGCCGTCGTCTCGACCCTGCTCGTGATGGCCGTCGCCGTGCTCGGGGCCATCGCCGGGGCTGCAGGTGCCGGTGCGCCGTCGGGAACCATCGACACGATCACCTCGGCCGCCGTCGCGCAGTTGCCCGCCGTGTTCCTGCTGCTCGCCGTCGTCGCGCTGGTGTTCGCGCTCGTGCCCAGGCTCACGATCGGCCTCGGCTGGACCGTGCTGCTGCTGGCGATCTTCGTCGGACAGTTCGGCGGTCTCTTCGGCCTGCCCGACTGGGCTCGCGACATCTCGCCCTTCAGCCACACGCCGATCGTGACGGAGGCGGATGTCGACTGGGCCCCGGCCTGGCTGATGCTCGGCATCGCCGTCGTCGTGGCCGCTGCATCCGTTCTGCTCGTCCGTCGCCGCGATGTCGCGCTCGGCGGCTGAAAACCGAGCGCGGGACGGACTCGCGGACGGCGCGACCGCTGGCCCCCTGAAAGGATGACTGCATGGCACGTGACGACAAGGGAGTGAACGACTTCGTCGAGCAGACGGCCGCCGCGATGACGGCGGCCGGGTTCCCGCGCATGCCGGCGCGCGTGCTGATGGCCCTCATGGTCGCCGAGGGCCCCGGGCTCACGGCGCAGGAACTCGGCGAACGGCTCGGTGCCAGCGCTGCCGCCATTTCGGGCGCCGTCCGCTACCTGCAGACGGTGCGGATGATCCGTCGGGTGTCGCAGCCGGGTTCGCGTCGCGACCTCTACGAGCTGCCGGAGGACTCCTGGTACACGGCCTCCATCGGCAAGAACGTGCTCTACGACCTCATCGAGCAACTGGCGGCCAAGGCCGTCGTCTCCATCGACGATCCGGCATCCGCCGCCTCCCAGCGGGTGCAGGAGATGAGCGACTTCTTCGTCTTCATCCAGCGACGCCTGCCCGAGGTGCTCGAGGAGTGGGAGGAGCAGCGGGGGCGCTGACGACAGGCGCCGGTCGCCGGTCGCCGAGTACGCAGGTTGTGCGGGTGGCTTGCGCCCACACCGCAGTTCTCGTGGGTGCGGGTGGGATCGCACCCGCAGACACGTCGTTCTCGGCGCTCGATTCAGGTCTACGAGAGCTGCTTGACCATCTCCAGCTCGAGCTTCGCCGGGTCGAGGTTGTACGGCGCTGTGACGTCGGTGCGCTCGAAGCCCCGGCTCTCGTAGGCCGCGATGGCGCGGGCGTTGTCCTCGTGCACGTGCAGGGCCAGGGTGTCGCCGTGGCTGCGCGCCCAGTCCTCGATGCCGGCGAGCAGGGCGTCGGTGACGCCGGCTTCCCTCCCGCGCACATCGGGCGCGACGTAGACGCCGACCAGTAGAGGCCCCGTGGCGGGGCGACCGCCGTTGGCGGTGCCAGCGGCAGCGTCGGGACCTTCCTCCTCGGCATCCGGCAGGTAACCGGCCATCGCGCCGATCCAGCGCCCGCTCTCGTCGATCGCGACCAGCGAGGTGCCGCGGTCGGTGAGTCCGCGGGCGCCGCGCATCCGCCACTCCGACTCCGGCTGGTCGAGCGCGTGCTGCCGTGTCTCGGCGTACGCGATCGGGGTGTCGGCGAGCATCTCCAGGCGGAGGGCACGCACCTGCTCCCAGTCGTCTTCGACGGTCGGACGGATGCTGAAGGCCACGCTCATTCCGCCGACACTACCGGCGCGGGCGCGCCGCCGTCGCCAGCGGCCAGGGGCCAGCGACCAGCGGCCAGCGGGACTACGGCAGGTCGACGATCCGCTTGCCGAGCGGGGCGATCGAGATCGGCACCATCTTGATCTCGGCGAGGGCGAGGGGGATGCCGATGATCGTGATCGCCAGGGCGACAGCCGACACGACGTGAGCGATCGCGAGCCACAGTCCGGCGACGATGAACCAGATGACATTGCCGATGAAGGAGAACACGCCCGACGTCGGTGTCGACACGACGGTGCGGCCGAAGGGCCAGAGCGCATAGACAGCGATGCGGAACGAGGCGATGCCGAACGGGATCGTGACGATCAGGATGCAGCAGATGATGCCGGCGGCGACGTAGCCGAGGAACAGCCAGAACCCCGAGAGCACGAGCCAGATGATGTTCAGCAGCAGTCGCATGGGGCCATTCAAGCAGCCGGATGCTGGGTGTTGGCCCGGGCGCGGCCAATAGGCTGAGCGGCATGACCGATGCTCTCAGCTCTGGAATCGACCGCGACGAACTCGATGCACTCATCCGCCCGCAGGACGACCTGTTCCGGCACGTCAACGGCAAGTGGATCGACCGCACCGAGATCCCCGCGGACAAGGCCCGCTACGGTTCCTTCTACCTCCTGCACGAGGAGGCCGAGAAGGCCGTGCGCGACATCATCGTGGAGTCGGCGGATGCCGGCGCCGACGCCTCCGTCGAGGAGCGCAAGGTCGGCGACCTCTACGCCAGCTTCATGGACGAGGCGCGCATCGAGGAGTTGGGCGCAGCGCCCATCGCCGAGCAGCTCGCGCTCGCCGCGTCGGTGCACTCCATCCCCGACCTGCTGAGCGCGCTCGGCTCGCTCGAGCGCGCCGGCACCAGCGGCTTCGCCCAGCTCTTCGTCGACAACGACCCGGGCAACCCCGAGCGGTACCTCGTCTTCCTCGAGCAGGGCGGCATCGGCCTGCCCGACGAGAGCTACTTCCGCGAGGAGAAGTTCGCCGAGATCCGCGAGAAGTACCGCGCACACCTCGCCCGCATGTTCGGCCTCGCCGGCCTCGACGACGTCGACGGTCGTGCCGCCAGGGTGTTCGAGCTCGAGACTGCGATCGCCGCCCAGCACTGGGACAACGTCGCCTCCCGTGACAGCGAGAAGACCTACAACCTGACGACGTGGTCGGATGCCGCAGCGGCCGTGGCCGCGGCATCCGGTGCCGATGCCGACATCTGGCTCGACGCCCTCGGCGCCCCTGAAGGAGCCTTCGCGGAACTCGTCGTGCGGCAGCCCACCTTCCTGGCCGGGCTGGGAGAGCTGCTCGACGAGAACCACATCGATGCCTGGCGCGACTGGCTGGCATGGCAGGTCATCCGCTCGAACTCCGCCTACCTGTCGAACGCCTTCGTCGAGGCGAACTTCGACTTCTACGGCCGCACGCTCACGGGCACCCCGTCGATGCGCGACAGGTGGAAGCGTGGAGTCTCGCTCGTAGAGGGTGCCATGGGCGAGGCCGTCGGACGCATCTACGTCGAGCGCCACTTCCCGGCGGAGTCGAAGACCGCGATGGACGTGCTGGTCGCCAACCTCGTCGAGGCCTACCGCCAGTCGATCACGGGCCTCGAGTGGATGAGCGCCGAGACCCGCGAACGCGCCCTCGACAAGCTCGACAAGTTCACCCCGAAGATCGGGTTCCCGGTGAAGTGGCGCGACTACTCGGCCCTCGACATCCGCCCCGGCGACCTGGTGGCCAATGTGCGCGCCACCAGCGAGTTCGAGTTCAACCGCGAGCTCGGCAAGATCGGCAAGCCGCTCGACCGTGACGAGTGGTTCATGACGCCGCAGACCATCAACGCGTACTACAACCCCGGCTTCAACGAGATCGTCTTCCCCGCCGCCATCCTGCAGTTCCCGTTCTTCGCACCCGATCGGGATGCCGCAGCCAACTACGGCGCGATCGGCGCCGTCATCGGCCACGAGATCGGACACGGCTTCGACGACCAGGGCTCGAAGTACGACGGCGACGGTCGCCTCACCGACTGGTGGACCGAGGCCGACCGCGCCGCCTTCGAGGAGCGCACCTCGTCGCTCATCGCCCAGTACGACGCCCTCGCCCCGGCGCAGGTTCCCGACCACCACGTGAGCGGTGCCCTCACCATCGGTGAGAACATCGGCGACCTCGGCGGCCTCGCCATCGCCTGGAAGGCCTACCTGATCTCGCTGGCCGGCGAGGAGTCTCCGGTGATCGACGGCCTCACGGGGGCGCAGCGCTTCTTCCTCTCCTGGGCTCAGGCCTGGCAGCTCAAGGCGCGCGACGAGGAGGTCATCCGTCTCATCGCGATCGATCCGCACTCGCCGAACGAGTTCCGTTGCAACCAGATCGTGCGCAACATCGACGAGTTCTACACGGCCTTCGGTGTGCAGCCGACGGATGCCCTGTGGCTGGACGAGGAGGACCGCGTCACCATCTGGTGATCCTCGCGCCTCGGCCGCTTCGAGAACAGGCCGGATCGTGGCAGCGGATCCGGCCTGTTCTCCGGGCGGTGAACCTCAGGTATCAGGCGCGTTCCACGACACGCAACCTCCGATTAACCTTCGAATGTGGATAACCCTGTGGAGACTGTGCATAGAACATGACTTCGTCCGGCGCGTGCTGCGATGCGCACCCCGGTCGAGCGAGCTATGCTGCCGTGAGCCCCTTTCGCGTCACACCGGGAGCGCCCTGCGCCCGCACTCCCGACCGACGTCAGAGCCCCACCGGAGGAACCCCCGTTGACGATCCCCGCCATGGAGTCCGAGCGTCGCGCCCGGCACACCTCGCAGCGGGCTGGTCGACACATCGGCGGTGACGCCGACGACAACTTCTCGCGCGGATTCAGCGCCCTGGGCTCCCTCGCGGTGAGCGGTGTGCAGGTCTCGGCGAGGGCGACCGACCTGGCCAGCGGCCGGGTGCTGTTCTCGGTCGACGACCACGTCGTCATGCCGACGGCGAGCATCGGCAAGGTGCTTCTCCTGGTGGAGGTCGCAGCGCGCCTGGCCGACCCCGCCTTCAACGGCTACGCCATCCTCGATCGCGAGACCGCGGACTTCGTCGGCGACTCCGGCATCTGGCAGCACCTGCAGGCGCCGGCTCTTCCGATCGCCGACCTTGCAGCCCTCGTCGGCGCCACCAGCGACAATCTCGCCACCAACGTGCTCATCCGCACGGTCGGACTCGAGGCCGTGCGGGCACGCACCGAGGCCCTCGGACTCAAGCGCACGGCCCTGCTCGACCTCGTGCGCGACCACCGCGGACCCGATGACGCACCGCAGCTGAGCATCGGCGCTGCGAGCGAGCTCACCTGGCTGTTCGCATCGCTCGCCCGCGGGGAGATCGTGTCGAAGGAGGTGTCGCAGCGCGTCATCGGCTGGCTCTCGCTCAACGCCGACCTCTCCCTCGTCGCGAGCGCCTTCGGCCTCGACCCGTTGGCCCACCGCGGCGCCGATCACGGCATCCTGCTGGTCAACAAGACCGGTGCCGATGGCGGGGTGCGCGCCGAGGTCGGAGTGCTGCGCGGCCCGCGCACCGCCGTCACCTACGCGGTGTCGATGTACTTCGCCGACACCAATCTGCAGACGCGCCTCGCCGTGCTCGACGGCATGCGCCAGGTCGGGCTCGACCTGCTGGAGTACGTGCACTGATCGCGACAGTCTCCGAGGTCGCCGACTGGATCGACGCCGCCCTGCAACTCGAGGCGTCGCCGTATCGGGCAGCGGCCGAGCGCGAACGCGTCGGCGGAGCTCTCGACTTCTACGGGGCATCCGTCGGCATCGTGCGTGGCACCGTGCGCGACGCCGGACGCCGCTACCCGGGGCTGGGCCACGACGACGTCACGGCGCTGGCCTCAGTGCTGTGGCGGCCGCCGGTCTTCGAGCGGCGGCTCGCGGCGGTGGTGCTGCTGCAGTCGCACGCACCCGAGCTCATCGGCACAGACCTCACCCGCATCGAAGGATTCGTGCGGGAGGGACGGATGCCGCAGCTCGTCGACCTGCTCGCCGTCGACGTGGTCGGCCCCATGCTGCGCGCCCTCGACCGGCGGGGTCGGGCGCGCGCCGAACTCGTGCTCGACCGCTGGGCGCGCGATCCGGACGAGTGGCTGCGACGAGCCGCGGTGCTGGCGCCGCTGCGCGAGCTGAAGGATCGCGATCGGGGCGCTGCAGACCTCGACCTCGACCGGATAGCGGACCGCATCAGCTCGGCCATCCGCCCCTCCGCCGAGGCTGTCGACGCCGTCGTGCTGGAGGCTGTCGACCGCGTGCGGGCGGCGCTGGGCTAGCCGTCGGCGGTCTCGGCGGCCCTGCAGGAGCCGGGAGGACGCGGCTCGATGGGCATCCGACCCCGCCCCAGGCGGAGGTCTAGCGTTGACTCGGAGCGGGGCATGTCCCTGCGCCGATCGGACGGAGGGTGACGATGGCGTCAGCAGGCGAGGGTTTCGGCAGGCGAGTGCAGTCCGCCATCTATCGGTCGGGCATCAGCGGTACGAGACCGGCGGTACCGACCACCCCCGAGGCACTCGAGCTCGCCGCCGAGAAGACCCTGGGCCGGGAGGCGTTCGCGTACCTGGCCGGCGGGGCCGGATCCGAGACGACGGTGGCGGCGAACCGCGCGGCCTTCGGGAACTGGCGGATCTACCCGCGGGTTCTGCGCGACGTGGGCGAACGGGACCTCTCGATCGAGCTGCTCGGGAAGCGCAGGGCGACACCGTTCCTGCTGGCACCGCTCGGTGTCATGGAGTTGGCGCATCCCGATGCCGACGTCGCCGTGGGCAGGGCTGCAGCCGCGCTCGACGTGCCCTACCTGCTCTCGAACCAGGCCTCACGGCCCATGGAGGAGGTGGCGGTGGCCATGGACGCGGTGGCACCTGGGCGTTCGCGCTGGTTCCAGCTGTACTGGAGCGCCTCCGACGAGCTGAACGCCTCCCTCGTGCGGCGGGCCGAGGAGAGCGGATGCGAGGCGATCGTCGTGACGCTCGACACTCACCTGCTCGGCTGGCGCACGCGCGACCTCGACCTCGCCTACCTCCCGTTCACGCGTGGGCAGGGCATCGCGCAGTACACCAGCGATCCGGTGTTCGCCGGCCTGGTACGCGACCGGGTGAAGAAGGCCAGCCGGGGAACCTGGGCGGAGCAGAGCATCCGGGTCACGCCGAAGGCCGTCGCCACGGCGATCCGCATGGCCCGCAACGGATCGAACACCCAGGTGTTCGCCGGCGGCGTGGCCGGCGCCATCCGTTCCCCGCTGCCGCGGGCCGCCGTCGAGACGTTCCTCGACGTGTTCGCAGACCCGACCCTGGAATGGGACGCTCTGGCGAAGCTGCGCGAGTGGACGAGCCTTCCCATCGTGCTCAAGGGAATCCTGCATCCGGATGACGCAGCCCGAGCCCTCGATCACGGCGTCGACGGGATCATGGTCTCGAACCACGGCGGTCGCCAGCTCGACGGGGCCGTCGCGTCGCTCGACGCGCTCCCCGCCGTGGTCGATCGCGTGGCGGGCCGGGTGCCGGTCATCCTCGACGGCGGCATCCGCGGCGGGGCCGATGCCTTCATCGCCCTGGCCCTCGGCGCCACCGCCGTCGGGATCGGTCGGCCGTACGCCTACGGCCTCGCCGTGGCGGGCGCCCGAGGGGTGAGCGAGGTGCTCCGCAACCACATCGCCGAGTTCGACATCACGATGGGACTGGCTGGTCACACCGCCGTGGCGCAGATCGGACGGGATTCGCTTGTCCCGTCGGCGTGACGGCCGTCTCGCGCATCACCCCGCGAGGGTGCGCACCAGCGCCACGGCCTCCTGCGGCGAGACGTTGGGCACGTAGGCCCGGCCGATGGCGAGGCCGATCGCCGGAAGCGCCAGCGGGTCGGGATAGGTCATCGAGATGGTCTCGTAGCGCGGGTTGAACTTCGACTTGAACCGGAACAGCGTCGAGAAGCCGTAGGCCGGCTCGAGGGTGCGGGCGAGCAGTTCGAGCAGGCGGGTCATCGCCGTCGGTTCCGGCGGCAGTTCGCCGGCCGCCACGGGCTTGGTCGCCAACGGGGCTCCCGACAGGCTCAGCAGCGTGGCCCCGTCCTCCTTCATGTGCAGCGCGGCCGAGGCGATCAGGAACTCCATCGTGCCGTTCATGCTGCCGTCGGCCCGGCGCATGAAGTCGAGGGTCCAACCGATCGGCACGCCGTCCCTGTAGCTCGGCATCCAGCTCGTCACGGCCTGCACGCGTTCCTCGGTGTCGACGGCGAGCATGAGCTTCACGTCGCGGTCGCGCAACTCCTCGACTCCGCCGAGGGTGAAGCCCATCTCGGGCAGGCTCTTCTCCGAGACCCAGGCCTCCGAGATGGCGTTGATCTGGCTGCTGAAGGCGAACGGCAGCTCGTCCCACGAGGTCCAGACGGCGGTCATGCCCTCCTTCACGCCGCGGTTGAGTGCCTGTCGTACCTTCTGCCACGGCTTGCCCGCGAGCTCGAACCGTGATGGATCGAGGATGGTCTCCTCGCCGACGGGCATGCTCTGCCACCCGCGCGCCTCGAAGATCGGCATGACCCGCGGATGCACCGAGTAGAAGACCGGCGTCCATCCGTTCTCGTCGCAGAAGGCCGTGAAGCCGTCGATCGTCTTCTCGTCGTGCTCCGGCAGGCTGATCGGGTCGGCCAGGGTGATGGCGACATCGTTGATCACGCGATAGGCGACAGCCCCGTCGCCCTCCGGTGTGAACCAGTACGTGTTCCCGGGCCACGTCGCCATGAAGCTCAGGCTGCCACCGCTCCCGCTGTGCAGCAGGCCGCGCAGCTTCGCATGGTCCGTGGCCGCGTTCCGCTTCTCGGTATCCCGCATCAGCAGGATGCATCCGCCGATGAAGACGATCCAGAACAGCACCCCCACCCACTGGTAGGGGATGTATGCGATGTCGTCGCGCGGAACGACGACGGGGTCCACGCTCGCCACGAACTGCGTCGGCAGGAACCGCTTGACAGTGTCGACCATGAGATCTGGAACGGATGCCGCCGGCTGATAGCTCGCCAGCCCCACCAGCCCGAGCACGAAGTACACGGTGCCGAGCACGACGAGGGCGAGCAGGGTCCAGAGCGTGAACTTCACGTAGGCCGCATCCGTCGCCCGCACTGTGAACAGGTGCCGTGAACGCCACAGCACCACGAGGATCCCGACCGGCAGCAGCAGCGCCGCGGCGGCCCACACCACGAGCTCGCCGAAGTCCCAGCCGGCGAATCCGGCGGCCTCGGCCTCCTGCAGGCTCGTGACGATGTCGAAGGAGAAGTAGGCCATGAGCACCAGCACGACGTTCACGGCTATGGCCAGCCAGAGGGCGAAGCGGCGACCGCGACGCAGGCCCCATGCGGCGACCAGGAGCAGGGCGAGCGGGATGAAGGTGAGCAGGAACGGACCGGGCCCGCTGGCGCTCGCATCGATGAAGGCGTTCCTGCAGGCCTCGGTGATGTCGGTCGTCGTGGCTGCCTTCGAAGCGCAGTCGGCGAGCTTCGCGCTGTCGACCGGAGCGCGCTGGTCGAACAGCAGCGCGAGCAGGGTGAACGGCGTGAGGCCATTCGGGTTCACCAGGCCGACGACGGGGCCGATGGCCGTGACGGCCACCACGGTGGCGATGAGGGTGCGCGCCTCGGCCTTGGAACTGCGGCGCGCGCGCAGGGTGGAGGCGTCCCGCGTGAACAGCGCGCCGAGGAACAGTCCGAGCACCGCGGCGTTCAGGCGGTAGACGTTCGAGGAGTCGCCGTCGTAGAGCACGAACACGAGGATGAAGGCGAAGCTGACGACACGGATGCGGCGACGCCAGAACACCCCGGCGTACGCGCTCGCCGTGAGCAGGGCGCCCGTGATGCCGGTGAGCGGATCGAGCGTGAGGTCGAGCGAGGTTCCGAGCGCCCACCATTCACCCGCCAGGCTCCCGGCCCACTGCAGCAGCACCCCGATGCTCACGCCGAGGGCACCGGTGACCAGGAACGCGACCACGACGCGACGGCTGCCCATCAATCGTTCCGAGACGCCGAGCAGCGTCAGTGACGCGATCACGCCGGCGACGAGCTGGAACGGGTCCCACGGGATGAACAGCGCTGTCACGGGCGTCCACCAGTGGCCCTGGTCGATGGTGGTCGAGACTCCGGCCGCCCACGCGTCGAGCGTGGCCTTCGACGGATGCCCCGAGATGGTGCCTGCGACTATCGCCGTGATGAGCAACAGCACTGCGAAGGCGATGCTCACGGGGACGCGCGTGAAGTAGCGTCGCGCCAGCCTGCCGGCAGCGGGGAGGCGCCCGAACGCCGTGGAGGTGCCGTCGGGTGCGGCATCCGCGGGTCTCGTGTCATGCATGGGAGGTCATCCTTTCGCGGCGGCCAAGCCGAGTCTGGGGGCCAGGAGGGCGAAGCCGGCGGTCAGTCCGCCCGCGAGTCCGCTACGCCCGTGGTCGGCGTTCGGGATGCTGATGAAGGTGGTGTCCATTCCGGCGGCGGATGCTGCGCGCGCGAGCTTCTTCGCATCCGGCACGTATCCGGGGTCGTCGGCTCCCACGGCGAAGATCGCCGTCGTGTCGGGGTAGTCGCCCTCGCCCATGACCGTCGTGACCTTGACGGCGTCGTACGCGGCCTGGTCGCCGTCGAACACCTCGTCGAGGACGGCGCGCCTGTCGCTCTCGCCGGCGAACTCCTCCGGGGAGACGGCGAGGATGCTGCCGAAGGTCTCGGGGTACTTCGAGCCCAGGTAGGTCGCGCACTGGCCGCCGTTGGAGTAGCCGGCGACGACCCAGTCGGTGCGGTCGCGCAGCACCCCGAGGGTGTCGCGCACCCAGGGCACCACGTCGTCCATGATGTAGCTCTCGGCCTGCCCGCGGCTGGTGTCGAGGCAGAGCGGGTCGGCGAGCGGCGCCCCCAACTGGTCGATGACGACGGCGATCGGTGCGAGCCCGTCGTGCCGCGCGGCGAAGTCGTCGAGCACCGAGGCGATGATGGCGGCATCGGGGCTCCCGGGCTGGCCCATCATCATGATGACGACGGGCAGGCGCGGCGCGTTCTCGACGAGCGCGGCCGGCGGGTAGTACACCTCGGCCCCGCGGGCGTCGAACCCCGAGGCCGAGTTCGGGATGGGCGGGTCGATGACGCCGTAGCGACCGTGCGTCGGCAGATCGGCTGGCGGCGTCCAGGTCGCGACGACGGGCTCGACGGGGTCGGGGGCTGCGGCATCCGTCGGCGGGATGACGGCGATCGGCGGCGTCGTGTTCACGTAGAGGAAGGCGCCGACGGTCGTCGTGATGCCGTAGGCGGCGTTGATGACGAGGCCCGTCGTCAGGATGAACAGCGGGATGGCGACGATGCCCACGACGCGGCGCCACAGGGGTGGGCGCGCGATGGTCACCACCGCCAGGGCGATGCCTCCGAAGCATGCGGGCACCCACACCCTGGTGGCGGCGTTCACGGGTCCGCCGAAGGCGTCCAGCACGTCGACGGCGAGCCAGACCACGAGCAGCCCGAGGAGCACTCCGATCAGCACGGCGGATGCCGCGACGACGACCCACCGGCCCGTCGGCCGACGCATCAGCATCACCACGAACGCCGCAGCCGACAGCAGGCACGGCACCCAGAACGCCGCGCCGTTCACGATGTCGACGTCGAGCAGCCAGTCCACGCGACCCACCTTCGCGAGAGGAGACACGGCCGGGGCGGCCGCGCTCTCTCACTGTATGGGCGTCGTTCCGGGGCGGACAACCTCCAGCAGGCGAGGCGACGGGCACGCCGACCCGAGGCATCCGTCGTGACGAAACTACGCTGGGACGAGTCGCTCACGAGTCACGGACCAGCCGCCGACGAGTTGCAGGGGGGAGGCACCGGATGCCGCAACGACGAACACCGTCGCTCCTGTGGGCTATCGCGGGGTGCGTGCTCAGCCTGCTGCTGGGCTGCGTTGTCGTGCGCCTCGGCCTCGATGCCGTCGACACCCGCCCCTACTCCGCGTCGTCGGAGGTCCTGTACCTCGTGGTCGCCGTGGCAGCACTCGTCGTCTGGCTGGGTGGTTCGGCGGCGACGATCCTGCTGTGGCGTCGACGTCGCCTCCGCCCGTAGAGCGCACGCGCGAGTACGGCTCAGGATGACTCCCTAAACTGGAGGAACCGCACTGGCGGGCCTTCGCCCCGTGATCGCGCGGTTCCCGCTCGCCCCCTCGCCCCATTGGAGCCACCATGGCCGCACCCAGCCGTCTCGACGCCGTCATCGCCCTCGCCCGCCACCGCGGGTTCGTCTTCCAGGCCGGCGAGATCTACGGAGGGTCACGATCCGCGTGGGACTACGGGCCCCTCGGCACCGAGCTCAAGGAGAACATCAAGAAGCAGTGGTGGCGCTACATGGTGCAGAGCCGCGACGACGTCGTCGGCCTCGATTCCAGCGTCATCCTGCCGAAGCAGGTGTGGGAGGCCTCCGGCCACGTCGAGGTCTTCAGCGACCCGCTCGTCGAGTGCCAGCACTGCCACAAGCGCTTCCGGGCCGATCACCTCGAGGAGGAGTACGAGGAGAAGAAGGGCCGCGCCCCCGAGAACGGCCTCGACGACATCGCCTGCCCGAACTGCGGCAACCGCCACACCTGGACCGAGCCGCGCGCCTTCTCCGGGCTCCTCAAGACCTACCTCGGCCCGGTCGACGACGAGTCCGGCCTGCACTACCTGCGCCCCGAGACGGCACAGGGCATCTTCGTGAACTTCGCCAACGTGCTGCAGGCGTCGCGTCAGAAGCCGCCGTTCGGCATCGGCCAGATCGGCAAGAGCTTCCGCAACGAGATCACGCCCGGAAACTTCATCTTCCGCACCCGCGAGTTCGAGCAGATGGAGATGGAGTTCTTCGTCGAGCCCGGCACCGACGAGCAGTGGCAGGAGTACTGGATGGAGCAGCGCATGAGCTGGTACACCGGTCTCGGAATCGACCCCGCGAACCTGCGCTTCTACGAGCACCCCAAGGAGAAGCTGAGCCACTACTCCAAGCGCACGGTCGACATCGAGTACCGCTTCGGCTTCACCGGCAGCGAGTTCGGCGAGCTCGAGGGCATCGCGAATCGCACCGACTTCGACCTGCGCACCCACTCGGAGGCCTCCGGCAAGGACCTCTCGTTCTTCGACCAGACCAAGAACGAGCGCTGGATCCCCTACGTGATCGAGCCTGCGGCCGGCCTCACCCGTTCGCTGATGGCCTTCCTCGTCGACGCGTACCACGAGGAGGAGGTGCCGAACGCGAAGGGCGGCGTCGACAAGCGCACCGTGCTGAAGCTCGACCCGCGCCTCGCCCCGGTGAAGGCCGCCATCCTGCCGCTGTCCCGTAACGAGGCGCTGTCGCCGATGGCCCGCTCGCTCGCGGCCGAGCTGCGCCAGAGCTGGAACGTCGACTTCGACGACGCCGGCGCCATCGGACGCCGCTACCGCCGCCAGGACGAGATCGGCACCCCGTTCTGCGTCACGGTCGACTTCGACTCGCTCGAGGACCAGGCCGTCACTGTGCGCGACCGCGACACCATGCAGCAGGAGCGAGTGCCGCTCGCCGGGCTGCACGCCTTCCTCGCCGAGCGACTCAAGGGCGCGTAGCGCGTCACGCGTCGCGGGCGTCGCTCGCCGGGTTCCGGCCCGGCGGGCAGTCGCGCCGGCGGGGTGGCAGCATCCGGCGCGCGCCAGTTCGCCAGTAGTGGTCGCTGCCCGTTCGTTCGCTCGCCACCTGTGGCCACGTCGGGCCCGCGGATGCGGCCACAACCGGCGAGCAGGTCAGCAGGAGGCGGCCACAACCGGCGAGCCACCGCCGCCGCAGTCGCCGCCCGGTCAGCGCGCGTCGAACTCCGACCGCAGGATGCCGTAGAACGCCGAGTCCGACCAAGCGCCCTTGTCGTAGAAGGTCTCGCGCGTCGTGCCCTCGTGGCGCATGCCGAGGCGCGTGCACAGCGCAGCCGACGCCGTGTTCACGGGATCGAGCTGGGCGTGCACCCTGTGGGCGTCGAGCTGCTCGAAGGCGAGGGCGAGCACGGCCGCCGACGCCTCGGTGGCGTACCCGCGGCCCGCGAAGTCGGGGTGGAACACCCAGCCGATCTCGACGTCGGCGTTGTCGGCATCCGAGAGCCTCAGCATGACGTCGCCGATCACCCTGTCTCCGCCGTCGCCGAACAGCGACGGCTCCCCGGGCAGCACGCAGGCGAAGAACACGGCGTCGGAGTCGGCCGCGAGCGTGCGCATGCCGGCGCGCTTGCGGGTGTGCTCCGCGCCCTCCTGGGCCGTGCGACGCGGCCACGGGATGAAGCGCAGCACCTCGTCGAGGCGCTGGTACTCGTAGACGTCGGCGACGTCGTTCTCCGAGAGCGGGCGCAGCACCAGGCGCTCTGTGACGATCGGAGCCGCGTCATATGCGTCGACGCTGAATGGCAGCCGCAGCGTCGGAGCTGGGGAGGGCTCGCCCATCAAGAAGCCGAGAGGCCGAGCTCGTCGTCGTCGGCTGCGGCGACGGATGCCGCGCCAGTCGCAGGAACGACCCCGAAGATCGCCTCGACGCCGTCGATCCAGGTGCGCTGGTCGCCCCGTGCCACGTACTCGCGCGAGCGCACCATCGGGGTGTGCAGCAGTACGCCGGCGAGGTGGCGGAGGGCCTGCTCCGTCGCCGCGGAGTCGTCGCCCCTGGCGTGCGCTCGGGCGATCTCGTCGTCGACGATTCCGAGAACGTGGGCGCGCAGCGCGACGACGGCCGGGGCGAGGTTGATCTCCTCGCTCACAGCTCCGAACTTGCGCGCCGCCTTGCCCACGATGGCGCGAGCCTCGTCGGTGGCCGTCAACTCGTCGAGCGGCGCGTGCAGGCGGATCGTCTCGAGGTCGAGCAGGGAGACGCCGTCGATGTCGGCGACGTCGGGATCGATGTTGCGCGGCAGCCCGAGGTCGATCACGAGCTGGCGGACGGATGCCTCCACCGGGCGGCCGAGCAGCTCGACGGCAGCGCGGCCGGTCCGCAGCTCGGTCGCCGTCAGCACGTGCGCCTCGACCGCCGAGCAGGCGACGATGATGTCGGCGGATGCTGCCGCTGCGGCGTAGTCGGCCACGGAGACGGCCTCGATGTCGTGATTGACCGCGAACTTGTGGCCGCGGCCCGACGGGGAGTACACGCGCACGTTCGTGACGCCGCGCTCGCGCAGGTTGGCCAGTGATGCCCCGGCGTAGCGCCCGGTGCCGATGAGGAGCACCTCCTGGGTCGACCAGTCGGCGATGCGGCTCTCGGCGAGATCGAGGGCGAGACGCACGAGCGATCGCCCGGCCGAGCCGATGCCGGTGCGGTTCTTGATGCCGCGCGAGGTCTGCGATGCGCGCTGGAACAGGCGCTCGAGCTCGGGCGTCGTCGTTCCCACAGTGCGTGCGCGCTCCAGGGAGCGGCGAACCTGGCCGGCGATCTCGCCCTCTCCGACGACGACGGACTCGAGTCCGGCCGAGACGGCGAACAGGTGCTCGGCGACGCCGTTGCCGTGCACGAGGTCGAGGGTCTCGCGGAGGGTCTCGGAGCTCACGCCGCTCTCATCCGCCACGGCGTCGAGGGTGGCGCTCACGGCGGCGAGCGGAGAGGAGCCCTCAGGCTCGTCGAGGTCGAGGTAGGCCTCGAAGCGGTTGCAGGTCGCGACGACGACGGCACCGCCGAGGGAGTCGTGGGAGCCGACGATGCGGCGTCCGAGTTGTTCTGCGTCGACGCTCAATCGCTCGAGCAGGTCGAAGCTCGAGTTCTTGTGACTCGCGGAGAGACAGATGAGCACGGGTTCGATTGTAATCGCTCGCAGAGGCGCTTCCTGCGAGGGCTCCCACTGAGCGCCGAAGGCCGATCGGGCAGAGTTCCACGTCACGCGGAAGGGGACATGCGTGCGCATGCATCGCGTGCCTAGGATGACCCCAAGCAGCTCGGCTTGTACGGGTCTGCCCACCGACGGAACGACGCGCCTCCGGTGCACATCGCTCGGATCGGTGCATCGCTACCGTCTCCGTTGCAACCCGCGTAGGGGCGGCGCGCACGACGGGGTCGCGCACACAGCGCGGCCCCGTTCGGCGCGCGCGTCTCTCAGAGCAGCCGCAGGACGGCATCCGCGAAGGCGTCCGGTGCCTCCTGCGGCACGTTGTGGCCGATCCCCGGCAGCAGGATGCGGTCGAAGGCGCCGCTGAAGTGTGCGGCGTCGACCCTGGAGTCGTCACCGCCCGCGATGCCGTCGGCGCCGCTGTCGAGCGCGAGCGTCGGCACGGTGACCTGCGGCATCCGTGCGATCCGGCCCTCGATGTCGTCGTAGCGCGGATCGCCGACGGCCAGGCCGGAGCGGTGCCTGTACGAATGCACCACGACATCGACGAAGTCCGGATTCGCGAAGCTCGCCGCGCTCGCTGGGAAGGCGTCGGATGCCGCCGCCCAGGTCGGCGACCACAGCTCCCAGAGCCGCAGGCAGAACTCCTCCCGGTGGTGCTCGAGGCCGCTGCGGCCCCAGTCGGAGTGCAGGAAGAACTTGTACCAGTAGCTCGGCTCGAACTCGTGCGGACCGGCCTCGGCCCCCATCTCCAGGTTCTGCACGTTGTATCCGCCGACGGTGACCAGGCCGGCGACCCGCTCCGGGTGGAGGGCCGCCACGATGCACGCGGCCCGCCCGCCCCAGTCGTAGCCGGCCACCACGGCCCGCTCGATCCCGAGGGCATCGAGGAGCTCGAGCAGGTCTGACGCCAGAGCTCCCTGCTGCCCGGAGCGCGGCGTCTCGGCGAAGCGGAAACGGGTCGCGCCGTAGCCCCGCAGGAACGGCACGATGACCCGTGCGCCGGCTGCGGCGAGCCGTGGGACGACGCCGTCATAGGCGCGCACGTCGTAGGGGAAGCCGTGCAGCAGCACGACGGCCACGCCGTGCGGATCGCCCGACTCCTCGTACGCGATCTCGAGCACCGGGGTGGACGCCGTCGCTGTGTTCATGGTCCCAGCTTCGTCGCCGCTGCCATGGGAGACAATGGGGCACGTGAGTCTTCCGTCGCAGCACCCCCTGTCCAGTGGCCGCACGTCCGAGTCCCGACTGGTGCGTGCCTATCAGGGCGTACGACAGGACGTGCCTCCGGTCTGGTTCATGCGCCAGGCCGGTCGTTCCCTGCCCGAATACCGCGAGCTGCGCGTGGGAACGAAGATGCTCGACGCCTGCCTCGATCCGGCCCTCGCGAGCGAGATCACGCTCCAGCCCGTTCGCCGCCACAAGGTCGACGCCGGAATCTTCTTCAGTGACATCGTCGTGCCGCTGAAGCTGGTGGGCGTCGACGTCGAGATCGTGCCGGGCCGCGGACCCGTCATGGGTGATGCCGTGCGCACCTCGGCGCAGGTCGCAGCGCTCACGTCGATCGATCCCGCTTCCCTCGATGCCGTCATCGCGCCTATCTCCAAGGCAGTGCGCCTGACCGTCGCGGGCCTCTCCACCCTCGGCGACGGCAACAGCTCCATCCCGTTGATCGGCTTCGCCGGTGCCCCGTTCACCCTCGCCGCCTACCTCGTCGAGGGTGGTCCGTCGAAGGACCACCTCGCAGCACGCACCCTCATGCACGCCGACCCTGCCGCCTGGGCCGCGCTGATGGACTGGACGGCGGATGTCACCGGCCGGTTCCTGCGCGCCCAGGTGCTCGCCGGTGCCAGCGCCGCCCAGCTGTTCGACTCCTGGGCCGGGGCGCTGTCGCTCGCCGACTACGAGAAGCACGTGGCTCCGGCATCCGCTCGGGCACTGCAGCACGTGCACGGGCTGAGCTACACGGTTCGTCCGCACGATGAGGGCGCCGACCCGTCGGTCGAGCGCCGCACCGTGCCCATCGTGCACTTCGGTGTCGGCACCGGCGAACTCCTGGCCGCTATGCGCGATGTCGGGGCCGACGTCGTGGGGGTCGACTACAGGGTGCCGCTCGACGAGGCCAACCGACGGCTGGGCGGGTCGGTTCCGCTCCAGGGCAACATCGACCCCGCGCTGCTCTACGCGCCATGGCCGGTGCTCGAGGCTCACGTGCGCGACGTCGTGCGTCGCGGAGCCGACGCACCCGCCCACGTGGTGAACCTCGGACACGGAGTCTCGCCGGACACCGACCCCGCCGTGCTCACCCGCGTCGTCGAGCTCGTGCACTCGCTGGGCTCATGACCGACGAGACCACGGATGCAGCGGCGACGGATGCAGCGCCCTACGACGTGATCGTCATCGGCGGCGGCGTCGCCGGCCTCGTCGCCGCCCGCGAGGCCGTGCACGTCGGCCTGCGCACCCTCGTGCTCGAGGCTGAGTCCGCCCCGGGCGGTTGCGTGCGAGCGCTGGACGTCGGCGGCCTCACCGTCGACGTCGGCGCCGAGAGCTTCGCGACGCGTGGAGGAGCTGTGACGGCACTCCTGGCCGAGCTCGGCGTCGACGACAGGATCGTCGGTGCGAACCCGGCCGGGTCGTGGCTGCACCTGCCGGCGCTGAAGGGCGAGGGCTCCGTCACCGTGCGGTCACCGAAGACCTCCCTGCTCGGCATCCCGGCGTCGCCGCTCGCCGAGGACGTGCGCGCGGTCATCGGCACCGCCGGAGCCTGGCGCGCCTACCTCGACCGCATCCGTCCCATCCTCACCATCGGCCAGGCCCAGAGGCTCGGCCCCCTCGTGCGCCAGCGCATGGGACGCAAGGTGCTTGAACGCCTGGTCTCCCCGCTGTCGACCGGCGTGTACTCCGTCGACGCCGACGACCTCGACGTCGCCCTCGTCGCCCCGGGCCTGAACGCCGCCATGACGCGGGCGGGCTCGCTCTCCGGCGGCGTCGCCGAGCTGCGGCTCTCCGCACCGGCCGGCGCGGCCGTGCAGGGGATCCGCGGTGGGATGTCGCAGCTCGTCTCGGCTCTGGTCGCCGACATCACCCACTTCGACGGCGGGATCCGCTCGGGAACACGCGTCACCGGTCTGCGGCCGATCGACGGCGACGGGGCCTCGGGCTGGTCCGTGACGGCGGCCGGCCCCGAGGGAAGCGAGCAGACGGTGCGCGCCCGCCGCGTGGTCGTCGCCGCTCCGGCCGGCGTGGCCGTTGGGCTCTTGGCCGGCGCCCGCGACGAATGGACGGCGCTCGCCGATCTCGACTGGCCGCCGGCGGCTGCGGTCGAGATCGTGACCCTCGTGCTCGACGCGCCTCTCCTCGACGAGGCGCCGCGGGGCACCGGCGTGCTCGTTGCCTCCGGTACTCCCGGTGTCACGGCGAAGGCGCTCACCCACGCCTCGGCGAAGTGGGCGTGGCTGGCCGAGCGGGCCCGCGCCGCCGCTGCCGGGCGCAACGTCGTGCGGTTGTCCTACGGCCGGGTCGGGGAGCAGCTTCCGACGGCTGGACTGGACGACGAAGCCGTCGAGACGCTGGCGCTCGCGGATGCATCCGCCATCCTCGGGATTCCGCTCACCGCCCAGCACCTCGTCGCATCGGCACGCGTGGTCTGGACCGACGCCGTCTCCCACGCCGCGATCGGGCAGCGCGCCCGGGTGCAGAAGGTGCGGGAGGCACTCGAGGCGGACCCCACCATCGCCGTCGTCGGCTCGTGGGTGGCCGGCACCGGTCTGGCTTCGGTGATCCCGGATGCCCGGGAGGCCGCGCAGCGCCTCAGGCGCGGCGCGCTGCATACCGAACGCGGAATATGAGCCGAGAGCGAACGGGCATCGCCCGTCGCCCAATGTTGTCAATCCCCTCGTCAGTGCCGCGAGACGCCGATACGCTGGATCAATCGCCATCGATCGGGATTGAGGTACGGCATGCGGGGCAAACTCCTCTTCGTGACGGGAATCGCCGTCGGCTACGTGCTCGGCGCACGTGCGGGCCGTCAGCGCTACGAACAGATCAAGTCCGCCGCGGAGAGCGTGTGGAACACGCCGGTCGTGCAGAGCGGTGTCGACACGGCGAAGGACTTCGCCCTCGCCCGCGTCGGTGACGTCTCCGACTCGGTGCTCGACGGCATCAAGAAGCTGATCGCAGCGGCCACCAACTCCAAGCCGGCGCCGACGCGCTCCTACGCGGCACCGACCCGGCCGGGTGCAGGCAGCACCGCGGGGTCAGCCTCGTCTGTTCCCAGCACCGAGTCGTACACGGTGGCCGAACCCGTCGACGTTCCGTCGACGAAGCCCGCCGCCAAGCCCGCCGCAGGTACCTCCGGTGCGGCGTCGAGTGCGGCGTCCCGGAAGAAGAAGCCCAGCTCGTCCGAATCCGAATAGAGGTGATGCGCCGTGCCTGAGACCAAACTCAGAAAGCAGTCGTTGTTCCAGCTCGTCGGTGAGCTCCCCACGCTCATCCGCGACCTGCTCCAGGCCGAGATCGCATCGTTCAAGGCCGAACTCGTGGCCAGGGGTAAGAGCGTCGGTGTTGCGGCCGGGCTGTTCATCGTCGCCCTCTTCTTCCTGTTCTGGCTGTTCGCCGTGCTCATCGAGGCCGCTGTCTTCGCGTTCGCGTTGATCGTCCCGGCGTGGGCGGCGGCGTTGATCGTCGGCGGCATCCTGCTGGTGATCATCGCCATCCTGGTGTTCGCCGGCATCGCGAGCTACAAGCGCGCGACGAAGGAGCCCGAGGCGTCGATCAAGGAGCACATCCAGACCGACGTCGATGTTGTGAAGGGGGTTGGACCGTATGACAACCACTGATGTGAGCAGGAGCCTGCTGGAGCCTCGACCGCTCTCGGAGCTGTCGCGCCCCGAGCTCAGGGTCGAGGTGACCCGGGCCCGCAACGAACTCGCCTCGACGCTGAACGCGATCGAGGATCGACTGAACGTCCCCCGGAAGGTGCGTGAGCGCACCGACCGCTGGGGCCGCGAGCTACGACGCCTGCGCGCCGAGAACCCGGTGGCGCTCGCTGGAGTGGCTGTCGGAGTCGCCGTCGTCATCGGGGGAGCCGTCTGGGGGATCGTCACACTCGTGACCCGTGACTGACCCCGTTCGCGCAGCGGGCCGTCTCGCTTTGGAAAGAACCGCAAAGCGAGAGAGACTGGGGGCATGACTTCCCTCGCTGCCGGTGAGGCAGCTGACGCCGTGCCCGAAACGACTTCCTCGGAGGTGTCCGGCATCCCTGAGGCCACACCCTCGGGATACACGCTCTTCGCCGTGTTCCGGCGCGACCCCGCCAATCCCGACGACTTCGACGGACACGACGTTCCCAAGGTCGTCGCCGAGCTCGACGACGTGGTGCGCCTCCTCGAGACCGAGGGGGTGACGATCCGCGGCTTCTACGACGTCTCCGGCCTGCGTGCTGATGCCGACCTCATGATCTGGACCCACGCCGACGACGCCGAGACCCTCCAGTGGGCCCACCGCGAACTGCGTCGCGTGCGACTGCTCAAGTCGTTGCTGCCGACCTGGAACGCCATGGGCGTGCACCGTGACGCCGAGTTCAACAAGTCGCACGTTCCCGGATTCCTGCGCGGAGTCGAGCCGAAGGGCTGGATGACCGTGTACCCCTTCGTGCGCAGCTTCGAGTGGTACCTGCTGCCCGACGCCGAGCGTGGACTCATGCTGGCCGAGCACGGCCGCAAGGGGGCCGGCTTCCGCGGCGTCGTCGCGAACACCGTCTCCTCGTTCGCGTTGGGCGACTACGAGTGGCTCCTGCCCATGGAGGCCGACGAGCTCACCGACCTCGTCGACATGATGCGCGATCTGCGGGCGACGGATGCGCGTCGCCACGTGCGCGAGGAGGTCCCGTTCTACACGGGCCGCCGCATCAGCACCGCCGAGCTCGTGGAGGTGCTGCAGTAATGGCCGCCCGCAACCTCGGCAACACCACGGCCCACAAGCCGGCGCCGGCGACCAGCGCGCCCTGCGCTGCCGGTGCCCGCGTACCCGGCGCCACCCCGGCGGCGCAGCAGGGTGCCGAACACGTCGAGACGCCCGTCGCCTACGACGGCATCCTGCTCAGCGGCTTCGGCGGACCCGAGGGCCAGGACGAGGTCATCCCGTTCCTCCGCAACGTGACCAGCGGTCGCGGCATCCCCGATGAGCGGCTCGAGGAGGTGGCCCACCACTACCGTCACTACGACGGCGTGAGCCCCATCAACGAGCAGAACCGACAGCTCAAGGCCGCCCTCGAGGCCGAGATCGCCCGCCGCGGCCTCGACCTGCCGGTCTACTGGGGCAACCGCAACTGGGAGCCCTACATGAACGACGCCCTCACGGAGGCGTCGGAGGCCGGGGCGAGCAAGCTCATCGCGATCGCCACGAGCGCCTACAGCTCGTACTCCAGCTGCCGGCAGTACCGCGAGGACTACGCTGACGCGCTCGAGGACACCGGCCTCGGCGACAGCCTCCAGATCGACAAGGTGCGCCAGTTCTTCGACCACCCCGGCTTCGTCACGCCGTTCATCGAGGGCGTCCGTGATGCCGTCGCCGAGCTGACGGCATCCGGGATCGCCGAATCCGAGATCGAGGTGCTGTTCGCCACGCACTCGATCCCGACGACGGATGCGCTCCGCTCGGGCCCGGCCGTGCTCGACGCCTCATCGGCCACGGGTACCGACCCCGAGGCCGACCGCGGCTTCGGCGGCGGGGGAGCCTACGCCGCGCAGCACGAGGCCGTCGCCGAGGTCGTCATGCGCGAGGCGACCACCTCGCCCATCAGCTGGCAGCTCGTCTACCAGTCGAGGAGCGGCCCGCCCACCCAGCCGTGGCTGGAGCCCGACATCAACGACGCCATCGCGCTGCTGCCGGAACGCGGCGTCAAGGCCGTGGTGATAGTGCCGCTCGGTTTCATGAGCGATCACATGGAGGTGCTCTGGGACCTCGACAACGAGGCACTCGAGTCAGCCGACGCGCACGGCCTGCAGGCTGTGCGCGTCGCGACGCCGGGAACGCATCCGTCGTTCGTCGCCGGTCTCGTCGACCTGGTGCTCGAGCGCATCGAGGGAACCCCGACCGCCGACCGCCCCGCCCTTACCGAGCTCGGCCCCTGGTACGACGTCTGCCGACCCGGTTGCTGCGAGAACGTGAGGCTCGGCTTCAGGCCGGCCCTCGGCGGGATCGCACCGTGAGCGCCGGCTCAGCCGCCGGCGCGGCGTCGGGTGCCGCATCCGTGATCCGGGTGGGAACCCGTGGCAGCGCACTGGCGCTGGCGCAGACCAAGGCCGTCGCCGCGAAGATCGCTGCGGCATCGGGCTCGACCGTCGAGATCGTCACCATCACGACCCACGGCGACACGTCGACGGACTCACTCGCCGCGCTCGGTGGCACCGGCGTCTTCGCCTCGGCCCTGCGCGAGGCCCTGCTGGCCGACGAGTGCGACCTCATCGTGCACTCCCTGAAGGACCTCCCGACAGCTCCGCACCCCGGCCTGCGCATCGGCGCGGTGCCCAAGCGCGCCGATGCCCGCGATGCCCTGTGCGCGCGCGACGGCCTCACCCTCGAGACCCTGCCCGAGGGTGCCCGCGTCGGCACCGGCTCGCCCCGACGCGTCGCTCAGCTGCGTGCAGCGCGTCCCGACCTCGTGGTCGTCGACATCCGCGGCAACGTCGACACCCGTCTCGGCCGGGTGGCGGATGGCGACCTCGATGCCGTGATCCTGGCGGCGGCCGGACTCGGCCGCCTCGGCCGACTCGACGCCGTGACCGAGCTGCTCGACATCAACGACTGGCCGACGGCTCCAGGCCAGGGCGCTCTCGCCGTCGAGGTACGAGACGGCCGGCTGGAACGCCACCTCGAGTCCGGCCTCCGATCGGTCGAGCACACGACCACCCGGGCGTCGGTCTCGGCGGAGCGTCTCGTGCTCGCCGGACTCGAGGCCGGGTGCTCCGCTCCGATCGCGGCATCAGCCATCGTCGACAGCGACATGCTGTTCCTCACGGCCACGGTGTACAGCCCCGATGGCACCGCGAAGATCACAAGTTCGCATGCAGCCACCCCCGACAGCCACTCTTCTGCACATCTGGCCGAGTCAGCGGATGATGTGGCAGGTAGAGTCGTCGCAGAACTTCTCGGCAACGGTGCCGCCGAACTCGCTCCGCTCCAGGGCACGAAGGGCACCTAAGTGATCGATCGACAGGCCAAGGCTCCGCGCCCGCTCGACGGCTGGCGCGTCCTCGTTCCTCGTGGTGGGCCGTGGGGTGACAGCGTCGCCGCCAATCTGAGGGCGAAGGGCGCCGCCCCGGTCATCGCCCCGCTCATCAACTTCGCACCGACCGACGACGCCGAGACGCTGGCGACGGCACTGGCCGACCTCGCGGCCGGCGCGTTCGACTGGGTCACCGTCACGAGCGCCACGACGGTGGACGTGCTGTCGTCGCATCGCGCCGTGATCCCCGCCGAGACCCGCGTCGCCGCTGTCGGCGAGACCACGGCCGCGGCCCTCACGGCAGCCGGCTACCGCGTCGACATCGTTCCTCACGAGGACAATTCCGCCCGGGGCCTGCTCGAGGAGTGGACCCAGGCCACGGCCGGAGCCTTCCCCCTCACCGTGCTGACTCTCCGGTCCGAGATCGCCAAGCCCCTGCTCAGCGAGGGCCTGCGCCGCATCGGGCACGACGTGCGCTCGGTCGTCGCCTACCGCACCATCGGCGTTCCGGTCTCCGAGCAGGTGACCGCCGACGTGGCATCGGGTCGGATCAACGCCGTGCTCATCACCAGTGGAAGCGTCGCCGAGCAGGTCCAGCTGCAGCTCGGCCCGCTCCCGCAGGGCACCCTCGTGGTCGCCATCGGCCCGCAGACGGCTCGGGATGCTCGCGCCTACGGCCTCGACGTCGACGCAGTCGCCGACGAGCGCACGGCGGAATCGCTCATCGAGGCTCTCGTACGCCAGGCGGCTTCGCTGGTCTGAGGCATCCCGCTCGCTGAGGCCCGGACGCAGTCCGCGGGCGAAGTGGATGCCGGGCCGGCGCTTCGGGCGGTCGCCTCGCTCGGCCCTCAGCGAGCGTACGGTTCGACGTAGGCTTGACCGGTGAGCGAATCCTTCCTTCCGCGCGTGCGCCCGCGCCGGCTGCGGGCGACCCCCGCGCTGCGCCGCGCCGTCTCCGAGACCCGTCTGCATCCGTCGGAGCTCGTGCTTCCGATCTTCGTGCGTGAAGGCGATGACCCCGTCGCCATCGCCTCGATGCCGGGCGTCGTGCAGCACACCCTCGACAGCGTGCGCGCCGCCGTGAACGAGGCCGCGGCCGCCGGTGTCGGCGGCGTCATGCTCTTCGGTGTTCCCGAGGTGCGCGACGCCATGGGCTCGGGCGCCACCGATCCCGACGGCATCCTGAACCTCGCCACCCGCGTCGTGGCCGACGAGGTGGGCGACGCCCTCGTGGTGCAGACCGACCTCTGCCTCGACGAGTTCACCGACCACGGACACTGCGGCGTGCTGGATGCCCTCGGGCGCGTCGACAACGACGCCACGCTCGAGCGCTACAGCGAGATGGCTCTCGTGCAGGCTGCATCCGGATCCGCGCTCCTCGGCCTCTCGGGCATGATGGACGGCCAGGTCGCCGCGGTGCGAGCCGCCCTCGACGAGTCGGGCTTCATCGACACGGCGATCCTCGCCTACTCGGCCAAGTACGCCTCCGCCTACTACGGCCCGTTCCGCGAGGCCGTCGCTTCGACCCTGCAGGGTGACCGCCGCAGCTACCAGCTCGACCCCGGCAACCGCCGCGAGGGCCTGCGCGAGGCGATGATCGACATCGACGAGGGCGCCGACATCGTCATGGTGAAGCCGGCGGGCAGCTACCTCGACGTGCTCTCCGACGTGGCCGCGGCATCCGATGTTCCCGTCTGGGCCTACCAGGTGTCGGGCGAGTACGCCATGATCGAGGCCGCGGCGGCGAACGGGTGGATCGACCGGCAGCGGGCCGTGCACGAGAGCGTGATCGGCATCCGTCGTGCCGGGGCCGACACCGTACTGACCTACTGGGCGACGGAACTCGCCGGCTGGCTGAACGACGGAGTGGTGGCATGACGCGCAACGACGACCTCTTCGCGCGCGCCCAGGCCGCCATCCCCGGCGGCGTGAACTCTCCCGTGCGCGCCTTCCGGTCCGTGGGCGGTTCGCCGCTGTTCCTCACCTCGGCTCGCGGTGCGTACGTGACGGATGCCGATGGCCGGGAGTACGTGGACCTGGTGGCCAGCTGGGGCCCGGCCATCCTCGGGCACGCGCAACCGCAGGTGGTCGCCGCCGTGCAGGAGGCCGCTGCCCGCGGCCTCGGCTTCGGCGCCGCGACGCCGTCGGAGACCGAACTCGCCGAGCTCATCGAGGAGCGCGTCGCGCCGGTGGAGAAGGTGCGCCTGCTCTCGACGGGCACCGAGGCGACGATGACAGCCATCCGCCTGGCCCGCGGTTTCACCGGCCGGGACCTGCTGGTGAAGTTCGCCGGGCTCTACCACGGCCATTCCGACGGGCTGCTCGCCGAGGCCGGTTCCGGCGTCGCCACCCTCGCCCTGCCCGGCTCGGCCGGCGTGACGGCCGCCACGGCAGCGCAGACCCTCGTACTGCCGTACAACGACCTCGACGCCGTGCGGGCGGTCTTCGCGGAGCACGGCGATCGCATCGCCGCGATCATCACCGAGGCCGCGGCAGCCAACATGGGCGTCGTCGCTCCGGATGCCGGCTTCAACGCGGCTCTCGTCGACATAGCCCACGCCCACGGCGCCCTCGTCATCCTCGACGAGGTGCTGACGGGCTTCAGGGTCGGCCGCGCCGGCTACTGGGGGCTCGAGAACGCCGGAGTCGCCGGTCACCCGGCGTACGCCCCCGACCTGTTCACCTTCGGAAAGGTGGTCGGCGGCGGGCTCCCCGTGGCGGCCCTCGGCGGCCGCGCCGACGTGATGGACCACCTCGCACCGCTCGGCCCGGTCTACCAGGCCGGCACGCTCTCCGGGAACCCTGTCGCCGTCGCCGCCGGCCTGACCACGCTCCGTCTCGCTGATGACGCCGTCTACGCTCACCTCGATGCCACGGCGCTGACCGTCTCCACCGCGGTGTCTGACGCGCTGACGGATGCCGGAGTCGCCCATGCCGTGCAGCGGGCCGGCAACCTGTTCAGCTTCGTCTTCGGCGAGAACGTCGTCGGCGGGGTGCGGAATTACGACGAGGTGCGCGCCCAGGAGGCCTGGCGCTACCCCGCCTTCTTCCACGCGATGCAGGACGGCGGCGTCTCGCTTCCGCCGTCGGTGTTCGAGGCCTGGTTCGTGACGGCCGCCCACGACGATGCCGCCATCGCGCGCATCGTCGAGGCGCTGCCGGCGGCGGCGCGGGCAGCAGCGGAGGCGACCCCGTAGCTTTCGATGCGGTATCGGATCATTCGTTTGTGAAGTGTCCACAGCACCAATCGCGCACACTTTTGCCAGACTGGAAGCATGGCGTCATTGCGAGTGCATCAGGACCGGCTGGAGATCCATCTCACGTCGGCCGAGAAGGTGCTCTCCCTGCGCCGGGACGACATCATCGTCCCCCGCGAGGACATCCGCTCCGTCACCATCACCGATGACCCGTGGATCTGGATCCGCGGCATCCGTGCCCCCGGCGCCTTCGTGCCGTTGACCCTCGCCGTCGGCACCTGGAAGTTCCACGGGGGCAAGGACTTCATCGTGGTGAAGAACAAGCGGCCCTCCGTGATCATCGACATCGACGGCGGCGAGTTCTCGCGTGTCGTCGTCAGCACCAACCACGCCGTGGAATTGATCGGCTCGCTGAAGATCAGCGAATCGGACGCTGTGTCGGACTGAGTCAGTATCGTTGGGTATCGGCTCAGTCGATCCCGTGCACACGATGATGCGCGGGCAGTCACGGATGCGAGGAAATCATGACCGGTTTCAGCGAGATGCCCGGACAGGATCCCCTGTCGGCCGGGTACAACCCTGAACACCTGGAGGGCTTCGAGGCCGACCCGCTCCCGCCTCTTCATGGCGCGGACGATCCCGGCCGCACTCTCGGCATCATCGGACTCGTGCTCGCGATCTTCTTCAACATCATCGGCCTGATCGTGAGCATCGTCGCCTACAACAAGTCGAGGAAGGCCGGGTACAGCAACGGATTCGCCGTCGCCGGCATCATCGTCGGTGCCGTGCTGCTGATCCTCGCCGGTGTGCTCACCCTGCTGCTGTTGGGCACGGGGCTGGCGCTGTTCGGCACCGTCTCGAACTGAGCGCCGCCTGAGCAGCAGGCCGCGACTCAGCCGGCGATGCTCGTCGGCACGCCGAGGTAGCGACCGTACTCCTCGACGGCCCGATCGATCCCTGGACGAACGGATGCCGGCAGCGGCGTGACCGGTCGCAGCTCCACCTCCGCCGATCGGCGGGCGATGCTGTGCTTCCACGTGGCGGCGATACGGCCATCGAGCAGCGCGGAGTGCAGCAGGGGGTCGGGTGTGCCGGGGGCGCTGAAGTCGGGGTGCTGGATGATCCCGCGCGTCTCCGAGTACGACATCACGTACTCGTCGTAGCCGTGCAGCAGGTCGATGCGCGGTGACGCCGGCACGTCGGATGTCGCGGCATCCGTCGGCGGCATCCAGCACTCGACCCCGTCGACCTCGACCTGTACGAGGGAGTCAGGAGCGCGCTCCAGCGTGATCTCGAGGCCCCGTCGGCAGTCTGCCTGGGTCAGTCCGCTCCAGGCGCCCATGTCCTTCACCGACGCCGGTCCCCGGGTGCTGAAGTACCGGGCGGCGAGGGTGGCGAGGGCGTTCTCATGGTCGTAGGAGGACGCCCCGTCGACGAAGGTGGGAGGCACGCGCTCGTCGAAGGCCGCATAGCTGCGCTGCTTGCCGATCGTGACCCCGCTGATGATGACGCGTTGCAGCTCGGCGAACATCAGCGCGTAGACGAAGCCGTTGTTGTCGAGCTCGATCCCGCTGGCGCCGAGTGACGCGCGCAGTTCGGCCCTGGTGCTGTGCCGGCCGTCGGCGACCGTCGCCGCGAAGGCGTCGGTCACGCGCACCAGGGTCGCAGCGTCGAGTCCGGCACGCTCGAAGTAGATGCGACTGATCGCCAGCACCCGAGGCGCCGTGAGGGTCAGCATCCAGCGGGCATCGCCGGGCGCCAGGAAGTGCCAGGTGGGCCTCATCACGTGGGTGCGCAGGATGCCGCCGAGGTCGTAGGCGACGCCCATGTCGGCGGCGTTCGGCCGATCGGCGGGGGTGATGCGCTGCGCGATCGACCACAGCGCGTAGGGGAACTCCTGGGCCTGCATCGCCACGAGACCGCTGACGACCTGTTCGGGCGTGACGGGCCGCGGATCCCAGAGGCCGAGCCGACGCATCCGCAGGCGGATCGCCTCATCGGCCGTGATGGTGTCGGCCATGGCTCAGGCCGTCGGTCCGCCGCCGATGGCGACAACCGTGCGACCGCGCGTGCGGCCGGCGAGGATGTCGTCGGCCGCGGCGAACACCTCGGCGAGCCCGATCTCGTCCGTCATCGCGTCGAGCCTGGCGAGGTCGAGGTCGGAGGCCAGGCGCGACCAGGCCTGCTCGCGCAGGGCGAGCGGTGCGTCGACGGAGTTGATTCCCACGAGGCTGACGGCACGCAGGATGAAGGGCATCACCGTCGTGGGCAGCTCCGCGGATGCCGCCAGTCCACACGAGGCGACGACACCGCCGTACTCCACCTGGGCCAGCACGTTCGCCAGCGGGATGCCGCCGACGGAGTCGATCGCGGCCGCCCAGCGCTGCGACTGGAGGGGCTTGCCGGCCTCGGCGAGCTCAGTGCGGTCGATCAGCTCGGCGGCGCCGAGGGAGCGCAGGTAGTCGCCGTTGTCGGCCGAACGCCCCGTGACTGCCGCCACGGTGTACCCGGCCCGCGCCAGCAGTGTGATGGCGACGGATCCGACACCGCCGGATGCCCCTGTCACCAGGACAGTGCCGCGGTCGGGCCCGATTCCGTGACGCTCGAGTGCGAGCACCGAGAGCATGGCCGTGAAGCCGGCCGTGCCGATCGCAGCGGCCTGCCGGTCGGTCAACGCCTCGGGCACGCGCACGAGCGAGCCTCCGGGGACCAGCGCCTTCTCCGCGTAACCGCCATGCCTGGTCTCGCTGAGGCCGCCGCCGTTGAGGAGCACCCTGTCGCCGGGCTTCCAGCGCGCATCGGCGCTCTCGGCGACGGTTCCGACGACGTCGATGCCGGCGACGATGGGGTAGCTGCGTGTCACGCCGGGGCGGCCGGAGACGGCGAGTCCGTCCTTGAAGTTCAGGCTCGAGTAGCTGACGTCCAGCAGCACGGCGTCGGCCGGATCGGGTGCTGACGGCCCTGTGCGCAGCTCGTCGACGTCGAGCTCGCGGAGGGTCGATACGAGGCGCGGGCGGTCGGCGGCATCCGTCTCCCGATCGACGACGATGGCTCGGACAGGATCAACGCTGCTCATGTTCGCAGCCTACCGAGCGGCACCGGCAGATGAGATGTCACGCGAGCCCATGGGTGGCCGGTGGTCGCGTCAGGTGACGTCGCGCCGCCAGCTCGTGAAGTAGCCGCCGAAGGTGAGGATGGCCGCATAGCCGAGCAGCACGATGGCACCCTGCCACCACTCCAGCGGATCCGTGGCTGCGCCACCGCTGAGCGAGTAGAAGCTCACGCCGACGACGGCGTCGCTGGCGGCGCCAGGCAGGAAGCGGGCGATGCTCGCGGTGACGTCGATGAAGCTCGCGGCGAGGCGCAGCAGCGGCTCCACGAACTGGGTGAAGGCGAGCACGATGACGATGGCGGCGACCTGGCTCGTCACGAGGGTGCCGAGGCCGACGCCGATGGCCGCCCACAGCGCCATCGCCAGGATGCCGCGGCCGGCAAGCGCCCAGGTGTCGCTGTCGCCGAGGTTCGTGGCGATGTCGAAACCGGTGAACACGCCTGCTCCGGCGGCGAGCGTGGTGATCCAGGCGATGAGGCCGAAGACGGCGCCGACGATCACCGCGACCTTCACCTTGGCGAGCAGCACCAGGCCGCGTCGCGGGGTGGCGAGGAACGTGGGGGTCAGCGTCTCGTGACGGAACTCGCCCGTGGTTGCGAGGGCGCCGAGAAGCACCGGGAAGACGTAGCCGACGGTAGTGGCGAAGCCGTAGACGAGGGGCTGCAGCTGGTCACCCGTCGGTAGGCCGCGCGCACCGGATCCGCCGGCCTGGTCGGGGTTCTGGCTGATCCAGCCGAACAGGGCCGCGAGTCCGCCGGCGGTCGCCCCGACGTACACGACCATGACGATGGCGAGGATCCACCAGATGCGGGTGGTGAGGATCTTGAGGAACTCCGAGCCGATGGAGCGGAACAGGGCGGTCATCGCTCGTCCTCCCCGCTCTCCCCGGCATGGCGGGGTTCCGTCTCGGGCGGGGTCTCCGGCAGGCCGTCGGAGACCGGGCCGTCCGTCGCCTCCGGAGCCTCGTGACGACCGCCGCCGCCGTTCTCGTCGGCAGGGTCGTCGAGGGCGACGGATGCCGCGGGCTCGGGTTCTGCAGCAGGGGCGGCCTGCGGGTCGCCGGCGTTCTCCGACGTCGCGTCGGGGGCGGCATCCGGGGTTGCATCAGTCGTCTCGGTGGAACCGCCGACGACCTCTCCGCCGTCGACGAGGGTGAGGAACGACTCCTCCAGGCCGGCCTTCTGGCGCTGCAGCATCGAGATCTCGACGCCGTTGGCGAAGGCGAGGTGGCCGATGCGGCCGGGGTCGCCCTCGGCCACGAGGAGCCCGGTGCGTCCGGTGCTGAACTCGAAGCCCGCGTCGCGGAGAACCTCGGCCAGGCGGGCGCGGTCGGGGGAGTCGACGACGACATGCGGGGCCACCTCGGTGTCGAGGGTGGCGAGGGTGCCGCGGTGCACGAGGCGGCCCTTGGCGATGATGACGACCTCGTCGACGCTCTGCTGCACCTCGCTGAGGAGGTGGGAGCTGACGAGCACGGTGCGTCCCTCGGCGGCGAGTTCCCTCAGGAACAGGCGGATCCACTTGATGCCCTCGGGGTCCAGGCCGTTGATCGGCTCGTCGAGCACGAGCACGCCAGGGTCGCCGAGCAGCGTGTAGGCGAGTCCGAGGCGCTGGCGCATGCCCAACGAGTAGCCGCCGACCCGACGACCGGCGTACTCGGCCAGTCCGACCCGGCGCAGCACCTCGTCGACCCGGCTGGTGGGGAGTCCGGCGGCGGCCGCGTAGACGCGGAGGTGGTTGTGGGCGGTGCGTCCGGGGTGGAAGCTCGCTGCCTCGAGAGCCGCACCGACGGTGGTGAGCGGATTGGCGAGCTCGCGGTACGGGGTGCCGCCGAAGGTCGCCGTGCCGGAGGTGGGGCGCACGAGGCCGAGCAGCATCCGGAGGCTCGTGGTCTTCCCGGCGCCGTTCGGGCCGAGGAATCCGGTGACACGACCGGGCTCGACGGTGAAGGAGAGATCGGCGACAGCCGTGACCGCGCCGAAGCGCTTGGTCACGCCGGAGAACTCGATGGGCACACCCGTGGGCATTGCGGGCCTTTCGTCGACTGCAGGTTCAGCGTATCGGCGTGGGCGCGTATTTTCCCCGCCCACGCCGCGAAAGGCCCGCAAACAGCCGGATGAACCCGAGCGTTCCTCAGTTGAGTTGGCGCAGGTCCGTCGGAAGGACCCCGCCGGCGTAGAGCGACCTCGCGAGGTCCTGCAGGTCGCCGAGCACGGCGCGCTGCGTGTACGGGCCGTAGGAGATGCGGGCGACACCGAGCTCCGCCAGGCGTGCCGGCAGCGGCAGCTTCGGCAGGCCGATGACGCTCAGCCGGCGCTCGCCGAGGCCGGCGACGAGCTGCTGCACGACGTCCTCGTCGAAGTTCCCCGGCACGAAGACGCAGGTGGCGCCCTCGGCGAGGTACGCCCGACCGCGCTCGATGGCGTCGGCGATGTTCTCCTCGAGCGGGCGGTGACCGCCACGCAGGAAGGCGTCGGTGCGCGCGTTCAGCGCGAACTGCACGCCGGCGTTCTCGCCGGCCTTCACCGCGGCGGCGACGGCGGCAGCGGCATCCGCCAGTGGCTTCAGCTCGTCTTCGAGGTTCGCCCCGACCACGCCTAGGTCGATGGCACGGCGGATGGTCTCGCCAGCGTCGCCGTAGCCGGCCTCGAGATCGGCCGTGACGGGCACGTCGACGGATGCCGCGATGCGGCCGACCATGTCGAGCATGAGGTCGCGCGGGATGACCTCGCCGTCGGGGTACCCGAAGGTCGCGGCGATCGAGTGGCTGGCCGTCGCGATGGCTCGGGTCTCGGGGAGGGCGGCGACGGCGCGGGCGCTCACGACGTCCCAGACGTTGACGACCGAGAGCAGCTCGGGGGCGTCGTGCAGGCGGCGGAGTTCAGTGGCTTTCGAGGCTGTGTTCGAGGTCATGGCTCCAGCGTATGGCGGGCCACCGGAACACTCCGGCGGGGATCGGACACGACCGGCTCCGCTCGCTGAGGACAGAGCGCAGCGACCGTCCGAAGCGCCTCCTGGCGCGCTTCGACCGCCGACTTCGTCGGGGCCTCAGCGAGCTGGAGAGGCGGCCGGCTCCTTCAGCCCGACAGCGGGAAGGATGACGCCGTCGATGAGCGCGATGAGGAAGTCGCGGTCGACGGGCTTGCGCTCGATGAGCACGCGGTACGACGCCATCGACGGGCTGAGCAGGGCGAGGGTCTCGACGTCGCAGTCGGCCGAGATCTCCCCGCGCTCGATCGCCCGCTGCAGGAAGAGCCTGTTGACGGCGACCCGCGGCTCGACGATCGCCGCGCTCACGGCATCCGCGAGGCCGGGATCACGGGAGAGCATGGAGACCAGCCCCGCCATGATCTGCAGCTTCTTCTCGGCGTCCTCGATGGACCGCGGCTTGATCAGTGCGACCAGGTCGCCGCGCAGGGTTCCGGTGTCGGGCAGGTGGGCCTCGTCGAGGTCGTTGCGCTTCATGCACGCCACGGCGTCGACGACGAGTTCGGCCTTCGACGACCATCGGCGGTACACGGTGGCCTTGCCGGCCTTCGCCCGGGCCGCCACCATGTCGATCGTCATGCCGTCGTAGCCGGTCTCGGCGAGAACGTCGAGGGCGGCGTCGAGGATCTCGGGGTCGCGGGTGTGGTCGCGCTTGCGGCCGAGTTTCGTCGGGGCTGCGGGCAGGTCGAGCTGCGTCATTGCGGCTGGTCTCCCTCTCGTCGTGGTCGGTTCCCGCCGGTCGGCGTCGGCTCGCCGAGGCCGCGGATGGCTGCCATGTTACCCGCTTGTAAATTCAGGAACCGTTAAGATCCGAAACTCCACAGTACCGCATATAGTGGCTCCCATGTCTTCGAATTCCCCCGCTCCCTCGACCGCCTCGGCGGCCGCTCCAGGTGTCGCATCCGGCGCTCCTGATGCATCGTCCCGCCGCTGGTGGACCCTCTCGGTCGTCGCACTGGCCCAGCTCATGGTCGTGCTCGACTCGACCGTCGTGAACATCGCCCTCCCGGCCGCCCAGGCCGACCTCGGCTTCTCCGACGCCGACCGCCAGTGGGTCATCACCGCGTACTCGCTCGCCTTCGGCAGCCTGCTGCTGCTCGGCGGCCGACTCTCCGACCTGATGGGCCGCAAGCGCACCTTCATCATCGGCCTCATCGGTTTCGCCGTCGCCTCCGCGCTCGGTGGCGCTGCAGACACCTTCGGCCTGCTCGTCGGCGCCCGGGCCCTGCAAGGTGCCTTCGGCGCACTGCTTGCTCCCACGGCACTCGCCGTGCTCACCACGACCTTCACCATCCCGAAGGAGCGCGCCAGGGCCTTCGGCGTGTTCGGGGCCATCGCCGGTGCCGGTGGCGCTGTCGGCCTCCTGCTCGGCGGCTTCCTCACCGAGAACTTCAACTGGCGCTGGAACCTCTACATCAACGTCTTCATCGCGATCATCGCGATCGTCGGCGCCCTGTTCTTCGTCGTCAACGCGAAGCGCGTCGGCCCTCGTCCGAAGCTCGACGTTCCCGGCACGATCCTGGTGTCGGCCGCCCTGTTCTCTCTCGTCTACGGCTTCTCCAACGCCGAGTCCGACGGCTGGGACTCGCCGCTCACCTGGGGCTATCTGGCGGCATCCGCGATCCTGCTGGTCGTCTTCGTGCTCTGGCAGATGCGGGCGAAGCACCCGCTGCTCCCGCTGTCGATCGTGCTCGACCGCAACCGTGGCGCGGCGTACAGCTCGGTGCTCATCGCCGGCGCCGGGATGTTCGGCATCTTCCTGTTCGTGACGTACTACCTGCAGGCCTCGTTGGGGTACTCGCCCATCCAGACGGGCCTGGCCTTCCTGCCGATGATCGCGATGCTCGTGCTGGCGGCGCAGCTGTCGACCAACATCTTCGTGCCCCGCTTCGGTCCGAAGATCATGGTGCCGTTCGGCATGACCCTCGGCGCCGTCGGCATGGTCTACCTCACGCATCTCGGCCTCGACAGCACGTACGCCGCCGACGTGCTGCCGCCGCTGCTCATCCTCGGCTTCGCGATGGGCTCGATCATGCCCGCCTCGATGCAGACGGCGACGCTCGGCGTCGACCGCGAGTTCGCCGGCGTCGCCTCGGCGATGGTGAACACCAGCCAGCAGGTCGGCGGGTCGATCGGCACAGCTCTGCTCAACACCCTGGCCGCGACGGCTGCAGCCGACTACATCGCGAACCACCTGCCGACGACGGCCGCCGTCGCCGCCGAGGCGGCCGTGCAGAGCTACGCCGTGGCGTACTGGTGGGGCGCAGGCTTCTTCGCCTTCGGTGCCGTGCTCTCCGCCCTGCTGTTCAAGCGCCGCGCGCACTCCGCGCTGTCGTCGAACCACGTTCCGGCGGCCACGTCGGATGCGGAGCCCGTGCTCGCGCACTAGGTGCGTCCCGCTCGCTCGAGTCCTGCGCCAGTTGGCCGCGCGATCACCCCACGCCCGCCTCCTCTCGCCACGTGTGGCCGCACCGCCCAGCGGTATGCGGCCACAGGTGGCGAGCCGGCGTTCGTCAGGCGGCCACACGTGGCGAGCGGAGTGCGCACAAGTGGCGAGCAGGCGCCTCGGGCCTGGAAGGTCGTCGGGCCGCCAGCGGAGGTGGGGGTGTGCGCTCGCGTCAGGCCAGGTGTGCGCTCACGTCGGGCCTGCGGTGGTGCGCCGTACGTCAGGCCAGCAGCTCGCCCAGGGCCTCGAGCAGGCGGTCGATCTCGTCCTCGGTCGTGTACGGGGCCAGGCCGATCCGCAGCCCGCCCGCATCCTCCAGGCCCAGCAGCCGGCTGGCCTCGAGCGCGTAGAAGTTGCTGGCCGGCGCGAGGATGCCGCGTTCGTCCAGTGCCCGGTAGAGGGCGGATGCCGCCCGCTCGCCCGTCGGGTCGTCGGCCGTGACCAGCACCGTCGGCGTGCGGTGCCGTGCTCGCGACCACACCGTGACAGGCAGGGTGGCCAGACCGGCCTCGAGACGCTCGAGCAGCGCAGACTCGTGTTCCTCGAGTGCGACGAAGGACGTGGCCAGTCGCTCGCGCCGGGTGCCGGACGCGTCGGAGTCGAGGGCGGCGAGCACGTCGATCGCCTCCGTGACCCCGGCCATGATCTCGTAGGGCAGCGTTCCGAACTCGAATCGCTCGGGCACGGCATCCGTCGACGGCAGCAGCTTGTCGGGGTGCAGGGTCTCCAGCAGCTCGGGGCTCGCCGCCAGGACGCCGCAGTGCGGGCCGAGGAACTTGTACGGCGAGCACATGACGAGATCGGCACCCATGGCCTCGAGGTCGACGAGCCCATGCGCTGCGAAGTGCACGGCGTCGACGTAGAGCAGGGCGCCCACCTCGTGCACCCGCTCGGCGATCGCCGGGATGTCGGGCATCGTGCCGATGAGGTTCGAGGCCGCGGTCACGGCGACCAGGCGTGTGCGCGGGGTGAGCTGGGCGGCGACGGCATCCGTCGACAACTCGCCGGTCCGCACGTCGAAGTCGACCCAGCGCACTGTAGCCCCGGCACGCTCGGCGGCCTGCACCCACGGGCGCACGTTCGAGTCGTGGTCGAGGCGGGTCACCACGACCTCGTCGCCCGGCCCCCAGGCTCGGGCGAGGGTGCGGGTGAAGTCGTAGCAGAGGGCTGTCGCGCTGCGTCCGTAGACGATGCCACGCGGATCGGCCCCGAGCAGGTCGGCGCAGGCCTGCCTGAAGGCGAGCACCACGGCGTCGGCGGTGCGCTCCGAGGCGCCGACGGAGCCGCGGTTCGACAGCGGGCCGGTGAGGGTTCTCGCGATGGCATCGCCGACGGATGCCGGAGTCTGCGTTCCGCCGGGTCCCTCGAAGTGCGCCACCCCGTCGGCGAGGGCGGGGAAGAGCGAACGGATGCGGTCGACGTCGTAGGCCATGCGATTCAGCCTAGGGTTCGCCAGGCCATGAGCGCCGGATGAGGGTCGGACGTGCGCCGGACGACAGCGCCGGCCGGAGCGCAGGGAATAGCATGACGCCATGTCGAGCGAGATCGTGGTCGAGCCGCGGAACGCCGGGCGCCGTCGATTCTCGGTGAGCTCACTCCTCGACGGCTTCTTCTTCGTCTTCGCAGCGCTCGCGGCCGTCTGGCTGGCGACCATAGTCTTCGGCGAGGGCTTCCAGTGGCGCTGGTCGTCGTTGCTGTACTTCATCGTGTTCTGGGCGCTGCTGGCCTACCTCGTGCTCCCGCGGCTGCACCGCATCCTCACCACCATCTACGTACCCGACTACTTCATCGGCCGGGCGCGCACGAGCGACGGACTCCTCGGCGACCCGGTCAACCTCGCGCTCCTCGGCACCGACGAGGAGGTGCACGCTGCGATGGCGGCGGCGGGCTGGATCCGCGCCGACGACGTGACCGCCGGCTCGAGCCTGCGCATAGTGGCGTCGACGGTCACCCGTCGCTCGTACGACGAGGCCCCGGTGAGTCCGCTCTTCCTGTTCGGTCGCCAGCAGGACTTCGCCTACCAGCAGGAGGTGGCCGGCAATCCGGCCAAGCGCCATCACGTGAGGTTCTGGCGGTGCCCCGACGACTGGCTGCTGCCGGGCGGCCGCCGGGTCGAGTGGCTCGCCGCCGGCACCTTCGACCGCGCCGTGGGGCTCTCGCTGTTCACCCTGCAGGTCACCCACAAGATCGACGCCGACACCGACATCGAGCGCGACCACATCATCGCCACCATCCGCGGGGCGGTGCCCGACGCCGGCCTCGACGTCATCAGGGACTTCTCGACGGGCTACCACTCGCGGAACGGCGGCGGCGACTCCATCACGACCGACGGTGACATGCCGATCGTCGACCTGCGCTCGGACGCCGAGAGAACGGATGCAGCGAGTCCTCGTGCCGTGACCCGGGATGCCGCGACGCCCGACGCCTCGGCATCAGGGGCACCAGCATCGTCTGCCTCGGCCTCGGCCTCCGCGTCCGGGTCCGCCTCCGTCTCGGCTTCCTCCGCCGCAGCGCTCGCCCGGCCCGGCGACAAGCGCTCGGCATTCGAGAGCTCGTTCGACCTCGCCCGGCCCGTGACCACCTCGGCCGGTGCCAGACGTCCGTCGACCATCACCATGGGCGTGGTGCTCATCGTGCTGCGGGTCATCGGCGGCTCGGCCTGGCTGCTGCAGCTGGCCACGGAGTGGGACAGCATCGTGAACGACGTGCGCGTCGACGTGGAAGGCGTCGATCCGAGCGACGTTCCCGGCCTGGAGCAGGTCGCGCTCTGGGTCATCGTCGGGATCGGCATCCTGGTGTTCATCGTCGAGCTCAGCGTCGTGATCCTGATCTACCGCGGGGTGAACTGGGCGCGCATGCTCGTGCTCGTCATCGCCACCTTCGGCATCATCGTGGCCGCCGTCGACGTCGCGGCCGGGGGAGAGGGGATCACGCTCCGCACGACGCTCATCACCCTGTCGCTCGACATCCTCATCCTCCTGGCGCTGTCGAGTCGTTCGGCGCGGGCCTACTCGCGGCGGGCCGGCGGGCGCTGAGCCCGGCGCTGGTCGACCAACTGGTCGACCAACTGGTCGCTGAGCTGTCGTCAGCGCGTCGGTCAGTGGGAAGCAGCGGCAGCCGCGTGCGCCTCGCAGTACACCGGTGCTGCCGCCGCGCACTCATCGCAGACGACGAGCTGCTCGCGGCACGACAGGTCGGTGCAGTTCTGCATCCGTTTCGTCGCTGTTCCATCGACGACGCAGTGACCGATCACGGCGGCGTGGTCGCTGAAGTCGACGGATCCGCGCTTGTCGAAGACGTAGAGCGACCCCTCCCAGAGGCCGTCGTCGCCGCGGGCCTCGCCGTACCGCACGATGCCGCCGTCGAGTTGGTAGACCTCGCCGAAGCCGCGGCTCACCATGAGGCTCGAGAGCACCTCGCAGCGGATGCCGCCGGTGCAGTACGTGACGACGGGGCGCCCCTTGAGGTCGTCGTACTTGCCGCTGTCGAGTTCGGCGACGAAGTCGTGGGTGGTCGAGACATCCGGAACCACCGCATTCGCGAAGTGGCCGATCGCTGCCTCGAAGGCGTTGCGCCCGTCGAAGAAGACGACATCGTCGCCGCGCTCGGCGACCAGCGCGTCGAGCGCATCGGGATCGAGGTGGGTGCCTCCGCCCACGACCCCGTGCTCGTCGACCCGGAGCTCGCCGGGGGCTCCGAACGACACCAGTTCGTCGCGCACCTTCACGCTGAGCTTCGGGAAGTCGATGCTCAGGCCGTCGTCGTCGAGCCCGCGGCCCTCGCTCCACTTCACGTCGAGGTGCTTGAAGGCGAGATAGTCGCGGGTCTTGCGCAGGTAGCGCTTGACGGCCGTGATCTCCCCGCCGATCGTGCCGTTGATGCCGTCCTTCGAGAGGATGATGCGGCCGCGGAGGCCCAGCAGTTCGGCCAGGTCACGCTGCCAGAGGCGCACGGCGTCGGGGTCGGCCAAGGGCGTGAACGCGTAGAAGAGCAGGATCTTGGCGGTGGCCATCAGTCCATTCTGCCGCGTCGCGCGCGCCGGGCCTGTGCGTTCGGTGCACGACGGGTGTGCGTTCGGCGCACTGGCGGTGCAAGGCCTTGCGCGGGTGACCGACGCGGTGGTTGCGTAGCGAGTGCGGCATCCGGTCGTGCATGGGTTCGGCCGGAGTCACTCACGCCGCGTCGAAGGAGACCGATGTTGGACTACGACCCGTACGCCGAACTCGCGAAGCTGCGCGACTTCCCGCCCCTCACCCTGACGAGCGACGATCTCGAGCCGGGGGCCGCGCTCGCCACGGCCCAGTGGGACGAGGGGATGGGCGGTTCCGACATCTCTCCGCAGCTCTCGTGGACTGGAGCGCCGCCCGAGACCCAGAGCTACGCCGTGTCGATCTTCGATCCGGATGCTCCCACGGGGTCCGGCTTCTGGCACTGGGCGGTCTACGACGTGCCGGCCTCGGTCACCTCGCTCGCGACCGGAGCGGGAACCCCCGGCAGCGGCTCACTGCCTGCCGGCGCAGTCACCCTGCCGAACGAGAAGCGGCTGACCTCCTACAGCGGCGCCGCGCCGCCTCCGGGAACGGGAACCCACCGCTACTTCATCGTCGTGACGGCCCTCGACGTGCCGCACCTCGACATCCCCGAGGGAGCGACGCCCGCCATCCTCGGCTTCAACGCGCACTTCCACGGCATCGCCCGCGGCATCCTGGTGGGAACGGCGTCCAGCGACTGAGGTCGGCTGGCCGCTGAGTCCGCGCTTGCCAGCTCTGGCGCGGACCGCGCCCGACTAGTGCTTGTTCCCGCTCAGGGCCAGCACTCCGCCGAGGCCGATCATCATGACGCCGCCGGTGGCCGAGAGAGTCGAGATGCGCTTCGGCGAGCGTGCGAACCAGTCCCGTGCCGTGCCGGCAGCCAGCGCCCACACGCTGTCGCAGCACAGGGCGAGCACCACGAAGACGGCACCGAGCTCGGCCATCTGCAGCGGGACCATGCCGATCGAGTAGTCGACGAACTGCGGGAGCACGGCGACGAAGAAGGCGATCGTCTTGGGGTTGGTCACGCCGACGACGAAGCCCTCGCCGAGCAGTCGCCAGGGCGAACGCGGCGCGACGTCGCCGGTGGCCGCCGCCGCGGCATCGTGCCGGTGCCGGATCGCCTGAATGCCGAGGTAGACCAGGTAGGCGGCGCCGAGCAGCTTCACGGCAGTGAAGACGGCGACCGACTGTGCGACGAGTGCCCCGACACCGAGCGCGACGGCAGCGACGAGGGGCAGCATCCCGAGCGCGTTACCGACGACGCTGAGCAGGCCACCGAGCCGGCCGAGGGCCAGCGACCGGCCGATCACGAACAGCACGCTCGGCCCCGGGATCACGATGAGCACCACTGATGCCAGCACGAAGGCGAGCAGATGCGGGGCTGGGACCATCCGTCGATCGTATCCCCGCGCGGCTCGCCCGTCCGCCGGCGCTGCCGTCCGTCCGTCCGCCGGTCCGCCGACGCTGCCGCCGTGTGAAGGCACACCTGCCGCCGTGTGAAGGCCTACCCTCCGCCGTATGAAGGCGAACCTGCCACCGTGTGAAGGCGAACCTGCCGCCGTGTGAAGGCACGCGCCGGCCGACTCCCGCTTTCCCGCGGAACGGAGCGCGACTGTGCCTTCACATGGAGGCACAGTGCCTTCACATGGAGGGACGACGCCTTCACACGCCGGGACGACTCCTTCACATGGAGGGATGCCGCCCGCCCGGCGGGACGATGCCGTCACACGGATGGGTGCTCTAGCGTGGCATCCGTGACCGACACGACGAGCCCTGCGACGGATGCAGCACCCACAGCCGAGCCCGAGGTCCTCGCCTCGGTCACCGACGGGGTCGGCCGCATCACGCTCAACCGGCCGCGCGCGCTCAACGCCCTGAGCTACGCGATGATCGGGCTGATCACCCACCACCTCGAGGCCTGGCGCGACGACTCCGAGGTCGCCCTCGTCGTGCTCGACGGCGCAGGCGACCGTGGTTTCTGCGCCGGCGGCGACATCAGGGCGCTCTGGGAGAACGCGAGCGCTGGCAGCAATGCCGATTCCCGTACCTTCTTCCGCGAGGAGTACAGGCTGAACGCCATCATCGCCCGCTATCCGAAGCCCGTGGTCGCCATCATGGACGGCATCACGATGGGCGGCGGCATCGGCCTCGGCGGCCACGCCTCCATCCGCATCGTCACCGAACGCTCCAGGCTCGCGATGCCCGAGACCCGCATCGGCTTCAGCCCCGACGTCGGCGGCACCTGGCTGCTCGGTCGCGCCCCCGGCGAGCTCGGCACCCACCTCGGCCTGAACGCGGCCACCATGACCCCGGCCGACGCCATCGCCGCCGGATTCGCCGACTACCTGGTGCCGAGTGCCGCCCTGCCGCACCTGGTGCAGGCGCTGCAGGAGCGCGCCGACCCCGGCTCGCCGCCCGAGATCGTGCTGCTCTTCGACGAGACGCCGGGGCCCAGCGAGCTCGAGGCTCGGCGGGAGTGGATCGACGCCTGCTACTCGGCATCGACCGTCGCCGAGATCATCGACCGCCTGCGCGCACGACCGGAGTCCGAAGCGGCCCGGGCTGCGGACGAGCTCGAGGCGCTCTCGCCGACAGGGCTGACCGCCACTCTCGCCGGCATCCGTTCGGCGCGTGCCGCGTCGAGCCTCGAGCAGGCTCTCGAGGGTGAATACCGCACAGTGGCCTGGCTCATCGATCAGCCAGATCTGCGCGAGGGCATCCGCGCCCAGGTGGTCGACAAGGACCGCACTCCGCGCTGGAGTCCGGCCACGCTTGCCGAGATCGACACGGATGCAGTCCTCGCGGCCATCGCTCAGGAGCCGCCCGAGCCGCTCTGGGCGTGAGCGGAGCCGGCCCCAAGACGCACTGATCCTGCGTCGCGCGGGGTGCCGCATCCTCCTGTGCTGAGATATCCTCAGTTCTGACGACGCGACCTGAACCCGTCGTCTGACCGGGAGTCGACCATGCCCCTCCGTCCCGTCTCCGCCCTGCTGGCCGCGATCGCCAGCATCGCACTCGCGCTTGGCGCTGTCGCACCGGCTCAGGCCGTCGACGACGCCTCCATCGCCGGCCACGTCTCCGACGCCGCGACAGCGGGGCCGCTCGCCGGTGCCATCGTCGAGCTCTACCCCTTCGCCCGGCCGCCGTACGATGCCGCAGCCGAGACCCTCGTCGCGACGACCACCACCGACGCGACAGGTGCCTACGCCTTCGCGGGACTCACCCGCAGTGCGATGTACCAGCTGAAGTTCACCAGGGCGAGCGACCCGTCCGACGTCGAGTGGTACCGAAACGCCGGAGACAGGCCGTCGGCCGGATTCGCCTACGCGAACGACGGCACCGACTTCGACGCGACCCTCGGCGATGCCGTGACGTTCCAGTGGGTGGCGACGGGGCGTCCGTCGATCCTCGGTGACCCGACGGTGGGATCCACCCTCACGGTCGACCCCGGCACGTGGGTGCCGACGCCCGACAGGCTGAGCTACCAGTGGACGAGGGACGGCGGGCCCATCTCCGGGGCGACGGACCCGAGCTACACGCCCTCGGAAGACGACTTCGGTGCGGTCTTCGCGGTGGAGGTCACCGGCCACAAGGCCGCCTACCCGGACACGAAGACACGGAGCGCCCGGGTGCAGATCGTCAGTTTCGACGGCTTCCTGCAGGCGATCGACGCGGATGCCGACTCCACGATCACCGGCCGGTTCGACAGCCGTGCCGCCCTCGTCGGCGATCGCCCACTGCACGGCTTCCCCACGGAGGGCGACAGCTACCTGGTGCTCTCGAGCGGAGCCGCGCGCGACGTCTACATCGAGCTGCCGCCGGGGAGCTCGACCGCCGTCTCCACCTGGCTCGACAACGGCCCCATCCGCTACGGCGGCGACCTGACGACCCTCACCATCGGCGTGCAGCCGCCGACCGGGGCGTCCTGCCTCGCCATCGACTTCGCGTTCGGCACCAAGGAGGCCCCGAACACGTACACCCGCGACATCATGTTGGTCGAGTCACCGGTCTCCGACGTGACCTTCGCCGAGGATGACACCTCCTTCGCGACGGCGCCGAACAACACGGCCGTCGACAGCCACGGGCAGCTGCTGAGCCCGGACAGCCTCGATCTCGTCGCCACGCAGGGCGAGGGCATCGACCGCTGGACTCCCGTGCTCACGGCGAAGGTGCCGCTCACGGCCGGGGTGACGGATGTGATCCTCAGCGTTCAGGACGTCGCCGACCAGGCAGCCGACTCCGTCGCCCTCTTCGACAACCTGCGCTACATCGACGATCCGGTCTGCGAGAGCGGTGAGCAGCCGCCCATCGAGTTCGTGACCTACGCCGGCCGTCCGCACGTGGGCGGCGAGCGAGTGGCCGGTGCAACCCTGATCGTCAGTACCGGCGGCTGGGAGCCGGCTCCGGTCGACCTCGACATCCAGTGGCTCCGGAACGGCGTGCCGATCCCCGGTGAGACCACCGATCGATTCACGCTCACCCCTGCCGACGTCGGTACCCGTCTCGCCGCGCGCGTCACGGGCTCGAAGGCCGGCTACGGACCGAGAACCGTGACCAGCGAATCGACCGGTCCCATCGGCGACGGCAAGCCGTACGGATCCGTGCCGACGATCGCCGGTCGGCCGAACGTCGACGCCGTGCTGAAGGGCTACACGCACACCTGGTACCCGGAGGTAGCGACCTTCAGCTACGCCTGGCTGCGTGACGGCAAGCCGATCCCGGGCGCGACGGCCATCACCTACTCGCCGAAGCCGGCGGACCTCGGACACCGCATCGCCTTCCGGGTCACGGCCTCGAACGCGGGCTTCGCCGTGAGCCAGACCAGCAAGCCGAGCGCGAAGATCGGCCTCGCGACGTTCACGGACAGCGGCGCCAAGCCACGCGTCGTCAGTTCGTCGTCCTCGTTCGCAGTCGGCTCGGTGCTCACTCTCGCGTCGCCACCGTGGACACCGACGCCGAGCGCCTACCTCTATCAATGGCGTCGAGACGGCAGCGCGATCGCAGGAGCCAACGGGCGCAGCTATCGACTGACGGATGCCGACGTCGGCGCCCGGGTCACCTGCGAGTTGGTCGGCTTGAGCGCCGGGTACCTCCCCGCGCGCACAGTGAGTGCGCCGACCGGCCCTGTCATGAGGCGATGACGGGAGAGGATGCTTCAGGTGCGGCATCCGTCAACCCCCCGACTGAAACCGCTCCCGGATGTCGCCGCCGCGGCATGTCGGATACCGTGGGACCGTGAAGACCCATGAACTACGAGTGCACCGCAGTGACGAGAACCTGACCAAAGACGGTCAGCTCGCCTGGCAGCTGGCTGGAGTCGCCGTCGACTCCGTCGCCGTGTCGGACGAGGTCACCGAGATGGTGATCAACCGCGTGATCGACAACGCCGCCGTCGCGGCAGCCTCCCTCACCCGCGCCCCGGTGACGAGTGCGCGCAGTCAGGCCCTGACGCATCCGGTGTCCGTCGGAGGTCAGGGATCCACCGTGTTCGGCGTCGACGCCGGACGCCGCACGTCGCCGGAATGGGCCGCCTGGGCCAACGGCGTCGCCGTGCGCGAGCTCGACTACCACGACACCTTCCTCGCCGCCGAGTACTCGCACCCCGGCGACAACATCCCGCCGATCGTCGCCGTCGCCCAGCACCTCGCGACGGCGCGCGGCCTGACCGGAGCCGATGTCGTGCGCGGCATCGCCACGGGCTACGAGCTGCAGATCGACCTGGCCAAGGCCATCAGCCTGCACCAGTTCAAGATCGACCACGTCGCCCACCTCGGGCCATCCGCCGCCGCCGGCATCGGCACCCTGCTCGGGCTCGACCAGGAGACGATCTACCAGGCCATCGGGCAGGCGCTGCACACGACGACGGCCACGCGCCAGTCGCGCAAGGGCGAGATCTCCACGTGGAAGGCGCACGCCCCGGCCTTCGCCGGCAAGATGGCGGTCGAGGCCGTCGACCGTGCCATGCGCGGCGAGACCAGCCCCTCGCCCATCTACGAGGGCGAGGACGGCGTGATCGCCTGGCTGCTCGGGGGAACTGACGCCCGCTACTCGGTCGAGATCCCGGAGGCGGGCGAGGCCAAGCGTGCCATCCTCGACAGCTACACCAAGGAGCACTCGGCCGAGTACCAGGCCCAGGCCTGGATCGACTTGGCGCGCAGGCTCCACAACGAGTACCCCCTGCTGCTCGACGACGTCGATGGCATCGAGCGCATCGTCATCCACACCTCGCACCACACGCACTACGTGATCGGCTCGGGTGCGAACGACCCGCAGAAATACGACCCGTCGGCGTCGCGCGAGACCCTCGACCACTCGATCCCGTACATCTTCGCCGTCGCCCTCCAGGACGGCTCGTGGCATCACGTCGACTCCTACGCTCCGGCGCGGGCGAACAGGCCGGACACCGTCGCGCTCTGGAACAAGATCACCACGGTCGAGGACGAGGAGTGGACGCGTCGCTACCACTCGCTCGACATGGACGAGAAGGCGTTCGGCGGCCGCGTCGAGATCGTTCTCGCCGACGGCAACACGATCACCGACGAGATCGCCGTGGCGGATGCGCATCCGCTGGGTGCTCGTCCCTTCGGCCGTGCGGAGTACGTGAACAAGTTCCGCACCCTCGCCGACTTCGTGCTCGAGGAGGCCGAGATCGAGCGGTTCCTCGCGCTCGTCGAGCGCTTGCCCGAGCTCACCTCGGAGGAGCTGGTCGGCCTCACGATCACGGCAGCTCCGGGCGTGCTCGCGTCGGTGGAGAGCCCGCAGGGGCTGTTCTAGAGCCCAACCGTGCGGTCCAACCCGTCGAGTTGCCCACTTCCGCCGGTCGAGGGCGTCCTCCACTAGCGGAAGTGGGCACCTCGGCGCTCGGATGAGGGGGCACCCTCGGCGCCGGATGGCTCGCGACGAGTTCCGGCGCACCCCGATTAGGCTGAATCCATGCTCTACGCCCAGAAGACTCCGGCCCAGAAGCGCGCCGATTTCCGTGCCGCCCTCGCCTCCGGCGAACTGCTCCGCCTCCCGGGTGCGTTCAACCCGCTCTCGGCCCGGCTCATCGAGCAGAAGGGCTTCGAGGGCGTCTACATCTCCGGCGCGGTGCTGTCGGCCGACCTGGGGCTGCCCGACATCGGTCTCACCACCCTCACCGAGGTCGCCGGGCGCTCCAAGCAGATCGCCCGCATGACGGAGCTCCCGGCCATCGTCGACGCCGACACCGGCTTCGGCGAGCCCATGAACGTGGCCCGCACCGTGCAGGAGATGGAGGATGCCGGCGTCGCCGGACTCCACATCGAGGACCAGGTGAACCCCAAGCGCTGCGGCCACCTCGATGGCAAGCAGGTCGTCGACGAGCACACGGCCCTGCAGCGCATCCGTGCAGCAGTCGATGCGCGCCGTGACCCGAACTTCCTGATCATGGCTCGCACCGACATCCGTGCCGTCGACGGACTGCAGGCGGCGATCGATCGCGCGAAGGCTCTCGTGGATGCCGGGGCCGACGCGATCTTCCCCGAGGCGATGGCGAACCTCGCCGAGTTCGAGGCCATCCGCGCCGCCGTCGACGTGTCCCTGCTCGCGAACATGACCGAGTTCGGCAAGAGCGAGCTGTTCACGACGCAGCAGCTCGCCGACGTGGGCATGAACATCGTCATCTGGCCGGTCTCGCTGCTGCGCCTCGCCATGGGTGCCGCGATGGCCGGACTCGATGAGCTGACGGATGCCGGCAACCTCACCGGCAAGCTCGCCGACATGCAGCACCGCTCGGAGCTGTACGAGCTCATCGACTACGAGGGCTACAACCACTTCGACAGCAGCATCTTCAACTTCCGCGTCGCCCGCTGACCGGCTGCGCACCACGCTCCTACCGCTGGCGAGTTGCCAGTTCTACGGGGTCGCGGCATCCGTCGACCCCTTCAAGTTGGCAACTCGACTCTCATCCGGTCCAGCCGCGTCGGCGGAGAATTGTGCGCAGGCGCTCCAGCATGGCATCGGGCGGATTGAGATCGTCGTCGGTGACCTCGGTCACGTGAAGCCCGACAGCCTCCAACTCGGCTTCTCGGGTGCGGTCGCGGCGCCACTGCTTCCTGTCGGTACGGTGATGGTCGCCGTGGTACTCGAGTACCTCACCGAACTCGCGGATGAGCAGGTCCACCCGCGCGATGAACCTGCCGTTCTCGTCGAAGATCTCTACGTTGGCCTCCGGCGCGGGCAGGCCGCCGATGATGACCACCACCCGGAGCTCGGATTCCTTCGGCGACTCGGAGCGTTCATCGAGGAGAGCGACCGCCCGCCGAAGGAGCCCGTGACCGCGACCGCTCGGATACGCGGCGACAGCAGCTTCGAGCTGCGCGCGAGTGACCACCATATGTCGACGGCGGATGAGGAAGTCGCCAGCGGCCACGAGTTCGGGCAGGCTCAGGTCGTTTGCGAGGTCGCACCACGTTCTGGCAGGGCTCGTCACGCGCACTCCATACGCCATCACGATTTCCGTGTCCTCGATCTTCAGCCGGCGTCCGCGGACACCCGCTCGCCGGATCGCGCGCTCAGGGGCCGGAACGGCCACGTTGAGCGTGGCGCGGGGATGCATCAGGCGCGGCGGGAGCGGAATTCCGTGAAGCTCTGCCGCCGTGGGGCCGCAGATGAAGCCGTGTCGTGGTGCGACGAGCAGCACAGCGAGGCAGGTCGCCTGCAGCGTCTTCGGGTGGTCGGCCGGTACACGGACGCCGCGGTGCGGGGCAGCCAAGTCCTTGCCAGCCAGCCTGCCTGACGACACTCCGCCCGCCACGGCCAGTCTGCTGGTGAACGCCTTGCCCGTCAGATACTCGGGAAGGGGTTGTCGTGCCGTCATCCCGCGATTCTGACGCGATGGAGCGGCCGTAAGCCCCGGCGCGTGAGATCGGTGGGCTCCGGATGCCAACTTCACGGGGTGGAGGACGCGGCCGACCCCCGGAACTTGGCAACTCGCGTGCGGGAAGTAGTCTGAGAGGCCACGCGAGCGACGAAGGGGACGCCATGAGCGAAGCGCCGGAGATCTACAAGGGACTGGCGGGCGTACCCGTCGACTACACCGCGATCTCGCGGGTGAACCCCGACACCAACACGCTGCTCTATCGCGGCTACCCGGTGCAGGATCTCGCGGCGCAGCGCTCCTTCGAAGAGGTCGCCTGGCTGCTCTGGTACGGGGAGCTGCCGACGCACGAGCAGCTCGATGCCTTCGTCGAGACCGAGCGCAGCGAGCGCGCGCTGGCGCCCAATGTGCGGCGCTCGATCGACGACCTGCCGGTGACGGCGCATCCGATGGACGTCGTGCGAACCGCCGTCAGCGTGATCGGGGCGAATGATCCGGATGCCGAGGACAACAGCGTCGAGCAGAACCTGCGCAAGTCGAAGCTGCTTTTCGCGCAGCTGCCGGCCATCGTCGCGTACGACCAGCGCCGCCGCCAGGGGCTGCCGCTCGTGGAGCCGCGGGACGACCTCGACTACTCGCGCAACTTCCTCTGGATGACGTTCGGGGAGGAAGCGCCCGAAGACGTCGTCACGGCGTTCCGCGTGAGCATGGTGCTCTACGCCGAGCACTCCTTCAACGCCTCCACGTTCACCGCCCGCGTCGTCGCCTCCACGCTGTCCGACCTGTACTCCGCGGTCGTCGCGGCGATCGGCGCCCTGAAGGGCCCGCTCCACGGCGGCGCCAATGAGGCCGTCATGCGCACCTTCGGCGAGATCGGCACGCCGGACAACGTCGACGCGTGGCTCGATGACGCCCTCGCCCGCAAGGCGAAGATCATGGGCTTCGGTCACCGGGTGTACAAGAACGACGACTCGCGGGTGCCCACCATGCGCGCCTCGATGGTGAGGATGCTGGAGCACTTCGATCGCCCCGACCTGCTCGAGATGTACGAGAAGCTCGAGGCCGGCATGGGCGAGAAGAAGAACATCAAGCCGAACCTCGATTACCCGGCCGGCCCGACCTATCACGTGATGGGCTTCGAGACCGAGACCTTCACGCCCCTGTTCGTGGCCAGTCGCATCACGGGGTGGACTGCCCACGTGATGGAGCAGCTGGCCTCGAACGCGCTGATCCGGCCGCTCGCCGTCTACAACGGCGTCGATCAGCGGGAGTTGCCGCAGGCCTGATCTCCTCCGCCTTGTACCCTCTCGTGTGCCGCGTCCCCCTAAGTGGGGACATGGGGGATGAGGAAACTTCGACACTGCACTATCCCCCTGCCTGAGGGCGGGAGTACTGTGGCGGCCAACCGGCCCGCGACTACCCGATAGCGGACCGAATCGCAGGTCCGGGACACCCGAGATCGCAGTCCTCGTCTGTGCGCAGCCAGCACCAATGGAGGTGCCTTGTGTCGATACGCGCTCTACTTCGCCATGCCCGGATTCGCCTGGAGCGTTCTGAGACGGATGCCCCCTCTCCGCGTTCAGGCGGGGTGGGTCGCGCACATCGCACGCTCGCCGCTGTCGCCATCGCCGCGGTCGCAGTCGTCGTCGGTGTCACCTTGGTGCCGACTGCAGCCTGGGCGGCCGAGGACGACTCGATCGAGGGCACGGTTCGGTATCTGGGTGATTCGCAGCCGATCGCGGGGGCGTTGGTGGAGTTCTTCGATGCGGCTGGTGATGGTCTGACGCCGGTGGCTGATGGCACGTATGTGGTGTCGGGGTTGCCGTTCGGTTCGTACAAGATCCGGTATTCGGCTGAGCCGACGTTGTACATGCCGCAGTGGTACTACCAGCGGGCGTCGTTCGCGGAGGCGCAGGGGATCGATCTGGTCGATGGCAGTCATCCGACGGGTATCGATGTGTATCTGACGGATGCGACGGACTCGATCGAGGGCACGGTTCGGTATCTGGGTGATTCGCAGCCGATCGCGGGGGCGTTGGTGGAGTTCTTCGATGCGGCTGGTGATGGTCTGACGCCGGTCTGGGTGATTCGCAGCCGATCGCGGGGGCGTTGGTGGAGTTCTTCGATGCGGCTGGTGATGGTCTGACGCCGGTGACGTCGGTGGTGTCSGCKGCTGATGGCACGTACCGCGTCGAGGCGTTGCCCTACGGCGACTACAAGATCCGTGTCAGCACCGGGTCGACGCACGAACCGCAGTGGTACTACCAGCGCGCGACATTCGCGACCGCCGACGCGATCTTCATCGCCGATGGCTCGCATCCCAGCGGCATCGACGTCTACCTCACAGACCCCATCGACCACGTCGACCCCGAACTGCGAGGCACCATCACGGACGGCGAAGTCTGGGCTCCCTTGGCAGGCGCGACCATCCGGGTCTACGCAGCGGACGGCGACGGGACGACGGCCCTGGCCACGACGACGACGGATGCCGCAGGCCAGTACACAGTCGAGGGGCTCGACCCCGCTGTCTACAAGGTCTCGGCGTCGGCGCCGGGCAAGCTGACGCAGTGGTACTACGGAGCGACGACGTTCGCCGACGCCTATGAGATCGATGCCTCCGGCGGGGGCGTCTTCGACTACCTCGACGTCACCCTGTACGGCACTACGACCAGCGTGAGCGGCACAGTCCGCGATGCCGCATCCGGCGACGGGATGCCCGGGGTCACGGTCGACCTCTACTACGCGGATCCGGCAAGCGATGATCCGGTCTTCACGACGACGACGGGAGCCGATGGCGGCTACGTGTTCGCCGACCTACCCGAGGCCGACTACCAGGTGCACTTCAGTGCCGGACCCGATGCCGAGGACTCCGAGTGGTGGGCGGGGCAGGAGCAGCGAGCGAACGCCTACTGGCTGACCATCTACTCGACCAGCCATTACACGGATATCGACGCCTACCTGGGCGACTCCGTCGGCCCGCAGTGGATCTACGGCCCCATCCCCGAGATCACGGGAACCCCGGCGCCGGGTTCGCTCCTCTCCGCGGTCGTCGGCCCCTGGGATCCGACGCCCACCTCCTTCAGCTACCAGTGGTCGCGCAACGGCGTCGAGATCATCGGTGCCACCACCGCGAGCTACGTGGTGCTGGCCACGGATCGCGGTGCCGAGATCACCGTGGCTGTCACGGCGCACAAGGCGGGCTACCCGGCGGAGACGCGTTGGAGCGCGCCGAGCGCCATCCCGGCGTTCAGCACGAGCGACCTGGCCGCCGCGATGGACGCCGACGGCACCATGGCGCTCGGCATCGAGGCCGACGGCCGCGGTTACACGGTGGGAACCACGCCCATCGCGGGCTTCCCGCGTCACGGCGGCAGCTACGGCGTGATCTCCACCGGTGACGCGGCCGACGCCATGGCCGCTCACGACCCCGAGTACGGACTCTCGAGCACGCTCACGGATGGCCCCCGTGGCGCATCCGGCAACGACCTGACGCGTCTCACCCTCACCCTGTCGCCGCCGGCCGGTGCCTCCTGCCTCGCCGTCGACTTCGCGTTCGCGTCGGAGGAGTACCCGCAGTTCGTCGGCACCTCCTTCAATGACGTCTTCACGGTAGAGGCGCCGACGACCGACATCACCGTGGCCGGCGATGTCGTCACAGCCCCCAACAACTACGCCGTCGACACCGGGGGCCGAATCATCTCCGTCAACTCCGTCGTCGGCTTCGCACCGATCGCCGGCAACGGCATCAACGGCTGGACCGCCGGCCTCACCGCCAAGACGCCGCTCATCACGGTGGGCGGCGTGACGAAGGCGATCATTTCGCTGCAGGACCTGGGTGACAACGCCCTCGACTCCATCGTGCTGCTCGACAACCTGCGCTACCTCGGTGCATCGGACTGCGCAGGCGGCGGCGCGACGCCCATCGACCCGATCGTCGGCCCGACGCCCACGATCACGGGAACCGCATCCACCTGCACAGTATTGACGGCGGATGCCGGCAGCTGGTCGCCCGCCCCCGTCACCCTGGGCTACCAGTGGAAGGTCGGCGGCGTCGCCGTCGTCGGTGCCACCGGCTCGACCTTCGCAGTGCCGACGGATGCCGCGGGCTCGACAGTCACGGTCGCGGTGACCGGTACCAAACCGGGATACCTCCCGGTCACGAAGACGAGTGCGCCCACGGCGTCCGTTACGCAGTGCCAGCTCACCGGGCCGGTTCCGACAGTCACCGGCACCCCGACCGTGGGCAGCACGTTGACCGCGACGCCGGGATCGTGGGCTCCGGCCCCTGTCGGTCTCGCCTACCAATGGTTCAGGAACAGCGTCGCGATCACGGGAGCGACCTCGTCGAGCTACGTCCTCGTGGCAGCGGATGCCGGAACCTCGGTGAGCGTCACGGTCACCGGCTCCAAGACCGGCTACACCGATCTCGTGCGCACCTCGGCGGCCGTCGCCGTGACGTCGCCGTTGACGCTCGCCCCGACCCCGACCCCGACGATCAGCGGCACGGCCGTCGTCGACGGCGTGCTGACCGCAACGCCCGGCACCTGGGGGCCGGCTCCGGTCGCCCTCGCGTACCAGTGGCTCCGCGGCGGCTCTCCGATCGCCGGCGCCACCACGGTCAGCTACACGGCGACACCCGCTGATGCCGGCACAGTCCTGACCGTCGCCGTCACCGGATCGAAGACCGGCTATCCGAGCGCCACGCGCACCAGCGCAGGGACGGCGGTGGTCGCACTCGGTGCGCTCACCACGGGAGCTCCGACACTGACGGGTGCCGCCACAGCATGCGGCGTGCTCACGGTGACGCCCGGCACCTGGACGCCGGCTCCGGTGGCTCTGAGCTATCGATGGTTCGTCGGCGCGGTGGAGCAGGTAGGTGCGACGTCCGCGACGTTCGCCGTGCCGGTGAGCGCGGTGGGGTCGAGTGTCACCGCATCCGTCACCGGAACCAAGAACGGCTACGCGGTCGCCTCAGTTGCGACAGCACCGTCGCCTGCGGTGGCCCTCTGCGCGTTGACGGCTCAGACCCCGACCATCACGGGCACCCCGGCCATCGGATCGACGTTGGCGTTCTCGATGACGGCGTGGGCGCCGGCACCCATCACTCAGACCGTGCAGTGGAAGCGTGACGGCATCGCCATCGCCGGAGCCACGGGCGCGACCTACGCCGTGGTCGTGGCTGACGCAGGCACAGCCATCACGGTGACCGTCAACGGAAGCAAGCTGGGTTACGCCGATGCCGCCCGCACCTCGGCGGCAGTCACCGTTCCCGTGCAGGTTCTGTCACCGACACCGAACCCGACGATCAGCGGCACGGCCGTCGTCGATGGCGTGCTGACGGCAACGCCCGGCACCTGGGGGCCGGCTCCGGTCGCCCTCGCGTACCAGTGGCTCCGCGGCGGCTCTCCGATCGCCGGCGCGACCGCGGTCAGCTACACGGTGACGCCCGCTGATGTCGGCACTGTGCTGGCAGTCTCGGTCACCGGTTCGAAAGCCGGTTACCCCGATGTCACGCGCCCCAGCGCTGGGACGGCCGTCGTTGTCATGGCGTCGCTCGTCGGCGTGACGCCCGTGCTGTCGGGCGCCGCCACGGCGTGTGGCGTCCTCACGGTCCTCCCCGGTGCGTGGACTCCGGCTCCCGTCGCCCTGAGCTACCGCTGGTACGTCGGCGGCAACGAGCAACCGGGAGCCACGGGTCCCACCTTCGCCGTGCCGGTGAGCGCGGTGGGGTCGACCATCACGGCATCCGTCACCGGAACGAAGCCCGGCTACGTCGTCGCCTCTCTGACGACCACAGCCTCCGCAACGGTCACCCTGTGCGCCCTCGCGCCGCAGACCCCGACCATCACCGGTACTCCCGCTGTCGGATCGACCCTCGGCTACTCCATGGCGGACTGGGGTCCGGCACCGGTCACGAAGACCGTGCAGTGGAAGCGTGACGGAGCCGCGATCGCCGGAGCCACGGGCGCGACCTACACCGTCGTGGCGGCGGATGCCGGCCACACCCTCACGGTGACCGTCAGTGGTAGCAAGGTCGGCTACGCCACGGAGCCACGCACGTCGACCCCCGTCACCGTTCCCGCTCAGCTGCTGCTCGCTCCCACACCGACGCCGACCATCACCGGCACGGCGCAGGTGGGCAGGACTCTCACCGCGGTGGCCGGCACCTGGGGTCCGGCACCCGTCACGCTCACGTACCAGTGGCTGCGGAACGGCGTCGCGATCGTGGGTGCGACGGGAGCGACGCTGACCCTGCTCCCGGCGCACCTCGGCGGAACGATCACCGTGGCCGTCACCGGCAGTAAGGCGGGCTACCCGAGCGTGACGCGCACCAGTCCGGCGACGGCATCCGTCATCGCAGGTGCGCTCACCGCGCCGACCCCGACGATCACCGGCACACCGCAGGTGGGCAAGGTACTCACCGCGGTGGCGGGAACCTGGGGTCCCCCACCCGTCGCGCTCAGCTACCAATGGCTGCGGAACGGCGTTGCCATCACCGGCGCCACGGCGGTCAGCTACACGCCCACAGTCGCCGACATCGGCGCGAAGATCAGCGTGCGGGTGACCGGCACGAAGTCGGGCTACGGCACGGTGAGCCGCACCAGCGCACAGACCGTGGCCGTCGTGGCCGGAGTGCTCACGGCTCCGACCCCGACGATCTCGGGCAGCGTCTTCGTGGGATCGACCCTCACCGCCAACCCCGGAACCTGGGCTCCTGCTCCCGTGGCGTTGACGTACCAGTGGCGGGCGAACGGCGTGGCGATCAGTGGCGCGACAGGCAAGACCTTCGTCATCACGACCGCGCAGGTGGGAAAGACCATCACGGTCACCGTCACCGGTAAGAAGTCGGGCTACACGACAGCCAGTCGCACCAGTGCCGCCACGGCCAAGGTTCCGACGCCCCTGCTGTCGCCGGCTCCGACACCCACCATCTCGGGAACCGCGAGGTACGGAAGCACCCTCACGGCGATACCCGGCACCTGGGGGCCCACGCCGGTGACGCTCAAGTATCAGTGGCTGCGCAACAACGCCGTCATCAGCGGAGCGACATCAGTCACCTACGTCATCCCGAGCGGTGACATCGGCGCCAAGCTGTCAGTCCGCGTCGTCGGCAGCAAGACCGGCTACCCCTCGCTCACCCGCACGAGTGCCCCGACCGCGGCGGTCGTGCCGAAGCCGTTCACCACGGCACCCGTGCCCACGATCTCGGGAACCCTGCGGGTGGCCAACACCCTCACCGCGAACCCGGGTACGTGGTCTCCGGCTGCGACCGACTTCGACTACCAGTGGTATCGCAGCGGCACGGCCATTCCCGGGGCCACAGGCAAGACCTGGCTGCTGAACGGCGCGGATGCAGGCGACAAGATCACCGTGAAGGTCACGGCGAAGCGCAGCCTCTACGCCACGACGTCACGCACGAGTGCCGCGACCGCTGCCATCCTGCCGGGCCTCATGACGGCGACCCCGACCCCGTGGATCACGGGAACCGCCAAGGTCGGCCAGACGCTGAGCGTCCACACCGGTCAGTGGGAACCGACTCCGGTGCCGGTGGTGTTCACCTGGCGGAGGAATGGTGTGGCGATCGCCGGCGCGAGCGGCGGCTCCGATCACTGGACCTACAAGCTGGTCAAGGCCGACGTCGGTGCGACGATCACCTGCACTGTCGTCAGCACGAAGACGGGCTACGTCTCGGTGACGAAGACGACGGCGAAGACGGCGGTGGTGAAGCCCTGACGCGTCGGTAGCGCACGGACGGCAGGGCTGGATGCTCGTGGCGCGGCCCTGCGCATCCCCGCGCATCCGACCGCTCTGCATCCCGACGAGAAGAGCGGTAATCGCCCCCGAACGAGGGTGTTTCATCCGGATGCCGCGGGAGTACCGTGATGGCCAACCGGGCCGCGACATCCGATAGCGATCCGAATGCAGCCGCTGGCGACCCGAGAGTCTCGAGCACTCCGTCGGCGGCTGCACACAGCGCCGATGGAGGTGCCCTGTGTCCGTGACCCCCTCGCGCGCCCAGCGTGGAGCCAAAGGACCTCGGCGGTCTGGCTTCAAGATCATCGTCTTCGCAGTCATTGCGGCTGTGCTTGGAGTGGGAGCTGTCCCGCTCGCCGCGCAGGCTGCCGACGACACATCGATTTCGGGTGAAGTCGTGATGGCATACGCCGACGTCGGGGAGTTTCTCGTTGCCGCCCGTGTCTCGATCTTCGACGCGTCCGGCGACGGCCAGACACCGGTGGCGACAGTCGTCACGGCCCAGGACGGGACGTACCTCTTCGCCGGGATGGCGCCGGGGGCGTATCGGGTACGGGTCTCACCGGAACCCGAGTTCCTAACGCAGTGGTACCCGGAGAAGGACAGCTTCGCCGCAGCTGGAAACGTGGTCGTCGATGCGGGCGGTCAGGTGACGAATATCTCGTTCCACGTGGGCGAATCGGGTGTAACACACAGATCCATTTACGGTCATGTCTACGACGGAATGATGGTCTACGACCATGAGGACGGCCCAGCCGTGAGTGCTCTCGCAGGGGCGACCGTCGAGGTGTTCGACGCTGCCGGAGACGGCACCACCCCGTTCGCGGTCGTGAAGACGGATGCCTACGGCCAGTACTACGTCAATAACCTCGGAACGCGCACGATCCGAGTGAAGGCCAGTGCGCCGGGCCGCGTGTCGCTCTGGAACTCGAATCGACTCAGCTTCGACACAGTGTCGGACACCGATCGGTGGTCAGGCGACTTCCATCTTTACGACAGTGCGAACGGCATCGCCGGGGTGGTGTACGGCGCCCCGGCCAGGGTGGAGCTCTTCGACGCGGCATCCGCGACATCCCCTCCCGTGGCCACGACCAATACAGTCAACGCCGCCTTCGAGTTCCGGGACATCGCGCCTGGCAGATACACGATGCACATCGTCAACGGCACGAACCCGACGGACGACGAGTGGTACACAGGCAAGCGCACACGGGAGACTGCGAACGTTCTGGTGATCGAGGCCACCACGCACTACCGCGAGATGGAATTCATGATCAACCGGCCGATCGCGGGCCCGAAGCCCACGATCAGCGGAACCGTTTCGGCCTGCACCACTCTCACCGCAGAGTCCCCTTCCTGGTTCCCCGCGCCCGTGACGCTGTCGTACCAATGGATCGTCGGTGGCGCAGCCGTCACCGGCGCGACGGAGAGGACCTTCGCCGTCCCGGCCGACTCCGTCGGCAAGACCGTTGCCGTCAGAGTGACGGGATCCAAGTCGGGCTTCGACTCACTGTCGCAGACGAGCAACGCGACGGCGCCAGTCATCGCGTGCATGCTGGGCAGCTCGAAGCCGGTCATCACCGGTCCAGCCCACATCGGCAGCACAGTGACGGCGGACGCCGGCGCCTGGTCGCCGTATCCCCTCACCCTCGCCTACAGGTGGCTGCGCAACGGCACCGTCGTCCCGGGTGCAACCGAGGAGACATACGTGCTCGCCGCCGAAGACGCCGGCAACTCCGTCACCGTCGAGGTGACCGGATCCCGCCCGGGCTACGCCGATGTTCTGCGCACCTCGGACCCGTTCGCCGTCGACCGCCGACTCGATGCGACGCCGACACCGACGATCGCCGGTATCGCGCGCTACGGCAGCACGCTCACGGCATCGCCGGGGGTCTGGGGACCTATTCCCGTCACGGTGGCGTACCAATGGCTGCGGAACGGCACGGCGATACCCGGCGCGACGTCGGCCGGCTACGTCATCGCTGCGGGTGACATCGGGGCGAGGATCTCCGTTCGTGTGAAGGGATCGAAGTCGGGCTATACGCCGGAGACGCGGTTGAGTGTGCAGACCTCCGCCGTCGGCCCGAGGCTGTTCACGACCGCGCCGACTCCGCGGATCACGGGAACTGTGCGTGTCGCCGCCACCCTCGCGGCAACGGTGGGAGCATGGGCGCCCGCCCCGACCACTCTCACCTACCAGTGGTACCGCAACGGCACGGCGATTTCCGGTGCTACCGGCGCTGTCCTGAAGCTCGGCGCGGCCGACGTCGGCAAGCGGATGACGGTGAGAGTCACCGCAGCGCGGACGGGTTTCGCCACGACCGCTCGCATGAGCACCCAGACGACTCCTGTGGCGCAGGGACGCCTGACGGCTACACCGACTCCGACGATCACAGGCACTACGCGGGTCGGCCGGGTCCTGACGGTGCACGCGGGCACGTGGAAGCCAGCGCCCGTCGGCTTGTCGTACACGTGGCGTCGCAACGGCGTCGCCATCGCCGGAGCCACGGGGACCGCCACGACCACCTACACGCTCGTGAAGGCCGACGTCGGCGCGACGATCACCTGCACTGTCGTCAGCACGAAGACGGGCTACGTCTCGGTGACGAAGACGACGGCGAAGACGGCGGTGGTGAGGCCCTGACCGCCGAGCGGATGCTGTGGGATGCGTGCAACGCAGCCTGCGGCATCCGTTCCCCGTACTGTCGGCACTGCACAGCCGGTGTGACCCCGGTTGAAGACGGCGCTAGCGTCGCTGCATGCACATGTTCTTCCGCACGCTCCTGCACTTCTGGCTGTCGCGCTTCGGCAAGCGCCTCGGGCACTACGACGTGGCGCGTACGAACTTCATCACGCTGCCGACGGACCTCGACATCCTCAAGCACATGAACAACGGCGTGTACCTGTCGATCATGGACGTGGCGCGCTTCGACATGCTCAAGCGCACGGGTGCGTGGAAGATCCTGCAGGACAAGGGCTGGTATCCGGTCGTCGTCTCCGAGACGATCAGCTTCCGCAAGTCGCTCACGCTCTGGCAGCGCTTCACCATCGAGTCCCGCGTGCTCGGCTTCGACGACAAGGCCGTCTTCGTCGAACAGCGCTTCGTGCGACCGGATGCCGCCGGCAAGCCCGAGGTCTACGCCAAGGGCTACATCCGCGGGCGCTTCCTCCGCCGCACGGGTGGCGTCGTGCCCGTGGAGGAGCTCATCGAGGCCCTCGGCCACGTTCCGGATGCCGTGGTGGTGCCGGAGCGCCTGATCGAGTGGGGTGCCGGCGTCGCCCTGCCCCCGACCCGCGCCGAGGCGCCCTCGGAGTGGATCGACGCCTGACGGTAACTCGCGGGCCGCGAGGCGCGAGGCCGGCGCTGGCTGCGCTCAGGCTCGCGGGCGCAGCCCGTCGACGACGAGATCGAGGAGGCGATCCGCCCGATCAGGAGTCGTGTCCGCTGCTGTCGAGAGGAAGACGCCGAGCAGGAGCGCCGTGACATCGTCGGGCTCGATGCCGGGGCGCAGGGCGCCGACCCGCTCACCGGCGGCGATGAAGGTGGCCAGCACCGCCGTGATCCGCTCGCGTGTCGTCGGGGTCACGAGACGACCCGACGACCACCCTGCGCGCAGGGTGTCGATGATGCCGCGTTTGCGTGCGGCGAACTCCGCGTATCGCGACATCCAGACGCGGAGGGCGACGTCTGGTTCGAACTGGTCGAGCAACCCCGAGGCACTGCCCACCAGGTCGTCGAGCTCCGCCGCGTAGACGGCCTCGACCAGGGCCTCGCGCGTGGGGAAATGGCGATAGAGCGTTCCGATTCCCACGCCGGCCTCCCGAGCGATGCTCTCGAGTGGCACTGAGTCGTCAGTCGTGGTGAACGCACGTCGAGCGACGGCCACCAGCCGTTCCCGGTTCCGGAGTGCGTCAGCCCGCGCTGGACGTTCGGTGCCGTGGCCCCGTTCCGCCCGCGCGTCGCTGGATGTCTGTTCGCTGGGAATCAAAGCGGAGGTTCCTCCGTTACTGCTATCGTGAAGTAGCGGAGGTTCCTCCGCTTGGTCATCATCTCATGGAGGCAGGACGACATGGCAGCGGATCCCACCGTCGGCAGGCACGTGAACGGTACCCGGAGGCCGGGCGGATCCGCCACCCTGGCCGGCAGGTCGGTCGCGCGCATCGGCTACGGCGCGATGCAGCTGGAGCGCCTTCGCGGAGACAGGGAGGCCGCCGTCGCCGTCGTACGACGCGCGATCGATGCAGGCGTCGACCACATCGACACGGCGCAGTTCTACGGCGACGGATTCGTCAACGGCGTCATCCGCGATGCCATCCGCCCGGGCGACGACGTGCTGATCGCGAGCAAGGTGGGCGCCGAGCCGAGCGCCGGGCGCATCCCGTTGCGCGCGGCCCAGCGCCCGGAACAGCTGCGAGATGGAGTCGAGCAGAATCTGCGCAGCCTCCACCTCGACCAGATCCCGTTGGTGAACCTGCGACGGCTGGATTCCGGGCCGGGCCTGCGTGCATCCGGAGACCAGGTCGTCGACATCGATGACCAGCTCGAGGTCATGACCGCCATGCGCGACGAGGGACTGATCGGCGCCATCGGCGTCAGCAGCGTCGAGATGGACGGGCTGCGCCGGGCCATCCCCGCCGGAATCGCCTGCGTGCAGAACGCCTACAGTCTCGTGGCCCGCGGCGATGAGGACATGCTGGAGCTGTGCGTCGCCGAGGGCATCTCCTGGGTGCCGTACTTCCCGTTGGGCAGCGCCTTTCCGGGCCTGCCGAAGGTCACCGATGAGGAGGCCGTCCTCGCGGCGGCGGATGCGCTCGGACGCACCCCGTCGCAGATCGGCCTGGCCTGGCTCCTCCAGCACGCACCCAACGTGCTGCTGATCCCCGGGACGGCAGACATCGCGCACCTCGAGGCCAACCTCGCCGTCGGGGAGATCGTGCTCGATGCAGCGACTGTCGCCGCCCTCGACTCCGTGCCCACTCGGGCCCCGCAGACACCATTGGGCTGAACACCGACCCCCGCCCGCACCGGGTAGAGCGCAGACGCAGACACGAGGAGAATCCGATGAGCCTGAACAGAGAAGAACAACGCCGCACGAGCTCGGAGCTGGCGGCCAACCTCGAGTTGTCCGGCCTCACCACCGAGCAGGTCGCCACAGACCTCGGCTTCACGCTCGAGCGCCTCGGGGAGACCCTCGACGTCGATGGCCCAGGCGACCCCGTCGACGTCTGGCAGCTACGGGACTACTTGGTGCAGGCTGTGACGGATGCGGGCCGTGAGCCCGTCGCGTTCACGGTGTTGACCGAATCGTCGCGCGCCCTGGCCCGCACCTGGTTCCGGCTGCGCACAGCGCCCCGGCATGCCTTCAGCTAGAGGAGCTGGGACCGAGAGCTAGGAGCGGGCCTTCCGAGGCACCACGACCTCCTTGATGATCAGCAGGATGCCGGCTGCCACCGGGATGGCCACGAGGGCGCCCGGGAGTCCGGCGAGGGTGCCGCCGGCGAGGGCTGCGATCAACACGATGGATCCCGGCACCTGCACGGCCTTGCTCATCACCTTCGGGGTGAGGATGTAGGCCTCGACCTGCATGTAGATCAGCATGGCGACCAGCACGACCACGGCCGACAGCGGCGAGACGAACAGGGCGAGCACCGACATGACGGCCGTCGTGAGCACTGTTCCGATGAGCGGGATGAGGGTGATGAAGAACGCCGCCGTCGCTATGACGAGGGCGAACGGCACCTGGGCGATCAGCAGGATGATGAAGCTGAATACGGCGTTGCAGAAGGCGAGCACCACCATGCCGCTGAGGTAGCGGCCGACGTTCTGCATGATGCGCTCGGCGTAGTCGACGACGCTGTCCCGATGCGACGCGGCCACCAGCGAGTAGACCGCGCGCTTCGAGAAGTCGAGGGTCGCCGTGAAGTAGATGGTGAGGATGAAGATGAAGATGCCGCTCGAGATTCCGCTCGCCAGCGCGATGCCGAATGAGAGCGCTCCGCCGCCGACGGTGGTCCAGAACTTCGGGTCGGCGATGAGGCCCGTGATCCACGAGTAGACGGTGCTGAGCACTCCGCCGGAACCGTTCGAGGCGTCGATGAACCACTGCTGCGACTGCAGATCGGCCAGCATCTGCGGTGCATCCTTGGCGAACTGAACGGCCTGTCCGATCACCAGCGGCAGCACCAGCCAGAGCAGGCCGACGATCACGACCACGAACAGGATGATCACGGTGACGATGGCGGCACCGCGGGGCATGCCGTGCTTCTGGAACCACCGCACGAGGGGATCCAGGCCGAGGGTGACGAAGACGGCAGCGAACACGGAGAAGATCACGCTCGAGATGCTCGACGCCGCCCAAGCGAGCGCGAGCGCCACCAGTACGCCCAGCGTGGCGACGAACGCCCATTGGAAGGGCTTGTTCGCGATGAGGCTCGTCGACGGCCTGTCGGCCTTCTCGCGCCGGATTCTCTGAAGATTGCTCACGGCGCAAGCATAGTGAGCGCGTCGCCTGCGGCGGCTCAGGTCGTCGGCACGGCCAGGTCGCGGTAGTACTCGGAATGCGCCGGGTAGTAGTGCTCCCACTGGGGCAGCGGAGTGCCGTTGCGCGCAGCGATCAGCCGGTCGAGGTAGTAGTCCCAGCCGGGCCCCATCGTCGCCGCATCGCTGGAGGAATGCATCCGTTGTCCGAGGGTGAGCGTCGTCATGCCGCCGGCCTCGTGCAGGTGGCAGAAGACGTGCCACTTGTCGTCGCCGGTGCCGACCTCGGCGAGGAAGCGATGTGGAGGGTCGCACTCGCGGATGGTCGCGTACTCCCACTCCGCGTCAGGCTCCGCCGACATCAGGAACCGGACGGCCCCGGTGGACGGCGTGCCCGTGTAGGTGCCGATCCACTTCTGCATGAACGTGGGGTTGGTGAGGCTGTACCAGACGTCTTCGATGGGCGCCGTGAAGAGCCTGTCGACCAGCAGGTAGAGGCCGTCGGGACGGTGGGCATAGCGCCCTGTTGGTCGCACTGACATCTGAACCTCCGTGGCGTCGTCGCCGGCGTTTTCAGCGTACGCCGGATGCCGCCGGGCGGGTAGGGGGAGCGGCGCGTCAGCGCCGAGAATGCCCTCGATGACGTGCTCCGGGCGGCGGATGCGGCGGTGCCATAGAGTGTGCGCATGAGCAGCAAGTCAAAGACCCCAGCGGCCACCGGCAACCACCAGTCAGGAAGCGGCGTCTTCCTCGAGGACGACCGTTCCTCGGCCTGGGCATGGTTGGCCGGCCTGATCACTCTCGTCTTCGTGGCCGTGCCGATCTCGGCGACTCTCGCCTTCGCGACGAACCCCCGCTCGCAGCAGCTCTTCGCCGGGCGCCTCTCCGACGCCACCACGTTCGGCTACCAGTCGTTCTGGTGGATCATCACGTTGCTGCTGGTGTCGCTGCCGTTCCTGGTGGGATTCGGCATCTCGAAGCTCTCCAGCCGCACCCTCGCCGTCGTCGCGTCAGTCGTCGCCGTCCTGGTGATCCTCGCGATCGTGCTCGGTCAGCTCTTCATCTTCTAGCGCACGGCCGGGAGCCCGACGCGCGATCGATGCGCCTCGGGCCCAGCGAGCGGTTGTGTCAGCCGGCGTCGCCCAGGAACGCGTCGACCTGCGCCGTGATCTCGTCGCGCACCTCGTCCGACGTCGCCGTGGCCTCGCCGTCGCCCGGCTGCACGCCGTAGTCGCCGAAGCTCGCGTGGTTCGCACCGGCGATCTCGACGAACGTCGCGTCGGCGGGGAGCATGGGGGCCGCATCCGCGATTTTCGCGGGAGTGGAGAGGCCGTCGTTCTGGCCGCCGAGGCTGAGTACGGCCAGCGAGGTCTGCGACAGGTCGTTCGCGCAGTAGCTGCCGAACAGGATGATGCCGGACACATCGGGGTCGTCGGCGAGCATGCAGGCGCGCACGCCGCCCAGGGAGTGGCCGCCGACGTACCAGGTCGACACATCGGGGGCGTCGGCCGTGAACGTGGAGAGCGGGCGGGTGTCGAAGAACGCCAAGTTGAGCGTCGGCTTGGTGATGACGACGGTGGTGCCATCGGCCACGATGCCCGAGAGCTTGTTCATGTAGGCGTACGGATCCACCTTGGCCCCGGGGATGAAGACGAGACCGTCTCCCGTCGCGTCGCCCGTCGGCGTCATCACGATGGAGTGGTCGGTCGACGTGATGCTCACGCCCTCGTCCGTCCACGCGTCGATGGCAGCGGGTCGCACTCCCTGCATGACGATCTGCGTGTAGACGAGGAAGACCACGACGAGAAGAAGCAGCACTCCGACGATCCAGCCGATGACGACACGGATGCGGTGCCCGCGACCGCGCTCGCCGCGCACGGCCGGGGTCCCGGGGGCAGGAGCGGTGGTTTCAGTCGCGGTCATCGTAGGCCTCCCGGCTCGCGAGGATGTCGTCGTGGTGGTCGGCTGCCCAGGTCACCAGACCGAGTACCGGTTCGATGAGCGTACGGCCGAGATCCGTGGCCTCGTACTCGACGCGCGGCGGGATCTCGGGGTAGCTGGTGCGCGAGACCAGGCCGTCGCGTTCGAGGGCGCGCAGAGTGTGGGTCAGCATCCGGTGCGAGATGCCGGCGATGTTGCGCTGCAGCACGGTGAAGCGCTGCGGCCCGTCCTGCAGGCTCCCGACGATGAGCAGGCTCCACTTGTCGCCCACGCGGGAGAGCACGTCGCGGATCATGTCGCTGCCGTCGTGGCCGGCGCTGCACGGACCCCTGTCTTCGAGAACGGCGGATGCGGCCGATGATGCGGCCATGGCGAGCTCCATTTCTTACAGCGCTGTACGTGACGCACGATGAAGTGCGGGACGGGCGTGGGGTATAAAAGTCATCGCCAGTGCGTTACTTACCGATTGTAACCATTGCTTGCAGCAGGCGCTGCCCCACCGACTGAAAGTTGAAACACCCATGATCGTCGCCCTCTGGATCGTCACCGGTCTGCTCGCCATCCTGTTCGTCGCCGCCGGCGCCATGAAGACGGTGCGTTCCCGCGCCGCGCTGCAGCCGCAGATGGCCTACGTCGAGGACTTCAGCGACGGCCAGGTGAAGACCATCGGCATCCTCGAGGTGCTCGGCGGAATCGGCCTCGTGCTCCCCATGGCCCTCGGCATCCTGCCCTGGCTCACACCGCTGGCTGCGTTCGCGTTGTTCATCACCATGGTCGCCGCGTTCTTCGTGCACCTGCGCCGCGGCGAAGGCCGCCAGACGGCACCCGTGTGGGTGCTCGGCGGGCTGTCGCTGATCGTGGGCATCGGCTGGGTCGTGGTGCTCGCGAGCTGACGCCCGGCCGCTGGGCCCGCGGGCTGAGGCCGGCCGCTCGCCGGCGGGCTATTCGACCAGCTCCTCCTCCAGCACGGCCATCGACGCGTTGTGGCCACCGATGCCGCTGACGGCCCCGCCCCGCCGGGCGCCTGATCCGCAGATCAGGATCCTCGGGTGGGCGGTCGCCACGCCCCAGCGCTCGGCGGCGGTGTCGCGCGGCTCGTCGTCCTCGAGGAACGGCCACGACAACGGCCCGTGGAAGATGTTGCCGCCCGGCATGTTCACGGCGCGCTCGATGTCGAGCGTCGTCTTGGTCTCGATGCACGGCAGGCCCGCCGCATCCGTCATGATCACGTTCTCGATGGGCTCGGCGAGCACCGAGTTCAGCGAGGCGAGCACGGCGTCCTGCAGGCGCGCGCGCAGCTCGTCGTTGTTCTCGGGGGTCGCGAGCCTGTGCGGAACATGCAGCCCGAACACCGTGAGGGTCTGGGCTCCGGATGCGGCGAGCTCGGGCGACAGGATCGACGGGTCGCTCAGCGAGTGGCAGTAGATCTCGCACGGCAGCGGTTGCGGGATGCCGCCGCCTGCGGCGGCCTCGTACGCGTCAGTCAGCTGCGTGCGCAGCTCGTTGATGTGGAAGGTGCCGCCGAAGGCCGCCTCGGGGGAGACGCCAGCATCCCGCAGCCGCGGCAGTCGGGTGAGCAGCAGGTTGACCTTCACCTGCGCACCCTCGGGGACGGGCAGGTCGCCGGCCGACTCCCCGAGCAGGCGCTGCAGCACCACCGGAGCCACGTTCGCGAGCACGCGCCCGCCGCGCACCTCATGGTCTGCGCCACCGCGCGAGTAGCCGACGCGGCCATCGGGCGTGACGGCAGTCACCTCGGCGCCGGTCACGATGCGCGCACCGGCCGCCCGTGCCGCACGCTCGAGCTCGCCGCTGACGGCGCCCATGCCGCCGACGGGCACGTCCCAGTCACCGGTGCCGTTGCCGATCACGTGGTAGAGGAAGCAGCGGTTGGCATCGAGCGATGGGTCGTCGAGCGCCGTGAAGGTGCCGATCAGGCCGTCCGTCGCGACGACTCCGCGCACCAGGTCGTCGTCGAACCTGGCGGTGATCGCCTCGTCCAGCGGGCGCTCGAAGACCTGCTCCCACACGGTGTCGTCGATGAGGCGCCGCGCCTCGGAGCGCGTCGGCAGCGGCTCGAGCACTGTCGGGAACAGCGCACGCGCCACCGCGGCAGTGTCGCCGTAGAACTCGTCCCACGCCTCGGCGTCGGCCTCCGCTCCGATGGCCGCGAACGACGCGCGGGTGGCCGCGGCATCGGCGTTGTCGACGAGGAGTCCGCGGTCCGGATGCCGCGGGTCCGGCGTGTACGAGGAGAAGCGGCGGCGCACCAGGCTGATGTCGAGGCCGAGCTCCTCGATGATGCGTGCCGGCAGCAGGCTCACGAGGTAGGAGTAGCGCGACAGGCGTGCGTCGACACCGGAGAAGGCCTGCGCCGAGATGGCTGCTCCGCCCACGTGGTCGTCGCGCTCGAGCACGAGCACGCTCCGCCCCGCCTGGGCGAGGTACGCGGCGGCCACCAGGCCGTTGTGGCCGCCCCCGACGATGACGATGTCCTGGGCGGCGGCAGGGGCAGCGCTGGCTGCGGCGTCGGAGCTCATGGGTCGACCCTACGACGATCGGCGAGATGCTCGGTATGACGAACAATTACTTACGGGTCAGTAAGTGCCTCTGCTACATTGACGACGTCGTCCCCCATTCGGGTGGGGACGACGTTCCACGAGATCCGGCACAGCGCAGTCGCCAGAGTCGTTCGGCGCATGGGCCCTGTTCGAAGGAGAACGTCCCCGTGAGAGTCCCATCCACCCCGGCCGCGATGTCGGCTGCGATGCCGGCCGCGCCACCGCAGCAGCCATCGGCGACGCGTCGAGCGCGTCCCCTGCGCGCGCTCGGCATCGGCGTGAGCGTCTTCGCCCTCGTCGCCGGCGGTGCCGTCGTCGCGGCACCGGCCTACGCCGACCCGGCGCACCCCGACTTCGGGCCCAACGTCACGATCTTCGACCCCAGCACCCCGGTGGACGAGATCAATGCCACGCTCGCATCCTTCGCGAACGAGGCCGAGTTCAGCACCAACCGGCACGCGGCCTTCTTCAAACCGGGCACCTACGGCAGCGCTGCCGGCGAGAACGACCCGTCAACGGCCACGGGCATCGTGAATGCCGAGGTCGGCTACTACACGTCCATCGCCGGACTCGGAGCGTCGCCGGAGGACGTCACGATCAACGGCGCCCTGCACGTCGAGCCTGTGCGCGCCTGCGAGCCGAACCCCTGGGACTGCCAGTCGCCCGGATCCCTCACGCGCTTCTGGCGCTCGCTCTCGAACATGAGCATCAACCCCATCCAGCGTCCGCTCGGCGTCGATGCCGAGCGTCCCTTCCCGAGCGGCGTGACCGATCCGCACCAGATGCGCTGGGCGGTCTCGCAGGCCGCACCGCTGCGCCGCATGAACATCGAAGGGTCCCTCACCCTGTTCGGCCGCGTCGGCGAGTACGCGAGCGGCGGCTACATGGCCAACTCCGCCGTGTCGGGAACAGTGGTCAACGGATCGCAGCAGCAGTGGTTCACGCGTGACAGCAGCGTCGGCACCTGGGATGGCGGCGTCTGGAACGTCACCTCGGTCGGCGTCGAGGGTGCCCACGCCGGAACCCCGGCCGGCTCGGGCGACGCCGCCACTCCGCTCTTCACGACTGTCGCCGAGACGCCGGTCACCCGCGAGTCGCCGTTCCTCTACCTCGACGGCGACGAGTACAAGGTCTTCGTGCCGAAGGCGAAGACGAACAGCTCCGGTGTGGACTGGTCGACGGATGCGGCATCCGGCGACGCGATCTCCATCGACGACTTCTACATCGTCAAGGTCGGCGACACCGCGGCTCAGATCAATGCCGCGCTCGCAGCGGGCAAGAACCTCCTGGTGACCCCCGGCGTGTACGAACTCGACGAGGCGATCTCGGTGACCCGACCGGACACCGTGGTGCTCGGCCTGGGCCTCGCCACCCTCGTGCCGACGAACGGCAACGCGGCGATCGACATCGGCGACGTGACCGGCGTGAAGGTCGCCGGCCTCACCATCGACGCGGGTGCCGTCAACTCGCCGGTTCTCGTCAAGGTCGGACCGACCGGAGCGAGCGCGAGCGATCCCGCTGATCCCACGACGCTCAGCGACGTGTTCGTGCGCGTGGGCGGAGCCCATGTCGGACGTGCGACGACCAGCATCGAGGTGAACAGCGACGACGTGCTGCTCGATCACATCTGGGCGTGGCGCGCCGATCACGGCGACGGCGTCGCCTGGGACTCGAACACCGGCGACCACGGAGTGGTCGTCAACGGCGACGACGTCACGGCCCTCGGCCTGTTCGTCGAGCACTATCAGAAGGCCCAGACCGTGTGGAACGGCAATGGCGGAACCACGCTCTTCTACCAGAGCGAGCTTCCGTACGACCCGCCGAGCCAGTCCGCCTGGTCCGACGGTGACCGCCTCGGCTACGCCTCGTACCAGGTGGCGCCGGGCGTGACCTCGCACTCGGCATCCGGACTCGGCATCTACTCGTTCTTCAACCAGAACGTCGACATCCGTGCCGAGAGCGGAATCCAGGCGCCGAAGTCTGCGGGGGTGCAGTTCACCAACATGGTGAGCGTCTTCCTCAACGGCTCCGGTGGCATCAACCACATCATCAACGACGCCGGCCTGCCCGCCGTCGGCAGCTTCGCCTCACCCGGCCTGCTGAGCTACCCGCCAGCAGACACGCAGGCGCCGACGGTGGCGCTGACTGCGGCCCCGGCCACGCCCGACGGCTCGAACGGCTGGTACCGCAGCGCGGTCTCGCTGACTGTCACGGGAAGCGACGACTTCACGCCGCTCACCCTCGAGGCCAACGTCGACGGCGCCGGCTGGACCGCCGTCAGCGGCCCGATCGCGCTTGCCGACGGCACGCACTCGGTGCAGGCGCGGGCGACTGACGGCTCGGGCAACGTGTCGGATGTCGCCACCTGGAGCGGCAAGGTCGACACGACGGCTCCGACCGCGACCGTGGCGTTCGACGCCACGTCGCGGAAGGCATCCGTCACCGCCGCCGACGGCTCCGGATCGGGCGTCACGGGCATCGAGTACAGGCTCGGGAGCGGTGCGTGGCAGGCCTACACCGCTCCGGTGGCCGTGGGCGATGCCGCCACGACCTTCGGGTATCGGGCGACGGATGCCGCAGGCAACAGGTCGGCCGATGGCTCGCTGTCGGTGCCGGCCAAGGTCGCCGGCAAGGTGCCGCTCGCCGTCGCGGCGGCGTCGCTGTGCATCAACGGGAAGGTGTCTGTCGCCGTCTACGCCCTCAACGTGGGCAAGGCCAAGGCCGACATCAGGCTCACCACCCAGTGGGGCGATGCGAAGTACACCGGCATCGGGTTCGGCAAGGCCGTGTACAAGCTGTTCCCGACCGGCGCGAAGTCGGTGGCCAAGGGCACCGCGACCGTCGCCGGCTACACCTACGTGAACGGAGCGGGCTCGCACTCCACGTATACGCCCGGCTACGCCGCGTTGAACTGCGGACGCCGCTAGGCGGCATCCGTTAGCACGCAGTGCCGCCCACCGGCGTTCGGGTCCGGTGGGCGGTGCTGTGTGCGGCGACCTGAACGTGGTCTCGATACGCGTGCTCGCTGCGCTCGCTCGCTACTCGACCAGCGGTACTCACGCTGATCGAGTAGCGCCCGACGACGTCGGACGCGTATCGAGATCACGCTCATCGTGAGGGAGTCGCCACCAGCGCCACAGCCTGCGCCAGCGCCTCGCGGCACACCGCGACGGCCTGGCGATCGGCGCTCGAACGCCTCGCGGCGGTGAAGATCGTACGGTGCGGGTCGCCGGGCAGGTCCAGCATCCGTACCGTCGGCGCCTCACCCGCCCACACCAGGTCGGGCAGCAGCCCCACGGCGTTGCCGGAGCGGATCAACCTGATGTGGGCCATCAGGTCCGCCGTCTCGAAGCGCACGTCGGGCTCGAACCCGGCCGCCCGGCAGAGCTGCATCGCCCACTCCCGCGACGCCGTGCCGGCCGGCTCCATCACCCACGGACGCCCCTCGGTGAGACGGCGCAGTCCGGTGGCATCCGTGCTCCCGTCGACGACGGCATCCACGCCGCCCAGTCCCAGCCTGATCGCGTCGCCGCCGAGAACGACCCTGTCGAGGTCGGGGCGATGAGCGCGGGTGTGGCCCGGGTACTGCTCGGCGATCACCAGGTCGAAGTCACGCGCCGAGACCTCGAACAGCCCGGCCTCCGGCTCGCGTTCGGTCACCTCGACCCTGAGCTCCGGGTAGCCATCGCGGAGGATCGTGAGCGCCGCCGGCAGGATGGCGTGAGCCGCCGACTGGAACACCGCCAAGCGCACGGTGCCTCGCACCTCGGTGAGCGAGGCCGCCACCTCGTCCTCGGCGCGCTCGAGGATGTCGAGCACCTCCCCGGCCCGCGCCACCAGCAGCTCGGCCTGCGGTGTGAGGATGACCCGGCGACCGGCCTTCTCGAGCAGCGGTACGCCGGCCTCGGCCTCCAGCAGCGAGAGCTGCTGCGACACCGACGAGGGGGAGTAGGCGAGTGCCTCGGCCACGGCGGCAAGCGTTCCGCGCAGCTTCACCTCGCGCAGCAGGCGCAGGCGTCTGACGTCCAGCATCCGTCACCTCCTCATTCATCAGTCAAGCTAACCGATATTGATGGGAAACAGTCGCTTTACCCGAACGAACGGATGCCTGACACTGTGCTGAGAGAACCCCGTCCGGTGGGGGCCCGCGCGAGAAAGAACTAGTGTCATGACCATGTCGAGCACGCCCGTCGAGTCCCAGGCCGACCTCGCGAACGAGACCATCGCGCTGGTGCGCCGCTGGCTCGCGCAGAGCGCCGAGATCCCCGCCGACCCATCGGGCGAGCGCCTCGCCGGCGTGCTGAAAGACCCGAACGGGCTCGACTTCACCGTCGGCTTCGTCGACGGCGTCATGCGCCCCGAAGACCTCATGGTCGCCGGCCACAACCTGGCGAAGGTCGCCCCGAAGGCTCCGGGCTTCCTGCCGTCGTACATGCGCGGTGCCATCGGCCTGGGCGGCGCTCTCGGCCCCGTCGTGCCCTGGGTGGTCATTCCCGCTGCACGTCGGGTGCTGCGCCAGATGGTCGGCCACCTCGTCGTCGACGCCACTCCCGACAAGCTCGGCCCCGCCATCGAGCACCTGCGTTCCACGGGCAACAGGCTCAACCTCAACCTGCTCGGCGAGGCCGTGCTGGGCGAGAGGGAGGCCGACCGACGCCTGGCCGGAACCCGGGAGCTCCTCGCCCGTGACGACGTCGACTACGTGTCGATCAAGGTGTCGAGCGTCGTGAGTCAGCTCTCCATGTGGTCGTTCGACGAGGCCGTCGAGCGCGTGGTCGAGCGGCTGACCCCGCTCTACGAGCTCGCCGCGTCGGCGAAGACCACCAAGTTCATCAACCTCGACATGGAGGAGTACCGCGACCTCGATCTCACGATCGCCGTGTTCGAGCGCATCCTCGACCAGCCCCAGTTGAAGAATCTCGAGGCCGGGATCGTGCTGCAGGCCTACCTGCCCGACGCCCTGGGCGCCCTGCAGGGCCTGACCGCCTGGGCGCAGGGTCGCCGTGCCGAGGGTGGAGCGCCCATCAAGGTGCGCATAGTCAAGGGCGCCAACCTCGCCATGGAGCACGTCGACGCCGCCATCCACGACTGGCCCCTCGCCACCTACGACTCCAAGCAGCACAGCGACACCAACTACAAGCGGGTGCTCAACTGGGCGTTCACCCCCGAGAACACTGACGCCGTGAAGATCGGCGTGGCCGGGCACAACCTCTTCGACGTCGCCTACGCCCACCTGCTCGCGAAGCAGCGTGGCGTGAGTGCCGCCGTCGACTTCGAGATGCTGTTGGGCATGGCCACGAACCAGGCCGAGGCCGTGCGTCGCGACGTCGGGCAGCTGCTGCTCTACACGCCCGTGGTGAACCCCGCCGAGTTCGACGTGGCCATCGCGTACCTCATCCGTCGCCTCGAGGAGAACGCCAGCACCGAGAACTTCATGTCGGCGGTGTTCGAGCTCACGACCTCCGACGCGCTGCTGAAGCGCGAGACCGACCGCTTCCTCGCGTCGCTGGCCGACCTCGACGACATCGTGCCCGGCCCGAACCGCACGCAGGACCGCTCGCGGGCCACCGAGCTCGCGCCGCTGCCCGTGACGCCGACGGCGACGCCCCCCGCCGAGCAGACCGACCCGACCCTCACCGGCGCGCTCCTCGGCATCACGCGTGGATCGAGTGGCGCCGATTCGACCCCCGGCCACTCCGCGGCATCGGGACGCTTCCACAACGAGCCCGACACCGACCCGGCCCTGCCCGCGAACCGCGCCTGGGGTCGTCGCATCCTCGCCAAGGTCGCCGCCTCGACGCTCGGGTCCGACACCATCGCGGCTTCGCAGGTGACGGATGCCGCCACCCTCGACGCCCTCATCGCCTCGGTTTCCGCGGCCGGTCGGGCCTGGGGACAGCGCACCGGAGCCGAGCGCGCGGCCATCCTGCATCGCGCAGGACTGGCGCTCGCCGCCAACCGCGACCGGCTCATCGAGGTCGCCGCATCCGAGACCGGCAAGACCATCGCCGAGGCCGATCCCGAGATCAGCGAGGCGATCGACTTCGCCCACTACTACGCCGAGCGGGCCATCGAGCTCGACCGGGTGCAGGGCGCCCTGTTCGTGCCGGCGCAGCTCACCGTGGTGACGCCGCCGTGGAACTTCCCCGTGGCCATCCCGGCCGGCGGCGTCCTCGCCGCTCTCGCGGCAGGCTCCGGAGTCATCATCAAGCCCGCGAAGCAGGCGCAGCGTACCGGCGCGGTCATGGTGGAGGCACTGTGGGAGGCCGGCGTTCCCCGCGACGTGCTCGCGCTCGTCGACCTCGCCGAGCAGGACTTCGGGCAGCAGTTGGTGGCGCATCCGTCGGTCGACAGGGTCATCCTCACCGGCGCCTACGAGACGGCCAAGCTGTTCAGGTCGTTCCGCCCCGACCTGCCGCTGCTGGCCGAGACCAGCGGCAAGAACGCCGTGATCGTCACGCCGTCCGCCGACCTCGACCTGGCGGCATCCGACGTGATCAAGAGCGCCTTCGGGCACGCCGGCCAGAAATGCTCGGCTGCCTCGCTCGTCATCCTCGTCGGCTCGGTGGCCAAGTCGGAGCGGTTCCGCAACCAGCTCGTCGACGCCGCGACCTCGATGCGCGTCGGCTACCCTGAGGACCCCACCACGCAGATGGGCCCGATCATCGAGCCCGCGAGCGGCAAGCTGCTGAACGCCCTCACCGAGCTGGGCATCGGCGAGGAGTGGCTGGTCGAGCCGAAGCAGCTCGACGACACCGGGCGGCTGTGGTCTCCCGGCATCCGTACCGGCGTCGCCCCGGGCTCTTACTTCCACCTCACCGAGTTCTTCGGGCCCGTGCTCGGCGTCATGCACGCACGCAACCTCGAGGAGGCCATCCGCTTCCAGAACGCGGTGGACTACGGCCTCACCGCTGGCCTGCACTCCCTCGACTCCGACGAGCTCGCCCTCTGGGTCGACACGGTCGAAGCCGGCAACCTCTACATCAACCGCGGCACGACGGGGGCGATCGTTCAGCGCCAGCCGTTCGGCGGCTGGAAGCGGTCATCGGTGGGCGCCGGAACCAAGGCCGGCGGACCCAACTACCTGTTCGGACTCGGCACCTGGAAGACGGATGCCGGCAACAGGTCGAAGACGCTGCACCTGCGCGGACTCGAGGACCGCATCACCGACATCATCGAGGCGTCGCAGGCATCGCTCGGCTACGAGGAGTTCGACCAGCTGCGCCGGGCCGCCCTGTCCGACGCCATCGCCTGGCGTGAGGAGTTCGGCGTCGTGCGCGACGTGTCGCAGCTCAAGCTGGAGCGGAACGTGTTCCGCTACCTCCCGGTGCCCGTCGCCGTGCGCGTGGCCGACGACGCCCCGCTCGTCGACGCGCTGCGGGTCATCATCGCGGCGACGCTGTCGAAGTCGGAGTACACGGTGTCGCTGCCGACGGCACTGCCGGCATCGGTCCAGCAACTGCTCGATCTCCGCGACATCCCGGTGACTGTCGAGACTGATGCCGCCTGGCTGGCCGGACTCGCCTCGCCGACCGCGCCGCTGCGCGACGAGCAGGGGCCGAAGCGCCTGCGGCTGGTCGCGACGGACGGCTCGCGGGAGGCGCTCGCGACGGCCGTCGCCGGTGCTCTCGACGGCACACCGGATGTCGCCGTGTATGCCCACGAGGTGACGCAGTCCGGCCGTGTCGAGGTGCTGCCGTTCCTGCACGAGCAGGCGATCTCGATCACGGCGCATCGCTTCGGCAACCCGAGCACGCTGAGCGACGGGGTGATCTAGAGCTTCGCTCGCGCATCTCTCGCTCGCTGAGGGCCGAGCGAAGCGACCACCCGAAGCGCTCCTTTATGCGCGTCGGCCGCGGACTTCGTCCGGGCCTCGGCGAGCGGGAGCTAGCTCCGCCCGCGGTTCTGCCGCCGCACAGTGCGTGGAGCGCGCCCGCCGATGAACGACTGGGCGGCGTCGACGGCGAATCCCTGTTCGAGCGCTTCGCGACCGATCAGCATCCGGAATCCCATGGAGTCCCGATTGGTGAGGGTGACCTCGGCCGTCAGGGTCTTGCCGAGCAGCACGATCTCGAGCAGCACCACGATGCGCTCCTCGCTGTGGCCCGATGAGCTGCGCACGGAGCGCCGGTCGAGCACCGGGCACTCGACCGTGACGGCGTCCTCGTCGCTGCCCTGCCACGGCTGCACGCCGAAGCGCACGAAGGATTCACCGTCGCGCTCGAACTCCTCCATGTCGAAGGCGTGCAACGAGCTCGTGCGGGCGCCGGTGTCGAGCTTCGCCTTGATCCATGGCACCTCGATCGCCGGCAGTGCAACCCACTCGCGCCACCCGGCGATGGTGCTTGAATGGACAGGTTCGCTCACCCGTCCATCTTGTCAGGGGCACCCGTTGAAACTCGCGATCCTCTCGCGCGCCCCGCAGGCGTATTCCACCCAGAGACTCCGCGCAGCAGCGCTGCAGCGCGGTCATCAGGTGAAGGTACTCAACACCCTGCGCTTCGCGATCGACCTCTCGGGCTCCGAGCCCGACCTGCAGTACCGCGGCCGCCGGCTGTCGGACTACGACGCCATCCTGCCGCGCATCGGCAGCTCGATCACGTACTTCGGCACCGCCGTGGTGCGCCAGTTCGAGCAGATGGACGTCTACACCCCCAATACGGCCAACGGCATCACCAACGCCCGCGACAAGCTGCGGGCGAGCCAGATCCTGTCGCGCCACAACATCGGCATGCCGGCGACGGCATTCGTGCGCAACCGCGCCGATGTGCGACCGGCCATCGAACAGGTGGGCGGTGCGCCGGTCGTGATCAAGCTGCTCGAGGGGACCCAAGGCATCGGCGTGATCCTGGCACCGCAGGTCAAGGTGGCCGAGGCCATCATCGAGACGCTGCACTCCACGAAGCAGAACGTGCTGATCCAGCGCTTCGTCGCCGAGAGCCGCGGCAAGGACGTGCGGGCGCTCGTGGTGGGAGACCGGGTCGTGGCGGCGATGCGTCGCACGGCCAACGGAGACGAGTTCCGCTCCAACGTGCACCGCGGCGGCAGCGTCGAGGCCATCGAGCTCTCCCCGGAGTACGAGCAGGTCGCCGTGCGCTCGGCCCAGATCATGGGACTCAAGGTGGCCGGCGTCGACATGCTCGAGGGCAACGACGGCCCCCTGGTCATGGAGGTCAACTCCTCGCCCGGCCTGCAGGGCATCGAGACGGCCACCAACCTCGATGTGGCCGGCGCGATCATCGACTACATGGCCAACCAGGTCGCCTTCCCCGAGATCGACGTGCGGCAACGGCTCACGGTCTCGCGCGGCTACGGGGTCGCCGAGCTCCTCGTGCACGCCGGCGCCGACCTCGTCGGCACGACCATCGCCGAGTCGGGCCTGGCCGAGCGCGACATCAGCGTGCTCACGTTGCACCGCGGCACCACCGTCGTGCCGAACCCCCGCGGCAAGGTCGAGCTGGAGGCCGGCGACCGCCTGCTCTGCTTCGGCAAGCTCGAGGAGATGCGCTCGATGATCCCGGAGCGCCGCAAGCGCCGTGCGCGGGTGCGCAAGCTGCCGAAGGAACCGCTGCCCACGCCGCCGGTCGAGTAGCGGAGATCAGGTGGTGCGCAGCGCCGCCGTCACCAGTGCCAGCGCCTCGTCGGCGTCGACGCCCAGTTCCCGCACCCGTGCCGCGTACGCCGCAGCAGCGGTCTGCGCGTGCTGTCGGGTCACGTCTCCGGATGCCGACACCAGCGTTCCCGCTCGCCCGTGCGTCTCGATCACGGCGTCGGCCTCGAGCGCCTTATAGGCCTTCGCGACGGTGTTGACCGCCAGCCCCAGCTGCTCGGCGAGGGCGCGGACCGTCGGCATCCGTTCTCCGGCGACCAGGTCTCCCGAACGCACGGCCGCGATCACCTGCGTGCGGATCTGCTCGTACGGCGGCGTCGCCGACGCGGCGTCGATGGCGAGCGCGATCATCGGCATCCCGCCGTGTGAAGGCATCCGGCGCCCCGAGTGAAGGCGTCGCGGCGGAGAGGCCCGGAATCCCGCGCCATCGCCGTCGCGGATGCCTTCACACGGTGGAGGGGCACTGCTCAGTCCTCGTGGGCGCGCTGCACCAGACGGGTGAGCACGATGGCGCTGCGGGTGTGATCGACGTTGGCGGCCAGCCGCACCTTCTCGAGGGCGGCCTCGAGGCTGGCGATGTCGCGGGAGCGCATCTGCACGATGGCGTCTGCGCTGCCGGTCACGGTGCCGGCGTACACGACCTCGGGCACCGCCGAGAGGATGCGCTGCAGTTCGTCGGGCGAGACCGTGCCGCGGCAGAACACCTCGACCCAGGCCTCGGTGGTGGTGCCGTCGACGGCCGGGTCGACGTTGATGGTGAAGCCGCGGATGACGCCGTCGGCCACGAGGCGGTCGACGCGACGCTTGACGGCGGATGCCGAGAGCCCGACCACCGATCCGATGTCGCCGTAGCCCGCTCGGGCGTTCTGGCGCAGCTCGTCGAGAATTCGGCGGTCGATGTTGTCCATCCGAGAAGTCTAAGCGCGATCCTTGCGTCGTGTCGCGTGCGTACGCATGCATGCTGCGCTCAAAGCCGAGAACTTCGAGATAGCTGCGTGTGACACTGGAGGTGGCGTCTGGTGTCCACCGCGGTGGATGCCGGCTCTTCCGAGCGACCTGGTCCGCCACTCCTGCAGACGTTCTACCCAGAGGAGATGGCCATGACAGACATCGTCGACGACACGATCACCCAGCCCGCCGGCATCCGCCCCATCCGCACGGCCACCACGCGTTCGGTGCTGATGTGCCGTCCCGACTTCTTCACGGTGGTCTACCGCATCAATCCGTGGATGGATCCGGCGCTGCCCACCGACACGAGCCTCGCGGTGCAGCAGTGGTCCGTGCTGCACCAGACCTACCTCGACCTCGGCTTCGACGTGCACCTCATCGATCCGATCCCGGGGCTGCCCGACATGGTCTACGCGGCCAATGGCGGCATGGTCATCGACGGCATCGCCTACGGTGCGAGCTTCACGCATCCGGAGCGCCAGCCCGAGGGGCCGGCCTACATGGACTGGTTCGGCGAGAACGGACTCGACGTGCGCGTGCCCGAGCAGATCAACGAGGGCGAGGGCGACTTCCTGCTGGTCGGCGACACCATCCTCGCCGGCACCGGATTTCGCAGCGACTCGCTCAGCCACGGAGAGCTCGCCGCCGTCTACGGCCGCGAGGTCGTGACCCTGAGGCTCGTCAACCCGAGCTTCTACCACCTCGACACGGCGCTCGCGGTGCTCGACTCCACGGCGGGTCAGGAGCACATCGCCTACCTGCCGAGCGCCTTCGACGAGCCGAGCCTCGCCATCCTGCGATCGCGGTATCCGGATGCCGTCATCGTGACGGAGACGGATGCCGCCGTGCTCGGCCTCAACTCCTTCAGCGACGGCCGCAACGTCGTGATCGCGTCGCGTGCCGTCGACTTCGAGCGACAGCTGCGCGAACACGGCTACAACCCCATCGGCGTCGACCTCTCCGAGCTTCTCCTGGGCGGAGGCGGCGTCAAGTGCTGCACCCTGGAGCTACGACGATGACCACGACCGAGAACCGCCACTCATCCAACGACGCAGCTGCCGGTGTCCTCCCCAATGACGCAGTCGAGGGTTCTTCGTCCGATTCCGCAGGCACGGGGTTCTCCTCCGAGGCCTCGGGCTTCGGTGGGCATCCTTGGGCGGAGACTTCGGAGGAGAACCCCGTGCCGACATCTACGAGCGCTAGAACCTCGACTCTCATCGCCGAGGAGGAGGCCCACGCCGCCCACAACTACCACCCGCTCCCCGTCGTGGTGGCGTCGGGCGAGGGAGCTTGGGTGACCGATGTCGACGGCAAGCGCTACCTCGACTGCCTCGCCGCCTACTCGGCCGTGAACTTCGGGCACTCCAACCCGGTGCTGCTCGACGCCGCCCGCGCCCAGCTCGGCCGCATCACCCTCACCAGCCGCGCCTTCCACAACGACCAGCTCGGCCCGTTCGTCACCGAACTCGCTGCGCTCGCCGGCAAGGACATGGTGCTGCCGATGAACACCGGCGCCGAGGCCGTCGAGTCCGGCATCAAGGTCGCTCGGGCCTGGGGCTACAGGGTCAAGGGAGTCGCTCCGGAGCTGGCCAACATCATCGTGATGGCGGGAAACTTCCACGGCCGCACGACCACGATCATCTCGTTCAGCGACGACGCCGATGCCCGCGACGACTTCGGTCCGTACACGCCCGGATTCCGCATCGTCCCCTACGGAGACGCAGCGGCGATCGAGGCCGCGATCGACGAGAACACCGTGGCCGTGCTGATCGAGCCCATCCAGGGCGAGGCCGGCATCGTGGTTCCGCCGGCCGGCTTCCTGCCCGCTGTGCGTGAGCTCACGACCCGGCGGAACGTGCTGTTCATCGCCGACGAGATCCAGTCCGGCCTCGGCCGCACCGGCGCCACTTTCGCCTGCGACCTCGTGGGTGTCGTGCCCGACCTGTACCTGCTCGGCAAGGCCCTCGGCGGCGGTATCGTGCCGGTCTCCGCCGTCGTGGGCGACGCCGACGTGCTGGGCGTGCTCGCGCCGGGGCAGCACGGTTCGACCTTCGGGGGGAACCCTCTCGCGGCCGCCGTCGGCCTGGCCGTCGTGCGGATGCTGGCCACAGGGGAGATGCAGGAGCGCGCCAGGCTCCTCGGCGCCCACCTGCACGCGGGGGTGTCCTCGCTGATCGGCTCGGGCGTCGTCGCAGTGCGCGGTGCCGGGCTCTGGGCCGGGATCGACATCGACCCCGAGCTCGCGACGGGTCGCGCCGTCTGCGAAGCGCTCATGGAACGGGGCGTGCTCGCGAAGGACACCCACGGCTCCACCATCCGGCTCGCCCCGCCCATCGTCGTCACGGAGGATGACCTCGACTGGGCGGTCGAGCAGTTGGCGGCGGTACTGACGGAGTTCGCCGCCGCACCGGTCGGATAGGCCGCGAGCGGGGCGGCGAGTCGGCCGCCCCTGTTCGGGTGGCATCCGCAGTGCCAGACTGGACCGATGAGCAGCGACATCGACTCACCGGCCGTCGACGAGGAACCCGTCGATCCGAAGCGCGACACGGGCTTCTTCGGGCAGCCCCGGCCTCTCGCCACAGTCTTCGGCGTCGAGATGTGGGAGCGCTTCAGCTTCTACGGCATGCAGGGCATCCTGCTCATCTACCTCTACTACTCGGCGGCCGAGGGTGGCCTGGGGCTTCCGCAGGCCACGGCTGCCGGCATCGTCGGTGCCTACGGTGGTGCCGTCTACCTGTCGACCATCCTCGGCGCCTGGATCGCCGACAGGCTGCTCGGTTCGGAGCGGGTGCTGTTCATCAGTGCCGTCGTCATCATGCTGGGCCACATCGGGTTGGCCCTGCTCCCCGGGTTCGCCGGCGTCATCGTCGGCCTCATCCTGGTCGCCGTCGGGTCGGGCGGTCTCAAGGCCAACGCCACCAGCGTCGTCGGAACGCTCTACAAGCCGGAGGACCCGCGTCGGGACGCCGGCTTCTCGTTGTTCTACCTCGGCATCAACCTGGGCGCCTTCTTCGGGCCCATCCTCACCGGCCTCCTGCAGTCGACGCTCGGCTTCCACTGGGGCTTCGCCCTGGCCGCCGTCGGCATGGCGATAGGCCTCACGCAGTACGCGTTCGGGCGCAAGAACCTGCCGGCGGCCTCCCACCGCATCGCCAACCCGCTGCCGGCGAATCGCCGCCCGTTGGTGATTGTCATCGGCGTCGCCGCGGTTCTGCTGATCCTGGTGTGCGTCTTCACCGGCCTCATCACCGCGACGAACCTCGTGACGATCGTGATCGCCCTCACCGTCGTGGCGGCCGTCGCCTACTTCATCGTCATCCTGACGAGCAGCCGCATCGATCCGACCGAGCGTTCACGCGTCTTCGCCTTCATCCCCCTGTTCATCGCCAGCGTGGCCTTCTGGTCGCTGTACCAGCAGCAGTTCACGGTGCTCACCATCTACTCCGACGAGAAGCTGAACCGCAGCCTGTTCGGCTGGGAGATGCCGGTGTCGTGGGTGCAGTCGATCAACCCGATCTTCATCATCATCCTCTCGGGCGTGTTCGCGGCCATCTGGACGAAGCTCGGTACCCGTCAGCCGTCGACGCCGGTGAAGTTCGCCCTCGGCACGATGATCATGGGGGCCGCGTTCCTGCTGTTCCTGCCGTTCGCCGGCGGCGGCCCGAACTCGACGCCGCTGCTGGCGATCGTGCTGATCCTGCTGGTCTTCACCGTGGCGGAGCTCTTCATCTCGCCGGTCGGACTGTCCGTCGCGACGAAGCTGGCTCCCCGCGCCTTCACCACCCAGATGGTGGCGTTGTTCTTCCTGTCCGTCGCGCTCGGTTCCGCCATCTCCGGGCAGCTCGCCTCGCTGTACGACATCCACAACGAGGTGCCGTACTTCGGCGTGCTCGGCGGTATCGCGATCGTGCTCGGCGCGATCCTGCTCCTCTTCGCCAAGCCCGTGCTCGCGCTCATGAAGGGCATTCGCTGAGCTGGGGACGGGCGCATCGCCGGAACTCGTCCGATGGTGCGCCCGTCCCGTCCGGCGGCTCAGGCGGGTAGGAGGGCTTTCACCGAGTCGAAGGCATGCTCGTCATCTCTCGTGCCGGCGTCGAAGACCCGCGCCACCTCTGTGCCCGCGACGAACCGCGGCCACCCGGGGTCACCGTCACGGATGAAGGCGACGGCTCCGCCGTGCACGGCATCCGCGAGCGACTGCGGAGGGTTCTCCCCGGCGATCGCACCCACGCGGTCGGCCGCGAGGCAGTCGAAGAAGAACGGCACGTCGACGCAGTGCACCGACGAGCCGAAGGTCGGCGACTTCCAGGAGAAGCGGTACGTCCAGGTGGGCGCTGCACCGCGGGCGGCGATCACGCGCAGGATGGCCGTGCGGAACATCCTGTCGGTGATGTAGCGGCCCAGTTTGTTGGCAGTGCCCTTCACGGACCTGTTGGCGGCGAGGTACTCGCGGCGTGCAGCACCCTTCAGACCCATCTTTCCGAGCAGGAGGGACGGCGGGATGAAGCGCAGCTTCCCCTCGGCCTCCTTGAGGATCATCGTGAACTCGTCGTCGGTGGCGCCCAGGACCAGCGGCTTGTCGGAGCCGACGCCGAGGGCCAGCGCGTCGAGGACGCCGTGCGGGACGAGCTGGCCGTCGATGACCGGCGCCCACGGGAGGCCCTCCTCGATGAACACCGTCATCATGTCCATGGGGTTGCCGCCCTGGGGAGGCTCGGCGAGCTTCTTCTGCAGATCGAGGATGCCCTCCTCGGACACGCTCGACCATCCTGCCCGCGTCGGCTCGACGCCGGCGAGTTCGGCCAGGTGGCGCCCGGTCTTCTCCGAGCGCTCGAGCGACACATCGGCGATCGGACCGGAGATGGAGTAGACGCCGCTGAACAGGCCCTGGGCGGCAGGCAGGCCGAGCAGGGCCAGCACGGCGGCACCGCCGGCCGACTGCCCGGAGATGGTCACCCGCGATGCGTCGCCTCCGAAGGCGGCGATGTTCTGCTGCACCCACTCGAGCGCCAGCAGCCAGTCCAGCACGGCGCGGTTGTTCGGCGCGTCGGAGATCCATCCGAAACCGTCGAAGCCCAGACGATATGAGATCGACACCGTGACGACGCCGTCGCGATTGAACGCGGCTCCGTCGTACCAGGGGCTCGCGGGGGAGCCGGCCGTGTAACCGCCGCCGTGGATGTAGACCAGCACCGGAAGCGCCTCGCCCGAGCCTGGAGCCGGCGTGAAGACGTTGACGTTCAGCGTCGACGCCCCCGGAACCGACGGCTCGGGGATGAGGGTGATCTCGGCGAGAGTCTCGCGCTGCGGCGTCGGGCCGTGCTCGAGGGCGTCGCGCACGCCCGTCCAGGCTCGATGGGGGACCGGCGCGGCGAACCGCAGCTCTCCGACGGGCGGCTCGGCGAAGGGGATGCCGAGGAAGGCCGCGGAGCTGCCCGCCGCGCCGGCGACACCCCTCCAGCGGCCGCGCACGCGGCCCGCAGTCGTCTCGACCTCGACGAGGTCTGCTCGGGGCTGGGCGGTGGTGTCTGTCACAGCGGTGTCTGTCACGGTGGTGCTCTCCTTGCAGCTAGCGGACGCTCTTGATGGGGATGAGGGCGACGGCGGCGAGGATGACGCTCACCATGCCGAAGATGAACAGGGCCGGGTATCCGCCGAGCGACCCGATGAGCAGGCCTGCGATGGCCGGGCTCATCGCCTGCGGGATGTTGGTGGCGACGTTCAGGATGCCGAGATCCTTGCCGGCAGCGACGCCGCCCCCGGGCAGCACCTCGGTCATGAGGGCCGTGTCGCTGGCCATGTAGAGGCCGAAGCCGAAGCCGTTGATGGCTGCCATGACGAGCATGCCCGTGACGCTCGGCATCAGCAGCGGCATGAGCAGGCCGATGACCATGAAGACCGTCGCTGCATAGATGAAGACCTTGCGACGACCGATGCGGTCGCTCCAGGCGCCGGCGATCACGACGGCGACGACTGTGGTGACCATCCCGGCGAGGCTGAGCGGCACCATGGTGCCGTTGGCCTCGCCCACGGGCAGGCCGATGTAGTCCGTGAGGATGTAGAGCTGGAAGGCGAACACCACGAAGTACCCGAGGATGAACAGGAAGCGCGCCGCGAAGGCCCAGGCGAAGTCGGGGTTCGTGCGCGGGTCGATCCAGAACCCGGAGAGGAATGCCCGCCAGCTGAACGGCGGGTGAACGGCGTCCTTGCTCGAGTAGTCCCGGTTGACCAGAACGTAGACAAGGGTGACGACCAGCACCGCGACGCCGAACACCGTGTAGCCGAGACCGACATTGCTCGCCAGGGTGGCCGCCACGATGACGCCGGCAGTGCCGCCGACCATGGTGCCGATGCCGACCATGGCGGATGCCACTCCTCGTCGCTCGCGCGGGAAGCGGTCGGGCACTATCGCCGTCATCGGCCCCTGCAGGGCGTTGAGGGACACCTGGATGACGACCCAGAAGACCGCGATCCACAGGATGGAGGTGAGGCTGCCGAGTCCGACCAGGAAGATCGCTCCGACGGCGGCGCCGATGATCATCCACGGAGCACGCCGCCCGAGCTTCGACCGGGTGCGGTCACTGAACGCACCGACGATCGGCTGCGCGAACAGCGTGAAGATGAACGACGTCGTCGTCACGATCGCGAGGTTCGAGACCTTGTTGTCGGGGTCGATGGCCAGCACCTGGTTGGGAAGCAGCATGGCGACGAGGCCGGAGTAGGTCGCGAACAGCACCAGCGACGTGATGGCCAGCGACGGCAGCAGGGCGCGGTTCGGGGGAGGGCTGGTGGGGACGGCGCCGGTTCGCGGTGCTGTGGCCGAGATCGATCCGGTGACGGATGCCGCGGCGCTGCCGTCCGTGGTGGCGGGCGCGCTCGCCGTCGCTGCTGCTGCGAGTCCGTCCGGCACGGATCCCGACTCTGGAATGTGGGTTGACACGATTCTCCTCATTGAGCTCGATGCATCCGCCATCGAAAACCGAATGGCGCTTGGCATCGAGTATGAGGCACGAGTGCTGTTAATTCAAACGTTGAATTAAACGCAGGACCGAAGCGGGTCGGCCAGCACCCTGTCGCGAGCGGCCCAGAGGGCTCCGAGCAGCGCGACATCGTTTCCGAGGCGCCCCGCGAGCACCGGAGTATCGGGGTAGAACGGGCTGCCGACGACGAAGGGGCGATTCGCGTGCAGGGCGCGGTCGATGGAGGGGGTCAGCGCGGCCCAGTATCCGCCGATGATGACGACATCGGGGTCGAGGGTCATCGTGAGCACCTGCAGTGCTCGTCCGATCCAGTCGACGGCGCCGTCCCACGCGCTGCAAGCCGCTGCATCGCCGGCGGAGATCCGCGCCACGAACTCGTCGAGGGCGGCGGTCAGCCCGTCGGTGCCGAGGCGCTCCCCGAGTCCCGCCGCAGCCAGGACGACGTCGGGCCCGGCCACGGTGACGAGGCAGCCGGTCTGGCCGCACTCGCAGAGCGCCCCGCCGGGCACGAGCGGCAGATGGCCGAGTGCTCCGCCCACTCCCGCCCGGCCAGCGGCGACCCGGCCGTCGACGATCACGGCACCACCGATGCCCGAATTGCTCTTGATGTACACGGCATCGCGGATGCCGGAGAGGAGCGACAGTTCGGCCAGGGCCGCGACGTTCACGTCAGCCTCCAACCGGATGTCGGCCGGCAGGTGGGCGATGCGGGTGCGGAGCGCAGCCACGACGTCGACCTCGCCCCAGCCGAGGTCGGTGTCGGCGATGACCCGTGCCGGATCGCCGCCGACGGGGGCGAAGACGACGACGCTGAGGTCGGCGACCCGTCGCCCGGCGGCCTCAGCCGCGGCGAGGCCGCGCGCGAGCACGTCGGCCCCGACGTCGAGCACGGCATCGGCATCACCCATGGGACGGCCGTGGTGGACGACGTGGCGGAACAGCTCGTCGCCGGCGACGCTCGAGACGAGCACGGTCGCCGTGTCGGCGTCGATCTGCAGCACGGCCAGGGCCACGCCGTCAGCGGCGAGCTCGAGCCTGGTCAGGGGGCGGCCGCGGCCACCGACCAGCGGCTCGGACTCGCGCAGCACCCCGGCATCGGTCAGCGCCGCAGTCAGAGCTGTGACGGATCCCCGGGTCAGCCCCGTGGAATCGGCGATCTCGCTGCGGGCGCTCGGCCCGCCGCGCACGATCGTCTCGAGCACGAGCGCGAGGTTGTGCCGGCGTACGTCACCGCTGACGAGGCTCGGCGTGCTCTCGCCGCCCACGGCTGTCACGGCCGGCGGACGATCAGCTGCCAGAGGTGCTCGATGTTCGCGGCCATGTCGATGGTCGGATCGAGCATCCACTGCGTCTGCAGGCCGTCGGCGACGGCGAGGATGATGTTGGACAACAGCTCGGCGTCCACATCCGGGGCGATCTCTCCTGCAGCCTGCTGAGCGCGGATCGCTGCAGAGAACAGTTCACGGAAGCTCTCGTAGCGCTGCACGAAGAAGTCGTGGGCCGGATGCGCCGGGTCACCCGCCTCCGTCGAGATCTGGGCGTAGAGCTGCACCAGCCCCGGCACCTCCGTGTTGTGCCGCACGACCTTGATCAATCCGTCGATCGGGTCGATGGCGTCGAGCTGATCCCCCAGCTCGATCTCGAAGTGGGCGGCGTCGACCTCGTCGCGCTTGCGGAGGATCTCTTGGAACAGCTCCTCCTTGGAGCTGAAGTAGTGCAGGAGCCCGGCCTGGCTGAGGCCGACCTCGTCGGCCAGCTCCCGCACCGAGGTGCGCCTGTAGCCGTTGCGGGCGATCACGTCGAGCGCGCTCGCCAGGATCTCGTCGCGTTTCGCAACGCCTTTCGCGTACTGCCCCCGTGCTGCCATGCCTCGATGCTAAACCGAGTGCCGCTTGTAATTGAAAACCGAGCGTTGTAAGGTTTTGCCGTCGCGTCACAGCAGAGGCGACCTCGAAAGGACTCGAACATGACAATGGCGTCAGATACAGCACTGACCGTCGCACCCGACGGCACCGATGACCCCCGCCCACTCGTGAGGGGGTCTCTCACGCGCCTCCTCACCTGGATCGTCCCGGCGAACGTGTCGATCTTCCTGCTCTGGGGCGCGATCCCCGGTGTCCTCCTGCCCCTGCAGATCGCCGGCATCGACGAGTCGAACAAGATCGCCAACCTCACCGTGATCGCCACGCTCGGCGCCTTCTGCGCCATGCTCGCCCAGCCCATCGCCGGCACCATCTCCGACCGCACGCGCTCGCGCTTCGGCCGCCGTGCCCCGTGGATGATCGCCGGGGTGCTCATCGGCGGCCTCGCCCTGATCGGCATGGCACTGGCGAACTCTCTCGTGCAGATCGCCATCGGCTGGATCATCGTGCAGATCGCCTACAACTTCGCGCAGGGCCCGCTCTCCGCCATCCTCCCCGACAGGGTTCCCCGCGCCGCGCGCGGAACCTTCTCGGCGTTGTCGGGCCTCGGCCTCATGCTCGGCGCCATCGGCGGCCAGGTCGTCGGTGCCATGTTCGCCGAGAACATCGGCGCGGGCTATGTGCTGTTCGCCGGTATCGCACTCGTGGTGATCACGTTGTTCGTCGTGTTCAACCCCGACCACTCGAGCGCCGGTGTCACGAAGCAGCCGTTCAGCCTCGGCGACTTCCTCCGCACCTTCTGGGTCAACCCCATCGCGCATCCCGACTTCTTCTGGGCATTCACCGGACGCCTGCTGCTCTACACGGGCTACTTCGCCGTCACCGGATTCCAGCTCTACATCCTGCAGGACTTCATCGGCCTGGGGGACGGCGCGGTTCCGATGATCCCGCTGTTCGGGCTGGTGAGCCTCGGCGCCATCCTGCTCTCGACGCTGGTGTCGGGTCCGCTGTCCGACCGCATCGGCCGCCGCAAGGTCTTCGTCTTCGCCTCGTCGATCCTCGTGGGCGCAGCGCTCATCGTTCCGATGGTCTCGCCCACTGTCGGCGGTTGGTTCCTCTTCACGATCCTCTCCGGCCTCGGCTTCGGCGCCTTCCAGGCCGTCGACACAGCACTGATGAGCGAGGTGCTGCCGTCGAAGGACTCGTTCGCCAAGGACCTCGGCGTCGTCAACATCGCCGCGACCCTGCCGCAGACCCTCGCGCCAGCCGTCGCCGGAGCCATCGTCCTGGCCTTCGGCGGTTACATCGCCCTGTTCCCTGTCGGGATCGCCCTGTCGATCCTCGGCGCCTTCGCCGTCTGGTTCATCAAGGCCGTGCGCTGATGGCCGGGACGACGGATGCCCTCCGCAGCGCGCCCCCGGCCGCGACGACGGGACGCCAGAACGGCGGGCGCCCGCGGGGCATGCTCATCGCCGGTGTCGCGACCCTGGCCGTGTTCGCCCTGTTCGCCATCCACGTCGCGGTCGACCCGGAGCATCCGTTCACCCAGGGCCTCGATGACGCCTGGCGACGACTCGTCGGCAGTGACTACGGGCCGGAGACCGGCGCCTTCCCGATGTTCTTCCAGTTCCTCGGAGAAGGACCGGGCGCACTCCTGCTGCTCATAGTGATCCCGGCGCTGCTGTTCATCGTGCGCCGCTGGCGATCGGCCCTGTTCTTCATCAGCGCCAACGCCGCCACCATCCTGGTCTCGCAGCTCACCAAGAACCTCGTGCACCGGCCGCGCCCGGCCATCGACGTGGAGAACGGGCTGTTCGGCCCGCTGTTCTCGGTCGACCACGGATCGTTCCCGTCCGGGCACTCCGTCACGGCCGGTTTCGTCATCGTCGGCGTCGCCGCCCTGTTCCCGGCCGGCAAGCGCCTGGCCTGGTGGATCATCGCAGCCGTCATCGGCGGCGGCATGATCTGGCAGCGCACCATGATCAACGCCCACTGGCTCTCCGACACCGCCTTCGGTCTCGCAGCCGGTGCCGCGACCACGCTCATCGTCTGGTGGGCGTTCTACCTTCTTCTGAAGAAGGACTACGGAAAGCCGCTGTTCGGGCGGAAGATCGAAACGGATGCCGCACAGGCATCCGCACTGGGAGGAAACGCATGACCGACACGACCATCACCGCCGACGCCCCGACGGGCGGCGCGGACTCAGCGGCATCCGTCGACGAGACCCTCGCGGCCCTCACCCTCGAGGAGAAGGCGTCGCTCACCAGCGGCGAGGACTTCTGGACGACGAAGTCGGCACCCGGCGTGCCGTCGATCATGCTGACCGACGGTCCGCACGGCGTGCGCAAGCAGCGGGCCAACGGCGATCACCTCGGCATCACCGACAGCGTTCCGGCCACCTGCTTCCCACCGGCAGTCGCACTCGGCTCCAGCTGGGACGTCACCCTGCTCGAGCGCGTCGGCATCGCCCTCGGCGAGGAGTCGCTCGCCGAGAACGTGGGAGTGCTGCTCGGCCCGGGTATCAACATCAAGCGCTCCCCGCTCGGCGGCCGCAACTTCGAGTACCTCTCCGAGGACCCGATCGCCTCGGGCGTGCTCGGCTCCGCCCTCGTCCGCGGCCTGCAGAGCCAGGGCGTCGGCGCATCGCTCAAGCACTTCGCCGCCAACAACCAAGAGGCCGACCGCATGCGCGTTTCGGCCGACATCGACGAGCGCCCGCTCCGCGAGATCTACCTGCGCGGCTTCCAGCGCGTGGTCGAGGACGAGCAGCCGTGGACCGTCATGTGCTCGTACAACAGGCTCAACGGCGTCTACACCTCGGAGAACCCCTGGCTGCTGAACACGGTGCTGCGCGACGAGTGGGGCTTCACCGGCCTCGTCGTCTCCGACTGGGGTGCTGTCAACGACCGCGTCGCCGGCGTCGAGGCCGGCCTCGACCTCGAGATGCCGTCGAGCAGCGGACGCACCGACGCCCAGCTCGTCGCCGCCGTGCGCTCGGGTGCTCTCGCCGAGTCCGTGCTCGACACTGCTGCACGCCGTGCCATCGAACTGGCGTTCAAGGCCGTCGCCGGCGCTCGTGACGACGCCTCCTACGACGTCGACGCCCACCACGCCCTCGCCCGAGAGGCCGCCGGCGCGTCGATCGTGCTGCTGAAGAACGACGGCGACCTGCTGCCGCTGGCGACGGATGCCTCCATCGCCGTGATCGGCGAGCTCGCCCGCGCTCCCCGGTACCAGGGCGCCGGATCGTCCCTCATCAATCCGACGAAGCTCGACAACGCTCTCGACGAGATCCGCGTGCTCGCGGCGTCGGATGCCGTCACCTTCGCGGCCGGATACGCCGCCGACGGAGTCGACGACGGAGCCCTGCTGGCCGAGGCCGTCGCCGTCGCGTCTGCGGCATCCGTCGCCGTCGTGTTCCTCGGTGTGCCGGCCGAGCAGGAGTCGGAGGGCTTCGACCGCGAGCACATCGAGCTTCCGGCCGAGCAGCTCGCGCTGCTCGACGCTGTGATCGAGGCCAACGCGAACACCGTCGTCGTGCTCTCGAACGGTGGCGTCGTGCGTCTCTCGGGCTTCGCGGACCGCGTGTCGGCGATCGTCGAGGGCTGGCTCCTGGGCCAGGCCGGCGGTGGAGCCGTCGCCGACGTGCTCTACGGCGAGGTCAACCCCTCGGGTCGACTGCAGGAGACCATTCCGGTGCGCCTGCAGGACACCGCCGCCTTCCTCGACTTCCCGGGCGAGCACGGACACGTGCGCTACGGCGAGGGCCTCTACGTCGGCTACCGCTGGTTCGACGCCCGCGAGATCGCGGTGTCGTTCCCGTTCGGCCACGGCCTCTCGTACACGACGTTCGACTACTCCGACGCCTCGGTGTCGGCGGATGCCGACGGCCTGGTGGTGCGCCTGACCGTCACGAACAGCGGCCCGCGTGACGGCGCCGACATCGTGCAGGTCTACACCTCGCTTCCGGGGTCGGCCGTGGTGCGGGCTCCGCGCGAGCTCAAGGGATTCGCGAAGGTGTCGTTGGCCGCCGGCGAGAGCCGCGTCGTCGAGGTGCCTGTGCGCCGTGCCGACCTCGCCTACTTCGACACCCGCGTCGACCAGTGGGTCGTCGAGGGCGGGACGTACACCGTTGAGATCGGGGCGTCGAGCCGCGACATCCGTGCCACCTCGACCGTCGAGGTCGAGGGCGACGCCGTGCGGGTCACGCTCGACCTGAACTCGTCGATCGGCGAGCTGATGGCGCACCCCGTCGCGTCGCAGTTCATCATGCAGGCGATGGCGTCGCAGGGCGACGGCTTCACCTCGGCGCTCATGGACGACCCCGGGATGTTCAAGATGATGGAGTCGTTCCCGATCGGCCGCCTGGCCGGCTTCCCGGGCATGGGCATCGATCGCGAGCAGATCGAGCAGCTGATCGCGGCGGCGAACGCGGCCTAGCCGTTGACACGGACGCGTATCGAGATCACCTCCGGGCGGTTTCGATACGCGTCCTCGCTGCGCTCGGGTGCTACTCGACCAGCGGTGGGTTGGAGTAGAAAAGTCCCATGACCTCCGACGCCGACCTGGACTTCTACCGGGCCCACAGCGCGTTCTCCGATCCGGGGCGAGCGGATGCCGCCCTGACCGGAGCGCCGACCACGATCGCCGGCATCCGTGCGCTCGTCTCACGTCTGGTGTTCCACTATCGGGCGTCGGGGGATCCGACGCGGCTCGGATTCGCCCCGGAACGCCTGCACGAGATCGACCTGCGCTACGCCGACGACATGCTCGCGCGGCTCGCCGAGCTCGATACGGCGCTGCTCGACCCCGGGCGTGCGTCGACGGATCGCATCCTCGGCTGCTGCCGCGACTACACCGTGCTGTTCGTCTCCCTCGCCCGCCGCCTCGGCATCCCGGCCCGCGCGAGGGTGGGCTTCTCGAACTACTTCATCGAGGGCTGGAACCTCGACCACGTGGTCGCCGAGGTGTGGGACTCGGAGCAGCAGCGCTGGCGCCTCGTCGACTCGCAGTTCAGCGACGGCGACATCGAGGTGCCGTTCTCCTTCGACGACGTGCCGCGCGATCGCTTCATCACCGGCACCGACGCCTGGCGGGGCTGCCGCTCGGGCGAGCTCGACCCCGAGAGGTTCGTCGTGTTCCCCGACCTGATGGTCCCTGACCTGCGCTCGTGGCCGTACCTGCTGCACAACCTGGTCTTCGACCTCGCCGGCCTCAACAAGCAGGAGATGATCCTGTGGGAGATCTGGGGCGTGCTCGAGAGCCTCGAGGCTGCGGATGCCGCCCTCGCCGCCGAGCTCGACGTGATCGCCGCGCGCCTGGCCGATCCGGCCGTGACGCAGGCCGAGCTCGCAGCGCTCTACGACGACGACCGGTTCCGGGTGCCCGCCGAGGTCACCAACTTCTCGCCCCTGGATGGCGGCAAGCGGCCGGTTCGGCTGCGTACTTCCGTCCCTTCCGCTGATTGAGTGGTGCCCGACGCAGTCGGACACGTATCGAAATCACGTCAACCCTCGCGCGATCTCGGTGGGTCTCGATATGCCTGCTCGCTCCGCTCGCGGGCTACTCGACCAGCGGAAGGGGGCCGAGCCGCTACTTCTTGACCGGCGCCTTCCGGACGGCCGCCGACTTCGGAGCCGTGCTCGCCCGCGGCGTGCGCACCACTGTGGGCTTCGCAGATGCCGCAGCCTCCGCGGCATCCGTCACTCCGCGGGCAATCGGCGTGAGCCTGGCGAGCTGCGTGACGTGTTGCGGACCGAGTTCATCGAGCGACGCCACCTCGAGCAGCTTCATGGTGCGCACGATCTCGGTGCGCAGGATCTCGATGGTCTTGTCGACGCCGCGGCGTCCACCGGCCATGAGGCCGTAGAGGTAGGCGCGCCCGACGAGCGTGAACCTGGCGCCGAGGGCGATCGACGCGACGATGTCGGCGCCGGACATGATCCCGGTGTCGAGGTGCACCTCGAGATCGGAGCCGACCTCGCGGGCGACATCCGGCAGCAGGTGGAACGGGATGGGGGCGCGGTCGAGCTGGCGTCCGCCGTGGTTCGAGAGCACGATGCCGTCGACTCCGCGGTCGGCGAGCAGCTTCGCATCGGCGACGGTCTGCACGCCCTTGACCACGATCTTCCCGGGCCAGATGCCACGGATGATGTCGAGGTCGTCGAAGGAGATCGTGGGGTCCATGGCCGAGTCGAGCAGCTCGCCGACGGTGCCGCCGGTCGACGACAGCGAGGCGAACTCGAGCTTCGGCGTCGTCAGGAAGTTGATCCACCAGGCGGGCCTGGGCAGAGCGTTGATCACCGTGCCCGGAGTGAGCTGCGGCGGGATCGAGAAGCCGTTGCGCTTGTCGCGGTGGCGGGCACCCGCGACAGGGGTATCGACGGTGAAGAACAAGGTGTCGAAGCCTGCGGATGCTGCACGACGGGCGAGCTCATAGGAGATCTCGCGGTCGCGCATCACGTAGAGCTGGAACCAGTTGCGACCGACGGGGTTGGCCTTCTTCACATCCTCGATCGAGGTCGTGCCGAGGGTCGAGAGGGTGAACGGGATGCCGGCCGCCCCGGCGGCCCCGGCTCCGGCCACCTCGCCCTCGGTCTGCATCATGCGCGTGAATCCCGTGGGCGCGATGCCGAAGGGCAGCGCGCTCGGCCCGCCCAGCACCTCGCGGGTGGTGTCGACGACGGGGACGTTGCGCAGGATCGACGGGTGGAACTCGATGTCCTGGAATGCCTGCCGCGCGCGCTTCAGCGAGATCTCCCCCTCGGCCGAACCCTCGGTGTAGTCGAACGGAGCCTTCGGCGTGCGCCGCTGGGCGATGGCCCGCAGGTCGGCGATGGTGAGCGCCTTCTCCAGTCGGCGGTCGGTGGCGTTGAACGTCGGCTTCTTGAACTTCATCAGCTCGGCGAGCTCGGCCGGTTTCGGGATCTGGCGCTGGACCATGGGGTTCCTCACTGTTCCGGGGTGCGACGGGACAGGGCGATGTGCCCGGTTCCGCTGGGGGCTGCGACGACGGCGGTCGTCTCGGGGGTTGAACGGTCCTCGGTGACGAGGGCGGTCTGGGCGTAGTAGCCGGTGATGTGGGCGTGTACCCGCGACCTGGCGACGAGGGCGTCGCCGGTGTCGATGGCCGCGATGATGCCGCGGTGCTCCTCGCGCAGGCGAACCGCCGTCGCCTCCCAGTCGTCGATGGCGGCGAGTCCGGCCTGCACGTAGCCCTCGATCGACGAACGCAGGCCGGTCATCATCGCCGTCACGACATCGTTGCCGGATGCGGCGGCCAGCGACACGTGGAAGGCGGCGTCGAGCGCCAGGAACTCCTGCGGGGTGAGGTCGGGGGAGTCCATCGCGTCGAGGAGACGCCGGGGCTCGTCGAGCGCCGGGCTCGCGGCATCCGCGACCTCGGCCACGACTGCGGCCTCGAGCACGAGTCGGGTCTTCACGACGTCGGTCACTCGGAACCCCTGGGCCGCGACCTGCAGCCGGAGCAGGGCGCTCATCGCACCGTGCGGCGTGGCGACGATGATGGCGCCGGCGCTCGGTCCCGATCCGGTCTGGGTTCGGATGAGGCCCATGGCCTCGAGCACGCGTACGGCCTCGCGCACGCTCGATCGACCGACGCCCAGCTCGGCAGCGAGGGTGCGCTCGGGCGGAAGATGATCGCCGGGGGAGAGGGTGCCGTCGAGAAGCTGCGCCTCGACGTGCGCGAGCACGCTCTGCCAGGCACGGAGGTCGTCGGGCGCGGCGGGGCCGACCAGTACATCCGTCGTGCTCATCGCGACACCGCCTCCCTGTGGTCAGACCACAGTAGCGTTGTGGTCTGACCACATGCAAGCCCGTGCCAGGGCCATGCTCGAGGCCTGCTCGTCGGATCCCACGCGTCGAGGCCAGTCGAATCGCGTGGCCGACAGCCCGTTCCCGTCGGGCCCGAACTGCGACAGAGTGGACGTATGACGGACTACGCGGATCCCCGACGTTCCTCGGAACGACTCAGCGATGCGGAACGCGACCTCGCCGTTCGGCAGCTCGCGTCTGCACGAGACGAGGGACGCCTGCGCACCGACGAGTTCGACCAACGCGCATCCAGTGCCCGCCTGGCTGTGACCCGCGGCGATCTGGCGCCGCTCTTCTCCGACCTGCCGGTGCCGACGGGATCCGTCGGCGCGGAGTACGCGGCGTCGGCGTCAGCGTCGGCACTGCCACCGGATTCCTTCGATCGGGCGCGCTCCGCCCCGTCAGTGCGTGCCCTGGGCGGCCGTGTCGGCGCCACGATCATGGCGTGCATCCCGTTCGTCGCGCTCGCGCTGTTCTTCATCACGGGGTTCTCCGGCGGCTGGGCCTGGGCCTGGCTCTGGTTCCTCCTCGTGCCGCTCGGCGGGATCATCATCTACGGTCCCGGGGCGGATCACCGCCGTCGCGACCAGCGCTGAGTCGGAACCCGGCCCACCGCCGATCAGCGCGCGGCTACGCAGCAGCCCGGCTGGCTCCAGCCGCGTCGAGCACCTCGAGGAACGCCTTCATCCAGGTGCCGTTGTCTGGCCAGGCCCGCGCCGTGACGAGGTTGCCGTCGACGACGCCGCCGCCGTTCTCGAACACTCCGCCGCCCAGCTCCACGTCGATGGCGAGTTCCGGATAGGCAGACGAGGTGCGGCCTGCGAGCACGCCGGCCGCCGCGAGCAGCAGCGGACCGTGGCAGGTCGCCGCAACGGGGGCATCCGCCGCGAAGAACTCGCGCACTATGCGCTTGGCCTCCTCGTTGTTGCGGATGTACTCCGGGGCGCGTCCGCCGGGGACGACGACGGCCACGTAGTCGCCGGCCACGACGTCGGCGAAGGCGATGTCCGCATCCCAGGTGTGCCCGGGCTTCTCCGTGTAGGTGTCGAATCCGTCGACGAAGTCGTGCACCACGAACTGCAGCTTGCGCTTCTCGGGAGCTGCGATGTGCACCTCGTAGCCGGCCTCCTGCAACCGGTGGTAGGGATAGAAGACCTCGAGGGTCTCCGCGGCGTCTCCGGTGAGGATGACGATCTTCGGCATTGCGTACCTCCGTGCATTGGCGGGTGAGCTCGCACTGGCGGGTGAGTCTGGCGAGTGGTTCGGCACCAGCCTGAGCGGGTCGTCGGGCTCCCGCGACAGGCATTCGCACAGTGTGCGAAACGGATGCCGCATTCACGCGCCGGCGGCCCTGTGCGCCGGCCAGATCCCCTGTGCGCGTCGTCGAGCGCGGCATACACTCGTCGCATGACTCTGCAGAGCGGCAGAACCGAGGCCGACGCGACGGTGCTGAACGGCATCCAGTCGGCCGCGCGCGTGCTGCGCATCCTCGAGGTGATCGGAGCATCGCCGACGGGCCTCACCGCCGCCGAGATCGCCGAGGAACTCGGCCTGAACCAGTCGACGGCCTACAGGCTGCTCGCGACGCTGCACCGCCTCGATTACGTCGGACGCCAGCCCGGCGAGTATCGCTACATCCTCGGCCGCGCCGTCGACGAGCTCGGGCGGGCGCTCCAGGACCAGCTCGTCGTCGACCCGCCGGTGCGGGCCGCTCTGCGTGCGGTCCACGACGCTGCGCGAGCACCGGCGTATCTCACGGTGTTCCGTGGTGACGACATCGCCGTCGCCCACATCGAGGACTCGGTGGAGCATCCGCAGATCACGCAGTTGCATGTCGGGTTCTCGGAGGCCTCGCACGTCACGGCGTTCGGCAAGCTCATGCTGGCCTCGAAGGACGACGCGCAGCTCACCCGTTTCCTCGCCCGGAACGGTGCCCGAGCACTCACGACGGACAGCGTGACGGATGCCGAAAAGCTCCGCGAACAGTTGGACGAGGTGCGCGCCCAACAGATCGCCGTGGAGATCGAGGAGTACATGCCGAAACTCGCATGCATCGCTGCACCGGTGCGCGCGACGTCGGGTCGCACTATCGGGGCGGTGTCGGTCTCGGTGTCGGCGAAGGACTTCAGTGCCCGTGCGTACGACCTCGAACGCGCCGTGCGGCGCGGCGCGTGGATGGTGTCGAGCGGGATCCGCTGAGGGCTGCCCGTCAGGCGGCGAGTTGCGGCGGCAGCATCGGGGCGTATCCCCGTAGCGGCATGATGCAGTAGATCGGTCCGGTGTCGGCGGCCCGTTCATGAGATTCGCGCACCACATGCAGGTGGCCGGTCGGCTGGTCGGCGTCGAGGCGAAGCACGACGTCGTCGTTGTCGGGCTCGTTGGGATCGTAGATCCAGAGCGCGGTCTTCGCTCCCTTCTGTTCATAGGCGTAGGCCATCACCTGGTGGTTCTTCCCGATGTCGAGGTCGATGCTGCGGATGAGCCCGATCGGCGAGAGTCGGCCGGCGTCGATGTCGGACCGCACGGCCGGGATGGTGTCGTCGAAGGTGACGCGTCGCCTGCCGCGAGTGATGGCGCCGGGCACGCCCTCGTCGTCGTCGGGGTACTGCGGGGCCGAGTAGCTCAGCCAGCGGTGGCCGTCGCCGCTCAGGTCGAGGCTGTCCAGCATCCGTTCCCTGACGAACAGGAAGAGTGGATCGTCGGATGCCGCCGGTGGGGTCCGTCGCCCTGGCACGGCCCGCCCCGCCGTGAAGTAGTCGAGCACGGTGAAGACCATGCCGCCGCAGAGCCCGGCGTCGGCGCGAGTGAGCGGCATCCAGTCGGGGTCGCGGCGGGCGATCTGGAGCATGGCGCCGAGCCCGGCCGGCATGGCGTCGATGAGGTCGTTCATGATCTTCCCGACGCTCATGACCGGCAGCTCGTGCGACCAGGCGTTCGGGAAGTGCAGGCCGTTGCGGGAGGGGGCGAAGTCGGGCACGGCGTGACGCACGGACTCCAGCACGCGCACGACGGCGCGCTCGTTCTTCCGGGTGACGGAGGCGTCGAAGCCCTGCGGTGCCTCCACGGTCATGTCGTCGCTGCGATCGCGATCGAGCACTCCGGCCTTCCAGGTCAGGCCGAGGTGCCGGGCCGTCGCCGTGCCGATCGTGTAGACGAGGTGACCCGTGCCGCCGAGCAGGCCGGTTTCCAGCGTGATCGTCGCGCTGGCTCCGGGTCTGATCGACTCCGGCGGAGGCGCCGACCAGTCGCCCTTCTGCGAGGCGAGCTCGAGGGTGATGGTGGTCTCGTTCCGGATCTCGACGGTGGTGCGCGCCATGACTGGCTCCTTCGCGTCGCGACGCAGGGTGGTGCGCCTCGGGTATCGACGCGACCAGTCTGCTCCGATGCATCCGTCGGCGACAGGGTGGAGTTCCCGACGTTCGAGTCCTCCCATCGCCGGGCCGCGATGAAACCGTCGCGGCAGTCTCAGCGCGGGTCGTAGCGCTTCGGCGGGAAGGCGGCGGCTACCAGGCTGCGCAGGGACTCGAGGGAGCCCGCGGCGAAGCCCTGCAGCCGAGCCTGCACGAGGATGTTGCCGATGGCCGTCGCCTCCACAGGACCGGCGAGCACCGGCAGCCCGACGCGGTTCGCCGTGAGCTGGCAGAGCAGCTCGTTCTGCGAGCCGCCGCCGACGATGTGGACAGTCTCGATCGTGCGTCCGGTGAGGGCCGCCGCCGTGCGCACGGCACGCGCGAAGGCGTCGGCGAGGCTCTCGATGATGCTGCGGACGAACTCCACCGGAGTGACCGGAACGGCGAGGTCGTGCTCGCGGCAGTAGTCGGCGATGCGCGCCGGCATGTCGCCCGGCTTCAGGAACCGAGGGTCGTCGGCGTCGAAGACGGCGACCGGGGCGGCGAGGGATGCCGCAGCCGCGAGCAGCTTGGGCAGGTCGATCCTCTGGCCATCGGCCTCCCAGCTGCGCACGGACTCGCTGAGCAGCCAGAGCCCCATGACGTTGTGGAGGAAACGGATGCGGCCGTCGACACCGCCCTCGTTGGTGAAGTTCGCGTCGCGGGCGGCATCCGTCAGCACGGGCTCCTCGAGTTCGACGCCGACGAGCCCCCAGGTGCCGCAGGAGATGTAGGCGCTCGTCGCCGCGTCCATGGGAACGGCCACGACGGCCGACGCCGTGTCGTGGGAACCGACGGCCACGACGTCGGCGCTGCCGCCGAGCTGCTTCGCCACTTCCGGCGTCAGTGGTCCGACCCGGGTGCCCGGGTCGACGAGAGACGGCAGCAGTGCAGGAGGCAGGCCGAGCTGGCCGAGCAGCGCCGTGTCCCACTCGCCGGTCACGACGTCGAGCAGGCCCGTCGTCGAGGCGTTGGTGCGTTCGGCTATGAGCTCGCCGGTGAGCCAGTAGGTGAGCAGGTCGGGCACGAGCAGCATGCTGTCGGCGCGGGAGAGGCATCCGATGCCGCTCTCGGGACCGCGCTCGGCCATGAGCTGGTAGACGGTGTTGAACGGCAGGAACTGCAGGCCGTTGCGCCGGTACAGCTCGGCGAACGGGACTATGGCGTGGGTCGCCTTCACGCCGGCTGCCGTGCGGCTGTCGCGATAGTGGAACGGCTCGCTCAGCATGCGGCCCTCGTGAAGGAGCGCGTAGTCGACAGCCCACGAGTCGATGCCGATGCTCGCCAGCTTCGGCTCCCGTCGGAATGCCGTGGTGAGACCGCCGAGAGCGCTGCGGTACAGCTCGCCGATGTTCCAGTGCAGGCCGTCGGGGGTCGTGACGGGGGTGTTCGGGAACCTGGCGAGCTGCTGCATCCGCAGCTCGTTGGGTCCGACGTCTCCGAGGATGACGCGGCCGCTCGTCGCACCGAGGTCGACGGCCGCGACCGTGCCGCTGCCGCTCATCGCCCGACTCCCGCCGTGTGAAGGCAATCCGCCCGCCGTGTGAAGGCACTCGCCGCCCGACCCCTGTGAATCCGGGAGTCGGGCCGCCGCGGTGCCTTCACACGGCGGCAGCCGAGGGCCGGGCGCTGGCGAGGCATCAGCGGAGGAAGGCGGCGGCGACGCCGGCGTCGACGGGGATGTGCAGTCCGGTGGTGTGCGAGAGGTCGCTCGAGCACAGCACGAACACGGCGTTCGCGACGTTCTCGGGCAGCACCTCGCGCTTCAGCAGGGTGCGCTGGGCGTAGTAGGCGCCGAGCTCCTCCTCGGGCACACCGTAGACGGCGGCCCGCTTGGCGCCCCAGCCGCCGGCGAAGATGCCGGAGCCGCGGACGACGCCGTCGGGGTTGATGCCGTTGACCTTCACGCCGTGCTCGCCGAGCTCGGCCGCGAGCAGGCGCACCTGATGGGCCTGGTCGGCTTTGGTCGCCGAGTAGGCGATGTTGTTCGGCCCGGCGAACACCGAGTTCTTCGAGGAGATGTAGATGATGTCGCCGCCGAGCTTCTGCTCGATCAGCACCCTCGCCGCGGCGCGCGACACGAGGAAGGAGCCCTTGGCCATCACGTTGTGCTGCAGGTCCCAGTCGGCGACGGTGGTCTCCAGCAGCGACTTCGACAGCGACAGGCCGGCGTTGTTCACGACGATGTCGAGGCCGCCGAAGGCGAGCAGGGCGGCGTCGATGGATGCCTGCACCTGGGCTTCGTCGACGACGTTGGCCTGCACGCCGACGGCGACATCCGTGGACCCGATCTCGGCGGCAGCAGCCCGGGCTTTCTCGAGGTCGAGGTCGGCGATGACGACGCAGGCTCCTTCGGCGGCGAGGCGGGTGGCGATGGCCTTTCCGATGCCGGATGCCGCCCCGGTGACCAGGGCGATGCGGGTGGCGAGCGGCTTGGGCTTGGGCATCCGCGCCAGCTTGGCCTCTTCGAGGGCCCAGTACTCGATGCGGAACTTCTCCTCGTCCGAGATCGGCGCGTAGGTGGAGAGCGCCTCGGCGCCGCGCATGACGTTGATGGCGTTGCGGTAGAACTCACCGGCCACGCGGGCGGTCTGCTTGTTCGCACCGTAGCTGAACATGCCGACGCCGGGGATGAGCACGATGGCCGGGTCGGCACCGCGCATGGCGGGCGACTCGGGGGTCGCGTAGGCGTCGTAATAGGCGGCGTAGTCGGCGCGGTAGGCCTCGTGCAGCTCGTGCAGGCGGGCGATCGAGTCCTCGATCGATGCGTCGGCCGGCAGGTCGAGCACCAGGGGCTTGACCTTGGTGCGCAGGAAGTGGTCGGGGCAGCTCGTGCCGAGGGCCGCGAGGCGCGGGTGCTCGGATGCCGCCAGGAAGTCGAGCACCTCGGGGGCGTCGGAGAAGTGGCCCACCTGGGGGCGGTCGGTCGAGACCAGGCCGCGGATGGTGGCGGCCAGCGCGGCAGCCTTCGCAGTGCGCTCGGAGGCGTCGAGGGCTTCGTAACCGGTCAAGACGGTTCCGAAGGGTTCCGCCTTGCCGTTGGCCTCGATGTACGCCTCAGCTTTGGCGATGATCTGCAGCGAGTTCGCCTCGGACTCCTCGGACGTGTCGCCCCACGCGGTGATGCCGTGCCCGCCGAGGATGCAGCCGATGGCCTGCGGGTTCGCGTCCTTGATCGCCGCGATGTCCAGGCCCAGCTGGAACCCGGGGCGCCGCCACGGCACCCACACCACGCTCTGGCCGAAGATCTTCCCGGTTAGCTCCTCCCCGTCGGCCGCCGTCGCGATCGCGATGCCGGAGTCCGGGTGCAGGTGGTCCACGTGCGCGGCGTCCACGAGGCCGTGCATGGCCGTGTCGATCGACGGCGCGGCCCCGCCCTTGCCGTGCAGGGCGTAGTCGAACGCCGCCACCATCTCGTCCTCCCGGTCCAGGCCGGGGTAGACGTCGACGAGGGCGCGCATCCGGTCCAGGCGCAGCACGGCCAGACCCGACTCGGTGAGAGTGCCGAGGTCACCGCCGGAGCCCTTCACCCAGAGCAGCTCGACCGGCTCACCCGTGACGGGGTCGACGTCGGTGCCCTTGGCGGAGGTGTTGCCCCCGGCGTAGTTCGTGTTCTTCGGGTCCGAGCCCAGGCGATTGGAGCGCGCGATCAGCGCGGCAGCGGTCTCGTTCGTCATGGTCGCTTCTTCTCTTTCGGTTTCCGCGAGTCGCCCGTTCTGGTCGCATCCGGCCGCCGGAGCGGAGGGTGTGGCGACGAGAGTGGGCGACTCGGTGGGGTGTGTGGGTCAGGCGCCCCAGCTGAGTTGGGTTCCGCCGGCGCGGTCTTGGGCGATCTGCTGCTGGTAGCCGGATGCTGCGTAGGCGGCCATCGGGTCGCCGGCAAGTCCGCGGCTCTCACGCCAGTCGGCGAGGTCGGGGCGCACATCCGTGTAGAACGCGTCCATCAGGATGCCGTTCGCGCCGAGCACGTCGTGCGCCTCCTGCGCCGCGGTCAGGGCGGCGCTGTCGACGAGCAGCGCCCGTGCGGTCATCTCCTGCACGTTCAGCACGGAGCGGATCTGGCCGGGGATCTTGTCCTCGACGTTGTGGCACTGGTCGAGCATGAACGCCACCGGCGAGTCGGGTCCGTAACCGCCGCCGCGCACGACCTCGTAGAGGATGCGGAACAGTTGGAACGGGTCCGCGGCACCCACGATGAGGTCGTCATCGGCGTAGAAGCGCGAGTTGAAGTCGAACGAGCCCAGCTTGCCGAGGCGCAGCAACTGCATGACGATGAACTCGATGTTGGTACCCGGTGCGTGGTGGCCGGTGTCCAGGCACACCATCGCCTTCTCGCCGAGGGTCGCGACCTGGGCGTAACTGGTACCCCAGTCGGGAACATCGGTGTGGTAGAAAGCGGGCTCGAAGAACTTGTACTCCAGCACCAGGCGGTGCTCGTCGCCGAGCCTGTCGTAGATCTGGCGCAGCGAGTCGTTCAACCGGTCCTGACGGCCGCGCAGGTCACCCTGGCCGGGATAGTTGGTGCCGTCGGCGAGCCAGATCTTCAGATCCTGCGACCCGGTCGCGTGCATGATGTCGATGCAGTCGAAGTGGTGGTCGATGGCCTTCTGCCGGATGCCGGCATCAACGTGGGTGAGGGAACCGAACTTGTAGTCGTTGTCCTGGAACGTGTTCGAGTTCACCGTTCCCAGGGCCACGCCCTGATCCTCGGCGAACGCCCGCAACGCCGAGTAGTCGTCGACCTTGTCCCACGGGATGTGCAAAGCCACCTTCGGGGCCAACGCCGTGAACCGGTTCACCGTCGCCGCGTCAGCGATCTTCTCCTCGGGCGTGCGCGGGGTGCCCGGCGTGGTGAACACCTTGAACCGGGTGCCGGAGTTGCCGAACGCCCACGACGGCAGTTCGATCGCCTGCTGCTCGAGCAGGGCGAGGGTGTCAGAGGAGAGGCTCACGAGGGATTCCTTTCGGACGAGCTGCCAGCGTCGGAGGCGGAGGCTGCGGAGGCTGCGGGTGGTGCGGGGGTGCTGGCTGGATCGGCGACGGATGCCGCGGAGAGCTGGGCCTCGAGGTTGAAGATCTCGAGAAGTCGGGGTGCTGCCTGATCGGGGCGGCCGTCGAGCTGAACGAAGAACTCGGCCATGGCCGCCTCCCAGGCGGCCGTGCGGGGATCGGACTCGAGGGCGGACTGCGCGGCGGCGTCGTCATCGGTCTCGTAGTAGCCGATGAGCAGGCCGTCCTGGCGCAGGAAGAGGGAGTAGTTGCGGCGGCCGGCATCGGCGATGGCCTGCAGCATCTCGGGCCAGACGGCGGCGTGACGCTGCCTGTACTCGTCGATCCGGTTCGGCTGCACCTGCAGCTGGAAGCAGACGCGGGACGGTGCCGCTGATCCTGTAGTACTCATCGTCGGCTCCGTTCGAGATGGGGAGGGAAGGGGGAGGGAGGGGATGCCGCACCCGGGAGCGCGGCATCCCCGTGGCGACTAGAAGTCGAAGTCGCCGATGTTGTCCTTGTTGAACTTGTAGGGCTCACCGAGGAGGACGGTGCCGTCGGCGCCGACCTTGAAGTCACCGAGGTCGCCGGCGGTGAAGCTGTCGCCTTCCTTGCCGGTGATGTCGCCCTCGATGAGGGCCTTGGCCGCGAAGGCGGCGAGGTAGCCGAGGTCGGCCGGGTTCCACAGTGCGAACTCGGTGACAGTGCCGTCCTCGACGAAGTCGCGCATCTGGTTCGGCGTACCGAGACCGGTCAGTGCGACCTTGCCCTTGTAGTCAGACGTCGAGAGGTAGCGCGCAGCAGCCGCGATGCCGACGGTCGTGGGCGAGATGATGCCCTTGAGGTCGGGGTAGGTCTGCAGCAGGGCAGCGGTCTTGTCGAACGACGTCTGGTCGTCGTCGTCGCCGTAGACCGTGTCGACCAGCTTGATGTTCGGGTGGTCGGAGGCGAGGAGCGTCTTCATCGTCTCGATCCACGCGTTCTGGTTCGTCGCGTTGGCACTCGCCGACAGGATGGCGACCTCGCCGCTGTCGCCGATCTGGTCGGCGATCATGTCGACCTGGACCTTCGCGATGCCGTCGGCCGTGGCCTGGTTGATGAAGATGTCGCGGCACTCGGGGTTGGTGTCGGAGTCGAAGGTGACGACCTTGATGCCGGCGTCGCGAGCCTCATTGAGGGCGTCGCAGATGGCCTTCGGGTCGTTCGCCGAGACGACGATGCCGCCGACGCCCTGCTGGGTCAGCGTGTTGATGTAGCTGACCTGTGCGTCGGGCGAGGCTTCGGCCGGGCCGACCTCGGCGTAGGTTCCGCCGAACTCCTTGATGGCCTTCTCGCCGCCCTTGTCGGAGGTGTCGAAGTAGGCGTTGCCGAGGTTCTTGGGCAGGAACGTGATGGCCAGGTTGGCATCGCCGCCTCCGCTTCCCTCTGAGGAGTCTCCTCCGGAGCCGCCGCTCGAGCAGCCTGTGGCGACGAGGGCGACGGTCACGGCGAGGGCCGCGATCGCACCGATGCGCGTGCGCTTGGTGTGGAATGACATCTTTGTGCTTCCTTTCGGTTGTGGGCAGTGCGGTGAAGCGAAATCGGATGTGCTCGGCTACGACGTGGCTGTGCGCGGCGGAGACTTCCGGTTCCCTCCTGGCTTCTGGCGTTTCTTCTGCAGCCAGGTCAGGAAGCTGGAGTACACCACCGAGAGCACGAGGAGCACTCCGGTGATGATGTTGATGACGTCGGAGGTGACGTTGGCGAGGCGCAGGGCACTCGCGAGCACCCCGATGAGGAGGACGCCGGCGATCACGCCGTGCAGCGCACCGCGGCCACCGAAGATGCTCACGCCGCCGAGCAGCACGGCTGCGATCACCTGCAGTTCCAGGCCCGTGGCGTTGTCGCCGCGGGCACTGCCGAATCGGAGTGTGTAGTACAGGCCGGCGAAGGCCGAGACGGCACCCGACAGCACGAACAGGATGAGCTTGGTGCGGTTCACGTGAACGCCCGAGAACGTCGCGGCCTCCGAGCTCTGGCCGATGGCGAAGATGCCGCGTCCGAAGGGGGTGAAGTGCAGCAGCACAGCGAAGATCACGGCCAGCACCAGGAACGGGATGACGATGGCCGGAACTCCGGTGTCGCCGAGCTTCGACTTGGCCAGGTCGGTCCAGAACTCCGGGAAGTCCGTCACGGCCGTGGTGCCGAGCAGGCCGACGGCGAGACCGCGGTAGAGCGCGAGGGTTCCGATCGTGACGGCGAGCGACGGCAGCCCCACCACTGTGATGAGGAATCCGTTCAGCGCTCCGCCGAGGGCGCCGACGATGATCGCCACGAGGGCTGCGAGCTCGATCGGCATCCCGCCCTGCGTCAGCGTTCCGAGCAGCACGCTCGACAGGCCGACGATGCTGGCGACCGAGAGGTCGATCTCGCCGGTGATGATGATGAGCGTCATCGGCAGTGCGATGAGAAGGATCGGCGCCACGTCGAGCAGCAGGTACGTCATCGTGATGGGGCTGCCGAAGTTGCGCACCACCCCCGACGACACGACGATCACCAGGATGAGCGCACCGATGACTGCCGCCTCGCGGCTCACGAGGATGCGGCGCCAGAGCGGATGCCCGTAGTTGCGGTAGGTGCGGGGGGCCGAGGTGGCGGCCGGCGATGCCGGCGCTGTGTCGAGGCTGGTCATTCGGATTCCTCCCTCGCTTCCAGGAGCTTGCGTGATTGTCGGAGGGAGAGCAGGCGGTCGAGCACGATCGCGCCGATGATGAGCACGCCGACCACGGCCCGCTGCCAGAAGTCCTGCACGCCGAGGATCGGCAGGGCGCGGTTGATCGTGAGCAGCAGCACCGCACCGATGGCAGCGCCCCAGACCGATCCCGAACCGCCGAAGATGGCGACGCCGCCGATCACCGCGGCTCCCACGGCGTCGAGTTCGAAGCCGACGCCGGCCTGCGAGTTGACGGTGCCGTAGCGGGCGGCGTACAGGACGCCGGCGAGCCCGGCGAGTGCTCCGGATGTGATGAACGCGGTGAGGATGCGGCGGGTCACGCGCAGACCGTAGAGCTCTGCGGCATCCGGGTCCGATCCGATCGCGTAGAACTCGCGACCGCCGCGGATGTTCTTCATGTACCAGGCGGCGACGATGAGCACCACGAGGGCGATGATCGTCAGGATCGGGATGGTGAGGATGGAGTTGGTGCCCAGGGCGAGGAACGCCTTGGGGAAGTCGGAGGCGTTGATGCGATCGCTGCCGGTCCAGAGCACGTTGATGCCCCGATAGGCGTACAGCGTTCCGAGGGTGATCACCAGAGCCGGAACCCGAGCGAAGGCGACCAGCGCTCCGTTGATGAGGCCGAGCAGTCCGCCGAAGATGATGCAGAGCAGGAACACCACCACGATCGGCACGCCGGGCAGGTCGATGAACAGGCGACCGCTGAGGTAGGCGGACAGGCCGAGCACCGAGCCGACGGAGAGGTCGACGCTGCGGGTGATGATGACGATGGCCTGGCCGACAGCCACCAGCACGAGGATCGACGGCGTGAGCAGCAGGTCGCGCCAGCCGTCGGGGCTGAACAGGAAGTTCGGGTTCTTGGCCGTCGTGACGATGATGACGAGCGCGAGGGCGAGGAAGATGCCGAACTCGCGGGCCTTGAGAAGGGTACCGGCGCTGGCGACGACGCGGTTGGGCTTCTTCGCCGCGGGGGTGGGGGTGACGGTGGTCACGAGAGCTGCTCCGATGCGTGGGTGGCTGCGAACATGACGGACTCGCTGGTGGCATCAGCGCGGTCGATCTCGGCGGTGATGCGTCCTTCGCGCATGACCAGGACGCGGTCGGCCATGCCGAGCACCTCGGGCAGCTCCGACGAGATCATGAGGATGGCGAGCCCGCGGCCCGCGAGCTCGGAGAGCAGGCGGTGCACCTCCGCCTTCGTTCCGACGTCGATGCCACGGGTGGGCTCGTCGATGATGAGCACGCGCGGGTCGGTGGCGAGCCACTTGCCGAGCACCACCTTCTGCTGGTTTCCACCGCTCAGGGTGCCGGCGAGGGTGTCGAGCGCGCTGGTCTTCACCTCGAGGCGGCTCGCCCAGATCTGCGCCGCCGCGTTCTCCATGCCCGCTGTCAGGATGCCGGCCTTCGCCAGCTGGCGACGGATGGCCATGGTGATGTTCCCCGAGACCGCCGAGTCGAGGAAGAGTCCCTGCTTGCGTCGGTCTTCGGGTACGAGCGCGAGGCCGAGGCGCATGGCGGCCGTCGGATTGTGCTTCGGGATGGAGACCCCGCCGATGCTGGTGCTGCCGCTGTCGTAGGAGTCGACGCCGAAGACGGCCCGGGCCACCTCGCTGCGTCCGGCCCCGACGAGGCCGGCGAGGCCGACGATCTCGCCAGAACGGACCGTGAAGCTGATGTCGCTGAAGACACCGGCCGAGCTGAGTCCGTCGACGACGAGTACGGGATCGCCGATGGTGGCGACCTCCTTCGGGAACAGGTCGCCGACGTCGCGGCCGACCATGCGCCGCACGATCTCGTCGACGCTGGTCTCGGCGATGGCATCGGTCGAGATGTACTCGCCGTCGCGCATGACCGTGACGACGTCGCAGAGTGCGAAGACCTCGTCGAAGCGGTGGGAGATGAACAGCAGTGCACGACCCTCGTCGCGCAGGCTCCGTGCAACGGCGAACAGGCGGTCGACCTCGACGCCGGAGAGGGCTGCCGTCGGCTCGTCCATGACGAGAACGCTGGCGTCGAGAGAGATGGCCTTCGCGATCTCGATGATCTGCTGGTCCGCGATCGAGAGGCCCTCTGCGGGGCGGTCGGGATCGATGCGCACTCCCAGTCGCTTGAACAGCGCGACGACCTCGGTGCGCATGGCCTTCCGGTCGATGCGGCCGAAGCGACCGGTGGGCTGGCGTCCCATGAAGACGTTCTCGGTGACGGACAGGTCGGGGAAGAGCGTGGGCTCCTGGTAGATGACGGCGATCCCGGATGCCTTCGACTGCGCGGTCGAGGAGAAGTCGACGGTCTCGCCGTCGAGCTCGAAGTCGCCGGTGTCTCGCTGGTAGAGGCCGGCGATGATCTTCACCAGTGTCGACTTGCCTGCGCCGTTCTCGCCGACGAGGGCGTGGATCGAATTGCGCTTCAGCGTGAGGGAGGCCGAGCGGAGGGCGACAACGGCGCCGAAGGCCTTCCCGACGTCGCGGAGCACGAGGGCATCGGTGGGCGTCTGATCTCGCGACACCATCGGCATCATCTCCTCGTCGAGTTGAACCGTTTCAATACGGCACAGCAGAACAATAGGACGATCCCAGTGTCGTGGTCAAGTCGGCGCACAATCGCGCCGATGAATCGTTACAGTTGCGGGTACGGGTCGACTCGCAGACGAGCGTCGGCGAGAGGCGTGCCCGACGGATGCGGGGGAGACCATGTCAGCGAGTGTGCGCGACGTCGCGTCTGCGGCATCCGTCTCCGTCGGCACTGTGTCGAACGTGCTCAACCATCCCGACAAGGTCGCCCCCGAGACCGTGGCCAGGGTGCAGGCGGCGATCGAGAAGCTCGGCTTCGTGCGCAACGACGCCGCCAGGCAGTTGCGGGCCGGCAAGAGCCGCAGCATCGGCATGGTGGTGCTCGACGTCGGAAACCCGTTCTTCACCGACGTCGCCAGGGGAGCCGAGGATCGCGCGGCCGAAGACGGCTTCACGCTCCTGCTCGGCAACAGCGACGAGAAACTGACGCGCGAGGGTTCCTACCTCGACCTGTTCGAGGAGCAACGCGTGCACGGCATCCTCATCACGCCGGTCGGCGAGGACCTGTCCAGGCTCGGACGGGTGCGCGCGAACGGAACGCCGACGGTCCTCGTGGACCGCGAAGCCGACCGCGCCGAGTTCTCCTCGGTCTCGGTCGACGACGTGGCCGGCGGCTACCTGGCCGTGCGGCACCTCATCGAGAACGGTCGCCGCCGGATCGCCTTCGTGGGCGGCCCGCACGGCATCCGCCAGGTGACCGACCGCTTGGTCGGAGCACGACAGGCCGTGGCGGAGACGCCCGGGGTGCAGTTGGAGCTCATCGACACCGACTCGCTCTCGGTGTTGCAGGGTCGCGCTGCGGGCGAGGCCATCAGCGCCCGTCCGCCGGAGTATCGCCCGGAAGGCGTGTTCGCGGCGAACGACCTCCTCGCGATGGGCGTGCTCCAGGCGTTGCACATGCTCGGCGACATCCGCATCCCCGGCGACATCGCTCTCATCGGCTACGACGACATCGCCTTCGCCGAGGCGGCCGTGGTTCCGCTGTCGTCGATCCGTCAGCCGGCGGCGCTCATCGGCTACACGGCCGTCGACCTCATGCTGCGCGAGGCTGCGGCCGGTGCCGGGTTCGAGCGCGAGCACGTGGTGTTCCAGCCCGAACTCGTGGTGCGGCAGTCGACGGGCGGCTGACGCGCGTCCGGTGACGCTCATCCCCTGACGCCGCCGCAGCGTGCGCGGGTCAGCCCGTGCGCGGCAGCGGCCCCGTGCGCGTGTGCGTGTGCGTGTGCTGGGCAGCGTGCGGGTCGCGAGGGGGCAGCTTCGGCAGCGGGATCGGCGAGGTGAGCGCCAACTCGTCGGAGAAGTCCTCGGGCACCGGATGCCGCGACGCCGCGGGGGCGGCATCCGTCGCCGGAGCCCCTGGCAGCGTGACCCTGTCGCCGACGGCGATAGCATCGGCAGCTTCGGCCGAGGCGACGGCGAAACGCCAACGCGTCTGCGGAACCCGCACCAGCCGCACGCCGCGGGAGAAGAACATCCAGCATGCTCCGATGACGAATCCGGTGGTGGCCGCGATGGCGGCGACCCCGAGCCCCCAGCGTGGCCCGAACGCGTCGGCCACCCAGCCGATGATCGGCGCCCCGATGAGGGTGCCGCCCATGAGCAGTGCCATGTAGAGGGCGAGAACACGGCCGCGCAGCTCTCCCGGCACCGTGGTCTGCACGTAGCCGTTGGCCGTCGTGAGCAGGGTGACGGTGCCGAAGCCGATGAAGATGAGCGACACCGCGAAGCTGGCGTACGTGGGCATCAGGGACGCGGTCAGGGCGGCGAGCCCGAAGAATCCCGTCGCCGCGATGACGACGCGCAGGCGTGCCTTGGATCGCCGAGCCGAGAGCAGTGCGGCCGTCAACGATCCGATGGCGAGGATCGATGACAGCAGGCCGTACTCGCCGGCGCCCTCACCGAACTCCACGGCCATGGTCGAGGCGAAGATGGGGAAGTTCATGCCGAAGGCGCTCACCAGGAACACGATCACGAACACGACCTTGAGGTCCGGACGCGTCGCGACATACCTGAAGCCCTGCACGAACTGGCCTCGGGCGCGCTTGATCTTCGGGTGCAGTCGCAGCTCGTGGCGACGCAGCATCGCGAGGGCCGCGAGCATCGCGATGAAGGTGAAGGCGTTCACGATGAACACCCATCCCGATCCGATCACGACGATGAGCAGGCCGGCGACGGCAGGCCCGATCAGACGCGCCGTGTTGAAGGATGCGGCATTGAGGGCCACGGCGTTCGAGGTGTTCTGGCCCGAGACCAGGTCGCTCACGAAGCTCTGGCGTGCCGGCGCATCGAAGGCATTGGTGATGCCGAGGGCGAGCGCGAAGGCGTAGAGGTGCCAGAGTTCGGCGTGGCCGGCGAGCAGCAGCACTCCGAGGCCCACGGCCAGCAGCATGAGAACGGACTGCGTCACGAACAGGATGCGCCGGCGATCGAAACGGTCGGCGACGAGGCCGGTGAACGGCACCAGCACGAGCTGCGGCCCGAACTGGAGCGCCATCGTGAACCCGACGGCCACGGCGCTGTTCTGGGTGAGCTGGGTCAGCACCACCCAGTCCTGCGTCGTCGACTGCATCCAGCCGCCGATGTTCGACACGAGGGCGCCGACGAACCAGATCCTGTAGTTGTATCCCGAGAGGGAGCGGAACATCGCACTCACTGGGTGGCGAGCCTCCCCATGAGCTCGGCGGCGCGGGCGAGCAGGTCGCGCTCCTCGACCGTGAGCTCGCGCAGCTGGGCCGTGAGCCAGGCGTCGCGCTTGGAGACCGTGGCCTTCACGAGTTCGGCGCCGGATGCCGTGAGGCTGATGTTCGTCTTCCGCCTGTCGTCGGCGTCCTCGGCGCGGGCCAGGTGCCCGGCCTCCTCGAGGCAGTTGACGGTGCGGTTCATCGACGGAGCCGAGACGCGCTCGCGCTCGGCGAGGGCGGACAGCGTGTGCGCACCGTGGATCGAGAGGGTCGCGAGCACGGCGAACTGCGCGTCGGAGACGGAGTCGTCGCTCTTCTCGGCGCGAAGACGCCGGGCGAGCCTGAAGGTCGACATCCGCAGGAGTGAGCTCTGCTGGGGGATCGTCATGATATTACTTAGCCTAGCTCATTAGCCTTGCTAAGTGATTGTCGTTCGCTGAGGGCGCGGCCTCCGCGACCGTTCCCAGCGTGACGCAGCTACTTCCGCCGCAGCGCCCGGATCGCCCCTGTCGACCACAGCGCCCACAGCACCAGCAGGGGCTGGAACACGAGCCGGATGCCGCGAGCCGTGTCGGTGTCGAGACCGAAGGCATCCGTTCTGGTGACGTACTGCGAGATGTTGCCGGGGAAGACGGCCACGAAGAACGCGGCGACGACCCAGCCGACGGGGATGCGCCGGCGGCCCAGCACGATCAGGGCGCCGCCGAGGGTGATCTCGACGATGCCGCTGGCGATCACGACGAAGTCCTTGTCGGCCGGCACCCAGTCGGGCACCTGCGCCTGGAAGTCCTGACGTGCGAAGGTCAGGTGACTGATCCCGGCGAACAGCAGGGCGGCGCCGAGCGCGATGCGCCCGATCAGCTGCGGAGTCGTCGACGGATGCGGCTTCGCGGTGAGCGAGGTGGCGAAGCGGGACGCGAGCATGGAGGCCATCTCCTCATCCTCACACCCTCGGAGCGTCGGGGGAGGGGGCTTGTACCGTGTACGAGTATGAGCAAGGAGCACAGGCGTGGCGTCGCCATCATCACCGGAGTCGGGCGACGGCGTTCGATCGGGGCCGGCCTCGCGGTCGGCCTGGCGCGCGATGGGTGGGATCTCGCCCTCAACCACTGGACTCCCTACGACGACCGCATCGACCTCGAGCGCACGCCCGATGACCCCGAGGCCATCGCCGACGAGTGCCGGGCGCTCGGGGTCTCCGTCGAGCTCATCCCCGGCGACCTCGCCGACCCGGCCACGCCGGTCCGGCTGCTCGAGAAGGCCCGGCAGCTGGGTCCGGTGACCGGACTCGTCATGTCGCACTGCGAGTCGGTCGACAGCTCGATCCTGACCACGGATCTCGAGAGCTGGGACCGCCACTTCGCTGTCAACGCCCGGGCCACCTGGCTGCTGATCAAGGCCTTCGCGGAGCAGCTGCCGGCATCCGTCGATCCGGGATGGGTCGGCGGCCGCATCGTCGCCCTCACCAGCGACCACACCGTGCACAACCTGCCGTACGGTGCCAGCAAGGGTGCCCTCGACCGCATCGTGACCGCGGCCGCTGTCGAGCTGGCCGATCGGGGAGTGCGCGCGAACGTCGTGAACCCGGGTCCGATCGACACGGGATGGATGAGCGACGAGATCCGCGACTCGGGGATCGCTGCCACCCCGGCCGGCCGCCTGGGGACGCCGGACGACACCGCCGACCTGGTACGGTTCCTCTTCTCGGCAGAGGGAGCCTGGATGAACGGACAGGTCCTCTACAGCAACGGCGGGTTCAACGTCGGCTGACGAGCGTCCGTGCCGGCGGCATCCGCCGCCCTCCCGATCCCGTGTGGAATGAGCCCGCGACGCGTGTCGGAAACACGCCCGTAACCGCACGCTGGAATGCTCGGCCCATGGTGAACCTGTTCGAAGGTTACGGATCCGCGACGATGAAGCGCCGGGGCGCGTCGCCGTGGGATGAGATGTTCCCGGCCATCGGAGACGGGGAATCGGTCCGCGAGGCCTACTCCGACATCCACTCGGCCCTGGCCCGGATGACGCAGGAGGAGCTGCGCGGTCGCACCGACTCGCTCGCCAGCTCCTACCTCGCGCAGGGGGTCACCTTCGACTTCGCGGGCGAGGAACGTCCGTTCCCGCTGGATGCAGTGCCGCGCGTCATCGATGGCGCCGACTGGACCGTCGTCGAGAAGGGCGTGCAGCAGCGGGTCAGGGCGCTCGAGGCCTTCCTCGCCGACGCCTATGGGGCTCAGGCGGCCGTGCGCGACGGCGTCATCCCGGCCGCCCTCATCTCGTCCTCCACGCACTTCCACCGCCAGGCCGCCGGCATCGTCGCGGCGAACGGCGTGCGCATCCAGGTGTCGGGAATCGACCTGATCCGGGATGAGAACGGCGCCTGGCGCGTGCTCGAGGACAACGTGCGCGTGCCCAGCGGCGTGAGCTACGTCATCTCCAACCGCCGCGTCATGGCGCAGACGCTCCCCGAGCTGTTCAGCTCGATGCACGTGCGCCCCGTCGGCGACTACCCCAATCGCCTGCTCTCGGCCCTGCGCGCGAGCGCCCCGGAAGGGGTCGACGATCCCGTCATCGTGGTGCTCACCCCCGGCGTCTACAACTCGGCGTACTTCGAGCACACCCTGCTCGCCCGGCTCATGGGAGTCGAGCTCGTCGAGGGACGCGACCTGTTCTGCTCCGGCGGGCGGGTCTGGATGCGCACGACGTCGGGCCCCACCCGCGTCGACGTCATCTACCGGCGGGTCGACGACGAGTTCATCGATCCGCAGCAGTTCTACCCGGACTCCGTGCTGGGCTCGCCCGGCATCCTGTTGGCGGCCCGCCTCGGCAACGTCACCATCGCCAACGCCGTGGGCAACGGAGTCGCCGACGACAAGCTGGTCTACACCTACGTGCCCGACCTCATCCGCTACTACTTGTCGGAGGAGCCCGTGCTCCCGAACGTCGACACCTGGCGCCTCGAGGATCCCGGAGCGCTCGAGGAGGTCCTCGACCGCCTCGATGAACTCGTCGTGAAGCCCGTCGACGGCTCGGGTGGCAAAGGACTCGTCGTGGGACCGGATGCGAGCCGGGCCGAGCTCGACGTCCTGCGCGCGCAGTTGATCGCCGACCCGCGCGGCTGGATCGCTCAGCCCGTCGTGCAGCTCTCCACCATCCCCACGCTCGTCGACGACGGCATGCGGCCGCGCCACGCCGACCTGCGGCCCTTCGCCGTCAACGACGGCGAGAACGTGTGGGTGCTGCCCGGCGGCCTCACCCGGGTCGCGCTTCCCGAGGGGCAGCTCGTCGTCAACTCCTCGCAGGGCGGCGGCTCGAAGGACACCTGGGTGACGGGTCGGATCGGAGCCCCTCCGGGACCGGATGCCGCGAGCCTGGTGTCGGATCAGGCTGCTCTTCCCAGCGCCCCGGTCATCTACGAATCGATGCCGGCGGCGGCCACGTCCCCGCAGGACAACGGCTCGGTGCGCCAGCAGCAGGAGCAGCAGCAGCAGTCCGGACCCCCGCTCGCAGAGGCACGGGAGCGAAGCGAGCGCGCCGAAGCGACCTCGCCCGCCGCATCCGTCACCCGCATCTCCTCTCCGCCCGAGGACGCAGCATGCTGAGCCGCATCGCCGAGTCGCTGTTCTGGATCGGCCGCTACCTCGAGCGGGCCGACGGCACGGCGCGCATCCTCGACGTGCACCTGCAGCTCCTGCTCGAGGATCCGTGGATCGACGAGGACACGGCCTGCCGCTCGCTGATCGCGCTGATGGGCGGCGAGGCCGACCCCGAGGTGCACCTCACGCGCAAGGACGTGCTGGCGCTGCTGGCCGTCGACCGCGACAACTCCGCCTCGATCGCCTACTCGCTCAGCTCGGCCCGTGAGAACGCCCGGCGGGCGCGAGAGATCATCTCGACCGAGCTGTGGGAATGCCTCAACACCACGCACGCCCGGATGCCGCGGCGCGTGGCCGGCGACAAGGCGCACGAGTTCTTCCGCTGGGTGCGCGAACGCACGGCCCTCGCCATCGGGGTGACCGAGACATCGACCAGCCACGACGACGCCTGGCTGTTCTTCTCCCTCGGCCGCACCATCGAGCGCGCCGACATGACGGCGCGGCTGCTGGCCACCCGCTCCCTCACCGAGGCGAGCGGGCCGAGCTGGACCACGATCCTCCGCAGCTGCGGGGCCTTCGAGGCCTACCTGCGCAGCTATCGTGGCATGCCGACCGCCCGCAACGCCGCCGAGTTCCTGCTCCTTGACCGCCTGTTCCCGCGCTCGGTGATGTTCTCGCTCAGCCGGGCCGAGGAGTACCTCGTGGCCCTCGACCCCACGAGCAGCCGCCTCGGCGTGCGCGAGGAGGCGCAGCGGGTGCTCGGCCAGATCCGTGCGGAGCTCGAGTTCCGGCCGATCAGCGAGATCATCTCGGATCTGCCCGGCCACATGGAGGAGTTCCAGGTGGCGACGGCTTCGGCGAGCGAGGCGATCAGACAGCGATACTTCCCGACGAGTGCTGTACCCGTCTGGATCGGAGAGAACTCATGAGCCGCCTGCGCATAGTGCACCGCACCGGATTCTCCTACGCACGCGCTGCGACCGCGTCGTACAACGAGGCACGCATGCTTCCGTGGCACGGCAGCGGCCAGTTCGTGCTCTCGAGCGAGCTCCACATCGACCCGGTCGCCCACCAGCACTCCTATATCGACTACTGGGGAACGCGGGTGAGCACCTTCGACGTCCTCACGCCGCACACCGAGCTCTCCGTGACCGCCACCAGCCTCGTCGACGTCGCGCCGGTGACGCCGACGGGTACGCGCCTGGGCTGGGACGAACTCGACGCCGTCCGCGAGACCGCGAGCGTCTACGTCGAGCAGCTGCGGCAGACCGAGGCCACCCGCCCGCCCGACGACGTGACGGCGCTCGCCGCCGCGATCGTGGCACGCGGCCTGGACCCCCACGACGCGGCCCTCGAGATCTGCCGTGCCATCGGCGACGGCATCGAGTACGTCCCCGGATCCACGCGGGTGAGCTCCACCGCCCGCGAGTCGTGGGAGCAGGGGAAGGGCGTCTGCCAGGACATCGCGCACATCGCCCTCGGCGCCCTGCGGTCCGTCGGCATCCCGGCGCGCTACGTCTCGGGCTACCTGCATCCGAAGCCCGGAGCAGCCATCGGTGAGACCGTCATCGGCGAGTCGCATGCCTGGGTCGAATGGTTCAGCGGCGACTGGGTGGGCTACGACCCCACGAACCAGCTCGAGATCGGGGATCGTCACGTTCTCGTCGGTCGCGGCCGCTCCTACTCGGATGTCTCGCCCCTGCGCGGCGTCTATGCCGGACCCAGCGCCTCCAAGCTCTTCGTGCGCGTCGAGATCACCCGCGAGGCGTAGCCGCCCTTCGTGGTCACGGGTGCCCTAGCCTGAGCCCATGAGAGCCGAAGACCGTACCTTCACCGACAGCTACGGCATCCACATCCACTTCGACGTGTGGGCGGTCGAGCAACCGAAGGCCGTCGTGCAGCTCGTGCACGGAGTCGGCGAGCACGCCGGGCGCTACGCCCACGTCGCGGCGGCACTCAACGCGGCGGGGTACACCGTCTACGCCGACGACCACCGGGGCCACGGCCGCACCGGGATGGAGCAGCACGGTGGCGACGTCACCAAGCTCGGCCACCTCGGCCCCGGAGGCCTGCGGGCCGCCGTCGCCGCCGTGCACCAGCTCACCGAGCTCATCCGCGAGGAGAACCCCGAATCGCCGATCGTGCTGCTCGGCCACTCCTGGGGCTCCTTCATGGCGCAGATCATCCTCAACGCATCGGCCGACGACTACGCGGCGGCGGTGCTGACGGGCACGGCCTACCGGATGCCGGGCTACCTCGACAGCGGCGACCTCAATCGCAAGCACAAGCACCTCGGCACGACGGGCATGGAGTGGCTCAGCCGCGATCCGGCCGTGCAGCAGGCCTTCGTCGACGACCCGCTCACCACCTCGGTCCCCCTCGCGAAGCTCTTCGGGCTGGTGGATGCCGCTCGCCTGTTCGGGCGCCCGGCGCGCGACCTGCCCGACATCCCGTTGCTCATCCAGGTCGGAAGTGACGACACCGTCGGCGGCGAGAGGAGCGCGCTCAAGCTCGTCGACGCCTACCGCCGGCGCTCCGGCCTCACCGACGTCACGCTCATCGTGTATCCGGATGCCCGTCACGAGGTCTTCAACGAGACCAACCGCGTCGAGGTGATCGCCGACACCGTGGCATGGCTCGACGAGCACGTCGGCTAGGCCTGCGCCCCGCCCCGCGCCGCCGCCGTATGAAGGCGCCGCTGCCGCCGTGTGAAGGCACTGCCGCCGCCGTGTGAAGGCACCACCTCCGCCGTGTGAAGGCAATGCGGAAGGCGCATCCCCGTGATTGCGGGCTTCTCGTCGTGCCCGCCTTCATCCGGAGCGGCGGATGCCTTCACACGGCGGGAGGGCGAGCGGCGGATGCCTTCACACGGCGGGAGGGCGAGCGGCGAGTGCCTTCACACGCGGGGAGGGCGGGCGGCGGATGCCTTCACTCGGCGGGAGGGCGAGCGGGGAGTGCCTTCACACGGCGGAGGCGCGCCCGCCCAGCCTGACCCCTTGACGGGGGACACGGATGTGCGGCACTCTGGAGACGCGGCATCCGTGAGAGCGCTCTCACCAGACAGGTCCACGCGGTGGCGCACGCATGACGCACCACCCTGCACGGTCCACAAGGATGTCGACCGAGGTCGACGATGACCCCCGGGAGTTCTCAGCATGACGAAGCACCACAGCCGCCGCCCGCTCCGGGCCGCAGCCATCATCGCCATCGCCGCCGTCGCGACGATGGGTTTCACCGCTGCCCCGGCCGCCGCAGCCAATGACGTGCTCGGTCCGGGAAGCGCCCTCTACGTCGACCCGCACTCGACGACGCTCGAGGCTGCGGCAGGGCTGTCGGGTCAGGCTCGAACGGATGCGCAACTGCTCGGCAGCTTCCCATCGGCCACCTGGCTCACGAAGGGCACGCCGGCCGAGGCGCAGGCCGCAGCGCACGAGGTGACATCGGCGGCGGCGGCATCCGGAGCAGTCCCGACCGTTGTGGTCTACAACCTGCCCTACCGCGACTGCGCCCAGTACTCCGCGGGCGGCGCCCTCGACACCGCCGCGTACGAGGCGTGGGTCGACGGGGTCGCGGCGGGCATCGGGGACGCGAAGGCCGCGATCATCCTCGAGCCCGACGGCCTCGGCATCATCCCGTGGCACACCGACATCAACGGCAACCTCGAGTGGTGCCAGCCGGCCGACCTCGACCCGGCCACGGCGGCATCCGACAGGTTCGAGCAGGTCAACCACGCCGTCGACGTGCTCACGGCCCTGCCCAACACCGCGGTCTACCTCGACGGAACGCACAGCGGCTGGCTCGGGGTCGGCGACATCTCGCAGCGCCTCATCGCCGGCGGCGTCGAGAAGGCCGACGGCTTCTTCCTCAACGCCTCCAATTACGTGCAGACCGAGCGCCTCGCCAAGTACGGCACCTGGGTCTCCGACTGCATCAACCTGAGCGTCAACAGCTGGTACGAGCCGAGCTACTGCGGCAGCCAGTACTACCCGGCCAGTCCCGACGACTTCTCGACCTGGGGGAAGACGGATGCCCAGTACGCCCAGGCGTACATCGACACCGGCCTCACCCCCGACCCCGCCGCCCAGGCGCACTTCGTCATCGACACCAGCCGCAACGGCGTCGGACCCTGGGCTGCGCCGGCAGGCTGGGAGGGCGACGCCGAGGTCTGGTGCAACCCGCCCGACCGTGGAGCGGGTGCTCGCCCGACGACCGACACCGGGAACGCCCTCATCGACGCCTACCTGTGGATCAAGGTTCCGGGGGAGTCCGACGGCCAGTGCTACCGCGGCACCGGTGGCCCGCTCGATCCCGTGCGCGGCATCGAGGATCCGGCGGCAGGTCAGTGGTTCGCCCAGCAGGCTCGCGAACTGATCGCCAACGCAGTGCCGGCCTTCCCGGCGACGAGCTGCCAGGTCTCGTACTCGGCCACGAAGGCGCTGTTCGGGGTGTTCGCAGCCGAGCTGCGCATCAAGAACACCGGCACCACCCCGATCAACGGCTGGACCCTGAAGTGGAACTTCGCCGGGTCCGAGAAGGTCGTGAAGCTCGTGGGGGGCAAGGTCACGCAGGCGGCGGATGCCGTCACGGTGAAGAACTCCTCCCTCACGGCGAAGATCAAGGCCGGCGCCTCGGTGCCCGTCGCCTTCGTCGGCTCCAACGCGAAGCAGCGGGTGGAGCCGTGGCTGTTCACGCTGAACGGGAGGGCCTGCGCCTCGGACTGAGCGCGACGAGGCACCGGTTCACAGGATGAGGGCGAGGATGACGGCTGGGGGAGCCGCATCCTCGCCCTCATCCTGTAAACGTGCACGGCAGCGGGGAGGGGGCGCCCCGGGGTGAGCGGTCGCGGCGTCCTAGGCTGGACGCATGCACGGTGAGTACAAGGTTCCCCAGGGCAAGCTCGTCGTCGTCGACTTCGAGGTCGTCGACGATGTCATCACAGGTTTCAGGCTCGCCGGCGACTTCTTCCTCGAGCCCGACGAGGCGCTCGGTGCGATCGACGCCGCCGTCAACGGACTCTCCGCCGAAGCCGACGCCACCGCGATAGCCCGCGCCATCACCGCGGCGCTCCCGGCGGGAACCGTCATGCTCGGCTTCTCGGCCGAGGGCGTGGCCGTCGCCATCCGTCGCGCCCTGAAGAAGGCGACGAGCTGGCGCGACTACCAGTGGGAGATCGTCCACGCCAAGGCCGTGAGCCCTGCGATGCACCTCGCCCTCGACGAGGTGTTGGCCACCGAGGTGGGCGCCGGACGTCGCCAGCCCACACTGCGCATCTGGGAGTGGGACGAGTCGGCCGTCGTCATCGGCAGCTTCCAGTCGGTGAAGAACGAGGTCGATCCTGATGGCGCGGCGAAGTTCGGCTACGACGTCGTGCGCCGCATCTCGGGCGGTGGCGCGATGATGATGGAGAAGGGCTCCGTCGTCACCTACTCCCTCTACGTGCCCGCCGACCTGGTGCAGGGAATGACCTTCGCCGATTCGTATGCCTTCCTCGACGCCTGGGTCATCGACGCCCTCCGCGCCCTCGGCGTCGACGCGAGCTACCAGCCGCTCAACGACATCACCAGCCCCACCGGCAAGATCGGCGGTGCTGCGCAGAAGCGCCTCGGCAACGGCGGCATCCTGCACCACGTCACCATGAGCTACGACATGGACGGCGAGATCATGACCCAGGTGCTGCGCATCGGGCGCGAGAAGCTCAGCGACAAGGGCATCGCCAGCGCCGCCAAACGTGTCGATCCGCTCAGGCGCCAGGCTGGGGTCGAGCGCGCCGTCATCATCGAGCAGCTCGAGAAGACCTTCGCTGCGCTGACGGATGCGGTTCCCGGCGACATCACCGACGACGAGTACGCAGCGGCCGAGGCCCTCGTCGAGTCGAAGTTCGCGACCCCGGAGTGGCTCAACCGCGTGCCGTGAGGCTGCCGGTCATTGGGGCCCGGGGCGAAGCCCGCGTCCGAAGCGCCGGAGCCGTCTTCTAGGCTGGGTGCATGACTTGGTGGATCCCCGTCGCCCTCGTGGTGCTCGTCGCGTTCATCGTGCTCGCCTCGCACAAGGGCTGGGTCGACTTCAGCAACAAGACCGGCCGTGGCACTGCCGGCGGCGGTGCGCTCGGGGTGGTCGACGAGGTGTTCGCCCCGCACCGGCACGAGATCGAGGTGCAGCGCGAGAGGGAGAGCGTGCTCCCGGCTCCCTCTCCCGTCGCCGACGATGACGACAAGGGCATCCTCGAGACGAACGAGGCCGACGACCCGACAACCCGGTTCGACGGCCGCATCCGCCTCGACCTCTAGCTCCATCCGCGTGCCGGCTCGCCACCTACGGTCGCCCGGCTGTCATCCCAGCGGCCACAACAGGCGAGCGAGACCGACGGGCGCGGCCGGCAGCGGCCACAGGTGGCGAGCGGGTGCCGCCGGCAGCGAGCCACCGGCATCGCCGCGTCAGCAGGCGCGACCGCACACTGCTGACACAATGAGGGAATGCCCGACACGGATGCCGCGACGCCCGAGCCATCCGTCGGCAGGGTCATCCACGCCGACAACCTCAGCGTGCTCCCCACGCTGGCCGACGGCTCCTTCACGCTGATCTACCTCGACCCACCGTTCAACACCGGACGCCCGCAGGCCCGGCAGAGCACGACGCACGTGCGAACCGACCAGGCCGACGCATCCGACACCGCCGCCGCCCCCCAGCGCGCCCCCGGAGTGATCTCGGGCTTCAAGGGCCGGCAGTACCAGCGCATCCGCGGCGATCTCTACAGCTACGACGACCATTTCGAGGACTACTGGGGCTTCCTCGAGCCGCGCCTCATCGAGGCCTGGCGCCTGCTCGCCGACGACGGCACGCTCTACCTGCACCTCGACTACCGCGAGGCGCACTACGCCAAGGTCATGCTCGACGCCCTGTTCGGCCGCGAGTGCTTCCTCAACGAGCTCATCTGGGCCTACGACTACGGCGCCAAGTCCAAGAAGCGCTGGCCGACCAAGCACGACACGATCCTCGTCTACGTGAAAGATCCCAAGGGCTACTGGTTCGACTCGACCGCCGTCGACCGCGAGCCGTACATGGCGCCGGGGCTCGTCACCCCCGAGAAGGCCGAGCTCGGCAAGCTGCCCACCGACGTGTGGTGGCACACCATCGTCTCGCCGACTGGTCGGGAGAAGACCGGGTACCCGACGCAGAAGCCAGAGGGCATCCTGCGGCGCATCATCCAGGCCTCGAGCCGCCCGGGCGACGCCGTGCTCGACTTCTTCGCGGGCTCGGGCACGACGGGTGCCGTCGCTGCCGCGCTGGGTCGCCGCTTCACCCTGATCGACGAGTCCCCGGATGCCGTCGCCATCATGCGCACCCGCTTCGCGCCTGTCGCCGGCGTCGTCTTCGAATAGCGGACGAGCGGCTCAGGGCAGCGCAGTCCGGGCGCTAGCCGAGAGGTCGCTGGATGCCTCGTCAACGGATGGGTGCGGCCGATAGCGTAGAGACGAACGGCAAGGCGCCTCCGATGACGGATGGCCCGACGAGGAGGACACCCGCGTGACGACAGGCAGGAACGCCGTTCGCCGTGGGCTCGCAGCTCTCGCTACCGGAGCGATCGGGTTCGCCATCGCGGTCGGAGCAGCGGCGTCGCCGGCCCTGGCGGACTCGCCCGTCGACTTCGGTTCCAGCGACATCGTCGACACGGCCGGCGTGCTCGGCTCGGACACCGATGCCGTGCAGACGGCCATCGACCAGCTGCAGGCCGACACCGGCCAGTCGCTTCTGGTCGCCTACGTCAACACCTTCGAGAACCCGAGCGACCGCGAGGCGTGGGTGCAGGAGGTGCGCGACAGCAATCAGCTCGGCGCCTCCAACATCGTGCTCGCCGTGGCCGTCGACGACAGGCTCTACCAGTTGTCCTTCTCCGACGAGTCGCCGCTGCAGGCCGACTCCGAGCAGATCGCCGAGGAGTACATCCTGCCCAGCCTCGCCCAGGACGACTGGGCAGGGGCGGCGATCGGTGCGACCGACGGCATCCGTGCAGCCTCCAACGGCGAGCTCGGCGGTGGCGGGACCGGTACGGGCGCCGGCGACACCTCAGGCCAGTCGGAATCGGGCGGAGGGGCCGTACTGCTCTGGGGCTTCCTCGTCGTCGGAGTGATCGCCCTCGTCATCGTGCTGTTCACTGTCATCCGCCGGCGTCGCCGGGCCGCTCTCGCCCGGGCTAAGGCCGCTCAGGACCGCGCGGCGCTCGAGCAACGCGCCGGCAGCCTGCTGGTGCAACTCGACGATGCCCTCAAGACCAGCGAGCAGGAGGTCGGCTTCGCAGCGGCCGAGTTCGGCGACGAGGCCGTCAAGCCGTTCACCGACGCCCTCGCCAGCGCGAACGCCTCGGCCCGCCAGGCCTTCGCCGTGAAGCAGAAGCTCGATGACGCCTTCCCCGAGAGCGACGCCGAGCGCGCGGCCATGACTGCCGAGATCACGAGTCTCGCCGAGCAGGCCATCGCGGGCCTCGACGCCCGCTCCGACGAGTTCGACGCGCTGCGCGCCCTCGACGACAACGCCGTCGCGGTTCTCGGAACCGTGACGACGGATGCCGAGAAGCTCAACGGTCGTCTGGCCGCGGCCGAGGCGCACATAGCGCAGCTGCACACCCGCTTCGAGGGTGAGACGATGTCGACCCTCTCGGGCAATGCGGCCCAGGCGCGACAGCTTCTCGCCTTCGCGACGGAGACCGCTGGTGCCGCTGCTGCGACCCTGTCGGCCCCGCCGACCGAGGGCGGACATCGCCCGAGCGTCGCGGTTCCGGTGCGGGCAGCGCAGCAGAGCATCGGCCAGGCCGCCCAGTTGCTCGACGCCGTCGACGGAGTGGCGAAGAGCCTGGAGGAGGCGACTGCAGCCGTCGAGAAGGAGATCGCCGACGTCGAGAGCGACCTCGCCGAGGCTCGCCGCACCGCCGTGACCGAACGCCTGGGCGAGGCGGCCCTCGCGGCGCCCATCGCGGCAGCCGAACAGGTACTCGCCACGGCACGGCAGTCCTCAGGAGGGCGATCCGACCCGCTCGCGCTGGTGCGCCGCCTGCAGGGCGTCGAGGCCGAACTCGACGCGGCTCTGGCCCCGTCGCGGGAGGAGAAGGTGCAGCGTGAGCGCGCCGTCGCCCTCCTCGGGCGGGCCCAGGCCACGGCCCAGTCGCAGATCCAAGCGGCGTCGGACTTCATAGCCACCCGCCGCGGCGCCGTGGGCTCCGATGCCCGCCAGCGGCTGTCCGAGGCGCAGCGACTGTTCGACTCATCGCGGGCGATCGGCCCCGGCGACCCGGTGCAGGCACTCGACCAGGCGCAGCGCGCTCAGGCGCTGGCGGCCAGCGCCATCCAGATCGCCCAGAACGACGTCTCTGGCTACGACAACGACTCCTGGGGCGGTGGGGGCTTCGGCGGAGGCGGCGGACGCGGCCGCTCCAGCGGCGGCGATGCCCTGACCGGCGCCATCATCGGCGGCATCCTCGGCGGACTGCTCACCGGCGGTGGTGGCGGTGGAGGCGGCAACTCCGGCAGCATCTTCGGCGGAGGTGGCGGCGGCGGAGGCTTCGGGGGCGGCGGCTTCGGCGGAGGATTCGGCGGCGGGGGCGGCTTCGGCGGCGGCGGATCCGGCGGCAGGTTCTAGCCGCGCCGTCCGGCAGCGGCATCCGGGAGCGAAGGCACGGCACACAGACACATCAGGCAACGACGCAGCAGCATCAATCAGCAGTACGAGAGAGGGAACACCATGGCAAAGCAGTCCATCATCGGCCGCATCACCCAGCTCGCGAAGGCGAACATCAACGCGCTGCTCGACCAGGCCGAGGATCCGCAGAAGATGCTCGACCAGATGGTGCGCGACTACACGGCGAGCATCGGCGAGGCCGAGAGCGCCGTCGCCCAGACCATCGGCAACCTGCGCATGCTCGAGGAGGACCACCGCGAAGACGTCGCCGCGGCAGACGACTGGGGCCGCAAGGCGCTCGCCGCGAGCCGCAAGGCCGACGAACTGCGTGGATCCGGCAACGCGACGGATGCCGACAAGTTCGACGCCCTCGCCCGCGTCGCCCTCGGCCGCCAGCTGCAGTCCGAGAACGAGGCGAAGGGCGCCGAGCCGATGATCGCCTCGCAGACCGCCGTCGTCGACCAGCTCAAGGACGGCCTCGGCAAGATGCGCGAGAAGCTCAACCAGCTCTCCTCGAAGCGCGACGAGCTCATCGCCAGGTCGAAGACCGTCGAGGCCCAGTCCCAGGTGAACGACGCCATCAAGAGCGTCGACATCCTCGACCCCACGAGCGAGATCAGCCGCTTCGAGGACAAGATCCGGCGCGAGGAGGCCAAGGTGCGCGGCCAGCAGGAGCTCGCGGCGTCCAGCCTCGACGCGCAGTTCGAGAGCCTCGAAGACCTCGGCGAGCTGACCGAGGTCGAGGCGCGCCTCGCCGCGCTCAAGTCGGGGCCGGCGCAGAAGGCGATCGAGTAGGCCGACCCGGGCGCACGACGGAGGGAGCCGACGATGGTGATCGTGAACGATGCCCGGGAGTACCCGCCCGGCGTTCCCAGCTGGATCGACGTCTCGACGCCGCATCCGTATGACGCCATGGAGTTCTATGGCACCCTGTTCGGCTGGCGGTTCCACGACGCCGTCCCGCCGGGAGCTCCCGGCGCCTACCTGGTCGCCACCCTCGACGGCCACGACGTCGCGGCCATCTCACCGACCGACGACCTCGACTCGGCGGTCTGGCACAGCTACATCGCCGCCCGCAGCGCCGACACCGCCGTCGAGGCCGTCATCGTCGCCGGCGGCGCCGTGCGCACCAGCCCGGTCGACGCCGGCCCAGGCGGCCGCTGGGCCGAGTTCGCGGATCCGGACGGGGCCGTTTTCCGGGTCTGGCAGGCACGCAGGCGGCTGGGGGCGCAGCTCGTGAACGAGCCGGGCACCTGGAACTTCAGCGTGCTCATCACGCCGCGGCCCGAGAGCGCCATCGGCTTCTACACGGATGTGTTCGGCTGGCAGGTCGACGCCGACCTCGGAGCCGGAATGGTGCGCCTCCCCGGCTACGGCGATCACCTGGCGAACACGATCGATCCCGACATCCGAGAGCGCCAGGCCTTCGCTCCTCCGGGGTTCGCCGACGTCGTCGCCGGCATCGAGCAGGGCGAGGCGCCGGCGCGCTGGGAGGTGCGGTTCACGGTGGAGGATCGGGATGCCGCGGCCGCCCTGGCGGAGTCGGCCGGCGGTACCGTGCTCTCCAGCGATGAGGGCCCGTGGACCCGCGAGGCCCTGATCCGCGACCCGCACGGCGCCCTGTTCACGGTGAGCCAGTTCGCGCCAACCGGCGGCTGAAGGCCGACGACAGTCCTAAGCGGACTCTCGCACCACCAGTGAGGTCTTGAGCTTCGTCACGGTGTCGACCGGCTCGCCCTCGATGAGCTTCACGAGCACGCGGGCCATCTCGCGCCCCATCTCGACCGACGGCTGGTGCACCGTGGTGAGGGCGGGGGAGGCCGTGGCTCCGTAGATGTCGTCGTCGAAGCCGATCACCGCGATGTCCTCCGGAATCCGCAGTCCGGCCTCGCGGATGGCGGAGTAGGCGCCGATGGCCATCTGGTCGTTGGCGGCGAACACCCCGTCGATGGTCGAGTCACGCGCCAGCAGGCGCTTCATCGCCGTGGCGCCCGACGCCGGCGAGAAGTCGCCGACCTCGAACAGCTCGGTGTCCATGCCGTGCTCCCCGAGCACCTCGCGCCAGCCGGCCAGGCGATCGACGCCGGGCGGCATGTCCTGGGGTCCGGCGATGGTGGCGATCTTCGTGCGACCGGATGCGACCAGGTGGGCCACCGCCGTCTCGGCACCGTGCTGGTTGTCGACGTCGATGAAGTAGTTGTCGCTCTCGGTGTCGCTCAGCGGCCGCCCGCCGAAGACCACCGGAAGGGTGCGACTCAGCAGGGCGTAAGCGTGGTCGCCCGTGTGGTGCGAGACCACGAGAGCGCCGTCGACGTTGCCGCCGAGGAGGTAGCGCCGGGTCTTGCCGGCCTGCGACTCCGACTCGATGATCATGTTGAGCGTGTAGTCGGTGTCGGCCAGGTGCAGGGCGATTCCCTGTACCACCGAGGCGAAGAACGGGTCGGCGAAGACGCGGGCCGCCGACTCCGGCACGATCAGCGCGATCGCCTGGGTCTTGCGGCTCGCCAGAGATCGCGCAGCCCGGTTCGGAACGTAGTTCAGCGCTTCGATGGCGCGTTGCACGACCTCGGCGACGTCGGGAGTGACCTTGGGCGACCCGTTGACCACACGCGACACCGTGGCACGCGAGACCCCGGCGTGCGCCGCGACCATCTCGAGCGTCGGCACGGCGCCCGTACGCAGCTTCTCTGCCACTCGATCGCTCCCCATGTTCGAACTGGCTCCCACGATAGTGCCGATCAGGCGGTCGCCTTCGACGCCGCGATGACGGATGCGTACCGGGTCGCCGAGAACTTGGGCGTGCGCACGAGAGTGTCGTAGTCGACGTGCACGATGCCGAAGCGCTTGTTGTAGCCCCACGCCCACTCGTAGTTGTCGAGCAGGGACCACACGAAGTAGCCGCGCACGTCGGCGCCTGCGTCGATGGCGTCGCCCACTGCAGCCACGTGGGCGTCGATGTAGGCCCAGCGTTCGGTGTCGTTCACTGTGCCGTCGACGAGCTCGTCGTCGTAGGAGGCGCCGTTCTCGGTGATGTAGAGCGGAGGCAGCGTCGGGTACTCCCGGCCGAGGCGCAGCAGCAGGGTGCGGAGTCCGTCGGGGTTCACCTCCCAGCCCATCGCCGTGCGCGGCAGGTGACGCGTCGGGAAGGTGACGTACTCGCTGCCCACGAACGGCGAGCGACCGGGCTTCTCGGTGGGTACCAGGCCGGGCTCGGCATCCGGTGCCGCCGGATGCCCAGACACGTTGTCGTCGTGGTAGTGGTTCACGCCGAGGAAGTCGATCGGCGTGCTGATCACGGCGAGGTCGCCGTCCTGCACGTACTGCAGGAAGTCGTAGTCCCTCAGGTCGTCGATGACGTCGGTCGGGTACTCGCCGAGCAGCAGGGGCTCGATGTACATCCGGTTCCACAGCCCGTCGATGCGGCGGGCCGCCTCGAGGTCCACGGGGTCGGACGGGTCGTTCGGCACCGCGTTGGTGAGGTTGAGGGTGATGCCGATCTGCAGCTCGCGACCGTCGCGGGCGGCCAGCTCGCGCAGCCTCGCGGCGGCCAGGCCGTGAGCGAGGTGCTGGTGGTGCAGGGCCGCGAGGCCGGCGTCGGGATCGGTGAGCCCTGGGGCGTGCTCACCGGCGACGTAGCCGATCAGCGAGGAGCACAGCGGCTCGTTGAACGTGGTCCAGTGCGTCACCCTGTCGCCGAGGGCGCCGTAGACGGCCTCGGCGTACTCGACGAACCTGTACGCCGTGTCGCGGTTCGCCCAGCCGCCCTTCTCCTGCAGCGCCTGGGGGAGGTCCCAGTGGTAGAGGGTGAGCCAGGGCAGGATCCCCTGGCCGATCAGCTCGTCGACGAGGGAACTGTAGAAATCCAGGCCCTCCTGGTTGACGGCGCGCCCTCCCGGGACGACGCGCGCCCAGCTGGTGGAGAACCTGTACGAGTCGAGTCCGAGGTCCTTCATGAGGGCGACGTCTGCCGGCATGCGGTGGTAGTGGTCGACGGCCTGCTCGGGGGTGTCGCCGTTGGCGACGGCGCCGGGAACGCGTGCGTAGGCGTCCCAGATGGAGTCCTCCTTGCCGCCCTCGTGCGCAGCGCCCTCGATCTGGGCCGCGGCCGTGGCCGAGCCCCAGAGGAAGCCCGTCGGCCAGGTGCGTTCAGTCAGTGTGGTTCCCATCAGCCCTTCACCGCTCCAGCCATGATTCCCGAGACCAGCTGCTTGCCGGCCAGTACGAACAGGATGAGGAGGGGGATGGTCGCCATGACGGCGCCGGCGAGCACGATGGTGTAGTCGACGTACTTCGCGCTCTGCAACTGGCTCAGCGCCACCTGCAGGGTCGGGTTCTGCGGAGACACCAGCAGCGGCCAGAGGTAGTCGGTCCACGCCGTCATGAAGGTGAACAGACCGAGGATGGCCATGGCGGGGCGGGCGGCCGGGAGTCCGACGTGCCAGAAGGTGCCGAACATGGTGGCGCCGTCGACGCGGGCGGCCTCGATGAGCTCGTCGGGGATCACGTCCACCAGGTACTGCCTCATGAAGAACACGCCGAAGGCCGTCACGAGCGTCGGCACGATGACGGCACCGAGGGTGCCGGTCCAGCCGAACTCCTTCATGAGCATGAAGAGGGGGATGATGCCGAGCTGGGTCGGCACCGCGAGGGTCGCGATGACGAAGATCATCAGGCCCTCCCGGCCCTTGAAGCGGAGCTTCGCGAAGGAGTAGCCGGCAAGGGTCGAGAAGAACACCACGGAGATCGTGATGACGCTCGAGACGATGATGCTGTTGGCGAGAGCCTGCCAGAACGGCACGGTGTCGAGCACGGCGCCGACGTTCTCCCAGAACTGCCCACCGGGCAGCAGCGGCGGCCAGGTCTGCGCGAGCACGGAGCTGTCGCTGGATCCGGCGACGAACGACCACCACAGCGGGTAGGCGCCGCCGACGAACAGGGCGATCAGCAGGCCGTAGGTGAGGAACCCGGGGCGGCGGTCGATGCCGACATCGCGGCCGCGGCCGGCCCGGGCGGGCTTGGCCGGCTTCACGGGGATGCTCGGAGTGCCGGCATCCGTCGTCGGAGTCGTCGGCTTCTTCAGGTCGGTGGTGGTGCTCATGAGCGCTTCTCCCCGGCGGCTGCGACCAGGGAGCGCGTGCCCTCGGCCTTCTGTGCTTTGTGTTCCTCGAGCCTGCGGCTGGTGCGCCTTCTCGATGTGCGGGTCTCGACCGACGCGATGCGTCGGGAGATCAGGAAGTTCATCAGGCCGAACGCCACGATGATGATGAAGAGGAGCCAGGCGATGGCCGAGGCCTTGCCGAAGTCGCTGCGGTTGAATGCCATGTCCCACAGGTAGAGCACTGTGGTCTGGTACTCGCGGTGCGGGCCGCCGAGCACCGAGCTCGACGGGTTGAACAGCTTCGGCTCCGTGAAGATCTGCAGCCCGCCGATGGTGGCCGTGATGATCACGAAGATCATGGTGGGGCGGATGCTCGGCAGCGTGATCGAGAAGAAGCGACGGAACGCCCCGGCCCCGTCGAGGGCGGCCGATTCGTGGATGTCACGGGGCACCGACTGCATGGCGGCCAGCAGGATGAGGGCGTTGTACCCGGTCCAGCGCCAGTTGACCATGGAGGCGATGGCGAGGTGCGACGGGAAGACCTCGGTCTTCCACATGACGGGGTCGAGGTTGAAGGCCTCGAGGATGTTGTTGATGAGGCCGTACTTCTCCGAGAAGGCGCTCGAGAAGATGATGGCGACGGCCACGGGGGTGACGACGTAGGGGATCAGGACGCTCATGCGCCAGAACGTCTTGGAGCGGATGTTCTGGTCGAGGATGGCCGCGATGAAGACGGCGGCGATGAGCTGGGGGATGCAGGAGAGCAGGAAGATGCTCACGGTGTTGAACAGCGAGTTCCAGAAGTACGGGTCTGTGAGCTCGTCGGTGTAGTTCTGGAGGCCGACCCAGTCACCGGGGCCCGTCAGCAGGTCCCAGTCGTTCAGCGACACCACGAAGGTGTAGACCAGCGGGAACAGCCCGATCAGTCCGAAGAGGATGAAGAACGGCGCGACGTAGAGGTACGGCGAGACCTTGGCGTCGAATCGGCTCACGCGATGCCGGAACGGCGGCTTCGGTGTGCCGGACGCGGCTGGTCGCTTCGCAGCGGGGGTGCTGCTCGTCTCCGGGGGACTGACTGTGGTGGTCATGCTGTTCTCTCTCAAGGAATGTGGCCCCCCGGAAACGGGTCTCCGGGGGGCCACCGTGGAGCTGGTGAGACTTACTTGAGGTCCAGGCTGTTCAGCGTGGTGATGGCTTCATCCCATGCGTCGTCGCCCGAGGTGCCCTTGTCGAGGGACTGCGTGGCCGGTCCGAAGACCTGCTCCTGGATGACCGAGTCGTTCGGGCCCTTGTACTGAGCCACGACGCCCTTGGCGCGGGATCCGAGGATCTCGCCGATGGGGGCGTTGTTGAAGAACTTGGTCAGGTCGCTCTCGCCGGTGACGCCGGGGTCGGTCTGCGCCTCGATGACCGACGGGAAGGTACCCGCGGCCTGGAAGGCTGCGACGGCGGACTTGGCATCGGTCAGGTAGGCGGCCAGTGCGGCGGCCTCCTTCGGGTGCTTCGACGTGGTGGGAACGGTCAGGAAGGTTCCACCCCAGTTGGCGGGGCCGCCGGGGAAGACATCCGCGAAGTCCCAGCCGGTCGTGGCGTCGCCGCCAGCGGACTCGACCTGACCCTTGACGACACCGAGCATCCAGCCCGGGCACATGAAGGTCGCGAACGAACCGTCGGTGAAGGCCTTGCCCTTACCCCAGTCCCACTGGGCCTGGCCGCTGGAGAGGCCTGCAGCCGCGCCGCCGGCGAGCTTGTCCCACTGCGCCTTCAGGTCGGCGTTGTCCTCGACGTCGATCTTTCCGTCGGAGGAGTAGTAGCCCTCGGGGAGCTGGTTGACCATGGCGTTCCAGACGAAGCCGCTCTGGTCGTAGAAGGCCTTGCCCGTGGCTGCCTTGTACTGCTCGCCGATCTTGAAGAAGTCGTCCCAGGTGGCGTTCTCGCCACCGAAGAGCTTGGCGACGCTCTCGCGGTCGCCGGGAAGGCCGGCAGCCTCGAACAGCTTGCTGTTGTAGCAGAGGCCCTCCGGGCCGATGTCGGTGCCGTAGCCGATGATGCGGCCGTCCTTGTCGGTGCCCTGCTTGAGCTTCCAGTCGACCCAGCGGTCCTTGATGTCGTTGGCGCCGTACTCGGTCAGGTCGGTGAAGCTGTCGGAGACAGCCTGCACCTGGCCGAGCCAGCCCTCTTCGACGGCCTGCACGTCGGGGAGACCAGAGCCTGCTGCCTGCTTGGTCTTCCAGTCGGTGAGTGCGTTTCCACCGGTGTCGATGTTGGTGGCCTTGATGGTGATGTTCGGGTTCTCGTCCTCGTACTGCTTGTAGAGGTCGTCGAGTCCCATGGTTCCGAACGTCGTGACGGTCAGTTCGACCTTCTCGTCGGACGAGCCCGATCCCGAGTCGCCGGAGGATGAACATCCCGTGGCGAGGAGGGCGATTGCTGCGACACCGGCGACGGCGGCGACAGCGGTGGTGCGTCGTGAAAGCTTCACGGTTCACTCCCTTGTGTGCGTGGACAGTTGTAATGGTGCGTTGCCTGAGAGCGCTCTCTCACTACCCTGTGAGAGCGCTCTCACGATTGCGTTCCGATGCTAGGCAGGTCGGTGCCACGATGTCAAGAGAGCGCTCTCACGATCGCCCGACGTTATGGATTCGTTACATGGATGCGGGCGACCAGAGGGCCCGAAGCCCGTTCCCTGAGGCCGCATCCCGACGCCGCGATCCCATCGGGCCCCGCGGGATCCCGGATGCCGCGAGCGCGCCGGGGCGCGCGGACCTACGGTCTCTGCGTCGGAACCGAGCCGGTGCGCGGCCCGGGCTCCACGAGCGATCCGGTGAGGTCGGCCGCACGCTGGGCCTGCAGGTCGGTCTGCAGTTCCTCGTCGGCGCGTGCCTCGGCATCCGCGCGGTTGTCTGCAGCCTCCTGCAGAGCCGACTTCGCCCGCAGCGGCGGGGTCTTGAAGAAGAGCGTCAGCACGAAGGCGATCAGCACGACGAACAGCGCGACCCAGTACACCGTGACCGCCGAGGCGTTGAAGCCCTCGAGGAACGGCCTGGACAGGCGTGGGTCCGCTCCGTTGAGGAACGACGTGTCGTCGAGGGTCCCGCTGCCGAACGACGAGCCGTCACCACCCTCGAGACTCGACTGGATCGTGGGCTCCACCTGGGCCACGACCTGGGCTCGCTGGGCGTCGTCGCTCAGGTCGACGCCCGGGGGCAGTTGCGCCTGGATGGGGTCGACGATGGGGCTGTAGATCGTCTCCATGATCTGGGCATTCTCGGGGGCGGCCGCAACCGCCGGGTCGAGTGCGGCGTCGAGGGCGTCGGACAGGGTGTCCTGATCGGACAGCGACCCGACGACGTTCGAGGGCAGCACCGTGAACATGAGCGAGAGCAGCACGGCCGTTCCCAGCGTTCCGCCGATCTGGCGGAAGAAGGTCGACGAGCTTGTGGCCACACCCATGTCGCGCAGGCCCACGGAGTTCTGGCTGGCGATGGTGAGGGTCTGCATGAGCTGGCCGAGGCCGAGGCCGATCAGCAGCATCGCCCCGGCGATGAACCAGTACGAATCGTCGTACTGGAGGAACGTCAGGTAGAAGAATCCGCCGGAGAGGAAGGCGGTTCCGATGATGGGGAACTGGCGGTACCGTCCCGTGCGGGCGATGATCTGCCCGCTGGCGATCGAGGAGACCATGAGCCCCAGGATCATCGGGAGCATCTGGAAGCCGCTCTCGGTCGGGTTGGAGCCCAGCACCAACTGCAGGTAGAGCGGGAGGGTGAGCATGGCGCCGAACATGCCGAACCCGACGAAGACTCCGATGACCGTCGCCATCGAGAACGTCGACGAGCGGAACAGCTTCAGGGGGATCAGCGCGTCGTCCTTCATGATCGACTCCACGATGATGAAGGCGATGATGCCGAGTCCGCCGATCACGTAGCAGGCGATCGCGCCGGGGCTGCCCCACCCCCAGGTTCGACCCTCCTCTGCGACGAGGAGCAGCGGGACGAGGGCGAGGATGACCGTGGCGGCACCCCACCAGTCGATGCGCACCGAGTAGCGCTCCGGCTTGGGCAGGTGCAGGAAGCGCAGCACGATGGCCAGCGCGATGAGGCCGATCGGCACGTTGATGAGGAAGACCCAGCGCCATCCGTCGATCCCGAGGATCTCGTCCGCCCCGGCGAAGAGCCCGCCGACGAGCGGGCCGATGAGACTCGAGATTCCGAACACCGCGAGGAAGTAGCCCTGGTACTTGGCTCGCTCCCGAGGAGCGAGCATGTCGCCCATGATCGCGAGCGGCATCGACATGAGGCCGCCGGCGCCGAGGCCCTGGATCGCCCGGAAGACAGCCAACTCGACCATCGATGTCGAGAACGTGGCCAGGATCGAGCCGATGATGAAGATGACGATGGCGATGATGAACAGCGGACGCCGGCCGAAGATGTCGGACAGCTTGCCGTACAGCGGCGTCGAGATCGTCGAGACGATGAGGTACGAGGTCGTGACCCACGCCTGTTGACTGAGGCCGTGCAGGTCGTCGCCGATCGTGCGGATCGCGGTTCCGACCACGGTCTGATCGAGGGCCGAGAGGAACATGCCGGCCATGAGACCGAAGATCACGAACAGGATCTGTCGGTGCGACATGAGGGGCGTCGACGCCGGGGTCTGCGCTGGGGTGGTCACAGGCTTCAACGTAGACCCGGTTGCAGACGGGGGACAATGGCCCCAGCGGGGAAAGTGTGGATTCCTCAGGTCGGCTGGTGCAGGATGCCGTTCTCATAGGGTTCTCCGATGTCGGATTGTTATGGTGCCCTCATGCTCCGCTCCCTCCCGACCTTCTCGCGTGCCATCGCCGCGGTGGCGATGACGGCCGCCTCGGTCGCCGTGCTCGCCGCATGTTCAGGCCCCACGGCGACGGAGGGGGAGGCCGCCGTCGCGCCGAAGTCGTCCACGTCCGCCCAGATCCCGGCTCCGGTCCAGGACACCTCGGCGGGCGATGCTGCTCCGGCGGCCGCCGCGCTCAGTGCCCCGGTCCAGGCTCAGGTCGACTACGCGCTGAAGTACTGGCAGGACTACAACGAGGCCGAGTACGGGGTACTCGGAGACAATGACTGCGTGAACTTCGCCAGTCAGTCGCTCATAGCGCGTGGTTGGCAGCAGGACGACGAGTGGTTCCATGCCGGTGACGTCTACGAGTCCAGCGATTCGTGGCGCAGTTCCACGGCGTTCCGCGACTGGCTCGAGACGCGTCCCGATCTGGCGACGCCCCTCGATGACACCCAGCGCGACCAGGTGAGCGTCGGCGACATCGTGCAGTTCGACTGGGACCAGTCCGGCGATCGCGACCACACGGGCATCGTGACGAAGGTGACCCACGATGACGGCGGCACGCAGGTGTACTTCGCCGGTCACACCCTCGACTCCGACTTCCGCAGCGTCGACACCGCGATAACGGAGGATCACCCGGGCGGAGCCGTCTACTACTGGCACATCGTCGGCTAGGTGCGCCGGGGCGCACGAGAAGGGTGATGCCCCGCGCGCTGAGCGGCCGGTGCGGTCGGGTGCCGGATACGCTTGATCCATGTCCGAGAGCCCTGACCGACGCGCCTCAGACCGCCGGCGCCGGAACCGCATCATCGCGGTCGGTGCCGCGGTCGTCGTGCTTGCGGTCGGTGTCACTGCGGCCGGCGTGATCTCGGGCGCCGAGGGCGACGACAGCGCCACCAGGACGTCGGCATCCGGAACCGCGGCACCGGCATCCGCGTCCCCGACTCCGACCCGACCCGCTCCCACGCTGACGCCCACGCCCACGGCGGTACCTACCTTCGACAAGGCCGCGCGGTCGATCGACGATCCGACCAGCATCTGGGTGGTCAGCGACAAGCTGCGGCCGCTGAACCCCGTCGATTACGAACCGGCCGACCTCGTCGACGTGCCCGTCGCGCACACCTGGGACCCGGTGCTGCGCCAGGAGGCATCGGATGCCGTCGTCGTGATGTTCCAGGCGGTCTCGGACGAGGCGGGTCTCGCGCTCGCCTCGAACAGTGCCTACCGGAGCTATTCCACCCAGCAGTCCGTCTACGACAGCGACGTCGCCTCGCTCGGCCAGGAGGGCGCCGACCTGAGCACGGCCAGGCCCGGCTTCAGCGAGCACCAGACCGGCCTCGCGATGGACATCGGGGCGGCATCCGGAGCATGCTCCCTGAACCAGTGCTTCGCCGACACCCCGGAGGGCCAGTGGCTCGCCGCCAATGCCTACAGGTTCGGGTTCCTTCTGCGCTACCCGGCGGACAAGGTGCCGGTGACCGGCTTCGAGTTCGAACCGTGGCACTACCGCTACATCGGCGTGGACCTCGCCACCGAGATGCACTCCACCGGAGTGACGACGCTCGAGGAGTTCTTCGGCCTTCCGGCCGCTCCGGACTACGGCTGATCGGAGCCGCTGCAGGTGGGGGTGGTCGCGGCGGCGAGGCGGCCGATCCATGCGTTCCCATGAAATGTTGAGGATTCGTCCAGAGCCTTGACATAACCGTGTGATGAGGTTACGGGTCTTCTGCTCGGCAACCCGAAACTGATTCATGCACCACGGTTCCACCCGCACGTTCACGTCCCCCACCCTCATCTCCACCGTTCGTCTCCTCGCCTCCCGCAAGCACCGCCGCGGGCTGCATGCGTCGCACTCGCCGTTCACGGCGGGCACGGCGCTGGTGAGTTGCGGACTCGCGCTCACCGTCACCGCCGGCGCGCTCACTGTCGGCGCGACGGCCGGAGCATCGGCGACGGATGCCCCGGCATCGGTCAGCGCGGCACCGGCACCGGTTCACAAGGCCACGGTGAAGCCGATCACGACGCCGTCGACGACGGCTGACGCCAGTCGTCCCGTCATCGACGCACTGCCCGTCGTGACCTCGGGCCCGGTGACCGGGGGCACGACGATCACCCTCTCGGGCGAGAACCTCGCCGACGTCACCACTGTCACCGTGGGTGGTCAGCCGGCGGCGGTGCTCTCGGCGACCGACGCCGCAGTCACCGTGGCAGCACCAGCCGCTGCCGCCTACTCCGAGGGCACCGTGCCGATCGACGTGCTCGACGACGCCGGCGATGCCGTCCCGGTCGACCTGACTCCGGCGACAACCCTCGCCGACCTCGGCGTGAAGGGCGCGGCTACTCCGGAGCTCACCTTCAGCTACACGCCGGACGAGCACATCACGGCGCAGACCGACTACATGCTCGCCTACTGGTCGAGCTACAACCCGGTCTATGCGGCGATCTCGGGAGCCGACTGCGCCAACTTCGCCAGCCAGGGTCTCATCGCCCGCGGCTGGACGATGGACTCGGAGTGGTGGTACTCGAACGGTCAGTCGAGTCCGGCATGGATCAGCTCGACGGCCTTCTCCGACTACCTGCTGGCGCATCCCGAGCGGGCGACCTACCTCGGCAACGACCGCAGCAACGTGAAGGTCGGCGACATCGTGCAGTTCGACTGGGACTCCTCGGGCGACCTCGACCACACCACGACCGTGACCAGAGTCGACCACACGGCCGACGGCGTGAAGATCTACGTGGCCGGGCACACCAAGGACTCCGACTACTGGGACATCGACGATGCCATCGCCACCGGGGGCGGCAACCTCCAGTTCTGGAGCATCAAGAACCAGGCGTGAGGCGCGCCGCGTCCGACGTCGTCGGACGCGGTCGCTGAGCGGACGGACTAGCTGATCGCGCCGTCCACGATATCGCGCGCCTCGGCCTGCACCTGGCGCAGGTGGTCCTCGCCGAGGAACGACTCGGCGTAGATCTTGTAGACGTCCTCGGTGCCGCTCGGCCGGGCCGCGAACCAGGCGTTCTCGCTCACGACCTTGAGACCGCCGACGGCCGCGTCGTTGCCCGGTGCCTTCGACAGCTTCGCCGTGATCGTCTCGCCGGCGAGCTCCGTCGCCGTGATGGCGTCGCCGTCGAGCTTGCCGAGCGCGGCCTTCTGCGCCGGGGTGGCTTCAGCGTCGATGCGCTCGTAGGCGGGGTCGCCGAACTTCTCCACGAGCTTCGCGTAGAGCTGGGACGGGCTGCGACCCGTGACCGCCCGGATCTCCGAAGCCAGCAGGGCCAGCAGGATGCCGTCCTTGTCCGTCGTCCACGCCGTGCCGTCGAAGCGCAGGAAGCTGGCGCCGGCGCTCTCCTCACCACCGAAGCCGACGGAGCCGTCGATGAGACCGGGCACGAACCACTTGAAGCCGACGGGCACCTCCCAGAGGCGACGCCCGAGGTGCTTCGCCACGCGGTCGATCATGCTCGACGACACCAGCGTCTTGCCGATGGCGGCATCCTGTCGCCATCCTCCGCGGTGGCCGTAGAGGTACTCGATGGCGACGGCGAGGTAGTGGTTGGGGTTCATGAGGCCACCGTCGGGGGTGACGATGCCGTGACGGTCGGCATCGGCGTCGTTGCCGGTGAGGATGTCGTACTCGCTCTGGTGCTTCAGCACGCTCGCCATGGCCGACGGGCTCGACGGGTCCATGCGGATCTTGCCGTCCCAGTCGAGGGTCATGAACTCCCACGTCGGATCGACGGTCTCGTTCACCACGGTGAGGTCGATGCCGTAATAGTCGCGGATGGCACCCCAGTAGTTGACGGATGCCCCGCCCAGGGGATCGGCGCCGATGCGGATGCCGCTGCGCTTGATGGCGTCGAAGTCGATGATGTTCGCGAGGTCGGCCACATACATGCCGCGGTAGTCATATGTCTGGACGGCACTCGGCTCGGCCATCTTCACGGCGTGCATGCCGTCGGCGATGATCTCGTTGGCACGGGTCGCGATCCAGCTGGTCGCATCGGAGTCGGCCGGGCCGCCGTGCGGCGGGTTGTACTTGAATCCGCCGTCGGAGGGCGGGTTGTGGCTCGGAGTGACGACGATGCCGTCGGCGGTCTCGCCGGCGGCGCGATGGGCGGCGTCGTTGTTCCAGGTGATGATGGCGAGCGAGACGGCCGGTGTCGGCACCCAGTCGTCGTACTCGTCGACCATGGCCTCGACGCCGTTGCCGACCAGCACGCTCAGTGCCGTCGTCATGGCGGGGGCGCTCAGGGCGTGCGTGTCTGCACCGATGAACAACGGGCCGGTGATCCCCTGGCCTGCGCGATACTCCACGATGGCCTGGGTGGTGGCCGCGATGTGCCAGTCGTTGAACGACGTGGTGAGGGAACTGCCTCGATGGCCCGAGGTGCCGAACACCACCCGCTGCTCGGGTATGGAGGGGTCGGGCTTCAATTCGTAGTAGGCGTGGATGAGAGCCTCGACATCGATGAGGTCGGACTTCTTGGCCGGCGTTCCTGCGCGATCCGTCATGGTGCCCAGTCTGGCATCGCGGGCGTCGCATTTCGAGGGCGTAGCGCCACACCTCGTGGCTAGGCTATGCCCATGCCAGACGAGCCCGCCGCCGACGCCGCCCACGAGACCTACAGCTACCTCGGACCGGCCGGCACCTTCACCGAGGCAGCCCTGGCGCAGGTCGAGGCTGCTGCCGGCAAGACCTGGCGCCCCGTCAACAACGTGGGGGAGGCGTTCGCCGACGTCATCAGCGGCCGCAGCGTCGCCGCGATGATCGCCATCGAGAACTCGATCGAGGGCGGGGTCTCGGCCACGCAGGATGCGCTGGCCAACGTCTCGGGCCTCCGCATCATCGGCGAGTACCTCGTTCCGGTGAACTTCGTGCTGGTCGCCCGACGCGGCACCACCATCGACCAGGTGAACGTGGTCAACGCCCACCCTGTCGCCTATGCGCAGACGCGCGGCTGGCTCGAGGCCGCCCTCCCGACGCACGGGCACATCCCGTCGACCAGCAACGTGGCCGCAGCCTCGGAACTGTTCCAGAGCACGCAGGCCGATGCGGCGATCGCCCCGCCGGGCATCGTCAACCACTACGACGTCGACGTGCTCGCCGAGGACATCGGCGACAACCCCAACGCCGTCACGCGCTTCGTGCTCGTCGGTCGCGAGCTGTCGATCCCGGCCCCGACCGGTGCCGACAAGACCAGCCTCATCGTCGAGCTCCCCGACGACCACCCCGGTGCCCTGCTCGAGATGCTCGAGCAGTTCTCCACCCGCGGCGTCAACCTCAGCCTGCTGGAATCGCGTCCGATCGGCGACGCCCTCGGACGCTACCGGTTCGTCATCGACGCCGACGGCCACATCCTCGACGAGAGGGTGGCCGATGCCCTCCTCGGCCTGCGCCGCTTCAGCCCGCAGGTCATCTTCCTCGGCTCCTACCCGCGCGCCGACAAGCAGCAGATCGAGTTCACCTCGCGCTACGAGGACGAGGTGTTCATCGAGGCGCGGGACTGGCTGCGCGGCCTGGTGAGCGGCGAGCCGCAGGCTGACGCCGACGCATCCGTGACGGATGCCGTGACGGGGATGTAGCCGATGGCCGAGAACGGGGCTCCGAACGACGAGGACGTGCCGGCCGCCGACGGCAGCGGACTCGATCCACGGTTCGATCCCCGCTTCCAGCGCGGCTACCAGGACGCTTCAGCTCCGGCCGAGCCGGCGTCGGCGCCGGTCACGCCGCGCCCTGAGGAACGTCGCGGACTCGATCCGCGCTTCGATCCCCGCTTCCAGCGCGGCTACGATCCCGAGCGTCACGAGCAGCTGCGCCGTCCGATCTCCGCTGACGAGGTCGACGACAGGCCGGCGTTCGCCTCGACCGTGAAGGCGACGATCCCGCGCCCCATCGAGCCGCCGGTCGCCCGTCCCGCGGCACGCACCCCGGTGCAGCCGGCGGCATCCATGCGGGCCGGGGCCGGGGCGGGGTCGGTTCCGGCCGCCGAGCCGGCCAACGTGGCCGAACAGCAGCCGCACCGGGCGCGGACGCCAGCGGCATCCGTCGGCGGTCGCAATCCCTACCTCATCGCGCTCTGGATCGCCTGCGTCGCCCTGGTCGCCGTCGGGGTCGCCCTCATCGTGCAGAGTGCGACGACCACCTCCGGCGGAGGGTTCGGCATCTCGGCGTTCGGCGACGCGTTCGGCGTCTCGGCCTGGGCCATTGCACCGCCGGCCGTGATGGTGGGCTTGATCGGCCTGGTCGCCCTCACCCTGTCGCGGGCGCTCGGCTGGCTGGCCGCGCATCCGGACGACGCCGATGCCTCCCTCGGCGAGGAGGAGCCGTGAACCCCTGGCTGCGTGCGCTCTGGGCCGGACTGGTGCTCGGCGCCATCGGCTGCGCGGTCGGGGCGGCCGCGTTGTCGTTCATGCTGCCGGGCCGGCGCACTGAGCAGGAGTACGCGGGCGTCGACTGGGCGACGATCAGCATCGTGCAGGTGCTCGTGCTGCCGGCATCGGCGGTGCTGCTGTTCTCCTGCGGCCTCGCGATCCTCGCGTACGCCACCGCACGCTGGCACGCGTCGGCGCGGCGTCCCATTCATTGACGGTCCCCAGCGGCTGACGGGGCGCGAACGACGGACCGCAGGCTACGAGCGTCAGCGCCCGTCGAGCGTCGGCGGCACCATCACGACGAGGGCGTCATCGTCGACCCAGGCCGTCATCGAGCTGATGACGGACACCTCGTCGCCGTCGAGCTCGAAGAAGCGCGGCTCCTCGAGGTGCATGCTGATGCGCGGGCCGCGCATGGTGGTCATCGTGGCGGGAGCGGCGGCATCCGTCAGCTTGATGATGCGCCGACCGAAGGCGAACTTCCGCATCACGCGGTTCTCCCAGGCGACGCGGCGCCACACGTCGAGCCAGCCGAACAGGGTGCGGGGCTGCATCATCGCGATGTCGAGGATGCCGTCGTCGACCTTGGCCTCCGGGAACAGCAGGATGTTGCCCGGCAACGTGCCGCAGTTCCCGATGAGCACGGTGCTGATGCGCGCGTGATGGCGGTGTTCCTCGTCGCCCATCGAGTACCGCAGCCTGAAGCGTTCGGCCTTCGGCAGCGCGCGCATGCCCGAGTCGACGTAGGCGAGCCAGCCCACCTTCTTCTTGAGCTCGGGGTTGGCTGTCGCGATCATGTCGGCATCGAGGCCGAGGCCGGCCATGACGACGAAGGCATGGTCGGCGGATGCTCCGTCCTCGGTGACGACGGACGCCATGCCCACGTCCATGGGCCGCCTCGTGCCGTCGAAGGCGAGGCGCACGGAGAAATCGAGATCGCCCAGGGGCAGGCCGAGGTTCCGGGCGAGCAGGTTGCCCGTCCCCGACGGCACCAGCGCGAGGGGGATGCCGGTTCCACGGAGGGCCGCGGCGACAGCGCGCACGGTCCCGTCGCCGCCGGCGGCGAGCACCACCGTCACTCCGGCCTCGACCGCCCGGGCGGCGACCCCGCTGCCCGGGTCCTCGACCGACGTCTCCAACCAGAGCGGATCGGCCCAGCCGTGCCAGTCGGAGTGCCGCGCGACGATCGCCCGAAGCGCCGTCGGATCCACCTTGATCGGGTTGACGATCACCGCCGCCCGCGGGGTCTGGGGCGGGGCTGCTGTCATGCGTCCCACCGTATTGCATGGGTCGGCGGATCGGTCGGGTGAGTCCGGCCCCTCGGGCGCCGGCCCGAGAATGGCGCGGAGTCCCGCGATTGTAGACTGACGACCGTGATCGATCCCGTACTCCTCCGCGACCACCCTGCCGTCATCAAGGCCTCGCAGGAGGCCCGCGGGGATTCCCCCGCCCTCGTCGACGAGGCCCTCGAGGCCGACGGCATCCGTCGGTCAGCCATCTCGGAGTTCGAGCGGCTGCGAGCCGAGCAGAACGCCTTCGGCAAGCGCGTCGCCCAGGCGGCACCCGACGAGAAGAAGGCCCTCGTCGCCGAGGTGCAGCAGCTCGCGGCCCGCGTGAAGGAGGCGAACCAGACGGCGACGGATGCCGCTGCCCGCTTCGACGAGATCGTGCGGGGTATCGGCAACGTCATCATCGACGGCGTTCCCGCCGGGGGAGAGGACGACTTCGTCACTCTCCGCGAGGTCGGCGAGATCCCCACGTTCGACTTCCCGGCGCGCGACCACCTCGAGATCGGCGAGATCCTCGACGCCATCGACATGAGCCGCGGAGCCAAGGTCAGCGGCGCCCGCTTCTACTACCTCAAGGGCATCGGAGCCCGCCTCGAGATCGCACTCATGAACATGGCGCTCGACCGTGCGCTCGCCGCGGGGTTCGTTCCTCTCATCACGCCGACGCTGGTGAAGCCCGAGATCATGCAGGGCACGGGCTTCCTCGGCGCCCACTCCGACGAGGTCTACTACCTCCCCAAGGAGGACCTCTACCTCACCGGCACCAGCGAGGTCGCGCTCGCCGGCTACCACTCCGACGAGATCATCGACGTGGAGAAGGGCGCCCTCCGCTACGCGGGCTGGAGCACCTGCTACCGCAGCGAGGCGGGCAGCCACGGCAAGGACACCCGCGGCATCATCCGCGTGCACCAGTTCAACAAGCTGGAGATGTTCTGCTACATCATGCCCGCCGAGGCCGAGGCGGAGCACGAGCGCCTGCTCGCCCTGCAGGAGGAGATGCTGCAGTCGCTGGGGCTCAGTTACCGTGTCATCGACACCGCGGCCGGAGACCTCGGATCGAGTGCGGCCCGCAAGTTCGACGTCGAGGCCTGGGTGCCGACGCAGAATGCCTACCGCGAGCTCACCTCGACCAGCAACTGCACCACCTTCCAGGCGCGCCGCCTCGACACCCGCTACCGCACCGAGAGCGGCAAGACGGCTCCTGTCGCCACCCTGAACGGCACTCTCGCCACCACCCGCTGGATCGTCGCCATCCTGGAGACCCACCAGCTGGCCGACGGATCCGTGCGCGTCCCGGAGGCGCTGCGTCCCTACCTCGGCGGCCTCGAGGTCCTCGAGCCTGTCGCCAGCCGATGAGCCTCGCGCCCGAGGACGACGACATCACTCCCGTGGCGGCATCCGAGCGCTGGCTCATCGCGCTCGATGTCGACGGAACGGTGCTGCACGAGGACGAGACGCTGAGTGCCGCCGTGCGCGACGAGATCGAACGGGTGCGGCAACTCGGCCACGAGGTCACCCTCGCAACGGGGCGCAGCTGGTCGGCGTCCAAGTCCGTGCTCGACGACCTCGGCCTCGAACCGGAGTTCGTGGTGTGCTCCAACGGTGCCCTCGTCATGGAGCGCGACGCATCGGAGGCCGACGGCTACAGGCGCGCACACGTGGAGACGTTCGATCCCGGCCCCGTCCTGGACCGCATCCGCACCCACCTGCCGACGGGTCGGTTCATGGTCGAGGATCCGACGGGATTCAGGCTGTACACGGATGGCATGACCGAGTGGAATCTCGAGAATGCGCGCCTCGTGCCGTTCGAGCAGCTCGCCGAGCAGCCCGCGACCCGAGTCGTCGTGGTCTCGCCCGACCACGACCTCGAGGAGTTCCTCTCCATCGTCGAGGGCATGGGCCTGCACCAGGTGACCTACGCCATCGGCTGGACGGCGTGGCTCGACATCGCGCCGGACGGCGTGAACAAGGCGACCGGCCTCGAGCGGGTGCGCGAGCACCTCGGAATCCCGCGCTCGCGGGTGTTCGCCGCCGGCGACGGCAGGAACGACATCGACATGTTCCGCTGGGCCGGCGTCGAGGGGCGCGCGGTCGCCATGGGACAGGCGCCGGATGAGGTGAAGGACGTCGCGACCGAGGTCACCGCATCGGTGCACGACGACGGCCTCGCCCGGGCGCTGCAGAGCTTCGGGGACTGAGCATGCGGATGCCGGATGCGTGCCTCGATCGGCATCCGTCAGCCCGCCGCTGCTGATCAACCGGCGTTTCCACGGGGCTCATGCAGAGCCTTCGCAGGTACGTCTGGAACTGTGAGAACACCGTCATCGGCTAGAATCGAGCCCTGTTCGTTTCATGCCACCCCCATTCGCGAAGGCGAATCAGCCTGAACTGAACATGGAGGGCTGTCCGAGCGGCCGATGGAGCCAGTCTTGAAAACTGGTGGGCAGAAATGTCTCGTGGGTTCGAATCCCACGCCCTCCGCCAGCCCCTGACAGCGCATCCGACTATTGAGAGGAACTGTGTGAGCGACGATCTTCGCCATCACTCCCGCCGGTCCTTGAAGACCCCGGGCGTTGCCAGGCACGGCAGGCTGAAGAAGTCCAGTGCGACGGCGACGGCGTTCAAGGCGCTCGCCTCCGCGATGGCCGTCGTGTTCGTGGCCGGCGTGTCCGTCGTCGGCATCGCGAGCCTCAGCCTCGCCTCCGAGGTGGGCCCGGGCGTCACCCTCGAGAACGAGAAGACCCTTGGCGCGATCCCGCAGATCGGCGCCATCGACGGCGGAGCCAACGTGCTCCTCGTCGGCAGTGACAGCCGCGAGGGCCAGGGCGGCGGCTACGGCGAGGAGAGCGGCGACCTCAACGACGTCACCATGCTCCTCCACATCGCGCAGGACCACTCCAGCGCATCGGTCATCAGCTTCCCCCGCGACATGTTCGTGCCCATCCCCGAGTGCCCCGACCCCGATGGCGGCACCTTCGACGCGATGAGCAGCCAGAAGATCAACACCACCCTCGGCTACGGCGGCCTCGCCTGCACCGTGCTCACCGTCGAGCAGCTCACGGGCCTCTCGATCCCGTTCGCGGCCGAGGTGCAGTTCAACGGAGTCATCGCGATGTCGGATGCCGTCGGCGGTGTTCCCGTCTGCGTCGCCGAGCGCATCGAGGACGACCACACCGACACCTACCTCGACCCCGGAATGCACACGCTCTCCGGCCTCGCCGCCCTGCAGTTCCTGCGCACCCGCCACGGAGTGGGAGACGGCAGCGACCTGACCCGCATCTCGAACCAGCAGGTGTTCCTGTCGTCGCTGGTGCGCACCATCAAGAGTGCTGACACCCTCACGAACCCCGTGAAGCTGTACTCGCTCGCGAAGGCGGCGCTCAGCAACATGAAGCTGTCGAACAGCCTGCAGAACATGGACACCATGGTCTCGATCGCGATGGCGCTGAAGGACATCGACCTCAACAGCGTCGTGTTCGTGCAGTACCCGACGGGCAGCACCGAGGGTGGCGTCGTGCCGCGCGAGGACGCGGCCGACGCCCTGAACGCCGCATTGCTCGCCGACCAGCCCATCTCGCTCACCGGCGACACCGGCGGATCGGTCGCCGACCCGAACGCGCCGGCCGCCACCGAGACTCCCGCTGCCACCGAGGAGCCGACGGCCACCGAGAAGCCGACAGCCACGACCGACCCGAGCAAGCCGCCGGCGACCACCGCTCCGACGACCAAGACCGAGGTCGATGCAGAGGGCCAGACCGCGGGGCAGTACACCTGCTCGAGCGGCCGAACACTCGACGACCAGTAGCCGAACGGAAGGCGGCACCGAGCCGATGACATCCCAGTCTCCCGACCCAGAGACTCCAGGCACGCCATCGATCGAGACGCCTTCCGGCGGACGCCTGCAGCGTTGGCTGCCGATCGTCGTCCCGGTGCTGGGCATCGTGGTGCTGGTCGCCGGGTGGGGCCGGGACCTCAACGGCGTCGTGGTCGCCCTGGTCGCCGTCGCGCTGGCTGCCGTCGTGCTGGCCGCCGTCCACCACGCCGAAGTGCTCGCCCATGCCGTCGGCGAGCCATTCGGCTCGCTGATCCTGGCGGTCTCGGTGACAGTCATCGAGGTCTCACTCATCATCACCCTGGTCACCGCCGGCGGCGAGGGCTCGGAGACCCTGGCCAGGGACACCGTGTTCGCGGCCATCATGATCACCCTCAACGGCATCGTCGGCATCGCGCTCCTCCTGGGGGCGTTCAAGCACGGCCCGGTGAAGTTCAACGCCGAGGGCACGGGCGGCGCCTTGGCGACGGTGGTGGCGCTCGCGACGCTGTGCCTCGTGCTGCCCACGTTCACCTCGTCGCAGGGACCGGTGTTCAGCTCACCGCAGCTGATCTTCGTCGCCCTGGCATCGGTGGTGCTCTACGGCATGTTCGTCGCGGCCCAGACCGTCGGCTACCGGGAGATGTTCGTTCCGGTCGTGACCGAGGGGGAGAGGGGCCGGACTGCGGATGCCCGTGAGCACGCGAGCACGCCGTCGCGTCGCGAGGCGCTCGTCAGTCTCGTCCTGCTGCTCGTCTCCCTGGTCGCCGTCGTCGGCCTGGCCAAGCTCGAGTCGCCGTCCATCGAGGCCGGCGTGGCGGCCGTGGGCTTCCCGCCCTCCTTCGTCGGCGTGGTCATCGCGCTCCTGGTGCTCCTGCCCGAGGGCATCGCCGCCGTGCGCGCCGCCCGTCAGAACAAGGTGCAGACCAGCTTCAACCTGGCGCTCGGCTCCGCGATGGCGAGCATCGGGCTCACGATCCCGGCGATGGCCGTCGCCTCCTTCTTCATCGCGGGCCCCCTCGCCCTCGGGCTCGGATCGACGCAGATCGTGCTCCTCGTGCTCACGGTGCTGGTGAGCATCCTCACGCTCGTACCCGGTCGGGCGACCCGCCTCCAGGGCGGCGTGCACCTCGTGATCTTCGCCGCCTTCATCTTCCTGTCGATCTCCCCGTGACGCCCATCACGCGTCGGTCCGGCGCCTCGATTCTGACGGGGCGCGAAGTGCGGTTATGATTGCTGAGGTGTGTTCGCTCGCGAGCATCCTGGAGACGTCGCATAGTTCGGCCTAGTGCACCACCCTGCTAAGGTGGAGTACCCGAAAGGGTACCGAGGGTTCAAATCCCTCCGTCTCCGCTCAACCGCTGGATCCTCCGTGATCCGGCGGTTTTTTCGTGCCCGCGCCGCCTCGCCCGCACCGCCTCGCACGTGCCGCCTCGCACGTGCCGCCTCGCACGTGCCGCCTCGCACGTGCCGCCTCGCACGAGGGGACGCCGCGGCATGGTGTCGGCATCCGTCGACCGTGCGCGGGCGTCCTCTCGCAGACGGATGCGATGATCAGCGGTATGAGCATGCGCTTCGAGGAACTCGACTGGCAGCAGACCGCGATGGGCGACCTCAGCCTGCGGCGTCGCGTCGAGCCGTCGCTCGGGGTGGAGGTCTTCGAGGTGAAGCTCGGCGACGAGTACCTGATGTCGAGCCTCTTCACGGTCGCGGAGGAGGAGCTGGCGGCTCTCGGGCTGGCGGCATCCGTCGGCGACGAACCGGCGTCGCTCGACGTGCTCGTGGGCGGGCTGGGATTGGGCTACACCGCCATCGCCGCGCTGCGCGACCCCCGGGTGCGCTCGTTGACCGTGATCGACACGATGCCGGCGGTCATCGACTGGCACGAGCGCGGACTGCTGCCGGTCTCGAAGACTCTGACGACGGATCCCCGCACCAGCCTCGTGCTCGACGACTTCTTCGCGGTGATGCGGCGGGGACCGGGCGACGGCGATGCCCGCTGGGACGCGATCCTGCTCGACGTCGACCACTCCCCGCGGCACCAGCTCGACCCGAGTCACGCCGATCTCTACACCGTGGCCGGGCTGCAGGCCCTCGCGCGGCACCTCGTCGACGGCGGAGTGTTCGCGCTGTGGTCCGACGATCCGCCCGACGAGGAGTTCCTGGCGAGGATGGCGCGCGTCTTCGCCGACCCCGTGGCGCACGTCGTCGACTTCGCGAACCCGATCACCGGCGGCACGTCGTCGAACACGGTCTACGTGGCGCGCTCTACGGCTGCGTGATGCCCGCATTCACGGATGGGCGGGAAGCGCCCCCTGCAACCGGGTGAGGAGGACGGTCAAGGCGACCTCCTCGTCGATGGTCGGCTTCCAGAAGAGCGCCTTGCCGAGCTCGGCGAGGGTCTCGACGAAGGTCTCGGGGCCTTGGAGTGCCTCCGTCAGTCCGCGGACGCTGAAGTTGCGGTCGTCCGTGAAGTACCCGGCCGCGGCGATCCTCCTGGGGCGGATCGGCGCGAGCTCGGCGGGCGCGGGGTCATCGAGCACGGCCAGGACGACCCTGATGATGGCCGCACTGTCCAGAAGGTGACGGAACTCGGGCGGATCGAGCTTCAGGTGCTCGCGAAGTCCCGGAAGGTTGGGCAGTTCCGGGTCGAGTGGAGTGTTGATCCCGACTGTCTTCAGAGCCGGTTTCAGTTCACGGAACCGTCCGAGGGTCCATACGTCGGTCGTGTCGAGCAGGACGAGCCGACGGATCTCGTCGATGGTCGCGAAGGGACCGAGCTCGGGGTCGTCTGCGACTCCGCTCTCGCCGGGAGTCGGAAGCGCGCGCCGCAACGGTGCTGCAACAGCCGCCGCTCGTCTGGCAGGGTGCCCACGATGACGTTGCGCGATCGCCGTGGCGTACGAGTAGGCGACATCGGGGTCCATGGACGTTCGCCCTTGGCTCAACCAGAGGCCGACAGCGGCACGCAGGTCGTCATCGCTCGGATCGCTGACGATGGCTTTGAAACGGTCGCGGGAGATCGCGGACCGCTGGCGGAGCTGATCGATCGCCTCCTCCCGCTCACGCGGGGGATCTCTGAAAAGGGCGGGCAGCAGTGCATCGAAGGCCTCGATGAGACGGGCCTTTCCCTCGATTGTCAGTGGTGCGACATCAGTCGTCGGCTTTCCGGCTGCTCGTTCGTTGTATGCGGCTGCGTCCCGATTGCGGGCGGCGACGATGTAGTTGTACAGGAGCTGGAGCATGAGGAAGTCGGGCTCAGCGTGCTCTTCTGGACGCGGCGCGGCGTTGACCTCGACCTCGCGGAACACCGGTTCGAAGCCGGCGAGGAGGGACGAGTGGTTGATCATCGGCTCGAGCGCGTCCATGAACGCTGACAGCGTGGGCGAATCGGTCTTCGCTATGTTCTCGCCGTACAACAGGATCGCCTGGGCCCGGAGGTTGTTGCTGTCGGCTTTCACAGCCTCGCGGAGGAGTTCCCTGCGAGATCCGCTGTCCTTCGTGGACAGGGCGATCATCGTGTAGCCGATGCTCTTCCACCTCGTGGCACCGTAGAACCCGTTCATGTCGTCGTAGGAGGCGGCCACCTCGAGAGTGGCGAAGGCCGCGGCCATCTGCATCATCGCCGGCCCGCGGGCCTCGGCGACGATACCGGGCGACGAATCGAGACCGACCTTCTCGACGCGCTGGGTTCGTCCGTTGCGGTCAAGGCTGAAGATGGCGGTCGAGTCATCGAGGACCGTCACCCCGAGCCTCCACGGATTGATGTTCAGCAGGAGCTGGATGACGGAACCGACGAAGGCCGAGAGCTTGGACTCCGCCTGCGTCGTCAACGCGACGAAGTCCGTGATGTCCGTGGGCCGTGGCAGGGCGATGTTGCCTGCGGGCGCATCTCCCACTTTCCGCAGGCACGCGGTCAGATCATCGGTCGGTCCTCGTTGAAGGGCGCCGGTCTTGTCGACGACACTCACCTGCATGCTCCGCCGCGTGGCGAGAGCGTGTGCGATCTTCACAGTGCCGCCGATGACGAGGAAGGCGAGAACGGCGATCACGACGATCCGGATCCCGAGCGGGTACATCGAGAGCAGGCCGGCGGTGACCGCCAGGAAGAATCCGACGGTCGAGATGGCGACGGTGACCAGACCGCCTGCGACGTCGTCCTTCCTCCGCCTCTCGGTCGTCGAACCGGTGCTGAGCGCTGGGAGAAACGCGGCGCCCACCCTGGCCAGCAGGAAGATGGTCGCCCACGTGACCAGAAGCGCGGACAGAAGACCAGCGAGCGGCATCAGAGACGACTCCACGAAGCCGTCCCACGCATCGCCGATGGATTGGGCGGGGGTCTTCGTCGGTGCGGGGGAGTGCGCGAGCGCGTCGGCCCACTCATCGGCGCATGCTGTCGCAAGGTCGCCGTCGCCGGCTCCGGCGAGTCCGGCGGATCCCCGGTCGATGGCGGGCTGGCGATACTGCTGGATGAGCGTCAGGGCGGCCTCCGCGTCGCCCTTCGCCAAGAGCGAGGCCGCTCTCTGGCAGACGGCGTCGTCTGATGCAGTCGGAACCCGACTCGGTATCGCATCCGCCGGAGTGCTGGCGCCGACCCATAATGCGACGGCCAGGAGGCAGATCGCCGTGATCGTGTGCGGCCGACGGGTCAGCCATGCTCTCAACCGTGCCGACGTCGATGCCACCGAGACCTCCAGCATTCGGGTTGCGGAAGTAGTGGTCCGAATTTACTGGGTCTCGGCCTCCCGCACCAGCATCTCGAGCGGCACTGGTGCCGGCATCCGGATGTCGTACAGACTGGCGGGATGTGCGGAAGATTCGCCAACGACGCGAAAGTCGATGAACTCATCCAGGAATTCGTGGCGCAGGGCAACGACTACAGGGACTGGCGTCCGACGTACTCGATCGCGCCGACCGACGTCGTGCCCATAGTGCGCGAGCGCCAGCACCACGACACCGGCGAGATCACGCGCAGCATCGAGCCGGCCGTGTGGGACTTCCATCCCTCGTTCATCAAGGACTCGAAACGCCCCAATTTCAACGCGCGCATCGAGACCGTGGCCACGAACGGCATGTGGAAGGGCGCCTTCGCCGGCTCGCGCTGCATCGTGCCGATGCGCGGCTACTACGAGTGGGAGGGCGAACCCGGTCACAAGCGGGCGCACTTCATCCAGGGCCCGGGGAGCCTGCTCGCGGCGGCCGGTCTCGCGACGGCCCGCAAGGTCGACGACCAGTGGGTGGTGTCGACGGCCATCATCACCCGGGCGGCTCGGGATGCCTCCGGCGAGATCCACGATCGGATGCCGGTCTTCCTCGAGCGCGCGGTCTGGGACGAGTACCTGGCGCCGGTGAAGCTCGACGACGGCGGCAAGGAGCACCTCCTCGCGCTGCTCGACGCCGAGTCCGAGAAGGTGGCGGCCACCATCACGACGTTCGAGGTCGACCCAAGAGTGAACAACACGCGCACGGTCGACCCCGAGGACCCGACGCTGATCGAACCGATCGGCTGAGGACGGCATCCGCGACAGCCGCCGGCATCATACTTTTCAGTCGCTGCACAGTCCACGTTCAGACGTGCGTCCGCCATCGCCGTAGGCTTGACGGGTCCGCCGAGTACGGGAGAAGTCACCGTGAAGGTCATCAGCTACAACCTCCGGAAGCACCGCGCGATCGGCGAGCTGACGGAGATCGTGCAGCGTCACTCGCCCGACGTGCTGTGCCTGCAGGAGTGCGACGACAGGGCGCTGCCGGAGTTCATCGGCGACCTCCACCTGTCCGATGCGACGGCTCGCAACAGGCTCGGCCTGGCCGTGTACCACCGCAACGGCCAGTACACGGTGCAGCGCACGAAGGCCTTCGAGCTCAAGCGCTCGCTGTACGACCGCGTGGCCAAGCCGGCCCATGAGCGTCTCATCGCCGTGAGGCTCCGCGACGAGGAGCACGACCGCGAGTTCGTGGTGGCGTCGTTCCACGCGGCCCCTCTCACGGCGCTCAACTCGCTGCGGCGCAAGCAGATCCACGCCGCGCTCGCCGAGATGCAGCTGATGGGCCCCGGCCTGCCCGTGCTCATGGTCGGCGACTACAACTACCCCGTGTTCAAGGCGGGACTGAGCGACAAGATCACGGCATCCGGCTACGATCTCACCCTCAGCGACAGCCGCACCTACACGCGCTACAAGGTGTTCCGCGGCCACTTCGACCTCGCGACGTCGGTCGGGCTCTCGATCGAGAGCGTGGTCACGCTGCCGCGCGGCTCGTCCGATCACCTGCCCATCCTGGTGACATCGAGCTATTCGGATGCCGCAGCTCCATCGAGGGCGGCCGAGGCGAGCTGAGGCCGCCCGGCCCACGCCGCATGCGCCGCCGCAATGGCGCGCGGGGTCCGTCCGCGCCGTCGGTGCCGTGTGCGCGCTCTCAGCGCTATGCCAGCCCCGGTACAGAACCTGCACAGGGCGATCGCCTAGATTTCTTCAGGACGTGCCGATCCCCCCATCGGCATGATCCGCTCTGCCACTGACCGCGCATCGCGCGGCAGTGGCAGAGTTCTGCGTGGTCAGCCACGCGGGGCACGGGCCCGATTCCCGTGCCACAGCCAGCCTGTGTGCTGCACGACCCGAGGTGCAGCGCCGCGGCTCACGCCTGCCATCACGCAGTCCGTCGCCCGCAGCAGGGAAGAACGAGCATTGGACCCCTGTGCGCCGTCACGCCCCCACCATCACTCCCCGCACCCGCCGCAACCGCATCATCGCGACCACCGCCATCGCGCTCGTCGCAGCCGGAAGCGTGCTCTCAGCCCCGTTCATCGCCAACGCCAGCACCGACCAGGCCGCCGCCCAGCGCGAGACCGCCGCCCTCTCCCAGCAGGGCGCTCTCGACAGCGACCACCTCTCGTTCTACGAGGACATCGCCGCCTACAAGGCGCAGAGTGCCGCGAAGACCACCATCGCCAGCGCCAACAAGGTCATCGCCTCGGCCACGTCGAAGGTCGATGCCTCAGCCCTGGAGACCAGCGTCTCCCAGCTCGCCGACTACAGGCTGCTCAGCGTCGGTCGCACCGTCGCACTCACCGACGCGACGCAGGCCGCCGCCGACCAGACGGCAGCAGCCGTCGCCGCTGCGGATGCCGCGGCCGCCGCCGCAGCTGAGGCCGCACGCGTCGCGAACACCCCCGACGGAGCTCGCGCCACGGCGCGCCAGCTCGCCGCCACCCAGTACGGCTGGGGCGACGACCAGTTCCAGTGCCTCGACAGCCTCTGGACCAAGGAGTCCGGCTGGAACGTCAACGCCAGCAACGGCAGCTCCGGAGCCACCGGCATCCCGCAGGCCCTGCCGGGATCGAAGATGGCCAGCGCCGGTTCGGACTGGGCCACGAATGCCGCGACACAGATCTCCTGGGGTCTCGGTTACATCGCGGGCAGCTACGGCTCACCGTGCTCGGCGTGGAGCCACAGCCAGTCGGTCAACTGGTACTGAGTCCGGTCGGCTCGGCGCCCGTCGCGCCGAGCCCCTCGCTCAGTCCTCGGCGACCGGTCACTCCTCGGCGACCGGTCACTCCTCGGCGAACGGTCACTCCTCGGCGAACAGCCCCGTCGCGACGCGGCCGGCCTCGGCCGATCGGCGCAGGAACCCCGTGATCACCTCGAGCTGGTCCTCGTCGTAGTCCGCGCACAGTCGATCCATCTCGCTGTTCATTCCCGTGTACAGCCGGAACATCTCGCGATTGCGTTCCGGCTCGATCCGGATGAGCACCGATCGTCGATCGGCCGGATCGCGGTCGCGGGCGATCCACAGGCCCTTCTCCAGCCGGTCCAGGATGCCGGTGAGGGTGGCCGGATGCACTCCGGCGAGCCTGGCCAGCGCCCCGGGACTCAGCGGCCCGTTGGCCGAGATGAGATCGAGGCAGTCGAGATCGACATCGCGCAGCCCGGCCCGCAGCCCCACCTGGTGGTTGAGTACCGAGAGCTGCACGCGCAGCTCGCGGAGGCCGTCCTTCGCTGCTGTGACGGCGCGACGGTGGGCGGCATCCGCCCCATTCTCTTCGATAGTCATATGATATGGTTTCCGTAAGATATGGATCTCTGAACATATGGTACCGACTGGAGCAGCCCATGCACATCACCGTCTTCGGGGCGAACGGCCCCACCGGGCGCCTGCTCGTCCAGCAGGCGCTCGCCGCAGGCCATGACGTCACGGCCGTCACCCGTCGACCCACCGACTTCCCGCTCCGCGACGACGCCCTCCGAATCGTCGAGGGCGACGTGTACGACGCAGCCGCCGTGTCTGCCGCAGTGGAGGGAGCGGATGCCGTGCTCTCGGCGCTCGGAGTTCCCTACGGCCGCGACGAGATCACCGTCTACTCCGTGGGGGCGAGGAACATCCTGGCCGCCATGGCCGAGAACGGCGTGACTCGATTCGCCTGCGTGAGCTCCAGCGCGCTCGATCCCGCCGCCGGCCCGCACGGTGGATTCCTCTTCGAGAAGCTGCTGCAGCCCGTCATCGTGAACGTGTTCGGGCGCCAGCTCTACGCCGACATGCGCCGGATGGAGGAGATCGTCACGGCGAGCGACCTGGACTGGACCATCGTGCGCCCCTCCGGGCTGTACGACGGTGACGGCGTCACCTCGTACGCCTACGCCGAGCGCTACACGCCCGGTGCCTTCACGTCGCGGGCCGACCTTGCGAACGTCCTGCTGCGCCAGGCCGAGGAATCGACCTACGCCCGCCGCATCGTGGCGGTGTCGAGCACCGAGGGGGCGCCGACCGTCGCGCAGATGATCCGGCGCGAGGCGTTCGGGAAGAAATAGCGGCGGCAGGCGGCGTCGGTGGGTGAAGCGTAAACTTGACGCTTTGCACCATCCGTTCCACCCGCAACACACAGGGGAGATCCACACCCATGAAGACAAACCGCCCGGCCATCATCGCCGCCATCGCCGTTTCCGCGGCCCTGCTGTTCACAGGCTGCGCCTCGGGCTCGTCGAGTGACTCGACGGCCTCCGCGCAGAACTGCGACACCCTCCGTTCCGAGGTGCGCGACATCAACAACGGCGCGCAGAACACCCTCGCTGGCGACCTGTCGGCCGGTCAGGCCGACGCCAAGGCCTACTTCGACACCCTCGACGAGCGGGTCGACGCCCTCTCCGACGAGTGGGACGACAACAAGGCCGTCGACAAGGCCCTCGACGGCCTGAGTGACGCTCTCGACGCCGGTGAGGACTACATCGCCACGGTGCCGACCGATCCCGAGCAGCTCGACGCCGACGCGCAGACCAAGGCGATGACCGACATCTCCGACGCTGCAGCCGCCGTCAACACGGCCTGCACGGCCAAGTAGTCGCACGCACGACAGGCGCCCTCGATCGTCCGCTCCGGCGGATGATCGAGGGCGCACGTGTTTGCGCGATTAAGTCGTACACTTGCGGGCATGTCGAGACGGTTGGCGGATGTCGCACGCAAGGTCGGAGTCAGTGAAGCCACGGTGAGCCGGGTGCTCAACAACAAGCCCGGCGTCTCGGAGGCCACTCGGCGTACAGTCCTCACCGCCCTCGACGTGCTCGGCTACGAGCGGCCGACCAAGCTGCGCGGGGAGCGGGCGCGGCTCGTCGGCCTCGTGATGCCCGAGCTGCAGAATCCGATCTTCCCGGCCTTCGCCGAGGTGATCTCGGGCGGGCTCGCGCAGAACGGCTACACGCCGGTGCTCTGCACCCAGACTGCCGGCGGGATCTCGGAGTCTGACTACGTGGAGCTGCTGCTGCACCAGCAGGTCTCCGGCGTGATCTTCGTCGGCGGCGCCTATGCGCAGGCCGACACCTCGCACGACCACTACGAGCGGCTGCGCGAGCTCAACCTGCCGACGGTGCTCGTGAACGCCCCTGTGCCCGACCTCGACTTCGCCACGGTCTCGTGCGACGACAGCGTGTCGATGGAACAGGCCTTCAGTCACCTGATGCAGCTGGGCCACAGCGAGATCGGCATCCTGCTGGGCCCGACGGACCACATGCCGTCGCGCCGCAAGCTCGAGGCGGCGGAGCGGATCGCCGGCGCGACGGGCCTCGACCTGCCCGCACGGCGCATCGTGCACTCGCTGTACTCGCTCGAGGCGGGCCAGGCGGCGGCGACCAGGCTGCTCAAGGAGGGCGTCACTGCAATGGTGTGCGCCAGCGACCCGATGGCCCTCGGCGCCGTGCGAGCCGTGCGACGGGCCGGCCTGCGCGTGCCGGAGGACATCTCGGTGATCGGCTACGACGACTCCGCGCTCATGAACTGCACCGAGCCGCCGCTGACCACAGTGCGCCAGCCCATCGAGTCCATGGGCCGCATGATCGTGGAGCTCCTGATGCGGCAGATGACCAGCGGCTCGCCGATCACCGACGAGCTCTACTTCGCACCGGAGCTCGTGGTGCGGGCGTCGACCGGGCGCGCGGCGGTGCCGGCGGCTCGCTGAGCGGGCGCCCGAACGGATCACTTGCGCCGCCGACGCACGAAACTTTACGCAGATCCGAGCAAGCTGCTTGCAGATTGTTGAGTTGTTGCGTCAATCTGTTACAAACACTACGTTCGACCTCACGCCGATGGAGTCGCTCGTAGAACCAGCCCTCCGCGGTGCGCACGAACCCGTGCGACACGCGATGAGGAGCATTCCGAGTGACCATGTCCGTACTCGATGCCGGAACCCCGGAGCAGGCAGCAGCTGATGCCCTGTGGTGGCGCAGTGCCGTCATCTACCAGGTCTACGTGCGCAGCTTCGCCGACAGCGATGGCGACGGGACCGGCGATCTGCGCGGGGTGCGCCAGCACCTGCAGTACCTCAAGGACCTCGGCGTCGACGCCATCTGGTTCAACCCGTGGTACCCGTCGCCGCTGGCCGACGGCGGCTACGACGTCAGCGACTACCGCGACATCCACCCCGCGTTCGGAACCCTCGACGAGGCCGAACTGCTCATCAGTGAGGCACTGGCTCTCGGCATCCGCACGATCATCGACATCGTCCCGAACCACGTCAGCGATCAGCATCCGTGGTTCCAGCAGGCCATCGCCGCCGGTCCCGGATCGCCCGAGCGGGAGCGCTTCTGGTTCCATCCCGGACTCGGCCAGAACGGCGACGAGATGCCCAACCACTGGGTCTCGAACTTCGGCGGCGACACCTGGACCCGCACCACCAACGCCGACGGCACGCCGGGCGAGTGGTACCTGCACCTGTTCACTCCCGAGCAGCCCGACCTCAACTGGAACCACCCCGACGTCGTCGCCGAGCACGAGGACATCCTGCGTTTCTGGTTCGATCGCGGTGTCGCGGGCGTGCGCATCGACTCGGCCGGCCTCCTCATCAAGGACCCCTCGCTCGCCGAGGTGCCGGAGAACCCCGGGCCGGGCGAGCACCCCACCGAGGACCGCGACGAGGTGCACGACGTCTACCGCGCCTGGCGCCGGATCGCCGACTCCTACGAGGGCACCCGCGTGCTCGTCGGCGAGGTCTGGGTACCGGATGCGAAGCGCTTCGCCGACTACCTCCGCCCCGACGAGATGCACACGGCCTTCAACTTCGACTTCATGTCACGGCCATGGGGCGCCGCCGAGTTCCGCGCCTCGATCGACCTCATGCTCGCCGCCCACGCCCCTGTCGGGGCGCCGAGCACCTGGGTGCTGTCCAATCACGACGTGACCCGGCCGGTCACCCGCTACGGCCGTGAGGACTCGTCGTTCGCCTTCGTGAAGAAGCGCTTCGGCACCCCCACCGACATCGTCCTCGGCACTCGCCGTGCCCGAGCGGCCGCCCTGCTCACGGCCGCTCTTCCCGGATCGCTCTACATCTACCAGGGCGACGAGCTCGGCCTGCCCGAGGTGGAGCTGCCTACCACGCTGCTGCAGGATCCGATGCACTTCCGCTCGGGTGGCGTCGATCCCGGCCGTGACGGATGCCGCGTGCCGCTGCCGTGGCGCGGCACCGCCGCGCCCTTCGGCTTCAGCCCAGGCGAGGCATCGATGGAGCCGTGGCTGCCGCAGCCCGACGACTGGGCGGCGCTCACGGTCGAGGCGCAGGAGGCCGACCCGGCCTCGATGCTCAGGCTCTACCGCGAGGCCCTCCGCATCCGTCGACAGGAGGAGGAACTCGGCGACGGCGACCTCACCTGGGTCGGCGACTCCGGAGACGTCCTCGCCTTCAGGCGCGGCCCGCACTTCCTGTGCGTGACCAACCTCTCGAGCACTGCCGTCGAGCTCCCGGAGCACGACGCCATCCTGCTCGCCAGCGGCCCGCTCGACGGCGGCCTGCTGCCCACGGACTCCACGGCCTGGCTGCGCATCACGCCCAGCTGATCGGGAGGCGGGCGGGTGACATCCGGCCCGCGGAATCACGTACGACCCAGCACCAACCCACCACCACCACACAACAGAAACACAGCACCGAAAGGACCACGACAATGAAGTCAGCAGCCAAGGTCGCGATCGCGTCATTCGCCGCGCTCGCCCTGGTCGGCACGCTCGCCGGCTGCGGCACGGGATCGGGAGAGGACGGCGGAAAGCTCCAGCTCCGCGTCGCCACCTTCCCGCCCGGCGCCGATCAGGCCGCCTACGACGCCTTCGCCGTTCAGGAGAAGCAGTTCGAGAAGCTCAACCCCGACATCGACGTCATCGGCGTCGAGTACGAGTGGAAGGCCCCGACCTTCGCGGCCCAGCTCGCGGGCGGCAGCCTCCCCGACGTCTTCACCGTGCCGTTCACCGACACCAAGACCCTGCTCGAGAACGGCCAGCTCATGGACGTGACGAAGGAGGTCAAGGACCTCGGGTACGCCGACAAGTTCAACCCGATCATCCTCGGGGAGGTGCAGGACGACAAGGGCAACATCTTCGGCTTCCCGCGCCAGGCGTACGCCATGGGCCTGCACTACAACCGCGACCTGTTCACCGCCGCCGGCCTCGACCCCGACCAGCCTCCGACCACCTGGGACGAGGTGCGCGCCGACGCCAAGGCCATCGCCGAGAAGACCGGCAAGGCCGGGTACGCCACGATGACGATGGGCAACACCGGCGGCTGGCAGCTGACCGCGCAGTCCATCTCGCGCGGCGCCGAGATGCAGAAGGACAACGGCGACGGCACCTACACGTCGACGCTGAACAACGAGGGCACCAAGGCGACGCTCGAGTACTTCCACGACCTGCGCTGGGAGGACGACTCGATGGGCGACAACTTCCTGCTCGACTGGGGAAGCATCAACCAGGAGTTCGCCGCCGGAAACCTGGGCATGTACACCAGCGGGTCCGACGTCTACACCGCACTCGTGCGCGACTTCTCGATGAAGCCCGAGCAGTACGGACTGACCGTCATCCCCACCGACGGCGCTGACGCCGGCGTGCTCGGCGGCGGCGACATCGCCGTCATGAGCCCGAAGATCGACGACGCCCACAAGGACGCCGGCGTGAAGTGGATCGACTGGTACTACATGCAGAAGCTGCTGAACAAGGATGCCGCCCAGGCCGACGCCAAGGCTCTCGCCGACAGCGACCAAGCCGTCGGAACGCCGGTCCTCCCGGTGCTCGACAAGGCCACCTACGACCAGCAGCAGGAGTGGATCAAGCCCTACGTGAACGTGCCGACCGACCAGATGGCCGGCTTCTTCGACGGCATCTTCGACCAGAAGCCCGTCGGCGAGTTCAAGGGGCAGACCCAGCCCATCTACGGCCTCCTCGACAACGTCATCCAGGCCGTGCTGACCGACAAGAACGCCGATGTCGACGCCCTCCTCACGAAGGCCGACACCGACGCCCAGGCCCTGCTCGACGCCCAGTAGGACGGGACCACGACGGATGCCGGTTCCCACGTTCAGCGGGGAACCGGCATCCGCCACCCGACCTCTCACCACCCAGATCGTCCAGCCGGGTCGCCCGGCCTCCACCAGGGTCACCGCCGCCCCACACGAAGGAACCTCTCACCATGACAGTCACGGATGATCCTCCCGTGGTCCGAGACACTGCTCCGCCCCTGCCCCCGACATCGGTGCCCCAGAAGAGGAAGCGCCGGCGCAATCCCGCGACCTGGGTGCGCGGCGGCGGGCTGTCGAACCTGGTGTTCCTCGCCCCGATGCTCGTGGTGTTCACCGTGTTCAGCTGGTCGCCGATCGTGCAGTCGGTGGTCATGAGCTTCCAGAAGACCAACCTCGTGCAACCGGCCACCTGGGTGGGGCTCGACAACTTCGAGCGCGTGCTGAGCGACCCCATCCTCGGCACGGCGATCCTCAACACCCTCTACTTCGCGCTCCTCGCCCTCATCTTCGGCTTCCCGATCCCGCTGTTCCTCGCCGTGCTCATGAGCGAGGTCAAGCGAGGCAAGGGCCTCTACAGCGCCCTCGCCTACATGCCCGTCGTCATCCCGCCCGTCGTCGCCGTGCTGCTCTGGAAGGTCTTCTACGACGCCAGCCCGAACGGCGTCTTCAACACCGTGCTGGGCTGGGTCGGCATCCCGCCGCAACCATGGCTGCAGAGCGCCGCGACGGCCATGCCGTCCCTCGTGATCGAGGCGACCTGGGCTGCGGCCGGCGGCTCGATCATCATCTACCTCGCCGCGCTCATCAGCGTGCCGCCGGAGCTCTACGACGCCGCCGAGGTCGACGGTGCCGGCATCTGGCGCAAGGTCTGGCACGTCACGGTGCCGCAGCTGCGCGGCGTGCTGTTCATCATGCTCATCCTGCAGATCATCGCGACGTCGCAGGTGTTCCTCGAGCCCTACCTGTTCACGGGCGGTGGGCCCAACAATGCGACGCTCACGATCCTGCTGCTCATCTATCGCTACGCGTTCCAGAACTCCCTCGGCGGCGACTACGGGGAGGCCACGGCGCTGAGTCTCATGCTCGCGATCTTCCTCGGCCTCATGAGCTGGGCCTACTTCAAGCTGACCGAACGATGGAGCACCAATTGACCACGAGTGTGAGCTCGGACACCGCCGGCCGCCGGACTCTGATCAGGAGCAGCAAGGGCCGCCGCCGGACGACGCGCAAGTCCCTCGACGACTCGGTCGACCGTGGAGTGCTCTCGGACTACGAACGTCGGGGAAGGGGAGTGCGCGCCTCGATGACGGGAGTGCACATCGTGCTCTTCGTCGGCCTCGTGATCGCGGGCCTCGGACCCATCCTGTGGCTGGCGAAGGCAGCGGTGACCCCGACGCAGGACACACTGCAGCATCCGTTCGAGCTGTGGCCGAACGGCATCGACTGGGCGAACCTGTCGTCGGCCTGGAACGACGTGCACATCGACCAGTACTTCGTGAACACGCTGGTGATCGCGGCCGGGTCCTGGCTGTTCCAGGTGCTCGTGGCGACGACGGCGGGCTACGCCCTGTCGGTGCTGAAGCCGAAGTACGCCCCGATCCTCAACATGGCCGTGCTCGCCACGATGTTCATTCCGGCCGTCGTGCTGCTGGTGCCGCTGTACCTGACCATCCTGCATCCGCCGATCATCGGGGCGTCGATGCTGAACACCTATTGGGCCGTGTGGCTGCCCGCTGCCGCCAACGCCTTCAACATCCTGTTGGTCAAGCGCTTCTTCGACAACCTGCCCCGCGAGGTGTTCGAGGCTGCGAAGACCGACGGCGCCGGCCCGTTCCGCGTGTTCTGGTCGATCGTGCTGCCGATGTCGCGGCCGATCCTCGGCGTGGTCTCGGTGTTCGCGATCATCGCGGCCTGGAAGGACTTCCTCTGGCCGCTGCTGGTGCTGCCCGACCCCGCCGTGCAGCCGCTGTCGGTGCGGCTGCCCGCGATCCAGTCGCAGACCGAGCTCGACGTGTTCCTCGCGGCGCTCGCCATCTCGACGATCATCCCGGTGGCGCTGTTCCTCATCTTCCAGCGGCTGTTCCTGCGCAGCGCCGGCCTCGGGGGTGCCGTCAAGGGGTGACGGATGCCGCTCCTCCCGGGACGCGCCCATCCGGGCGTGCTGCCGCCCTCCGACGGCGCTGTCGGGCGCATCCTTCCTCCGACGGCGCAGGGTGCTCGGTGCGTCGTCGGAGCGAAGCTGCGCCGCACGGGAGGAGGGCGCGCCGGAGCGCCACCGCGCGCGCCAGGCGGCGGCATCCGTCCCTCGAATTGGTGAGACGCCACTGTCTGGGATATAGTCTGTAGGTTGCTTCCGGCCGGTTGGCCGGCGGAGAACATGCGCCCGTAGCTCAACGGATAGAGCATCTGACTACGGATCAGAAGGTTGGGGGTTCGAATCCCTCCGGGCGCACATCAGGCCCCGTCTCACGACGGGGCCTTTTCCGTTTCCCGGTGCGTGCTCTCGGCGCCGTCCTGCGGACCCGGCGGGGGTTGGATGACCTGGCGGAGGTTCCTGCATCCGCCCGATCACCGAACCCCCGCCAGGTCGGTCGGTGCGACGCTGGCGTATCGTGTTCGCATGCCGGAGCGCCCGATACTCGCCATCCAGACCGTCACCATCCCCGTTGCCGACCAGGACCGGGCGCTCGCCTTCTACCGCGACGTGCTCGGCTTCGAGGTCACCGCCGACAACGCCTTCGGCGATCAGCGCTGGCTGTCGGTGGCGCCGGCGGGCAGCTCGGTGGACTTCACCCTGCACCCGCCGTTCCCCGGACAGGCCGGCCCCGGGTGGCAGCAGGGCATCGTGCTGCACACCGACGACATCGCCGGCGTGGTTGCGGCCTTGACGGCGGCGGGTACCGAGGTCTCCGACCCCGAGTCGGTGGGCTGGGGCACGCAGGCCCAGTTCTCCGATCCCGACGGCAACGGGTTCGTACTGCTGCAGCAGGGACCGGCAGCGTAAGGCGCCCAAACGACCATTGCGCATCCGTCGGCCGCGGAGCATCGTGGTCGCATGATCACAACCCTCGGTCCCGACGAGATCTTCGTGTTCGGCTCGAATGCCAGCGGCGCGCACGGTGGCGGTGCGGCCAGGTTCGCCGCCGACCACTTCGGAGCCCTGTGGGGCCAGGCCGAGGGTCTGCAGGGGCGGTCCTACGGCATCGACACCATGAGCGGCCTGCCCACCATCGAGAGGCAGGTCGCGACGTTCCTCGAGTTCGCGAGGGAGCATCCGGAGCTCCGCTTCCTCGTCACGGAGATCGGATGCGGCATCGCCGGGTACGCCCCCGACCAGATCGCTCCGTACTTCAGCGACGCCACGCAGAACGTCGTGCTGCCCGAAGCCTTCGTGCACGTCCTCGAGGCGCGATGATGGCCGGCGTGCTCACGGTCGTGGACCCTTCGACGCCGATCGGGAAGGTCGTGCGCGATCTCGACGCCGTGCGTGCTCCGTTGACGAGGGCCGATGGCATCGCCGTGTTCGTCGACGTCTACCGCGAGGTGACGGCTCTCGTTGCGAAGCGAGTGACGGACCGCACCTTCGAGGACCCCGACTTCATCGAGGTGCTCGACGTCGTGTTCGCGGGCCTGTTCCTCGCCGTGCCGAAGGCGCTCGCCGCCGGTGAGCCGGTGTCGAAGGCGTGGGAGCCCCTGGTGGAGCGCCGGGCGCTGCGTCTCTTCCCGCTGCAGTTCGCCCTCGCCGGCATGAACGCGCACATCAACCACGACCTCGCCGTGGCCGTCGTGAAGGTGTGCGTGAAGAAGAAGCGCGACCCGTCGTCGGGATCGATCCATGCCGACTTCGTGCGCATCAACGACGTCCTCGGTGAGCTCGTGCGACCCATCCGCCAGTCGTTCCTCGAGAAGGCCGTCGTCGAGCACGGCGCCGCCATCACCCCGCTCGCCGACCTCCTCACCAACTTCTCGATGGAGAAGGCGCGGGACGCGGCCTGGGCGTCGGCGCTCACGCTCTACGCCGTGCGCGACGTGCCGTTCGTGCGCGACCTCACCAGACAGACCCTGGCGAGCACGGTCGGGCTCGTCGGTCGTCAGCTGCTCACGCCGTTCGATCCGCTGGGACGCCTTCCTGGGCGCTGACGGATGCCTCATGGTCGGCATCCGTCGTCGAATCCGCGTCGGAACCACGGCGGCGGCGCATCGAGACGATCACGCCCGAGACGATCATGAAGGCCGCGTAGCCGAACAGGGCGATGGCCAGGCCCGGCACGATCCACGAGCGGGCATCTCCGTTGACCGCTGCGTTGACCCAACCCACGAGGGGGATGCTGTACCAGAGGCGGCCCTTGAGTTGGTCTGCGACGACGGGAGGGTCCTCGACGGCGTTGTTGTCGCCCTTCGTGGTGAAGGTGTAGCTGCCGTCGCTGGCCGAGGTGACGGCGATGACGCGGTGGGTGATGACCTCGGGTTCGCCCGAACGGATCTGGTAGGTGACGACGTCGCCGACCCGCACGTCGGCAGGCTCCACCGGACCGACGACGACGAGGGTGCCCGGCGGAAGGGTCGGCTCCATCGACTGCGTGAGCACTGTGAGCGGCGTAGCGCCGCCCACCTTGGGAACGACGATGAGGAGGGCGGCCAGGGCGATCACGAGAGCGAGCAGGCCGAAGCTGAGGCCGATGCCGACGTAGTGCAGCAGCCCGCGCTCTCGCGGGGCCTCGTTCCGGGTGATGGTCATGGATTCCTCCGTTGACGTCTGCGGAGCGGCAGGAGCACGGCGAGCGCTCCTCCCGTGATGAGGGCGACGGATGCGAGCAGCCAGGTGAGCGCGTCGGTTCCGGTCGAGGAGAGGGAGCCGCCGAGCGCTCCTGTGGGGCCCGAGGCGCCGGCGGGGACCGCCGGTGATGATGGCTGCGGCGTCGGATCCGGCGCGGGCACGGTGGGTGCCGGGGTGGGCGTGGGCTCCGGGGTTCCGGGATCGGGGTCGCCGAGAACCGGCAGGTGGGCGCCGTCGCCGTCGCACTCGCCGTCCTCGACCCAGGGAGCGCCCGCCTCGCGCATCCCGACGGCGAGCGTCGCGCTCGCCGTCGCGTCCTGTGCCAGGGAGCCGGAGACGTCGCCCATGGCCAGCCGGATCGTGACGGGAATCGTCTCGCCGGGCAGCAGGTACTGCTCGCCGAGCAGGAGGAAGCACGACTCCGCGGTGGCGAAGCTCATGCGTGCCCCGGACGGCTGGGTCGTGGTCGTGGCGCGCAGGGACAGGGCTGCGGCGTAGTCGGGATCGTCGACGTTCACGTCGGTGGCGTTCACGCGGATGACGAGCGCCGATGTGCCGTCATTGCGCACCCAGAGTCGCGCCGTCTCGCGCTGGCCGGGGACGATGGCCCCGATGCCCGCGAAGAGCGCTCCGTGCGGTTGGGCGGTGAACGTCACGCCGTCGCGGCTGAAGGATGCGGCATCCGCCGGCGCAGCGGATGCCGCCGATGTCGCGGACGCTGCGATGCCGATGAACGCCAGGGCGACTGCCGCGGCGCTGAGGATGCGAAGGCTTCGAGGGCGCGAGCTCACGACTGGGTCGCGGTGTAGGTGACGAGGAACTGCACCGCACCGCCCGAGACGCTCTGTGGAGCGTTGGGGTCGAGCTTCACGTCGAGGCAGTAGGTGACGCCGGTGGTGGACGAGGGGGAGGCCGTGAAGGTGTCTGAAGACAGCGCCACCGACTTCGTGGAGTCGGGGTTGAGGGCACCGCCTACCGGGGCGGCGGTCCCAGTCCCGGCTGGGGATGTCGTGCACGTCGTGCTGGCTGGGATGCGTCTCGTCGTGACGATGAGTGAGCTGGCCAGGCCGTTCACGTTCGTGCCGTTGATGACGGACACGGAGGACGTCAGCGTCGCGGCGCTGTCGCCGGTGTACTGGACCTCATACGTCGAGGTGACCGAGGTTCCCGGCATGAGCTTGGTGCCCGCGAGATTCACCGTGGCCGAGGCGTTGCCATTGATCTTCAGGCTCAACGACCCCGCCTGGATGGTGCCGGCAGAAACCGTCGCCTGGCTGTTCCAGAGGGCGAAGGTACCGCCTGATGTCGCGATGGTGACGGCGCAGACCGCGAGGATCGCGCCGACGAGGATCGAGAGTCGACCCTGCAGGGAGGAGGAGCCGCGCTCACGGCGCACCGGAACTGCTGCCTCTGACGGCTTCTTCGGATTGCGCATGAACTCCTCCTCCCTTCGGGTGCGTGACTTCGGGTGTGGTGCGATCGGTTACGGGGTCGGTGCGACCAGGTTGCCGTTGGTGGTCTGCTTCAACTGGAGCCCGACGCTGCCGAGGTTGACCGTGCCGTTCTTGCCGGTCGTCGAGTTGGGGTTGAACGCGACCGTGATCGTGAAGTTCACAAGGGTGTCTGTTGCACCGTTGCCAGGGGTCACGACGAATACGTTCGTGTTCCCGCTCTCGTTCACGACAGCGGAGTTGCCCGACGATGCGTCGAAGGTGACGAGGGCATCCGGGATCGTGCTGACGATTCCGGATTCCGTGGCTGTCAGCTCGGCCGTGAGGTCGTGACCGTCCGCGAGGAGGTGCACCGAGCCCGTGTACTTGAGCCTGTTTCCGGGAACGATTTTGTAGTTGGCGACGTCACCGATAGCGGCGCCGGTGACGTCGTTCGTCCACGATCCGCTCTGGTTGTCGAGTGCCAGGTTGCCGGCCGTGATCGTGCCGGCGCCAACGGTGCGGCTGTCGTTCCACAGTGCGAAGGTTCCCGCACCGCCGAGGAGGAGGGCGATGCCGGCGGCGCCTGCGATCGACCCCTTGATGATCTTGTTCATGTGTTGCATTTCCTTCCGGATGTGCGTGCCGTCGCGCGAGCGCACCACGAAGTGGTGCGGCCGTGTCGGCCCGAAGTCGCGCCTCACGCGAGGCGGAACACTGATGTAGGGCTGAGTGCTGAGAACTCGTCGGCTTTCACCGACGTGTACCTCGGGGCCGACAGTAACTGTCCGCATAACTACCTACCTAGCGATGTACCCCGGAATTCCTGCACCCAGTACTGGTGTCACACCAACGGGGGACGAGGGGGCGTCCCGGCGACGGACGCGCCGCATCGAGCTGCAGCCCCGGCTGTCGCGCATGGAATCGTGCGTAGCGCGCTCGAAACCGCATCCGTCTCGGCTATTTCGCACGTGATCGCCGATCTGTGCGCGAGCCCCGAAAGACGCGAGTGCACCCCGATGGGCCGACTTCCTCGTCCACGTCCTCATCCATGAGGACATCTGTACCCCGACGTTTTTCGACCGTTTCATCGGTCACCTCAGTCGGCGGGTGAGGGAGCCAGCTCCTGGTCCTTCGGCCCCCACGTCCCCCACTCGGGGTACTTGTGGTGGCCCGCACGCACACTAGGCTCACCTCAAGGTGTCTGCCACGCGGATGCCCCAACCCGATTACGCGTCACTACCGAGCGCCGCTCTTTGCGCACTCCTGTGACGGCACACACGTCAGCCGACCCGAAAGGCACGTGGACATGGAGCCCGAACTCCGTCTGCCCACACTGGAGCACCGCGCTCCGGCTGTGCTCGGTCATGCCCCGACTGCGCTTCGCGCGGTATCAGGGAGCCTGTGTGGCGCGCCATCGGTGTGCTCTCGACGGGCCATGTTCGGGTAGCCCGGCCGAGATGGCAATCCTGCGAGGGACTGCCGCGATGGGGCGGGGAGTAGGGTCTCCGTCCCATCGTTCCTTTTAACGGGCCTGCACTGGCAGCGCGTTATCGGGCCCGCACCGGCAGCGCGCGACCCTCAGGCCTCGGCGCCGCGCAGCTTGTCGCAGAGTCGCGAGAGTTCAGTGAGCTCGGCGGTGTCGAGCCTGGTCCCGACGCGCTGGCTGATCGACTCGGCATGCTCGACGGCGACCCGGCGGTAGGCGTCGTAACCGGAATCCGTCAACGTCACGATCGCACCTCGTCCATCGGTCGGGTCGGTGATCTTGTCGAGGAAGCCGCGCGAGACGAGGCGGTCGACCAGGCGGCTCACGCTGGGCTGCGTGAGCAGTACGTGCTTGTTGAGATCGCGCAGGCGCAGGCTGCGGTCAGGCTGCCGCGAGATGTTGAACATCACGTCGTATTCGTTGAACGAGATGTCGTGCGCGGGGAACTCGTGGGTCAACGTGCGCATCACAGCGACCTGCGCGCGGAACAGCGACTCCCACGCTCCGACGGCCGTTGCTTTGTTCGACATGCCCTGTCCTCCCCTTCGAGGTACAAGGATAGGGTGTCGACGACCCCTGCCGTGCGCATCTGAGCCTGTCCAGACGTGATTTCCGAGTCCGCCCGGACGTGATTGAGGGCCGGTCGTTGAGGCTAACGACCGGCCCTCTCCCTTGCACCAAGAGTGTCCTGCAATCACATTCCGCGTCAGCCGCCACAGCAAACAACTGACGCTGAATTGAATATATAACGAAGAGGTAACGGCCGCTAGTACCCCGAACATGAATTCTCAGAATTCACATGAGTCCCATAGGAATGCGGGTCTCAGGCGGCTGGAGCGGCGGCCGTGTCTGTCGCCGGTGAGCCGGTCCGCTCGTCCTCGCGCGGTCGGCCCGAGCCGAGCGAGATCGTGGCGAGCAGGCCGAGCGCGAGGAATCCGGCGGCGGTGAACGCGGAGTAGCGCGTCGCGTCGCTGAACGCCTCGCGGGCGGCATCCGCTGCGGCCGGTGACTTCTCCTCGACGGCCGGGATGGCGGAACCCGAGCTGTCGACCACGAGGCCGACGAGCTGCTCACGGGTGGCGGCATCCGGAACCGCCGACTCCAACCGGGAGTCGAATCCGTTGCCCAGCGAGGTGAACAGCACGGTGCCGAGGATGGCGATTCCGAGGGCGGAGCCGAACTGGCGCGCCGTGCTCTGGGTGCCCGATGCCTGTCCGCTCTGTTCGACCGGCACATCGGCGAGAACCACGCCGGTGAGCTGGGCCGTCGCCAGGCCGACGCCGAAGCCGTAGATGAAGAGGCCGATCACGATCTGCCACCACGGGGTGTCGACCGAGATCACGAGAGCCACCAGCACCAGGCCGATGATCTCGAAGAGGATGCCGGCGCGCACGATCCAGACGGGGGCGAACCGCCGACCGAACGTTCCAGCCGCTCCACTCGCCGCGAAGGAGCCGATCGCCAGCGCGAGCAGGATGTACCCCGTCTGCAGGGCGTCGTAGCCGAGCACGTTCTGCAGCCAGAGCGGCAGCGAGAGGATGATGCCGAACTCGCCGAGGGAGACGATGAGGGCCGCGATGTTGCCGTTGCGGAACGACGCCAACCGGAAGAGCGAGAAGGCGATCATCGTGCTCTGGCCGCGTTTCTGGCGCCGCAGTCCCCACCAGACGAAGGCAGAACCGGCCACGACGGTGATCGCGAAGGCGATGGGGATGGGGGAGATGGTCAGCGGCCAGGTCCAGTCGCCGAACGTGAGACCGTCCTCGGCGAGCCACCAGCCATAGGTGCGGCCCTCGATCAGGCCGAACACCAGGCTCGCCGAGGTGATCACCGAGAGCACGGCACCGAACACGTCGACCCGTGACGGATGCGCCGCCTTCGACTCCGTGACGGCGAACATCGCCCCAACCACGATGAGGATGCCGAGCGGCACGTTGATGCCGAAGGCCCAGCGCCACGAGTACTCGGTGGTGAGCCATCCGCCCAGCAGTGGTCCGACCGCGGCCATGCCGCCGATCGTGGAGCCCCAGACGGCGAAGGCGATGCCGCGCTCACGGCCGCGGAAGGTCGCGTTGATGAGCGAGAGCGTCGTCGGCAGGATCATGGCGCCGCCGATGCCCTGGATGACGCGCGAGAAGATCAGGAACTCGCCCGTCGGCGCGAGCGCGGCCATGATGCTGGCCGCGGCGAAGATCGAGATGCCGATGATCAGCATCCGTCGTCGTCCCCACTGGTCGGCGAGGGTGCCGAACACGAGCAGCAGTGCCGCGAAGACCAGGGTGTAGCTCTCCTGCACCCACTGCACCTGCGTCGAGCTGATGCCGAGGTCGTCGATGATCGACGGGATGGCAACGTTGACGATCGTGGAATCCACGATGATCAGCGCCACGGCGAGGCTGATGACGACGAGGCCCAGCCAGCGGCGGCGGTCGGGGGCGGTCGACGGATGCTGCTCGCTCATGTCGCGGGTCCTTCCGGTTCGGTCACGTCGTCGAGGAACGCCGCGATGACGACCTGCTCCTCGGGGGTGAAGTCAGCGAGAGTCTCTCGAACGGCCCGCTCGGTGCGGAGCCGCTGCTCGTGCAGGGTCTCGCCTTCCCGTTGCTCCATCGTGCCTCCATCCGCAGAACTTTTGTCTCTGTAGTGATAAATCTCGGTCAACGAGAGTTTATTCCTGACGTCGTTCCGCCACAATGAGACTGTGGACGAATCAGGCGTCGCCGACCCGGTCGGTGAGGAGAGCGGGGAGCGCGACCAGCTCCGCCGGATCACCCGCGCCCACCAACGACTGCACGCCGCGACCGAGCAGGTGTCGAGCGCGTTCGCTACGCTGCAGGGCCTGCACCAGATCGATCTCGAGGCCCTGCTGGCCGTGATGAACGCCGAGCAGGCCGGATCACCGCTCACCCCGGGCCAACTCGGCGCGGCCGTGCGCCTGAGCTCCGCCGCGACGACGGGACTGATCGACCGCCTCGAACGCGCCGGACACCTCGAGCGCCGCCGGGACGACACGGATCGCCGACGCGTGCACCTGCACTACGCCGACGCCAGCATGCGCGTCGCCGAGCAGTTCTTCGGTCCGTTGGGGCGCATCTCCTCCGAGCTGCTGGCCCGGTACACGCCCGAGGAGCGTGAGCTCATCACCGGCTATCTCGACGCTGCGGCCGACGGCATGGCCGCCCACGCGCACGCCCTGCAGGAGCACGGCGACGACTGATCACCCACGAGGGGGGAACGCATGGACGTGCTGGTCATCGGAGTGCTCGGAGTGCTCGCCATCGTGCTCGCGGCGCAGGCGTCGGGTCGCCTCGGCGTCGCAGCCCCCCTGCTCCTGGTGGTGCTCGGCATCGGCGTCAGCCTGCTCCCGTTCGTCGGCGACATCGAGGTCGAACCGGAGTGGATCATCGCCGGAGTCCTCCCGCCGCTGCTGTACTCCGCCGCTGTGTCGATGCCCACGATGGAGTTCCGGCGGGACTTCAGGTCGATCGCCGGCCTCTCGGTCATCCTCGTCGTGCTGAGTTCCGTGCTCCTCGGCTTCCTGTTCGCCTGGCTCATCCCCGGGCTCGGATTGGCCGCGGGCATCGCCCTCGGGGCCATCGTGAGCCCCACGGATGCCGTGGCCACGTCGATCGTCAAGAAGCTCGGCGTCTCGCCGCGCATAGTCGCCGTCCTCGAGGGCGAGAGCCTCCTGAACGACGCGACGGCTCTCGTGCTGCTGCGATCGGCCATCGCCGCGACCGCCGCCACAGTTACGTTTTGGGGGGTCTTGGGCGATTTCGCCTACGCCGTCGCTGTCGCCGCCGTGATCGGCATCGCGGTGGGTTGGCTCAACCTGCGCCTCAGGCACCGCGTCAAGGATGCCGCCGTCAACACGGCCATCTCCTTCACCATCCCGTTCATCGCCTCAGTTCCCGCCGAGGCCCTCGGCGCCTCGGGGCTGGTCGCAGCCGTCGCCGCCGGGATCGTCACCGGAGCCGGAGCGGCACGGTGGCTCACCCCGTCCCACCGCTTCTCCGACGCCCAGAACTGGCGCACCATCGAACTGCTGCTGGAGGGTGCGGTGTTCCTGGTCATGGGACTCGAGCTCTCGACGATCCTCGACGACGCCCGGTCCGACGGCGACGTGCTGTGGAAGGCCGTGTGGATCGGCCTCGTCGCGCTGGTGGCCACAGTGCTCATCCGTGCGGCCTATGTGGGCCCGCTCCTGCAGGGGTTGGCGCGTTCGGCGAAGCGCAAGGCGGCCCGCACCCAGCAGTTCGGCGCCATCCAGGATCGCATCGACCAGATGGAGGCGGGGAGTCCGGCTGTCGGTGACGGGCCGAACGAGGACAATCCGCTCCGCAGCCGCGGCATCCCGCCCGGCGACCCGACGCGCATGGAGGACCGGCCGATCCCGAAGCTTCGCCCCGGCGATGCGCAGAGGTTCCGCGACCGCGTGGTGCGCTACGTCGCCGACGTCGACTACATGCAGGCCGAGCCCCTCGGCGTCAAGCAGGGCGCCGTCGTCGTCTGGGCCGGCATGCGCGGGGTCGTCACCCTCGCGGCAGCCCAGACGCTGCCGCAGGGTACGGAGTCGCGCTCGCTGCTGGTGCTCATCGCCTTCGTCGTGGCGGCGTCGTCCCTCCTCATCCAGGGCGGGACTCTCGGTTGGCTCGCCCGTCGCCTCGGGCTCACCGGCATCGGCGTGAACCTCGAGGAGCGCGAGAGGCTCTCGGCCGAGCTGGGCGAGGTTTCGATGAAGGTGTTCACGGACAAGGGCATCGACCCGCGCGAGATGATGCGCCGACCCGACGATGACACGGGATCCGACGTTCCCGACCCGAAGCCGGACTTCCAGCGCGTGCGGGCCATGCGCGTCGAGATGATCGAGGCGCAGCGGGTGCGCCTGCTCGAGCTGCAGAAGACCGGCACGTACTCGTCGGCCGCGCTCACCTGGGCGCTGCAGTCCCTCGACGCCGACCAGATCAGCATGGAACTGCACGCGCCCGACGCCGGCGAGTAGTGCCCGTCGCGCCGAGGCGCGCCCATCTCATTGCACGCTCTCATTGCACGCTCTCATTGCACGCGGATGCCGCTGGTGCCAGCATCCGTCGCCGCTGTGACGCTCCGTGACGATAGTGACGAACTGTGAAACACGGCGCTGGTCAGGGCCTGCGGCTGCGCCATACCTTCTGGGCATCACCCGCTGCACAGGAAGGAAGCCAGCCATGCCCATCGAATTCCTCGGAATCGCCGGTCTGAACGACGGCGGCGAGACCCGCGCCCGGAGCGGCGCCAGTTTCGACAAGGACTACACCCTCAGGTTCGCCAGGGCCCACGAGGACAACGGCTGGGACCGCATCCTGTTCGCCTACCACTCGGGTTCGCCCGACCCGGCGACGGCCGCGGCGTACATCGCGAGCAAGCTCGACCACCTGCAGATACTGCTCGCGCACCGCCCCAACGTGTCGTACCCGACCTACGCGGCCAAGGTCTTCGCCACACTCGACCAGATCAGCGACGGCCGGCTCAGCGTGCACTTCATCACCGGCGGCAGCACGGCCGACCAGGCTGCGGAGGGCGACTTCCTCACCAAGGACGAGCGCTACGCCCGCACCGGCGAGTACATCCGCATCGTCAAGCAGGCCCACACCAGCCGCACGCCGTTCAGCCACGAGGGCGAGCACTACAGGTTCGAGAACTTCGTGAGCGACATCTTCCCGGTGCAGCAGCCGCGGGTGCCGATCTCCTTCGGCGGATCGTCGCCGGCTGCCTACGCCGTGGGTGCGGCCGAGGCCGACGTCTTCGCGCTCTGGGGTGAGCCGCTCAGCGACACCGCCGCGCAGATCGAGACCATCCGGGCCGCAGCCCGGGCGGCGGGACGCAGCACGCCGCCGCGCATCCAGGTGGCGTTCCGCCCGATCATCGCCCCGACGGATGCGCTGGCCTGGGAGAAGGCCGAGCGCATCCTCGGGCAGATCGGGCAGCGTGCAGCCGGCCTCCGGGAGACGGCGCCCGCGTTCCTCTCCGCCCCCGCGGAGAACGCCGGAACCCAGCGCCTGCTCGAGATCGCCGACCGCGGCGACCGTCACGATCGCGCCCTCTGGACCAAGCCGGCCCGCCTCACGGGCGGACGCGGCAACTCGAACGCGCTCGTCGGCAGCCCGGAGACCGTGACGGCGGCCCTCCTCGACTACATCGACCTGGGTGTCGACATCATCTCGGCCCGCGGCTACGACTTCATCGACGACACCATCGACTTCGGCCGCTACGTCATCCCGCTGGTGCGCGACGAGGTGCGCCGGCGCGACGCCGCCCGTGCGCCGCTCGGCTCGGCATCGGCCTCCGACACCCGCGACGGGGTGCGTCATGACGCCGCCTGACGCCGGAACGCCGGTGCAGAACCGGACCACACAGGTCACGGATGCTGCATCGCCGGATGCCGCGACCACCGATGCTGCGGCATCCGCCGTCGCCGACGTGCCGCCCACCGTCGTGAACCGCGCCGCCGCCTCGACGGCGGCGGGCAGGGGCCCGGACGGCCAGCTCGAAGTGGTGCATCCGAAGCACTGGACCCGCTGGATCCTGAGCGCCATCGCCGTCTTCGTCGTGGCCCAGTTCGTCTGGTCGCTCGCCACCAACGAGCAGTACCAGTGGGACGTCTTCGCGGAGTACTTCTTCAGCGACGCCGTGCTGAAGGGACTCGGTCTCACGCTCTGGCTCACCGTGATCGCCGGGGCCATCGGCTTTGCACTCGGCGGACTCCTCGCCATAGCCCGCCTGTCGAAGTCGGCGCTGTTGAACTCGCTGGCGTGGAGCTTCATCTGGTTCTTCCGCTCGGTGCCCCTCGTGGTGCAGCTGGTGGTCTGGTACAACCTCGGCTACCTCTATCCGCAGCTGGGACTGGGCTGGCCGTTCACGACGGACTTCTGGATCGGGTCGATCGACACCGTCACCCTGATCTCGTCGTTCGCGGCGGCTGTGCTCGGCCTCTCCCTGCACCAGGCGGCCTACTCGGCCGAGATCATCCGAGCCGGTATCCTCTCCGTCGACCAGGGACAGCTCGAGGCCGCGGCCGCTCTCGGCCTGCCCCGACGGGTGCGGTTCTTCCGCATCATCCTTCCGCAGGCCGCCCGGGCCATCGTGCCCAACGCCTTCAACGAGGTGATCGGCCTGGTGAAGGGCACTTCGGTGGTCTTCGTGGTCGCGCTGCCCGAGCTGTTCTACACGGTGCAGGTGGTCTACAACCGCAACCAGCTGGTCATCCCGCTGCTCCTCGTCGCGGTGGTCTGGTACGCCATCATCACGACGATCCTCTCGATCGCGCAGTTCTACATCGAACGCCGGTTCTCGCGCGGAGCTCTCCGCGTCCTGCCGCCCACTCCGATCCAGCGGGCCACGGGCTGGGTGCGCACGCAGTGGGCCCGGCTCGACGACAAGCCCGCGGCATCCGATGCCACCGATGCAGCCGAGGCCGAGGCCGAGGCAACCGTGCCGGCCGCCCAGCCCGCGCCCCAGACAGGAGCACTCCGATGAGCACCACCACGCGCCTCGCGCCCTCCTTCGACGAGAACATCACGGCGGCGGCCTCGCGCCGTCGCAGCGACGGCCACGTCGAGATCACCGGCGTGAGCAAGTCGTACGGCGCCCACGAGGTGCTGCACGACATCGACCTCACGATCGAGCCGGGGGAGGTCGTGGCGCTGCTCGGGCCGTCGGGCTCCGGCAAGTCGACCCTGCTGCGCGCGATCAACCACCTCGAGAGCGTCGACCGCGGATCCGTCACCATCGACGGCCAGTACATCGGCTACGAGCGCCGCGGCGACAAGCTCTTCGAGCTGCACGAGAAGGAGGTGCTGAAACGCCGCACCCAGGTCGGCATGGTGTTCCAGAACTTCAACCTCTTCCCGCACCTCACCGCCATCGAGAACATCGTCGAGGCCCCCATCGCCCTCGGACGGCTGAGCAAGACGGATGCCCGGGAGCTCGCACTCGGACTGCTCGCGCGGGTCGGACTCTCCGACAAGGCCGACCACTATCCGCGGCAGTTGTCCGGCGGTCAGCAGCAGCGTGTGGCCATCGCCCGCGCGCTCGCGCTGAAGCCCAAGGTGCTGCTGTTCGACGAGCCGACGAGTGCGCTCGACCCCGAGCTCGTCGGCGAGGTCCTCGCCGTCATCGGCGAGCTCACCAAGCTCGGCACCACCCTCGTCATCGTGACGCACGAGATCGGCTTCGCCCGCGAGGTGGCCGATCGCGTCGTGTTCCTCGACGGAGGCCGCGTGCTCGAACAGGGAACGCCGGCGCGGGTCCTGCTGCATCCGCAGCATCCGCGCACCAAGGACTTCCTCCGCAAGGTGCTCTGACCGGCACCTCGTCGCAATCGTTCCTTCCGGCACCCAGAGGCCGGAAGGGCTGACCCCGCGCGCCCGGACGGACGCAGCGGACAACCACATCCAGGAGAAGAGGCACATCATGGCAGTCAACAAGAAGAAGGTCGGCGTGATCGTCGGCGGCGTCGCCGTCGTCGCCATCGTCGGCGGGATCATCGCCGCCGTCGCGATCAACAACGGCGGCAGCACGGCAGAAGCCGCTCCGGCGCCCACCCCGACGTCGGAGGCGATCAAGTTCGACCTCACGAGCAAGAACGTCGAGGGCCGTCCGCGCATCGATCCCGTTCCCGAGGCCGTCGCTGCGCTCAAGGCGAGCGGGTTCAAGCCCATCACGGCCGGGACGCTCACCGTCGTCGGCAGCGCGTACATCCCGCCGCTCGGCTTCCTGGCCGAGGACGACAACTCCACCCTGCTCGGCAGCGAGCCCGACTTCGGCCAGCTCATCGCCGACGGCCTCGGGCTCAAGTTCAAGAACGAGGTCGCCCAGTGGGCCGACTGGCCCCTCGGCATCCAGTCGGGCAAGTACGACCTCATCACCTCGAACGTGACGGTGACCGAGGAGCGCAAGGACCTGTTCGACTTCGCCTCGTACCGCAACGACGAGCTCGGGTTCTACGTGCGCAGCGACAGCAAGATCACGTCCATCAAGGAAGCCAAGGACGTCGCCGGCCTCTCGATCATCGTGGGCTCCGGCACCAACCAGGAGAAGATCCTGCTCGCCTGGGATGAGGAGAACAAGGCGGCCGGGCTCGACCCCGTCGACTTCCAGTACTACGACGACGACGCGGCCGGAACCCTCGCGCTGCAGTCGGGACGCGTCGACGCGACGTTCGGGCCCAACGCCACCTCGGCGTACAAGGCGGCCGTCGACGGCAAGACCAAGCTGGTCGGCCTCGTGAATGGCGGCTTCCCCGCCAACGCGCAGATCGCGGCTGGCACGGCGAAGGGCAACGGTCTCATCGAAGCCGTGAACATCGTGCTGAACTACGCCATCGAGAACGGCCAGTACGACGCGATCCTCGAGCGCTGGGGCCTGGAGTCCGAGGGCATCGACAAGAGCGAGGTCAACCCGGCCGGACTCCCGCGCAGCTGACCGACCTGGACTGAACGGCGAACGGCCCCTCTCCCGAGTGCGGGAGAGGGGCCGTTCGCTCTGTTCGGTGTTGCAGGTGGTGCGTTGCGCCATTTCATGGGCTTGCGCGCCACCTCATCGGGCGCAGAGCGCCCAGAAATGGCGCAGCACGCCGCGGTCAACCGCTCGATCAGCGTGTGAGCACGCGGGCGTAGCAGAGTGACATCGGCAGCACGTCGTAGGGCGGGTAGATCGGGATGGGCGTGTAGCCGAGCCATTCGTACAGCCGCACCGCCTCGGGCTGGCGATCACCGGTCTGCAGGATGAGACGGGTGGCGCCCTCGGTGACAGCCGCGGCCTCGACCTCGGCGATGAGCGACTTCGAGATGCCGTGTCCGCGGTGGCTGGGCAGGGTGACGACGCGCTTCAGCTCCCACTCGTCGCCGAGGCGGCGCAGGGCGGCGTGGCCGACTGCCTCCCCGTCGACGACGGCCAGGAACGTCGCGCGGATGTCGCGGGGATCGAGCGTCAGCGCCCGCTGGGCGACCTCGGCCGCCGATGGGTCCCAGTCGTTCCAGGCCGAGGCGTAGCGTGCGCCCATCTCCTCATCCATGGCCGCGCGCAGTGCGACGGCCCGCGGGTCGTCCCACGCGACGGACTCGATCGTGATCGACGGGGTCTCCGCCATGGTGTTCTCCTTCGGTCGTGCTGCTGTGCGCCGGTTCGCGGGGTTCTGCGCCCTTTCAGGTGGCGCAGAACCGCACGAAATGGCGTGGGAGGTGGGGGCGAGGTCAGCGAGCGCCGGGCGGGAAGCGCCCGAGCGAGAAGACGTGCGGCGCTGGGCGCCCGATGGTGAGGTCGGCGAGGACCCGCCCGATGGAGGGCGTGAACTTGAAGCCGTGCCCCGAGAAGCCGGCGCCGACCGTGACGGGTCCGACCGAGTCGAGGATGAAGGTCGAGTCGGGGGTCGTCGTGTAGGTGCAGCTGATCTCGACGGCGGCATCCGCGTCGGCTCCAGGCAGCCATTCGCGCGCATAGCGACGGAGGGCGGCGAGCTGCACGGGCTCGGACGTGAAGTCGCGTTCGTCAGGGTCGACGACCGGCCCGACGCCGTGCCAGCCGGCCTTGACGCCCTCGCCCGGGGTGTGCATCCCGTAGACGCCGGAGTACCACCAGGAGTCCTCGGGTCGCGGTCGGTGGTTGAAGCCCGGCCACTCGAAGGAGGTGTCGAGCACGGCGAAGTGCGCGGGCTGCTCCTGGGTGACGACGAGGGGCGGCAGGTCGACGAGCTCGCCCAAGAGCTTGCGGGTCCAGGCGCCGGCCGTGACGACGGCGCGCCGGGCGGTGATGGTTCCGGACTCGGTCGTGACGCGCACCCGGTCGTCACCGAGCACCTCGATGCCGAGCACGCGGGTGTCGTGCCTCACGTCGGCGCCGCGCGCCCGAGCGGCCTGCTGCAGCGCTGTCACCGAGGCGTCGGCGTTCAGCCTGCCGGCCGTCGGCGTGTGCAGCACGCGCGTCTCGAAGCGGAGCCCGGGCCAGCGCGTGGCCGCCTCCGCTGCGGGAAGGAACTCGCTCGGGATGCCGACCGAGGCCAGCGCCTGGTGCACGCCGTCGATGTCGGGGTAGTCGCCGTGGTTGACGATGCCGACCTGGGCGAGGAGCGAGGCGTCGGTCTCGTCCTCGAGCTCCCGCCAGAGTCGCAGCGACTCGACGAGTAGGGCGAGGTGCACGGGATCGCCGTAGCTCACGTTGAAGTTCCGGGAGGCGCCGTGGGAGGCCCCGTTGGCATGGCCGGGCGAGAAGCGCTCGAGCAGGGTGACCCTGGTTCCGCGGCTGGCGAGCTGCCACGCCGTCGCCGAGCCCATGGCCCCACCGCCGATGACGACGACCTCGGTATCGGTTCCGGATGCCGTCACGAGGCCGCCCCCACCGGAATGGTGAAGGCCAGCAGCTGGATGGTGCGACCGCCCTCGGTGATCGCACCCTCACGCTCGGGCAGCCTGCCGAAGCCGAGCTTCTCGTAGAGCCTGTGCGCGCCGACCATCTGCTGTCCGCTGTTCATGACCACGTGGTCGAGGCGGCGCAGGCGCGCGAGCTCGATGACGTGACGGGTGAGCAGGGCGCCGATGCCGCGGCCACGCGCCGGCGGGTCGACCGCGAGCAGCCTGAAGTCGAGCTCACCCTCGCGGGCGAGCGGCGAGATCGCCCGCCCGGGCCGCGGCGTCGCCACGGCACCGAGCAGCGCTCCTGTCGCCGTGTCGACGGCGACCCAGACCTGGTGCTCCTGAGCGCGCTCGGCGATCTGGCGGATGGACGCGCGGTACGTCTCCGTGATGTCGTACTCGATCGTGTAGGCCCGCTCCGAGAGATCGGCTGCAGCCTCGTACTCCTCGGGCAGTACGAGCCTCACGAGCACGTCGGCGCGGTCGCGCAGCGGCTTGATGAACTCGACGTGCCGGATGGGCGAGCCATCGGGCTCCGTCGACTGGTTCGGCATGAGCTCGTAGCCGAGGCTCCGATAGAGCGTCTGAGACACGAGATTGCGGGTTCCCGTATCGAGCACGACGGATGCGGCACCCCAGCCGAGGGCGACCTCCTCGGCGGCCAGGGCGAGCGCACGACCGAGGCCGAGTCCCCGCGCCGCGGCGAGCACGCCGAGCAGGCGCAGCTCCGCCTCGTCACCGACGGCCAGCCGTGACTGCGGGGCTCCGGCGCGCACCAGGGTGACTGTGCCGACGATGACGCCGTCGGGAGCCACGGCCACGAGCACGGCACCCGAGGCCGCGCGAGCCGCGACGTCCAGCACGAGTTCTCGGCGCTCCGCCGTGACGGGGAGGTGGCCGTAGGGGCCTTCGGCGAAGGCGCGTTCGGTCACTCGACCGACCTCGTCGTACTCGTCGGGTCGTGCCGGGCGGATCTCGACCGACCCGCGAAGTCCGTGGCGTTCGTCCTGGGATGCTGCGGTAGTGCTCACGCGCTCCTCGTTCTTTCTCTCTACCCTCGATTGTGCTGACTCGACGATGAGAGCGTGCTGTGTTACCCGCGGTGTCGACGCGTTACGCGAGCATGACGCTCGGCGTTGCCGCGGCATCCGTCGCTCCCATAGCTTCGCACGATGCCGGCCGAGACCCGCCGGCGCGAAGGGAGCCGTGCCGTCATGGTCGACCCTGTGCGCGTCGTCATCGTGGGCGCCGGTCCTCGCGCCGTCATGCTGCTCGAGCGCATCGCGGCGAACCTGGCGGTCGCATCGGCGGAGGATGCTGCGACGCGACTCGACGTGACCCTGGTCGACCCTCACCCGCCGGGAGCCGGACGCATCTGGCGTCAGGCTCAGTCGCCCCTGCTGAAGCTCAACTCGATGGCGAAGGACGTGACGGTCTTCACCGACGAGTCCTGCCGCATCGACGGGCCCGTCGTGCCCGGTCCATCGATGATCGCGTGGGCCGAGGAGGTGCGATCGGGGCTTCGACCCGAGGTTCGGGTGACGGATGCCGGGCTGCTGGCCGAGATCGCCGCCCTGCGGGGTGAGAGCTTCCCGACCAGGCGCCTCAACAGCGCCTACCTGGGCTGGTTCCACGAGTCGATCGTGCGCGATGCCCCCGAGTCGCTCACCGTCACCGTGATCCAGGCGTCGGTGCAGTCGGTCGTCGACGTCGGCGAGGATGTCGACGTCGGCGACGATGGCGGCGGTGGCACCGGCCCCCACAGGGTCACGCTCGACACCGGCGAGGCCTTGGAGGCCGACATCGTCGTCTACGCCGTCGGGCACAACGCCCGCGAGCACGGCCAGCGCGAGAGGGAGCTGCAGGCCTTCGCCGAGCGCAACGCCGTCACCTACATCGCTCCGGACTTCACCGCCGATGCCGACCTCAGCGGCATCCGAGCGGGCGATCATGTGATCGTGCGGGGCATGGGTCTGGCCGCGACCGACCTCGTGGTGCTGCTGTTCGAAGGGCGCGGCGGCTCATTCCATCGTGGAGCCGACGGGCGCCTCGTCTACAGGGCGAGCGGGCATGAGCCGATCGCTCACCTCGGCTCGCGCCGCGGAGTGCCGTACCGCTCCAAGATCACCTCGACGCTGCAGGGCGACGCACCCCGACTCGAGGTGCTGACGCCCGAGCGCATCGCGGCGTTGGGAGCGGCATCCGGAACCCTCGACTTCGACCGCGATGTCTGGCCGCTCGTGGCCACAGAGCAACTGCTCGGGTACTACCGCGAGTTGTCCACCGGCCATGCCGATCGGGTGAGCTCCGAGTGGGCGTCGTTCTCCGAGCTGATCCGGTCCCATCCATGGAACTCTCCCGAGTTGCTGGCGGCGATCGAGCAGGCTGTTCCGGATGCCGCGGACAGGTTCGACCTCGTGAGCTTCGACAGGCCGCTCGGCGGCGAACTTTACGCCTCTCCCGAGCAGCTGCAGCAGCGCCTGCGCCGGCACATCGCCGCCGACCTCGCGCACCGCACCGAGCAGCGGCACAGCGCCACGCAGGGGCTGTTCCTCGCCACCCTCTACGCCTACATGGCCGTGACCGAGATCCCGCGCGATGCCTGGAACGAGGTGTCGCGTTCGCAGACCCTGCCGCGCGACTGGCACGCGTACTTCTCCTATGTCGCCAGCGGCCCGCCCGGGCATCGGCTCGAGGAGCTGCTCGCCCTCTCGGATGCCGGCCTCGTGCGCTTCCTCGGCCCCGACGTGCGCGTGCGCACCGTGGACGGCATCGGCTTCATCGCCGACAGTCCGTGCGTTCCCGGATCCGTGCAGGCCGCTGCCCTCGTCGACGCGTGGCTCCCCGAAGCGCACGCAGCGGAGAGCATCAACCCCGTGCTGCGCGAGCTGGTGGGACGGGGCGCCGGGGCGGGGCGGATCACCGTCCACTCCGAGCACTCCCGCGTCGTCGACGGCGCGGGCCGGGAGCATCCGTCGGCCTTCGCTGTCGGCAGCTTCACGGCGGCGCCGGAGACCGGTGCATTCACGCGCCCCGGCACGAACGCACTGCCGTTCCGCGCGAACGACGCCCTCGCCCGAGCGCTCATCTCCCAGGCGGCGCGGGTGCACGGCGACCGCGCACTCGCACCGGCCTGAGCGCGGGCGCCCTCAGGCTCCGACGAGCTCCGCCCGGGCGGCCTCGACGACGGCCGCGGCATCGGCCTGGGCTCCGCCGGCGACGGACGGCCGTTCGGCGTAGGGGTCGCCGTCGCCCCAGAGCGTCGTGGGGAACTCGCGCCGTGCTGTCGGAACCACCTCGGCGGCGAAGCGCTCGAGCAGCTCGTGCTGCTGTTCGGTGGGCAGCGTCGTGGGCAGGCTGACCGACTGCAGGTCGTGGCCGAACGCCTCATGGAAGCGTCCGATCTTGTCGATGACCTGCTGCGGGCTTCCGACCAGGGCCGGCCCCTCGGCGATGGCGTGGTCGATGTCGCGGAACGGCGTGTTGTTGCCCGGCACGTTCGTCGCCGCGACCAGGGCCTCGTAGACCGGACCGTACAGGTCGCGGGCCTGCTGGGTGGTGTCGGCGATGAACAGCGACCCCGAGCCTGCACCGATGTACGAGTAGCGGGGATCGTGACCGTGGCGGGCGTACTCGTCGCGGTAGTGCTGCACCAGCACGGCGTAGTTGCGGAGCGGCTGGATGGCATTCGCCGTGAACAACGGATCTCCCCAGCGCGCGGCCAGAGCGGCCGACGCGAGGGTCGTGGCCGAACCGTGCCACACCCGCGGGGCGCCGGCGAAGGGCCGCGGCAGCGTCGTCGTTCCGGTCTGCGACCGCGTGTACGGGGTGGCGGCCCAGTCCACGTCGGTCTCGCGCCAGAGCCGACGCAGCAGGGCGTACTTGTCGGCGAGCAGCTCCCACTGGTCGTCGATCTCGAGGCCGAAGAGCGGGAACTGCGCAACCTCGTTGCCCTTGCCGATGGTGATCTCGAGGCGACCGTGGGAGAGCTGGTCGATGGTGGCGTAGTCCTCGGCCACCCTCACGGGGTCGAGCACCGACAGCACCGTGACGCCCGTCTGCAGACGGATGCTGCTGGTCACGGCCGCGATGGCACCGAGCAGCACCGACGGTGACGACGACAGGAAGCGACCGGCGTGGCGTTCGCCCACCGAGAAGGCGTCGATGCCGAGCCTTTCAGCTCGGCGGGCGAGCTCCACGGTCTGGCTGAGCCGCTCTGCGGGACTCACCTGGCGCCCGGTGATCGGGTCCGCGTAGTAGGGGACGATGTCGAGGATCTGGAATCTCATGGCTGGTGCCTCTCTCAGCCGCGCTCGAGCGGGGTCTTCTCGCCGGCCTCGATGCCCACCGGGAGGCGGTTGCCCGCCGGGGGCAGCGGGCAGGTGGCGAAGTCCGTGTAGGCGCAGGGCAGGTTCGTGGCCCGGTTGAAGTCGAGCACGACGTGCCCGTCGGCATCCGGAGCATCGATGGACAGGGATCGGTTCGCGGCGTAGGTGGTGATGCCGCTGGTGGCATCGGTGAACAGCGCGAACAGGCTGCCGGGGGTGTGGCCGTTGAAGGCGATGAGGGTGAAGGTCTCGCCGCGCAGCTCGAACTCCACCTCGCCCGGGGCCTCGTAGACGTGCTGCAGGCCCTCGACGGCGGCGCCGACGGTGACGGCCCGCGGCTCGTCGTAGGCGACGAAGCGTCCGTGGGCCAGCCAGCGCGGGTTCGGCAGGTAGGTGGGCGTACCGGTGTAGTCGGTGCGCAGCGGATGCGTCGGGTTGCGCGGTCGCACGATGTCGTTACCGCCGCGGCGGGCGACCTCGATGGCGATGTCGCCCCACCGCACGGTGACTCCACCGCGCTCGGCGATCGGGCCGAAGGCGTGCCGACCCGTGATGGTGGTGCCGTCGAGCTCGAGCGATTCGCCGTCGGCCAGGTCGACGACGGGGCCGTCCTCTCCGGTCGACCAGGTGCCGGGGGCGTCGAGCACGGCCTGCGGAGTCTCGGTCAGCCAGTGCAGGCCTGTCACAGCGAGGAAGCCGTGGGCGTCTGCGCGCTGGTCCTCGTGGCGGGTGTGCCACTGCTCCCACTCGCGCGCGAACGCGGCGCGGTCGATGGAGGCTGTCGGCGTGAGGGTCGGGGTTGTCGTGGCAGTGGTCATGATCGGATGCTAGGGATCGCGGCATCCGGCGTCTCCGCCTGTGACAGCACGTGTCGGCCCATCGTCATCCGGCGCAACAGAGTGGCGGATTCAGGCGGCGTGCGCGACGGCGCCGACGAGGGCGTCGGCTTCGCGGACCACCCGATCGAAGGCGGCCAGGGCGTCGGCCTCGTCGAGTTCGCCGTCGTCGATCGCCGTCGTGATGATGTATGCCGAGAGCCTGATGCGAGCGGATGCCGACAAGTCGTGCCGCGCGATCTCGTCGATGCGCGCGTGCAGTTCGAGCCTGCGGAGGATGAGTTCGGGTGTCCAGCGACGTCGTCCCGGGGATGTGGTCATGATCGGCTGCCTTCCTGTGCTGCATGGATGCGGTTGTTCCGCGTGCAGCCAGAGTGAGGGCGGGAGTCGGTCCTGGCCAGCAGTGTGACGCGCCATGTCGTCCCCGTGTAACCGAGCGCAACGCCGTGGGCGACCACGGGGCTCGAGGCCGGCTCAGTCGGGGTAGTGCTCCCGCAGCAGGGCGCCCAGGTACCGGGCGATGCGACCGGGACCCGAGGCATCCGCTTCGGCCTCGACGTCAGCGTTGTAGTTGGTGTTCGTGTTGATGTCGTAGACGACCTGGCGACCGTCGGCCGAGGCGATGAACTCGATGCCGGCGATCTCGATGCCGAGCTGCTTCGTGAAGGCGACGAGCCGCTCGACGATGGGGTCGTCGAAGTCGCGGCGCAGGGAGAACAGCTTCTGGCCGGGCAGCGGAGCGGCCTCCGCGCCCGGAGGGGCTACCGGCAGGCCCGTGCTCGGGTCGACGGCGCAGGCGTCGGCCGGGCAGAGCTGGAAGCCGCCGTGCACGGTATCGGCCGCGATGGCGTAGACGAACTCGCCGCCGACGATCTCGACCCGGGTGATGAAACCCTCAGCCGGGCGCACGTACTCCTGCAGCAGGGTGATGCCGTCGACGGGCACCTCGAAGTCGTCGGAGTCGACGTAGTCGGCGAACTCCTCGTGGCTGTCGAAGCGGCGGACGCCGAGGCCCTTGCCGCCCTGGTTGTGCTTGGTGATGAACGGGGTCGGCAGACGGCTGGCGGCATCCGTCAGCCCGGAACGTCCGACGACGGCCACGGTGGCCGGGGTGTCGAAGCCGGCCGCGCGGAGGGCTGCCAGCTGAGCGATCTTGCTGACCTCGAACTCGATGGTGCTGCGACCGTTGACGGTGCGGCGACCCGATGCCTCGACCCAGCTGAGCACGCTGCGGGCGTAGTCCTTCGAGAACGGGTGGTCGCGTGACGGGGACGACGCGCTGATGCGCGACCAGAAGATGCCTTCGGGCGGGGTGGACAGCGGATCGAGTTCACCCTCGATGAGGCGCCACTCCCGCACCGGAACACCGGCGGCCCGGAACGCAGCCTCGAACGGCGGCCACCAGTCGGCGTTCTCGTGCAGGGCGTAGACGACGGGCCGGCCGTCGGGTTCCGGGCTGAGAGTGGCCGGGGACTGCGTGCTCACGAGAAGTACCTTTCGACGTCGACGATGCCACCGGATGCCTCGAAGTCCGCGCGCACGGCCGCGCGCAGGTCGGCATCGGCGAGGAAGTCCGCCGCTGTGGCGGCGAGGCCGTAGGCGGCATCCGCAATCGCCGTCACGACCGCGGGGTCGGAGGCGTGGGCCGCGAACTCGCGGGTGTGCAGGCTGACCTCGGGCGGGGCGATGGCGATGACCGGGTGGATGCCGGGGACCCGCACGCTCACATTGCCGAAGTCGGTGGAGGCGGCCAGGTGCGACGGCACTGTCGCGCTGGTGCGCACGGTGCGACCTCGCTCGGCCTGGGCGATGGCCCAGCGCTCGCCGAGGGGCGTGTTCGAGCGGATGGGCAGGGTGAATGGCAGCGGGTCCCAGTGCACCTCGACCCCGGTGCCCGTCGCCAGCGCGATGCCGTGGGCGATGTCCTCCACGCGCAGGCTCAGCTCCTTGAGCGTCTCGGCGGCGTGCGAGCGCACGTAGTACTCGAGCTCGGCGCGCTCGGGCACGACGCTGGGGCGCTCGCCGCCGTCGATGACGATGCCGTGGATGCGGTCTCCGGGCACGAGGTGCTGGCGGAGCAGACCGACGGCCTGGTAGTTGAGCGTGGCGGCGTCGAGGGCGTTGCGGCCCTGGAACGGCGAGGCCGAGGCGTGGGCCGCGACCCCGTTGTAGACCACGCGCACGATGCGGCGGCCGATGAACGGCTGGTCGATGACGTCGTAGCCGAACGGGTGCACCATGATCGCGGCATCCACCCCATTGAACGCGCCGGCCCGAGCCAGGATCTCCTTGCCGTTTCCGCCCTCTTCCGCGGGCGTTCCGATGAGCAGCACCCGGCCCGGAACCGAACCCGGCCGCGCGCGCTCGGCGCGCACCAGCGCCAGGAAGGCGCCGACGGCGGAGGCGGCGATGACGTTGTGGCCGCAGCCGTGGCCGAGCCCCGGGAGGGCGTCGTACTCCGCGAGGATCGCGATGGTGGGGGCGTCGGATGACCCGCTGCCCGCGGCATCGAACCGCGCGACGAAGGCCGTCGGCAGCCCGTGCACGCCGACGGTGACGGCGATGGCCTCGGCTTCGAGTGCTGCGCGGATCGCCTCGACACTCCCCACTTCAGCGAAGCCGGGCTCGGCGAGATCGAAGATGGTCGACGACAGTGCGCCGAGCGTCGGCGCCAGGTCTGCGACGGCATGGCCGACCTCGTCGAGAACTGATGCCGCGGCACCGGCATGCGGTGAGGTGATCGGCGGTGCCAGGGCCGCCCGGCGCTCCGCGTCCTGGGCAACGGCGTCGAGGTAGAGCGTCGACGGTCGAGTCGGTTGCGCCCCGACCCGCAGGCCGTGCACCGCCGTGAGCCCGGCCGTGGCCGCGCCCTCAGTCGGCATCGTGTCGCGACCAGGCCTCGGCCAGCAGCCTGTAGGAGTTCACCCTGTCGGCGTGGTCGTGCGTGATCGTCGTGACGAGCAGCTCGTCGGCTCCGGTCACGCGCTGCAGGGTCTCGAGTAGGCCCACCACCGTCTCCGGGCTGCCGACGAACCTGGTGTCGAGGCGATCCCGCACGGCATCGCGCACGGTGTCGCTGAGCTCGTTCCAGGCGGCTGCGTCCTCGGGTGCGGGATAGGGAACGGCGCCCTGGCCCTCGCGGATGGACAGCACCCACTCCGCGTAGCCGGCGGCGAGGCGCTCGGCCTCGGCATCGGTCTCGGCCACGACCACGTCGACCGACACCGTGGTGTGCGGTCGCTCGAGGGTCGCCGACGGCTGGAAGTGCGCGCGGTACTCCGCCAGGGAATCGAGCACGCCGCTCGGCAGCACGTGGTAGTTCGCGCCGTAGCGCAGGCCGAGGCGTCCGGCGAGGCGAGCGCTCTCGCCGGCACTCGAGCCGTGCACCCAGAGTTCGACGTCGCTTCCCTCCGCCGGTTGCACGGTCACGGGGATGCCGTCGCCGACGAAGTCCCCCTCGAAGAACGCTGCGATGTCGGTGACGGATGCCGCGAACCCGTCGGCGTCGCCCGGCGTGCGTCCGAGCAGGCGGGCCTGCAGGGCGAAGCGCTCCCGGTTGAACCTGTATGTGGTCGGCTGTGGCACCACGAGTCCGTCGACGATGGTGTTGGCCGCGGGTTCGGGGGAGGCCGGCGCTGGTGCGGGCGGGGCCGCCGGCTGTGGCGCTGTCGCGGGCTTCGCGGCATCCGTCGCCGGAAGGCCCGACCTGCCGAAGCCGAGGTCGGTGCGTCCGGGGAACAGCGACGCGATGGTGCCGAAGGCCTCGGCCACCTGCACCGGCTCGTAGTTGCCGATGATCGTGGCTGCCGTGCCCACTCTGATGCGTTCGGTGCGTGCCGCGATGATGCCGAGCAGGGTGTGCGGCGCCGAACCGGCGACCCCGGGGTTCAGGTGATGCTCGGCCAGCCAGTAGCGCGCGTAGCCGAACTCCTCGGCGCGTTGGGCGAGGTCGATCGTGTTCGCCAGGGCGTCGCGGCCCGTCGCGCCGCTCGGGATCGGCACCAGGTCGAGGACGGCGAGCGGAACACGGCGGGCAGCCGCGCGGGCAGGAGCCTCAGCCGACATCGCGGGCCTCGGCGCGGGCGGGCTGCGGTGCGGGCAGCTCGAGGTTCTCGCGCAGGGTGGCCCCTTCCGCATACTCGGTGCGGTAGACGCCGCGCTCCTGGAGCAGCGGGATCACGGTGTCGACGAACTCGTCGAGGCCGTACGGGTTCGTCGTCGGTACGATGACGAAGCCGTCGCTCGCTCGGTTCTGCACGTAGCGGTCGATCTCGGCGGCGATGTGATCCGGGGTGCCGACGAAGCTCTGTCGGCCCGAGGTGCGGATGACGAGTTCGCGGATGCTGAGGTGCTCGGCCTCGGCCAGTTCACGCCAGGAGGCGACGACGGCTCCGACATCGCGGGTGTGCCTGGCGCGTCCGCGGGAGATCCCGGGCCCGTCGACATCGGGTTCGATGTCGGGCAGAGGGCCGTCGGCGTCGTAGGCGCTCAGGTCCCGACCCCACACCTGCTCGAGCGTCGAGATGGCGGTCTGATGGCTGACCTGGGCGAGCGTGGTCTCGCGAGCCTTCTCCGCGGCATCCGCCGCCGAGTCGCCGATGACGAAGGTGGCACCGGGGAGGATCTTGAGCGAGTCCTCGGTGCGGCCCCAGCCGGCCAGGCGTCCCTTCACGTCGGAGTAGAAGGTGCGGCCGTCCTCGTACTCGCTGTGCAGGGAGAAGATCACCTCGGCGTGCCTGGCGGCGAAGTCGCGCCCGTCGGGGGAGTCGCCCGCCTGCACGATCACGGGGTAGCCCTGCGGGCTGCGCGGAACCGTGAACCGACCGCTCACGTCGAACTGCGGCCCGTGATGGCTGACGGTCTCGATGGCGTCGTCGGCGAGGAAACGGCCGCTGGCGGCGTCGGCCACCACGGCATCCTCCGACCAGCTGTCCCAGAACTCTTTGGCCAGGCTGACGAACTCGGCGGCGCGCGTGTAGCGATCGCCGTGGTCGAGGAAGCCGCCGCGGCGGAAGTTCGCACCGTGGAAGGCGTCGGACGACGTCACGACGTTCCAGCCGGCCCGCCCGTCGGAGAGGTGGTCGAGGCTCGCCAGCTGGCGGGCGAGTTCGTAGGGCTCGTTGAAGGTCGAGCTCAGCGTGCCGACGAGGCCGATGTGCTCGGTGACCGCCGCCACGGCCGCGAGGATGGCGAGGGTGTTCGGTCGGCCGACGACGTCGAGGTCGTGGATGAGGCCGCGGTGCTCGCGCAGGCGCAGGCCCTCGGCGAGGAAGAGGTAGTCGAAGCGACCGCGTTCGGCGTTGCGGGCGAAGTGCTCGAACGACGAGAAGTCGACCTGGCTGAGCGACCGGGGGTCGCTCCAGATGGTCGTGTTGTTCACGCCCGGGAAGTGGGCGGCCAGGTGCACCTGGCGGGGCGTCGTCGTCATGCTGCGTTCTCCTCGGTGCTGGTGGCGTAACGGTTCTCTGCCCTCTCGAAGCCGAGGCGCTCCCGCAGGGTGACGCCCTCGGCTGTCGCCGCCTCGTCGTCCTCGAGCCTGGGGAGCACCTTCTCGGTGATGGCGACGAGGTCGTGCGGCAGGCGGGCCGGGCGCAGCCTGAAGCCCTCGTAGCCCAGCGCGGTCCAGGAGTCGAGCCGGTCGATCAGCTGGTCGGGGGTTCCTGCGACGATGAGGGCGTCGGATGCGAGTGGCGTGCCGTTCTGCTCGTCCAGCCGCTCGAGGGCCGAGCGGGCGGCCGCCGGGGAGTCCTCGAGCAGCACGACCACGTCGGCGTACAGGGACAGAGGGCGCCCGCTGCGCCCGACCCGGAGTTCGGCGTCGCGCACCTCGTCGCGGATCGCGGCGGCGTCGACGTCGGACTGCGGCGTGAGGTAGACGATGTCGGCGCTGGTCGCGGCCAGCTCGTACGGGATGCGCTGGTGCGCGAGCACAGTGACCAGCGGCTGCCCCTGCGGAGAGCGCGGGGTGATCGACGTGCCCTTGATGCTGAAGTGCTCGCCCTCGAAGTCGGCGTAGTGCAGCTTGTCGCGGTCGATGAACCGGCCGGTAGACGCGTCGCGGATGATGGCGTCGTCCTCCCAGCTGTCCCAGAGCCGGCGCACCACCTCGATGACCTCGCGCGCCTCCCCGAACACCTGCTCCTGCAGGGCGACGCCCTCGGGGGAGCGCAGCTGGTCGATCGACAGCCGCGGGAAGTCGCGACGCCCGATGAGGGCGGCATCCGCGGCTCCGGCCGAGACCTGGGCTCGCCAGCCGGCGCGGCCGAGGCTGGCGAAGTCGAGCGTCTGCAGGGCCGTCGCCACGTGGAACGGCTCGGTGTGCGTGGTCGTCACGGTGGGGATGAGCCCGATGCGGCTGGTGAGCGGACCGACGAAGGAGGCTATGAGCAGGGCGTCGAGGCGACCGCGCACCTGGTCGGTGCGCTCGTCGGGACGGGTGAACGCCGCGGACTGCAGTCCGAGCGAGTCCTCGATGGTGACGAAGTCGACACCGCCCCTCTCGGCCGTGCGCACGAGGTCGACCCAGTACCCGGCACTGAAGAGATCACGGGGGCGGGCGTCGGACTCGCGCCAGGCTGCCGGATGCCAGCCTGCTCCATCGAGGGCGACGGCGATGGTTCTGGTCATGACTCTCAGTGCTCCTTCTGGGCGATGCTGTGCCGATGCGGCCTCGGCCCAGCTTGGAAGCGATGCATGGTGATGACAACCGTCGTCGTAACACGGCGAATGCCCCTGTCACATGGCGTCACGGTGGCACGGCCGCGCTCGGTCGTGCGGGTTGGATGAAGCCATGAGCGAGTATTTCGAGAGCACGGATCGCAGCTACACGAAGGTCTACAAGGAGCACACGCCCGACATCCTCGCGGCCTTCGCCGCGTTCGATGACGCCGTGTTCGCCGCGGACGGCCGAGCGATCCCGCTGAAGTATCGGGAGCTCATCGCTCTCGCCGTCTCGATCACCACGCAGTGCGTGTACTGCATCGACGGGCACAGCAAGAACGCCGTGAAGGCCGGAGCCGATGAGGCGGAGCTCGCCGAGGCGGCCTGGGTCGCGACGGCCATCCGTGCCGGTGGCGGGTACACCCACGGCCGTCTGGCCTTCAAGCTCTCAGGAGCTCACGAGCACTGAGCGGTGCGGCCGCTTCCGCTGGCCACGAGGCCGCGACGAAGTCGCCGCCGAAGGCGAGGGAGCAGGGAGCAGGGAGCAGCAGCCCGTCAGCCGGCGCTGGACCTCAGTACAGGTCGGGGCTGGGCGTCGACGCCTGGCGGATGGAGACATCCGCGTGCCGGTCGAACCTGTATCCGACGCCGCGCACCGTGCGCACGATGTCCTCGTAGGCGCCGAGCTTGGCGCGCAGGCGTCGCACGTGCACGTCGATGGTGCGCTCGTTCGGAACCTCGTCGTCGCCCGCGGCGTCCCACAGCGATGAGATGAGCTCGGCACGCTCGATGGTGCGCCCCTCACGCAGCACGAGGTACTGCAGCAGCTCGAACTCCTTGTAGGTGAGCCCGGCGGACTCGCCGTCGAGCAGAACGCGCTTACGCGAGATGTCGACGATGACGCCGGCCGGGTGCCTGTCGGCGGCATCCGGGGTCTGACGGTGCTTGGCGAGGGCCGACGGGTCCTGCAGGGCGAGGCGCACGACATCGACGTCGCGGCCGCCGGCACCCTGGGGGGCGAGCGCCACGGCGGCGTAGGTCTCCGAGCCGGGGGCGACTTCGGCGGCCAGCGCCTTCAGGGCCTCGACCACGCGGTGGAGGGTGGTTCCGGATGCTGCGGCCTTGGCCTCGTCGAACCCGACGTAGAGCACGAAGCCGCGGGCCTCGGTGCCGTCGGGAACGGCACGGACGCGGGGCGGCTGGGTCGGGGCCTCGGCTGCGAGGTCGGTGAGCGAGTCGGGCGAGGTGTACTGGGCGATCGACATGAGAAGTCCTTCAGAGGAGAGGGTGCTGCGATGAACCTGTCGCTGAAGAGGAGCGACGAGAGAGGTTCGATGAATGGCGGCCGGAAGGCCTCGGGAGTCCGTGACGAGGACTCGGCGGTCGGAGCTGCGTCAGCTGCACATTCGACAACACATGCGCGCACGGCCGGGCATCATCATGCCGGCATGCCTCTGGGCCTCGAGCGAGGTCAGGGGGTGTGCGTTCTTCGTCATGATGGTCAGTAAAACCAGTGTGACGAGTTGTGTCAATTCAGTGTCGCCGTGTGACCGATCCAGCGCCGCATCAGGTGCGCCGAAGGTTGCACCGAGCGGCAGCATCCGTCATCGAATGGAATTCGGGCAAAGAAAAACCGATAAAAACGAGTTTCATCGGATTTTCTTGATCGGATGCCGCGACGGCGTGTCGGCGGCCGAAGATTATTCGCGCCTACACGAGTCCATAGAGCCTGTCGCCGGCGTCGCCCAGTCCGGGGACGATGTAGCCGTGCTCGTTGAGGTGGTCGTCGAGGGCGCCGAGCACGATCGTGACGTCGTGCCCGTCGAAGGCCTTCTCGACGGCGGCGAGGCCCTCGGGGGCGGCCAGGATGCAGATCGCCGTGACGTCCTGTGCGCCGCGGTCGAACAGGAACTGGATGGCCGCGGCGAGCGAGCCGCCCGTCGCGAGCATCGGGTCGAGCACGAAGCACTGGCGATCGGAGAGGTCATCGGGAAGTCGCTCGGCGTAGGTGGTCGGCTCGAGCGTCTCCTCATTGCGCGCCATGCCGAGGAAGCCGACCTCCGCCGTCGGGAGGAGCTTCACCATGCCCTCGAGCATGCCGAGGCCGGCGCGCAGGATCGGCACGACGAGCGGACGCGGCTCGCTGATGCGCACGCCGGTGGTCTCGGCGACGGGCGTCTGGATGGTGTGCGGCTCGACGCGCACGTCGCGGGTCGCCTCGTAGGCCAGCAGGGTCATGAGCTCGTCGACGAGCGCCCGGAAGACGGGGGAGGGGGTGTCCTTGTCGCGGAGGACCGTCAGCTTGTGGGTGATGAGCGGGTGGTCGGCAACGTGGACTCGCATAGGCTCATCCTAGTTCGAGCAGGAGGTGGCGGCCCATGGGGTCTTCGGGTGCGCACACGGCCGCGATGCTGATCGCACTCGACGAGGCGCGGCAGGCCCTGGCCGGCGGTGACGTGCCCGTCGGGGCCGTGGTCACCGATGCCGACGGGCGGGTGATCGGCCGCGGTCGCAACGAGCGCGAGCTCACCAACGACCCCACCGCGCACGCCGAGATCGTGGCGATCAGGGAGGCCGCCGCAGCGCTCGGCGACTGGCACCTGGTGGGCTGCACCCTCACGGTGACCCTCGAGCCCTGCGTCATGTGCGCCGGCGCGATCCTCGCCGCCCGTCTGCCTGTCGTGGTGTTCGGCGCGTGGGACGAGAAGGCCGGCGCCTCGGGTTCGCTCTACGACGTGCTGCGAGACCGCAGGCTCAACCATCGGGTCGAGGTGTTCGCGGGCGTCGAAGAGGCCGAGTGCTCGCGGATGCTGCTGGACTTCTTCGAGGGGAAGCGCGGCGGCTGAGCCCACTCCGCTGGCAGAGTCACGAAGTCACAGAGCCACAGACGCGCAGCGGCGGCGGCGAAACCGAGGAGTGAGCGCGGCTCGAGCGCTACGTGGCGTTCGCTACGCTCGCGTCACTCTGCCGGCGGGTTCCTGCCGAGCATCAGCCAGCGCCAGCCCATCCAGGTACTCGCCCAGCAGGGCCCGAGAGGCCCGCTGCATGTCGTCGGAGTACTTCGCCCTGTCGGCGCGCAGTCCATCCGGCGTGAGGCCGTGGTCGGGCAGCTCGGCGCCCCAGCGCTGCACCCAGTCCTCGTGCATCTCGGCCGTGACCTCGGGGTGGAACTGTACGGCGAGCAGCCACTCGTCGATCGCGAAGGCCTGGTTGGCGTACTGGGCTGAGCTGGCGAGCGTCGTGACGCCAGCCGGCAGCTCGTAGCTGTCGCCGTGCCATTGCACGACGGGAACGCCGCGGAAGTGGCGAACCGGCGACCTGTCGCCGGCATCCGTCGGCACGATCTCCAGGTAGCCGACCTCCGTCGACGGTCCCTTGTAGGCCGAGCCGCCGAGCGACTCCGCCAGCAGCTGGGCGCCGAGGCAGACGCCGAAGATGGGGCGCTCGGCGGCGATGCGCTCGCGGAGCAACGCGATCTCGGCGTCGATGTACGGATGCAGCTCGCCCTCGTAGGCGCCCTCATCGCCGCCCAGCACCACGACGAGGTCGGCCTCGGCAGGATCGATGGCGCTGAGATCGGTCGCAGGGGTGTCGATGATGCGCACGTCGTAGCCGTGTTCGGCCAGAACGGGTCCGAGGTTGCCGAGCCCGATCCCGGCATCGTGCCGAAGCACGAGCGCGGAACGCGAAGCCTCCGCGCTCACTCGAGGCCCTTGATGACGATGGCGTCGGTCGGCGGAGCCGGGTCGGCGTTCGGACGGTAGACGTCGGGTTCGAGGTAGACCGTTCGCGCTGCGGGCACGGCCTCGCGGATGCGCTTCTCGATGGCGTCGATGCCCGCGGCCACCTCGGCGAAGCGCAGCTCGGAGTCGACCGCGATCTTCGCGCCCACGAGGATCTCATCGGGCCCGAGGTACATGGTCTTCATGTGGATGATGCGGTCGGTCTCGTCGCCGGCCAGGATCGCGTCCTCGATGGCGGCGGCGTCGGCGAGGTTCGCTCCCTCTCCGACGAGAAGGCTCTTCGTCTCGATGCCGAGGATGACGGCCACGAGGATGAGCAGTAGGCCGATCGCGAGGGTGCCGAGGGCGTCCCAGACGCCGTTCCCGGTGATGGCGGTGAGGCCGACGCCGATGAAGGCGAACACCAGGCCGGTGAGGGCTGCGACGTCCTCGAGCAGCACGACGGGAAGTTCGGGGGCCTTGGCGTGCCTGATGAACGTGACCCAGCTGTCCTTGCCCTTGTGCGGCAGCGACTCGTGGATGGCCGTGCGCAGCGAGAACGACTCGAGGATCATCGCGATCACGAGCACGAGGATCGGCAGCCACCAGTTGTCGAGGGGATGCGGATGCCGCAGCTTCTCGACGCCCTCGTAGAGGCTGAACACGCCACCGACCGAGAACAGGATGATCGACACCACGAAGGCGTAGACATAGCGCTCGCGACCGTAGCCGAAGGGGTGCGAGAGGTCGGCGCGCTTGCGGGCCTTGCGCCCGCCGAGGAGCAGAAGAAGCTGGTTGCCGGTGTCGGCGAGCGAGTGCACGCCCTCGGCGAGCATCGACGACGAACCCGAGAAGAACCAGGCGATGAACTTCGTGATGGCGATGCCCAGATTCGCGAGCAGTGCCGCGAGGATCGCCTTGTTGCCGCCGGATGCGCTCATACCGCAATCCTAGGATGGTCGCGTGAGCACAGAACTCCCCACGATCGCCTTCCTCGGTGCCGGGTCGATGGCGCGGGCCATCATCAGCGGACTCCTCCAGCCCGACGTCACGGTGGCCGGCGGCATCCGTGCCACCAACCGCTCGTCCGAGAAGGCGGCGGAGCTCGACGCCCTCGAGGGCGTGACGGCCACGGCCACGGAGACGGATGCCGACGCCAACAGGGCCGCCGTGAGCGGAGCGAGGCTCGTGGTCGTCGCCGTGAAGCCCGCGATGGTGCCCGACCTGCTGCGCGAGATCGCCGACGCCCTCGCACCGGGAACGGTGGTGGTCAGCGTCGCCGCCGGAGTCACCGTCGCGACGTTCGAGGCGCTGCTGCCGGAGTCGGTCTCCGTCGTGCGCTCGATGCCGAACACTCCTGCCGTCGTCGGCCGGGCTGTCACCGGAGTCTCGGCCGGTACCCGCTCGAGCGAGGCCGACCTCGCGCTCGCCGTCGCGCTGTTCGAGACCGTCGGAGAGGTGCTGGTGGTTCCCGAGGAGCAGATCGACGCCCTCTCCACCATCTCGGGATCCGGGCCCGCTTACGTCTTCTACCTGATGGAGCAACTCACGGCGGCGGCGGTCGACAAGGGCTTCACGCCCGAACAGGCCCGCACCATGGTCGAGGGCACGTTCCGCGGCGCGAGCGAGATGCTGGCGGTCTCGGATGTCGACCCGACCGAGCTGCGGCGCCGGGTCACCAGCCCCAAGGGCACGACGGAGCGGGCCGTCGCCGTGCTCGAGCAGGCCGGGCTCAAAAGCGTCTTCGACGAGGCGACGGATGCCGCCCTCGCCCGGGCGAAGGAACTGGCGGCGAGTTAGCCGCCGAGCGCCGCGAAGCGCTCGATGTCGGCTTCGGTGCCCGACACGATGATCAGGTCGTGGTCTGAGACGACGGTCTGCTCCGTCGCGTAGGTGAACGGCTTGCCCGGGCTCTTCACGCCGACGACGGTGATGCGGTACTTGGAGCGCACACCGGAGTCGTGCAGCGAGAGGCCGCGGATCGGCTTCGGCGGATACATCTTGACGAGGGCGAAGTCGTCGTCGAACTCGATGAAGTCCAGCATCCGCCCGCTCACCAGATGCGCTGTGCGCTCGCCGGCCTCGCGCTCGGGGTAGATCACGTGATTGGCGCCGATGCGCTCGAGGATCTTGCCGTGCGAGGTCGAGATGGCCTTCGCCCAGATCTGCGGGATCTTGAGGTCGACGAGGTTCGCCGTGATGAGCACTGAGGCCTCGACGCTGGAGCCGACGGCGCAGACGGCGATCGAGAAGTCCTGCGCGCCGATCTGGCGCAGTGCGTCGATGGACTTCGCGTCCGCCTGCACGGCGTGGGTCACCCGCTCCGACCACTTCTGCACCAGCAGTTCGTTGTCGTCGACGGCGAGCACCTCGCGACCGAGGCGATCGAGCTGGCCGGCGGTGGCCGCCCCGAAGCGGCCGAGGCCGATGACGAGCACTGGGGCGTCGTGCTTGATGCGGTCAACCAACGATGGGCCTCTCTTCCGGACGCTTGAACAGCTGTCGGGACTGGCTGGCCGCCAGGGCCGCAGCGAGTGTCACTGTACCAACGCGACCCATGAACATCGTCGCCGACAGCACGTAGACGCCGGCCGTCGGCAGGTCCTGGGTGAGTCCTGTCGACAGCCCGCAGGTGGCGAATGCCGAGATCACGTCGAACAGCACGATGTCCAAAGATGCCTTGGTGATATGCAGCAGCAGGATGCTGGAGACGGCGACCGTCGTGGCTCCCCAGAGCACCACGCTGACGGCGAGGCGCAGGATGTCGCGGGGGATGCGGCGACCGAACGCCTCCATCGCGTCGCGACCGCGCGCCTCAGCGAAGGCGGCGAGGAACAGCACGGCGAGGGTGGTGACCTTGATGCCTCCGGCCGTCGACGCCGACCCGCCGCCGATGAACATCAGCATGTCGGCGACGAGCAGGCTCGACCCGTGCAGGTCGGAGATGTCGATCGTCGAGAAGCCTCCGGACCTCGTCATGACCGACATGAAGAAGGACTGGAAGACGGTGTCGAAGGCGTTCAGGCCGCCGAAGGTCTTCGGGTTGTCGTACTCGAGCCAGATGAAGGCCGCGGCCCCGGCGACCAGGAGTACGGCGAAGGTGAACAGCGTGATCTTCACGTGGACCGTCCACTTGCGCGGAGACCGCCACAGCCGCACCACCGCATAGATCACGGGGAAGCCGATCGCACCGAGCACGACCCCGAACATGAGACCGGCGAGGAACACGTAGTCGTGCTCGAACGGCGTCAGGCCCTCGGGGTTCGGCAGGAAGCCGGTGTTCGTGAACGCCATCGCGGAGTAGTAGAGGCTGTACCAGATCGCGTGGAGGACGTCGTAGCCGGCAGCCAGTACCCGGGGGAACAGCACCAGCGCTGTGATCGCCTCGATCGCCAGCGCGCTGATCGCGACGGTGGCGAGGAGGCTTCCCACCTCACCCAGGCGCACGGCCTGACCTTCATTGACCGGGCCGACGTGGATGCGCGACGGGTTGCTGTCGCTGGCCGCCATCAGGCGGGTGCGCAGGCTGATGCGGCGCGACACGACGAGGCCGAGGATGGAGGCGAGAGTCAGCACGCCGATGCCGCCGATGTTCACGCCGATGTAGATGAGGGCGTTGCCGAACGCCGACCAGTGGGTCGCCATGTCGACCGTCGACAGCCCTGTCACGCAGATGACCGAGACGGCTGTGAACAGAGCATCGGCCAGTGGCGTCATCGAGCGGTCGTGGGCCGCGATCGGCAGCGAGAGCATCAGCGTCCACAGCAGGATGAGCGCCGTGAAGATGAGGATGGCGAACCGGGCGGGGGACTGCCTGGCGAGGAAGTCGATGCCATCGCGGATGCGTCCCAGGGTGGATCGGGACGGGGTGACGAATCCGCGCGACGCCAGACTGCGCTGCATCACGCCCCTCGTTCCCTGTGAAGCCGAATCGTTCCGGCGGCGGTCCGAAATGTCATGGTACTCCCCGGTCGGACTGACTAACCTTGCACCATGGCGGACATCTTCGACGTTGTGGCTGATGCCACCAGACGCGACATCCTCGGCACCCTGCTCGCGCATCACACCGAGGGGTCGACTCGTCCGAGCGAGATCAGCGTCTCGGCCATCGTCGCCGAACTGGGACTCAGCCAGCCGACGGTCTCTAAGCACCTCAAGGTGCTGCGCGAGGCCGGCCTCGTCGGAGTGCGCGAAGAGGGCCAGCATCGCTACTACCACCTGGTCTACGCCCCGCTCGAGGAGATCGAGGACTGGCTCATCCCCTTCCTCAGCGTCGATTTCGAGGCCGCCGTGGCCGAGCAGACGGCCGAGGGGTTGAAGGAGGAGCAGAAGGCCTTCGCCGCCGCCATCGGCAAGGCCGTCGCCGATGCCTCCCACCAGGTCACGAGCGCCGTCAAAGAGGTCAGGCCCAAGTCCTGGCGGCGTTGATCGCCCGGTTCGCCGCGGGTTCACCGCTGGTTGGGCGGGGTCGAGCCGCGGCCGGATGCCGAATTGACAGTGGACGGCGCGGGTCGCGAGTTCTAGAGTCTCGTTAAACACTCCAGTCACACCCGTTGACTCGAGTAGGGCTGAAGGCCTCGACGGCCGCGAGCAAAGGTCACCATCATGACGAGCGATCTCTCCGATGTGCGGTTCCTCACCGTGGCCGAGGTCGCCGAGATGATGCGCGTCTCGAAGATGACGGTGTACCGCCTGGTGCACTCCGGTGACCTTCCCGCCATCCGTTTCGGCCGATCCTTCAGGGTGCCGGAATCCGCCGTGGCCGCCGCGGTGGAGAACCACGTCGCCGACACCGCCTAGCGGTCGCCGCCTGCCGAGTTCCCCCTCGTGGCACCGCGCGGCCGTTCCATCCGGTAGACTGGGCACTTCGTGTGGCCGAGCATCCGCCGGTCGCCCCCGATTCGTGTGAGGTTCGCGTGGGTTCTGTAATCAAGAAGCGTCGCAAGCGCATGGCGAAGAAGAAGCACCGCAAGCTGCTTCGCAAGACTCGCCACCAGCGTCGCAACAAGAAGTAGAGTCTTCCGACTTCTACTTGCACGAGCGCTCGACCGTCATGGTCGGGCGCTTTCTGCATTAACCGCATTCCGCGTCGACAGTGCGTAGCGTTGGACCATGACGACGCTGACCCTCATCGGCAAGCCCGGCTGCCACCTGTGCGACGACGCCCGTGCCGTGGTCACGGCAGTGCTGGCCGAGTTCCCGGATGCCGCCCTCGACGAGCTGTCCATCCTCGACGACGAGTCACTGCGCGATCGGTGGGCCGAGGAGATCCCCGTGCTGCTGATCGACGGGGCGGTGCACACCTACTGGCGTGTGGACGCGGAGCGCCTGCGGTCGGCGCTGAAGGCCCCCGTCCGCTGAAGCCCCGGCGGAGTCGGAGGCCTTAGCGCGCCTCGGGCGGTCGCTTCGCTCGGCCCTCGGCGGTCGCTTCGCTCGGCCCTCGGCCGGGGAACAGAAAGGGCGACCGGCGCGGGTGCGCCGATCGCCCTGTCAGGGTGTTGCTGTCGCTTACGCGAGGGCCTTGGCCTTGAGGGCCGCGTACTCCTCGTCGGTGATGCTTCCCGCGGTGTGCAGGGCCTTCGCCTTGGCGATCTCATCAGCAGCGCTCGAACCGGCGACCTGCTTGATGTAGGCGTCGTTGGCCTGCTGAGCGGCCCTGACGTCCTTGAGCTGGCGCTCGGCCATGCCCTGGCCGCGCGCGATCAGGTAGACGAGAGCGGTGAGGAACGGCACGAACAACAGGAAGATGATCCAGACGGCCTTCCACCAACCGCTCAGCTTGTGGTCGCGGAAGAGGTCTCCGATGATCGCGAACAGCGCCATCAGGTAGGCGATGAAGGCGAAGCTCCAGAAGAAGATCCAGATGATGTCCCAGAAGTTACCCCACATAGAGGAGTCCTTTCCCGTTGTTGTTCAGGTGTTACCGGCGACCATCCCGGTGCCAGTAGTCGCCATCAATGTATCGCAACTGAAAAGAGTTCATGATTCACGCACCGTGTGTCATGACGACCCGCGTCGTGCATTGTGAGCGCCGCTCGCTTGTGAGAGTGTCGAGAAGAACGCGCTTGCGCCAGAAGGTCGAACGGGGAATCAGTGTCAGAGGTACTTCCGGGAAGCGTGCTTCCCGTTCCGGATCAGGTCTACACGGGTCCGATGGTGATGGACGCGAAGAAGATGGAGGAGAAGCTCCCTCCCATCGAGATGAAGCGGCCGCCGAAGAAGGCCCCGAATGTGCTCCTCGTTCTCCTCGACGACGTCGGCTTCGGCGCGTCCAGTGCTTTCGGCGGTCCGGTGCCCATGCCGACGGCCGAGCGCCTCGCCGCGGGCGGGTTGCGCTACAGCCGCTTCCACACGACGGCCATCTGCTCGCCGACCCGGGCGGCCATGCTCTCCGGGCGCAACCATCACCAGGTCGGCATGGGTCAGATCACCGAGACGGCGACGCCGTCGCCCGGGTACAGGTCGACGCGTCCGAACTCGTGCGTGCCACTGCCCGAGATCCTGCGGCAGTCCGGCTACAACACGGCCCAGTTCGGCAAGTGCCATGAGGTGCCGGTCTGGGAGAGCGGCCCGACCGGTCCATTCGACCACTGGCCTGCGTTCAGCGGCTTCGAGAAGTTCTACGGCTTCATCGGCGGCGAGACCAACCAGTGGACGCCGGCACTCATCGACGGCGTGGGATTCATCGAGCCGCCGACCGACCCCGACTACCACCTGATGCCGGACCTCGCCGACAAGACGATCCAGTACATCAACCAGCAGAAGGCGCTCACGCCCGACAAGCCGTTCTTCATCTACTTCGCGCCCGGTGCCACCCACGCCCCGCACCACGTGCCGAAGGACTGGATCGCCAAGCACAAGGGCAAGTACGACCAGGGTTGGGACAGGCTCCGCGAGGAGACCTTCGACCGCCAGAAGGCGCTCGGAGTGATCCCGGCGGATGCTGTGCTCACCGAGCGTTCGGAGGGCATCCCGGCGTGGGACGAGACCGACGAGGCCATGCGGCCGATCCTCGCTCATCAGATGGAGGTCTACGGCGCCTTCCTCGAGTACGCCGACCACCACACCGGCCGCGTCGTGGATGCGCTGGAGGGACTCGGCATCCTCGACGACACCCTCGTGTTGTACATCATCGGCGACAACGGGGCATCGGCCGAGGGCGGCCTGAACGGCGCCTTCATGCTCTCGACGGCGGCAAACGGCGGTGCCGAGTACGAGACCACCGAGTTCTGGACCGAGAACCTCGACAAGATCGGGGGGCCCGAGGCCTACAACCACTACGCGGTCGGCTGGGCGCACGCCATGTGCACGCCGTACCAGTGGACCAAGCAGGTCGCGTCGCACTATGGCGGAACCCGCAACGGAACGATCCTGCACTGGCCGAGCAGCATCGAGGCGAAAGGCGAGGTGCGCACTCAGTGGCACCACGTCATCGACGTCGCCCCGACCATCCTCGACCTCGCCGGTCTCGCCCAGCCGCACACCGTGAACGGCGTGACCCAGGTGCCGATGCACGGGGTCTCCATGGCCTACTCGTTCGATGACGCCGCCGCCGCCGAGAAGCACAACACCCAGTACTTCGAGATCATGGGCAACCGCGGCATCTACCACCGCGGCTGGACGGCGCAGACCCGCCACCGCACCCCGTGGGACGTGGTGAGCGCCGCGCCCGATTTCTCCGACGACGTCTGGGAGCTCTACGACACGACCGTCGACTGGACCCAGTCGAACAACCTCGCCAAGGAGAACCCCGAGAAGCTGGCCGAACTGCAGCAACTCTTCCTCATCGAGGCGACGCGCTACAACGTCATCCCGCTCGACGACAGGGCCGCCCAGCGCATGAACCCCGAGTTCGCCGGCAGGCCGACGATCGTGCAGGGCGACACCCTGCGGCTCTACGAGGGCATGACACGTCTCAACGAGAACGTGGCCATCAACGTGAAGAACCGCTCGTGGTCGGTGACGGCCGAGATCGTGGTTCCGGATGACGGAGCGCTCGAGGGTGCCATCGTCGCCCAAGGAGGTCGCACCGGCGGCTGGTCGTTCTTCGCCGAGGGCGGCAGACTCGGCTTCCACTACAACTTCTGCGGCCTGCTTCGTTCGACGGCACTGACGGATGCCGCCATCGGCGCCGGGAAGCACCAGGTGCGTGCCGAGTTCGCGTACGACGGTGGAGGCATCGGGCGCGGCGGCACAGTCACGCTGTACATCGACGGTGCGGCATCCGGAACCCCGGCGACGGTGAAGCGCACCCACCCGATGTACTTCTCCTTCGACGAGGGACTCGATGTGGGCATCGACACGGGCATGCCTGCGTACGAGGGCTACACGACCGAGCAGGGCCGGTTCACCGGCAAGCTCGACTGGGCCGAGATCGAGCTCGGCCTCGACGACCACAGCCACCTCATCGATCCCGAGGAATGGCTGCAGGCGGCGATGCGCCACCAGTAGGACTGCCGGATGCGGTGCGCCATCGTGAAGGTGCGCCGCGTCCCCATCATCACGTGCAGCAGCGATACGTAGAGGGAAACGAAGAATGACCAGCAACGAGAACATCCAGCGCAGCGCCCTGCCCATCCCGGACCTGGCGTACACCGGCACGGTCACCTACGACGCGACGGATCCCGACACCCACTACCCGCCGATCGAGCGGCTGCTGCCGCCGGAGGGTGCTCCCAACGTGCTGGTCGTGCTGATCGACGACACCGGCTTCGGAGCATCGAGCGCTTTCGGCGGCCCGGTGCAGACGCCGAACTTCGAGCGCGTCGCCGCTGCGGGCCTCAAGTACACCCGTTTCCACACCACGGCCCTCTGCTCGCCGACCCGCGCTGCGTTGCTCTCGGGCCGCAATCACCACACCGTGGGCATGGGTGGCATCACCGAGATCGCCACGAGCGCTCCCGGCTACAACTCCCTCCGCCCGAACAGCTGTGCTCCGCTGGCCGAGACTCTGAAGCTCAACGGCTACAACACGGCCCAGTTCGGCAAGTGCCACGAAGTTCCGGTGTGGCAGGCGAGTGCCGTCGGGCCCTTCGACGGATGGCCGAGCCCCGGCAACGGCTTCGAGCACTTCTACGGGTTCCTCGGCGGCGAGACCAACCAGTGGTACCCGGCCATCTACGAGAACACCTCTCCCGTCGAACCGTGGGGAACTCCGGAAGAGGGCTACCACTTCATGGCCGACATGACCGAGAAGGCCATCGACTGGACCCGTCAGCAGAAGTCGCTCGCGCCGGACAAGCCGTTCTTCACCTACTTCGCACCGGGCGCCACGCACGCACCGCACCACGTGCCGACGGAGTGGGCCGACAAGTACAAGGGCCAGTTCGACCAGGGCTGGGACGAGATCCGCAAGGAGACCTTCGCCCGCCAACTCGAGCTGGGCGTCATCCCAGCCGATGCAGTGCTCACCGAGCGGAGCCCCGGCATCCCGTCGTGGGACGAGATGAGCGACGTCATCAAGCCGGCGCTCGCCCGTCAGATGGAGGTCTACGCCGGCTTCCTCGCCTACGCCGACCACTACGTGGGAAAGCTGCTCGACGCCTATGAGGAGCTCGGCATCCTCGACGACACCCTCGTCTACGTGATCATCGGAGACAACGGCGCCTCGGCAGAGGGCTCGATGCACGGCACCACCAACGAGGGCTTCACGATCAACCACATGAACGAGATCGAGAGCGAGGAGTACGTCGCCGCGCACATCGACGACATCGGAACTCCGAACTCCTACAACCACTACGCGGTGGGCTGGGCCCACGCCATGGACACCCCGTACCAGTGGACGAAGCAGGTCGCATCGCACTGGGGCGGAACCCGCAACGGCACGATCGTGAGCTGGCCGAACGGCGGGGTGGAGAAGGGCGGCATCCGGAACCAGTTCAGTCACGTCATCGATGTCGCCCCCACAGTTCTCGCGGCCGCCGGCATCCCGGAGCCGTCGACGGTCAACGGCGTCACCCAGCGACCCTACGAGGGCACGGCGATGAACTACACCTTCGCGGCGGATGCCGCCGACGCCGACGAGCAGCACACCACCCAGTACTTCGAGATGATCGGCAACCGCGCCATCTTCCACAAGGGCTGGACCGCGGTCGCCAAGCACAAGGACCCGTGGCTCGCCTCCAGCCACGGGCTCGACGACGACGTCTGGGAGCTCTACAACGTCGACGAGGACTGGACGCAGTCCAACGATCTCGCGGCCCAGGAGCCCGCCAAGCTCGCTCACCTGCAGCAACTGTTCCTCATCCAGGCGGCACGGTTCAACGTGCTGCCGCTCGACATCCGTTCGGCCGAGCGCATGAACCCCGACATCGCCGGTCGCCCGGCACTGGTCACGGCGCAGACCCAGACGTTCTACCGCGGGATGCGCAGGCTCAGCGAGAACTCGTCCATCAACATCAAGAACAAGTCGTTCACGGTGACGGCCAAGGTCGAGGTTCCCGAGGGCGGCGCCCAGGGCGTGGTGATCGCGCAGGGCGGCGCCTACGGCGGGTGGTCCGTGTACGGGATCGACGGCAAACTGGCGTTCGCGTACAATCTGCTCGGGATCCAGCTGGACATCGTGCGTTCCGACGCGCCAGTGCCGGCCGGCACCACCGAGCTCAAGGCGCACTTCGCCTACGACGGCGGTGGGGTGGCCAAGGGCGGTACCGTGTCGCTCTTCGCCGACGGCGACCAGATCGGCGAGGGCCGGGTGGAGAAGACCATCCCGTTCCAGTTCACCTTCGACGAGACCACGGATGTCGGAGTCGACCTGGCCTCACCGGTGTCCACCGACTACACGGCGCAGGGCAACGAGTTCACCGGAACCCTCGACTGGGTGCGGATCGACCTCGGTGACGACGACCACTCGCACCTCATCGACGACGAGCACAGACTCGCCGTCGCGATGCTCAAGCAGTAGCGCGTGAGCGCCGTTCTCCTCTCCTGGCGTGACACGGCCACCCGCTCCACGATCATGGACTTCGTGGAGCGGGTGACCGGCGACGGTCCTGATGCGGTTCCCGTCGAGGAGCGCATCGCGGTCTTCGACAACGACGGCACGCTCTGGACCGAGAAGCCGATGCCCACCCAGCTGCACTACCTCGTGCAGCGCTGGGGAGCGGCGGCGAAGACCGATCCGTCGCTCGCCTCGCAGCAGCCGTACACGGCCGTCGCCACCGGCGACCTCTCCTGGCTCGGCGCGGCGGTCGACAAGCACTACGCCGGTGACGACTCCGACCTCCACGCCATCGTCGGGGCGATCATCGCCGCGACGGCGAACGAGAGCGTCGAGGACTACGCGGCATCCGTCGCCGACTTCTACCGCGACGCGCTGCATCCCGTGCTGGAGCGCACGTACTCGGGCGTGGTCTACGAGCCGATGATCGAGCTCCTGAGCTACCTCGAGGCCAACGGCTTCACCTGCTACATCGTCTCGGGCGGCGACCGCGACTTCATGCGACCGATGACAGTGGACTACTACGGCATCCCCCCGGAGCGCGTGATCGGCTCGGCCGTGGGCCTGGTCTACGACGAGGAGTCCAACTCCGTGCGCTACGGCAGCAGCTTCGACTTCCTCGACGACGGCCCGATCAAGCCCGTGCGCATCTGGACCCGCATCGGACGGCGGCCGATCCTCGCTGCAGGCAACTCGAACGGCGACATCCCGATGCTGCGCTACACGAACGGCAGCGCCCGGAGCCTCTCCCTGCTCGTTCACCACGACGACGACACCGGCCGCGGCGACACGCCCTACGACAAGGGCGCCGAGGCTGCGCTGGATGCTGCGTCCGACGCGGCATCCGGAATCACCGTCGTCAGCGTGAAGGACGACTGGTCGGTCGTGTTCCCGGATGCCGCAGAAGCCGAGGCGGGCGCGTGACGACAGCCGCCACGTCATCGCTGCGCCGGTGGTGGCTGCCGACCCTCGTCGGCTACAGGGCGTCGTTCCTGCTGAACGACGCCCTCGCCGGACTCAGTGCCGGTGCTGTCGTCGTTCCCCAGGCGATGGCGTACGCGACCATCGCGAACCTGCCGGTGCAGGTGGGCCTCTACACCTGCATGGTGCCGATGCTCGTCTACGCGATGCTCGGCGGATCGCGCGCGATGAGCGTGTCGACGACGTCGACCATCGCGACGCTCACGGCGACGACGCTGGTGTCCGCCGGCGTCGCCGTCGCCTCGGACGAGCCGTCCCGCGACCTCATGACGCTCACGCTCCTGGTGGGCGTCCTGCTGCTGCTCGCCCGCCTGTTCAAGCTCGGGTCGCTCGTCGAGGCGATCAACAAGCCCACGATCATCGGCATCCAGGTGGGCGTGGGAGCGACGGTGGCCGTCGGGCAGCTGCCGAAGCTCCTCGGGGAGACGTCGAACTACTCGGGGCACGGATTCATCCGCTCGCTGGTCGGGGTGGCCGAGGCGCTGCCCGGCGCGAATCCGGCCACCGTCGTACTGTCGGCGGTCTCGATCGCGGTGCTGCTGGTGCTCAAGCGCTTCGCCCCGCGCGTGCCCGGCCCGCTCATCGTGGTGATCGGGGGCATCCTCCTCGTCGCACTCACGAACGTGACGGATGCCGGCGTTGAACTCATCGCCGAGGTCCCCGCCGGGCTCCCGGCAGTGGTGCTGCCGTCGTTCGACAATGTCGGGGCGCTGCTGCCCGGGGCGCTCGCGATCGCTGTGATGGCGTTCCTGGAGTCCGCGGCTGTGGCCCGCGGCATCCGTCGGGCCGGAGAGACGCAGATCCAGAGCAACCAGGAACTCCTCGCCACAGCCGTTGCGAGCGTCGCCGGGTCGTTCTTCCAGTCGATGCCCGCGGCCGGCGGCTTCTCGCAGAGCGCCGTGAACCAGGGCGCCGGTGCACGCTCGCAGGTGTCGGCGCTCGTGACGGTGGTGCTCGCCGTGGTCGTGGCGTTGTTCCTCGGTCCTGTGCTCAGCCTGCTTCCGCAGGCCACCCTGGCGTCGATGGTGATCGTCGCCGTGATCGGCCTGATCGACGTGCGGGGGCTCGCGCGGCTGGCGCGCATCAACCCGCGGGACTTCTGGATCGCGCTCTCGACGGCTGTCGTCGGCCTCGTCGCCGGACTGCTCGCGGCGGTCGCCGTCGGCGTCATCGTGACCCTCGCGGAGGTGCTGCACGCTCTCAACAAGGTGCGCGTGGCGGCGGCCGACCGCATCGGCGACGTTCTCGTGATCACCGTGGGCAACCCGATGTACACGGCCAACGTGCTCGAGACCGAGTTGGCGGTGCTCGATGCCGTCGACGCGGCCAGGCCGGTGGCATCCGTCGTGCTCGATGTCAGACGGATGCGGGAGACCTCGGTGACAGTGCTCGACGCCCTCGAGGACCTCGACCGCGAACTCGCCGAGACCGGCGTGCAGCTGCGGCTGGCGGGCGTGCCGGCGTCGGCGGCCGAGATCGCCGGGCGCACCGAGTGGTACCGCCGAGTGCTCGCGTCGGGGCGCTCCTTCGCGACCGTCGAGGACGCCGTCGCGGGCCCGTCGCCTAGTCCCTGAGCCGCGACCTGCGTTCCGGCGTCCGCCGTCAGAGGAGCGCGGTGATCGCCTTCTGCAACTGAAGGACACCGATCACGAGGAGCAGAGCGGCATTGAGAACGCTGTTGTGCCCGGCGATCCAGGTGCGCGTTCCGTCGAGGAACGGTTGCGCCTTCTCGCCGCGCACCAGGACGAGGACGACCGGCACGGCGATGGGGAGGATGCCGATGACGGCGAAGCCGGTGCCGACGGCGATCGACTGGGCATCGGGGAGCCCGGCGAGCGCGATGTCGAGGCCGGCGAGGATGGCGCAGGAGGCATCGATGGGGTTGAAGGTGAAGATGCCGGTGCCGAGCAGGAGCGAACGACCCGGCTTGAAGGTGTCGATGGCCTGCAGCCAGCCGGGCAGCTGAGGGGCTGCGGCGGCGACCTCTCGTGGAGTCGACGCCTTCGCCATCTGCCTCACGTGCGCCGCGCCGCGACGGTAGACCCAGACGGCGGCGAAGACGAGGAAGGCCCCGACGAGCAGTCGCACGACCGACACCCAGATCGGCGCCGGCCCGAGATCGGGCACCTCCAGCAGCCCGAACGCCCAGATCGACACCGCCAGCACCCCGACGACCCCGATCGACCAGCCGATCAGGTATGCCACGCCATTCACCCGCGCGAGGCGGGAGAGGAGCACGGCGATGAGGGCCATGTACGCGAGTGGACTCAGCAGGATGCCGAGGGCCAACGGGATCAGCTCGACGATCAGTAGACCCATGCTCACCCCTCGGTTCAGAACGAGGCTACGGCCGGACGTCTCGGGCGCAGCGGAAGCCGATGTGCGTCGTCGCCGTGTCGTCGGCCTGGGGCGAGCGCGCCGCAGGGCGGTAGCGCAGGCAGTACTCCGGTGCGCACAGGTGCGACCCGCCCTTGAGCGCACGGCGGGAGATGCGCGAACCCGGCTCGGCGCTCGCGGCGGCGAGGAGATCGGGGCGCCCGCCGGCCTGGGCGAACACCGTGCCCGGCACGATGTGGCGCTCGGTGTAGAAATCGGTGGTCCATTCCCAGACGTTGCCGGCGCAGTCGAACAGGCCGTAGCCGTTGGGCGGGAACGAGCCGACAGGGGAGGTGCCCACCCATCCGTTCGCACCGGTGTTGCGGAACGGGAAGGAGCCCTGCCAGTGGTTGCCGCCGAGTTCGGCCGGCGCGTCGGGCTCGTCGCCCCAGGTGTAGAGAGCGCCGTCGAGGCCGCCGCGGGCCGCGAACTCCCACTCCGCCTCCGTCGGCAGTCGCTTGCCCGCCCAGGCCGCATAGGCCGAGGCGTCCTCGAAGCTCACCTGCACGACGGGATGGTCGAGCCTGTCGTCGATGGAGGACTCCGGACCGAACGGATGCCGCCAGCTGGCGCCGGCCCCCCACGTCCACCACTGCCGCCAGTCGCGCAGGTCGACCGGGCCCGGGGTCGGCCGGAACACGAGCCCGCCGGGAACCAGGTCGGCGGGGTCCGCGCCGGGGAAGTCGGCCGGGTCGAGCGGGCGTTCGGCGACGGTGACGTAGCCCGTCGCGTCGACGAAGTCGGCGAACTGCGCATTCGTGACCGGATGCCGGTCGATCTCGAAGGCCGCGACAGTGCGTTCGTGCACCGGGGACTCGTCGGGGTAGAAGGTCGAGCCCATGCTGAAGGTACCGCCTTGGAGCGGCACCATCTCGGTGGGTTCTGTCATGGCTCGAGCCTATGCGCCGAACTGCCCACTTCCGCTAGTCCGGGGTGCGGACCACTGGCGGAAGTGGGCAGTTCGGGTGGCCGGAGCCGGAGCCGGAGCCGGAGCCGAAACCAGGCGAGCGCTGCCTACGGCAGCAGGCGCGTCGGACCGCGGAAGAGGTACGTGGTCTCGCGGATCGAGGATTCGCCCAGCATGAGCATCAGCACGCGCGCGAGGCCCATGCCGAATCCACCGTGAGGGGGAACGCCGTAGCGGAAGAAGTCGAGGTAGAAGGCGAGTTCCTCGGGGTCGAGGCCTTTGTCCTTCGCCTGCTCCACGAGGATGTCGATGCGGTGCTCGCGCTGGGCGCCCGTGGAGATCTCGACCCCGTTGTAGATGAGGTCGTACGAGTTCGTGATGCTCGGGTCGCCCTCGCGGCGCATGTGGTAGAACGGCCGGATGCTCGACGCGTAGTCCGTGAGGAAGACGAAGTCGTGCCCGTAGGTCTCCTTGACGTAGGCCGAGATCTGACGCTCGCCCTCGGGGTCCATGTCGTCGTCGGCACGGGGCACGACGTAGCCGCGGTCGGCGACGATCTGCTTCGCCTCGGCGAGGGGGATGCGCGGGAACGGCGTCGTGGGCACCTGGAGCTCGATGCCGAACAGCTCGGAGATCTCGGCACCGTGCTTGGCGACGACGGCCGTGAAGCCGGCGACCATGAGCTCCTCGTGCAGCGCCATCACGTCGTCGTGCGAGTCGATCCAGCTGATCTCGGTGTCGACGGAGGTGAACTCCGTCGCGTGGCGGCTCGTGAACGACGGGTCGGCACGGAAGGCCGGACCCACCTCGAACACGCCGCCGAAGCCTGCGGCCTGCGCCATCTGCTTGAAGAACTGGGGGCTCTGGGCGAGGTACGCCTTGCCGTCGAAGTACTCCACCTCGAAGAGCTCGGCGCGGGACTCGGATGCCGATGCCATGAGCTTCGGCGTGTGGATCTCGATCAGGCCCTTCTCGACCCAGACTCCGCGAAGAGCGTGCAGGAACGTGGTCTGGATGCGGAAGATCAGGTTCTGCTTGGGGTGGCGCAGGTCGAGGAAGCGCCAGTCCATGCGCTTGTCGAGGCTCGAGTCGGCGGCGATGGGGGTCTCGGGGTGGGCCGGGGTCACGACCTCGAGCGTCGTGAGCTTGACCTCGAGGCCACCGAGCTTGACGCGCTCGTCCTTCTTGAGCTCGCCCGTGACCGTGATGAACGAGCCGTGCGAGAGCGCGGAGATCGACTCGGTGGTGGCCAGTCTGGCGCCGTCGCCCTCTGCGGCTTCTTCTGGAAGCTCGCGCAGCGCGGGGTTCACGACCTGGACGGCGCCCGACTCATCGCGGAGGATGACGAACTGCACCTTCTTCTGGTCGCGAACGGTGTCGACCCAGCCCGACACCGTCACGGGGCCGTCGGGGAGGTCGGAGAGGTTCTTCACGAGTACACGAGTCACAAGGGGAAAGTCTACCGTGGCGCTCCCGCCGCCGATCGAGTGGCGCTGGAGCAGAGCGAGCCCAGCTCTCACGGCGAACTCGCGGTTTCGGCTTCCGTAGACTGGAGGGCGTGGCAGCATCCCGAATCCACCTCGTGCGACATGGAGAGGTGGAGAACCCTCAGCGCGTCCTCTATGGACGACTCGAGGGCTTCGGGCTCTCAGCACTCGGGCAGCGCATGGCGCAGGCCGCGGCCGACGAACTGGTCGCATCAGGTCGCCCCGTCGCTGCCATCTTCGCGTCTCCGCTCCAGCGCACGCAGGAATCGGCGGCCCCCATCGCCCGGGCGTTCGGCCTCACCCCGCAGCTCGATGAGCGCTTCATCGAGCCTGCCAACGACTTCGAGGGCATGCGCATGCAGGGCCCCGACGGCGCCCTGCGCCAGCCGCGCAACTGGATCAAGCTGCGCAACCCGTTGCGGCCCAGCTGGGGCGAGCCGTTCTCCTCCATCGCCGCCCGCATGATGGACGGCATCCGCGATGCCGATGCCTCGGTCGACGGCGGCGACGTGATCATCGTCAGCCACCAGCTGCCCATCTGGATGGTCGCCCGCTCCGTCGCCGACAAGTGCCTCGCCCACGATCCGCGCAAGCGGCGGTGCGACCTGTCCTCCATCACGAGCCTCGAGAAGCGCGACGGCCGCTACGTCGAGGTCGCCTACTCCGATCCGGCAGCCCCCCTGCACGCCGGGGCGACAGACGTGGGAGCCGTCTGATGCGCGCTCGCCTGCAGTCCCGGGTGCGCGCATCCGTCGCCATCGGCATCGCCCTCGCCGCCGTGGTCTCCCTCGGTGCCTGCTCGAGTGACCCCCTCGCCGACCAGTACCGGGCCGGAAGCGGCAAGAACTACGTGGCGGGCGACGGAACCGTCACCGAGATCGACGCCGACGATCGCGGCGAGCCCGTCGAGTTCTCGGGGACCACCGAGAGCGGGGCCGACTTCGACTCCACCGAGCACACCGGCGACGTCGTGGTAGTCAACTTCTGGTACGCCGGATGCGCTCCCTGCCGTGCCGAGGCCGCCGACCTCGAATCCATCAATCAGGAGTTCGGAGACGAGGGCGCGACCTTCGTCGGCGTGAACGTGCGCGACCAGCCGGCACAGGCGAAGGCCTTCGACGAGAAGTACGGCGTCACCTACCCGTCGATCATGGACCTCGAGTCCGGCGCCGTGCAGCTCGCCTTCGCCGGCAAGGTTCCCGCCAACGCCGTCCCGACGACGCTGGTGCTCGACAAGCAGGGCCGGGTCGCCGCCCGCATCCTCGGCCAGCTGCAGAGCCCATCCATCCTCGAGACGCTCGTGCGCGACACCATCGCCGAGAGCGACTGAGGTGGGCGGCGTCGGCGACATCGTGATGAGCGGCCAGCTCCTCGCGGCCATCCCCATCGCCATAGCGGCCGGACTCATCTCCTTCCTCTCGCCGTGCGTGCTGCCCCTCGTTCCCGGATACCTCGGCTACATCGGCGGCTTCACCGATGCCTCGTCGGATGCGGCCGAAGAGCGTCGCTACCGCCGCCGCCTGCTGCTCGGCGTCGCCCTGTTCGTGCTCGGCTTCACCGTGGTCTTCGTCGCCTACACCGTCACCATCGGCGCCCTCGGCGTGTGGCTCAAGGTCTACTCCGACCTCATCATCCGCATCCTGGGTGTCGTCGTCATCGTCATGGGCCTGGTGTTCATCGGCCAGTTCACGTTCCTGCAGCGCCAGTTCAAGCCGATCTGGCGGCCGGCGACAGGACTCGCCGGCGCTCCGCTGCTCGGTGTGGTCTTCGGCATCGGCTGGACACCATGCATCGGCCCGACCCTCGCGGCCGTGCTCAGCCTCAGCCTGGATTCCGGGTCGGCCTGGCGTGGTGCCGTCCTCGGCATCGCGTACTGCATCGGCCTCGGCGTACCCTTCCTGCTGGTGGCCCTCGGCCTCAGCTGGGTGACCGGAGCCGTGACATTCTTCAAACGGCATATTCGTACGATCAACATCATCGGAGGCGTGCTGCTGATCGCTGTCGGCGTGCTGATGGTGACAGGAGTCTGGACGGCGTGGATGAGCGAGCTGCAGGCGGTGATGGCGGGCTTTGACCTCTTCCTCTGATGAGACCGGGCGCCCCTCGAACAATGGGCGCAACGACGGGCACGAGGACGGCCGTGGCGGCGCCGAGGAGCGGCTGCGCCGCCCCGACGACCACATCGACGCCGCGGCATCCGTCGATCCATCCGGCGACGGCCCTGGCGGTTCCGGCGGCGACATCGTGCAGCCCAAGCTCGGCGTCGTCGGGTGGCTGCGCTGGTTCTGGCGCCAGCTCACCAGCATGCGCACCGCGCTGTTCCTGCTGCTTCTCCTCGCCGTAGCCGCGGTTCCGGGCTCCCTCGTTCCGCAGCGTTCGAGCGACCCGAACGGCGTCACGCAGTACTTCCGCGACAACCCGGACCTGGCGCCATTCCTCGACAAGCTGCAGGCCTTCGACGTCTACAGCTCGGCCTGGTTCTCGTCGATCTACATCCTGCTGTTCATCTCGCTCATCGGATGCGTCATCCCGCGCACCAAGCATCACCTCGATGCCCTGCGGGCCAAGCCGCCGCGTACGCCCGTGCGCCTGGGCCGGCTCGCCGGCTACACCGAGCGCGACGGCATCGGCTCCCTCGACGACGCGGCGGAGGCGGCCCGCGCCCAGCTGCGGTCGGCAGGCTACAGGGTGGCCGTGTTCGAGAAGAGCGGCGAGAAGAGCGTCTCGGCCGAGCGCGGCTACCTGCGCGAGACCGGCAACCTGGTCTTCCACAGTGCACTGGTCGGCATCCTCGTGACTGTCGGATTCGGCAGCGGCTTCGGGTTCAGCGGCCAGCGAGTGCTCGTCGAGGGGCAGACCTTCGTCAACACCCTCGCCGCGTACGACTCGTTCAACCCCGGCCGGTTCTTCGACCCCGACTCCCTCGACCCATACTCGCTGACCCTCACCGACATGGACGTCACCTACGAGCAGCAGAACCAGAAGGCGTTCGGCCAGCCGATCGACTACACGGCGACGGTGCAGATCGGCGCCCCGTCGGGCGAATCGACCGAGCAGACCATCAAGGTGAATGAACCGCTGCGCACCGGAAGCACCGACATCTACCTGCTCGGCAACGGCTATGCGCCGTCGATCACGGTGCGTGATCCCGACGGCAAGGTCGTCTTCACGGACTCGATCCCGTTCCTCCCTCAAGACGCCCAGCTCACCTCCATCGGAGTCGTCAAGGTTCCCGACGGCCTTGCGAAGCAGCTCGGCATGATCGGACTGTTCTACCCGACGCAGGGTGCCCAGGAGCCGCCGTACTTCTCGAGCTACCCCGACCTGGAGTACCCGGTGCTCACCCTGCAGGTGTTCGAGGGCGACCTCGGCATCGATGCCGGCACCCCGACCTCCGTGTTCACCCTCGACACCGACTCGATGACGGAGATCGCCGGCGGCAAGGCCGAGGCGAAGGCGCTCGAGCTCATGCCGGGGCAGACGCAGGCGCTGCCGAACGGCCTGGGCACCGTGACGTTCGAGGACGCTGCGAACCCGAGCGGCGACGAGGCTCCTCCCGTCACCGAGGAGAGCGACGCGGCCGGAACCGCCGGCACCGACTACTCCCAGTCCGTGCTGCGCTTCGCATCGCTCGACATCCACCACGACCCGACGCAGGGGTGGGTGCTGGTGTTCGCTCTGCTCGTGCTCGCGGGGCTCGTCACGAGCCTGTTCATCCCGCGCCGCCGGGTCTGGGTGAAGGTGCACGACCTCGGAGACGGCGCACTGCGCTTCGAGTACGCCGGGCTCGCGCGCGGCGACGACCCGGGGCTCGATGCCGCGGTGGCAGCGGTGGCCGACCGGCACGCCGCAGGATTCGCACGTGAAGCGTAGGGTTGAGCCGTGAACTTCGATGAGATGTCCGTCATTGCGCTGTACTCGGCCATGGCCGTGTACGCGCTCGCCTTCATCGCCTACGCGGTGGACCTGGCGAAGCGCTCGTCGTCGACCGCCGACGTCGTCGAGAACGCGGGCGGCTCGGCATCCGTCGCCGCCGTTCCCGGCACGGCCTCGGCCGGAGGCTACGGCTCGACCGCGACGATCACGCCGTCGGCTCCGGTGACGGATGCCGCACCGCGCTATGGGCGCTCGGCCTCGCTGCGCGTGGGCGTCGCGCTCACGGTCGTCGCCTGGCTGCTCCACCTGTCGGCCGACATCCTGCGCGGTCTCGCCGCCGGACGCGTGCCGTGGGCCAACATGTACGAGTTCGCCATGACGGGCACGCTCGTGATCGTCGCCGTGTTCCTGGTGGCCAACCTCTTCGTCGACGTGCGCTTCCTCGGCACCTTCGTGACGGGCCTCGTGCTCATCCTGCTGGGCCTGGCATCGGTCAACTTCTACGTGGCCGTCTCGCCGCTTCCGCCGGCACTGCAGTCGGTCTGGCTGGTCATCCACGTGTTCGTCGCCGCGACGGCCGTGGGTCTGTTCGCCCTCGGGTTCGGCCTGTCGGTGGTGCAACTGCTCCAGTTCCGGCGTGAGAGCCTCGTGGCCGGTGCGAAGGCCGGCGGGCTGCGCCTGCTCGCCACGCTGCCGTCATCGACGAAGCTCGAGGCTCTGGCCTACCGCATCAACATCATCGGCTTCATCCTCTGGACCTTCACCCTCATGGCCGGCGCGATCTGGGCCGAGAAGGCCTGGGGACGCTACTGGGGCTGGGACACGAAGGAAGTCTGGACCTTCATCATCTGGGTCATCTTCGCCGGCTACATCCACGCACGTGCGACCCGCGGATGGCGCGGCTCGCGCTCGGCCTGGTTGGCGATCATCGGCTTCTCGGCCGTACTGTTCAACTTCACCATCGTGAACCTGTTCTTCAAGGGACTGCACGCCTACTCGGGGCTGTAGGAGGCGCGCTGGCGCGCCGCGGCCACGCGCCACGCGTGGCTGCTCGTCGCCCGCTCGCCACTTGTGGTCGCTCACCGGCTGCCCGCTCGCCACTTCTGGTCACTCCCCGGCTACCCGCTCGCCACCTGTGGTCGCTCACCGGCTGCCCGTTCGCCACTTGTGGTCGCTTGCCGGCTGCCCGCTCGCCAGGTGTGGCCGCAGGGAGCGCGGCCTGCCGGCCACAACTGGCGCGACGGCGCGCCGGCCGGCTGCGTTCGGTCGGCAGCGACCCGTGCAGCGCGGCGGTCGGCTGAGCGCACCCCTCCTTCGGGGTCGACAGCGCTTGCACTAATCCGGCCTCTCGGCGCATGAGACCTCCCACATTAAACGTGCAAACGCTTGCACGCGCGTCGAATCCGCTGCTACGGTCACACTCGACGCGCGGTACAGGGGTGTGCCGGCGAGAGTGGGGAGTCGACGATGACGGTACGGGTGGGAACACAGCGCTGGTTCGCCGCGGGAACGATCGCGGCCCTGGCCGCGTCAGCTCTCGTGATGGTGGGAGTACAGCCCGCCCTGGCCGACGATCCGCGCACCTTCGCCCTGGTCGGCGACCTGCAGTCGGAGCTCGGCTGCCCCGGTGACTGGGCCCCCGACTGCGCCGACACCGAGCTCGCCCCCACCGACGTCCCCGGGGTCTACGCGGCCGACTTCACCCTCCCCGCCGGCAGCTACGAGTACAAGGTCGCCGTGAACGACGGGTGGGACGAGGCCTACGGCCTGAACGGCGGCGGAGACAACATCCCGCTGACGATCGCCGGCGACACCGGCATCCGTTTCACCTTCGACGACAACACCCACCGCGTCGGCCTCGCACCCCTCGAGCTCGACGGCGCCTACACCGAGTCGGATGCCGACCTCGTCGCCGACCCCGTGCGTCAGCTCGGCGCCGACAACGTCTTCTACTTCGTCATGACCGACCGTTTCGAGAACGGCGACACCTCCAACGACACCGGTGGTCTCACCGGTGACAGGCTCGCCACCGGGTACGACCCCACGGCCAAGGGCTTCTACAACGGCGGCGACATCGCCGGTCTCCGCTCCCGCCTCGACTACATCGACCAGCTCGGCACGACGGCCATCTGGCTCACCCCGAGCTTCAAGAACAAGCCCGTGCAGGGAACCGGCGCCAACGCGTCGGCCGGCTACCACGGCTACTGGATCACCGACTTCACCCAGATCGACCCGCACCTCGGCACCAACGCCGAGCTCGAGGCCCTCATCGACGAGGCCCACGCCAAGGGCATCAAGGTCTACTTCGACATCATCACCAACCACACCGCCGACGTGATCTCGTACGAGGGCGGTGAGACCGGCTACATCGATCAGGCCACGAGCCCCTACAAGGACGCTGATGGCGTCGCCTTCAACCCGGCCGACTACGCCGGCACCGACGACTTCCCGACCCTTGACCCGGCCACGAGCTTCCCGTACGTGCCCACCATCGACCCGGCCGAGGCCGACGTGAAGGTTCCGGCCTGGCTCAACGACCCCACGATCTACCACAACCGCGGCGACTCGACCTTCGCGGGCGAATCGACCACCTTCGGCGACTTCTCGGGCCTCGACGACCTCATGACCGAGGACCCGAAGGTCGTCGACGGCTTCGTCGACGTCTACAACGACTGGGTCGACCTCGGCATCGACGGCTTCCGCATCGACACCGCCAAGCACGTGAACTTCGAGTTCTGGCAGAAGTGGTCCACGGCCGTCCGTGCCCATGCCGCGTCCATCGGCAATGACGACTTCTTCATGTTCGGCGAGGTCTACGACGCCGACCCGACGAAGCTCTCGCCCTATGTGCGCGACAGCGACATGAACTCGGTGCTCGACTTCACCTTCCAGTCGCAGGCGGTGGGATACGCATCCGGCAACTCGGCGAAGAGCCTGCAGAGCCTGTTCGCGGGTGACGACTACTACACGACGCCGCACAGCTCCGCGACGGCGCTGCCCACCTTCCTCGGCAACCATGACATGGGCCGGGTCGGCTACTTCCTGGCGAACACCGATGACGCCGTGCAGCGCGACTCTCTCGCCCACGACCTGATGTTCCTCACTCGCGGCCAGCCCGTCGTCTACTACGGCGACGAGCAGGGCTTCGCCGGCGCCGGCCAGGGCAATGACCAGAGCGCCCGCCAGACGCTGTTCCCCAGCCAGGTGACGGAGTACACCGACCAGAACCTCATCACGGGCGAGCCCGTGGGCACGGGTGAGCATTTCGCGACGGATGGCGAGCTCTACACGCACATCGCCGAGCTCTCCGCACTGCGACAGGCGCATCCCGCCCTCTCGCGCGGAGCGCAGATCGAGCGCTACGTCGACAACGGGCCGGGCGTCTACGCCTTCTCCCGCGTCGACGCGAACGAGAAGACCGAGTACCTCGTGGCGGTCAACAACTCCGCCGCCGAGAAGACGGTGTCGGTTCCGACGCTCACGAAGAATGCCGACTTCACGCCGCTCTACGGCGCGACGGGCGCGCTCGCGTCCGATGCCGACGGAGTCGCATCCGTCACGGTCCCCGCCCTCGGCGCCGTCGTCTGGAAGGCCGGAACGCCCGTCAGCGCGCCGACCGCCCCCGACGCCATCACGGTGGCCGCACCCACAGCGGGAGCCGGACTCTCGGGCGTGAGCGCCGTCTCCGCCGACGTCGCCGACGACACCTGGCAGCAGACGAGTTTCGCCTGGCGCACAGTCGGAGACACGGAGTGGACCGAGCTCGGCACGGCCGAGACGACGGCGCCGCGCGTCTTCCACGACGTGAAGGGCCTCGACGCGGGCACCCTGATCGAGTACCGAGCGGTGACGACGGATGCCGCAGGCAACCATGCGGCGGCCTCCACCTACGCCTCCGTCGGCAACGCCGTCACGACAGTGGTGACCGAGGAGCCCGAGGAGGAGATCTCCCTCGTGACCATCCCGGGAAGCCACAACAGTGAGATGGGCTGTGCCGGCGACTGGACGCCCGCCTGCGAGACGGCCATGCTCACCAAGCGTGCCGACGGCATCTACGCCGGCACCTTCGACATCCCCGCCGGCGACTACGAGTTCAAGGTCGCCCTCAACGGCTCGTGGGATGTCAACTACGGCGCCAACGGGGTGAAGGACGGCGCGAACATCGCGTACACCGCCCCCGGCGGACCGATCACCTTCTACTTCGACCCGCGCACGCACCAAGTGCAGAACACGGCGCAGGGTCCCATCGTCACGGCGCCGGGCAGCTACCAGAGCGAGGTCGGCTGCCCCGGAGACTGGCAGCCGGAGTGCCTGGCCACCTGGCTGACGGACGGTGATGGCGACGGCGTCTACGAGTGGTCGAGCGATGAGATCCCTTCGGGCTCCTACGAGCTCAAGGTGGCGCACGGCATGAGCTGGGACGAGAACTACGGCGTCGGGGGAGCACCCGGTGGCGGCAACCTCGCCTTCACGGCCACCGAGGGCAAGCTCGTCACGCTGCGCTACACCATCGCGACGCACGTGCTCGAGGTCGTGCTGGCCGATCCGCCGCTCGCCGGCACCGGTGAACTGCGCGCGCACTGGGTGAGTGAGGACACGCTGGCCTGGCCGCAGTCGCTTCTGGGCGAGACCGATGCCGCCGACGCGACGTTCGCGCTGCACCACTCGGCCTCGGCCGCGCTGGCGGTCACCGACGGCGCGGTGACCGGCGACGACGGGGCCGTCGCGCTCGAGTACGACTCGGCCGGACTGACGGATGCCGAGAAGGCGGCCTTCCCGGCTCTCGCCAGCTACGTGGCGCTGCATCCGGTCGACCTCTCCCGTTCCGACGTCGCTGGGCTCGTCACCGAGCAGCTGCTCGTCTCGCAGGAGAGCGATGACACCCTGACCGCCCTCACCGGCGTACAGCTGCCCGGTGTGCTCGACGACCTCTACGCCGCCGCCCTCGCCTCGAGCACCCTCGGCGTGAGCTGGTCGGGAGCGTCGCCAACGCTGCGGCTGTGGGCGCCGACGGCTCAGAGCGCCGCGCTGCTGGTCTACCCGACCGGCGTCGCCGGCGACCCGGTGCCGGTACCCGCGGAGTGGGACGCCGCCGATGGAACCTGGGCCGTGACCGACGCATCCGTCGCCGCCGGAACCGAGTACCGCTGGTCGGTCGACGTCTACGCGCCGACGACGGGAAGGATCGAGACCAACTCGGTGACCGATCCGTACTCGGTGGCGCTCACCCGCAATTCCGAGCGGAGCGCGGTCGTCGACCTCGCCGACGACGAGTGGGCGCCGACGCAGTGGGCCACGACGAAGGCCCCGGTGATCGACAAGCCCGTCGACCGCGCCATCTACGAGCTGCACGTGCGCGACTTCTCCATCGGAGACACCACCGTGCCCGAGGCCGAGCGGGGAACCTATCGCGCCTTCACCCGCGACAGTGCCGGAACGGATCAGCTGCGCCAGCTCGCCGACGCCGGCATCAACACCGTGCACCTGCTGCCGACGTTCGACCTCGCGACCATCGAGGAGGACCGAGCCGCGCAGCAGCAGCCGGCCTGCGATCTCGCGAGCCTCGGGCCCGCATCCCCCGATCAGCAGGCCTGCGTCGCGGCCGTCGCCGACACCGACGGCTACAACTGGGGCTACGACCCCTTCCACTTCCAGGCGCCTGAAGGCTCCTACGCCGTCGACCCGAACGGCGGCGCGCGGGTGGAGGAGTTCCGCGAGATGGTCGGAGCGCTGCACGCGACGGGCCTGCAGGTCGTGCTCGACGAGGTGTACAACCACACCGCCGAGAGCGGCCAGGGCCAGCGCAGCGTGCTCGACCGCGTCGTGCCCGGCTACTACCAGCGGCTGAACGCCGTCGGCAACGTGGAGACCTCCACCTGCTGCCAGAACGTGGCCACCGAACATGCCGCAGCCGAGAAGCTCATGGTCGACTCCGTCGTGCTGTGGGCGAAGCAGTACAAGGTCGACGGCTTCAGGTTCGACCTCATGGGTCACCACTCGAAGGCGAACATGCTGGCTGTGCGCGCCGCGCTGGACGAGCTGACACTCGCGAAGGACGGCGTCGACGGCAAGGCCGTCTACCTCTACGGCGAGGGCTGGAACTTCGGCGAGGTGGCCGACAACGCGCTGTTCGAGCAGGCCACTCAGGGCCAGCTCGGCGGCACGGGAATCGGCACCTTCAACGACAGGCTGCGCGACGCGGTTCACGGCGGCAGCCCCGTCGACGCGAGCACGACCTACGCCCAGGGCTACGGAACCGGACTGTCGACGGATTCCAACGGCAACGCCATAAACGGCACCGAAGCCGAGGCCGCAGCGTCGCTCGCCCGCCAGACCGACCTGGTGAAGCTGGGCCTGGCCGGAAACCTGCGCGGCTTCGAGTTCGAGACCGCTGACGGCAGCGTCAAGCGCGGAGATGCGCTCGACTACAACGGGCAGCCAGCCGGCTACTCGGACGAGCCCGCGGAGACGATCAATTACCTCGACGCCCACGACAACGAGACGCTCTACGACCTCGGGGTGCTGAAGCTGCCCGTCGACACACCGATGGCCGACCGCATCCGCATGAACACGCTGTCGCTGGCCACGGCCACGCTGTCGCAGTCGCCGTCGTTCTGGCACGCGGGCACCGAGCTGCTGCGCTCCAAGTCACTCGACCGCAACAGCTTCAACTCGGGCGACTGGTTCAACCGCATCGACTGGACCGGCCAGACCTCGACCTTCGGATCCGGCCTCCCGCCGGCGGCCGACAACGAGGACAAGTGGCCGATCATGGCGCCCCTGCTGGCGGACCCGGCGCTGAAGCCGGCGGCATCCGACATCTCCACCGCCGAGGCGCAGGCGCTCGACCTGTTGCGGCTGCGTTCCGACGTCGACCTGCTGCGCCTCGGCTCGGCGGCGCTCATCGACCAGAAGGTGTCGTTCCCCGGCAGCGGCCCGACCGCCGTGCCCGGCGTCATCGCGATGAGCATCGACGACCTCGTTGGCCCGGATGCCGACCCCGAACTCGACGGCGCCCTCGTGGTGTTCAACGCGTCACCGGATGCGGCCACTCAGGCACTTCCTGCGCTTGCGGGCCGTGACTACGCGCTGTCGTCGGTGCAGGCATCCGGAGCCGATCCCGTGGTCAAGCAGACGACGTGGAACACGGCGACGGGGTCGGTGACGATCCCAGGCCGTTCGGTGGCCGTGCTGCTCGACGACCAGGCGCCCGACCCTGTGAAGACGACGGTGCTCGCTGCCCCGAACAAGCTGCTGGCGAAGGCGGGGAGTGCCGTGAAGGTGGTCGGCAAGGTGATCGCCGCGGACAGGAGCAACCCGGTGGGAACCGTCACGGTGACCGACAACGGCAAGGTCATCGCGACCGAGACGCTGAAGACCGGCGACAAGGGCCGCATCGACGTGAAGCTGCCGAAGCTCGGCAAGGGGATCCACCTGATCCGCACCGCGTTCACCGGTGATGAGCCGTACGAGGACTCCCGCTCGATCCCGCTGCCGGTGCTGCTCTGGTAGGGCTACTCGACCAGCGGGAACGTGGTGAAGGGGACGCCCTACAGGTGCGCGTACACGGCCTTCAGCCGCGCCAGCCACCAGTCTCGCCGCTCGGGTGACGCTGCGTGCTGCTCGAGGAGGGCGGCATCCGGAACCACCCGGCGCACGTCGATCGCGCCGTCCGTGACGGTCAGCGGATCGCTCGTGACATCGGCGGCGAGCAGCTCCGCCGTGCCGAGCCCGCAGTCGTATTCCAGATCGGGAATGCTCGCGGCGAGGTAGGCGCCCATCGCCAGCCCGACGCTGGTGTCGATGGCGCTCGAGACCACCACCGGCAGGCCAGCTCGACCCACGATCTGCAGCGCCGTCTTGATGCCGCCGAGCGGCTGGGCCTTGATCACCAAGAGGTCGGCGGCACCGGCCTGCGCGACGGCGAGAGGGTCCTCGGCCCGACGCACGCTCTCGTCGGCAGCCACGGGGATGCCCATGTACCGCACGCGACGACGCAGCTCCACGAGCTCCTCGACCGTGGCGCAGGGCTGCTCGATGTACTCCAGGTCGAACGGCTCGAGGGCGTGGGCGGCATGCTCGGCCTCGTCGACGTTCCAGTTGCCGTTGGCATCGACACGGATGCGGCCCTCGGGCCCGAGCGCCGCGCGCACCGCGGCCACGCGCGCCACGTCGTCGGCGAGCGACACGTCACCGCCGGCCACCTTCACCTTGGCGGTGCGGCATCCGGCATAGCGGGCGAGGATGCCGGCCACCTCCTCGGCGGGGACGGACGGGATCGTCGCGTTGACGGGGATGCGGGTGCGCAGGGGAACCGGAAGCTCGCGCCAGCCGAAGTCGATCGCGGCGCTCAGCCAGGCGGCCGACTCGGCATCGTCGTACTCGACGAAGGGGGAGAACTCGGTCCAGCCGGCCGGTCCCTCGAACAGCATGGCCTCGCGCACCTCGATCCCGCGGAACCTGGTGCGCAGCGGAAGCGCGACGACGCGGGCGGAGGAGAGCAGTTCGACGAGCGGCGGCAGTGGCACCTCCCCATCGTCGCACCTCGGGCCGCACTCCGCCCGATCGCCGCCCCCATCTCCGCCGGATCGCCGACCCGTGTCCGCATCCGTGCCGGGCCGGTCGGCCGACCCACGGGGCCGAACCGCGTCGGCTGCACCCGGAATAGGCTGGGTCCATGAGCGCACAGGTGTCCGAGATCTTCGATGCGAGCCAGTGGGCCGACGTTCCGGGCTATGAGGGCCTCACCGACATCACGTACCACCACAGCACCGATGGCCGCATCGCGCGCGTGGCGTTCAACAGGCCCGAGGTGCGCAACGCCTTCAGGCCGCACACCGTCGACGAGCTCTACTCGGCTCTCGAGAACGCCCGCACCGATCCGCGCATCGGCGTCGTGCTGCTGACCGGCAACGGACCCAGCCCTAAGGACGGCGGCTGGGCGTTCTGCTCGGGCGGCGACCAGCGCATCCGCGGGCGCGACGGCTACAAGTACGCCAAGGGCGAGACGGCGACAGGCATCGACGCTGCGCGCTCGGGGCGCCTGCACATCCTCGAGGTGCAGCGGCTGATCCGCTTCATGCCGAAGGTCGTCATCGCCGTCGTTCCGGGGTGGGCGGCCGGCGGCGGGCACTCGTTGCACGTGGTCTGCGACCTCACCATCGCGAGTCGCGAGCAGGCCCGCTTCAAGCAGACCGACGCCGATGTCGGCTCCTTCGACGCCGGCTACGGCAGCGCATACTTCGCGCGACAGATCGGCCAGAAGAACGCGCGCGAGGTGTTCTTCCTGGCCCGTGAGTACTCGGCCGACCGTGCGTACGAGATGGGCGCCGTCAACGCCGTGGTTCCGCATGCCGAGCTCGAGTCGACGGCCATCGAGTGGGCCCGCGAGATCCTCACGAAGTCGCCCACGGCCATCCGCATGCTCAAGTTCGCCTTCAACGCCGTCGATGACGGACTCGTCGGCCAGCAGGTGTTCGCCGGTGAGGCCACCCGTCTCGCCTACGGAACCGACGAGGCCGTCGAGGGTCGCGACTCCTTCCTCGAGAAGCGCGAACCCGACTGGTCGCCGTTCCCCTGGCAGTTCTGACGTGAGTCGCCCCCTCGCGCTCGTCGACGGCGGGAACGCGGATGCCGTTCTCCTGCGCCTGCGCTCGGCCCTCGACGGATCGGGACCGGCCGTCTTCCCGGTGGCACCGGATGCCGGCGCGGAGGCCGCGGCGGATCTCGGAGGGGCGTCGGCCGTGCCGGCCGAGGCCGCTCTCGTCGTGCAGACCAGCGGATCGACGGGCCGCCCCAAGCGCGTGGCGCTGAGCGCCGACGCCTTGCTCGCCTCTGCCGCGGCATCCGCCGACGCCATCGGCGGATCGGGTCAATGGCTGCTCGCGCTGCCCGCGCACTACATCGCCGGGGCGAACGTGCTCGCGCGCTCGATAGCGGCCGGCACCGAGCCCGTGCTGCTGCCCGCTGCCCATTTCGACCCGGCAGCCTTCGCCGATGCCGCCGCCGGCCTCACCGCCGAGCTGCGGTTCACCTCCCTGGTGCCGGCGCAGCTGGCGCGCGTCGTCGACGCCGCCGAGCACGACGGCCGGGTGCTCGAGGCCGCCCGTGGCTTCACCCGCATCCTGCTCGGCGGACAGGCGACGCCCCCGGAACTGCTGGAGCGTGCAGCCGCCCTCGGCATCGCCGTGACGCGCACCTACGGCTCCAGCGAGACCAGCGGCGGCTGCGTCTACGACGGTGCGCCGATCGGGTCGACGCAGATCGCCGTGCACGACGGACAGGTCGAACTGGCCGGCCCGACGCTCGCGCTCGGCTACCTCGACGACGAGTCGCGAACGGCCGAGGCCTTCGTCGAGCGCGACGGATGCCGCTGGTACCGCACCGGCGACCTCGGGGAGCTCACCACCGGCGACGACGGCGGAGGCGGTACAGCAGACGGGGCGGTGCGCCTCCGCGTGCTCGGACGAGCCGACAACGTCATCATCTCGGGCGGCGTGAAGGTGTCGCTCGACGCCGTGGAACGCGCGGTGCGTTCCCTGCCCGGGCTCGAGGGAGCCGTCGTGGTCGGGGTGCGGCATCCGCTCTGGGGAGAGGTGCCCGCCGTGGCCGTCGCTGGAGACCGACAGCCGCATCCGTTCCTCGACGATGTGCGCGCGCAGGTGGGAGCAGAGCTGGGCGCCGCCGCTCGCCCTGCCGTTCTGGAGGAGCTCGACGAGTTGCCCCTCCTCGCCTCCGGCAAGCCCGATCGCCGGGCGATCATCGCGCGGCTGGGCGGCCGGATTGCAGGATGAGACGGCACAGAGCCGCGGATAGCGACTGTGTCGGCTGTGGTCCTGCATCCGTGCGCCCATTCCGCCCGTCAGCTCGAAGCGGAGGCGCCAGCAGCCCGCGCCATAGCTTCTGCCTTTAGGATGCACCTCGTGGCTCAGACTTCACGGCAGACCCCGCAGAACAACGGCGCAGCACACCCCAATGCGACGCGCTCCAACCCGTCGCGCAGCGGCAACCCCGCCAAGCGCGCCGCCGGAGTGCAGCATCCGCTCGGTCGAGTGACCTTCTCGGACTGGGTCGCTGGTGCGAGGCTGCGAACCCTCACGCTCGCGATCGGCCCCGTCGCTGCCGGAACCGGAGCCGCCGTCCTGCTCACGGACCCCGAGGTCGTGCACTGGGTGCGGGCGCTGCTCTGCCTCGCGGTGGCGCTCTGCCTGCAGATCGGCGTGAACTACGCCAACGACTACTCCGACGGCATCAGGGGAACCGACGCGCACCGTGTCGGCCCCGCGCGACTCACGGGTTCGGGCGTCGTCGAGCCCAAGCGCGTGCTCACGGTGGCGCTGGTGTTCTTCGGCCTCGCCGCCGTCGCGGGCCTGCTGCTCGTGATCGCCAGCCAGCAGTGGTGGCTGATCGCCGTCGGCGCCGTGGCCATCCTCGCCGCCTGGTTCTACACCGGGGGCAAGCGACCGTACGGCTACGCGGGTCTCGGCGAGCTCGTCGTGTTCATCTTCTTCGGACTGGTGGCCACGGCCGGCAGCACCTACGTGCAGGTGCTCGACGTGAACCTCGAGAGCTGGCTCGCCGGAGTGGCTCTCGGCCTGGTGGCCTGCGCCGTGCTCATGGTGAACAACATCCGCGACATCGCCCAGGACAAGGTCGCCGGCAAGCGCACCCTCGCGGTGCTCGTCGGTGCGCGGTGGGCGAAGGTGCTGTTCTGCGTGTTCCTGCTGGCACCGTTCGTGATCGTGGGCTTCCTCGCACTGCTCTACCCGATCGCGTGGTTCGTCCTGTTCGCGCTCCTGCTCGCCCTGCCGGCCTGCCTCATCGCCGTGACGGCCAAGACGCCTCCCGAGCTGATCCTCGCCCTGCAGCTGACCAGTTTCACCGGGCTGCTGATGGGGCTCGGACTAGGGGCGGCGTTCGCCCTCTGAGTCTGAGGCCGCCGAGCCGTAGCCGCCGGCGGGCGCAGACGGCGCGGCATCGGTCATCGCGGCATCGTCGATGGCAGCGTCCTCGCTCTCGTCGTCGGCGTTGACCAGCGGCTTCTCGCGGTGGCGGGCGTCGTAGATCGAGGTCGCCACCTGCTCACGCGGGCGGCGCAGGAAGATGTAGGAGAAGGCCAGCCCGAAGAGGGCGGCGACGATGGCCGAGACGTACCAGGGCACGTTCACCAGCATCAGCACCGCGAACGGCACGAAGAACGCGAGCAGTCGCAGGACGGTGTACGTCACCCAGGAGGAAGCCTTCACCCCCCAAGTCTACGATCGGCGGCTGGGTGCCCACTGCCTTCCGGCGTCGCCCCCGGACGGCGGTTGCGACGGAGTTCCGCGGTCCCCGGGATCCTGCAGGAAACCTGCCTAGACTTGCCCCATGACTCGTTTGCTCGTCGGCCTCGTTGTGGCGGCCGTCGTGTTCATGATCTATTCGATCATCGACTGCGCACTGTTCGACCGCCGCCGCGTTCGCGGGCTGCCAAAAGCCGTGTGGCTGATCGTCATCATCTTCGTTCCCCTCGTCGGTGGCGCGCTCTGGTTCCTGGTCGGCCGCGGCCGACGGACCTCCAGCGCACGCGGCCGTTCTCACACCGTCGCCCCTGATGACGACCCCGAGTTCCTCGGGCGCCTGAAGCGCGACGCGGCACAGGAGGAGCGCATCCGCCGGATGGAGCAGGAGCTCGCCGATCTCGATGAGCGTGCCGAGGCCGAAGACGTCGATCCCGACGTCGACCCCGACCACCGCACCGACGGCGACAAGCCCGGCCGAGCGGATGCCTGAGGCCGGAGCCCCGCACAGCCAGAGCCCGGCGTCGGATGCGGCTTTCGCGCTGCTCGGATCGTTCGCGAGCCTCGGCGTGCTCGACGTCGTCGTCTGCCCCGGATCCCGATCGCAGGCGCTCGCCCTCGCCGCAGCGGCGCTCGCCGATGAGGGAGCGCTCCGACTGCACGTGCGCCTCGATGAGCGCGGTGCCGGCTTCCACGCTCTCGGCCTCGCGGTCGAGACGGGCGTTCCCGCCCTCGTCGTGACGACCTCCGGGACCGCCGTCGCCAACCTGCATCCGGCCGTGCTCGAGGCGCACCACTCCAGGGTTCCGCTGATCGTGCTGAGCGCCGACCGGCCGGCCGAGCTCCGCGGCATCCGTTCGAATCAGACGACAGTGCAGCCCGGGATGTTCGGGGGCGCTGTCCGCCTCGACGTCGACGTGCCGGCTCCCGCCGGCCAGCACGATGAGCCAGCGAGTGCATCCGAGCTCGCTGTCCGTGCCGTGCAGGCGGCCACTGACACGGCGAATCCCGGCCCGGTGCACCTCAACCTGCAGTACCGCGAGCCGCTGTCGTCGGGCGACGTCCGCCCGGCATCGTCGTCGGCGTCGGCGTCGGCGTCGTCGTCGTCGGCAGCCGTCGTCGCGCCTGCCGTGTCGGAGCCCCGGACGACGGATGCCGCAACCGACGTCCGGTCCATTCCCCACGGCCCGCTCACCGTCGTGATCGCCGGGCACGGCGCCGGAGAGCTCGCCGAGACCACGGCCAGGGCCGGCGGCTGGCCGCTGCTCGCCGAGGTCTCGAGCGGATCCCGCTTCGGCCCCCAACTCGTGGTCTCGTATCGCGAGCTGCTCGCCGACGAGGAGTTCGGCGGCCGCATCGAGCGCGCGCTGGTGTTCGGGCATCCGACGCTCAGCCGCGAGGTTCCGGCTCTGCTCCGGCGCCCGGGGGTCGAGACCATCGTCGTGAACCCGGCGGCTGCCGAGGGCTACGACCCCGGGCGCACTGCCGTCTTCGTCACCGCTGTGAGCGTCGAGGCGCACGAACAGACTCCCGAGGAGCGCCGTTGGACCGGCCGCTGGGTGGCCGTCAGCCGCGCACTGCGTGATGCCGCGATCGAGGCCGATGCCGACGCGCTCGTGCCGCTGGGGTCGGGCGTGGATGCCCGGCGCGAGTTCCTCAAGGTCGAGCTCGCGGCCGTGAAGAAGCCGATCGACCGGCGGATGCTGGTGGAGGCCCTGTGGAACGCCACCTGGCCGCACGACAGGCTGGTGTTCGGGGCTTCGCGCCTCATCCGCGACGCCGATCGCACGGTGCCCGGCAAGCGCATCAGGGTGCACTCGAATCGCGGCCTCGCCGGCATCGACGGGACAGTCGCGACCGCCCTCGGCCTGGCCGTCGCGAGCCAGGCATCCGGAGCCCCCGGCATCACCAGGGTCCTGCTCGGCGACCTCACGCTGTTGCACGATGCAGGCTCGCTGCTGATCGACGACGGGGAGGTGCGGCCGCGGGTGCTGCTCGTGGTGGGCAACGACGGCGGCGGAACCATCTTCGACACTCTCGAGGTGGCCTCCAGTGCTCCGTCTGACGCCTTCGACCGCGTTCTCTACACACCGCAGACGGTCGACATCGCGGCACTCGCCGGCGCGTACGGATGGGAGTACCGCCGCGCCGAGACCCAGGGACGGTTGACGGATGCGCTGACAGCGCCGGTCACGGGACCGACGATCCTCGAGGTGCCACTGCCGCGCTGAGGCTTCGGCCTAAGGAGGCGGTCGCTTGCGACAACTCACCCCTGAGTCGTGACGCCGTAGGGCAGGATGGGAATCCGCGACGCAGGGAGGCATCAGTTGGCCGAGTTCGAGACGTTCTGGCGCGAGGATCCCGCGCCCCTGCTGCGCGTCGGTCCGGGGTTCGTCCTCGCCGACGCCGACCCGGCTGCGAGCCCGGGGTTCAGTGGACGCAAGCGTGATGCCGCCGAAGCCCTCGCCGACGGCGCCGGCGTGTTGTCGCGGTTGCAGGAGATGTTCTTCGCCGACAGCACGGCCGGCGGAACCCGGTCGGTGCTCCTCGTGCTCCAGGGGATGGACACGGCCGGCAAGGGCGGCATCGTGCGACACGTCGTCGGCGCCGTCGACCCCGGCGGCGTGCACTACCACGCGTTCAAGGCGCCGACCGAGGAGGAACTGGCTCACGACTTCCTCTGGCGGGTGCGGCGTGAGATCCCGCGCGCGGGCCAGGTCGGCGTGTTCGATCGCTCGCACTACGAGGACGTGCTCATCGGCTCGGTGCGCAAGCTGGCATCCGACGAGGTGATCGAGCAGCGCTTCCACGACATCGTCGCCTTCGAGGAGGAGCTGGTGGCCAACGGCACCGTCATCGTCAAGGTGATGCTGCACATCAGCTCGAAGGAGCAGAAGAAGCGGCTGGCCGATCGGCTCGAGCGACCCGACAAGCACTGGAAGTACAACCCAGGCGATGTGACGGAGCGACTGCTCTGGGACGACTACCAGGCCGCGTACCAGCGCGTCTTCGACGAGACGGCGACGACGGATGCCCCGTGGTTCGTCGTTCCGGCCGACCGCAAGTGGTACGCCCGCCTCGCCGTGCAGCACCTGCTCATCGACGCGTTGAACGCCATCGATCCGCACTGGCCGGCACCCGACTACGACATCGAGCACGAGAAGGCGCGGTTGGCGGCCAGCTAGGTGGCCAGCCGGTTTCGGCCGAACCCTCTACGCGAAGACCTCGACGATCGGCCGGAACTTGATGCGCGACTCGGCGAGCTCCTCGGCCGGCACGCTGTCCACGACTATGCCGCATCCGGCATATGCCCGGATGGAGTCGTCATCGCCCACTTGCGCGCAGCGCAGCGCGATGGCCCACTCACCGTCGCCGTTGGCGTCGATCCAGCCGACGGGCCCGGCGTAGCGACCCCGATCGAAGGGCTCGAGCTCGCCGATGATCGCGAGTGCCGCCTCGGTCGGGGTCCCGGCGACGGCGGCGGTCGGGTGCATGGCCGCCACGAGGTCGAGCGCCGTCGACCCGTCGTGGAGCACCCCCTCGACATCCGTCGCCAGATGCCACAGGTTCGGCAGCTGCAGCGTGAACGGGTGCGAGTTCTGCAGCCGTGTCGTGTGCGGCCCGAGCGTGGCGAGCACGCTCTGCACGGCGTAACCGTGCTCGGCGAGGTCCTTGGGCGACCGGGTGAGCCCTGAGGCGACCTTCTCGTCGGCCACGGCGTCGCGGCCGCGCGGAGCGGTGCCGGCGAGCACCCGGGCCGAGACCGTGCCGGCCTCCGAACGGACGAGGGTCTCGGGGCTCGAGCCGAGCATCCCGTCGACCGAGAACGTCCAGCAGTCCGGGTAGCCGAGGGCGAGCTCGGCGAGCACCCGCCGCAGGTCGCTCCCCGGCGGCACCGAGCCGACGAGATCGCGGGCGAGAACCACCTTGCGGGCATCGGATGCCGCGATGTGCCGAACGGCGGATGCGACGGCCGCCATGAAGTCCGACGGCGGCAACTCGCCAGGCCGGAAGGTCACGCGGTAGTCGTCGCCGAAGGCCGTGGCGACGGGCTCGCGGCCTGCGGCGGAGGTGGCGTCGGCGTCGACCGCGTCTGCGTCGATCCCTGACACCCGCGTCACCCAGCTGTGCGATCCGCGACGCCCCACGATGATCTCCGGCACTATGAGCACGCTCGTGGCGGCGGACTCGTCGGAGAAGCCGAAGGTGCCGAACGCAACGAGGCCAGTGCCCGGCAGCCCCACGGTGTCGTGCACCTGGGCGAGGCGGGCCACGTCGGCCCACGCTGCTGCGGCATCCGTGAACCGGGTGGGTCCGCTGAACTCCAGGCGCAGGGCCTCGCCGGCGCCGACGAAGCCCTCGCCGCGGCGCATCCACATGAGGGGAGAGCGCTGCTCGGCGAAGAAGAGGAGCGAGCGGATGCCGTCGACGGGGGTCGTCTCGATTCGCAATGCCCGCACCCGGGACTCCGTCGCCGTCACCATCTCAGCCTACGCGTCGCTCACCGCTCGCTGAGGCCCCGGCGAAGTCCGCGGTCGAAGCGCCATCTGCGCGCGCTTCGAGCGATCGTTTCGCTCGGCCCTCAGGGAGAGGTTGCGGGTCACGCGTCGACGACCTCGACTCCGCGCCAGAAGGCCACGTAGTCGGTGATGTTCTCGGCGGCAGGCAGCGGCGTCGGATAGGTCCAGGCTGCATCGGCGTTCTGGGTGCCGTCGACGGTCACGTGGAAGTAGCTGGCGGTGCCCTTCCAGGAGCACACCGTGTGGCGCTCGCTCGGGCTGAAGTACTGGGGGTCGAGGGCCGCGGCGGGGAAGTACTGGTTGCCCTCCACCTCGATGGTCTCGTCGGACTCTGCGAGGACTGCGCCGTTCCAGATGGCCTTCTTCATCACGTGCCTTTCGTCGGAGGGAGCGCTCGGTCGTGAAGCGCCATTCTCGACAACAGCATGCGAATGCATCCTGTTCCCGCCTGTCAGGGTGTTCGCAGCCCGGGACTGAACGGATCGGCCGCCGCCTAAACTCGAACCATGACGCGCGCCGATCTCCGCAAGCAGCCCGAGCAGGTCTCCGCGATGTTCGATGACGTCGCCGCGAGCTACGACCGCACCAACAACGTGCTGTCGATGGGCAACGCCGTGCTCTGGCGCCGCGCCACGACACGTGCCGTGGCGCCGGTGCGCGGTGAATCCGTGCTCGACGTCGCAGCTGGCACTGGAACGTCGAGCGCCTCGCTGGCCGCGAGCGGCGCCTACGTGACGGCCGCCGACTTCTCCCCGGGCATGATCGAGGTCGGTCGACGTCGGCAGGCCGGCGCGACCAACATCGTCTTCATCGAGGCCGATGCCACGAAGCTGCCGTTCGACGACGAATCGTTCGATGCCGTCACCATCTCCTTCGGCCTGCGCAACGTCGTGGAGCCGCAGAAGGCCATCGCCGAGTTCCTCCGCGTGACCAAGCCGGGAGGCCGGCTCGTCATCTGCGAGTTCTCGACTCCGCCGCTCGGCGTCGTGCGCTTCGGCTACGGGATCTACCAGCGCTACGTGATGCCGCCGCTGGTGAAGCTGTCGAGCTCGAACGACTCGGCCTACGACTACCTCAACGAGTCGATCAACGACTGGCCGGACCAGTCGACGCTGAGCGGCTGGCTGCGCGAGGCCGGCTACACGGATGTGGAGCACCGCAACCTCACCGCCGGCGTCGTGGCCCTGCACCGGGGCACGAAGCCCCAGACTCGCTGATGGGGCGGCGCTGAGGGGTCAACCGCCGGTTCGGCGCGATCCCCCAGCCGCACTGGGTAGGCTGAAGGGGTGATTTCCCCTGTCGTGCGCCGCGGCAGTGCGCTTGCCTCGCAGTTGGGCCTCAGCGACCGACTGCGCGCCACCCCCGCAGACCGCGACTTCTTCCGATCCGTCGAAGCCGGACTCGACGAGATCGAGCGCCGACTCAGCGAGCAGGTCGCCTTCGCCGACGAGATCGCCGACGTCACCACCCGATACCTGCTGAACGCCGGAGGCAAGCGGGTGCGTCCGATGCTCACCCTGCTCACGGCGCACCTCGGCGACGGCATCAACCGCGACGTCATCACGGCCGCCACGGCCATCGAGATCACCCATCTCGCCTCGCTCTACCACGACGACGTCATGGACGACTCCGACAAGCGCCGGGGCGTTCCGAGCGCGCAGACAGTGTGGGGCAACTCCGTCGCCATCCTCGCGGGCGACCTGCTGTTCGCGCGTGCCAGCCAGCTCATGGCCGGTCTCGGCGAAGGCGCCATCCGACTGCAGGCCACCACCTTCGAGCGCCTCGTGCTCGGGCAGCTGCACGAGACCGTGGGCCCTGACGACGGTCAGGACCCCGTCGATCACTACCTCGGGGTGCTCGCCGACAAGACAGGCTCGCTCATCGCCCTGGCCGCTCAATCCGGCGTGATCTTCTCGAACGCGCCGAGCGAGTACGAGCAGCCGATCGTCGATTACGGCGAGCGCATCGGCATCGCTTTCCAGCTCATCGACGACGTCATCGACCTGTCGCCGCAGCCCGAGGAGACCGGCAAGGTTCCCGGCACCGACCTGCGCGCCGGCGTCGTCACGCTGCCGCTGCTCCGTCTTCGTGAGGCCGCGCTGACGGATGCGGCATCCGCAGACCTCCTCCTCCGCCTCGAGGCCGGCGTCATCGGCCTGCTCGACGTCGACGAGGTCGCCGCAGACGCCCTCATCGCCGAGCTCCGCGAGCACCCCGTGACAGCGGCGACCCTCGCCGAGGCTCACCGCTGGGCGCACGAGGCCGTCGCCGGGCTCGACACCCTGCCCAACGGACCCGTCAAGAAAGCGCTCATCCGTTTCGCCGACACGATCGTCGAACGCAGCAGTTAGGAACGTCACCCCACGATGACCAAGCTCCGCCTCGCCATCGTCGGCGCCGGCCCTGCCGGAATCTACGCCGCCGACATCCTGCTCAAAGCAGAACGGAACTTCGACGTCTCGATCGACCTGTTCGATCACCTGCCCGCGCCCTACGGGCTCGTGCGCTACGGCGTCGCCCCCGACCACCCCCGCATCAAGGGCATCATCAACGCCCTGCGGGAGGTGCTCGACCGCGGCGACATCCGCATCTTCGGCAACGTGCGCTTCGGCGTCGACATCACGCTCGACGACCTCAAGAAGCACTACAACGCGGTGATCTTCGCCACCGGCGCCGTTCGCGACGCCGAGCTGCCGGTTCCCGGCGTGGAACTCGAGGGCTCGTACGGCGCCGCCGAGTTCGTCAGCTGGTTCGACGGCCACCCCGACTACCCGCGCGAGTGGCCGCTCGACGCCGAGTCCGTCGCCGTCATCGGTAACGGCAACGTGGCGCTCGACGTGGCCCGCATGCTCGCGAAGCACGCTGAAGACCTGCTGCCCACCGAGATCCCCGCGAACGTGCACGCCGGGCTCGCCGCGTCACCCGTGACCGACGTGCACGTCTTCGGTCGCCGGGGCCCGACATCGGTCAAGTTCACCCCGCTCGAACTGCGCGAGCTCGGCGAGTTGCGCGACGTCGACATGATCGTGCACGACGAGGACTTCGACTACGACGATGCCGCGCGCGCGGCCGTCAGCGGCAACAAGCAGGTCTTCGTGATCGACAAGACCCTGCAGCAGTGGCGCCAGCGCGAGGTCGGCCAGGCGTCACGACGCCTGCACCTGCACTTCTTCGCCAAGCCGCTGGAGCTCGTCGACGACGGCACCGGCCGGGTGGGCGCCATCCGTTTCGAGCGTACGGCGCCGGATGGCGAAGGCGGCGTCGTCGGCACGGGCGAGGTGCGGGAGATCCCGATCCAGGCGCTCTACCGGGCCGTCGGCTACTTCGGTTCCCCGCTACCCGGAGTGCCCTTCGACAAGAAGCGCGGAGTGATCCCGAACCACGAGGGCCAGGTGCTCGTGAAGGACGCCGAGTCTGGCCAGTCCCGGCAGATGTACGGCGTCTACGCCACGGGGTGGATCAAGCGCGGACCGGTCGGCCTCATCGGCCACACCAAGTCCGATGCGATGGAGACCATCAAGCACGTCATCAACGACCTCGGCAACTGGTGGAGCCCCGAGTCGCCGTCCGAGGAGTCGATCGTGGCCCTGCTCGACGAGCGCGGGATCGAGTACACCGATCTCGACGGCTGGCACAACCTCGACGAGCACGAGAAGGCACTCGGCGAGGCCGAGGGTCGGGTGCGCATCAAGGTCGTGCCGCGCGACGAGATGGTGCAGATCTCGAGGGGCTAGTCTCCTGAGACCAGCGGGCGGATGACGTCCCGCAGCGCGGCATGGTGCGCCGCCACGTCGTCGAGCGTCGTCGTCGGGCACATCAGCGCCATGTTGTGGAACGGCGTGAGCAGGATGCCGCGGTTGGCGAGGGCCAGGTGCAGGTAGTCCTCCAGCTCGGGGTCGGCTGCGGCTGCCGCATCCGTTCCGTTGCTCGGATACGGCGTCGCGAACCTGTACTCGGCCCGCGCACCCAGCTGGTTGATCGACCACGGCAGCTCGAACTCGGCGATGATCGCTCGGACACCGTCCGTGAAGGCCTTCGCGGTTGCGATCATTTCGTCGAAGGCGGCATCCGTCAGCACGTGCTCGAGAGTGGCTCGCATGGCCGCGACGGAGAGCGGGGAGCCCGCGAGGGTGCCGCCGACGCCGCCCATGTCGACGATGTCGAGGTCGTCGCGGTCCAGGATGCCCCGGGCGAGTTCGGCTGAGAGGCCGTAGGCGCCGCTCGGGATGCCGCCGCCGATGGCCTTGCCGATGACGACGACGTCGGGTTCGAGTCCCCAGGCCTGCGTTGCACCACCCGGCCCGGCCGAGAACGTGTGCGTCTCGTCGATGATGAGCAGGGCGCCGTACTTGCGGGTGAGCCGGCGCACCTCGTCGTGGTAGCCGGGCTCCGGCAGCACGATGCCGATGTTCGTGAGCGCCGGTTCGATGAGCACCGCCGCCACGTCGCCGTGCTTGAGCTGCTGCTTCAGTGAGCGCACGTCGTTGAACTCCGCCACGCGGCTGGTCTCGGTGACGGGCACCGGTGCGCCGACGTTGCCCGGGCGGTCCATGCCCTCGCCGTCGGGTCCGACGACGATCAGCGATTCGTCGACGCTGCCGTGGTAGCAGTAGGAGTGGAACAGGATCTTGCTGCGGCCGGTGAGTGCTCGCACGAGGCGGATGGCCCAGCGGTTGGCATCAGTCGCCGTCAGGGTGAAGCTCCACGCGTCCATGCCGAAGCGGCGGGAGAGCTCGGCGCCCACCCACTCGGCATCCGTCGTGGGCATCATCATGGTCATGCCGCCCTGTTCGTAGATGCGCCGACCGACGGCGTCGACGACGGGAGCGGGGGAGTGGCCGGCCATTGCGCCCGTATCGCCCAGCGCGAAGTCGATGTACTCGTTGCCGTCGATGTCGACCACGCGATTGCCGCGCGCGCTCTCCGCGTACAGCGGGAACGCGCCGGCCTTCTTGTTCATCCAGGTCATCGGCACGCGGCCGAACAGGTGTCCGGCATCGGCGTAGGCGGCCGCCGATCTCGGATTGCGTTCGGCGAACACGGCCGCCTCACGCTCGGACAGTCGCGCCAGTCGGCCCCGGTCGATCATGCGTGCTCCTTCGCTCGTGAGGGAACTCTACTGGCGAGGTCGGGACGCGCTCGGCAGGCCCGGCTCCTAGAGTGAAGCTGTGGTCAGATCGCACGGATGGCAGCCGGATGTGCTGGGGCGCGGGTACGAGCAGCTCACGCTGCCCCTCGCGGACGACTCCGAGGGCGAGGTCGTCGCCACCCTGGTGCGCCGCCGTGGCCTACCGCTCGAACTGCCGGGACACGGGCCGGCGCACGGCATCGACGTGCTCTACGTGCACGGCTGGTCGGACTACTTCTTCCAGACCCACCTCGCCGACTACTGGCACGACAAGGGCGCCCGCTTCTTCGCCCTCGACCTGCGCAAGTACGGCCGCAGCCTGCGCCCGCACCAGACGCCGGGGTTCGTCACCGATCTGGGCGAGTACGACGAGGACATCGAAGCGGCGCTCGCCGCCATGGGGCACTCGCCGCACGACGACCTGGGCGGGAGGTCTCTCGTGCTCATGGGCCACTCGACCGGAGGCCTGACCATGAGCCTCTGGGCGGCGCGGCATCCGCATCGCACTCGGGGCGTCGTGCTCAACAGTGCCTGGCTCGAGTTCCAGGCCAGTGCCATCGGGCGACAGGCCATCACCCCGCTCACCCGTGCCGAGGCCCGCCTCAACCCGCGCGCGCCGATGCCCAACGTCGACCTCGGGTTCTACACCCGGGCCGTCTCCAAGGCAGCCGGCGAGGGCGAGTGGGAGTACGACGACGCGTGGCGGCCGGTGCGTGGCTTCCCCGTGCACCCAGCGTGGCTGAGCGCCATCTTCTCCGGCCAGGCGCGCGTCGCAGCCGGCCTCGACATCCAGGCGCCGGTGCTCTCGATGATGTCGGACCGCTCCACCATCGCCCCGCGCTGGTCGACGGCGATGCGCTCGAGCGACTCGGTGCTGGTCGTCGACGACATCGCCGCTCGCTCGCTCAAGCTCGGCGGCACCGTGACCGTCGCGCGCGTTCCGGGCGCCCTGCACGACGTCTTCCTGTCGGCGCCGCCGGCCCGCGAGGCCGCGATGGCGGCAATCACGCGGTGGCTGAGCGGGTACGCCCCGAACTGATAGCGGCTCCGGATGCCGCGGGTCGCCCCGCGCGCCATTTCGTCGTGGACTGCACCGCCTATCGGGGGCGCGCTACCCCGCGAAATGGCGCAGGGCGGGAGGGCGCAGCCGCCGCTCATGCTGTCGCCGCTCAGGCTGTCGCCGCTCGGGCTGTCGGCGCTCAGGCCGACGGCGCGAACGGGCCGTGCAGCGCCGCCCATTGCAGCAGCATGATGGTCTTCGCGTCGATGATGTCGTCGCCGATGCGAGCCAGCGCCTCGTTGAACGGCACCTCGAGCACGGTGATGTCCTCGCCCTCATCGGCGAGGCCGCCGCCCGCTGCGCGGTCGGCATCGTACGGCGCAGCGTAGAAGTGCAGCTTCTCGGTGACCGAGCCCGGACTCATGTACACGTCGAAGACATGCTCGACGGCGCCGACCTGCACGCCGCTCTCCTCCTCGGCCTCGCGACGGATGGCGGTCTCGGCGTCATCGTCGTCGAGCAGACCGCCGACGGTCTCGATGAGGTTGCCGTCCTCATGCCCGTTCACGTAGGCCGGGAAGCGGAACTGGCTGGTCAGGAGCACAGTGCGATCCGCGCTGTTGTACAGCAGGATGGTCGCGCCGTCGCCGCGGTCGTAGGTCTCCCGCTCCTGGGTCGACCACGTTCCGTCGCTGTGCTGGAAGTCGAAGGACGTGACCCGGGTGACGTACCAGTTCGAGGTGAGCAGTCGCACGTCGCGGATGCGCACCCGCGGGTTGCCGGAGAGGTCGAGCCCCACCCGGTCGAGTCCGGTGCGCCCGCGGCGGTCGGGGGCATCGACGCCGGGCACGCCGAGGATGCCGGCATCGGGCCCGGCGCCGGCTGCGGCATCCGTCATCGAGTCAGCGGAAGTTGACGAACTGGAGGGCGACCTCGAGGTCCTTGCCCTTGAGCAGGGCCATGGTGGCCTGCAGGTCGTCGCGGCTCTTGGACGAGACGCGCAGCTCATCGCCCTGGATCTGGCTCTTGACGCTCTTGGGAGCCTCGTCGCGGATGATCTTCGAGACCTTCTTGGCGTTCTCGCTGTCGATGCCGTTCTTCAGGGCGATCTCGATGCGGAACTCCTTGCCGGACGGGTACGGTTCGCCGGTGTCGAGCGAGCGCAGTGTGATGCCGCGCTTGATGAACTTCGACTCGACCACCTCGAGCACGGCCTTGACGCGCTCGTCGGTGGCGGCCTTCAGCAGGATCTTCTCGCCGCTCCATTCGACCGAGGCGCCGACGTTCTTGAAGTCGTAGCGCTGCTCGACCTCTTTGCGCGCCTGGTTGACGGCGTTCTCCGCCTCCATCTTGTCGACCTTGGAAACGATGTCAAACGTGGAATCAGCCATGCTGCCAGCCTACCGATCCCTGCTCCCGCTGATCGAGTAGTGCCCGACGAAGTCGGCCACGTATCGAGATCCGGTCGGCGGGGCCCATGCGCGTCGCCGGCGGCGGCGCCACTCGATCGAGGTCAGGTCGACGGCCGCGCCGTGCTGGAGCGCACCTTCAGGGCGAACGGCAGCGGCGTCGTCGCCGGCAGCTCCGCGAGCGGCGAGGGCGCCAGTTCTTCCATGAGCATCTCGGCGGCCTTCTCGCCCTGTCCGCGTGGGAACTGGGCGACGGTGGTGAGGCCGAAGAAGTCCGACAGGTCGTGGTCGTCGATGCCGACGATCGACACGTCGCGCGGCACGACCAGGCCGAGGTCGCGGGCCGCCAGCAGCGAGCCCATCGCCATCTCGTCCGACGCGGCGAAGATCGCGGTCGGCCTGTCGTGCGGAACGCCCAGCAGCTGCTTCGCCGCGTGGTAACCACCCTTGATGGTGAAGTCGGCCGGCGCGAACAGCGACGGGTCGATCTCGACCCCGGCATCCGTCAGCGCATGCTCGTAGCCGAGACGCCGGTTCGTGGGCAGGTGGAAGTCGAGGTCGAACTCGAGGGTGCCGCCGATGTGGGCGATGCGGGTGTGCCCCAGCCCGAGGAGGTGCTCGGTGGCCAGGCGTGCGACGGCCGTGTCGTCGACGGTGAGGGTGCGCACGCCGGGGATCGGGCCGCCGACGCCCACGAGGGGCTTCCGCAACGCGTGCAGTCGCGTCACCTCGCTCTCGGTGAGCTCGAGGGAGATGGCGATCACCGCATCCACCCGCTGGCGCAGCAGGAAGTGCTCGAACACACTGCGCCTCTCGTCGCCGTCTCCGGAGAGGTTGTACAGGGTGAGGTCGTAGCCGTGACGCAGGAGCGACTGCTGGGCGCCTTCGAGCACCGAGGAGAAGAACCACCGGTTGAGGAACGGCACCACGACGCCGATGTTCCGGGTGCGACCGGATGCCAGGCTCGAGGCATTCGACGACACCACGTAGTCGAGCTCGAGGGCCGCGGCCTCCACCTTGAGACGGGTGGCAGGAGAGACGTGAGCGTTGCCGCTGAGGGCGCGCGAGACGGTGGCTGTCGAGACCCCGGCGAGCCGGGCGACCTCTTCGATGCCGGCCATGAACGTGCCCTTCGATTCGTCTGCCCGTGAATCCTATCGGCGTACGGCACGCCCGGGCCGACAGGGCGTCCGGGCAACCCGCCCTGCGGCGGCATCCGTCGATTTCACGACTGGCGATCTGCCGGTTATCCTTGTCACGCGTCTTCGGTCATGTGGTTGCATGTGGTCGGGTGCGCTTCGGCGAGTTACCCAAGCGGCCAAAGGGATCTGACTGTAAATCAGACTGCTCAGCATTCGGGGGTTCGAATCCCTCACTCGCCACCAGAAGCCCCGGCGGATCCTCGGATCCGGCCGGGGCTTTCTCGTGCTGCCGGATGCCGTTTCTCGTGCTGCCGGATGCCGCGGGGCGTCGGGCTGGATGGCCCGTCAGTCGTGCCAGGTGCCCATCCACTCGTCCCAGTGCGGTCCTCGGCCCAGGGAGTCGCCCGACTGCGCCTGCTCGTGCAGTCCGCGCATGGCGAACCCGAGGTAGCGGAGGTGGAGTGCGTCGGCATGCGCCCGGGGGAACGGGAGCGCCGGGCGCAGGTGCAGCAGGAGCTGCATCACGTCGGCCGTCGTGAAACCGTCGGGCACCATGCCATCGGCGCGATCACGCTCGACCAGTGCTTCGAGGTTGGTGCGTAGATCCTCCGATGCCGCGGCGAGCTGCGGCGAGATCGGCCCCCCGCCACCCGGCGGCTGCAGGATGGGACCCGTGGCGCCGGCGATCTGCCGTGCGAGGAAGGTGCCGACGGCTCCAGCCGGCATGGCGCCGGGCTCGTCGCCGGCCTCTTCAGTGGAGGAGTGGACGGGCACGCCGTCGGCTGCAAGCCGAACCTCGCGGGCCAGGGCAGCGGCTTCGGTGACGGCGTGAACGCGGAGCGCCTCGACCAGCGCCTCCTTCGTCGGGTAGCGCCGATAGATGGAACCGACACCGACACCGGCGTGGCGGGCGATCTCGGCCATCGATGCGTCGTGACCGCGGGCGGAGAAGACCTCGCGGGCCGCCGTGAGCACGGCGGAATCGTTCGATCGGGCCTCCCGCTGCCGCCCGGGCAGGGGGCGGTCGGTGGCTGCGGGGTCCGGCATGACCTCAGTGTAGATGAATGCTATTCTGAAACGGAACGGAGATTCCGTTCCGTTTCATTTCGAGAGCGAGCACCATGTCCACCGCGAACATCGCCACGGTTCCGGCCGCGAGAATCACCGACGCCACGAGGGCCGACCCCGTCGTCACCGACACTGCCGGACCGAGCCGTCCCGGCCGCTTCACCTTCGCGCTCAGCGCTGCGGTCTTCGCGTTCTCGCTCATGCAGACCCTCGTGGTTCCCGCCCTGCCGACCATCGGGCGCGACCTCGGCGCGACGAGCCTGGGCACCGGATGGATCCTCACGGCCTTCCTCCTGGCCGGTGCGGTCTTCTCGCCCGTCGTCGGCAATCTCGGCGACAGGTTCGGCCACCGCAAGGTCATGCTCACGGCGATGCTGGTCTTCGCGGCATCGACCATCGTGGCTGCGGCCGCGCCGAACCTGGGCGTGCTGCTCGCTGCCCGGGTGGTGCAGGGCGTCAGTACGGCGACCTTCCCGCTCGCCCTCGCGCTCACCCGCTCGAATCTCACGGGACGTCGGCTCGCGGCGGCCTTCGGCTGGATCCCGGGGATGATCGGTCTCGGTGCCGGTCTCGCCCTCGTGGTCGGCGGAGTCGTCGTCGACGCCCTGTCGTGGCGCTGGGTCTTCATCATCGGCGCCATCCTCATCCTCGTGTCCATCGCGATGGTGCTCGCCTGGGTTCCCCGCGGAGCCGCGCCCACCACCAGTGGCGCCACGGACTGGCCCGGCATCCTGCTGTTCGCCGGCGGACTCGTCGGCGTGCTGCTCGCGGTCTCACAGGGAGGCGCATGGGGCTGGGCATCGCCATTGACCATCGGCGTCGGCGCGGCCGGCATCCTGCTTCTCCTGGCCCTCGTCTTCGTCGAGCTGCGCAGCAGTTCCCCCGTGGTCGACGTGCGCACCTTCAGGCACGGCCCGATCGCGCTCCTCAGCCTCCTGACTGTCGTCGTCGGCTTCGTCCCCTACGTCTGCTACGTCGCCCTTCCCCTGTTGCTCCAGGCTCCGGCGAGCACTGGCTACGGGCACGGCATGAGCGTGACGGTCTCGGCGCTGGCGATGCTCCCGAGCGCGGTCCTGGTCTTCCTGGGCGGCCGGATGACCCCTGTGCTCGTCGCCCGGGTGAGCAGTGGCGGCACCGCTGTGATCGCCGCGGCTGTGATGGGCATCGGAGCCGTCGCCCTCGCGGTCTGGCCCGGCAGCCCCCTGGCCGTGATCCTCGGCTTCGCCGTGCTCGGCCTCGGAAACGGCATCGGCTACGCGATCTGTGCCCAGTTGGTCGTGACCTCGTCGCCGGCGAACGAGACCGGTGCTGCGACCGGGCTGAACGGCGTCGTGCGCACGATCGGTTCTGCAGCAGCCGCGCCGGTCGTGACGGCGTTGCTGGCCGCTGGAGCCGTCGCGGGCTTCGACCCGGCGTTCGCGTTCTCCCTCGCCTTCTGGGTGGCGGCTGTCGCCAGCGCCGTCGGAACGGTCGTCGCCGTCGTCCTCGCAGCCAGGGCGCGTCGCGCCTGACGCTCGACCGGTGGTGTCAGCCCGAAGCGGCGTGGCGGCGGAGCGTCAGGCGCGAGCTCGCTCCGCTGACCGCGCCTCGTCCACGATCTCGTCGGCGTTGTCGGCGATCCATCCCATGAGCGGGATGAGGCGGTCGGCGAGGTCGCGGCCGCGGTCGGTCAGGCTGTAGTCGACGCGGGGCGGGATGACGGGCTGGGCCTCGCGCAGGACGAAGCCGTCGGCCTCGAGGGTGCGCAGGGTCTGCGCCAGCATCTTCTCGCTGATGCCCTCGATGGTGCGACGCAGCTCGCCCCACCGCAGGCCTCCGGCCGACAGGGTGAGCAGCACGAGCACGCCCCATTTGCTGGTGACGTGGTCGAGCACGGTGCGGCTGCTGCATGCCGCCGGGAATCGCCCGCCGCTGAAGCCGGGGAGGGCGTCGAGCCGACTGTCACTTACCGTCATGTGGCTACCTTACCAAAAAGTGGGTACCACCCAGCGGGAAGTAATCCGGACGCGCCTCCGTTGGCACCCCTGTACGCAGACAGCATCATCCCTCTGGGAAAGGACCCATCATGCCCATCGTCGTCACCGGAGCCACCGGCCACCTCGGACGCCTCGCCGTCGAATCCCTGCTCGCCCGTGGTGTCGCCGCCGACACCATCGTCGCCGGCGGCCGCTCGATCGAGAAGCTCGCCGACCTCGCCGACCGCGGGGTGCGCACAGCGCGCATCGACTACACGGATGCCGCCTCCGTGGCCGCAGCCCTCGACGGTGCCGACGCCGTGCTTCTCGTCTCGGGCAGCGAGGTGGGGCAGCGCGTCGAACAGCACCGCATCGTCATCGATGCCGCGGTCGCGGCCGGAGTCGGACGCATCGTCTACACGAGCGCCCCGCAGGCCACGACCTCGCCGCTCATCCTCGCGCCCGAGCACAAGGCGACGGAGGAGCTGCTGCAGGCATCGGGGCTCGCCGTCACCATCCTGCGCAACGGCTGGTACACCGAGAACTACGTCAGGATCGTGACGGATGCCGCCGGCACCGGCGTCATCGCGGCCTCCGTCGGCGACGGGCGCGTCTCCAGCGCCAGCCGCGCCGACTACGCCGAGGCGGCAGCGGCCGTGCTCACGACCGAGGGCCATGAGGGTGCCGTGTACGAGTTGAGCGGCGACGTCGCCTGGAACTTCGCGGAGCTCGCCGATGCAGCATCCGAGCTGCTGGGCACTCCCGTGAGCTTCCAGTCGCTCAGCCCCGAGGAGCACCTCGCGGCGTTGGCGGCCGCCGGCCTCGACGAGGGAACAGCCGGCTTCGTCGTCGCGCTCGACGGCAACATCCGCGACGGTCTGCTCGACGGCACCAGCGGTGAGCTCGCGCGGCTGATCGGTCGACCGACGACTCCCCTCATCGACGGCCTGCGTGCTGCGAGTGTCACGGCTGCCGTCGCAGTCTGACGGCATCCGACAGTCGACAGCTCTGACTGCGCATGCCATCGACCGCGCGGACCGCGGATGCCGTCGCCCCCGTGGCGGCATCCGCGGGCCGTGGCGGCATCCGCGGTCCGGAGTAGCGTGGCCGTCATGACCGACGCCGTGAACTCCGAGCTGCTCACCCTCGCCCACGACATCGCGACGCGGGCCGGAGCCCTCGCCCTGCAGCGCCGACGGGAGGGGGTCGATGTCGCGGCCACCAAGTCGGGGCCGACCGACATCGTGACCCAGGCGGATCGCGAGACCGAGGCGTTGATCCGATCGCTCATCGCCGACGCTCGCCCGAACGACGGCTTCTTCGGGGAGGAATCGGATGCCTCAGGCGGAACGAGCGGCCTCACCTGGGTGGTCGATCCCATCGACGGCACTGTGAACTTCCTCTACGGACTGCCGGCGTGGGCCGTGAGCGTCGCCGTTGTCGAGGGCGACCCCGACCCCGCCAGCTGGACGGCGCTCGCCGGAGTGGTCGTCGGCCCTGCCGCAGGCGAGACCTACCGCGCGAGCGCCGGGGGAGGAGCGTGGCTCGGCGACACCCGCCTCGCGGTCAACCAGGGCGTCGAGCTGCCGTACGCCCTCGTGGCCACGGGGTTCTCCTACTCGTCGGAGACGCGGGCCGTGCAGGCCGACATCCTGCGGACGGTCCTGCCGCGCGTGCGCGACATCCGTCGCATCGGCTCGGCCGCACTCGATCTGAGCTACCTCGCGGCGGGCCGACTCGACGTGCACTTCGAGCGTGGGCTCAATCCGTGGGATCACGCGGCCGGAGGGCTCATCGCCCGGGAGGCCGGCGCGAAGGTCGGGGGAGTGGGCGGCGCCGCCGAGGGCACGGCCATGACCATCGCTGCCGAGCCGAATCTCTTCGACGCATTCGAAGCGCTCCTGATCGAGGCCGGATACACGGCTTGACCTGCGGTACTCCTCCACAGTCACGGGCGATTCAGCTGCCATCCCGCGAGCGCGGGCGGGCGGTTCGCGGGTGGTCGCGTGGTTAGGATGGATGTGACTCGTGCGGGGGTGATTCCACTCGCATACATAGAAATATCAGGTGGGCTTCGTTAGCCTTTACCAATCCGTTACCGGTATCCCCTGGCCGGTGGCGCCCTGTTCCTCCCTGTGCCGAAGGTATCGTTTTGCATTCATCCCCCCTGACTCCAGCCTCGTCTGGCGTTGGAGGGTCCCCGGATGCACCTCTCACCAGGCGTGAACTGCGGGAGCTGGAACGTGCGCGTGAGCTGGCGGCCGAGCTCGCGGCCGAGGCGACGGTCGCCCCGGCTGCGCCTGTCGAGATCGACGTGCCCTCGGTGGCGAACGTGCCGCACGACTTGGACGTGTCAGACGACACCGCCGACGAGGCTGTCACCGGTCCGTCGACAGCGGTCCTCTCCACGGTCGACACCGTCGACATCGCCTCCACGACGATCCCGGCCCGCGATCGGGCGGCCCTCAGGGTCGAGCTTCCCGCGGCCGATCTTCCCCCGACTCCGGCCCAGCCGTCGTCACGACGCGAGGCCCGCACCGCCGACGCCGACGAAGTGACTCCGCCTTCGCGCGGTCGCCGCGCAGCCCCCGCCGGCTCGCTGCCGGAACGTGGCAGTGTCCCCACGGCGGCGGTCCCCGTCGCGGCCCAGGCATCGGTCTCCCGCCGTGTCTCGAGGCATCTCGCCGCCAAGGGCATGGCCGGTCTCGTCATCGTCGTCGTCGCCCTGCTCGCAGTCGCGACGACCACCCCGGCCAACGCCCTCCTCTCAGCCGCCGATGTGCAGGCGGCCGCGGCCGTCGCCGCAGCGACCGGAACCGACAGCGGCGAGGCGCAGACCGTGACCGTCGGCGACGACGTGACGGCCGACTCCGTGCAGCGCGACGGCTACGACACCTCGACTGTGGCTCAGGTCGCAGCTGAGAGCGGCATCCGTCTCGAGGCGTCCTTCACCAACGACCCGAACGGCACGGTGCAGTGGCCGTTCCGGGTCGGAGTGCACATCGGCGATCGCTTCGGCAGCCGCGACTGTGCCGGATGCTCCTCCAACCACCACGGCCAGGACTTCAACCCCGGCCTCGGTGCTCCCATCCAGGCCATCGCCGACGGCGTCGTGAGCTACGTCGAAGACGGCGACGGCGACCTGGGCGTCCACATGATGATCGACCACGTCATCAACGGCGAGGTCGTCACCAGCGTGTACGCGCACATGATCCACGGATCGATGCTCTTCAAGGAGGGCGACACCGTGAAGGTCGGCGACGTGATCGGCAAGACCGGCGACACCGGCATGTCGACGGGCCCGCACCTGCACTTCGAGATCCGCCTCGGCGGCAAGGACGGCCCCTGGACCGATCCCCTCGAGTGGCTCTACGCCAACACCAACTGACGCGGCGGTCCCGCCTGGTGTCGTTCAGCCTGCGATTGCAGGACTGAGCCGGACACGGCTGCGATAAGCGCCTGTGTCGCGTGTGGTCCTGCATTCGGCGGGGTGCTTCTCCTCCCCAAGTAGCGGTGCTCGGGCTCCGTCCACAGCTGAGCGATCGGCAGATCCAGTGATCCTCGCGGCGATGACGCTGGGGGCATGGACGAGATTCAGCGGTTCGTTGCAAGCGTCGGAGGAGTGGCCGACTACCGGGCACTGGATGAGTTCGGTGCTTCGCGGGCGAGCGTCAGAGCGGCCGTGAAGGCCGGGGCGCTCAGTGTAGTGAGGAACCGATGGTTCGCGATCACTGAGGCGGATGCAGACGTCGTCAGGGCCGTGCGCGTGGGCGGCGTGCTGACAGGGGCTTCGGTGGCTCGGATACGAGGGCTCTGGACTCTCTCGGACGACCTCCTGCACGTACGGGTGAAGTCGACGGCGAGCCGGCTGACGTCGCCCGACGACAGGGCTGTTCCCCTCGACAGCGCCAACCACGGGGTGTGCGTGCACTACTCCCCATCGTCCGAGCGCTCAGTCTGCGTCGACTCGATCGCCGACGCGATCGTCGAGATGTTCCGGTGCGGCGACGGGCGATCGGCCTTGGCGGCTCTGGACTCGGCCCTGAACAAGCGACTGCTGGGGCGCAGAGATCTCGCTGCCATGCGACCGCGGATTCCGGCCGGCAAGGCATGGATCTTCGACAGAGCCGACGCCGGAGCGCAATCCGGGCTGGAGTCCCTCGTGCGACTGCTCTTGGCGACGACGCGAGTGAAGTACCAAACGCAGGTGTGGATCGCTCCCGCCGGCCGAGTCGACATCCTCATCGGCGACAGGCTGGTGCTCGAACTCGACGGACGAACCTTCCACACCGGACAAGCCTTCGAGGAGGATCGCCGGCGAGACTTCGCGCTGACGATGCAGGGCTATCTGGTGCTCAGGCTCAGCTATCGGATGGTCATCGAGCACTGGGATGAGGTCGCGGCCGGCATCCTGCATCTCGTCCGCCGGAACGAGCACCGCTGGGGTCGATCGCGCGCGGCTGGGCCCACTCAGTTCAGGTTTGCAGGATGAGCAGCGACACGGCTGCGATATGCAGCCAAGTCGGCGCTCATCCTGCAAACGCAGCCGAGTACAGGCGCGGGGCGGGCGGCGCGCGGCGGGCAGCCTTACGCGGCGAGCCAGACCGTGGTGTCGGCGGGCAGGCTGCGATCCGTGAGCGGCGCGCTGGCGAGAAGCACCTCGCCCGCGGGCAGCTCGACCGGGGTCGAGCCGGTGTTGGCGACAACGATCACGTCCCCGTTGCGCCCGACGAGAACGTCGGCGCTCGGGGCGTCGCTCCAGTCCAGGGCACCCGACGCGAGAGCGTGCTCCCGTCGCAGCTTCAGGGCGCTCCTGTAGAGCTCCAACGTCGATCCCTCGACACCGACCTGCACATCGCGCGCGTACTCCGCCCACACGGCCGGCTGCGGCAGCCAGGATGCGGTCGACGGGCCGAAGCCGTAGGACGGGCCGCCGGTCTCCCAGGGGATGGGCACGCGGCATCCGTCTCGCCCGTAACGCTCGCCGTTGGTACGGAACCAGGTCGGGTCCTCGCGGGCGTCGTCGGGCAGGTCGATGACCTCGGGCAGGCCGAGCTCCTCGCCCTGGTACAGGTACGCGGAGCCGGGGAGGGCGAGCATGAGCGCCGTGGCCGCGCGGGCACGGCGCAGGCCGACCTCGGGGTCGGGCAGGCCCACGGTCTTCGGACCGATGCCGTGTCCCTGCAGGTTCTCGGCGGTGAGCGCGAGGCGGGAGGCGTGACGCACCACGTCGTGGTTGGACAGCACCCAGGTCGACGGCGCCCCCACGGCGGCGAACGCGGCGAGCGACTCGTCGATGACAGAGCGCAATGCCGCTGCGTTCCACGGCGTCTCGAGGTAGGCGAAGTTGAAAGCCTGGTGCATCTCGTCGGGGCGAACCCAGTTGGCCATGCGCGCGAGCGGGTCGACCCAGGCCTCGGCGGCCAGGATGCGCTCGCCCGGGTAGGTGTCGAGCAGCTCGCGCCAGTCGCGGTAGATGTCGTGCACGCCGTCCTGGCCCCAGTACGGCGGCAGGTCGGGCAGCTCGGTGCTGATGGCGGGCTCGAGGGTGGCCATGCCACCGCCCATGCTTCCGGTGCCCTCGGCCGGCGTGTAGTCGGGCAGGCCCGGCTTCTTGACCATGCCGTGCGCTACGTCCACGCGGAATCCGTCGACGCCGCGGTCGAGCCAGAAGCGCAGGATGTCACGGAACTGCTCGCGCACCCATGGGTCGTCCCAGTTGAGGTCGGGCTGCGAGGAGTCGAACAGGTGCAGGTACCACTGGCCCGGCGTGCCGTCGGTCTCGGTGACCCTGGTCCATGCGGCGCCGCCGAAGACCGATTCCCAGTTGTTGGGCGGCAGTTCGCCGCTCTCTCCGCGGCCGTCACGGAACATGTAGTGCTCGCGCTCGACGCTGCCGGCCGGCGCGGCAAGCGCTGCCTGGAACCAGGCGTGATCGCTGGACGAGTGGTTCGGGACCAGATCGACGATCACACGGATGCCGAGCTCGTGCGCGGCATCCTTCATCCGGTCGAAGTCCGCGAGGGTTCCGAACAGCGGGTCGATGTCGCAATAGTCGGCGACGTCGTAGCCGGCATCGCGCTGCGGCGAGGTGTAGAACGGCGAGAGCCAGATGGCGTCGACGCCGAGGTCGGAGAGCGCCGGAAGGCGGTGGGTGATGCCGGCGAGATCGCCCATGCCGTCACCGTTCGCATCGGCGAACGAGCGCGGGTAGATCTGGTAGATGACGGCGGTTCTCCACCATTCCGAGGCCGGCTTCGCCTCGGCGGATGCGCCACCGGTGGCGCTCGCTGAGCGCGCCTCGTCGGCCACGGTGCTCTCTGTACTCATGGCGACACCATACGCGAATTCGAAGGAATGCAAGCGATTGCATGTTTCGGGCAGGTATCCGAGGTCACAACCGCGTATCGGTTCTGCACGCGCAGTTTGGCGGATGACGGTCCAGCGGGTATACATGTAATCGCTTGCATTCAGCAGGCACGTCGAGAGAACGACCTTTCGCGCCTCACGCGGTGAAGGAATTTCTCTCACATCAGCGTTCATAACGAGAGGCGACACCAATGATGGTGAAGAAGAAGGGTCTTGTGGGGCTCGGAGCCGTTGCGCTCACGGCCGCCGTGGTTCTGTCGGGTTGCTCGACCAGCTCCAGCGGTTCCGACGACACGAAGGCGAGCGGCAGCACGAGCTCGCTGACCGTCTGGGTGGACTCCGAGCGCGTTGACGCGCTGAAGGGCGCCGCCGCGGACTACAGCGAGAAGACCGGCATCGACGTGAAGCTCGTCGGCAAGGACACGTCGACCATCAAGGACGACTTCATCCAGCAGGTTCCGACCGGCAAGGGCCCCGACATCGTCATGGGCGCTCACGACTGGCTGGGCGAGCTCTCCACCAACGGTGTCGTGGCTCCGCTCGAGCTCGGTGACGCTGCCGGTGACTACCTTCCGGTCGCCATCGACGCCGCCACCTACGAGGGCACGACCTACATGCTGCCCTACGCCGTCGAGAACATCGCCGTGCTGCGCAACGCCGACATCATCCCCGAGCCGGCCGCGAACTTCGACGACATGATCGCCAAGGGCAAGGCCGCCGGCCTCGACCAGCCGTTCGTCGTGCAGCAGGGCGCCGAGGGCGACCCGTACCACCTGTACCCGTTCCAGACCGCATTCGGCGCCCCCGTCTTCGGCACGAACGACCAGGGCTACGACGCGAGCGACCTCCAGCTCGGCAGCGCCGGCGGCGAGCAGTTCGCCACCTGGCTCGGCAGCCAGGGCAAGAACGGCACCGGCGTCTTCAACACCGACATCGATGGCGACATCGCCAAGCAGGCCTTCCTCGACGGCAAGGCGGCCTTCTGGCTGACCGGCCCGTGGAACGTGGGTGCGGCGACGGATGCCGGCATCAACGTGGCGATCGACCCGATCCCGAGCCCGACCGCCGATGTGGCGAAGCCGTTCGCCGGCGTCAAGGGCTTCTTCCTCAGCGCCGAGTCGAAGAACAAGGTCGCAGCGACCGACTTCCTCGTCAACTACATCGGCACCGAGGCCGTGCAGCTCGAGCTGTTCAAGGCCGGAAACGTGCTCCCCGCGCTGACCGCCGCCGCTGAGACGGCGTCGAAGGACCCGATCATCAAGGGCTTCGAGACCGTCGGCCAGGACGCCGTTCCGATGCCGGCCATCCCGGCCATGGGCTCGGTCTGGCAGTACTGGGGCATCGCAGAGGCCGCCATCATCAACGGGGCCGACCCGGTGACGACGTGGCAGAAGCTGGCCAGCGACGTGCAGGCAGCCATCAAGTAACAACCCATCGACCCGGTGCGGATGCCGAACGCATCCGCACCGGGTCTTCGGTGTTCGTCGGGGCGACCGGGCGACGAGAACGAGGACGTACATGAGCACCATCACCGACGATGTCCACGCTGAGACGACTCCGCCGCCGACGAGGAACCAGAAGCGAGCCGCCAGGGTCGCCGAGGCGGCATCCGTCGGCACGAAGATGCTGCTGCTCAAGATCGTGGTGCTCGGCGTCGTCGACGCCATCGCCCTGTACGCGCTGTTCATCCTCGTCGGACACGAGCAGTGGCTCGTCGCCGCGATCGTCGTCGCCGTGACCGCCCTGTTCAACTGGATCTACTTCTCGCGCCGCAATCTCCCGGCCAAGTACCTGGCCCCCGGAGTGCTCTTCCTCGTCGTGTTCCAGATCTTCACGCTGGTCTACACCGGCTACGTGGCGTTCACGAACTACGGCACCGGTCACAACGGCACGCAGGAGCAGGCCGTCTCGTCGCTGATGAGCTCGGCGCTCGAGCGCGTGCCGGACTCCCCGACCTACGCCGTCACGATCATCGATCAGGGCGGCACCCTCGGCATGCTGGTCACGGACCCCGACGGCACGGTCAGCGTCGGGAACGACGAGACGCCGCTGCACGAGGTCGACGATGCCACCATGGACGGCGGGCTCGCCGTCGCCGTGCCCGGGGCCGAGAGCCTGGATTTCGCACAGGTGATCGCGCGCACCGACGAGATCACGGAGCTCGCGGTTCCGTTCTCCGAGGACCCGAACGACGGCGCCCTCCGCACGCAGGACGGCCGCTCGGCCTACCTCTACACCTCGACGCTCGAGTACGACGAGGCCGCCGGCACCATGACCGACACCAAGACGGGCACCGTCTACTCGGATGTCGGAACCGGCGCCTTCACCGCCGAGGACGGCACAGAGCTGCTGCCCGGCTGGCAGGTGAACGTGGGCTTCGACAACTTCGTGCGCGCCTTCACCGACGAGCGCATCCGTGGTCCGCTCATCTACGTGACGATCTGGACCTTCGTGTTCGCGATCCTCTCGGTGGCCACGACCTTCTTCCTCGGGCTGTTCCTCGCCATCGTCTTCAACGACGTACGGATGAAGGGACGCCGGTACTACCGCCTGATCATGATCCTGCCGTACGCCTTCCCGGCGTTCCTGACGGCCCTGGTCTGGTCGGGGATGATGAACGAGACCTTCGGATTCATCAACCAGGTGATCTTCGGCGGAGCGGCGATACCGTGGCTCACCGATCCGACCCTGGCCAAGGTCTCGATCCTCATCGTGAACCTGTGGCTCGGCTTCCCGTACATGTTCCTGGTGTGCACCGGCGCCCTGCAGGCGATCCCCGAGGACATCACCGAGGCCGCGACGGTCGACGGTGCCAAGCCGTGGGCCATCTTCCGGCTCATCAAGCTGCCGTTGCTGCTGGTGACGCTGGCGCCCCTGCTCATCGCGTCGTTCGCGTTCAACTTCAACAACTTCAACCTGATCTACCTGCTCACCAACGGCGGACCGCGCGACTCCAATGCGCCGATCCCCGTCGGATTCACCGACATCCTGATCTCGATGGTCTACAAGGTGGCCTTCACGGGCCAGACCCGTGACTACGGCCTGGCGAGCGCGTTCGCGATCATCATCTTCATCATCGTGGCGGCGATAGCCATATTCAGTTTCCGCAAGACCAAGGCGCTGGAGGATCTCAACTGATGAATGCGCACACTCCCGTTCCCGGCACCGGCGTCGGCCTCACGGAAGCCCTGATCCTCGAGGCGGATGCCGCTGCGGAGACCCCGCACCTGCGCGGGCCGGTGGGCCGCCGTCGCCCGTTCAACTTCGGCCGCTGGTTCGGCGCCACAGGCTGGCGCCACCTCGTCGGCGTGATCGTGAGCATCTTCGCGCTGTTCCCGCTCGTCTTCGTGCTGTCGTCGTCGCTCAACCCCAAGGGCACCCTCACCGGATCGAACGCGCTGTTCTCGAAGTTCGGCCTCGACAGCTACACGCGCATCCTCACCGACCCGCAGGTGCCCTACGTGCCGTGGTACGTGAACACCCTCATCATCGCGAGCATCACCGCCGTCGCGACGGTGTTCCTGGGGGCTCTCGCCGCCTACTCGTTCTCGCGGATGCGGTTCACCGGCCGTCGCTTCGGCCTCGTCACGATCGTCGTCGTGCAGATGTTCCCGCAGATGCTCGCCGTCGTCGCGATCTTCCTGCTGCTGAACTCCATCGGCGACCTGTTCCCGGCGATCGGCCTCAACACCCACGTCGGCCTCATCATGGTCTACCTCGGTGGAGCTCTCGGCGTGAACACCTTCCTCATGTACGGCTTCTTCAACACGATCCCGGCCTCCATCGACGAAGCCGCCAAGATCGACGGAGCCGGCCACGCGCGCATCTTCTTCACGATCATCCTGCGGTTGGTCGCGCCGATCCTCGCCGTCGTTGCGCTGCTCTCGTTCATCGCCACCTTCGGCGACTACGTGATCGCCAGCGTCGTGCTCATCGATCCCGACAAGCAGACCCTCGCCGTCGGCCTGGTGAAGCTGGTCTCCAACCCGCGCTACGCGGACTGGAGCGCCTTCTCCGCCGGAGCGATCATGGCGGCCCTGCCCGTGGTGGTGCTGTTCCTGCTCCTGCAGAAGTACATCGTGGGCGGGCTCACCGCCGGAGCCGTGAAGTAGGCCCTTTCTGTCTGCGCTCGGCTCGGTGCGACCTTCGTCGCGCGGTTCCGCGTCGAATGCAGGACCACGCCAGCCCTGGGCGCGATATGCAGCCAGGGCGAGCCTGGTCCTGCATACCTGCCCGTAACATCCGCCCGATAACGTCGACGAATGGATGACGCCGTGCCCCTCGCCCAGCTTCCGCACCACGACGGTTCGCCCCTCTATATAGAGGAGCAGCATCCGTCCCTCGGACAGGACCTGGTGATGCGGATGCGCGTGCCGGCGACCTTCGGCACCGTGGCCAGCGTGCACGTGCGGTCGAACCCGAACCGTGAGCCCCGATTCGCCGAGGCGACCTTGGTCGCGAGCGCCGACGGCTGGGACTGGTGGGAGGCCACGGTGGAGGTCGAGAACCCGGTGCACCACTATCGCTGGCTGATCGTGACGGATGACGGCCGGCAGCACTGGCTCAACGCCCGCGGCCTGTCGCGGGTCGAGACCCTCGACAGTGAGGACTTCAGGCTGGTCGCGGGCAGCGACGCGCCCGATTGGGCAGCCGAGAGCGTGCTGTACCAGGTCTTCCCCGACCGTTTCGCGCGCTCGGATGCCGCCGACTCCCGCGCGACGCCGGACTGGGCGATCGCCGCCGATTGGGCGGATCCCGTCGACACGCAGCCGCCCGGGCGTTCGAAGCAGTTCTATGGCGGCGACCTCGACGGCGTGCGCGACAAGCTCGACCACCTCGTCGGACTCGGCGTGAACCTGCTCTACCTCACCCCGGTCTTCCCCGGCCGGTCCAACCACCGCTACGACGCATCGAGCTTCGCCGAGGTCGATGAGCTCCTGGGCGGCGACGAGGCGCTCGTGCGCTTGGTCGGCGCGGCGCATGAGCGCGGCATCCGTGTGATCGGCGACCTCACGTCGAACCACTCCGGCGACGGCCACGAGTGGTTCGCGTCGGCGCTGGCAGACCCCGAGGCCGAGGAGGCGGCGTTCTACTACTGGCTCGATGCCGTGCAGGCCGAGCTCGCTCCCGAGGAGACGGCGTCCTCGGCCGACGCCGTCGATGCCAGCTACGCCGTGACGGATGCCGCACCTGACGCCCCTGACGCTCCTGCTGCCGGCGCAGCTCCCGCTCCCGCTGATGGGCCAGCCGCGCCCCGCCGCTCCTACGTCTCCTGGCTCGGCGTGCCCAGCCTCCCCAAGTTCAACTGGAACTCCGAGGTGCTGCGTCGCCGTTTCATCGAGGGCGAGGAGTCCGTGGTGGCGCGCTGGTTGCGTCCGCCGTTCAACCTCGACGGCTGGCGCATCGACGTGGCCAACATGACGGGGCGCTACCTCGACGAGGACCACAATGCCGAGGTGCGCCGCATCATCCGCCGGACCATGAACGAGGTGAACCCCGACACCATCCTGCTCGGCGAGTCGACCAACGACGCCGCCGGCGACTTCCAGGGCGACGCCTGGCACGGCGCCATGACCTACGCCAACTTCACGCGTCCGCTGTGGTCGTGGCTGCTGGTGCCGGGCAGCACGGCCTTCGGCGGCCTCGGCTTCGCCCTCGGCATGGTGCCGGACTTCACGGGGCGTCAGTTCGTCGAGGCTCACACGCAGTTCGCCGCCGGCTTCCCGTGGCGCACCCGCCTCGGAGCCATGAACGCCCTCGACACCCACGACACCCCGCGTTTCGCCACCTGGGCCCGGCCCGGTGTCACTCCCGTGGCACTCGGACTCTCGGTGACGCTGCCCGGCATCCCCGTGGTGTTCGCCGGAGACGAGTTCGGACTCGCCGGTGAGGACGGCGAAGCCTCGCGCACCCCGATGCCGTGGGGCACGATCGGCGAAGCTGACGTCTCAGCGCGCATCGACCTCTACACGGACCTCATCGGGCTGCGCCGCGCGCACCTCGCGCTGTCGACCGGAAGCATGCGCTGGCTGCACGTCGGCGACGACGTGCTCGTCTACGTGCGCGAGTCCCCGTCGGAGTCGGTGCTCTGCGTCGCGGCGCGGGCGGACTACGACGTCACCCTCCCCTCGGTCGCAGTCGCGGGGGCGGATGCCGCGACGCCGGCGTTCGGAGACGGCAGGCTGGCGGCATCCGACGACGGCATCAGCCTGGCCGGCAGCGGCCCCTCCTTCTCCGTCTGGGTGCTTCCCGGCGTGAACCCGGCCTGACGTCGGTTCGAGCTGCCAGCTTCAGGGGGTGCCGGCGGGGCCCGACCCCTCCGAGTCGGCAACTCGACCGGGAAGGTGCGAGCCGGTCTACCCGCCGATGATCACCGTCGGGCAGCCAGGGCCCGGGGCGACGGGCGTGCCGTGCATCGACAGGTCACCGACGCGGGCAGCCGGGAATCCGCCGATCAGCACGGTCATGCTGCCCATCGCGATGCCATTGGGTGCGGGCGAGATGCAGACGATGCCGCCGGGCAGGGCGTTGGCGACGGCAGCAGGCATGCCGCCGATGAGCACGGTGGGAGCCGAGGCGGCCGGGGTGATCGGCCCGCCGCCGTGCGGCTTCGGCCCGTCGAACAGGGGACAGAGGGCCGTGTCGCCGGCGCGGAGTGCTGGACCTGTCGGCATCAGCGCTGGGTGATGAGCTGGGCCGTGACGAGCACGGAGTCCGAGCACTCGGGAAGCGGAGTTGTCCCGGCCCCGACACCTGGAGCGCCGCAGGCCATCCCCGCGAAGAGTTCGTCGCCGGCAGTCAGCTCGATCGGCGTCACGAAGTGGAAGTCGAGGTCACGGAAGTTCTCGAGGCCCGACGTGAAGATGGGCGCCTCGACGTCCTTATTCTCCACGGTGAGAGTTCCGGAATCGCCCTGCGGGTTGCTGAGGACGACATCCGTGATCCGAAGCACCGAGTTCGTCGGAACCGTGAAGCGCTCGCTCTCGTGCCCCGGACCGAGTCCCGAGACCTCGAGACGGATCGTGAGGTTCGCCCTCGTGCTCGTCGCGACGGGAACCACGGGTGGCGGCGTCTCGCCGGCCAGCTCCTTCGCCTCGTTCGCCGTCGTCGCGGCCTGGTCGGCCTGCTCCGATGCGGCCTCAGCCTGTTGGCTCGCGTCGGCGATGGGGCCGTCGATCGCATCCTGAGCCGTCGCCTCGATGGCGGGCTTGAGCAGCAGGAACCACAGCGCGATGAGGGCGGCGATGAGCAGGAGCAGTGCGAGCAGCGCCTTCCACAGCCAGCGCGGGAACACCCTCTCCTGGTTGTACGTTCCGGTGAGCTCGATCGGTGGCTGGTCGTTCTCGGGGATGACCGTGATCCCGAACTGATGCGCTATCGCGGCCCCCTTCCAGACCCGCTTGCGTGGCACCAGGTCGACGTCGACGAACAGGGCTCGACCCTCACCCACCTCGATCTCGGGCGTCGAACTCGCGATGCCCAGGTCCTCGGAACTGGTGCCGGCGATCGACGCGAGCAGCGGAACGTTGCCCTGGTTGTCGACGGCGACGCGCACCCGTCGACGGCCGCGCCCCCGGGAGATGCGGGGGATGAGTTCGGCATCCGCCACCGAGAACGGCGTAAGAGTGATGGTCGCCTCGGCGCTCGCCGACATCTCGGGCTGTTCGTTCGCGATCGCACGGATGCCGACGGCGATGTCACCGGGGATCGACTCGGCAGCGCGTGGGGGCAGAACCGTGACGACGGCGCGCTCGCTCTTGCCGGGGTAGATGGTGAGCGCGGCGGGCTCGATGGTGGTCCACGCTGCGGCCGGGCCGACGGCCTGCAGAGTGTAGGACTCCACGATGAGGCTGTCGTTCAGCACGGTGAAGGAGTAGACCGCCGGGCTGCCCGGCGTGACCGAGAGCGCGGTCGGGTCGAGGTTCGCAGTCGTAGCCATGTCGCAACCGTAGGAGCGGGCCTCTCCTCCGGTCGTGGCCTCCCGTGCCGCCGTTGGTGCAGAATTCCTGCCCGTTGAGTCAGCGTTTACTGCGCGAGGAGTGCAGGGGTTCAGACTGCTCCTGTCTCACCCGAAGACCGAAGGGGCCCGAACCCCACTGGAGGACATGATGACCCGAACAACAGTTCGCGTGTACGCACGCGATCCCATCTCCGAAGCCGGCGTCTCGAGCCAGCTGCGACCCAGACCCGAGGTACGCGTCGTCGGCCCTGACGAGATCGACGCTCCCGAGGTCGTGCTCGTCATCGTCGATGCCGTCGACGACGAGGCTCTCAACACCCTGCGATTCCTGCGCCGCAACGGCGACTCCGCCGTCATCCTGGTCTCGTCGCATCTCGACGACAAGGACCTCGTGCGCGCGATCGAATCCGGTGTCGTCGGGCTCGTGCGTCGGGCCGAGGCGACGCCCGATCGCCTCGTCTCGGTGATCGCTGCGGCATCCCTCGGCGAGGGCACTGTGCCGCCCGACCTTCTGGGCAGACTTCTCGACCAGGTCGGACGCCTGCAGCGCACAGTGCTCGATCCGCGCGGCATCGCCTTCACCGGTCTCGCAGCCCGAGAGGTCGAGGTGCTCAAGCTCGTGGCCGAGGGATGGGACACGGCGCAGATCGCCACGAAGCTCGCCTACTCCGAGCGCACGGTCAAGAACGTGCTGCACGACGTGACGACGCGCCTGCAGCTGCGCAACCGCTCGCACGCCGTGGCTTACGCCCTGCGCGAGGGTCTCATCTAGCTCGCTGGCCGTACGGATGCCGCCGCCTGGCGTCCGGCGCCCCGGGTCGGCCACGACGCGAATTGCCCGAGAGGGTAAACCGGCGTGCCCTCATCGGTGCCCGGCGTCGGTGCGTGGCCGGCATCCGTTCCCCGCACAGTGAAGTGGTATCGAGAGGAGCATCGTGAAGCTCGTGCGCGCATCCGTGTCGGCACTGCTGACGCTTGCCCTCGTGGCGGCTGGGCTCGTGGTCGCGACGGCGGCCAGCGCCGGCGTGCCGGCCGACGACGCCTCCGCGCCGAACTTCGCAGTCGAGGTGGGCCTCTCTCCGATCTCTGTCGCCGGTGGCGAATCCCTTCAGGTGTCGGTCACAGTCTCGAACACCGGAGCCGGGGGCTACGGTCCAGGGCGCATCGGAGTCCAGGTGTCGTGGCCGACATCGAGCTTCAGCTTCGACAGCGGGACGGCGCACGCTCCCGCCGGATGCCTCACCCTCGCCTCCATCCCGGGTCCCAACTCCGGGATCTCGTCGCGCGAGTGCGCGATGAGCACGCTCGCACTCGATCAAGCGGGCAGCGGGCAGTTCACCTTCTGGCTGCGCGCCGTCGGCATCCCGCCGACGTCGGATGTCGTAGCCGCGACTGTGGCGCACGGGCTCGTCCCGGGCATCGTATCCTCAGGCGACGGCATCGTGCCGCTGGCTCCGGGTGACGTCGTCACTGCACAGGCGTTCACCAGCCTGAAGCCGGTTTTCGCCCTCGACGTGAGCGTGGACAGGGAATACGGATCGGCCAGAGGGGCCTCGATCACGGCGACCTTCACCGTGACGCATGAACCGGGTGCGGCGCCGGCGATGGATGCATCGGTCGTGCAGGTCGAGGCGACCTGGCCGCAGTTCCTCACCTTGCTGACGGACCCGAAGACGATCACCGCCTGCGGCCCGACAGGACTGGTCAACGGCTTCTGCACCATCACCGAGACGACGTCAGTGCGCAAGACGACGAGCTTCAGCCTGGACTTCGGCATGCCCCCGTCGGGTGGAGGTTCCGGCTCGATCTCGTTCTACGGGATGGGCGGCTCCTACACTCCGCATTCGGTGATCAAGCTGGCCTCGGCACCGGCAACCGATGCCGTGATCCACACGGCCTCTTTGCGAACGGGGGTGAGCGCGACTGTCGAGTCGCCTGACATGGAGGCGGCCGCCGCATCGAACGACATACCCACCACCTGGATGGGGATCGATTCCGCGCCAGTGTGGGTCGCCGACCTGCCGTTCCCGATCGACGTCGACATCGATCCCGATGCGAGCTGGCCGGGCGGGGACGCTATGGTCGCGACGATCACCGTCTCCCACGGCGAAGGCGCACCGTTCTCGCTACCGGGACTCAAGCTCGCCATCCAGTTGACCTGGCCGGACTTCCTGAAGACGGCGTTGGAGCCGCCATCCGGATGCGAGGCGATCGACAGCGGAACCTGCGTGGTCGCTGGACTCGACGAGCCGGGGTCGTCGGTCACGATCACCCAACCCTTCCAGCCGCCAGGCGACACCGGTTTCGGCAGCGCCTCGGCGATCGAATCGGCCGCCTACCTGGTGTCCGACAGCGATGTCGTCGATCTCCCCACCGAGTGGCTCTCGGAGTCCGAGGCGGATGCCGTCGTCGATGCCGGGCTCTTCGTCACCCACGTGTCCGTCGACAGGCCGTCGGGCTGGGTCGCTGGTCCTGATGTCGGTGTGACCGTCGCCGTGAGATTCGACCACGCACCTCTGCGCGAAACCGACGACCCCTTCGTCGGACTGAGGTTCGCGTGGCCGAATGGAATGAGCCTTGAGGAGTCCTCCGTGGACGGGTGCTCGGAGTTCGAGGACGACGTCTGCACCATCACCGGTTTCGACGAACCGGGGGACGTCGAGTACGTGACCTTCCGGCTGCGGATGCCGACGACGGGGGGAGCATCCAGCGGCTCCGTCGACGCCACCGCCGCCTTCGTCCAGAATGGCGTGCCCGGTGATTCCACAGACCTGCCGACGGCGTGGCTGGTGTCGGGCTCCGCACCGTTCCGCGTCGATGTCGCGGCACTCCCGGTCGACGTCAGTCTCAGCAGTCCGAGCGGTCACATCGGTGGCTCGCCACTGGTCGCGACGGTCCGCGTGACGTTCGCCGATGGGCCGAAGACCATCGCAGGGTTGGAGGCGGGGCTGAAGCTCACCTGGCCCGAATTCCTGCAGAGCAGTGCTGAACCGGTCGTCGACGGCTGCGCGAGCTTCGTCGACTCCGTCTGCCGGCTGGACGGCCCCACGACTCTCGGGGAGACGAAAGTCGTCACCATCACCTTCGCGATGCCGGAGCGAGAGGTGGGAATCGGGGATATAGCTGCGACCTCTGCGTTCCTTCGCTACGACGGCGGACGGAAGCGGATCGTCGATCTCCCCACGGCCTGGCTCGGCTCGGACGCGGAGACCTTCTCCGTGATCGACGCGTCGTTCCCGATCGACCTGAAACTCGATCGCACCGTCGGCTACACCGGCGGCAAGCAGATCACGGCCACGACGACCATCACCCACAACGCGACGGTGCCGCCGGATGCCGCCGGATTCGATGCCGCGCTGTCCGGCCTGCGGATCACGCTGACATTCGATTGGCCGGGGCTCATCGCCCTGTCATCGAGGTCGGGCTGCGACGCGGTGGTGGGCACGAAGACCTGCATCATCGACGGACTCGATGCTCCCGGCAGCAAGCGGATCGTGACGATGACCTTCGCCATGGCGCCGACCACGCCGGGTGCTCCGGTCACCCCGCCTCGGACCGGACCCGTGAGCGTCGTCGGCACCAAGCTCAGCTATCTGCCGCCGTCGGCCGTCACCCCTGCTCCGCCGGTGGTCCCTGACCCGGAACCCGATCCCGATCCGACGGCGGAGCCCACGGCGCCGCCCTGCGACGGCGAGCTCTGCCCGACCCCGACGGCCACACCGACCCCGACGGCCACACCGACGCCGACGCCCACGCCGAGCGCGACTCCGACGCCTGACCCTGCGCCCGCACCCAACCCCGTGCGGATCAAGCTCCCCACGTCCTGGATCGGATCCGACCAGGAGCGGTTCACCCTCTTCACGCCGAGCATCCGATTCCTCTCGACGATCGCGAAGCCGGGAGACGTGGTGGCCGCAGTCGCCCAGGACTTCCCTCCCGGTGCGGCCGTCGTGGTGGAGTGGCGACTTCCCGACGGAGACGTGGCGGGCAGCGTACCTGTGACTGGCTTCGCCTCGGGATCGGGCGTGGCTCGGTGGCCGACCCCGGTGCTGCGCTGGGTCATCCCCGGCCAGCGCTTTCTGAGCGTGCACAGCGCAGACAGCCAGTTCGGCGACGTCACGCCGCCCCGCAACCTCCTCGTCGTTCCCCGCACTTCCGTGGGGCCGAAGCTGATCGGCCGGGGCGGATGATCGGCGAGATCGACGACGCCATGCGCTCGCTCGTGCGAAACGCACAGGGCATCGGCAAGGACATCGACGTGGTGCTCGACGCCCCGACGACGGAGTGGGCCGCGCGCCGCAACGCTCCGACGGTGAACCTGTTCCTCTACGACATCCGCGAGGACACCCGCAAGCGCGAGACGGGCTTCCTCGAGGAGCGCGACGAGAAGGGCATCGTGATCTCGCGCACCCCGGCCCCGCGCTACTACAAGCTCTCGTACCTCGTCACGGCGTGGACGCAGCGGCCAGACGACGAGCACAGGCTGCTCGACGCGCTCATCCGCTGCTTCCTGCGATACGACGCCATCCCCGAGGCACTGGTCGTCGAGACCCTCGCCGAGACCGGGCTGCAGGCGTCGATGTCCGTGGCCCTGCCGCCGCCGGAGGATCGCGCCTTCGCGGACGTGTGGTCGTCGCTCGGTGGTGAGCTCAAGCCATCGCTCGACGTCGTCGTGACGGCGCCCATCTCCACGGGCATCGTCTATCGCGTGGGTCCGCCGGTGACGGGCGGTGTCTCCTCCGACTTCGAGTGGATGGGCGTCGGTGCTGCCGAGAACCGCGTCGGCCCGACAGTGCGAGAGGGCTGAGCGATGATCGACGACCCGAGCATCACCCACCTGCTCGGCCGCATCGGAGCCGTCGAGGACCGCATCCGTCAGCTCGTCACGGTGCGACGCGATGCCGACCCGCAGCCCGACGACCCGTTCCGGGGGCTCTACCTCAGCGACGAGATGGTCGACAGGCTGCTCGGCGGCGTTCCGAGCATTGCCGACTGGCCGGATGCCTCTGCTCGACTGACGGCCTGTGAGCAGTCCGCCGACATGGCCGAGGCGGCAGGACGCACCCTGAGGCTCAGGAGACTCGCCGAGACCTTCAGCCTCAGCGAGATCGACATCGACCTGCTCGTGATCGCCCTGGCAGCCGACCTCGACCCGCGGTTCGAGCGCTTCTTCGGGTACCTCAACGACGACGTCGGGCGCCGACGGCCCTCGGTCGCCGTCGCGCTCGAACTGTGCGGTGTGCCGCTCACGTCCGCCGCCAACCGGTCGCGGCTCGTCGACGGACCGCTCGTGACCGGCGGGCTGCTCATCGTCGAGGATCTCGATCGCCCGCTGCCCAGCCGCTCCATCCGGGTGCCCGACCGCGTGGTCGGTCACCTGCTCGGCGACGACTCCAGCGATCGAGCGCTCGACGGCGTGCTGCGCGAGCCGACGGCGGTGGCCTGGGGCGACGAGCGCAGCGTCGTACGGGCCTTGAGTGCCGGCATCGGTCTCGTCTACCTGCGGGAGCCGTCGACCGGATCGGGGGAGGCCGTCGCCGTGCGTGCCCTGCGTGCCCACGGCCTCGACGCCCTGCACCTCGACCTCGCCCGCATCGGCTCGGGCGCCGAAGCCATCGTGCTCGCGCGGCTCGCAGCGCGCGAGGCCCGACTGCGGCGGTGCGGCCTGATCGCGGCATCCGTAACCGCGGATGCCGCCCCGGCCCTGCTCGAGGCCATGGATGCCGCTCCGCAGCCCACGATCCTGATCGGGGCGTCGAGCTGGGACCCGGCGTGGACACCGGAGCTGCCGGCCATCGAGGAGGTGCCTCCCTCGACCGCCGAGGAGCGAGCCGCGCTGTGGGGCGTGGCGCTCGGCGGATCGGCCGCGGGCGTCGACGTGGCCGGCGCGACGGCGCAGTTCCGCCTGCGCCCGGAGCAGGTCCAGCGTGCAGCCGGAACGGCCCGCACGCAGGCCGCTCTGTCGATCTCGGGCGACATCACCGCCGACCACCTCGCGGCGGGAGCCAGGGCTGAGAACGGATCGGCCCTCGACCGCCTCGCCCGCCAGGTGAAGCCCGGAGTCGGCTGGAACGACCTCGTACTGCCTGGTCCGACGATCGGCGCCCTGCGAGAGATCGGCCTGCGTGCGCGCCATCGCGAGCAGGTGCTCGGCGACTGGGGCATGCGCCCGGGTGGCGGGCGCGGCCACGGCGTCGTGGCTCTCTTCGCCGGCGATTCCGGCACGGGCAAGACCATGTCGGCCGAGGTCGTGGCCGGGGAGTTGGGCCTCGACCTCTACGTTGTCGACCTCTCCACGGTGGTCGACAAGTACATCGGCGAGACCGAGAAGAACCTCGAGCGCATCTTCACGGCCGCGGCCGGCACCAACGCCGTGCTGCTGTTCGATGAGGCAGACGCGGTGTTCGGCAAGCGCAGCGAGGTCAAGGACGCGCACGACCGCTACGCGAACGTCGAGAGCGCCTTCCTGCTCCAGCGCATGGAGACCTTCGACGGCCTCGCGATCCTCGCAACCAACCTGCGCTCCAACATCGACGAGGCGTTCACGCGTCGACTCGACGTGATCGTCGACTTCCCGATGCCGGATGCCGAACACCGGGCCGCGCTCTGGAATCGGTGCCTCGGCTCACGGGTGCGGCGCGCAGACGACATCGACCTGGAGTTCCTCGGGCGATCCTTCGAGCTGGCCGGGGGAGCCATCCGCTCGGCCGCTGTGACCGCGGCCTATCTGGCGGCAGCCGAGGACGGGACAGTGTCGATGAATCACCTCGTCGTGGCGGTTCAGCGGGAGTACCGCAAGCTCGGCCGGCTCGTGATCGAGAGCGAGTTCGGCGCGTTCTGGCCGGAGGTCGCCGCAGGATGAGCGTCATCGTGCCCGGAAGGGTTGCCGTTCCTGCCCGATCGGGCAGGAACAGTGCGGATGACGCCACGGAGGCGTGCAATGGAAGCGGGTCGATCGGAGGTGGATCATGCACGCGCATGACTACGAGACTGTAGAGGCCGACGCGGTACGCCGCGGACGCGAGGGGGAACACGAGCGCGAGGCTCCGCTGCTGGGACTGCGTGAGCGACGGCCCGACGTGCTCGGCGGCTCGGCACTGCTGCGGCTGCAGCGCGTCGCCGGCAACGGAGCCGTGAGCGGACTCGTCGAAGAGGACCGGTCGCCGGTGCTCGACGTGGTGAACTCCGGCGGCGGGCGAGCTCTCGAACCCGGTCTCCGCAGCGACATGGAGGGGCGCCTCGGTGCCGACTTCAGCGATGTGAAAGTACATACCGGGGCGGATGCGCATGCGTCAGCGGCATCCGTCGGGGCGCACGCCTACACGGTGGGCAGCAACATCGTGTTCCAACGCGACGCCTACGACCCGAGTTCGCTGGCCGGCCAGACCACGATCGCCCACGAGCTGACCCACGTGGTGCAGCAGCGCTCGGGCCCGGTGGACGGCACGCCGACCGGTGGAGGGGTGAGCGTGAGCAGCCCGTCCGACCGCTTCGAGCGCGCCGCCGCCGACAACGCGTCGCGCGTCATGTCGGCGCCTGCTCCGGCGGCCGCCGTGCAGCGAGAGGATGAGGCGCAGATCCAACGCGAGGTCGACGGGACCGTGGTGCAGCGCGTTGCCGTGCAGCGCGAGGAGGAGGAAGAGGAGCCCGTGCAGGGACTCTTCGTGCAGCGCGAGGATGTCGTGCAGCGCGAGCAAGAGGAGGACGAGGGTGAGGCCGGGTAGCCGGGAGGCGCTCTCGTGACCCGGGCCCTCGAGGTCCAGGAGACGACAGGACGGCACTCCCCTGGAAGCGCCCATCGGCAGGCCGGCCCCGACGTCGGCCTGATGTCGCTGCACGCGAGTGCCGGCAATGCGGCTGTATCCGCCGCCATCCAGCGGCTGCAATCGGAGCCTGCCCGCCCCACGCCACTCAGCCCGCATTCCGATCCACGCTTCGCCGCCCTCACGAAGCAGATCGGATCGCGCGCCGGAGCCGCACGGGCGCATCCGAAACCGAAAGCAGAGGCTGCCAAGGGGCAGGGAGCCGCTGTCGCCCCAGTCGGCGACAAGGAGGCCCAGGCCAAAGAGGCCCAGTCGGCTGAAATGGATGCCGCGAAGCCGGGCGGCTTCGACAAGGCCGGGTTCATCGCCGCGGTGAAGGCCGCGATCGCGGCGCAGGCACCGAAGAACCTCGAGGAGGCCGACGAGTTCGGCACCTCGGGCAAGGCCGAGAACGTGAAGACCCAGGTGGCCGGGCGCGTGGGGGAGGGCCGTGCCGCTGCGGCAGGTGGCATCGCCGGTGCCACGACGCGGACGCCCGACGAGAGCCGCGCCACCGAGAAGCCTGTGACGCCTCTGCGTCCGGAGCCCACGCCGGCGATGCCGCCGGTGAACGCGGCCGGTGGCATGCCGCAGCGCGCGCCGGCCGAGCAGACCGACTTCAGCGGAGGGCAGCGCGAGACCGACGGCGCCATGGCCGATGCCGACGTCACCGAGCAGCAGTTGGCCTCCAGCAACGAACCCGACTTCACCGGTGCGGTGGCGGCCAAGAAGGAGGGCGAGCAGCACTCGGCCGTAGCGCCCGCGCAGGTGCGCGCCGTGGAACAGGAGAAACTGCAGAGTTCGGAGAAGGGAGCCCAATCCGCTGGAGGCTCAGGGCTCGCCGGTCTTCTCGGCGCGAAGTCGGGCGCTCTCAGCAAGGCCGCAGCAGGCAAGACGGCGACGAAGACGAAGGATGAAGCGGCGCGGCTGGCCGTGACGAGCGAGATCAAGCGCCTGTTCGACGCGACGAAGACCGAGGTCACCGGCATCCTGACTGCCCTCGACGGTGCCGTCAACGAGAAGTTCACGGTGGGGGAGAAGGAGGCGAGGGCCGCTTTCACCACGCAGCACAAGACCGAGATGGAGAAGTACAAGGACGCCCGATACAGCGGAATCAGCGGAGCGGCGGCCTGGGTCGCCGACAAGCTCACCTCGCTGCCGAAGGAAGCCGACGACATCTTCGTGCGGGCGAAGAAGGTCTACGAGGACCGGATGAGCGCGCTGATCTCGAGCGTGGCCGACTTCATCGGCGGCGAGCTCACCAAGGCGAAGGAGCGCATCGCCCGCGGACGTGCCGAGATCAAGGCCTTCGTCGACAAGCAGCCCAAAGACCTCGCGAAGGTCGGCAAGGATGCTGCGGCCGAGTTCGAAGGACAGTTCGAGCAACTCGAGGGCGACGTCGACAGCAAGAAGGACAGCCTCGTCGAGGACCTCGCCGCCAAGTACGTCGAGGCGAAGGGCGCTGTCGACGAGGAGATCACGGCGGCCCAAGACGAGAACAAGGGCCTCTGGGACAAGGCCAAGGATGCGATCGGCGGGGCGATCAAGACGATCATGCAGCTGAAGGACATGCTGCTCGGCGTTCTGGCCCGCGCGGCGGCTTCAGTGTCGAAGATCATCAAGGACCCGATCGGCTTCCTCGGCAACTTCGTGAACGCCGTGAAGGCTGGCGTGCAGGGCTTCCTGACGCGCATCGGGACGCACCTGAAAGAGGGGCTGAAGGGTTGGCTCTTCGGTGCCCTCGGTGAGGCCGGGATCGAGGTGCCCGAGCAGTTCGACCTGAAGGGCATCATCAAGATGGTGCTGTCGCTGCTCGGCCTGACCTGGTCGAGCATCCGGGCCCGGATCACCAAGCAGATTCCGGAACCCGTGATGCAGAAGATCGAACAGACGGTCGACGTCATCAAGATCCTCGCGTCGGAGGGCGTCGGCGGCCTCTGGAAGATGATCGCTGCGAAGCTCTCCGATCTCAAGGAGACCGTGATGGGCAAGGTGCAGGACTTCATCGAGAGCAAGGTGATCACTGCAGGCATCACGTGGCTGATCTCGTTGCTTAATCCTGCAGCCGCCTTCATCAAGGCCTGCAAGATGATCTACGACGCCGTGATGTGGTTCGTCGAGAACGCTCAGCGGATGAAGGAGTTCGTCGACTCGATCCTCGATTCCGTCGAGTCGATCGTGTCGGGTGGCGTCGGAGCGGTCGCTGGGATGATCGAGGCGACCATGGCGAAGACGGTGCCGATGATCATCAGCGGCATGGCGTCGCTGCTCGGCCTCGGCGGGATCGCCGAGAAGGTCAAGGGCATCATCCAGAGCGTGCAGAAGCCCGTCAACAAGGTCCTCGACGGCATCATCGGCGGTGTCGTCAAGGCAGCCGGGCCGTTGGTACGTGCGTTCAAGAAGGGCGCGGGCTTCGTCAAGGGCAAGATCGCCGCCGGCAAGGCCTTCGTGAAGGACAAAGCCCTGAAAGTGGCAGAGAAGCTCGGGATCATCCGGAAGCCTGTGCGAACCAAGACTGAGTCGCACACCATCAGCTACGACGACCGTCGTGGAGTGTTCCTGATGGCATCAGCGAACGAGGGAGAGATCAAGGCGAAGATCCATGCACGCATTGCAGCAATCGAAGCGGCGATCGGCCCGCTCCCGGGCACGGTCAAGTCGAAGGAACAGGCGTTTCTCGCGCTGTGCAACGACCTTCAGGCGGCGATCAAGCGTGCTCCGGATGTCGGTACGAAGACCAGGCTCGCTGCTTCAGCGCTTGATCAGATCGGTGACGACCTTCTCGTTGCCTTGATCGACGAGACCTCCGCGAAGAAGTCGAAGGGCAAGACGCCAGAACGCCTCGGTGATGTCGACACGTACGCCGGACTCAAGAAGCGTCCACCGGTGGATGAGCCGTTGCGTCGTACATGGGCGGAGCATGTCATCCCTGGAAGCTTCTTCAGCAGCTACTTCATAGCCCGAGGAGGATCGGCAATATCGAATCAGGAGTATGACTCGATTCACACAGTGCTGATCTACGAACTGGCCTCAAAAGCCAAGGACTCAGGCAAGTCTGGAGACCAGGCTCTCATCCGGAAGTACAAGGCGGAGATCGCCAAGAAGGGAAAGGCGAAGTCCGGGGTCGACGATCTCGGTATCTTCCAGTTCCTTGCATCCAACGCGGTCGATCGCGTCCTTACCTCTGTGCGTGCGGATCACCTCGTCCACAAGGCGGCTCGGGGTGAGGCGGAGCCGCAGCTGCCCTCTGATACGAACATCATCGCTGCCTATAACGCGGCGATCGAGGATTTCCAACGCATCAGCGCCAGCCGGGCGGGTGCCTCGCGCTGACCAGTGCCCCATCGTGCAACGGGATCTACCCGCGCGCACGTCCGGGCGGACCGGCCCCCGGGGCATCCGTGGATCGATGCTGAATGCAGTGATGCAATCCATCGAAGGAGCCAACGGATGCCTACCTACCTTTCGCCCGGTGTGTACGTGCAGGAGATCGACGCCGCGACGCGGCCGATCGAGGGCGTCGGCACCGCCGTCGCCGCATTCATCGGCCTGGCGCCCAAGGGGCCGGAGAACAGCCCGACCCTGGTGTCGAACTGGACCCAGTACGTCGACCTGTTCGGTGACCTCTATCCGGGGTCGTACCTCGCCTATGCCGTCTACGGCTACTTCCTGAACGGCGGCGGCAACTGCTTCATCGTGCGCATCGGCACGGCCGCGGCCAGCGCCAAGGGCAACAAGCGCGAACCCAAGGCGGTCGCCGCCGCACAGACCGTGACCATCGGCAACTACGTGATCACGGCGAAGAACGCCAACGCCACGAAGCCGATCAAGGTCGAGATCGACGATGCCGGCGGCGAGAGCCCGGCCGACGACCAGTTCAAGATCGTGATCATCGCCGACGGCCGTTCGCCCGAGGTCTGGGACAACGTCTCGGCCAAGTCGGGCAGCCCCGACTACGTCGTGACCAAGCTTCTCGCCGAGTCGAAGATCGTCACCGTCGAGGAGGTCGACCCCGCGAACAGCCCGTCGAAGCCCTCGAAGGGCACCTTCGATCTGGTCGTTCCCGAGCCCGAGCTGCAACCCCTCGCACTCGAGAACCTGTCGGCCGCGAACTACATCGGCGACGCCTCCGACCGCACGGGCTTCAGCGGCCTCGAGGAGGTCGACGAGGTCACCATGGTGGCCGTGCCCGATCTGCTCGGCGCGTATGAGCAGGGTGCGATCGACCTCGAGACCGTCAAGGCCGTGCAGTTGGCGATCATCGCCCACTGCGAGCTGATGGGCGACCGGATGGCGATCCTCGATCCGCCGCCGAGTCTGAACGCCCAGGAGATGGTCAACTGGACCAAGAACGTGGCCGGCTACGACTCGAAGTTCGCCACCGTCTACTACCCCTGGATCAAAGTGCTGGATCCGGCATCCGGAACCAACCGCTTCGTGCCGCCGTCGGGCCACATCGCCGGCATCTGGGCCCGCAGCGACAACGAGCGCGGGGTGCACAAGGCGCCGGCGAACGAGGTCATCAGGGGCGCCGTCGAGCTGCAGACCCGGCTCACCCGCACCGAGCAGGAGCTGTTGAACCCCATCGGGGCGAACGCGCTCATGAGCTTCCCGGGCCGCGGCGTGCGCGTCTGGGGTGCACGCACCCTCTCGAGCGACCCGGCATGGCGCTACGTGAACATCCGCCGCTACTTCAACTACCTCGAGAAGTCCATCCTCAACGCCACCCAGTTCGCGGTGTTCGAGCCCAACGACCAGGCCCTGTGGGGCAAGCTGCGGCGCTCCATCTCGGCATTCCTCGTCGGGGAGTGGCGGCAGGGCGCACTGTTCGGCCGCACGCCCGACGAGGCCTACTTCGTCAAGTGCGACGAGGAGACGAACCCCGCCGACGTGATCGATGCCGGGCAGGTGGTCTGCCAGATCGGCATCGCCCCCGTGAAGCCCGCGGAGTTCGTGATCTTCCAGCTGTCGCAGTTCTCGGGCGGCGTGAGCGCCGTCACCGAGTGACGGGCATCCGTCTCCGACCGGCATCCGTCATCGACACAACCATAGAAGGAGCACACCATGTCCATGGACCCACTCGACAGTGCGGCCGCCAACGGATTCAGCGTCTCGATCGACGGCATCGAGATGCCGAAGGTCATCGAGGTGAGCGGGGTGAAGAGCGAGGTCGACAAGATCGATTCGAAGCAGCAGACCGCCGACGGCAAGTTCATCGCCCGTCAGCTGATCGGACGGGTGAAGCCTGGGGAGTTCAGCATCACCCGCGGTCTCACCGAGTCGAAGGCCATCACCGACTGGCTGAAGAACGTGATGGACGGCGACCTGGCCGGCGCACGCAAGACGGCGGTCGTGAACGTGCTCGACTACACGGGCGCCACCATCAAGTCGTTCGAGTTCAAGAACTGCTGGGTGCGCAGCGTCGAGGTCAACTCGCTGAAGGCGGGCGCGGCCGAGCAGGCGACCGAGAAGTTCACGGTCTGCTTCGATGAGTCGACGGTGAAGTGATGCAACGCGTCGTCGCCACCCACCCGAGCTCGGCGGACGCGCCCGGCGGCCTGCTCGACGACGGTGTCATGCGCACGGAGTTCGCGTTCGAGCTGCCGCGCGGCTACCTCGGCCCGGATGGGCGGGTGCACCGTCGAGGCGTGATGCGCCTGGCCACAGCCCGCGACGAACTGCTGCCGCTGTACGACGCCCGCGTGCTCGAGAACGCCGCCTACACGACGGTGGTGCTGCTGGCGCGCGTCGTCACCTCGCTCGGAACGCTCTCGACCATCGACGCCGGCGTCATCGAGAACATGTTCGCCTCCGATGTGGCTTTCCTGCAGGACTTCTACCGCCGCATCAATGCTGAGGGCCACACCCGCATCGCGGTGACCTGCCCCGAGTGCTCCCACCAGTTCACGGCCGATCTCGCGGGTGGTCGCCTGGGGGAATCATGACGTACGCGACAGACCGAATCCATGAGGAGGTCGCGTACGTCGCCTATCACTTCCACTGGTCGCTCGACGACATCCTCGACATGGAGCACGCTCAGCGACTGCGCTACGTGCACGAGATCGCCGCGATCAACACCCGTCTCTCCGAGGAGCGCTGAGTCATGCGCTGGCCATGGCAGAAGGACGACGGGGCGGGCGAGCGGGCCGATTCCCCGCATCGCTCGTCGGTGGATGCCGCGGAGCATCCGTCGCCGTCCGGATGGGCGTTCCTGCCACCGCTGCAGCGTCAGTTGACGACCCCGCCCGCCACCATGCCGCCGGGCTTCATCTCCACGATCCCGACCCGTACGAATCCGACGTTCCTCGGAACCATGGGTCATCTGCTCGACCCGGCAGCCCCGGCCGGCACCGTGGCAGCGAGCACGACGGCCCTCGACGTTCCGGTGCAGCGGGCGGATGCGGCGGAGCTCGCCCTGCACGCGCCAACGCCCGCGCGCTCGACGAGTGGTTCGCCGCGTGCGGCGACGCCCACCGTGCAGCGCATCGAGTCACCCGCCGGGTCAGACCTGCCCGCGTCCTCGGTTCCGGATGCCGCCACCGGGTGGAGCACGGACGAGCTGGGCACCGTCGGGAGCACCGTCGAGGCCCCGGATGCGGTCGATACAGCAGCCACCGCACTCACGGTGCTTGCGCCGCCGACCGAGTCGACCGCCGCCGCAGAGTCGACAGCGGCAAAGTCCCCGAGCCTGCCGGTGGCCCAGCGGAGCCTCAGCGCCGAAGAACCGTTGGCGTCGATGTTCGAGCGGCCCGAGCCGTCGCAGTCGCCACCCCCGTCGCAGAGCGCCAGCGAAGCGCGCCCGGAGAGCTCGGCGACGACCAGCGCAGCGGGCAGCGCGGCCCCGTCGACCTCGACTCCCGACTCGGGGCTTCGGAGCACGCCGGCGATGCCCGTGCAGCGGTCGACGATGCGCCTCGAACCGCAGCGCCTCGGCCTCGGGGCACCCCTCGCGCCGTCGGCCGCAGCAGCGGCGCTCGCCGGGGCTCGCAGCGATCCGAGCGCTCCAGACGCGTCTCGTGCCGCCGCCGCAGACGCCGCAGACGCCTCAGACGCCTCAGTGCCCGAGCCGGGCAGTGTCACGCGCACCGGCACCGGCACCGGCACCAGCCCCGACGTCGACCCTGGCTCTTCTGAACCAGCGGGCGCCTCCGAGGCCGCGACCTCGACGATCCTTCCGGTCCTCGGCTCCGACGCCGTCCCAGGTCTCGGCGCAACCGAGACGTCGCTGCAGCGGTTGACCGACCACCCCGACTCGTCTCCTCCGCACGTCGGCTTGGGCATGCCGTTGCACTCCGACCACGGCGGGGCGCTGCACGCCCCCACGGGTTCAGCCCCCGACGATTCCGGCGACGGAGCGCTGTCGGGAGCGGCATCGGCGTCAGCGTCAGCACCGGATGAGCCCGTCGAGCAAGGGACAGGGAGCAGCACGCCGGAACCATCGACCGCGGTCGATCTCACGTTCGCGAATCCCCTCGGGTCGGCATCCGTGCAACGAGCTGTCGGCACCGAGCCGTCCAGCGATGCCTGGTCGGCCCCCGACGCGCATGACGCGCAGGCGGCACCCCGGGACCCGCGGCTCGCTGGATCTGCGGCCGCGGCGACGTCCGCTGACGCCGGTCCACTGCCGCTGCAGCGCTACGCTTCTGCGCCGGCGCGGCCCGTCGTCCAACGATCGGTCCCGATCGGAGCCGGACGGCTCGTGACGCTGGCGCCGTCCATCGGCATCGGCGCGCCAGCGGGGTCCACAGCGATTCAGCGTGCGACGGCCTCATCGTCGATGGCGACGCAGGGCGCCCGCACGCGAGGCCCGGTCGTCGCCGCGCGGGTGCTCGCGCCGGATACGCCATCCGACGTCACCTCGGCCCGGCACCTGCAGCTACTGCCCGCGACGAACGGCGGGAGCGGTTCCGGTCCCTTCGGGGTGGCCGAGTCCACGCAACGGCACGCCGGCTCGCCGGCGTCGCCCTCCGCGGCCGTGATGTCGCTGTCGGACTCTGCGATCTCGTCGTCCAGCGCCGGAGCACCATCCATCCAGAGGGTTACGGCTGCGAACGGCCCGACGAACATCGGCGACTCCGCACAGCATCCGCTCGCGAACTCCGGTGCGTCGACCCGTTCAACCACCGGGTCGGATGCCGCGACCACGGCATCAGCCGGCCTGGGCGACGCCGTCGAGTTCAACGTGCAGCGCGCGGAGTCGGAGGCCACGCCTGCCGCAGTGCCGCCGGTGCCGGCGCCCGGTTCGGCACAGTCCGCCCCATCGGCGGTCGCCCCGGCGGCGGCATCCGGAGCCGGCACGCCGGAAGAGCTCGAGAAGCTCGCGGGCAGGCTCTACTCACCACTGATCCGACGCATCAAGGCCGAGCTGCTGCTCGATCGCGAACGTCGCGGCGTCCGCATCGACGGACTGTAGAGGGGACGAGGACATGGCCGTACTCGAAGACACCAAGACCGCCGTCGGCGTGCAGTACATCGTGCAGCTCGACGATGCCAAGCTCGGAGCGTTCGCCAGCTGTGAGGGTCTCGGCGTCGAGGTGGTGCTCGAGAGCAGGGAGGAGGGCGGCAACAACTCCTTCGTCTGGCAGTTCCCGACGCGGCTCAAGTATCCGAACATCAAGCTCAGCCGCCCGATCGGCCCCGACACCTCGAACAACATCCTCAGCTGGATCCTCTCGGTGACCGACGGCTTCTCCCGCGGCACCGGCAAGATCGTCGCCAAGACCGCCAAGGGCGACACCATCGCGGAGTGGGCCCTGCAGGACGTCATCCCCGTGCGCTGGACCGGTCCGTCGCTGACGCCGGACCAGCCGAAGGTCCTCACCGAGACCCTCGAGATCGCCCACCACGGCTTCACCCCGACTCACACCACCTACTGACACGCATCCGAGCAGCAACGAGCCATCATGCCCATCACCAAGACCGCAGCCGACACGGCGAAGCTCGTGCACGCCACGCTCGAGCTGCATGAGCCGGGCAAGGAACTCGGATCGGTCGGCCCGCTGCTGAAGACGCTGGCCTTCCAGATGAATCCGAAGGAGCTCACCCTCGCCAAGACGGCGAAGTGGGAGACCAAGAGCCAGAACAAGTCATCGTCGGCGCCGCCATCCGTCTACCTCGGCCCGGAGCCGGCGAAGATGACCGTCGAGATGTTCTTCGACGCCACCCGCGCCCACGACAACGCCGTCGTCGAGAACGTCGAAGCGCTGTTCACAGCGTGCACTCCGACGAAGAAGTCGAAGAACGACAAGCCGTCAGCCCCGTGGGTCCTGTTCAAGTGGGGTTCGCTGACAGGCTTCGTCGGCTACATCAAGAGCGTCTCCGCCAAGTACACGATGTTCGCCCCGTCGGGCCAGCCGCTGCGGGCCATCTGCACTGTCGCCCTCGAGGAGCTCGCCCTCGAGCCCGGCAAGCAGAACCCCACCTCGGGCGGTCTCCAGCCGCGGCGCGTTCACACCCTGAGCGAGGGCGATACCCTGCCGGCCATAGCCTTCCGCGAGTACGGCTCGGCCGCCCTCTGGCGAGCCGTCGCCGACGTGAACGGTATCGACGACCCCATGCGCCTGCGCCCGGGATCCCCGGTGTTCCTGCCCACGGCCGAGGAACTCGTCGGTTCCCGCGATGCCACGAGAACGGAGCTCGCCCGTGCCATCCGCTGACACCTATACCAGCCTGCTCCTGGTCAGCGTGGCTGGTCGCCCGCTCGACGCCCAGGTCGCCGCCCGTCTGGAACACGGACGGGTGACGGATGCGGCCAACCTGCCGGACTCCTTCGAGCTCGAGTTCAGCGACACCACCGGCGACGTCATCACGAAGTCCGGCTTCTCCATCGGCGCCGCCGTCAAGGTCTCGGTGTCGGAGAACGGGCCGGGAGCTCCCATCGTGCTGCTCGACGGCGAAGTGACGGCCCTCGATCGCGAGGCCATCGGCGGAGCGCTGCGCACCCGGGTGCGCGGCCTGGACCGCTCGCATCGCCTGTTCCGGGGCCGCCGGGTGCGCGCCTTCGTCGACAGCACCATCTCCGACGTGGTTCAGAAGGTCGCGCAGACGGCGAACCTGCGCACGGGCACCATAGCCTCGCAATCGCAGGTCTTCGAGAAGCTCACGCAGGACAATGTGAGCGACTGGGTGTTCCTCAAGCGTCTCGCCGATCTCAGTGGTGCGACGTTCTCCGTGACTGACGGGGTCCTGAATTTCGGACCGCCGACAGATGCGACGGATGCGCCATCCGGTTCGGCCGGAGCCCGCTCCGACCCTGTCGTCATCGAGCACGGTCTCAACACCCTCTACCTGCACGCGACGGTCACGAGCAGCGAACAGGTTCCCGAGGTGGAGGTGCGCGGCTGGGATGTCTCGGCGAAGAAGGCCGTCATCTCCACGGCTCCGGCCAAGACCCGGAGCGCCGAGCTTCCGTCGACCGATCCGGCGAAGATCGCAGGCACCTTCAGCAGTCCGCACTACGTGTCGAGCGTGGGGGACGGAGTTCCGAAGACGCAGGAGGCCCTGGCCAAGGCGACAGCCGAGCGCATCGCCGGCGGGTTCGCCGAAGTGGAGGCGCTCCTGCTCGGGAACGCCCACATCCGCTCGGGAACCGCGGTGAGCCTCAAGGGCTTCGGCGAGCCCTTCGACGGACGCTACAGCGTCACCGAGACCATCCACGATTTCAGCTCCGACGTCGGCTACACGACCAAGGCGATCGTGAGCAACGCCTCCGACCGCTCGCTCTACGGCATCGCCTCGGGAGCGGATGCCGTCACTGGTGGCCGCCTCATGTCCGGGGTGCTCAGCGGCCTGGTGACAGCACTGGGAGATGCCGAACACGAGGGGCTCATCCACCTGAAGTTCCCGACTCTCGCCGACGACTACGAGAGCAGCTGGGCCCGGACCGTGCAGCCGGGTGCCGGCAAGGATCGCGGTGCCGCCGTCATGCCGGAGGTGGGCGATGAGGTTCTCGTGGCGTTCGAGGGCGGCAGCCTCGATCGCCCGTACGTCCTCGGCGGGCTCTACAACGGCGAGGATCGTCCGAAAGGCGGATGGGGCGAGACCGTCGAGTCCGGCAACCCGGTTCGGCGTTCGTTCACCTCGCGCACCGGCATGATCGTCGAGCTCGCCGAGAAGTCGGGCGAGGAGTGCCTGCGGGTGTCGACGAACGACGGCTCGCAGCAGGTGAAGCTGTTGCAGACCGGCGGCAAGGGCATCGAGATCATCTCGGAGGGTCCAGTGCAGGTCACGGCGAAGACCGATGCCACTGTCACGGCCGACTCCGGCAAGATCCTGCTCTCCGGCGACAATGTCGAGATCTCGGCCAAGACCAAGCTGAAGCTCTCGGGCGGCAGTGAGGTGGCCGTCGACGGCGTGAGCATCAAGCTCGCCGCGTCGAACGCCGCCGAGGTCACCGGCGCGACCCTCTCGCTCAAGGCGCAGGCGACGGCGGAGCTCGCTGGCAACGCGATGACCACCATCACCGGTGGCATGGTCAAGATCAACTGAGGACGAGCAATGGCACAGGAATTCGTCGGACGCGGGTGGTCCTTCCCCGTGCGAGCCGACCACACGGGTCGCATCTCGCTGTCGAGCAGTGAACGCGACATCGAGGAGAGCATCCGGCTCATCCTGGCGACGTCGCCGGGGGAGCGGCCGATGCGTCCGGAGTTCGGCTGTGCCGTGCACGAGTACGTCTTCGCCCCGGCGGATGCCACCACTGCTGGTGCCATCGGAACCGCGGTCCGGGCGGCGCTCGCGTTCTGGGAGCCCCGTATCGAGGTGACGGAGGTCGCCGTCAGCTTCGACGGGCGCGACGTCGGAATCCTGCTCATCGACATCGGCTACGTGATCCTCGGCACCAACGATCCACGCAACCTGGTCTTCCCGTTCTACGTCATTCCACGCCACGACTCGGAGGTCAGCGCATGACCCTGCCCGTACCGAACCTCGACGATCGCCGCTTCCAGGACCTGGTCGACGACGCCAAGCGGCTCGTCGCACTGCGCTGCCCGGAGTGGTCGGATCACAACGTCTCGGACCCCGGCGTCACCCTCATCGAGACCTTCGCCTTCATGACGGATGAACTCTTCTACAGGCTCAACCGCGTGCCGGACAAGCTGTACGTGAGCTTCCTCGAACTGCTCGGCGTGCAGCTCTTCCCGCCGACGCCGGCCACCGCCGAGGTGCTGTTCCGGCTCTCGGCCCCGCGCACCGAGACCATCGTCGTGCCCGCGCACACCGAGGTGGGCACCCGGCGCACCGAGGACGTCTCGTCGATAGTGTTCTCGACCATCGCCGAGGTCTCGCTCCCTCCGCGCAGGCTCGAGGCCGTGGGCAACAGGCCGCACGACGGTGAGCCCTACGTGCGTTCATCGCGGCTCTCCGAGACCGACACCCTCGACGCCTTCTCGTCGGAGCCCGGCGTCGGCGACGGCTTCCTGCTGGGCCTCGACGACGCATCACCGGGGCTCGCCATCGAACTGAAGCTGGACTGCGCCGTCCGCGGCGTCGGCGTCGACCCCCTCGACCCTCCGCTGGCCTGGGAGGCCTGGAACGGATCCGACTGGAGTGCCTGCGACGTTGTGTCAGACGGCACCGGCGGACTGAACAAGGCGGGCGACGTCGTGCTGATAGTGCCGCGCGACCATGTTGCATCCGTCATCGCCGGGTCGCGCGCCGGATGGCTGCGGTGCCGCCTCACCGAGGTCGCCGAGGGCACGCCGACGTACAGCGCGTCGCCGCTGGTACGCAGCGCCGAGGCCGCGACCGTCGGCGGCGTGACGTCGGCCGTGCACGCCGCCACGGTCGACGACGAGGTCATCGGCCTCTCGGAGGGAGTACCCGGACAGCAGTTCGCCCTCGCCGCGCATCCCGTGCTCGTCGATGGGAACGCCTTCGTGGTCGAGGTGGGCAACGGCAGCGGCTGGGAGGAATGGACGGAGACCGACTCGTTCGCATCCGCCCACTCCGACGACAGGGTGGTGCAGGTCGACCGCACCCGCGGCGTGGTGGCGTTCCCGCCGGCCGTTCGCGACGCCGATGGAACCATGAGGCACTACGGCGCGGTTCCGCCCAAGGGTGCTCCGCTGCGGGTTCCGCGGTACCGGATCGGCGGCGGCGCCGCCGGCAACGTCTCGCCGGGAGCCCTGAGCGTCCTGCGCTCGACAGTGCCCTTCGTGAGCAGCGTGGTGAACCGGGCGGCATCACACGACGGCACCGATGGTGAGGGGATCGAGGAGGCCAAGTTGCGAGGGCCGCTCGCGCTGCGCACCCGAGATCGCGCCGTCACCGCCGACGACTACGAGCAGCTCGCCAAGCGCGCCTCTCCCGGCATAGCGCGAGCCCAGTGCGTGGCTGCTGTGACGGATGCCGGCTCCGCCCCCGGCGTCAGGCTGCTGGTCGTGCCCTCCGTCGCCGTGGGTGCGGATGGGCGCACCGCCTTCGCCGACCTGATCCCATCGGAGGAGATGCTCACGGCCATAGCCGATGACCTCGACGGACGCCGGCCCGTCGGCACCCGACTGATCATCGAGCCACCGCTCTACCAGGGAGTCACCGTGGTGGCCAAGCTCATCGCCCGCTCCCGAGTCGCCGTCGACACGCTCAAGTCGCAGGCGCTCGAGGCGCTGTACCGACACTTCGACCCCGTGCGCGGCGGGGCCGACGGGAAAGGCTGGCCGTTCGGGCGGCCGGTCCTCGCCGGCGAGGTCTACGCGGTGCTGCAGGCCCTGCCCGGCACCGAACTCGTCGACGAGGTCCTCCTCTTCGGCGCCGATCCGGTGACGGGGAAGCGCGGCGAGCCCACCCAGCGCATCGTGCTCGACCCGAACTCCCTGGTGTTCAGCTTCGAGCACCGCATCAGGGTCGCGGCGGGGGTCTGACATGCGCGGCATCGTTCCCGGTCTCGGCACTCCGTCGCCGCTGATCACGCGGCTTCCGGCCATCCTGCAGGAGGACGATTTCCTGCAACGGATGCTGCCGGCCTTCGACGACTCCATCGCGCCGGTGTACTCCGTGCTCGACAACCTGTCGGCCTACATCGACCCGCATCTCACACCGGCAGACTTCCTCGGCTGGCTCGCGGGGTGGGTAGACATCGAGGTCGACGAGGCCTGGTCGCTCGAGCAGCGCCGCGACATCATCGCGGGAGCTGCGGCCATGCACCGCCGCTCGGGCACGGCCTCGGGCATCCGTGACGCCGTGCATCTGGCCGCCGGCCCCGGAACGACGGTCGAGGTGACTGAATCGGGTGGGACGACGTGGTCGTCGACCAGCGGCGGAACACTGCCCGGCGACGAGGTCGTCGGCGTGCGCATCGCGGTCGGCGGAGTGACCGGTGACCTCGATGCGGTGACGCGGCGCCTGGAGCGCGTGGCCGCGCGCCAGGTTCCCGCCCACGTTCCCTGCACCATGGTCGTGACCTCGCCGGGCGGCGGGAGCGGTGGTGCCGAGTCATGAGCGATACGGCCCTGATCTGCCCGGAGTGCGGTGCTCGCAACACCCCCGACGATGACTTCTGCGGCGAGTGCGGCGCGTACCTCGCCTGGGACCAGGCGACGGATGGCGCAGCCGGCGGCACCGCACGAGAGCTGCCGCCGGACTTCTTCGACGATGAGCCGCCGGTGGCGGGGCCTGAGCGAGCGGAGGACGAGTCGGAGCCCGAGGTGCCGGTCGTCGATGGCCGGACCGAGTCCCCGGTCGAAGCGCCCCAGGAGGCGAAGGTGTCGCTTGTTCCCGCGGGGCCGCCCGAGACCGCGCCTCGAACGGCACCGGGGGGGGAGGATCGCCCAGCGACGCGGGAGCCGGCGTCGGAGCCCGAGGTTCCGCCGGCCGACGCCGGGACTGAGCCCGCGGTCGACGATGCGCCCGCAGGGGTGCCGCCGGTCGAGGACGCGCGCTCGGAGGAGCCGCCAGACGAGGACGCGGCTCGGACACCGGCTTCGCCGGATCCCCAGCGGGCTGAGGCGGCGCAACCCGCTCCGGTGCCGCCCGCCGAGGCCCGGCAGCCCGCAGCCAGCCAGCCCGCAGCCGCCCCCCGCAAACCGCAACGGCCCCAGGTGCGCGCCGAGGACGCGCCGAAGCCCGGCGACGTCGTGTGCCCGACCTGCGGTGCCGGTAACGCCCCCGGGCGCAACTACTGCCGACGCTGCGCCACCCAGCTCACAGCGACGCAGAACCGCTCGCTCGACCCCTCCGCGCAGCCCAAGGCTGGCGCGCGCCCCGTCGCGAAGCGCAGCCGCGTGCGGCCGGCGTTCGTCGTGGTGCCGATCCTGCTTCTCGTGCTGCTCGGCGTGGGCTGGCTCAGTCGTGACTGGCTGGCCTCGGCGGCGGCATCCGTCATCGACAAGGTCGCAGCCTCAACACCGGTGCGCCCTGTGTCGGTTGCGGCGTCGAGCTCCGCCGACGGCCGCGGCCCCGAGCTCGCCTTCGACGGCTTCTCGAACACCTCGTGGGCTCCAGGTCCTGCGGGTGCTGGCGCCGGGGAGTTCCTCGAGGCGACGTTCGCGAAGCCGTTCCGCCTGGTCTACCTGCAGATGATCCCGGGCGCATCGTCGAAGCCGGCCGACTTCCTGGCCGACGGCCGGCCCGACACCATGCTGCTCACCATGACCCTCGCCGACGGCAGCACGGTCGAGAAGACCGTCACGGTCGCCGACAAGCCCGGCAACCAGCAGTTCGACGTGGGCATCGACGACGTGAGCGCGGTCCGCTTCACCATCGGAACAGGTCACGGGGTGACCGACGCGACCCGGGTCGCGGTGGCGGAGGTCGAGTTCCGCAGTCGCTGAGGAGCGGAGTCAGGAGCGGAGCCGCTCCACGAGCGGAGTCACTCCACGCCGAGCTCGACGCGCATGCGGTGGTAGGCACGCTCGGCTCGCTGCGATGCGACGACGTCTCCCGATGACCGATGGACGGCCACCAGCGTGCGCCACGAGTCGTCGAGCCACGGATCGATCTCGACCGATCTCTCAGCGGCGACGACAGCGGCGCGGGTGTCATGGCGACGCAGTTCGAGGTGGGCGAGCGAGGAGGCCGCGCCGGCTGCCCGCAGTCGGTAACGGTCGCGGGCGCCGATGGCCCACTCCGCCGGGCCGTCCTCGGGGAGGACCTCGCCGGTGTAGAGCGCCACGGCGCCGTTCAGTGCCTCCGCCGCGCTGTCGAGATCGTGGTGGAGGTTCGCCTCCGTCGCACGCGCGAGGCGCTTGTCGAACTCGACCAGGTCGCAGCTGCGGCGCTCGCCGAGGGTGAGGGCGTAGGCCTCGCCGCGGCGCTCCAGGATCTCGGCGGGCAGTGACCCCGTGTCGGCGCTGAGGGCACGGCGCAGGCTCGAGATGCTCACGTGCAGCGCGTGCACGGCGGAGGAGCTGCCGAGGCCACCCCAGAGGATCCCGGCGATGAGCTCGCGGTGCACCGGGGAGCCGGCGTTCAGTGCCAGCATGCGCAGCAGCGCCCGTGCCTGAGGCCGCACCGCGCGCAGGTCGATGTCTGCGCCGTCGACCCGCATCCGGAAGCCGCCGAAGCAGATCACCATGAGGCGGGGTTGACGGGCAGCGATCACGACGGGTGCAGGTTCGCGCCGCAGTGACCCCCGACGCGCAGCGGGCGCGCGAGTGTCGCCGAAGCCGATCGCCAGGGGGAGGCGAGGCAGCCCGGCCGCGAGAGCGGCTCGGCGCGCGTCTCGCAGCAGCTCGTCGTCCGCCTCCAGGATGCTCCGCGCGGCGTCGATCATGGGACGCAGAGCCGGAAGGGCCTCCCGGATGCCGGAGGATTCGGCCGCCGTCACGTGTGCCCGTGCGTCAGGGAGCCGGTGGTCGGCGGCGAGCACGGCGGCAGCGGCTTCGGCCCACGCAGAGGCCGCACCCTCCCCGATGGCGATGAGGCGGGCGGAGAGCTCACCGGCCGCGGCGGCGGTTGCGCGACCGCTTCTCATCCGCGTCAGAAACGCGATGCCGCCGAGCAGGGCAGCACCGGCGTCGTCGGCGCGGTCCTCGCACTCGGCCGCGATCTCCGCGGATCCGTCGGCGGTCGAGAGGGCGGCGAGCACGCCTCGGGCGATTCGAGCCAGCCCCGTGAGCCCGTGGATCTGCGCCTCGCCCTCGATCGCACACACCTGAGCGGAGGTCTCGCTCGGGGGCGTGACCGCGGAGCGCATCACCGAGATGGCCAATCTGGCACCGAGGGTCGATGCGCGGCTGGAGCCCGGCGCGTGGAGACTGCGGACGAGCAGCGGCACGGCCTCGGTGACGGCGCCGGCCCTCAGCCGCTGCGCTGCCGCCTCGATGAGACCGCGGGCGTCGCGTACTCTCCGCGGCTCGGCACCGGGCCGCACGACGGAGCGCGCCGTCCCGGTGGAGTCGATCTCGGAGAGCAGCGAGCGTCGGGCGGATGCGGCATCCGGATCGTCGTCGCCGATCGAGAGCAGCACCTCGCGGGCGGAGTCGACGGAGCGGTCGTCGATGAGCGCGCGGGCCCGTGCTGCGCGCAGCAGCGGATCCCGCAGCACGCGACCGGACAGAGCCAGCGCCCACGGTGCGCTCCCCGGGGTGGCGAGAACGTCGGACTCCCTCCGTAGAAGTGCGGCGACGTCGTCGCAGCATCCGGAATCGTGAAGGGCAGCCAGTGCGCCGATGGTGTCGCCCTGGCCGGCGAGCAGGCTGGCCGTCGTCACGGCGAGTTCGTGGCGTTGCTCGGGTGGAAGGTGCCGCAGCAGGTGCCGCCTGAGGGCTTCGGGAAGACGCCGGTCGGCACCAGCCCGCTGGTCGGTCAGAATGGTGCCGTTCTCGACGGCGGCGATGAGCGCTGATGCCGCCTCGACGCCGGCGATGGCAGCGGCGTGGTCGAAGGTCAGGCTCGCCAGTGGGGCGCACCCGGATGCCGCCGCTCTCAGCGCCGGCGGCAGCTCGGAGGTCACCCGCGCGAGGTAGGTCTCGGCGAAGTCCCCGCCGATCGTGGCCAAGACGGCGTCATCGAGGCCGCCGGGTGCATACCCGTGGACCGTCGCGGCGAGCAGCCGCACGAGGGCCGGCCATCCGGCGGTCTCGGCCAGCACGGCACTCGCCTGCTCCAGCCCCAGGCGGCTGCCGTGGATCGAGTGGAAGAGTTCGGGGATCTCGTCGAGGCGCAGAGCGAGATCGCGTCCTGTGATGAACTCGGCGGCGCCGGCACGCGTCGTCGCGAAGTCAGCCGCCGTGCGCGTGCACACGACGACCGATGTGGCGCCTGCGGCGGCTCCGAGGAACCGGTCGATCGCCTGCTCGGCCGCCGTGCCGTCCACCAGCTGCGCGTCGTCGATGACGACTGTTGTGGGAGCCGCGGCGACAGCCACCCTCAGGGCATCGTCCAGCACCTCCGGTGACCGATGCGATGGGGTGAGGGTGAGCCATTCGACGGGTCGGGATGCCTGGGCCGCCCAGGCGCGAACCACTGCCGTCTTGCCTGTGCCCGCCGGACCTGTCACGAAGACGAGGGGGGCGGCGAGGCGATCGGCGAGGCGGCCGACGGCGCGAACGGCGGGCTGCTCCGAGTCGCGGCTCGGTGCGAGGTGATTCGAGTCCGGATCCATGGGGTGGGTTCCGTCGGTAGGGCGCTGAGTAGGGTCGTGGTGTGGCATTCGCGGTGCTCCGGCACGGGGGTTCGGGCGACGTGCGAGCAAGCTACAGCTCGATGGTATGCATCCGGTCTTCCCGGGGGATCCGTGACAGCACCCAATCCCGGGCGCATCCACGAGGGTGCCGCGCGGTCAGAGCGGGCCTCAGCGGATGCTATTCTCTACTGGTGCCAAAAACGTGGCGCGCCTTCCGGCGCCCCACACTTTGGCCCCCTTAGCTCATTGGTAGAGCACTTCCTTGGTAAGGAAGAGGTAGTGGGTCCGATTCCCACAGGGGGCTCAGACTCTGACGTACGTGAGTGCGTCGCAGTCCGCGGCGGGGTAGCTCAGGTGGTTAGAGCACACGGCTCATAATCGTGGTGTCGCGGGTTCAAGTCCCGCTCCCGCTACACAGAAATCGCGTTCGACCAGGGTTTCTTGTCCTCAATGAATGGCAAGGATTCGAGAGTTCGACGTGTGTCCACCACGTTGTCTGCGGCGGCCGTGCGCCCACCTGAAGAGGTGGACGTGGACTGCCTCGCACAGATCAGGGCTGGCGCAGCTGGCCGCGGACGATCGAGTCGCCGGAGTGCGCGGGGTTTCCGTCGGCCGGCTCTTCGGAGATGTCGACCACCGAGAACTGCTCGACGTCGATGCTGTTCGGCACCGTGAACCGCCCGCTCGATCCGGAGAGCTGGCCGAGGCTGACGAGCCCGTTGGTGGCCGGGTCCATCAGCCACACCTCGCGCAGAGCACTGCCGGTCGGCGCGTCGAGGTCGACGACGAGGTCGCGCGTTCCGGACTGACCGGCTTTCTCGAGCTGGGCAGTGCCTGAGGCGTCCCAGGTGGGGAACGGATCGAGTGCCGCTTCGGCGATCACGTCGGCCGAAGGCCCAGGCCACAGGACGGCTCCAGCGACGCCGGCCAGGATGCCGACGACGAGGGCTGCCGCGGCGTAGGGCCACCAGCGGGCGACCCGTGTCGAGGGCCGTCGCCGATCGGTGACGGATGCCGATGCCCGCCGCGTCGCGGCGGGAGCCGAGGGTGCGACATCAGGGTTCGAAGCCGAAGCCGACGTCGACGTCGGCGACGTCGACGGTGCCGCGGCCGACAGCCCGAGCTCAGCGCTGATGTTCTCCCATACCTGCCGTGGCGGGGTCAGCAGCTCGACGTCACGCGAGGATCGGGCGAGGCTCACGGTACGACGGAGGTCAGCCAGTTCGGCTGAGCACTCTGCGCAGGAGGCGAGGTGGTCGCGCTGGGCGGCGTCGAGCTCGGTGTCCAGGGCAGAGTCGAGTGGACCATCGCCGAGGGCGAGAAGAGCGAGCGTGTCGTCATCGAGATGCACTGTCATCCACCTCCATTCGTGTGCGCAGGCGCCCGAGACTTCGGCGGATGTGGCTTTTGACGGTTCCGAGCGGCAGGCCGGTGCTCTCGGCGATCTCGGTGTGCGTCATGTCACCGTAGAACGCGAGTGCCATGACCTCGCGCGGCACGGGGTCGAGTCGTGCGAGCTCATCGGCGATCATGAGGCGTTCGGCGACGTCGACCTCCACGGATTGTTCCTGAACGCGAGCCACGGATTCGCTGGACTCGACGATCCGCAGGCTCCGCGAACGCGCGGCGAGGGCGTCGGCGATGCGGTGGCGGGTGATGCCGACGATCCAGGCGGGCAACGGGCCGCGATCGGGATCGAAGTTGGCACGCCCCTGCCAGGCGGAGACGAACACCTGTTGCGTCACGTCCTCGGCGTCGGCCGCGATGCCGAGCGCCCGCACCGCCAGCGTGTAGACCAGTGACGACCAGCGCGTGTAGGCGGCAGCGATGCCCTGTTCGTCACCGGCGCTGAATGCCAGCGCGATGGCCGCGTCGTCATCGATGTCGAGCACAGTGGCGAGTCGTCCTCCGTGATGGGATCGCGTCCGCTCGACGCGCCGCACGGTTCCCGGCGCCGGAGGTGGCCGGTCTCCGGGAGCGATGCTGTGCCCCAGCATAGTCACGAGGGCGTCGCGGGGGAGGTCCGGCAGGGCCGCCGAGGAGGCATCCGGTGGCAGCCCTGCCGAGTCGTGGAGCAATGGGTTCCTTCTGCGGTGCGCGAAGGGTCCGCGCGGTGCTCTTCAGCTAGTACTTCCGACGGAACACGGCCTTCGGATGCAGCGGCGACGACTTTTCCCGACCCCTTGCCCTCACCCCCGAACAGGGGCATAGACTCCCCGACGGAGGCATCCACCAACCGGCACGTTCGTGCCCTCGAGGAAGAGGAATGCCCCCATGAAGAAGCTGATCGCGGTCACCGCCGCCTTCGCCGCAGCCGGAGCACTGGTGCTCACCGCTGTTGCCCCGGCCAACGCCGGCACCGCAACGCACACGTCACCAGGATCGATCGTCGACGTCGCCGTCGCCGCATCGGGTGGCGGAGCGCCGGACTCCAACCCCAATGACTACGACATCCTGATCCAGGCGCTCACCGTGACCGGTCTCGTGCCCGTGCTCGCCGACACGAGCACGAAATTCACCGTGTTCGCTCCGAACGACCGCGCTTTCGCGCGGCTCGTGACCGACCTCACCGGTGCGGCTCCGGCGAGCGAAGCCGCAGCCCTCACGACCATCACCGGTGCGTTCACGGTCGACCAGATCAAGAACATCCTGCTCTACCACGTGGTCGCGGGTAAGGCACTGAGCCCGCTCAGGGTCATCTTCGCCGGCAAGCTCACCATGGCCAACGGCGGAATCGTCAAGCCGCGCCTCACCACGCTTCGTGATGAGTCGCCGACGCTGACCGACCCGAAGCTGGTGCTCAAGGCGATCAACATCAAGGCATCGAACGGCGTCATCCACACGATCGACCGGGTGCTCGTTCCCGCCGGGTAGGAACGCGCGCTCGATGCATGGACGGCGCTGCGCGACAGGCACTGAGTGCGCAGCGCCGTCCCTGGTGCATCCGTTCGCGGAGGGCCTCAGGCGCCGGATGCCGCAGGCCCGGGCTGCCCGTCACGCGCACGCAACCTGTAGATGTCGCGGGTGAGCGTCTCGTACGACTCCGTGATGACCTGCTCGAGCACCGTCAGGTCGATCGCGGAGAGGTCGCGGATGTAAAGGCATCCGACGCCCGTCGTGTGCGGACCGAGCCGGGCGAGCTGCTCGGGATAGCGGGAGACTCCATCGACGAGGTAGATCGACATGGCCGCCTTGCGGGGTGAGAAGCCGGCGGCCGCGATGTCGCCGGAGCGCCCGCTGTCGTACTCGTAGTGGTAGCTGCCGAAGCCGATGATGGTGCCGTCGAGCACCGCAGGCTCGCCGGTCACCCTGGTGTAGAGCCCGAGGAGCGTCTCGGCATCCGCTCGCCGACGGGCGGACGGGACCGCGGCGATGAAATCCCCGACCTCGCTCATGCTGCGCTCAGCCGGCCTTCTCGATCTTCTCGGCCGGCGACGGCTCCGCGAACGGCGGAGCAGGCTCGTCCTCCGGGTTCCACGCCTTGACGATGGCCCAGGCGACGGCCGCGATGGGCACGGAGAGCACGGCGCCGACGATGCCGCCGAGGATGGTTCCCGCGGTCAGGGCGACGAGGATGACGAGCGGATGCAGCTTCAACGAGCGCGCCTGCACGACAGGCTGCAGGAAGTTGCCCTCGATCTGGTTGACGGCGATGACGATGCCGACCACGATGAGCGCGATGACCGGGCCGTTCGCGACGAGAGCGACGAGGGCGGCGAGGATTCCCGCCACAGTGGCGCCGACGATCGGGATGAACGCACCGATGAACACGATCACCGCGAGGGGCAGCGCCAACGGCACGCCCAGGATGGCGAGGCCGATGCCGACTCCAGCGGCGTCGACGAAGGCGATGATGGCCGTGCCGCGCACGTAGCCGCCGAGGGTCTTCACCGACGTGACGCCGATACGCTGTCCGCGTTCGAGGCTGCGGCCGCTGAACGGGCGGAGGAAGAACGCCCAGATCCTGTCGCCGTCCTTGAGGAAGAAGAACAGCACGACGACGGCCAGCAGGGCGCCGGTGACGAGTTCGGCGGCGACGGACACTCCGGCGATGGCCCCGGACCCGAACTGGCTGCTGGTGAAGAAGTCGGTGACGGTGTCCTTGAGGCCGTCGAGCTGGTCCTGGTCGATCGGCAGTGAGCCGCTCTTCAGGAAGTCGCCGACGGCGTCGATGCCCTTCGTGGCCGATCTGGAGAGTTCGTCCCACTGGCCGCGCACGGCGAACACGATGAGGGTCACGATGCCGCCGAAGACGACGATGCCGCCGATGAGGGCGATCCACGTCGCGACGATCGCCGGCAGGCCGCGGCGGCGCATCCAGCCGATGACGGGGGAGAGGGCCGCCGCGAGGATCAGCGCGATCAGCACGGGGATCACGACGAGCTTCAGTTGCACGAGGCCCCACACGAAGACCGCCGCCAGCGTCAGGGCCAGCAGGATCTGCCCGCTCCGGATGCCGACCTCGCCCAGGCCGTCGGTGAGGAGGACACGCAATTCGGGGCGACCTCGTCGGCGCTGCGTGACAGTCATTGCAACGGCATCAGTCGCCGTCGCCTCTGCTGACGGTGCCTCCGTCGAGGCGGCCGGTGGCGCGGTGAGGGCATCGGCGGTCGGCGCGGCCGGGGGCGCGGCTGCAGCGGGGTCCGGCTGGGGGTCGGGCCTGTCGTCGCTCATGGGTTCACGCTACTGCGCCCGAGCCGTCGCACCGCATCCCGGAGCCCCGGGCGCCTAGCCAAGACGCTTTCCCGTCGGACGGATGACGCGCAACCAGCGGTAGCCGTACGCATCGAGGGGGACTGTCACCGAACCGCCGTCATCGAGTTCCACCACCCGCCCATCGACCAAGAGGTCGACGAGCACGTCGCCAGGCTCGGCGTCGGCGACGGTGAAGGTCGCCACCGTCGGTTCCGTCCCGAAATTGTGGACGGCGATCATGCGGCCCTCGTCGCTGACGAGGGCGTGCACGAGCACGGTCGGAGATTTCTGGGGGACGATCTCGCAGGCACCCCACCCCATCTCGGCGGACGATCGGTAGCGGCGGATCAGTGCGCGCATGAACTGGAGCAGGGAGTCGGGGTCGTGGCGCTGATCCGAGGCGTTCACGTGCTCGGGGGAGTACCCGCCCGTGACGACGGCGCTGGCGAGCCGTCGCTTCTCCGCGTTGGAGAAGCCCCCGTTGACGCCGGCGGTCCACTGCATCGGCGTGCGGACGGCCGTCCGGTCGCCGACCGCCAGGTCCTCTCCCATGCCGATCTCCTCGCCGTAGAACAGCACCGGGGTCCCGGGGAGGGAGAACATGAGGCTGTACGCCATGCGGATGCGCCGGGGGTCGCCGTCGAGCATGGGCGGCAGGCGGCGGATGATGCCACGCCCGTAGACCTGCATCCGTTCCTCGGGTCCGAACGCCGCGAACACCTCGGCGCGTTCATCGTCGGTGAGCTTGTCGAGCGTGAGCTCGTCGTGGTTGCGGAGGAAGTTCGCCCACTGCGATTCGACAGCGGTGGGAGGCCTGGATTCGAGCGCCGCGACCAACGGTGCCGGATCCTGGCGGGCGAGCGAGAGGTAGACGTTCTGCATGGTGATGAAGTCGAACTGCATGGTGAGGCCGTCGCCGTCAGCGCCGCCGAAGTAGTCCTTCTGGTCGGGTCGCGGCAGGTTCGCCTCCCCGAGCATCATCGCGTCACCCGATCGGCGCCCGAGGAAGGCTCGCAACGACTTCAGGAAGTCGAGGGGATGCTCGAGGGCGCCCGTCGGTCGCTGCACGTCGCTCTCGTCGATCAGGAACGGCACGGCGTCCACCCGGAACCCCGAGACGCCCAGCTGCAGCCAGAAGCCCATGATCTTCGCCAGTTCGTCGCGCACCAACGGATTGGTGACGTTGAGGTCGGGCTGGAACCTGTAGAAGTTGTGCTGGTAGTACTGCTGGGTCTTCTCGTCGAACTCCCAGAGGCTGTCCTCGGCATCGGGGAACACCGGTTGTTGCTTCTTGCGTGGCGGATGATCGCGCCAGACGTAGTAGTCCCGGTACGGGTTGTCGCGCGAACTCCGCGCCTGCACGAACCACGGATGCGTGTCCGAGGTGTGGTTCACCACCAGATCGACGATGACCCTGATGCCGCGGTCCTTCGCCAGCCGGATCATCTCCACGAAGTCGCCGTGGTTGCCGAGCCTCGGGTCGATGCCGTAGAAGTCGGCGATGTCATAGCCGTCGTCCTTGCCGGGGGACGGGTAGAACGGCATGAGCCAGAGGCAGGTGATGCCGAGCTCATGGAGGTAGTCCATGCGATGGGCCAGGCCCGTGAAGTCACCCGTGCCGTCGTCGTTCCAGTCCATGAACTTCTCGACGTCGAGGCAGTACACGACCGCCGTCTTCCACCACAGGTCGCTGGTGTCACTGATCCTCATCGCCCCATCCCACGCCGACCCACGTCACCCCGCAAGGGGGTTGACGCGGGTCGGCCTCGCGGACGGCGGCGTGGAGGCGCCTGTCAGGCGATGGTGGACGCGTCGATGACGAAGCGGTAGCGCACGTCCGAGGAGAGCACGCGCTCGTAGGCCTCGTTGATGTCCTCGGCCGACACCAGCTCGGTCTCGGGGGCGATGCCGTGCTCGGCGCAGAAGTCGAGCATCTCCTGCGTCTCACGGATGCTGCCGATGCTTGAACCGGCGAAGGTGCGACGGTTGCCGAACAGCGTGAAGACGCGAACGGGCAGCGGCTCGCCCGGCGCGCCGACGCTCACGAGGGTGCCGTCCAGGCGCAGGAGCGCGAGGTAGGCATTGATGTCGATCGCCGCGCTCACGGTGTTGATGATGAGGTCGAAGCTGTTCTTCAGCTCGGTGAAGGTGGCGCTGTCGCCGGTGGCGAAGTAGTGATCGGCACCGAGACGCAGGCCGTCCTCCTTCTTGCCCAGCGTCTGCGAGAGGACCGTCACCTCGGCGCCCATGGCGTGCGCGATCTTGACTGCCATGTGGCCGAGTCCGCCCATGCCGACGACGGCGACGCGCTTGCCCGGACCGGCGTTCCAGTGCGACAACGGCGAATAGGTCGTGATCCCGGCGCAGAGCAGGGGAGCCGCCGCCTCGAACGGGATGGCCTCGGGAACCTTCAGCACGAAGTCCTCGACCACGACGATGTGGGTGGAGTATCCGCCCTGCGTGATCGTGCCATCGGTGTCGACGGCGGCGTAGGTGCCGGTGTTCCCCTTGAGGCAGTACTGCTCGGCGCCGGCGAGGCAGTTGTCGCACTCGCGGCAGGAGTTCACCATGCAGCCGACGCCGACGCGGTCCCCGACACTGTGCAGGGTCACGTCGGAGCCCACCTCCGTGACGAAGCCCACGATCTCGTGGCCGACGACCTGCGGGTAGCTGATCGGGCCCCAGTCGCCACGCACAGTGTGGATGTCGGAATGGCAGATCCCGGCGTAGGCGATCTCGATCAGCACGTCGTTCGGTCCCACGGCGCGACGCTCGATTGTGGTCTTGATGAGAGGTTCGGTGGCTGAGGGCGCTGCGTAGGCGTCGACTGTGAGCATGGAGGTCTCCTGGGTTCTTGAGGGGGAGTGCGCGGCCGGGGGAGTCATCGGCTGGAGCGCCGTGACCGCCCGCATCGTCACGGAGGCTCCTCCAGCCTAGGCGCGCCGCAGCGGGCACTGGGAGGGGCTGCGAGTACACCCCTCGCCCGCATGGGTCGGGGACGCCGGATGCCGCGGGCCGGCCTCCCCTCTTGTAGCCTGACGCGAGCACCCCGGCGTCTCGCCATGTTCGATGAACGGATCCACCATGCACCTCCCCATCGCCGAGCTCCACCTGCACCTCGAAGGCACCCTCGAACCCGAGTTCATCCTCGAAGCAGCCGCCCGCAACGGAGTCGAGCTGCCCTGGACGTCTCTGGCGGACCTGCGGAGCCGGTACGACTTCACCGACCTGCAGTCCTTCCTCGACCTGCTCTACACGAACCTCGAGGTGCTGCAGACGAGCCGCGACTTCGAGCAGATGACCCGCGATTACCTGCGGCGGGCGTCGGCAGGGGGCGTGCGTCATGCCGAGGTGTCGTTCGACGCTCAGGCGCACCTGCTGCGCGGCATCCCCCTCGAGGTCGTGCTCACCGGGATCCACGCCGCCCTCGATGCCGGCGAGTCGGAGTTCGGCATCACCTCGAAGCTCATCGTGTCGTTCTGGCGTGATCGCCCGGCATCCGAGGCCGTCGAGATCCTGCAGGGACTCATCGACTCCGATGCGCGCATCGACGGCATCGGTCTCGACTCCGCCGAGGTCGGCTACCCGCCGGCGCTCTTCGTCGAGCTGTACGACCTCGCCCGTTCGCATGGACTGCACGTCGTCGCCCACGCCGGAGAGGAGGGGCCGGCGCAGAACGTCGCGGACTCCCTCGACCTGCTGAAGGTGGAACGCATCGACCACGGCAACAACTGCCTCGACGACGAGCGGCTCGTGGCCCGCATGGTGGCCGAGAGGGTGCCGATGACAGTGTGCCCGCTCTCCAACGTGCGCCTGCGGACGATCGACACCCTGGCCCGGCATCCGTTGCCCGTGATGCTCGAGAAGGGGCTGTTCATCTCGATCAACTCCGACGACCCCGCCTACTTCGGCGGCTACGCGGATGCGAACGTCGCGGCCGTCACCGAGCAGTTCGCCCTCGACGATGCCACTCTGGAGCTGCTGGCGCGCAACTCTGTCGACGCGTCGTTCCTCGATGCGGCCGGCAAGGCGCGGTTGCACGGCGAGATCGACGACTGGGTGCGCTCGCGCTGACCGGCGCCCGGGCTGCCGGCACGTGGAGAGCGCAGCCCCTCGGCGCTCAGCGCTGAGGGGCCGCGGCGTCGGACGGGAGCATCAAGCCCGCACGTCTTTGTGCTCGACCCGGATCGCATCCGACGACTGCCAGCATGGCTGGTCTCTGAAGTAAGGATACGTCGGGTTTGACGGCGATCACGACGGCCTGCGGATTGGTGGCATTCCCTCAGGTTCTCGATCCCGACGACGTGCGGGCGCTGCCGTTGGCCGTCAGGCGGGCGGCCGCTCGGAAGCGACCCTCACGCCCCGATCGACAGGTCGGGAAGAGCGTCGATCCCGAAGCTGTGGCGCAATGCCGAGCGTGCGGCGTGCCAGCCGTTGAGGCCGTGCACGCCGGGCCCCGGCGAGGTCGAGGCCGAGCAGAGGTACACGCCGTCGAGTGCTGTTCGCCACGGATCCGGTGCGAGCACCGGGCGCTTCAGCAGCTGCACGATGCTCGCCGCGCCGGCGGCGATGTCGCCGCCGATGTAGTTGGGGTTGTAGGCCTGCAGGTCCATGGCCGTGCGACTCGATGAGGCGAGGACGGTGTCGCGGAACCCCGGGGCGAAACGCTCGATCTGCTCGGTGACGGCCTCCGTCTGGTCGATCGTCGATCCGGCTGGCACGTGCGTGTAGGCCCAGGCCGTGTGCTTGCCCTCTGGTGCCCGTGACGCGTCGACGACAGTCGGCTGCGAGATGAGCACGTAGGGCGCATCGCTGTGGCGCCCCGCGGCGACGGTGCGCTCGGCTGCGGCGATCTGGGCTCGGGTTCCGCCCAAGTGCACCGTGCCCGCGTGCCGCACCGCCGGGTTCGCCCACGGGATGGGGGCATCGAGGGCGAAGTCGACCTTCGCTGCGGCATTGCCGTACTCGAACGCCTCGAGGGCTCGCGTGTAGCCGGCCGGGAGGGCGTCGCCCGCGAGGTCGAGGAGTGCGCGCGGTGTGGTGTCGAGGAGCACCGCGGTGCTCGAGGGCAGCGTGCGCAGCGCGGTGATGTCGGCATCCGTCACGACTTCCCCGCCATGCGCGACGAGGTCGTCGATCATGGCGTCGACGATGGCCTGGGTGCCGCCGATCGGGATCGGCCAGCCGCGGGCATGCGCATGGGCGGTGAGGGCGAGGCCGGCGCCGGCCGTCGTCGGGCTCGGCATGGAGCGGATGGCATGAGCCGCGACGCCGCTCAGCATGGCCGGGGCGACGTCGTCGGAGAAGCGCAGGTTCCAGAGCGGCGATCCCTGCTCGAGCACGCGCAGCCCGAAGCGGGCCAGCAGCACCGGATGGTCGGGCAGTCGCAGCAGGGAGTCGCCGGTGATGGCGGCTACGCGGTCGGCCTGCGCGACGAGTGGGCGCATCAGTGTCGCGTACGCCCGGCCATCGCGGCCGATCTCCGCCGCGGTGAGGTCGAGGTCGCGATAGGCGATGCCGGCGCGGCCGTCGTCGAGCGGATGTGCGAACGACGCCCCCGGGAGCTGCAGGTCGATGCGACTCTCGAGCTGGAACTCGCGGAAGAAGGGCGAGGCGAGGGCGAGCGGATGCACAGCAGAGCACACGTCGTGATGGAAGCCGGGCAGCGTGAGCTCGGCGGTCCTGGCGCCGCCACCGGGCGTCGAGTTGCGCTCGTAGACCACCACGCGCAGGCCGGCACGGGCGAGGGTGACGGCGGCGGCGAGGCCGTTCGGACCCGCCCCGACGACGACGGCGTCATACTCGGTCATGCGGTGGGGGCGATCTGCGCGTGCGCCCCGTGGAACGTTGTGGGCAGCCGCCCCTCGGCGACGTAGGCGAGGCGGCGCAGGGTCTCGCGATTGCGCAGGTACAGCATCGGCTCGGTGAGAAGGCGCGGCACCCAGTCGCCGGGGCCGGCGATCGGATGCTCCTGGATGCGTACGAGGCATCCGTCGCCCCAGGGCTTCACGTCGATGGTCACGCGCGCCTCGCCGATCGGCCATCCCTTCGCGCGCATCACGGCGCGATGCGGCGGCGCCCACTCCTCGCTCACAGTCTCGTCATCGATCAGCGCCGGCCACACGCCGACGGAGTGCGCCAGCGCGCTGTCCGTCAGCGGCCAGGCCTCGTCGACGTCGCGCATGCGTGATGCCCCGACCACCCACACCGGGTAGAGCCAGCCGTCGGCGAGCACGTCGAACACGGCCGAGGGTGGGCACGACATGCGCCTGACGTTGCGGGACATGGTGGTTCTCCTCCGCTCGCCGCCTCGGCGACGCCCATGGATCGCGACTGCGACCTGATCTCGACAGTACGGGGCGGCATCCGTCGCGGGCAGTGGTTGACATGTCGGCGGGTCGTTGTACCGTCGGCCCATGAAGTACGGGTTCATCTTCACCGGCAGCGACCCGGCGCTCGCCGTCGAGTTGGCGGCACTCGCCGAGCAGAGCGGCTGGGACGGCTTCTTCGTCTGGGAGGGCATCTGGGCCGTCGACCCGTGGTCGACTCTCGCGGCCGCGGCCGTCGCGACCGAGCGCATCCGTCTCGGCACCATGCTCACCCCGGTTCCACGGCGCAGGCCGTGGGAGCTCGCCGGGCAGACCATGACGGTCGACAGGCTCTCGGGTGGTCGGGTCATCCTCTCGGCCGGCCTCGGTGTCCCAGAGGACGTGGAGTCGCGGTTCTGGATCTTCGAGAGCGACCCCGGCCGCAAGGCCCGCGCCGGGATGCTGGATGAGAGCCTCGAGCTGATGCAGGAGCTCTGGCGCGGCCAGCCGTTCGAGTACGCCGGCGAGCACTACAGGGCCGCGCGCACCACCGAGATGCTGCCGCCGGCCATCGTGCAGCAGCCGCGCATCCCCACGTGGGTCGTCGGCGTCTGGCCGAGGCTGCAGTCGATGAGGCGGGTGGCGCGCTACGACGGCTGGATCCCGAACTACGCGCCACCCGGAACGACCGGCGTCGCCGGCCCCGAGGCCCAACAGCGGCACTTCACGCCCGAGATCGCCGCTGAGGCCATCGCGTGGATCAGGGCCGAGCGCGAGGCGGCCGGGCTGGGCGATCGACCGTTCGACGTCATTCAGGAGGGAACGACGACGGGGACGGATGCAGCGGCCGACACCGCGCTGGTGCAGCCCTGGGCGAAGGCCGGGGCGACCTGGTGGCTCGACTCGAACTGGCAGGTGCCGGCCGAGGAGGTGGCGGCCTATGCGCGAGCCCGCGTGCTGGCCGGGCCGCCCCGGCGATGAGCGCGCTCTCTCACGAATGGCCGTGAATCCGCCGAGCTTCGCCCTCGCTGGGAAGCGATGGAGAAGTGTGGCGCGAGTGAGAGGGGACGACTAGCCTGACCGAACGCGCGAGCACGAGGGGAACCGAGGAATGATCGCTTTCGGGGTGTCGCGGTGGCCGCAACTCGTCGCGGCCGCCCTGCTCGCGTCCCTGTTGGCCCTTGCTCTCGCGGTCACCGCCAGGCCGCTCCCCGCGGGCGCCGCCGAGGCCAACACGTGGGCCGGAATCACGGTGAGCGGGTCGTCGGGTGCCTACACCGGCACCGTGGCGATGCCGGCGAACTTTCCGGTCACGACGTTCACCTCCACCAGTCGGCAGGCGACGGTCCCCACGGGCGCCTCGACCTGGCAGGCGGCGTCCACTCCCGTTGGGGCTGCATTCGGGTCGAGCCTCAACCGCCCGTACCTCAACCTGCGACCCGCAGCCGACAATGCGTCGTCGCCCGCCGTCACCACCTACACCTTCGCGACGCCGACACCGTCGCAGGGCTGGGCCTTCGTGCTCGGCGACATCGACGCCGACCAGGTGACACTGAGCGCGACGGGGGCGAACGGGGCCGCGGTTCTCGTCTCGGCCCTCGGCTTCCAGGGGTCGTTCAACTACTGCCATCGCTCCGGCGGCCCCTCCTGCGACTCGGCGAACCGCAACGATCTGCCCGTCTGGACCGTGAACGGCAATTCCGGCCTGCTGATCGGCAACTCGACCGCCACGGATTCCGAGGGGGCGGCAGCATGGTTCCGCCCGACCGAATCCCTCACGTCCATCACCATGAGCTTCCAGCAGCGCTCGGGACTGCCGGTCTACCAGACCTGGTTCGCCGCCAAGAGCTTCGCCGTCTCGGGTGTCGTCACCCTCGACGGAACGCCGCTACCCGGATCCGTCGTGACGGTCCGTGACGAGAACGACCAGGTGGTCGGAACCGCCACGGCCGACTCCGTGGGGGCATGGAGTCTTCCGGCGCTCATGGCTTCCGGTCCCTATCGGGCCGAGGTCGCCGCGCCGTCCGGTATCGCAGAACTGGCGCCTCGAGAGTTCTCCCTGGTGGGGGCGGATGCCGCCGGCGTCGACTTCCCTTTCGTGACGCCGCCTCCTCCTGCTGCCGTGGATGACTCCGACACGACGACACAGGGAGCGGCGATCTCGGTCGACCTGGGCGCGAACGACAGTGCCGGGTCCGCAGACTTCCCGTTGGTGATCTCGAGCATGAAGCTGGCGCTGCCGTCGGGGGCGGCATCCGGAACCGTGCTCGCTGCCGACGGACGCACCCTCACCATTCCGGGCGAAGGGCAGTTCGTGCTCTCGGCAGCCGGGGTGGTGCAGTTCACGCCCGAGCCCGCGTTCTCGGGCGCGGCATCGGTCGTTCCCTACTCCGTGACGGATGCGCGGGGCGCGACTGCCTCCTCTACCCTCGTCATCACCGTCACCCCGGTCACTCCGGTGGCTTTGCCGAACGATCTGGCGACGCAGCGGGGCGTGGCGACCACGGCGACCCTGCTCAACAACGACGCTCCCGGACTGCCGAGCGTGCCGCTCGTTCCGTCGAGCGTGACGCTGCAGCTCCCCGTCTCGCCGCCCCCGGGATCGACGGTGTCGGCCGACGGCAAGATCCTCACGATTGCAGGCGAGGGCACATACACAGTGCTCGCCAGCGGCTCGGTCGACTACCAGCCAGACCCCGACTTCACCGGCACTGCCACGACCGTGCCCTACACCGTGGCCGACGCCAACGGCACTCTCGCGACGTCGACGCTCACTGTCGTGGTGAGCGCGCTGCCGGTTCCGATCGCGAGTCCGAACGAGATCTCCATACGTCAGGGTGTCCCGTTCACTGGCAACCCACTCGGCAATGACGTGCCTAGTTCGCCGTCGGCGTCGTTCGTGCCGTCGTCGATGACGCTGGTGCTACCGGCGGGAGCTCCTGCAGGCTCGACGATCTCGGACGACGGACGCACTCTCACCATCGCCGGTGAGGGTGTGTACGTCGTGAATCCGGCCACCGGCGACATCACGTTCACCCCCGATCCGTCGTTCACCGGTGATGCCACGCCGATCGACTACACCATCGCCGACACCACCGGGGAGTCGGCGACAGCGGCGATCATCGTGACGGTGATACCCGTGACGCCAACGGCCGCACCCGACTCCGCCACCACGAGGCAGGGGCAGCCCGTGGGTCTGACTCCGCTCGACAACGACGTCGCCGGCAATCCGGCCGTCGCGCTCGTTCCGGCGACTCTGCGCCTGCAGCTGCCACCCGACGGCCCGGCAGGGTCCTCCCTCTCGGCTGATGGCACGAGCCTCACGATTCCGGGGGAGGGCTCCTACGTCGTCGATTCCTCGGGCGGGGTGGTCTTCTCGCCGGAGCTCGCCTTCACCGGTGAGGCGACTGCCGTTCCGTACTCGGTGACGGATGCCAACGGCACCGTCGCGGCGTCCGTCATCGCAATCACCGTGGGAGCCGTCGTCCCTGTTGCAGCATCGGATGCCGCCGGCACCCTCCAGGCCGTTCCGGTGGTGGTCGACACTGTCGGCAATGACCTGCCGGGAGATGACACGGCGCCGCTCGACGCGACCACGGTCAGGCTCGCCCTGCCGACCGGAGCGCCGGCGGGGACAGTACTTGCTTCCGACGGTCGCACCCTGACGATCCCGGGAGCGGGCGTCTTCACCGTGGGCGCGGCCACGGGTTCCGTGACCTTCACGCCCGACAAGACCTTCACCGGTGCAGTGAGCGTCGTGCCGTACTCGATCTCCGACGCCAATGGCACCACGGCGTCGGCGGAGATCTCCGTGTCGGTCGAGCCGGTCACCCCGGCGGCCAATGCCGACGAGGTGGCGACGGCCTCCGGCACTCCGGTGGTCATCGATCTCCTCGCCAACGACCTGGCGGGCGGCCCGTCAGCCGCTCTCGACCCCACCACCGTGACCTTGCAGGCGCCAGCCGTCGCTGGGGCCGAGCTCTCCGACGATGGCATCACGCTCACGATCCCGGGGGTCGGGGTGTTCACGCTCGACCCCTCGACCGGGCGGGTCACCTTCGTGCCGGCGGCCGGCTTCAGCGGCCGTACTCCTGACGTGCCGTACACCGTGGCCGATGCGAACGGAACCACGGCGGCGTCGGTGCTCTTCGTCCAGGTGGCGGAGCCGGAACAGACACCGATCCCCACCCCCACCCCCACCCCGACCCCGACGCCCGGTGGAAGCGCTCCCTCCATACCGGGTCCATCCGGAACCGCCGGCTCGAGCTTGGCCGCCACCGGGTCGGACCCCGCACCAGGCGTCATGATCGCCCTCGCGCTCATCGCGCTCGGGCTCGTGGGTTCTCTTCAGAGGCGGCGTCGGCTTCAGGCCCAGCCGCGGCCCGACAGCTCCCGCTCGTAGCCGGCAGTCTGCGCCCGCAGGGCATCGGCCACCGCGGCGACAGCAGGCAGCCGCAATGAGTCCGGCCGCAGCACCATCCAGTACGGCAGCCGCTCGGCGAAGCGCCCGGGCAGCAGTCGAACCAGATCCGGGTGTCGATCGGCCATGAAGCAGGGCAGGAAGCCGATGCCCGCTCCGGCGCGAGTCGCCTCGACGTGCACGAACACGTTCGTCGAGCTGATGGAGTCGCGCATCGTCGGCACCAGGCGGCGCGGGGCGTCGAGGTCGTCGACGAGCAGCATCGAGTCGACGAAGTAGACCAGCGGATGCCGCGTCAGTTCCTCGACGGACGCCGGCGTCCCGTGCTCCGCGAGGTAGTCGCGTGACGCGTACATTCCGAGGACGTACTCACCGAGGAGGAAGGCGGAGGCTCGGTGCACCTGCGGTTCGCCCACGACGACCTCGATGTCGAGGCCGGAGCGGTACTGCCGCACCCGGCGCGTGACGGTCTCGATCTCGACCGCGAGATGCGGATGCCGCCGCTGCAGGGCCGCCACCGCCGGCGAGGCGATGTAGGCGCTGAAGCCGTCGGTCGCCGACATCCTCACGACTCCGGTGAGCTCGTGATCGGCGGCGTCAGTGCCGCCCGAGAGCCCCGCGATGGCCTGCTCGATCCCCTCGGCGGCTCGGGCGGCCCGACGACCGAGCTCGGTGAGCTCCCAACCGCCGACCGCCTTGGCCAGGAGCCGGCCGCCGAGCGACTGCTCGAGAGCGGCGACGCGGCGCGAGACGGTGGTGTGATTGACCCCGAGGCCCTCGGCTGCCGTCGTGAATCGGCCCGTGCGGGCGACGGCGAGGAGGATGAGCAGGTCGTCGGCCTGAGACTCTGCGGGGTTCGGCTGCGTTGCCACAACTGCAATTATGCACATGCCGGTCGCGGGATTGGTCATTGATGCAGCATCCGTCGGCAGTGCACACTCGACGAGTCCGCCGCACACGGTCGAGGCATCGCGTTTGGCACGGCCATCCGCTTTTCAGGGTCAATGACGACACCGAAGGAGACGCAGCACATGAGCGTTCAGAACCAGCAGGCCGGGGCGGCAGTCCCCACGGCCGGTACAGCGGGAGCGGGTGACGGAACGCCGCTCTCAGGCCTCAAGAAGATCGTCGCGGCATCCATGGTCGGGACCGTCGTCGAGTGGTACGAGTTCTTCCTCTACGCCACCGCGGCATCCCTGGTGTTCGGCACCTTCTTCTTCCCGGCGGCCGGCACGCAGCTCGACGGCATCATCGCCGCCTTCCTCACCTACGCCGTCGGCTTCATCGCCCGGCCGCTCGGCGGCATCGTGTTCGGACAGATCGGCGACAAGTTCGGGCGCAAGCACACCCTGCAGGCGACGATCATCCTGGTCGGCGTCGCGACCTTCCTCATGGGCTGCCTGCCCGGCTTCGACACCATCGGCTACTGGGCCCCGGCGCTGCTCGTGGCCCTGCGCTTCATCCAGGGCTTCGCCGTCGGCGGGGAGTGGGGCGGCGCCGTGCTCCTCGTCGCCGAGCACAGCCCCGACAGGTCGCGCGGATTCTGGTCGAGCTGGCCGCAGGCCGCTGTGCCCGTCGGCAACCTGCTCGCCACCCTCGTGCTCCTCACGATGTCGTGGATCCTTCCGGAGGACCAGTTCCTCAGTTGGGGCTGGCGCGTCGCGTTCTGGCTCTCGGCCGTGATCGTCATCATCGGGTACTACATCCGCACCCACGTGACCGATGCCCCGATCTTCCTCGAGGCCAAGGCCGAGCAGGAGAAGCAGAAGGCTGCGAGCTACGGCGTCGGTGCCGTCATCAAGCGCTACCCGGTGAAGATCCTCCAGGCCATGGGGCTCCGGTTCGCGGAGAACATCCTGTACTACATCATCGTCAGCTTCTCGATCGTCTACCTGTCGACAGTCGTCGAGTACAACACCAGCGAGCTGCTGCTGGCACTGCTGATCGCCCACGTCGTGCACTTCCTCGCGATCCCGCAGGTCGGGCGTCTCTCGGACCGCATCGGCCGCAAGCCCGTCTACTTCACCGGTGCGGTGCTCGGTGCCACCTGGGCGTTCTTCGCCTTCCCGCTGTTCGACACGGCGAGCCCCGTGCTCATCGTGCTGGCCATCACCATCGGGCTGGTGTTCCACGCTTTCATGTACGCCGGGCAGCCCGCCGTGATGAGCGAGATGTTCCCGACCCGGATGCGCTACTCCGGCGTATCGCTCGGCTACCAGGTCACCTCGATCATCGCCGGCTCGCTGGCGCCGATCATCGCCGTCGCCCTGCTGCAGGCCTACGACTCCTGGGTGCCCGTCGCGATCTACATCGTCATAGCCTGCGTGATCACGGCCGTCACGGTGCTGACCCTGACGGAGACGCGCGGCGAGTCCCTCCGCGAGGTCGACGCCGTCGACGAGCAGAAGTACGGGGCGGCTCCGGCCGCGCGCCATGCCTGAGTTCGCTGCGGCCGGGATCGAGGGCCGGCGCGCCCTGGTGACCGGCGGGGCGAGCGGCATCGGCGCAGCCTGCGTCCGATCGCTGGCGGCATCCGGTGCCCACGTGGTGGTGGCAGATGTCGACGCCGACGGAGCCGCTGCGCTCGCCGCGGAGGTCGGCGGCTCGAGTTGGGGCGTCGACCTGCTCGAGGTCGCCGAGCTGGAGACGCTCACCCTCGACGTCGACATCCTGGTGAACAACGCCGGAATCCAGAGGGTGAGCCCGCTGGAGGAGTTCGATCCGGCCGCGTTCCGCAGCATCCTGACGCTCATGCTCGAGGCTCCGTTCCTGCTCGTGCGGGCGGCGCTGCCGCACATGTACGAGAACGGGTTCGGGCGCATCATCAACGTGTCGTCGGTGCACGGCCTGCGTGCGTCTCCGTTCAAGGCCGCCTACGTCGCGGCGAAGCACGGGCTCGAAGGGCTGTCGAAGGTGGCGGCACTCGAGGGCGGGCCGCACGGGGTTACGAGCAACTGCGTGAATCCCGGCTACGTGCGCACGCCACTGGTGGAGAGGCAGATCGCCGACCAGGCCGAGGCGCACGGCATCCCCGAGGACGAGGTGCTCGCGACCGTGATGCTCGCCGAGAGCGCCATCAAGCGCCTCGTCGAGCCCGAGGAGGTCGGTGCGCTGGTGGCGTGGCTGGCCTCCCCGCACTCGGCCATGGTGACTGGCGCGAGCTACACGATGGACGGCGGCTGGTCGGCCCGGTGACCGTTCCGGCTACTCGGAGCGGTGACCGTTCCGGCTACTCGGAGCGCGGGGCGAGCGCTCGGCGCAGCCACGCGCGTTCGGCGAGAGTCCACGCCGTGGTGACCGCGAGGTACAGCGTGGCGGCCAACGGCACGAAGGCGGCGAAGGCGACCGTGATGAACGGCAGCCAGCTGAGTGCCGATGGCAGCCACGCCGGAGGGTTGGGCAGGGGCGGTGCTGCGGATGCCGCCGCTCCGGATGCCTTCGTCGTCGGTGCCGGGGGCAGCGGCGGGTTGTCGGCTGCCACCCTCAGCGCGTGACGCCGCGACATCCAGGCCGTCGCCGCGATCGCCAGCAGCAGGCCGGCGAACACCAGCAGGCCGAGCGGCGGCATCCCGGCCCCGAGGAAGGCGACGAGAGAGGTGCCGAGCGGCACGCCGAACAGGTGCATTCCGAGCAGGGCATTCGCGTGGCCGTTGATCACGGCGAGGACGAAGAGCGCGTAGACCAGGGAGAGCACCGGCGCCTGCGCCAGTGCCGGCAGGATGCCGGCGAACGGCGACGCCTTCTCGGCGGCGTACAGCTCCATGGTCTTGCGTTGCAGCACCTCGGGCTTGCCGCGGTACCGCTGCTGGAGTGCTCGCAGCTGGGGAGCGAGCCGGCGGCGTGTGTACTCGGCGCGCACCTGGGAGCGGCCGACGGGGATGAGCACGGAGCGGATGACGAGCGTGAGCGCCACGATGGCGATGGCGGCGCTCAGCTCGCCGGCGAACGGCTCGATGAACGAGGCGAAGCCGAGGAGTAGTCGATAGGCGGAGTCGAGGATGGCCGCGATGGGGCCGAAGGCGTAGAGGTTCACGAAAGAAGTCCTTTGTCGAAGGGGTGAGGGTGGTCGCGATGGGTGGTCGCGAGACCCTCGTTCGACGAAGGACTACGCGGCCGTCTCCAGGGGAGACGGCGCGCGGGTGCGGGGGCGGCCCGCCGTGTTCGGATGCCCGGGTGCGGCCATGCTCGAGAGCACCTCGCGGTGCTGGTGCGAGCGGGAACCGACGGTGAGTTCTGGAGCCACCGCCTGGAGGGCCACGTGCACGGCGACGAGCAGGGCTGCCGTCGCTATGACGGCGGCGCCTGCCGCGAGGGTGCTCGACGCTCCGGGCTGGGCGATGGCGAGCAGGAGGACGGCGGCGCTCAGCAGTGTCGTCGCGCGCAGGAACACGACGGCCTTGAGCAGCGTGTCGGGCATGGGTCCTCCTGCCACGAGCCTACGCCCGCGGCGACTCCGTGGCGGCCTCGGAGCCGAGGCCGACGTCGTCGGCATTGACGTGCTGGGACGCCGGGGTGGGGGGAGCGCCGTCGAACGTGGGGGTCGGCCCTGTCGACGGGACGACGTGGATGGCGCCCGTCGCCGTCGGCACCGAGCGTGCATGGCCCGCTGCGGGGGGAGCGGCATCCGTCGTCGAGCCGCTCTCGGCGAAGGCACCGCCGCGCTGCAGCGTCTCGATGAGCTGGACGTTCTGGTTGTGCAGGTCGACCGTGATGTTCGTGATGGCCGTGGTGAAGTTCTCGGCCGCCTGCAGTGAGGTCTCGGTGGCGCGGCGGGTGAGATCAGCACTCTCGGTGGTGGCCTTGAGCGCGATGGTGATGCCGTAGTACGCGGCGGCGATCGACACGATCGGTGCGATGACCGAGGCCGTGATCGCCAGGACATCGGTGAGCGCCGGCCTCTCGAATCCATCGGGCAGCGGCCCCATCAGCAGGTAGACGCCCGAGACGGCGACGACGGCGAGCAGCACGATCGCGAGGATCGCGACCAGGGCGGGCTTCGGTGTTGCATCCTGTGCAGCCATTGCACTCCAATCAGCGGGAGCTTGCCATTATTCTCTGCGCGGTATGCGACGCAACAGGGGTTGTGGTGAACCCGGGTTCGGGCCACGATGTGCCGGCGTCACAGGGCGGCGTCACGGGGCGGCGTGCAGTTCGGAGACGAATGCCGCCACCCGACCGATCAGTTCATAGGGGATCGGGCGGTTGTAGGGGAAGGTCAGCGAGTCCTTGCCGGAGCGGTACGGCGCGATGTCGGCTTCGAGCTCGTCTCCCGCCGTGGCGACGGGGTAGATGCCGATGTGCTTCTTCCAGGCGGCGTAGTGCAGGGCATAACGTCCGCCGAGCATGACTGCCGGCATGTCGTAGCGCACCTTCTCCTCGTCGCTCGGGACCGCCTCGAGGATGGTCGCGCGCACCTTCCTCAGGATCTCCTGGATCTCGTCGGGGTAGCGGGAGATGTACTCCTCGACGGTGACATTCTCACCGGCCATGCGTCGTCCTCCTCTCAGTGGTCACTCGTGATGGGCACTCACTCGGGCACCCGCAACAGCGCACCCTCGGCCCGGCAGGTGGCGGCGGCGATGAGCATGGCGTCGGCGAGAAGCTCCGACCACTCCTCGACGGAGGTCGGGAGGCCGGACTGCGCGATGTCGCGGACCGTGGCCGAGAGGGTGGCGTCGCCCGCACCCATCGTGTCGATGACGGCTCCGGGGAGCGACGCGATGCCGGCAGTGATCTCCCGGCCGTCGGGCAGGCGGACGGCGGCGCCCTTCGATCCTGCCGTGGCCAGCACGGATGCCGCCCCGGCGTCGAGCAGGCGGCTCGCGAACTCGTCGACGCTGTCGCCGAGAAGCAGCTCGGCGTCTTCGTCGCCGACCTTCGACAACAGGCTGTCGGCGGCGACGCGCACGAAGTTCGACAGGAACGCGTCGCGATCGCTCATCATGCCCGAGCGCGGATTCGGGTCGACGATGAGGCGACGCTCACCCGTCGACAGCGCTGTGAGGAGGGCATCCGTCTGGGCGGTGTCGTCGAAGGGGAAGCAGCTGACCACCACGAGCGGGGCTGCGTCGATGGCCGCTCGAGCGTCGCCGTCGAGCGGGAAGCGCCGCGACTTCGCCGCGGCGTTGAAGGCGTAGCGCGGCTCGCCGTCCGTGCGGTCGGAGACGGCACGAGCGCTGCCGAGCGGGGCCGGCGAGGTGATGAGCTCGACGCCGAACGCGGCGAGGTGGTCGCGGATGAGCCGACCCGATTCGTCGTCACCGACCATCGCCAGCAGCGTGGTCGGAACGCCGAGCACCGAGAGGCCGACGGCCACGTTGAGGGCGGCGCCGCCGACGTAGTCACGCGAGCCCGAGGCGTCGCGCAGCTCGTCGATGAGGGCATCGCCGATGACGACGACGCGGGGCGTGTCCTGGGCGGCCTCGGTTCGTTCAGGTTCTGGCATCGATCTCTCCGCTTCCTCGCACGATGAGGCGGGTGGGCACGATGTGCCTGGCGCCGGGGGTGGTGTCGCCGTCGAGTCGTGCGAAGACGCGCTCGGCGGCGAGCTGGCCGATGCGCTGCGGATTCTGCGCGACGACCGTGACGCCGGGTTCGAGCAGGTCGGCGAGTGGCACGTCGTCGAAACCGACGAGGGCGACGCTGTGATGCAGATCGCGGGCGCGGAGGGCGCGGATGGCGCCGATGGTGACCAGGTTCTGGGCGCTGAACACAGCGGTGGGCGGGTCGTCGGAGGACAGCAGGCCGAGCAGGGCGTCGAAGGTGGTCGCCTCATCGTGCAGGTCATCGACGACCGGGATGCTCGACGTCGCGACACCGGCGCGGCCGAGCTCCTCGAGGAAGCCGCGGCGGCGTTCCCGAGCTGTCTGGATGTCACCGCGGTCTCCGAGATAGGCGATGCGCCTGTGACCATGGCCGAGAAGGTGCCTCACGGCGAGGGAGGCCCCCGCCGCGTTGTCGCTCACGACGGAATCCGCGGTGACCCCCGACGGCTCGCGGTCGACGAAGACCACGGGAGTGCCGCGGCGGATCTCGGACGAGAGGTAGCCCTGGCTCGGTGAGATCGTCGTGAGGATGAGGCCGTCGACGCGACGGCGGAGGAACGCCGACACGCTCTGCTCCTCGCGGGTCGGGTCGTCGTCCAGGCTGGAGGCGAAGACGGCCACGCCGCGCTCGAGTGCGGCCTCCTCGACGGCCCGGTGCACCGCTCCGGAGAAGGGGTTGCTCACGCTGCCGACGAGGAGGCCCAGAGTGCGGCTTCGTCCGTCGGCCCGCCGCAGGTTGCCGGCGTGGAGGTCGGGTTGGTAGTCGAGCGCGCGAGCCGCATCCGTCACCTTCGCGATGGTGGCCGCCGACACGTTCGGCTCGCCGTTGATCACGCGCGACACGGTCTTGATGCCGACGCCGGCGAGCGCGGCGACCTGCTTCATGGTCGGTCGCGCTGTGGCGGCGACGGATTCAGCCGTGGATGCTGACAACGATGTCACGGTTCTCGCTCCAATGTGGGGATTGAGTTGACTATAGCTCAGAACTGGTCTAGAACAGTCCATGACATCGTTGTCAATCGACAGCGTCCCATCACCAAGGAGATTCACCGATGAATCGCACAGCCCGCCGTTCCCTCACTCGGCGCCTCATCGCAGCCGGCTCCATCGCAGCCCTCGCAACGCTCTCATTCACCGCCTGTTCGTCGGGATCGGGAGGTGGCTCGTCGGCATCCGGAGACGACATCGGCGTCTCCCTCATCGTCAAGACGACGACGAATCCGTTCTTCGTCGCCATGGAGAACGGCGCCAAGGCCGCTGCCGACAAGCTCGGCGTGACCCTCACCCTCGCGGCTGGCAAGGAGGACGGCGACGAGGACACCCAGATCCAGGCCGTCGAGAACGCCATCTCCAAGGGCGACGCCGGAATCCTCATCACGCCGAACGGCCCCGGGGTGGAGGACGCCCTCGTGAAGGCCCGCGACGCCGGTCTCTACGTCATCGCACTCGACACGCCGCCGTCGGACCCCGACGCCGTCGACATCACCTTCGCCACAGACAACTACCTCGCGGGCCAGGACATCGGCAAGTGGACTGCCGCCAAGCTCGGCGGCGAGAAGGCCACCATCGCGCTCATCGACCTGTTCGACGACAAGGTCGTCTCGGTCGACTACAACCGCGATCAGGGCTTCCTCGACGGCATGGGCATCGACACCGCCGACAAGGAGAAGAACGGCGACGAGGCCAAGACCGGCACCTACAGCGGTGGCGATTACGAGATCGTCGGCAACGAGGCCTCCCAGGGCGCCGAGGACGGCGGACGCACGGCGGCCGAGACCCTGCTCAGCAAGAACCCCGACATCAACGTGGTCTACACGATCAACGAGCCTGCGGCATCCGGTGCCTATGAGGCATTCAAGGCCGCCGGAAGCGAGAAGGACCTGATCATGGTGTCGGTCGACGGCGGGTGCGCCGGAGTCCAGCAGATCGTGGACGGCACCTTGGGCGCCACCAGCCAGCAGTACCCGGTGAAGATGGCGCAACTCGGAGTGCAGGCGATCTTCGACCTCGTGAAGACCGACAAGAAGCCCGAGGTCACCGATGGACTCGACTTCTACAACACCGGTGTCGCCCTCGTGACCGACGACCCGCAGGACGGAGTCGACTCGATCAGCACCGACAAGGCCGCAGACATCTGCTGGGGCTGAGACGCCCACCCATCCAACGCTGAGGGCAGAGCCCACAGCTGAGGACCACTGCCGGGCGGGTCGCGTCACCGATGGCGCGGCCCACCCGGCACCCCGCACCGACCAATGGAGTTCACCGTGAGTCATCCCAAGACCGAGCCGGCCCCATCCACGGGAGCCCTCGACCTGGCCGAGGAGTTCCTCGACAGGACGACGCCGCTCACCCGCATCCGCGGAGCCCTGCATCGCTATCCCGCCCTGAGCCCGGCCATCGTGCTCGTGCTCTCGGTCATAGTGTTCGGCTTCCTCAACGACCGCTTCCTCAACCCGGCCAACCTGTCGCTGATCACCCAGCAGGTGGCCGTGGTCGGAACCCTGGCCATCGCCCAGACACTCATCATCCTCACCGCCGGCATCGACCTCTCGGTGGGCGCCGTCATGGTGCTGTCCTCGATGGTGATCGCGCAGTCCACCGTGCAGGCCGGAGTGCCAGCCATCATCGGGCTCCTGCTCGGCCTCCTCGTCGGCCTCGCGGCCGGAGCCTTCAACGGCTGGCTCGTCACCAGGTTCAAGCTGCCACCGTTCATCGTCACGCTGGGAACCCTCAACGTGTTCGTCGCCCTCACCCTGCTGTACTCGAGTGGCGCGACGGTGCGCGGCTCGGACATGCCGGCCCTGCTCACCTGGACCGGCGAGACCTTCAACATCGGCGGCGTCAACTTCACCGTCGGCGTGGTCATGATGCTGGTGCTCTACATCGCCATCTCGTTCATCCTGAGCAAGACGGCGTGGGGTCGACACGTGTACGCGGTCGGCGACGACAAGGAATCGGCCAGGCTCGCCGGCATCCGGGTGAATCGAGTGCTGATGAGCGTCTACCTCGCCGCCGGCGCCATCCTGGCCGTCGGTGCCTGGATCCAGATCGGGCGTACCAACGCCGCGTCGCCGAATGCCGGAGTCGACCTCAACCTCGACTCCATCACAGCCGTCGTGATCGGCGGCACCAGCCTCTTCGGCGGTCGCGGCACGGTCTGGGGAACCCTCCTGGGTGCCCTCATCGTCGGCGTCTTCCGCAACGGGCTCTCGCTCGCCGGGCTCGACGTGCTCTGGCAGACCTTCGCCGTCGGCGTGCTCATCATCGTCGCCGTCGCCGTCGACCAGTGGATCCGAAAGGTACGCAAATGACCATCGCAGAAGACACCGCGGCAGCTCCGGCGCCGGCGGAGACGCGCAAGCCCATCCTCGAGGCCAAGCGCCTGGTGAAGACCTTCGGGCGGGTCGTCGGCCTCGACGGAGTGAGCCTGCAGCTCTACCCCGGCGAGGTGCTCGCCATCATCGGCGACAACGGCGCTGGCAAGTCCACCCTCGTCAAGTGCCTCACCGGAGCCGAGATCCCCGACGAGGGTCAGCTGTTCCTCGACGGCGAGCCCGTGTCGTTCAAGCGCCCGCAGGATGCGAGGGCGGCCGGCATCGAGACCGTGTACCAGAACCTCGCCGTGTCGCCGGCCCTCGACGTGGCCTCGAACCTGTTCCTCGGCCGCGAGGTGCGCAAGAAGGGCATCCTCGGGTCGCTGTTCCGGGTGGTCGATTCGAAGGGCATGCGCAAGATGGCCAGGGACGAGCTCACCGAGCTCGGCATCAGCACCCTGCAGGACGTGACGGTCCCGGTCGAGAACCTCTCGGGCGGGCAGCGGCAGGCTGTCGCCGTGGCCCGGGCCGCGGCCTTCGGATCCAAGGTGGTCGTGCTCGACGAACCGACGGCAGCACTCGGCGTGCGCGAGTCAGGTCAGGTGCTGCAGCTGGTCAAGAACCTGCGCGACAAGGGCATCCCCGTGATCCTGATCAGCCACAACATGCCGCAGGTGTTCGATGTGGCCGACCGCATCCACATCCAGCGCCTCGGCAAGCGCGCGGCGACGATCACCCCGCAGTCGCATTCGATGACGGATGCCGTGGCCATCATGACCGGCGCCAGTACAGCGTGAACGAGGTCGCATCCGATGCGGCGGAGAAGGTGGCGTTGATCGCCACCTTCACCGCCGTTCCCGGCGCGGCCGACGAGGTCGAGCGGCTGCTGCTCGGCCTCACCGCGCAGGTGCGCGAGGAATCCGGCAACCTCGTTTTCGACCCGTCGCGCAGTGCCGATCGTCCCGACAGGTTCACCGTGTACGAGGTGTACAGAGACTGCGCCGCGTTCGAGGCGCACATCGCGGCCGACTACGGCGCCGTGTTCAACGCCGCACTGGCTCCGCTCATCGTCGAGGACGGGTCGCAGCTGGAGTTCCTCCGGTTGCTGGGGTGAGCAGGGTCCCTGCCGGCGAGGTCAGGAGACGTTGACCGTCACGGTGTGCCACCCCGTCGCCCCGTCGGGTGCCGGCGGCGCCTGCTTCTGCGTCTGGGTGTAGCCGGAGGCATCCGTGGCCCTCACCTCGATGCGATGGTCTCCGCCCGAGGCCTCCCACTCGTAGACCCACTGCCGCCACGTGTCGGCTGAGGCCGAGTCGGCGAGCTTCGCCTTCTGCCACGCGCCGTCGTCGATGCGCACCTCGACGCCGTCGATTCCGGTGTGCGGGGCCCAGGCGACGCCGGCGACGGCGACGGTTCCCGGCTTGACCGTGCTTCCTCCGCGCGGGGTGTCGATGCGCGACTCGGTCTTGATCGGGCCCTTCTCCGACCAGCCCTTGTCGCTCCAGTAGCCGAAGTCGTCGGCGAAGGTGGTGACCTTGAGCTCGGTGACCCACTTGGTGGCCGAGACGTAACCGTAGAGGCCAGGAACGACCATGCGCACCGGGAAGCCGTGGTCGATGGGCAGGGGCTCGCCGTTCATGCCGACGGCGAGCAGGGCCTCGGTTCCGGCATCCTGCAGCACATCGAGAGGGGTGCCGGCGGTCCAGCCGTCGGCGCTGCGCGAGAGCACCATGTCGGCGCCGGCCGTGGGCTTGGCGCGGGCCAGCAGCTCACGGATGGGGTAGCCCAGCCAGAGCGCGTTGCCGATCAGGCCGCCGCCGACCTCGTTCGAGACGCAGCTGAGCGTGGCGACGTGCTCCGTCAAGGGCAGGGCGAGCAACTCGTCCCAACTGATCTCGACCTCGTTCTCGACCATGCCGATGATGCGCAGCTTCCAGGTGGTCGGGTCGACGGCGGGCACCTGGAGTGCGGTGTCGATGCGGTAGAACTCGGCGTTCGGCGTGACGTAACTGCTCAGGTCTGGGATGCCGAGCTCGGCTCCGGTGGGAACGGGCGGGGCGGGGGTCGCCGCGGCCGGCAGGGTGAGGGCCGTGCGCACCGAGGAGACCGCGGCCGAGCCCGCGTTCGCCATCCGCGCCCCGAAACCGACGATGGCGGCACCGACGGCTGCCACCGACGCGTAGACGACGAAGGATCGGCGGTCGAGTGCTGCCGTGCCGGAGACCGCGGCGGACACCGGACGCGTACGGTCGCGCCAACGGTGCAGGCGTGCAGTCAGGGCGCGCAGCACCACGACGCCGCCGATCATGCCGATCACCGTCGACAGCGCCAGGATGCCGCTGGCGTCGGGCCTGGTGACGACGGCCAGCGCGGCGACGCCGGAGACGGCGATGAGGATGACCATGCCCCACGGCGGACGGCGATACTCCAGGATGCCGGCGATGCCGGCGAGTACGAGGACGAGAAGCGTGAGCGTGATGAGGAGCACGGCCTTGTCGGCGGTGCCGAAGAGGTCGATGATCAGCGTCTTGAACCACCCGGGCACGAGGTCGATGACCCAGGCGCCGACAGCGAAGATCGGGCTGCTGCCTGCTCCGACGAAGACGGCCACGAGTTCGGCGATGCCGAGGGTGACACCGGCGGCGATGACGCCGACGAGGGCGGAGAGCCAGAAGGTGCCGCGAGCTGACGTGCCGGGCCGTCCGTGTTGGCCGGGCATCGTCGTTCCGGGCGCTTGCCGGTCGTTCCCGGCGCCGGGCGCGCTGGAACCAGTCACAGGAGCACCGGGTGTCGACACGCCTCAAGCGTATGACCGTGGCGACGTGCAGTGGCGATTTCGGGCGGCTGCTCAGTGAGTCGTCAGGTGATCGTCGCCTGCGGGCCGATGGCTGCGGCGTCGGGGGCGCCGGCAGCGACGCCCTTCAACTCGACGAAGATCGTGTGCGTCGGCGTCTCCCCGACGTTCCGACCCGCGTGCCGCTGGGCGGGCAGCCAGGTCGCGATCCCGGCGGGGAGCGCGACCTCGCGTTCGGCGTCGCCCGACTGGAGCAGTCGGTGGAAGGCGGTGAGCGTGATCATCACGCTGTTCGGATGCTCGTGCGGGCTCGTCTCATCACCGGGGGCGTCGAGGTAGTCGAGGACGCGCACGAACTCGTTCTCGAACAGGAGGCTGTAGCGGTCGGGATTCGTCACGAGGGGGTCTTCGCTGACCATGGCGCGAGCCTACGCCTGCCCACGCTCGCCGGCATCCGCTCGTCCGCATCCGCTCGCCCTGAATCGTCCCGAATGCCATGACCGCCCCTGCCTAGACTGGAAGGGATGGCGAACACACCCGGGGGAGGCTCATGCGCCCGCTGACCGATGACGAGATCCGCGCGTCACTGGTGAATGCCTCGGTCGACGAGGTGGAGACGTTGAGTCTTCCGATCGACTACCTGCTCATCGAGTGGGAGCACATCGACTTCCTTGGCTGGCGTGACCCGAAGGCGCCGCGCCGCGGCTACATCGTGGTGGAGCAGCACGGCGAGCCCGTCGGGGTCGTGCTGCGGGCATCCGAGTCGACGATGTCGCACCACCGCCCCGCCTACTGCAATCTGTGCCACACCCTGCAGCCGGCCGACCAGGTGTCGATGTTCACGGCTCGACGGGCCGGAGAGGCCGGGGAGCGCGGCGATTCCGTCGGAACGTACATCTGCGCCGACCTGTCCTGCACCGAGAACGTGCGGCTCGGGGCGCCCCTGACGCCGCACGAGGTGGTGCCGGCAGGTCACCCGGAGGCGCGCATCTCGGGGCTGGTCGAGCGCACGAACGGGTTCATCGGGCGAGTGCTGGCGTAACCCGGCCACTCCTGCGCGGTCGCCCTCGGGCACGTCGAGCGCACTCATCACTGTTGTCGGCGCATGCGTTGTCTCACTGTTGTCGGCGCATGCGTTGTCGGAGTGCGTCGGATTGTCGTACTCGGGATTGTCGTGCTGGTCGCCAGATGGGTGGTCCGAGTTCGGGTGGGGGCATGATCTGGGGGCTGCCGTCGATCATGCGCACCTTCCACCCGCCGCGGGTGTCGATGGTGCGGTGGTGGAACCAGCACAGGAGTACCCCGTTGTTCACATGCGTGCGGTGCTCGATAGCCCAGGGCACCACGTGGTGGGCTTCGGTCTCGACGGCGGGCCGGCCGCAGATGACGCAGCCGCCGTCGCGGGCGTCCAGCGCCCGGCGTTGGGCGCGGTTGAAGCATCGTTCGGTCGTGCCGAGGGCGAGGATCTTCCCGTTCGCGGCCAGATCGACGGGTTGGATGCCGTTCGCGCAGCACAGTTGTTGCACGGCGATCATCGGGATGGGGATGTCGAGGCCGTCGACGTGTCCGACGCCGTGCCCGGAGGCGTGGTCGTCGGCATGCACGGTGACGACCATCGTCGGGGCTGCCCCGCCCAGGGTGGGGAGTTCTCCGGATCGGGCGGCAATGTTGAACACCGTCGCCAACGCGTCATGTTGGCGTTGGCTGCGGGTGCGGGGGTCTGTCAGTTGCATCGGGTCCAGGCCCGCCTGCTCCGCTTGCTCGAGTTGTTCCTCGAGGACGGCACGGTCGTCGTCACTGAGGAACTTCAGTGATTGGCGGGGGTTCGTCACGGCCGTGAATACCGCTTGCACGGCACCGGCGACCTCGGGGAGGGCGAGACCGCCGAAGGGGATCATGCCGTTGCGGGCGGGCTTGAACCAGAACCCGCGCGAGGCGAAGCCCTTCTCGGTCGGTTCGGCCCCGTCGGGGTTCAGGTACGCCGCCCACGTCGTCGCGTGGATCTCGGTGACAGACGGCGGCACCGGCGGTTCGGCCACAGCACCCGGCTCGACGGGTTCCCCGATGGCCGCACACACCAGTTCATGCTCAGCGGGCACGAACCTGGAGCACGTGTCCGTCGGGGCACCCACCTTCGCCTGACCGAGGATGCGGGTGATGGTGCGCGCCGAATCGAGACCCAACCGGCCACAGGCCAGGCCCGCCCTGACGGCGTCGAACTCCGCCGGCACCACCTCACCGGAGAGCGTGGTGTCCTGCCGGGTCTGCGCGCCCAGGCGCAACCGTGCGCGGGCGGTGGGCAGACCCACCCGGGTGACGTGCTCCAGCAGTTCCGGTGCTGTGGGGAATCCCATCTGCTTCGCCAACGACTCCGACCCCAGGATCGGACGCGACCGGTGGCCGACCTCCCCCGCCGCCAACACCCGCACCGCGTCGATGGCCCGGCCGGAGTCTTCGGACACGGCGGCGACGAGCAGCAGATCCTCCTCCGACACAGCATCCAGCACCCCGGCCGCGGCGACCTCGGCGAGCAGGGCACGGTTCGCCGCCACGGCCTCCAGCATCCGTCGCCTGAGTGATTCCATACCCTCACGCTACGGACACCCACCGACACTCGAACCCCTGAATACACCGATTGATCAGGAAATTCTCATCCACAGTCTGGGGAAACCGGAGCAGAGGAGACACCCTGTGGAGGAGGGCCGAAAAGGAGCGCGCAACATGGGTGATTTCGGTACGCGTCCCACTTCGGCGGCCCACAGAGCACGCGGCCTACGCCGAGTCGCGCCAGACGATCGGGGTCTCGAGGATGATGCCGCCGGCCGGTTGCTCCTCGCCCCGCAACTGCGAGAGCACGCTCTCGGCGACGGCGCGCCCGAGGCCCTCGGCTGGCTGGTGCACGGTCGAGAGCGCCGGATGCGCGCGCACGGCCCAGGCGCTGTCGTCGAAGCCCACGACGCCCACGTCGCGGGGAACGCTGCGGCCGGCTTCGCGGAGCGCATCGAGCACGCCGGCGGCGACGGCATCCGACGCCGCGAACACGCCATCGATGTCGGGCTCGCGCTCCAGCAGAGCGTGCATGCCCGCCCGCCCGGCGGCGTAGGAGTACAGCGGAACGCTCTCCACGAGGGCCGGATCGAAGCTGTCGCCCAGGGCATCGGTGAAGCCGGCGAGGCGGTCGGCGCCGGAGTCGCGGTCGAGTGCCGCGGCGATCATGCCAACGCGGGTGCGGCCGGTGGCGAGGAGGCGTTCGGTGATGCTGCGCGCCGAACCCCGATTGTCGATGCCGACGAACGGGGCCTTCGCGAGGTCGGGGGGATGGCCGACGAAGGCCGAGGGGATCTCGAGGCGTTCGACGACGCGGGTGATCGGGTCGTTCTTGCGGGCGGAGACGATGATGACGCCGTCGACGAAGCCGCCGCTGAGGTAGCGCGCGACGCGGTCGGTGTCGCGCTCGGAGTCCACGATGAGGCAGGCCATCTGGTAGTCGGCATCCGAGAGGGCGGTGTTGGCGCCGAGCAGGATCTCGCCGATGTTCGGGTCTTCCAGGAACAGCGAGTGCGGTTCATGCACGATGAAGCCGATGGCCTGGGTGCGCTGCATCACCAGGTTGCGGGCGGCGTTGTTCGGAACGTAGCCGACCTTGACGATGGCCGCCTCGATGGCCACCCGGGCCTCGTCCGAGACGTATCTCTCGCCATTGACCACCCGGCTCACGGTGCCGCGCGAGACCCCGGCCTCGACGGCGACGTCATGCACTGTTGCGCGCTTGCGACGGACGGGCGGGTTGGACACGAGACCACTGTATTGGCTGCTGCAGTCGCGGCCGGTGTTGACATCCGTTGAATCGTCTGGTTAGTCTGTGCACGTTCACAGAAAATCCCCCCAGTCTTCTTCGGGTCGAATCTGTGCACGTTCACAGAACGCTAGCAATGACGCTGAAAGGGAGTCGATGTCGCGAGCAGCGCACGAGAAGCCACGGGTAGCCGCCCGGGCCTTCGCTCACGACGGGATCGCATTCGGATGCGACTACAACCCCGAGCAGTGGGACCCTGCCATCTGGACCGAAGACGTCGAGCTGATGCGCGCTGCTGGCGTCGACCTCGTGGCCATCAACATCTTCGGCTGGTCGCAGATCAACCCCGGTCTGGGCCTCTTCGACTTCAGCGCCCTCGACACCGTGATCGGGCTGCTGCATGCCGGCGGCATCCGGATCAATCTCGGCACGGCCACCTCATCGCCGCCCCCGTGGCTCACCACCCTGCACCCCGAGATCCTTCCGGTGGCGGATGACGGAACCACCCGCTTCCCGGGCGGTCGTCAGGCCTGGTGCCCGAGCTCGCCGGTGTTCCGTCGCTATGCCCTCGCCCTGGTCGAGCAGGTGGCGCAGCGCTACGGGTCGCATCCGGCGGTCGAACTCTGGCACGTTTCCAATGAGCTGGGCTGCCACAACGCGCTCTGCTACTGCGCCGAGAGCACGACGGCGTTCCGCCGCTGGCTCGAGAACCGCTACGGCACCATCGAGGAACTCAACCGGGCGTGGGGTACCAGCTTCTGGAGCCAGCGTTACAGCGACTTCGCCGAGATCCTGCCGCCGCTGCAGACGCTCTCCAGCCGCAACCCCGGCCAGATGCTCGACTTCCACAGGTTCAGCTCCGACGAACTGCTCGACTACTACCGCTCCGAGGCAGCCGTCATCAGGCGCCACAGCGAGGTCGCCATCACCACGAACTTCATGGTGACCAGCCACATCCGCAATCTCGACTACTGGAGCTGGGCTCCCGAGGTCGACATCGTCGCCAACGACCACTACCTCGACCACCGCCTCGAGGAGCCGACGGCCGAACTCGCCTTCGCCGCCGACTTCACGCGCGGCCTGGCCGGCGGTGAGTCATGGCTGCTCATGGAGACGGCCACGAGCGCCGTGAACTGGCAGCCGCACAACATCGCCAAGACGCCGGGGGAGCTCACCCGCAACGCGCTCGCCCACGTCGCACGCGGCGCCGACGGCATCTGCTTCTTCCAGTGGCGGGCCTCGGCGCAGGGATCGGAGAAGTTCCACTCCGCCCTCGTGCCGCACGCCGGAACCGACTCCGCCGTCTGGCGCGAGGTCGTCGAACTCGGGGGAGTCATCGACCGGCTGGGCGATGTCGCCGGCAGCCGGGTCGTCGCCGAGACCGCCGTGGTCTTCAGCTGGGACGCCTGGTGGGCCGGCGACGGCGAGAACCGGCCGAGCCATTCCGTCGCCTACCTCGATCAGGTGCACGCCGCCTACAACGCCCTCCACGACCTCGGCATCACCGTCGACATCGTTCCGCCCGACGCCGACCTCAGTGCCTACAAGCTCGTCGTACTGCCGGGTCTGCACCTGGTGACGGATGCCGATGCCGCCGGCATCGAGGCCTACGTCGCCGGCGGCGGCACTGTGCTCATCACCTTCTACAGCGGAATCGTCGACGAGGACGACAGGGTGCGCCTCGGCGGCTACCCCGGCGCCTTCCGCGATCTGCTCGGCATCCGAGTCGAGGAGTTCGCTCCGCTGCTCCCCGGCCAACAGGTCGGACTCACGTCGGGTGCCAGCGCGCGACTGTGGACCGAGAGACTGGAGGTCACGTCGGCCGAGGTGCTCGACGCCTTCGCCGATGGTCCGGCTGCCGGCATCCCCGCCGTCACCCGCAACAGCCACGGAGCAGGCTCAGCCTGGTACGTGGCCACCATGCTCGAGGCCGGAGCCTTCAAGGCCCTGCTCGGCGACATCGCCGGCTCGGCCGGCGTCGCTAGCCACGGCGGCGGCGAGGACATCGACGTCGTGCGCCGGGTCGGCGCGCACGGCAGCCACCTCTTCGTCATCAACCACACCGCTGACGACGTCGAGTTCGAGGCGACGGGCGACGAGATCGTGACGGGCGCAGCCGTCACCGGAACCCTGCGGGTGCCCGGCGGCAGCGTGCGCATCGTGCGCGAGAGCACCACCATCCAGGAGGGCACAGTATGACCACCTCGACCATCGCGGCACCGCGCCGACGGCGCCTGGTGCAGCACAAGAGGGCCATAGCCTTCTTCGTCCTGCCGTTCGGCGTGCTGTTCACGCTGTTCTACCTCATCCCCATCGGCTACGCGATCTACCAGTCGATGCTCGTGGTGGAGCGCGACGGCACCTTCGGCGAGGCGCACGAGGTGTTCGGCTGGTTCCAGCAGTACGTGCTGGTCTTCCAGAACGGCCCGTTCTGGAGGTCGGTTGCCCGAGTGCTGCTGTTCGGGGTCGTGCAGGTGCCGGTCATGCTCGGGCTCGCGCTGCTGTTCGCCCTGCTGCTGGACTCGCCGCTCGTGCGCGGCAAGAAGTTCTTCAGGCTCGCGTTCTTCGTGCCCTACGCCGTGCCCGGCGTCATCGCGGCCATCATGTGGGGCTTCCTGTTCTCGCCCAACCTGTCGCCGTTCACCGCTGTCACGAAGAACATCGACTTCCTCGGTGCCGACCTGGTGCTCTGGTCGATCGCGAACGTCGTCACGTGGGTGTTCGTCGGCTACAACATGCTCATCATCTACTCGTCGCTGCTGGCCATCCCCACCGAGATCTACGAGGCGGCCAGGCTCGACGGTGCGGGCCAGGCCCGGATCGCCTGGTCGATCAAGATCCCGCTGGTGCGTCCGGCGATAGTGCTCACGGCCATCTTCTCGATCATCGGAACGCTCCAGCTGCTCGCCGAGCCCCAGGTGTTCAGGTCGTTCAGCTCGGCCGTCACGAACACCTTCACCCCCAACATGACCGTCTACGCCACGGCATCCGTGCCCAATGCCTCACTGGCCGCAGCCTTCTCGGTGGTGCTGGCGCTGGCCACCTTCATCCTGTCGTTCACGTTCCTCAAGCTCACCCAGCGGAAGGCAGCCGAATGAGTTCCACGACGCTCGACCGCAAGACGCCGACGACGAAGCCGTTCAAGCCGTCGAAGGAGTCGGGGCCGTCGGCCTCGGCCGGCTCGCTCAAGGAGAGCCTGCTCTCGCGCAGCGGCGCGATGCTCATCATGGGCATCTTCACGCTGTACTTCCTCATCCCGATCTGGTGGCTGTTCGTCGCGTCGACCAAGAGCCAGGGGCAGCTGCTCACCACGAATGGGCTCTGGTTCGCGGACTTCAACCTGTTCCAGAACATCGGCGATTTGTTCGCCTACCGCGACGGGGTCTTCCTCCGGTGGATGGGCAACAGCGTGCTCTACGCCGGTCTCGGCGGCCTGGTCGCAACGATCATCGCCGGCATGTGCGGCTATGCGCTCGCGAAGTACAGGTTCCCGGGCCGCGAGGTGATCTTCAACGTGGTGCTCGGCGGAGTACTCGTGCCGGCGACGGCCCTGGCCCTCCCGCTGTTCCTGCTGTTCAGCCAGGCACAGCTCACGAACACCTTCTGGGCCGTCTTCCTCCCCAGCATCGTGAGTCCGTTCGGGGTGTACCTCACGCGCATCTTCGCCGCGCAGTCGGTTCCCGACGAACTCATCGAGGCCAGCCGCATCGACGGCGCGGGCGAGATCCGCACCTTCTTCACGGTGTCGGTACGGTTGATGGCTCCGGCCCTGGTGACGGTGTTCCTGTTCCAGTTCGTGGCCATCTGGAACAACTTCTTCCTGCCGCTCATCATGCTGCGCAGCGAGGAGCTGTTCCCCGTCACCTTCGGCCTCTACGCCTGGAACACCCAACTCAACCAGGTTCCGGAGCTGCGGCCGTTCGTGCTCATCGGCGCCCTGCTCTCGATCATCCCCCTGATCGTCACGTTCCTCCTGCTCCAGCGATTCTGGCGCTCCGGCCTCGGAACCGGATCGCTGAAGTAGGACCCCTTCGCTCGGCGACTTCACTGTCGCCCGGGCGGATGCCCCACCGAGTAGTACCCCCATCAATCACCCATCACCAGATAGAGGATCAGCATGCAGCACATGAAGAGAGCGGTCGGCGTAGTCCTGCTCGCAACGCTCGCACTGGCCGGTTGCTCGGCGACGGGCGGAGGCGACGGCACCGCAGCCGACGCCGACGCCTGCAAGCCGTCGACGGGCAAGGTCGATCTCGAGTTCACTTCGTGGATTCCCGGCATCGAGGATGCCGTGGCCCTGTGGAACTCCGAGAACCCCGACATCCAGGTCAAGGTTCAGACCGGGCCCAACGGCAACTCCGGCACGTACCAGAACTTCTTCAACCAGCTCAAGGCGGGCAACGCGCCCGACCTCGGCCAGATCGAGTACGACGCGCTGCCGAACTTCCGCGTGCAGGACGGCCTCGAGGACATCGGCGTCTGCTCCGAGGTCGCCGCGGCGAAGGACTCCTTCGTGCCGTGGACCTGGGGCCAGGTCACCCTCGGCACCGAGAACAGCGTCTACGGGGTTCCGCAGGACTCCGGTCCCATGGCCCTGTTCTACAGGTCCGACCTGTTCGAGGCGAACAACATCTCCGTGCCGACCACCTGGGCCGAGTACAAGGATGCCGCCAAGAAGGTGCGCGCCGCCGGCGGGTACATCACCAACTTCTCGCAGAGCGACATCAACCAGTTCGCCGGATTCGTCTGGCAGGCCGACGGCCAGTGGTTCCAGAACGACGGCGACGAGTGGACCGTCGACCTGACCAGTGACGCCTCCAAGCAGGTCGCCGACTACTGGCAGGACCTCATCGACGAGGACCTCGTCTCCACGGTTCCGGCCTGGACCGACGAGTGGAACAACGCCTACAACTCGGGCAACGTCTGGAGCTGGAACTCCGCGGTCTGGGGCGCCAACTCCATCGCGAGCGGTGCTCCCGACACAGCGGGCAAGTGGTCGGTCGCTCCGGCTCCGCAGTGGAACGCGGGCGAGGAGAAGGCCGGAAACTGGGGTGGGTCATCCGTCGCGGTCTTCAAGGGAACCGACCACCTCTACGAGGCGTCGAAGTTCGCACTGTGGCTGAACACCTCCGACGAGTCGCTCACGCTGCTCAACAAGTCGGCGAACATCTACCCCGCCACGACCGAGGGCCTCAAGCTCCCGTCGCTGCAGGAGGGTGTCGAGTTCTACGGCGGGCAGAAGATCTACGACGTCTTCGCGGATGCCGCGACCCAGGTGAACCCCGACTTCGTGTGGGGCCCCACCATGACGCAGACCTACGCCGACGTCTCCGACGGTTTCAAGGCCGCCGTGACCGGTGACGGTACCCTGTTCGATGCGCTCACCGATGGTCAGAAGTCGACCATCGACGCGATGAAGGCCCAGTCGATTCCGGTCAAGGGATAGTCATTTGATCCACCACCTCCGTGCCGCGGGCGTCAGTCTCCTCCTCGACTCCCGCGGCACGGGCGTGCCCGGCATCGTGCACTGGGGCCGCGACCTCGGCCCCCTCGCCGATGCCGACCTCGTCGCTCTCGCCGACGCGCTGGTTCCCGCCGTGTCCCCATCGTCGATCGACGTGCCGATCCGGTTGAGCCTGCTGCCCTCGTTCCGCGAGGGCTGGAGCGGGCGCCCGGCGCTGTCGGTGTTCCGCGACGCTCCGATCGACCTCGCTCTCGAGCTCGCCGGGGTGGAGATCGGCGCCGGATCGGGTGCCGTCGGAGCGTCGAACGTCGTCATCAGGCTCACGGATGCCGCCGCCGGCGTCACGGTCGACACCGAGGTGGAGCTCAGCGCCGAGGGCGTGCTGCGCCTGCGCCACACAGTCACGAACACCGGCGACTCGGCGCTCGGGTTGGCGGCGGCATCCGTCGTCGTCCCCGTGCCCGACCGTGCGGCGGAGGTGCTCGACTTCTCGGGTCTGTGGACCCACGAGCGGCGCCCGCAGCGCCAGATCCTCGGGCAGGGGGTGTGGTCGCGCGAGTCGCGTCACGGCAGGCCCGGTCACGACAACGCCTACCTGCTCGCCGCCGGAACCCCCGGCTTCGGCTTCCGTCACGGCGAGGTCTGGGCGGCGCACCTGGCCTGGAGCGGCGACGGCGTGGTCTGGGCCGAACGCTCGCCGCTCGGCCCCGGCACCATCGGCGTCGGCGAGTTGCTTGCAGCAGGCGAACTCTCGATCGCACCCGGAGGGCAGTACCGCTCCCCGTGGACCGTGCTGGTGTACTCGGACTCCGGCCTCGACGGCGTCTCGGACCGGCTGCATCCGTGGGTGCGGTCGTGGTCGACGATCGCCTCCCCGCGACCCGTCATCCTCAACACGTGGGAGGCCGTCTACTTCGATCACTCCCTCGAGCGCCTGACGCCGTTGGTCGACGCCGCGGCCGAGGTCGGCGTCGAGCGTTTCGTTCTCGACGACGGCTGGTTCACCGGCCGCAGCGACGACCGGCGGGCGTTGGGCGACTGGTTCGTCGATCCGGCCGCGTGGCCCGACGGGCTGCATCCGCTCATCGACAGGGTGACGGCGGCGGGCATGGACTTCGGCCTGTGGGTGGAACCCGAGATGGTCAACCGCGACTCCGATGTCGCCCGCGCGCACCCCGACTGGATTCTGGGGGCGACGGATGCCGTCACCTGGCGCTGGCAGAACGTGCTCGACCTCGCGAACCCCGACGCCTTCTCCTACGTGTTCGAGAGGCTCGACGCGCTTCTCACCGAGTACCCGATCGCGTACCTCAAGTGGGACCACAACCGCGACCTGCTCGGCGGCTCGGCCCACCGGCAGACGACGGCGCTGTACCGCCTGATCGACGCCGTGCGAGCGGCGCACCCCCGAGTCGAGATCGAGTCGTGCGCCTCGGGCGGAGGCCGGGTCGATCTCGGCATCCTGCAGCGCACCGATCGCGTGTGGGTGAGCGACACGAACGACCCGCTCGAGCGGCAGTCGATCCAGCGATACACCGCGCTGGTGGTGCCGCCCGAGTACCTCGGCGGACACCTCGGCATCGCCCGCGCCCACACCACCGGGCGCACGGCGACGCTGTCGTTCCGACTCGCGACTGCCCTGTTCGGGCACGCCGGCATCGAGTGGAACATCGCCGAGGCGACAGCGGCCGAACTGGCCGGTGTCGCCGAGTGGATCGCGCTCTACAAGCGCGAACGCGGCCTGCTGCACGGCGGACGTGTCGTGCGACCGGATGCGAGCGACGTCGCCCTCGTGTGCCACGGCGTCGTCGCGGTCGACGGCTCCCGCGCGCTGTTCAGCTACGCGGCACTGGCGGCCCCGTCGGCGGCCATCCCGGCTCCGCAGCGCTTCCCGGGCCTCGACCCGACGCGGCGCTACAGGGTGCGACCCCTCGAGCTCGGTGCCGACGTCTTCGCGCTGCAGGATGCCGCACCGGCCTGGTGGACCGCCGGCGAGGTCGTGCTGACCGGCGCCGTTCTGGGCGAGGTCGGGCTGCCGATGCCGCTGATCGCACCGGAGAACGCCGTGCTCGTCGAGTTCCACGCCGTGGACACTCCCGCTCACTAGGATCGGTCTCGAGCGGCCCGTCGCGGGCCCGTCAGCGCAGCAGTGACCGAGAGGGTGCCACCGTGAGCCAGCAGAAGTCGACCGAGCCGGCAGCCGTTCCGCGAGCGGCATCCGTCCCCACCCCGGCCACCTCGACGGCGGCGAACGTCGAGTCGCGCGCGCTGCTGTTCGCCATCGGCGGCTTCGTGGCCGCGGGCGTCATCGGGCTCATCCTGTTCGGCGGAAGCGACGTGCCCCTCGGCGGTGGCGACTCCCTCGGAACCGTCACGGCGGTTGTCAGCGCCGTGATCGGGCTGGTGGTCTTCATCGCCGGTTACGTGCTCTCGTACGCCGAGCCGTCGCGGGCCTGGCTGCGCACAGTGCCGCTCGGTCGGCAGATCCTCGACATCGGCGGCCTGGCGTTCGCCCACGCCGCCCTGTGCTTCCTCGCCTACGGATCGCTGTTCAGGCTCGTGCAGGACGCCTTCATCGGCGCGGTCGTCTACCCGTTCCCGGCCGCGATCCTGCTCGGCGCGGCCTGTGCGGCCAGCAGCTACTTCGTCTACCTCTCCGCCGTGCACATGACGACCTCCGGGGTGGCATCTACGATGGCGATCTTCCTCGTGCTCGGGCTGCTCACCAGCATGCTGACTGCAGCGGACCCGAACTGGTGGACCATGAACATCAGCGCTCTGGGCATGAACGACGACCTCTCGAGCTACGTGTTCAACTTCACCCTCGTAATAGCGGGAATCGTGCTGACCACCATGGCCAACTACATGACCGCCGAGCTCGAGAGCGGGCCGCTCACCCGCAACGACGCCTCGACGAGTGATGCCACGGCGCTGTCCCGTGCCCGGTACGTCAAGTGGTCGCTCGTGCTCATCGGCGTCTTCCTCGCGTGCGTGGGCATCTTCCACGTCGACGACTTCTTCTGGATCCACAACAGCGTGGCAACCGGCATGGCCGTGGTCTTCGCCCTGCTCGTGTTCCGACTGCCGAGCGTGGTACCCGGCCTGCCCCGCGCGTTCTTCGTGGTCGGCTTCATCTTCATCGCCGTCATCGCCACCGTCGCCGTGTTCTTCGCCACCGGCTACTACAACCTGACGGCTGTCGAGATCGTCGCCTTCGCGCTCATCTTCACCTGGCTGATCGTGCTCATCCGCATGGTCTCCGCCGCAGCGACGGATGCCGCGACGGATGCGGCAGCGGATGCCGCGGCGGATGCGGCCGCACCTCAGCCGGTGGCCGAGTAGGTCGCGCCTCGAACAGCGGACCCCGGCGCTGCCTCTGCCAGAGGGAGGGCGGGGAACCTACAGCTGCACAGGCTCCAACACGGCGCGCTTCGCCGCGCGGCCGTCGCCCGATGAGCGTCCGGTGAGGCGTCGGCCGATCCACGGCAGCACGAACTCGCGGTAGTACGCGGCGGTGTTGCGCGACTTCGGTCCGGCCGGGGCCGCGGCGACCTCCTCCACACCCCACTCGGTCGGGACGGGAACGCCCAGCCCGGTGAGAACGTTGCTCGCGACGCGGGCGTGGCCGAGGGCGTTCAGGTGCAGGCGGTCGGCGGACCAGTAGCGGATGTCGCGCAGTCCGACATCCGAGAAGTTGTCGACGAAGGTCACGCCGGGCAACTCGGCCAGGTCGTGCAGGGCCGTCGTCAGGTCGCGGCCGCGACGGTCGAAGGCCGAGCCGAGCGGCAGATGGTCGAGCGGGTTGGCACCGGACAGCATGAGCGCGTGGATGCCCTCACTCCGGATGCGCTCGATGGCGCCGCGGAAGCGCCCGGCTATGCGCTCGACATCCATGCGCGGCCGCAGGATGTCGTTGCCGCCGCCGTTGAAGCTGATGACCTCCGGACGCAGGTCGATGGCCGGCTGCAGCTGTTCATCGATGATCGGAACGAGCTTGCGGCCGCGGATGGCGAGGTTGGCGTACGTGATGGTGCTGCCCGGGGCTGATGCCGCAGCGTGCTGGGCGAGCCCGACCGCGACGAAGTCGGCCCAGCCGCGCACCGTGCCGTCGGGCTGCTCGTCACCGACGCCCTCGGTGAAACTGTCTCCGATGGCCACGTAACTGCTGAACACGCACACTCCCCGATCTCGTGCCGGCTCGGCCGGGCACCCGTCGAGCCTAGACCTGTCTCGTTCGCTGAGGCTTCCCGCTCTGTGGCTCTGCCAGCGGGGTGCCGCGAACGCAGCGTCGGTAGACTGGCCGGGTGCCTGTGAACCCCGAGCTGCTGGGACGCACGTTCCCGCCCGCGCCCCCCTACCTCGTCGGACGTGAGAAGGTGCGCGAGTTCTCGCGTGCGGTCTTCGCCACCAATCCGATCAACCTCGACGTCGATGCCGCCCGCGCCGCCGGTCACACCGACCTCGTCGCGCCGCCGACGTTCGCCATCGTCGTGCAGGAGATCACCCTCGCCCAGCTGCTGGCCGAGGCCGACTCGGGCATCGACTTCACCCGCGTCGTGCACGGCGACCAGCGCTTCACGACGACGCGCGCCATCGTCGCCGGTGACGAGCTCACGGCGCAGCTCGCAGTCACCAGCGTCAAGACGCTCGGCGGCCACTCGATGGTCACCGCCGAGTCCACCATCACCGATGCAGCCGGCGAGCACGTCGTCACCGCCATCTCCACCCTGGTCGTGCGAGGAGACGAGTGATGCCCGAGCTGACCGACCTGACCGTCGGCGACATCGTCGCCGAGCGCTCCGTCACCCTCACACGCGACTCCCTCGTGCGCTACGCCGGTGCATCCGGAGACTTCAACCCCATCCACTACCGCGACGACGTCGCGGCATCCGTGGGCCTGCCCGGCGTCCTCGCCCACGGCATGCTCACCATGGGCCTCGCCGTGCAGCCCGTCGTCGACTGGGCCGGCGACCCCGCCCGCGTCGTCGACTACCAGGTGCGCTTCACGCGTCCCGTGCTCGTCGACCCGCAGGACGGCGCCGTCGTGAGAATCGTCGCCAAGGTCGGCGCACTCGACGTCGAGGCATCGGTCGCCCGCATCGACCTGGCCGTGAGCTTCGACGACGCGACCGTGCTGGGCAAGGCCCAGGTGCGGGTGCGGCTCTAGCCCATGCCGGAGTCCTCGATCGTCGCCCTGCGCGAGCTCACCACCATGCGCGTCGGTGGGCTGCCTGAACGGATGCTCACCGTCACGACCCAGCGCGACCTGGTCGATGCCGTGCTCGCGGTCTGGGCCGACGGCGGCGACTGGCTGCTCCTCGGCGGCGGCTCGAACACCGTGGCGAGCGACGAGCCGTTCGATGGCACGGTCATCCGCATCGCGACCCAGGGCATCGAGGTGCTGCCGGAGTCCTCCGGTCCGGGGCTCGTGCGGCTGCGGGTGCAGGCCGGCGAACCCTGGGACGACCTCGTGGCCTACACGGTGCGGCACGGATGGTCGGGCATCGAGGCGCTCAGTGGCATCCCCGGACTGGCCGGGGCCGCACCGATCCAGAACATCGGCGCCTACGGCCAGGAGGTCTCCAGCGCGCTGACCGCCATCGAGTTCCTCGACTACGACAGTGGTGAGGTGGAGCGCGTCGCGGCGGCCGACCTCGAGCTGGGCTACCGCACCTCGGTGATCAAGCAGGGCCGGCAGGGCGTCGTCGTCTCGATCGAACTCGAGCTCCACGACACCGCGCACGAGCGCGACGTTCTCGGGGAGGAGCTCGGCCAGCCGATCGCCTATGCGCAGCTGGCCAGCACGCTCGGCGTGCAGCCAGGAGACAGGGTCTCGATCTCCCAGGTGCGGGCCGCTGTGCTCGCCCTGCGGGCATCGAAGGGCATGGTGCTGAACGCCGAGGACAACGACACCTGGAGCGCCGGCTCGTTCTTCACGAATCCGATCGTGCGCGAGAGCTTCGCCAGGACCCTGCCGGCCGACGCCCCGCGCTGGCCGATGGCCGCCGATGCGCCCGACGTCGTCGAGCCGCTGGACCGACCGGCCCTCGACCCGTGGGAGGCCGCCCAGCAGGCTCTCTCCGCACCGTCACCGTCGGCCGAGCCGGCCCCGCGCCTGGTCAAGCTCTCTGCGGCGTGGCTCATCGAGCACTCCGGCATCCGCCGCGGTTTCGCCCTGCCGGGAACCCAGGCCGCCATCTCGGGCAAGCACACCCTCGCCATCACCAACCGGGGCGAGGCAACGGGCGAGGAGATCGCCCAGCTCGCGCGCTACGTGCAGCAGCGGGTGCAGGCCGAGTTCGGCATCATCCTGCAGCCCGAGCCCGTGATCGTGGGGCTGGAGATCTAGGGCCACCCCGCTCGCTTCCCATTCGCTTCCCGCTCGCCTCCGGGCGCTGGTCGATCAGCGGAGGTGCGGAACGGACTACTCGATCAGCGAGAGGCGATCAGCGGGAGGCGACCAGCGCCGCCCACAGCTCGGCGCGTGCCGGGAAGGTCGAGAGGTCGCGGCCGAGCACCCGCTCGGCTGCGGCGATGCGGTTGCGCACGGTGTGCCGGTGCACGCCGAGAGCCTGGGCCGCCGCGTCGAACTGCGCGTCGTTCTCCAGCCAGCTACGCAGCGTCGCGATGAGCGCGGTGCCGTTCTCGGCGTCGTGGAGCGCCAGCGGTGCGAGGGTGGCGCGGGCGATCTCGGCGGCATCCGTCGCTCCGAGCGAGGCGAGAACGCCCCCGGCCGCGACGGTCTCGAAGTCGACGACGGCCCCACCCGATCCCTCGGCGACGGATGCCGCCCCCAGCGCGCCCTGTGCCTGGGCCCGGGCCCGTGGCAGCTCGGCGAGGGCGGCAGGCGCCGACAGCCCGACTCGAGCATCGAAGGTCGCCGCGAGCCGGCGCAGCAGCGGGAGCGCGGCCGGAGTCGCGATGACCAAAAGCTCGCCGTCGACTGCACCGAAGAACGCGGAGGAGGCGTTGCGTCGCGCCTCGATCTCGAGCACCTCCTCGAGGGCGCCGCGGCGGTCGGGATCGACGGCGATGACAGCGACCCTCACCTCGCCGGCCGGCATCCCGCCCCACAGCTCGGTGCCGGCGATGCTCGCCAGCTCGACCTCGCCGCCGAGCAGCAGCCGGAGCAGCCCCGTGCGCAGCCGCGACCGTGACGCGTCGAGCTCGTGGTTCTGCTCGAGGGCGAGACTCGCGAGTCCGACGACCGAAGCCACGACTTCGCGCGCCGACTGGTCGAGCGACGTGCCGCCGCCCACGGCGAGAACGCCGCGCAACCGGCCACGTCGGCCGAGGGTGTGCAGGGTGAGGGTGTCATCGCCGGCTGCAGAGGTAGCACTCGCGCGCGTGCCTCGGGCGAGCAGGAGCGTCGCGTCCTGACGCACACCGCGCAGCGCCGTCGGGTCGATCGCGTCTGCCGGGAACACCCTGTCGACGGCTCCAGTCGCGTCGAAGAGGGCGACGCCCTGCCCGAGGCTGCGAGCGAGTTCCGCGAGGGCAGCACGCAGCCCATCGGGGCGGAGCGCCGCGAGCGAGATGGCGCGCTGCGCATCCAGCGCCCACGAGTGCCTGGCGTAAGCATCCTCGGCGATGAGGTCCGCGGTAGCCCGGGCTATGGCGATGAAGGGCACACGGTAGGGCACCTCGAAGAGGGGAAGGCCGTAGCGTCGACAGGCCTCGACGAGGGAGACCGGGGTTCCGTCGCGCACCACCTCGGTGCCGAAGCCGAGGCCCACGACACCGCGGTCGACCAGCCGGGCGACGTAGGCGTCGGCATCCGTCGGACTGTCGCCGAACTGGGTCCCCGTGGTGAGCAGCACCTGGTCGTCGACGAGGAAGGGCGTCGGGTCGGACAGGTCGGTGCTGTGCGCCCACTGCACCCCGCGGTCGAGCGCCCCCGACGGCAGCGTATCGACGTCGCTCAGCAGGGTGAGGGCGAGCTCGGGCCTGCGCAGCAGCGTCGCGAGAGTGGGGAGCACGGCCGCCTCCGAGCGATAGACGTGGTGGACAATAGGGAGCTTCACAGTGTACGCCGCGGCCATCGGCCTCCATGACGTTCGGGTCTAGCATCGCCACATCGCACGTCACCCTCGCAGCATCTGGAGACCGCTCATGACCCTCGTCGAATCCGCGCCAACGTCCGCCGTCACCGGCGGCCCGAGCCTGCCGCAGGAACGCCGCCTCGTCACAGCCATCCCGGGGCCGAAGTCGATCGAGCTGATGAGCCGCAAGACCGAGGCCGTCGCCGCCGGAGTCGGCGCCACCATCCCGATCTTCACCGCTGCTGCCGGCGGGGGAGTCGTCGTCGACGTCGACGGCAACTCGCTCATCGACCTCGGCAGCGGCATCGCCGTCACCGGCGTCGGCAACTCCAACCCGCGCGTCGTGGCGGCCGTCGCCGAGCAGCTCGAGCGCTTCACGCACACCTGCTTCACCGTGGCCCCCTACGACTCCTACGTCGAGGTCGCGGAGGCGCTCAACCGACTCACGCCCGGAGACTTCGCCAAGCGCAGCGCCCTGTTCAACTCCGGTGCCGAGGCCGTGGAGAACGCGGTGAAGATCGCCCGCCACTACACGCGGAAGCAGGCCGTGGTGGCCTTCGACCACGCCTACCACGGGCGCACCAACCTCACGATGGGCCTCACCGCCAAGAACCAGCCGTACAAGAACGGCTTCGGCCCCTTCGCGCCCGAGATCTACCGCGCACCGCTGTCGTACCCGTTCCGCGACGGCGGCCTCGACGGCGTCGAAGCCGCGGAGCGCGCCATCCTGCAGATCGAGAAGCAGATCGGCGTCGAGAACCTCGCCGCGCTCATCATCGAGCCCATCCAGGGCGAGGGCGGCTTCATCGTTCCCGCCGACGGCTTCCTGCCCACCCTGCTCGCCTGGACCCGCGCCAATGGCGTGGTGTTCATCGCCGACGAAGTGCAGACCGGCTTCGGTCGCACGGGCCAGTGGTTCGCCAGCGACGCCGAGGGGATCGTCCCCGACATCATCGTGACGGCCAAGGGCATCGCCGGCGGACTTCCGCTGTCGGCCGTCACCGGTCGCGCCGAGATCATGGACGCCGCCCAGGTCGGCGGCCTCGGCGGAACCTACGCCGGCAGCCCGCTCGCCTGCGCAGCGGCCCTCGCCACCATCGACGCCTACGAGAACGACGGGCTCATCGAGCGCGCGGCCGCCATCGGCGAGGTGCTGCTCGGTCGCCTCGGCGAGCTCGCGGCATCCGACCCCCGCATCGGAGACGTGCGCGGTCGCGGTGCCATGGTCGCCATCGAGCTGGTCGACCCGGCGACGGGAGCTCCGGATGCCGCCCTCACCGGCCGCGTCGCCGGCGCTGCGCACAAGGCCGGCGTCATCGTGCTCACCTGTGGCACCTACGGCAACGTCATCAGGTTCCTGCCACCACTCACGATCGGCGACGACCTGCTGCTCGAGGGCCTCGGCGTCATCGCCGACGCGCTCGCAGCCGACGCCGGGGCGGTCGCAGCATGAGCGCCCTCGTGACGGCATCGCGTGAGGCCGAGCTGCTCGCATCCGTTCCCCACCAGCTCTTCATCGGCGGCGAGTGGACGGATGCCGCCGGCAGCGCGACGCTCGACGTGCGCGACCCGGCCACCGGCGCCGTCATCGCGACCATCTCCGACGCCTCGGTGGAGGACGGCACCCGCGCCCTCGACGCGGCTGTCGCAGCCCAGGCCGACTGGGCGGCCACGGCACCGCGCGTGCGCGGCGAGATCCTGCGGAAGGCCTTCGACCTGCTGCAGGAGCGCAAGGAGGACTTCGCCCTCCTCATGACTCTCGAGATGGGCAAGCCCCTCGCCGAGGCGCGCGGAGAGGTCGCCTACGGTGGCGAGTTCCTGCGCTGGTTCAGCGAGGAGGCCGTGCGCATCAGCGGTCGCTACGGGCTCAACCCCGAGGGCACGGGCCACATGCTGGTGTCCCAGCAGCCCGTCGGGCCCTGCTTCCTCATCACGCCGTGGAACTTCCCGCTGGCCATGGCGACGCGCAAGATCGCTCCGGCGCTCGCCGCCGGGTGCACCGTGGTCGTGAAGCCGGCAGAACTCACGCCGCTCACGACCCTGGCGTTCGTCGCGCTGCTGGTCGAGGCCGGCCTGCCCGCCGGAGTCGTCAACGTGATCACCACGTCGACGTCGTCGGCCGTCTCGGCTCCGATCATCGCCGACCCGCGCCTGCGCAAGCTGTCGTTCACGGGTTCGACCGGCGTCGGCCGCAAGCTCATCGAGCAGGCTGCCACGGGCATCCTCCGCACCTCGATGGAGCTCGGCGGCAACGCCCCGTTCGTCGTCTTCGAGGACGCCGACCTCGACAAGGCCGTCGACGGCGCGATGCTGGCGAAGTTCCGCAACATCGGCCAGGCCTGCACGGCCGCCAACCGCTTCATCGTGCACGAGGCCGTGGCTGCGGAGTTCGCCGCCAAGGTCGCCGAGCGCGTGAAGGCCATGGCGGTCGGTCGTGGCACCGAGGACGGCGTGACCATCGGCCCGCTCATCAACGACGCAGCGGTCTCGACTTCGCTGGAACTGGTGACGGATGCAGTCTCTCGCGGCGCATCCGTTCTCACCGGCGGCAGTGCCGTCGACGGCGAGGGCAGCTTCTTCGAGCCCACGGTGCTGGCCGACGTCCCCGCCGACAGCCGCATGCTCCGTGAGGAGATCTTCGGCCCGGTGCTGGGCATCACGACGTTCAGCGACGAGGATGAAGCTGTGCGCCTCGCGAACGGAACGGAGTACGGCCTGGTGTCGTACGTCTTCACGGAGAGCCTGGCGCGCGGACACCGCATGATCGAGCGCCTCGAGACCGGGATGATGGGCCTCAACGTGGGCGTCGTCTCCAACGCGGCCGCGCCGTTCGGCGGGGTCAAGCAGTCGGGCATCGGCCGCGAGGGCGGGCTCGAGGGCATCCACGAGTACCTCTCGACGAAGTACACGCTCATCCCCGTCTCCTAGCCGTCGCTGGTCGAGTAGGCCGCGAGCGAAGCGAGCAGCCGTATCGAGACCACATCGACAGACCCGCACATCCCCAGTTGATCTCGATACGTGTCCGGCTTCGCCGGGCACTACTCGATCAGCGAAACGAAGGAACACACGCACCATGCAGAAGATCGAACGCGACGTCGTCGTGATCGGAGCCGGAGCATCCGGACTCACCGCCGCCAGCGAGCTCCGGAAGGCCGGCCTCACCGTCGCCGTCCTCGAGGCGCGCGACCGCGTCGGTGGCCGCCTCTGGACCGATGACATCGACGGCGCCACGCTCGAGATCGGCGGCCAGTGGGTCTCGCCCGACCAGGACGCGCTGATCGAGACTCTCGAGGACCTCGGGCTCGAGACCTACGAGCGCTATCGCGAGGGGTTGAACGTCTACATCGGCCCGACGGGCGAGAAGCGCACCTTCGAGGGCGAGATCTTCCCCGTCGCCGAGCAGACCGAGCAGGAGATCCTCACGCTCATCGAGAAGCTCGACGCCCTCGTGGCCGAGATCGACCCCGATGCGCCCTGGGCGCATCCGCTCGCCAAGGACCTGGACGAGGTCTCCTTCTCCCGCTGGCTCGAGACGCAGACCGATGATGAAGAAGCGCGCGAGAACATCGGCATGTTCATCGCCGGCGCCATGCTCACCAAGCCGGCGCACGCCTTCTCCGCCCTGCAGGCCCTGCTGATGGCGGCATCCGCCGGCAGCTTCTCCAATCTCGTCGACGCCGACTTCATCCTCGACAAGCGCGTGGTGGGCGGCCTGCAGCAGGTTCCGCTGCTGCTCGCCGAGCGGTTGGGGGACGACGTGCACCTGGACTCCCCGGTGCGCACGCTGCGCTGGGGCGCCGATGGCGTGACGGCCGTCACGGAGAACCTCGAGGTGAGCGCCCGCTTCGCGATCCTCGCCGTGCCGCCCATCCTGATCAGCCGCATCTCCTACGAGCCGCCGCTCCCGCGACGCCAGCAGCAGCTGCACCAGCACCTCTCGATGGGCTTCGTCATCAAGGTGCACGCCGTGTACTCCACGCCGTTCTGGCGCGACAACGGCCTCTCCGGCACAGCCTTCAGCCCCTACGAACTGGTGCACGAGGCCTACGACAACAGCTACCACGGCGACCCGCGCGGCACCCTCGTCGGCTTCGTGGCCGACGAGGCGGCCGACGGCGTCTTCGCGCTCGACGAGGCGGACCGCAAGACCGCCATCCTCGAGTCGCTGTCGCACTACTACGGCGACGAGGCCCTCACCCCCGAGGTGTTCTACCTGAGCGACTGGGGCAGCGAGGAGTGGACCCGCGGCGCCTACGCCGCGAGCTTCGACATGGGCGGACTGGCGCGCTACGGCTCGGACCTGCGCACCCCTGTCGGCCCCATCCACTTCTCCTGCAGCGACCTGGCGGGCAAGGGCTACCAACACGTCGACGGTGCCATCCGCATGGGCATCGAGACCGCAGCGGCAATCGTGGAGCGAGCGGGCGCATGAGCGCCGCGCCCCGCATCGTCGCCGGCTACACGGCCGACGACTCCGGGGCTGACGCGCTGGCCCTGGCCGCACGACTGGCCCGCGCGAGCGGTGCCGTGCTCGAGGTGGTGATGGTGCTGCCCAGCGAGGCCCGCAACGCCTCGGTGCCGACGGATGCCGGATACGAGCGATTCCTCAAGGAGCAGTCGCAGTCCTGGCTCGCCGCCGCATCGCGGCGCCTGGGTGACGGCGTCGAACGCGCGCTGCACATCCGGTACGCGGAGTCCTTCGCCGAGGGGCTGATCCTCGCGGCCCACGAGTTCGGTGCCAGGCTGATCGTCGTCGGGGCGGCCCGTGGCGGGCTGTTCGGCCGCTCCAGGATCGGCTCCGTGGCCGACGAGCTGCTGCACTCCTCCGACGTGCCCGTGGCGCTCGCCCCGGCCGGAGCGCGCGAGACGCCCGTGGACCTCGGCGTCACGCGGGTCACGACGATGATCGGCACCCGCCCCGGAGCTGAAACGCTGCTGGAGGCATCAGTTCGGCTGGCCCGCCAGACCGAGAGCCCGCTGCGCCTGCTCTCGCTGGCGTCGATCGACCTGCCCGCCGGACTCGACGAGCACCTGGCCGCACTCACCGGTAGCGCGCACGCCGACGAGGTCCTCGAGGAGGCCCGCCGCGCCCTCCCCGATGGCATAGCGGCGTCGGCGGCCACGGCGACGGGCTCGAGCATCGAGGATGCCGTGCGCGCCCTCGACTGGGAGCCCGGCGAGATGGTGCTCGTGGGCTCGAGCCGCCTCGCGGCACCACGACACCTCTTCCTCGGTTCGACGGCGGCCAAGATGCTGCGCGAACTCCCAGTACCCATGATCGTGGTGCCTCGCACCACAGCCTGAAAGAGGCAGCAATGACGCACTCCTCAGACCCGAAGGCGCCGCTCACAGCGGCCAGTGCCGCCATCCCCGGCACAGCAGGCAGCGAGACCGTGAAGAAGGGCAAGGGGCTCAGCGCTGGCTCGGTCGGCCTCATCGGCGCCATCGTCATCGGCATCTCGTGCATCGCCCCGGCCTACACCCTGACGGCGGCCCTCGGTCCGACGGTCTCCGAGGTCGGCGTCCAGGTGCCTGCCATCATCCTCGTCGGCTTCATCCCGATGCTGCTGGTGGCGTTCGGCTATCGCGAGCTGAATCGACGGATGCCGGACTCCGGCACCTCGTTCACCTGGGCGACCCGCGCCTTCGGCCCGTGGGTGGGCTGGATGGCCGGCTGGGGGCTGGTCGCCGCGACCATCCTGGTGCTCTCGAACCTCGCCGGCATCGCCGTCGACTTCCTCTTCCTGCTGATCTCGCAGGTGGCCGGAAACCCCGACATCGCCGACCTCGCCGCGAACCCGTTCATCAACGTGGGAACCTGCCTGCTGTTCATGCTCGGCGCGACGCTGATCTCCTACCGCGACATGCAGACCACCCAGAAGCTGCAGTACTGGCTCGTCGGATTCCAGGTGCTGGTGCTCGTGCTGTTCTCCGTCGCCGCCCTGGTGCAGGTGGCGAACGGCAACGCCTTCGACGCGACGCCCATCGAGTTGGCGTGGTTCAACCCGTTCGCCGTGGAGTCGTTCAGCTCCTTCGCCGCCGGCCTCTCGCTCTCGATCTTCATCTTCTGGGGCTGGGACGTCACCCTGACGATGAACGAGGAGACCAAGGGCTCGTCGAAGACGCCGGGCCAGGCCGCCACCATCACCGTCGTCACGATCGTGATCCTCTACCTGCTCATCGCCGTCTCGCTCATCGCCTTCGCCGGCGTCGGCGACGGCGAGTTCGGCCTCGGGAACCCCGACATCCAGGACAACGTCTTCTTCCACCTCGCCGGCCCCATCCTCGGCCCGCTCGCCGTGCTGGTCTCGCTGGCCGTGCTCACCAGTTCGGCGTCGAGCCTGCAGTCCACCTTCGTCTCGCCGGCGCGCACGCTGCTGGCCATGGGCCACTACGGCGCGCTCCCCGAGAAGTTCGCGTCGGTCAGCCCCCGGTTCTTCACCCCCGGCTACGCCACGGTCGTGTCGGCCGTCGTGGCCTCGGTGTTCTACACGGTCATGCGCTTCCTCAGCGAGAACGTGCTCTGGGACACCATCACGGCTCTCGGCATGATGATCTGCTTCTACTACGGCATCACGGCGTTCGCCTGCGTCTGGTTCTTCCGCGACCAGTGGTTCCGTTCGGTGCGCAACGTCTTCTTCACGCTGCTGTTCCCGCTCATCGGCGGCGCCATCCTCGCCGTGCTGTTCTTCACGACGCTCATCGACAGCATGGACCCCGAGTACGGCAGCGGATCCCACGTGTTCGGCATCGGCCTGGTCTTCGTGCTCGGCATGGTCGTCATCCTGAGCGGCGTCGTGATCATGCTGTGGCAGTGGCACAAGCGCCCGGCCTTCTTCCGCGGGGAGACCCTCACGGCGGCGGAGGCCGAGACGGCCGAGGAGCCCGCCGGTCGCTAGCGCCGGGCGCACGGCCGTATCCGCTCGCCACATATGGCCGCTTCCGACGGCGCCGAGCGGCCATAACCGGCGCGGGGGCGGTCGGCGGGCGGCCACAACCGGCGAGCGGACGCCACAGGCACGTCGATCTCGAACGGCCCGGCCCGTCGTGCGCACATCGACGGCCGGGGCGCTGCCTAGACTGACGAGGTGCAGCCAGCCACCGACGTCATCACCCTCCAACATGTCGCCGAACGGGCCGGGGTCTCCCGGGCGACCGCCTCGCTCGCGCTGAGCGGCAAAGGGCGCATGGCCGCGGCGACACGGCAGCGGGTGAAGGATGCCGCCGACGAACTCGACTACGTCGTCAACGTGACTGCGCGCAACCTCCGCAGCTCGCGCTCGGGGGCCGTCGGGCTCTACGTCCCCGACCACACCCTGAGCTTCCGGTACTACATGGACGTCGCGTTCGGTGCCGTCGAGGAGGCGCAGGCCTCAGACCTGCTCGTCACCCTCATGCCGACGGCGTTCGCACCGCGTTCCGGCATCACCGAGCAGCTCGACGGCTTCATCATGATCGATCCGATCGACGACGACCCGATCGTGCGTCGCCTGCTCGCCGGGCGCAGTCCCGTCGTCAGCGGCGAGGATGCGCCGGCGGACGCCGAGGACCCGTACGGCGTGGTCTACGGCGACCACCGTCGCGGCATCCGTCTGCTGCTGGATCATCTCTGGGAGAACGGATGCCGCCGGCCCGCCTGCCTGCTGCCCGACCGTTCCATCGCCTGGGGCCGCGGCATGCAGGACGGCTACAGGCAGTGGTGCGCGGAGAAGGGCGTCGAGGAGCTGATGCTCGTGGGCGACTTCCAGTCGACGACCGAGCAGGTGCGCGGGCTCCTGGACGGGCTGCTGGCCGATCTCGACGGTGTCGACGGGATCATCACGGCACCCGAGGGCACGGCGTTGATCGCCGCCGACGCCATCCGTTCCGCGGGTCTCGAGATCGGTCGCGACCTGTTGCTCGCCAGCTACGTCGACAGCGACTCCCTCGCCCTCACCGAGCCGTCGATCACAGCACTCGATCTGCAGGCCCGCGAGTTCGGGCGGCAGTGCATGCAACTCCTCGCGGACGCCCTCGGACCGGCTTCCCGTCGCGGCGAGCGCGTCGAGGTTGCGATTTCGGTCATCGAGCGCGGCTCCACCCGACGGATTCCGCAGCGCTGACTCGTCGAAGAGTGCGGAATTCGTTGTGCAAAATCGGTTATGCATCACGGAATCAATAGTGCATAATCGATTTACTTCACGTAATCGGTTGATTCTCGTGACGTGCTCGAAACATCTGACTCCTACCGTCGACACCATCGCAATCGCCTATCGAGCCGTCATCACCGATCGAGATATCGCTGACACGAACGACTCGAGCAAGGGAGCTCAGCCATGGAACTCATCGACACATCACCCGCACCGGAGCAGGATGCATCCGTGACCGCATCACCGGACTCGCAGTCCCTGCGCCGGAACGCGCTCGGGACAGGCGGCATCGTCTTCATGGTGATCTCGGCGGCGGCACCGCTGACGATCATCGCCGGAGTGGCGCCGCTCGCCATCCTCATCGGCGGCGTCTCGGCGCCGCTGGCCTACACCGTGGCCGGAATCATCCTGGGCATCTTCGCCATCGCCTTCATGGCCATGACGCGCTACGTGAAGGCGCTCGGCGGTTTCTACACCTACATCACGCAGTCTCTCGGAAAGGCCGTCGGCCTCGGTTCCTCCTTCGTGGCGCTGGTGTCGTACAACGCCCTGCAGATCGGCCTCTACGGCCTCATGGGCACGCAGGGCCACGAGATGCTGAAGAACGAGTTCGGCATCGACGTGCCGTGGTGGGTCATCGCCGGCATCGGAATCGCGGCGGTCTTCCTCGTCGCCTGGCGCGGAATCGACGTCGGAGCGAAGGTGCTCGGCGTGCTGCTCGCCCTCGAGGCCCTCATCCTCGTCGTGCTGGCGGTGGTGATCCTGGCCCAGGGCGGCGCCGATGGCATCACCTTCGGAACCTTCGACGCGGGCAACCTGTTCAACCCCGGCATGTTCGCCATCCTCGGCGTCGGCTTCGCCGCCTTCATGGGCTTCGAGTCCACCGCCCTCTACCGCGAGGAGGCCCGTGATCCGGAGAAGACCATCCCGCGTGCCACCTACATCTCGGTCATCTTCATGGCCGTGTTCTACGGCTTCATCCTGTGGGCGATCATCATCGGTCTCGGGGAGTCGCAGGCCGTCGCGGCCGCCGGGGAAAACCCGGCCGGCCTGGTCTTCGCCGAGGCCGGGCACTACCTCGGCGCCTGGGCCGAGCTCGTGATGTACCTGCTCATCCTCACCAGCGTCTACGCCTCGCAGCTCGCCTTCCACAACGCCATCAACCGGTACACCTTCTCGCTGGCGCGGGACGGCGTGCTGCCGAAGGCCCTGCACCGGGTCGATGCCGCAACAGGATCTCCCGTCGTCTCCGGTCTGGTGCAGACAGTGCTGGCTGTCATCGTGGTCGGCGCGTTCGCCGTCTTCGGCCTCGACCCGTACCTGCAGCTGCTGCTGTGGGTGAACAGTCCCGGTGTGATCGGCATCATCGCGCTCCAGGTGCTCACCTGCGTCGCCGTCGTCGTCTTCTTCGTGCGCAACCGCGAGCTCGCGCGCAAGTGGTACGTGATTCCCGCCGCCATCGTCTCCGGTGTGCTGCAGCTCGGCATCCTCTACGTTCTGTGCTCGTCATTCGACCTGCTCACGGCCGCAGGGCCGGCCGTCAACGCCATCCTCATCGCGATCACTCCGGTCACCTTCCTCGTCGGCATCGTGCTGGCCCTCGTCTGGAAGCGCACGCGGCCCGACGTGTACGCCCGCATCGGCGGGGCGAGCGAGTTCGCGGAGGCGACCCGATGAGCGCCACCTGCGAACTGCTCGTGCTCGGCGGCGCCGTGCTCACGCCCGAGGTGCTCGGGGCAGGAACCGTGTCCGGAGCCGCCGCGGCAGCAGCCGGCTACGTCGCGATCAGCGGCGGCGTCATCGTCGGCGTCGGACCGGCAGCGGATGCCGCCGACTGGAGCGCGGAGCGGATCATCGACCTCGGCGACGCGACGATCGCCTCCGGATTCATCGACGCCCACATCCACCCGATCATGGGGCTCCAGATGACGCGCGGCGTCGACCTGTCCGGCCTCATGGAGTGGGACCAGGTGCGTGCGGCGCTCGCCGAGCACATCAGCGGATGCGACGACCCGTGGGTCTTCGGTTGGGGGCTCGACCCGAACGCGTTCGGCTCCGGAGAGGCCTCCTTCACCCTGTTCGACGGCATCGACTGCGGGCGTCCTGTGTACGTGACGCTGTTCGACGGACACTCGGCCGTCGTCTCACGAGAGGCTCTGCGCATCGCCGGGATCACCGGGCGCGAGATCTTCGCGGATGCCTCGAGCGTGGTCGTCGACTCCCTCGGCGCTCCCACGGGCCTGCTCCTCGAGCTGAGCGCGCAGGCGCTGCTGTGGCCGCACCTGCCCGAGCAGACCTTCGCCGATCGCGTCGATGCGCTCGAGGCGCTGTTCCGCGGCATGGCCGAGTCCGGCCTGGTCGCCGGCCAGATGCTCGACCTCTCGGCTCCGGACTCGTTCGAGCTGTTGGAGGCGGTCGAGGCGCGGGCGGAGCTCGGCATCCGTCTGCGCATCTCGCCCTTCGTCATGCCCGGGTTCACGGATGCCGACCTCGACCAGGTCGTGGATCTGCAGAGCACCGGCGGCCGGCGCTGGCAGGTGAAGGGCGTGAAGCTCATGATCGACGGCACCATCGACAACGGCACTGCATGGCTGTTCGAGCCCGATGCCCGCGGCGAGTCGACCGATTCGCTGTGGCTCGACGAGGGCGAGTACAGGCGCGCCGTGGCGTACCTCCACGATCGCGGCATCCCGACCACCACGCACGCGATCGGCGACAAGGGCATAGCGTTCGTCGCCGAGACGCTGGCGGCCCTGGACGGGAACGGCACGCAGCACCGCATCGAGCACATCGAGACCCTGCCCGACGAGGTGCTCGACACCATCGCGAACGCCGGCATCGCGGCGAGCATGCAGCCGACGCACTGCACGCACTACTCGAAGGCCGATCACAGCGACAACTGGTCGACGCGCCTCGGCGACGAGCGTGCAGACCGCGCCTGGCGCATCGGCGACCTGCGCCGTCGCGGTGTGATCGTGACGCTCGGCTCGGACTGGCCGATCGCCCCGTACGACCCGCGTGCCAGCCTCGGCTCTGCAGTGCTGCGGCGCCCGACGGGCCGCCTCGAGGTCGAGCCCGTGCTGCCTGAGCAGGCGATCTCGGCCGCCGCGGCCGTCGAGGGCTACACCAGCGAGTACTGGCGCTCCGTCGGCGAGGACGGCGGCCGCATCGAGGTCGGGCAGCGCGCAGACCTCACGGTGTTCGCCGACAACCCGTTGACGACGCATCCCGACGTCTTCGCCGAGTCGCCGGTGCTGCTGACCGTGATCGACGGCGAGGTCGTGGTGGACCGGGTGGCGGTGCGCTGAGGACTGCTCCGGCAGGTCCGGCTAGCCGAGCTCGCTGCGCGCCTCACCCTTCGCCGCTTGTGGCCGCTCCCTCTCGTTCGGAGCGGCCACAACCGGCGAGCGGGTGGGACGGGCTCAGCCGCGCGGGCGCGTCGTCCGCCGCAGGATGCCGGCGACGCCAGCGACCAACAGCAGCGCGCCCAGCGCCAGCACCGCGTAGAGCACGAAGGTGCCCGGCGTGAGGGTCTCCAGCCACGTCGAGACGTCGTCGCGACGGGTGACGTCGGTGACGATCCACAGCAGCACCGCCGCGAGCGCGGAGAAGGCGAGGCCCCAGACGACGGCGGCCCAGCGGATGACGGGGCCGGTGGGAGCGGGTGACGTCGTCGAGGGCTCGGGCGTCGGGCTGGCGGCATCCGGAGCAGCGGCATCCGTCACCGGGGTCTGGATGTTCTCGTAGGGCGTCGTAGGGGTGGTGTCTGCGCTCATGGTCGGTTCTCCTCGTGGATGGTGACCTGGATGCCCCCGGTCAGGCCGTGGACTGTGATGACGGCGTCAGGTGCGCCTGTGGTCGTGCCGGATGCACCGCCGACAGTTCCGACGAGATGCATGTCGCCATCGCCGTCGGTCACGCGGCTGAGCTCCTGGCCGTCGGAGTACTCGCCGTTCTCGTCGACGGTCCACACCGACGAGTAGCCGGAGGCGAACTCGGCGTCGATCTTCACCGTGACCCCGTCGTAGACGTCGAGGTAGACGTTGCCGGCTCCCATGGTGATGTCGATCCGCGGGGTACCGTCGACGGCCGCCGTGCTCGCCCCTGCGGTGATGTACGCGGTGCCGGCCGGCAGGAGGTAGCTCTGCGATCCGGTGAGCGGGATGGAGGTGTCGCCCAGCACCATCCGGTCGGTGCGCGGCACCGCCGCTGAGCCGAAGGCCAGCACGAGGGCCGAGATGGTGACGAAGGCGAGGAAGCCGCTGCGCCGGCGCAGGAGACCGGCCACGACCATCGAGAGCGCCGAGACCAGCGCGGCCACGGCGAGCCCGATCGTCACGGCGTAGGCGCTGTTCGTCGCGCTGCCGAGGGCGGCGATGGCTGCGATGGAGCCAGCCACCAGGCCGGCGCCGACAGTCGCCACGATGTAGGCGAAGCTCGTGCGCGGTCGCGTGAGCTTGCGCAGGCGTCTGGCCTCATCTGCACGAGCCGTGAAGGCCGCGGCGCGCGCCTTGTTCTCGGCCGCGAGCCGTGCCCTGGCCTCGCGGCTGGCGTCGGCCTGCGACTGCCGCCACGCCTCGTGGTCGAGGCGCCAGGCCGCGTGCTGCGCCTTCCAGGCCTCGTACTCGTCGGTGCCGGGGTCGACGGCGGTCGGTTGCGCTGGGGCGACCGGCTCGGCCGCGACTGGAGCGGCATCCGTCGTCGTGCTCTGGATCGTGTCAGGGCCGACGGATGCCGCGGCCACGGTCGACGTTGCCGCTCCAGTCGCCGGCACCGCCGTACCCGCAGTCGTCGTGCGCCCTGCAGCCTCGGACTCGTACTGCGCGAACGCGGCTTCCGGAGAGGTCGATGCGTTGACCCGCTCCGAGGTGCGGTTGCGGCGCACCAGCCAGATGATGAGGGCGGTGATGGCGCCGATGAGAGCGACGGTCCAGAGGAACCTGATGGCGTAGACCCACGGGCTGGAGGTCCAGAAGCCGCCGTACTGCACGGCGTCCCAGGTGTCGTCGATGAACGGGTTGCCGCCGAATGCGAACGGGGAGAGGCCGAGCAGCACCAGGATCGCGATGCCGACCAGAGCCTTGTCCCAGACGCCGCGGAGCAGCTGCTCGAGGTGGATGCGCCCAGTGGTGTCGGGCAGCAGCAGCCAGGCGAGGCCGTAGAGGAGGAAGACGGGAACGCCGAACAGGGCGCACACGACGAGCACGCCGCGCACGATGACGGGGTCGATCGAGAGCCTGGCGCTCACGCCGGCCGCCACACCGCCGAGCCAGCCCGGAAGGCGCGGAACGCCGAGCGAGCGCATCCATCCGAAGAAGCCGGTGTCGGGCTCGACGGGCGGGATGCGGCCGGCGGACTCGCCCCCCAGCGATCCGCCGGCCGTGCTCCCCGTCGATGCGGATGCATCCGTGGGGATCGTGGCAGTCGACTCCGCATCCGTCGAGCCGTCTCCGATGTCCGGTGCCGCGGACTCCGAGGGAGCCGATTCGTCTGGTGGGGTCTGTTTCTCTGCCATGACTCGATGGTGCCGCCCCGGCCACTCGGCTCGCTATCAGGTACGACCCTGACCGGACCCTGATTCCTCATGGCCCGCCTCCCGGGGTCGACCGACGCGTGATTGGATTCAGGGGTGTCCACAGCATCCGCCCGCCGTCAGGCCCCGCGCCCCGGGGTGGCTGCGCGCGGGCACGGCCGCCCCTCGGGCGCGCCGGCTCCGGCACTCGACCGCGACCGCGACTGCCAGATCGCCGGCGTCGCCGGGGGATTGGCCAGGCACCTGGGCTGGCCGCCGGTCCTCGTGCGGGCGCTGTTCGTCGTGACGGCGCTCCTGGGTGGCGCCGGTGTGCTGCTCTACCTCTGGCTCTGGGCCTTCACGCCGTGGGCCGAGCCTGCCGGGCCCGACGAGGCGCGCATCACCCGTCGCGCGCCTGTGGCATGGATCCTCATCACGATCGCCCTCGTCGAGGTCGCCATCGCCATCGCCCAGGCCCTCTCCGACGGCGTGGTCGCCGGCGCTCTCGGCATCCTGCCCGGCTGGCTCACCCCCGTCGTCGGAGCCGTCGTGTTCTCGGCCGCGGCCGGTGCGTGGGTGAGCTTCATCGACCGCCGAGACCCCGGGCGCGGCATCCGGACCGAGCGCGCCATCCGCATCGTCGCGACAGCAGCTCTCGCCCTCCTCGCCCTCGTGCTCCTGCTCAGCCCCCGGGCCAACGAGAGCCCGACCCAGGTGGCCGTGGCAGCCCTCGTCGTCGTGCTGGGCATCGGACTCGTCTACGCCCCGTCGCTCGTGACTCTGTGGAACGACCTCACCAGGGAGCGGGTCGCCCGCATCAGGGACGAGCAGCGCAGCGAGATCGCCGCGCACCTGCACGACTCCGTGCTGCAGACTCTCGCCCTCATCCAGAACCGGGCCGGCGCGTCGAGCGAGGCCGGTCGACTGGCCAGGGCGCAGGAGCGCGAGCTGCGCAGCTGGCTGTTCGAGGGTGACTCCCCGGCCGACAGCGACCTCGCCACGGACCTGCGCGACTTCGCCTCGGCGCTCGAGCTCGACTACTCGGTGCGCATCGAGGTCGTCGCCGTCGGGTCATCCACCGAGCGGGCGAGCGGCGAGCTGGCCGCGGCCGCCCGTGAGGCCATGCTGAACGCCGCCAGGCACGCCGGCGGCGACGTCTCGGTCTACATCGAGGGATCGGCGACCGCCGTCGACGTCTTCGTCAGGGACCGCGGACCGGGGTTCGACCCCGCATCCGTCGCCTCCGACCGTCTCGGCGTTCGCGAGTCGATCATCGGGCGGATGCGTCGGGCCGGCGGTCGCGGGACGGTGTCCGCCGGCGCCGGCGGCGTGGGCACCGAGGTGCACCTGCGCTTCGAGACCGGGGAGGCGTCCCGTGGCTGAGCCGATCACCGTGGTCGTCGTCGACGACCACTCCATCTTCCGCTCGGGACTGCGAGCAGACCTCGACGAGTCGGTTCTCGTGGTCGGGGAGGCCGATGACGTCGACTCGGCCATCGCCGTGATCACGGCGATGGCCCCCACGGTCGTCCTCCTCGATGTGCACCTGCCCGGAGGAGCCGATGCCGCATCCTCCGGCGGCGCCGAGGTGATCCGTCGCACCGCAGCCCTCGTTCCCGGTACCCGCTTCCTGGCGCTGAGCGTCTCCGACTCGGCCGAGGACGTCGTGGGCGTCATCCGCGCCGGCGCCCGCGGCTACATCACGAAGGGCAGCTCCGGATCCGACGTCAGCCGTGCCGTCCACGCCGTCGCCGGCGGCGACGCCGTGTTCTCCCCGCGGCTGGCCGGCTTCGTGCTCGACGCCTTCGGGGCGGCCGGAGGCGAGATCGCGTCGACGGATGAGGAGCTCGATCGCCTGTCGGCGCGCGAGCAGGAGGTGATGCGCCTCATCGCCCGCGGCTACGCCTACAAGGAGGTGGCGGCGACCCTGTTCATCTCGACGAAGACGGTCGAGACCCACGTCTCCTCGGTGCTGCGGAAGCTCCAGCTGTCGTCGCGGCACGAGCTGACGGCCTGGGCGACGGCGCGCAAGCTGCTGTAGGGGCGCTGTTGGCGTTGCTGCTGTAGCCGCTGTAGCCGCTGTGGCCGCTGTAGCTGCGGCTCCGTCCGCGCCATAGGGTGGAGCATGCTCATCGCCAGCCTGCTGCTCCTCGGCATCGCCGCCCTGATCCACGTGTACATCTTCGTGCTGGAGTCAGTGCGCTGGACCGCGCCGTCGACTCGCCGCACCTTCGGGACCACGGCCGAGACCGCCGAGATCACCAGGGGGCTCGCCTTCAACCAGGGCTTCTACAACCTGTTCCTGGCGATCATCCTCGCGATCGGCATCGGATTCCTCGCCGCAGGGTCGCTGGAGATCGGCGCTGCCCTCGCCTTCGCGAGCGCCGGCTCGATGGTGGCCGCGGCGCTCGTGCTCATCCTCTCGGACCACACGAAGGGGCGCGCGGCCGCCGTGCAGGCGACCGCGCCCCTCATCGGCCTGATCCTGCTGCTCGTCGCGGTGCTCGTCTAGGGAGCCGACCGCCCCGGTCGGCGTCTCGCCTCCGGCCACGGTCGACCTGGCAGTTTCGGTTGCCTGCCGCATCCGGCAGCCAGCCGAAACTGCGACGTCGAGGATCAACGACGCCACCCTCGCGTCAGCAGCTGCCGTTCGATGCGACGGATGAGGCCCGCCACGTCGACGAGATCGTCGGCGTTCACCCTGATCACCGTGTAGCCGAGCGACTCGATCTCGGCGATCCGCGTCATGTCCCGCCTCCACTGCGCCTTGTCGCGATGGTGATCGCCCTCGTACTCCAGCACGATCGGGTACTCGGCGAACAGCAGGTCGACGCGAGCGACGAAGCGTCCGTTCTCGTCGACGATGTCGACGTTCGCCAGTAGCGACGGAAGGCCGGCTGTCGTGAGGACAACGCGGAGAACGGACTCCGGCGGCGATTCCGATCGGTCGCTCAGCAGCGGCAACGCTCGCTCGAGCAGCGCGCGCCCACGCCGTCGCCCGAACGCGTCCACGGCGCCGGCCAGGACGGCCCGGGTGCACGTCGGACTTCGACGCCGGATCAGATGATCGCCGACAGCGACGAGGTCGGGGAGCTCGAGCATCGGCGAGAGATCGCACCAGGTGCGTGCGGCTGAGGTGAGCCGCACCGTTCCGATGCTGACGAGCTCGGCCCGATCGATGCTGATCTGGCGACCGCGGATGCCGTTCCGTCGCGGCGCGGCCCGAGGCGGTGTCACGGCGACGTCGAGGGCGGTCTCGACCTGGGCCGCCACGGCGTGCGGCAGCGGCATCCGCCACAGCAGCGCGGCGGTCGCACCGATCATGAACGCGCCCTCGGGCAGGATCCGCATCGCCAGTTCGCTGCGGGCGAGGAGATCGAGCTGGACCCGCGCCGGTATACGAGTGCCGTGGAAGGGCGAGACGAGGTCGCTCGGCCGCAGGCGGGCCCGCGACAATCCCTCCGTCGCCGCCTCCTTCACGGTGAAGCCGCGCCACTCGAAGGAGTTCGGAAGCGGTGAGGGCCGAGGCATGCGCCGAGTGTCGCAGCGGCACGGCGTGCGAGGGGAGCGCTGTCCACAGCGCGCCCCGACTTGGCAGTTTCGGCTGCCTCGAGAACAGCTCAGGCAGCCACAACTGCAAAGTCGAGGAACGGCGACGGGAGGCGGAGGAAGGCGGAGGGAGCGCCGCTCAGAGCAGGCCGAGCTCCATCGCGCGCGTCACGGCGCGGGTGCGATCGCTCACGGCGAGCTTCTCGAAGACGTGCAAGAGGTGCGTCTTCACCGTCGCCTCGCCGATGAACAGGGTCGCGGCGATCTGCGGATTGCTGTGGCCCGCCGCCACCAGCGTCAGCACCTGCACCTCCCGGGCCGAGAGCCGTGGTGCGGCTGCGGCATCCGGGGCCGTCGTTCCCGTGCGCACCCGCTGCACCAGCATGGCCGCGATGGTCGGGGCGAGCACGGTCTGGCCGCCGGCGACGGCGCGCACGCCCTCGATGATCTCGTCCTGGGGTGCCGCCTTCAGCAGGTAGCCGCTGGCTCCGGCCTCGATGGCGCCGATGATGTCGTCGTCGGTCTCGTAGGTCGTGAGCACCAGCACCCGTGTCGGGCTCCCGGATGCCGCCCCGTCGGCCAGGATGCCGGCCGTGGCCGTGACGCCGCCCACCCCCGGCATGCGCAGGTCCATGAGCACGAGGTCGGGTCGCAGCTCGGCGGTCAGTCGCCGGGCATCCTCGCCGCTCGAGGCCTCGCCGACGACCTCGATGTCGTCGGCTGCCGCGAGCAGGCCGACGATTCCGGAACGCACGATCGGGTGGTCGTCGGCGACGACGACCCGGATCACGGAGCGACTCCGGAGCGCCAGCTCGGAAGGCCCTGGTGCCGGCCATCGGATGCCGCGACGCCGGGGGCGGCATCCGTCGCCGGATCGGCGGCACCGTCACCGGCACCCTCAACGGCATCGGCCTGCACCGGCGGCACGGGCACCGTGATGGTGAGGGTCGTCCCACCGCCCGGGGTCTCGCCGACGGCGAGCCGCCCGCCGACCAGGCCGACGCGCTCGCGCATGCCGGCGAGGCCGAACCCGCCCGGGCCGGAGCCGCCGGGCCCCGAACTGCCGGACCCAGACCTGCCGGGCCCGGAGCCCGACCCGTCCCCGGACCCGGCCGAGAGTCCGGATCCGTCATCGCTGATGGTGAGCACGATGAGCCCGTCACCCTGCTCGACGCGCACAGTGGCCGTTGCAGCGCGGGCGTGCTTGCGCACGTTCGCGAGCCCCTCCTGGGTGCAGCGCAGCAGCACGACCTCGCGCTCGCGGTCGATGGCGCCGATGTCGACGGATGTCGTGACCTGCACGCCCGTCTCACGTTGGAAGCGGTCGGCGAGTCGCTCGAGCGCTTCGGCGAGGCTGGAGCCCGCCGGCATCGCCGCCATCGATGCGACGAGCGAGCGCGCCTCGGTCAGTGACTCACGGGCCAGCGCTTCGATCATCTCGACGCTCTCGACAGCCTTCTCCGACCCATCGAGCGCCGCCACCTCGCCGCGGGCGCGCTGCGCCACCATGACGAGCCCGGTGAGGCTCTGCGCGATGGTGTCGTGGATCTCGCGGGCCAGGCGCTCGCGTTCGCTGGCCACGCCGGACTCCCGCGACAGGGCTGCGAGCTCGCCCTGCGCGGCCTGCAGGTCGGCGAGCAGCTGCGCGCGTTCCTCGCCGTACTCGGCAATGCGCGTGATCCAGAGGCCGAGAGCGAGCGAGAACACGACCGAGAGTGCTGCGATCGCGATGCCGTTGGCGAGGCCGGCCATGCCGTAGCGGGCCGTGTAGCCGATGACGACGGCGGAGCCTATGAGCAGGTTGGCGAGGACGGCGCCCCTGGTGTTCGTGGCGATCGACCAGGCGAACGGATAGAGGAAGGTCTGCAGGATGGCGAACGACGGCTCGAAGGCCACGCCCACTGCGAGGATGACGGCGAACCCCACCACGGCGATGGTGTCGTGCGGGCTCGGCGGCGACATGATGCGCCACCGGCCGTAGCCGAAGTAGAACGCGAGGAACGCCGCGACGCAGGCCCAGTCGCCCCAGTCCGATGCGCCGAACGGGGGCACCATCGCCGTGATGGCCGCCACCACGAGGGCGACAGCCACGGCGGCAACGTCCCACCAGCGTCGATTCTGCACGGGTCTACTCTGTCACCAGCCTCGGCGCCAGGTCATGGGCCCACCCGGCTTCGGGTCAGGCATCCTTGCGGATCCAGCGGAAGGTGAGCCGGCTGAGCACGAGCCCGATGACGAGCCAGACGAGCAGGGCGATGGCCACGGCACCGAGGTCCCAGGATCCGCCCACCTCGAGGGCGGCGAAGTCGTCGGGCAAGAACACGGCCCGCATGCCCTGGGCCATCCACTTGAGCGGGAAGATGCTCGCTATGTTCTGCATCCACTCGGGCAGCAGGTAGAACTGCAGGTACACGCCCGAGATGAACTGCAGGATGAGCACGATCGGGATGACGACGGCCGTGGCGCTGCGGCCCGAGCGGGGCAGTGCCGAGAGGGCGATCCCGAGGAATGCCGAGGTGATGATGCCGAGCACGAACACCCAGGCGAAGGTCGCCCACTTGGACGGCTCGGTCGGCAGGGCGATTCCGAAGACGGTCCCGGCGACGAGCAGGAGGAGTGCGGCCTGCAGCACGCCGGTCACGAAGACCTGGCCGATCTTGCCGAGGAAGTAGCTCACCGGGGAGAGCGGGGTGCCGCCCAGCCGTTTCAGCGTGCCGTCGCCCTTCTCCCCGGCGATGTCGACGGCGAGGTTCTGCACCCCGGAGAGCAGCATGCCGGCAGCCAGCATGCCGGGCAGGTAGTAGGCCCCGACGCTGATGGACGTCGTGCCGGGGCCGGCGCTGACATCGCCGGACGAGCTGAACGCCGCCGTGAAGATGCCGAGCATGATGAGCGGGAACAGGAAGGTGAAGAACACCGCGTCGGGCGATCGGAAGTAGCCGACGGTCTCGTAGCGCACGCGGGAGGCGCCGAGGGCGACGAGGCTCATGCGTGCACCTCCTCATCCAGCTCATCCAGCTGCGCCTGGGACTCGGCGACGAGGCGCAGGTAGATGTCCTCGAGGCTCGGCCTGATGACCTCGAGCTCGGGCGGTTCATGACCGAACTCCGCACACAGAGCGGCGACGAGAGCGCCGGGCTCCGTGGTGCGCCGCTCGCGCAGGCCGTCGCGGTCGCGCCAGCGCACGCGCGGAATCCGGGCGTCATCGCCGCCGATCTCGTCGAGGCGTCCGATGTCGATGAGCTTGCCGCTCGCGATGACACCGGCACGGTCGCTGAGCTGGGCGGCCTCGTCGAGGTAGTGAGTGGTGAGCAGGATCGTCGTCCCCTCCGATTTCAGCTGACGGATGAGGGTCCAGAAGTCGCGCCTGGCCTCGGGGTCGAATCCCGTGGTCGGCTCGTCGAGGAACAGCAGCTCGGGGCGGCCGACGATGCCGAGGGCGACGTCGACCCGACGACGCTGTCCGCCCGAGAGTCTGGAGATGCGCGTCTTCGCCTTGTCCTGCAGGCCGACTGCGGCGATGACCTCGTCGACGCTGCGCGGGTTCGGGTAGAGGCCGGCGAAGTGGCGCAGCTGCTCGGAGACGGTCATGACGCCGGACTCACCACCCGACTGCAGCACGATGCCGAGCCTCGCCTTCCAGGCCAGGCCGCCCCTGCCCGGATCGACGCCGAGCACGCTCACCTCGCCGCCCGTGCGGTCGCGATAGCCCTCGAGGATCTCGATCGTCGTGGACTTGCCGGCGCCGTTGGGCCCGAGCAGCGCGAAGGTCTCGCCGCGATGGATGTCGAAGCTCACGCCGTCGACGGCGTGGTGCTGCCCGTAGTGCTTCCGCAGGTCGCGCACGCGCACGACGGCTTCAGGTTCGCTCATGCTCTCAGCGTGGCAGCGACTGCAGGCATCCGGCAGCCCCCCGACGGATGACCCGACGCATCCACCGACTGGTTGATGCACTCGCCCCCCCGGTGTCGCCGAGTCGCCCGCATTCGTCGGCATGAAGGGGTCGCGGTTCCGTCATTGCGACGAAGATGGGCGACTGGGCGACTGGGCGCGGCCCGGCCGGGGGAAGGGGCTAGCCGGTCGGCCGCGCGGACAGCGCAGCACGACGCCGCTCGAGGTATCGGCGCTCGGGGCCGGGCTGCGCCAGCGCGATGGCGGCGTCGTAGCGTTCGGCGGCGGCCTCCGTTCGGCGCAGTCGGCGCAGGAAATCGGCCTGGGCGGCCGGTAGTAGGTAGTAGCCGTCGAGGGCTCCGGATGCCGCCACACCGTCGACGGCAGCGAGCCCGGCCTCGGCGCCGTCGGCCATGCCCCGCGCTATGGCGGCGTTGAGCGCGACGATCGGCGACGCATCGGCGGCGGCCAGGCCGGCGTAGAGCGAGGCGATGCGCGCGTAGTCGGTGGCGTCGGCCGTCGGGGCCGTCGCATGGCAGGCCGCGATGCTGGCGAGCGCCTGGTAACGGTCCGGCACGGGTTCCAGCCTGTAGGAGGCGTCGAGGGCGTCGAGTCCGCGCCGGATCACAGCCGTGTCCCACTGAGTGCGGTCCTGGTCCTCGAGGGAGACGAGTTCGCCGTCGGCATCGGTGCGGCCGGCGCGGCGGGCGTGCTGCAGCAGCATCAGCGCGAGCAGCGCGTGCGCCGATGCCGAGCGCGGCAGCGACTCGGTGAGCACGACTCCCACCCGGATCGCCTCGACCGAGAGCGCCTCGTCGTGGGCGGCGTCATCCGTCAGCGTGTAGCCGGCGTTGAAGACGAGGTACAGCACCGCCAGGACCCCGGCGAGGCGCTCGTCGAGGAGCTCGGCCGGCGGCACGCGGTAGGGGATGCCGGCGTTCTGGATCTTGCGCTTCGCCCGCACCAGGCGCTGGGCCATCGTCGCCTCTGGCACCAGGAAGGCGCGGGCGATCTCGGGGGTCGTGAGTCCGGCGACGGTGCGCAGGGTCAGGGCCACGCGTGCCTCGATCGCGAGAGCCGGATGGCAGCAGGTGAAGATGAGGCGCAGGCGGTCGTCGTCGATGTCGTATCCCGAGTCGTACTCCCTGTCGGGCCGGTCGAGTTCGTCCATCATCGCCACCTCCCTCAGTTTCAGCGCCTCATTCGCGGAGCGACGGATGCGGTCGAGCGCGCCGTTCCGCGCCACCGTCGTGATCCACGCGCCGGGGTTGCGCGGAACGCCCTCCCTCGGCCAGCGTTCGATCGCCTTGGTGAAGGCGTCCTGCGCCGCATCCTCAGCCAGCGACCAGTCGCCGGTCACGCGGATGAGGCTCGCCACTATGCGCGACCACTCCTCGGCATGAGCGGCCGTGACCGCAGCCGTGACCGGGATCGCGGCCGCGACAGCATCCGTGACCGCATCCGTCACCGCATCCGGATCCGGGGAGCCGTGCGAGACAGCACCGTCGTCCCTCACTCGAGCGGGTCCCCGTTCGCCTGGGCCAGGGGGCGCAGTTCGATGCGTCCGAAGCGGGCCATCGAGTGGGTGCGGGCGATGCCGATGGCCTCGTCGAGGTCGGCGCACTCCAGCAGGGCGAAGCCGGCGATCCACTCCTTCGACTCCGTGAACGGGCCGTCGCTGATGATCAGCTCGCCGCCGCGCACCTTCAGCGTCGTGGCCTCGTCGGCCGGTCGCAGCCGGCGCTTGTCGAACAGCACGCCACGCCGCTCGAGGGCGGCGTCCCACTCCGCGTAGTCGTCCTCGGCGGCGACATAGGGTTCGGCATCCGGATCCACCACCACGAACATGGCGTACTGCATCAGGACTCCGAACCGAGCCCGAGGGTCCAGAACTCGCGCACCTCGATACGTCCGAAGCGGGCCATCGGATGCCGCCCGGCGATGGCGACGGCCTCGTCGAGGTCGGCGCACTCGATGATGTCGAAGCCGGCGATCCATTCCTTCGACTCGGTGAACGGGCCGTCGGTGACCAGCAGTTCGCCGTCACGCACGCGCACGGTCCTGGCATCCTGGGGCTCCCGCAGCCTGTCGCCGAGCACGCCGATCCCGCTTCCGTAGACCTCGCCCACCCACTGCTGGATGGTGTCGTGCTCGGCGTCGTAGGGCTCGGCCTCGGGGTCGGTCGCCACGAACAGCATGTATCGCATCTGGTTCTCCTGGTCTGTCGTCGTCATCGCGCGACTTCTCGTCACGCTACGTCAGTACGACGAACAGGGGAACGGTGGAATCGACAGCCAGCATCGAATCCTGCGTCCGATGGGTCAGAACGGCAGCAGGAGCATGACTCCGAGCGCGACCATCACGGCGGCGATCACGCCGTCGAGGATGCGCCAGGATCGCGGCGACCGCAGTACGCGGCCGAGGTGCCTGGCGCCGATGCCGAGCGCCGAGAACCAGATGACGCTGGCGGCCATGGCGCCGACGGCGAACCACCAGCGGTCGTCGGCGTAGCTGTTGGCCACGGATCCGAGCAGGAACAGGGTGTCGAGGTAGACGTGGGGGTTCAGCCAGGTGAGGGCGAGGGTGGTCGCGGCGACGGCGGTGACGGATGCCGCGACCCGCGGTGCGCGCGTGGCCGTGGCGACGCCGGCGGTCGGCGCCGAGCGTGTCTCGTCGCCCTCGTCAGCTGCGGCATCCGCCCCCTCCTCCGAGGCGTCGACGAGCCCGCCCTCGCCGCTCCACGCCCGCCGCGCCGCCAGGATGCCGTAGGTGATGAGGAAGGCGGCGCCGGCCCAGCGCACGACGACCACGAGCCACGGCACGTGCTGCAGCGCGGCGCCGATGCCACTGACGCCCACCGCTATGAGCACGGCATCGGAGAGGGCGCAGATCGCGATGACGACCAGCACGTGCTCGCGTCGCATGCCCTGCCGCAGCACGTAGAGGTTCTGCGCTCCGATGGCGATGATGAGCGAGAAGCCGACGCCGAGACCGGCGAGCAGGGGCACGAGGGGGAGCATGCTCACGACGTTACGGGCATCCGCATCATCAATCCAGCTCATCATTCTGACGGTGCATTAGCGTTGCTTCACATGGAGATCCCGCTCGATCTGGCCCGCACGCTCCTCGCCGTCGTCGACGCCGGCACCCTCGACGCCGCCGCCCGCGAGCTGCGCCTGACCCCGTCGGCCGTGAGCCAGCGGATCAAGGCCCTCGAGCAACGACTCGGCCGCGTGCTGCTGGTGCGGTCGAAGCCGGTCCGGGCGACGGATGCCGGAGCCGCCGTCGTGCGCCTCGCTCGCCAGACCGCCCTCCTCGAGCACGACGCCCTCGTCGCCGTGGGGCTCGAGGAGGAGCAGGCGACGCGGATGCCTCTCGCCGTGAACGCCGACAGCCTCGCCACGTGGATCCTGCCGGCCCTGGCCACGGTGGCGGCATCGGCCCCCGTGGTGTTCGACCTGCACCGCGAAGACCAGGACTACACCGCGGAACTGCTCGAGACCGGTGCCGTCATGGCGGCGGTCACCTCGCGGGAGGCGCCGGTGGCCGGCTGCACATCGAGCCGACTCGGGGCGATGCGCTACCTGGCCGTCGCCTCGCCGGAGTACCGCGATCGCTGGCTGCCGAGTCACGCCGGACCACCGGATGCCGCGCACTACGCTGCGGCTCCCAGCGTGTACTTCGACCGGCGCGACGACCTGCAGGCGCTGGCGCTGCGGGAGTACGGCGTGCTCACGGATCCGCCGCTGCACTACGTGCCGGCATCCGCCGACTTCGCCCGAGCCGTGTTCCTCGGCATGGGGTGGGGGATGCTGCCCGAGGCGCAGTGTGCCGGGGCACTCGCCGCCGGGGAGCTGGTGCGGCTGGAGCCGCACCGCTCCATCGACGTTCCGCTGTACTGGCAGCAGTGGAACCTGCGGTCCGAGCTGCTCTCGGCCGTCGCCGACGCCGTGGCGGATGCCGCCCGGGAGGCGCTGCGCCCCTGACGGAGCTCGAATGCAGGATGAGGCGCGACACGGCCGCATATCGCAGCCGTGGCGAGCCTCATCCTGCATCCGTGACCGCTGCGAGGCGGTGATGGCGTGGACGCGCAGCCGTGCAGGACGCGACGCGACCTGGCTGCGATCTCCCGCCTAGGAGGCGAGGACGTGCGTCGGCAGAGCGGCGGATGCCGTGCGCCTGCCGCGCCTCAGGAAGACGACGCCCAGCAGCACGAGCCAGACGCTCCACAGCACGTAGCCGATGAAGTTCGCCGCGTCGGTTCCCGGCACGTCGAAGGGGATGAGGTCGCCGGTGAGGATGAGGGCGGCGGACGCGAAACCGAGGGCGGCGAGCAGGCGGCCGATCACGGCGCTGCGGCGCAGCACGATGACCACCAGGACGGTCCAGGCGGCCGTGAACAGGTAGCCGAAGGTCTCGCCGATCATCTGGCCGAGAATCGTGTTGAGCGTCGTGAACCGAGCGGCGATGTCGAGCTGCTGCGATGCTGACGCCCCGTCCATCGCCGTCGCGAGGAACGGCACGATCAACGGCCAGCGCAGGAGGCCGACGACCTGCACGACGGCTGCTGTCACGCCGACGGATGTCGCAGCGATGCCGAGGCGGCTGGCCGGCACCTGCCGCGCGATGCGGATGGCGATGGGCGCCATCATGGCCGCACCGGCGGCGAGGAGGGTGAAGCCGGCACCGATGACGATCGGGTCGGCGGCGAAGCGCGCCAGCGCCTCGACCGCGGGCCGCTGCAGGATGTCGGGATAGTCGAACGCCGTGCCCAGGAGCGCGAACGCCGCGTTGACGACGACGGCGCTGATGATGAGCAGGAGCCCCGTCACTGTGGTCTTCTTCATGATGTCGAACCTATCTCTGTACGGTGTTCAGTAATGCGGATGCGCTAAGACTGCACGGTGTACAGTGATCTTGTCAAGAGGAGATTCTCGTGGGGCATGTGAAGCGACGGCCGGGCCCGGAGCGGGCTTTCACCGATGCGCAGGTCGTGACTGTCGCGCTGGAGCTGCTCGATGAGAGCGGGGCGGATGCCGTCTCCATCCGTCGCATCGCCGCGCGCATGGGCGTCGCGCCGAACGCGATCTACACCTACTTCCCCGACAAGGCCGCGCTGCTGCGCGCCGTCGTCGACAGGCTCATCGGCGAGAACGACACCGCTGTGCTCGGCTCGGGGGACCTGACCTGGCGCGAGCGCTTCCGTGCCGTCGCCCTCGACATCCGCAGCACCCTGCTGGCGCATCCGGGGTCCGCGGCACTGCTGATGAGCTCGCCGATCGACGGACCGAACTCCCTCGCTCTCGGCGAGGCCATGCTGGCGCTCCTCGGCGACGCGGGCCTGGCGCAGGACGACGCGGCGCGGGCGTCCTACGCGATCATCGTCTACGTGCTCGGCGCCGTCGCCCTCGAGGCTGCCGAGGTCGACCAGACCGCCCCGGTTCCGTCGGAGGACGAACGGATCTCCTCACGCCGCGCGAGCTTCGAGGCGGTGCCTGCCGAGTACTTCCCGCTGTCTGCGGCCAGCGCCGACATCATGGCGCGCTACATCGGCACGGAGCAGTTCATCTGGGGGCTCGACAGGCTGCTCGACGGCTTCGAGGCGCTGGCGTCGCCGAGGGCGTAGCCCGGTCGCTGGACCCATTTTCGGACCGAAGTCGGGACCACGCGTGCTGTACCCCAATTCGGGTGTGAAGTCCCCCATTTGGTCATCGGGCGTACCCCGAGATGCTTAGTATGCGTGTGCATACATGCCCGGGTTCGGGCATTCACGAACGAAGGACTGCCCCCGTGCCAACCCACCCCACATCGCGGCGTCGCGCCGCACGCTTCGGCGCCGCTGCCGTCGCCCTCATGCTCGCCGGAGGAGCCAGCCTCGTGGCATCGGTCTCCGCTGCGACGGCCGATGCCGGCCCCGTCTACGTCACCTCGATCGCACCGGACGAGAACGCGGACACCTACACCAGCTGGCACCGCGGCTCCGGCGGCGACTCCACGTACAGCCTCACCGTGAACGGCCTCAAGCTGCTCCCGGGCGTGCAGGGCACCCAGATCATCAACGGCCTGTCGACCCGCCTCGACAAGGCGGCATTCGAGTCCCTCCTCGCCGAGGGCATCAGCTGGACCTCGGAGGGCGACCAGGCCAACTTCCAGATCGCCATCCTCGACGGCGACGGCAGGTTCGCGACCATCGTCCCGATGGCCGGCGTCGCCGAGGACACCACGAACACCGTCGCGCTCGACGGCGACATCCAGTGGGCCTTCACGAAGAACATCAGCGGCGTTCCCCAATGGGAGAACCACGACCTCTCCTACCTCCTGGACAAGGCCCGCACCTACACCGTCATCGCCTACGGCGTGCAGGCCAACCCCGGCGAGTTCCCCACGGTCAGTGAGATCGACTGGGGCACCCAGGAGACCCACTTCGACGCGGCTCCGACCGCGCCCGTTCAGGTCAGCACGGTCGAGGGCACTGAGTCAGACTCGACCTACGACACCTGGCACCTCGGCTCCAACCCTGCGACGTCGAGCTTCGCGCTGACGGATGCCGGACTGCAGCTCAAGCCCGGCACCGCCGGCACGCAGGTCATCAAGGGCATCTACGCCGACAAGCTCGACGCCTCGCAGTTCGAGGCCGTTCTCGACCGCGGCATCAGCTGGACCGCCACCGGCGGCATCGCCAACTTCCAGATCGCGATCCTCGCCGACGGCAAGACCTTCGCCACCATCGTCCCGATGGCCGGAGTCGCCGAGGGCACCAACGTCGTCGGCCCCGCCGGTGTCGACACCTGGGCCTTCTCCAAGCCGATCGCCGGCATCCCCGCGTGGGAGGGCCACACCCTGGCCGAGATCCTGGCTGCTGCAGGCGACTACAAGGTCATCGCCTTCGGCGTTCAGGCCAACGTGGGCGACACCCCGACCGTGACGAGCATCACGTGGGGTCCGCAGGTCTACCGCTTCGACACCCCGGCCACGAGCACGCCGGAGCCGACGACTCCTCCGACGAGCACGCCGGAGCCGACGACTCCTCCGACGAGCACGCCGGAGCCGACGACTCCTCCGACGAGGCCGGAGCCGACGACCCCTCCGACGAGCACGCCCGACCCGACGGACGCGCCGACCGACGTTCCCGCCACCTCTGACGGGCTCGAGGACTTCCTCGGCGTCGACAGCCTCGACGACCTGAAGTCAGTGGATGCACCGCTCTCCCCGGGCGAGGACGCGACGGTCATCGTCGACGTCGACATCGACAAGAAGAAGGCCCCTGAAGGATCCGAGTTCGATGCCGGCATCTACTCGACCCGCACCGAGGTTCCGGGAACGTTCACCCTGGAAGGTGGTCGTGTCACCGTGCACATCCCCGCAGCGGTGGTCGATTCCCTCGGAGCCGGCACCCACACGCTGGTCCTGTCCCTCTCGAGCGACCCCAGCGTCAACACGGCCGTCCGGATCGAGGTGCAGGCTGCTGAAATCACCAGCGCCCAGCTCGCCTCCACCGGTGTGAACCCCGTCGTCCCCGGCGTCATCGGCGCACTGCTGATGATCCTCGGTGCCGGAGCTCTCGTGATGCGACGCCGCGTGCGCGCCTAGTATCCTCCGCTGGCATCAGGCCGCATCCGTCATCTCGACGGATGCGGCCTGCTGCATTCTCCGCGCGTGACGTGGCCTGCCGTGCCCGGGGCGTGCCGGGGCGGTGACTACGCGAACAGCCGCTGAAGGCGCTGCACGCCCTCGAGCAACGGCTCGTCGCCGAGGGCGTAGCTGAGGCGCAGGAAGCCGCTCGGCCCGAAGGCCTCGCCGGGAACCACGGCCACCTCGGCCTTCTCGAGGATGAGGTCGGCCAGCTCGAGCGAGGTCGTCGGCGTGACGCCGTGCCACTCGCGGCCGAGCAGGCCGGAGACGTCGGGGTAGACGTAGAAAGCTCCCTCGGGGGTCGGCGTGACGATGCCGGGGATCTTGTCGAGCTCGGCGACGATCGTCTTGCGTCGACGGTCGAAGGCCTGGCGCATCACCTCGACGGTGTCCTGCGGGCCGGTGAGGGCGGCGATCGCAGCGCGCTGCGAGATGTTCGACACGTTGCTCGACAGGTGCGACTGCAGGTTGGCGGCTCCCTTGATGGCGTCGACGGGGCCGACCATCCATCCCACACGCCATCCGGTCATGGCATAGGTCTTGGCGACGCCGTTCACCAGGATGGTGCGGTCGGCGAGGGCGGGAACGGCCTCCACGATGGAGACGGCCTTCACGCCGTCGTAGACCAGGTTCTGGTAGATCTCGTCGGTGATGACCCAGAGGCCGTTGGCCTCGGCCCACTCGCCGATGGCCTTCGTCTGCTCGGGGGAGTAGACGGCGCCGGTGGGGTTGGAGGGCGACACGAACAGCAACGCCTTGGTGCGCTCGGTGCGCGCGGCCTCGAGCTGCTCGACGGTGACGAGGTAGCCCTGCTCGCTTCCGGCGAAGACGTCGACCTGCACGCCGTCGGCGAGCTTGATGGCCTCGGGGTAGGTGGTCCAGTATGGCGTGGGGACCAGCACCTCGTCGCCCGGGTCGAGCAGGGTCTGGAACGCCTGGTAGACGGCCTGCTTGCCGCCGTTGGTGACGACGATCTGGCTGGGGGAGACCTCGAGTCCGGAGTCGCGCAGGGTCTTCGCGGCGATGGCCTCGCGCAGCTCGGGAAGGCCGGCGGCGGGGGTGTACCGGTAGTTCTTGGGGTCGTGCACGGCCGCGAGGGCCGCCTCGACGATGTGCGCCGGAGTCGCGAAGTCGGGCTCGCCCGCGGCGTAGCTGATCACCGGACGCCCGGCGGCCTGCAGGGCCTTCGCCTTGGCATCGACTTTGAGGGTCGCCGATTCGGCGATCGCGGAGATTTTGGAGGAGATTCGACGCTGTTCAGCCACGGTCCAATCCTAGCCACGGGCCTCGCCCGCGACGGCGGATGCCGCCGGTCAGAAGGTCTGCAGATAGGCCCATCGCCAGGACAGAGCGTGCAGTGCGCGTTCGTCGAGGGCTGGCTCGAGGAGCAGCATCCGTTCGGCGAAGACCGGGTAGAGGCTGCCATCGACCGCCTCGCTCCAGTCCGCTTCGACGGTGTCGGATGCCGCGACCACACGCCGCACCTCGGCGAGCAGAGCCTCGCCCGCCGAGCCCGGGGCGAGCGCCAGCGCAGCCTCGGCGTCTGCGGCCGGCGTGCGCTGCACTCCGTGCCCCGTGTACGCGACGATGCCGTCTGTGAGCCCGATCTGACAGCCCACCGAGCTACCTCCGAACGCCGTAGATACGACGCGCCTCCGCAATCTCGTTGTGGACGTACGAGTAGGCGTCCTCCAGCGAGCGGCCTAGGAAAGGGCGCCCGAGGGCAACCATGGCAAGGGAGTACCCACCTCGCCCATCGGGCTCGTAGATGACGAATTCACCCGCTGATCTCTCGACGACGTTGTACGGAGCTCCGGTAAGAGAATCCGGGTCGGCAGCCACGAAGATCTGATTGAGCGCTTGCGGCTCGGAGTACCCCAGCTTCGTCATCTTCTCGATGAATTCCTGCTTCGTCATCCAACGACCTCGTCGAACAGGTTGAAATACGCCAATCCCTCATCGGCGATGACACGTCGCACGTCGCTCGGGTTCGTCATCTGACCTCCTTGAGGATGCCCAGCGCTTCAAGCTGCCTCACCGGCACGGGCGTACCTCGTCTCTCTCGTGTCGTCCGACGTGACCGATCGGTGCGGTGCGACGGGGCGGCCCCGATCAGACGGGGGTGCTGGGCTGGTGCGACTCGTCGAAGGCCTCGAGGTACTTGTCGGTCAGGCGCAGTCGGCAGTACTCGTCTGCGAGACGGAAGTTGGCGAGGATCGATTCGCGGTCGGAGTCCAGCGTGAACTTCTTCCCGAGGAGAGCGACGCTGAACTTGTCCGTCGAGTACTCGTACCCCGCCGTCGATGTGCCGTGCGGTCCATCGACTCCGAACCGGAACGGGAAGGCGTCGTACAGCAGGCACGACACTGCAGGCGCATCGAAGATATAGGCGGCGTTCGAGGCCTTCTGGCCCCAGAAGTCATCGAACAGGTCGAAGAAGTCGTTGCTGTCCATCGCGGTCATCGTCTCCGGGGGTGTGCGGTCATGGTCGTGGGATCGAATCGGTAGCCGTGCTCGGTCAAGTACAAGAGCTCTTGACCCAGGAAGCCCTGGTCGTTCTGGGGATCGTGCGAGAAGTGGACAGGCTTGCCGTCGGCCATGGCCTCATCGAGGAAGCGCGTGTTGTAGACGTCGAACATCTCCTGGTTTGAGAGGCCCTGCTGGGCCTTGATCGCGTCCCAGTCCTTGCCGAGGTCGAAGTAGGTGTAGTCGCCGCCGGCTTGGTTGATGTAGCTGGACGGGCCGCCGTCGTCGTACTTGCCCAGCATCACCGAGTCTGCATCCGCGTTGTGCATGCTCCGATTGAAGGTGTCGGTCACGTCGGCGGAGTCGAGGTAGCGATCGGTACCGGGAACCCGGAACGGCGACGGATCGGGGGCCCCAGGAGAGCGAGGTACGCCGGGCAGGTCGGGGCTCTTGCTGCCGGGGAGGGCGGGGGTCTTGCTGCCGGGGAGCATCCGGCTGGCTGCGGCGTCGAACTTCTTGAAGAGGGTGGCGAGCTGGTCGATGAGCTTGGTGAGCTGCTTCGCAGACTCGAGGAGGCGGGTGACGGTCTTTCCGATGCGGGCGCTGAGGGAGGCGACGCGGCTGCTGGCCTGAGAGATGATCAGCGGGGTTGCCGCGCCCAGGGTGAGGACGAGGGTGGCCGCGTAGGAGACGACGGAGCCGACGATCTGGGCGATGGCGTCACGGGTGAGGTCGTGCACGATCTTGACGATGGTGGCGGCGATGTTCATCCCCACCCCGATGGCGTCGGCCCAACTGCCGGCGGCGCGGAGGTGCTCAGCGGTCTCCTGCTGGAAGCGACGGTAGGCGTCGATCGCGTCGCCCTCCGAGGCGTCGAGGTCGCCGAGCACGCGTACGAGGTTGTCACCGGATGCGGCCAGGGACGCTCCGATGTTGGCCCAGGTCGCGGCGAATCCTGCGACTTCTCCGGCGTCGCCGGTGAGGTCGTTCAGCCAGCCCTTGAGTGGCTCGAGGTGTTCCATCAGCCAGCCGAGGCCGGCCGCGATGAGGGATCCGAGCGGGTCGATGGCGGCGGCGACGGTGTCGGCGATGGCGGAGAACGCGGCGAGCCCTCCGGAGACCCAGTCGCCGGACTGGATGGCCTGCACCAGCGCTTCGCCGTCTTCGAGCAGGAACGTGCCCGAGAACGGGGTCGACATGTCGACCGGGCCGGCGACGAGGGCGTTCGCAGCCATCCTCAGCGAACCTGATCCACGGCGGACAGGAGGGGTTCGATCTCTTCGCGGATGTGGTTCTCGAGAGCCGTGAAGTCGGCTCCGACACCGCGGATCTCGCGCGCGCTGCGCTCGACGAGAGCACCGGCCGATCCGATCATGCTGCCTGCGACCCCCGTGATCATGGAGGCCGGTGCCACCAGGAAACCGCACATGAGTCCGAAGGCGCCCCCGCCCAGGTTCATGGAACCGGCGGCGTCCTTCGCGTTGCGCACGTCGGCGGCCACGCTGCCCACCCTCGTGGCGTGCTGCTGGATGCGGTCGAAGTCGATAGAGATGCGCTCGCTCATCGGTACCCCAGCGTCGTGTCGTCGGTGGCCGGCGGCATCCGTTCCTCGACCTCTGCTCGCAGGTGCGCCGTCACCTCGGACTCCTCGCCGAACGCGTCGGCCGCGATGGCCACGGCCTGGTCGCCCGCCTGTCGTTGGGCGGATGCCGCAGCCTTCAGCACGGCCTGCGACAGCGCCTCCGACCTGAGGCTCCGTGCGGCGGCATCGAACACGATGTCGGTGAGCCTGCCCGTGGCGTCGACCTCGACGCTCACCTCCCCTCCCGGGGATGTGGCGCGCGCACGCAGAGCGTCGACATCACGGCGCACGCCTTCGGCTCGCTCGGCTCGTTCCGCCGCTTCGGCGATCTGGGCGTTGACCCGCGCGATTGCCGCGTCGGGATCCCCCCAGATACTGCCCCCGCTGGCGCCGTCAGGATCGATGAACGTCATTCAGCGATGATAACCACGGTGACGGCATCCGTCGCGGTTTTACTCTCCCCGTCCGGTCGCGTACACTTGTCCGTGTTGTGAATTCAGCAAGATTCTCTGCGCCCTTTTTCGGGGTCGTTCGGGATTCGAGCGGGGCTCGCGATCTACGGCGTCCGACGGATGCCATAGGGCGGTGGCTCAATTGGTAGAGCAGCGGTCTCCAAAACCGCAGGTTGCAGGTTCAAGTCCTGTCCGCCCTGCAAGTCGGTGCTGACGTACCGGCCCACGAAAGGTGTAACTGAGGTGGCCCGAAAAGTTATCGACGAGCCGAGCGAAGATGTCGTCGCCAACGCCAAGCGCGACCGCGATTCCAAGCGCGGTCCGTTCGCCCGCATGGCGCTGTTCGTCCGCCAGGTCATCGGGGAACTGAAGAAGGTCGTCACCCCGACCCGCAAGGAACTGTTCAGCTACACGGGTGTCGTGCTGGTCTTCGTGGTCATCATGATGGCGCTCGTCTTCGCACTGGACTGGGTGTTCGCACTCGTGGTCGCCTACGTGTTCGGAACCCCTCAGTAACGAGCAGAAGAGTACGACGCAGCTGCCGCCGAGGCGGCACGGGTGGGTATCGCACGGATGCCCGCACACAACGTAAGGATTGAGACAAGTGGCTAAGACTGAGCACGACGACGTCGACTGGGCAACGGCTGCAGAGCAGTCGTCCGAGGACGACGAGGCGCAGGAGGGCAACACCCTCGCGCACGACGAGGACTCCGTGGAGGCCGCAGAGCACACCGCCATCCACATCGAGGACGACGCCGACAGCGTCGAGATCGACCTGGATGCCGCGCTCGACGCCATCGCCGACAGCAACGACCCCGAGGCTGACGCCGTCGTCGACGACGCCCTCGAGATCGACTCCGCCGACGAGGCCGAGGCCGCCCTGGAGGCGACCGAGGATGCCGCCGAGGTCTTCGCCGAGGAGGACGCCGCCGAGGCCGAGGCCGAGGCCGAGTCCGAGTCCGAGCCGACCGACGTCGACCCGTACGAGGAATTCCGCCAGGAGCTGCGCTTCCAGCCCGGCAAGTGGTACGTCATCCACTCCTACGCCGGCTTCGAGCGCCGCGTGAAGCAGAACATCGAGAACCGTCGCCAGTCGATGGCCATGGAGGACTACGTCTTCCAGGTCGAGGTTCCGATGGAGGACGTCGTCGAGATCAAGAACGGCCAGCGCAAGATGGTCACCCGCGTGCGCATCCCCGGCTACGTGCTCGTGCGCATGGACCTCAACGAGGACAGCTGGTCCGTCGTGCGTCACACGCCCGGCGTCACCGGCTTCGTCGGCAACTCGCACAACCCGACGCCGCTCCGCTTCGAGGAGGCCTTCGGCATGCTGAAGAGCCTCGTCCAGATCGTCGAGGCCCCTGCGGCCAAGGGCGGCTCGTCGCGCGGCGGTGCGACCCAGGCTCGCGTCATCGCGGCCGAGGTCGACTTCGAGATCGGCGAGACCATCACGATCAAGGAAGGCTCGTTCGCGGGCCTCCCCGGTTCGATCAGCGAGATCAAGCCCGAGAGCGGAAAGCTCACCGTGCTCGTCTCCCTGTTCGAGCGCGAGACCCCGGTCGAGCTCAGCTTCGATCAGGTCACCAAGCTCTAGGCAATTTCGCAGGGCGATCTCGATAGAATCGAAGGTCGCGTTCGCGCAGACAGATCACCGCCGTCCAGATCGGGCGCGCGGGAGAGTGCTCCGGCATGCGGAGTATTCGTTCAAGAAAGAGAGAAAACAATGGCACCGAAGAAGAAGGTCACTGGTCTGATCAAGCTTCAGATCAAGGCCGGCGCAGCCAACCCGGCCCCGCCCATCGGCCCGGCTCTGGGTCAGCACGGCGTGAACATCATGGAGTTCTGCAAGGCTTACAACGCGGCGACCGAGTCGCAGCGCGGCAATGTCGTCCCCGTCGAGATCACCGTCTACGAGGACCGCTCGTTCACGTTCATCCTGAAGACCCCGCCCGCCGCTGAGCTCATCAAGAAGGCCGCCGGCGTCGCCAAGGGTTCCGGAACCCCGCACACCGTCAAGGTCGCGAAGCTCTCGCAGGCCCAGGTGCGCGAGATCGCCGAGGCCAAGATGGTCGACCTGAACGCCAACGACCTCGACGCTGCGTCGAAGATCATCGCCGGCACCGCTCGCTCGATGGGCATCACGGTCGAGTAATCGACCTCCACAAGACATTTCGTGGCAGCGCCCGCCAGGCGCAGACGACCACACTCTCTCAAGGAGAAACAACATGGCACAGAAGTCAAAGGCCTACCGCGCCGCGGCCGAGAAGATCGAAGACGGCAAGTTCTACACCCCCACCGAGGCAGTGACGCTCGCTCGCGAGACCGGCTCCGCCAAGTTCAACTCGACCGTCGAGGTCGCGCTGAAGCTCGGTGTCGACCCGCGCAAGGCCGACCAGATGGTGCGCGGCACCGTCATCCTCCCGCACGGAACCGGCAAGACCGCCCGCGTCATCGTGTTCGCGACCGGTCCCGCCGCTGAGGCTGCCATCGCAGCCGGCGCTGACGAGGTCGGCGGCGCCGAGCTCATCCAGAAGGTCGCCGACGGCTACACCTCCTTCGACTCGGCGGTCTCGACCCCCGAGCTCATGGGCCAGGTCGGCCGTCTCGGAAAGGTGCTCGGCCCCCGCGGCCTCATGCCCAACCCGAAGACCGGAACCGTGACGCCGGACGTGGCCAAGGCCGTCTCCGACATCAAGGGCGGAAAGATCGAGTTCCGCGTCGACAAGCACGCCAACGTGCACTTCGTCGTGGGCAAGGCCGGCTTCACCGCCGAGCAGCTCGACGAGAACATCAAGACCGCTCTCGAGGAGATCGTCCGCCTCAAGCCGTCGAGCGCCAAGGGCCGCTACATCCAGAAGGGCGCCGTGTCGACCACGTTCGGCCCCGGCATCCCGCTGGACATCAACGCTCTGTAAGCATTCGCTGCTCGCAGCACAGAAGGGCCCGCCGGTTTCGGCGGGCCCTTTCTGCTTCCCTCCCGGATGCGGATCGGACTGTCGTACCCCACCGCTGCGCTGGCAGTATGGCCGCATGGGCGAGCTCGACGACTACCTGGCCACACTCGACGGGGCGGATCGCGACGTGCTGAGCGGCATCCGTGATCGCACCATCGAGATCGTCCCGGATGCCGAACAGGGCATGAGCTACGGCATGGCGGCGCTGCGCTACCGCGGGCGTCCGCTGATCAGCGTGCGCGCGACGGCGAAGCACCTGTCGGTCTTCCCGTTCAGCCCTGAGGTCGTCGATTCCGTCGCCGGCGCCCTCGCCGGGTACTCCCTGTCGAAGGGCACGATCCGCTTCAGCGCAGAGAAGCCGCTGCCGGACGACGTGGTGACGCGCATCGTCGTCGCCCGCCGCGATGAGATCGACGCTGCATTGGGCTGAGACCGCTGGTCTCTGAGCCCCCTGGAGGAGCGGGCACGACGTCCCGTTCGACGTGGTCGAAGCGGTTCTCGTGCCCCTGTCAATCCCCTGCGGGCTGATGCCTCGACTGGGTAGCGTCGATGGTGAGAGACGGCATCCGTCTCACGAGAGGAGGTCGACATGAGCGACCCCACGACAGCGGACGAGCCCGACGTGCTCGAGCAGCCCGACGAGACCGTGAACGCCGACGGGACGGCACAGCCCGGCAGGTCCGAGAAGGAACCCGTCGAGGCCGACTGGCGCCAGACCGAGCCCGATGACACCCTCGGGCTCACGGCCAAGGACGGCGACCCGATGGACGAGACCACCCCGGTCGACAACCTCGAATAGACGTCCGGACGGTCCGCCATCCCGTCGGTCCGTCCGGTCGCTGGAGCGCCCGAGCACTCCGGCATGATGCCCCCGACAGTTCAGGGTCGGGGGCATCACCTTGTCTGGATCGGGCTGACCTCAGCGCACTGCGGTGCCGTGCGCCCGCAGCTTCTCCGCCACCACGATCGCATCGCCGGCTGGAGCCGTCGACTTGCGGTCGGGGCGGGCGATGAACAGGTAGAGCAGGCCGGTGATCAGCACCACGCCCAGGCCGATGAGCACGACGTAGTCGGTGAAGAAGTCCCCGGAGGTTCCCGGGATGGCCAGCAGGACCATGGCGAAGATGCCGTAGGCCAGCGCCACGATGTTCACCACGAAGCCGAACCCGCCGAGGGAGAACGGACCGGCCGGCCTCCAGCCCTTGAACCGCTGCCTGAGGGCGGCGAGCACGACCATCTGGAACGCGACGTAGATGCCGAGCACGGCGAACGACGTGACCGGGACGAGCAGGTCGGCGTTGATCCACACCAGCACCGCGATGAGAGCCGGGATGGTGCAGGCGACGATGAGCGCGTTCGTGGGCACCTTGGCACCGGCCGAGACCTTCGAGAGCCAGGCGTGCCCGGGGATCATGCCGTCGCGGGCGAAGGAGAACAGCAACCGGCTGGCCGCCGCCTGCAGGCTGAGCACGCAGGACAGGAACGCGGTGATGGCGATCACGAGGAAGATCTTCGCTCCCACGACGCCGAGGGAGGCCTCGAGGATGCCGGGGATGGGGTCGGCATCCTCTCCGGAGACGATCGATGCCAGGTCGGGTGCCGCGAGAACGTAGCCGCCGAAGGCGAACAGCGCCGAGACCCCGCCGACCAGGATGGTCATGATCATCGCCACCGGGATGCGCTTGGCCGGGTTCTCGACCTCCTCGGCCACGTCGCCGCAGGCCTCGAAGCCGTAGAACAGGAACAGGCCGGCGAGGGCGGCACCGAGGAACGCCGCTCCGTAGCTGCCGTCTCCCTCGACCCCCATGGTGTCGAAGAACACTCCGAAGTCCTGGTGGCGCTGGAAGATGAGCAGGTAGAGGCCGACGCCGATCACGCCGATGAGCTCGGCGGCGAGGCCGATGCGTGCGACGCGGGCGAGGGACTTGGTGCCCGTGAAGTTGATCGCGAGAGCCACGATGAGGAACGCGAGGGTGATCAGCAGGGTCGAGGTCGGGTTCGACTCGATGCCGAACAGGCTGGCCGCGAACCCGGAGCCGAACTCAGCGACCGCGGTGATCGTCACGATCATCGCCCAGATGTAGACCCACGCCGCCATCCAGGCGTAGCGCCGGCCCCAGAGCCTGCGCGTCCACGGGTAGATGCCGCCGTGGATGGGGTACTGCGAAACCACCTCGCCGAACACCAGCGACACGAGCAGCTGGCCCGTTCCCACGATGATGATCCACCAGATGGACGGCGGACCGCCGACGCTCAGTGCCAGCGCGAACAGCGAGTAGACGCCGACCAGGGGCGAGAGGTACGTGAAGCCGAGGGCGAAGTTCGCCCACAGTGACATCGACCGGTTGAAGGAGTCCTCGTAGCCGAGCACGTTGAGGTGCTCCTGGTCGGTGATCGCCTCGCGCGGTTGCGGTTCTACTGACATCGTGACCTTTCGGTGAAAGCCGAGAGGAGCCGCGGATGCCACCGGCATCCGTCACCACCTCACTGTGTGTGCCGCAACGATAGCGAATCATCCGGTCGCAAAGCTATAGCGCCGGATGATTGATTCGCGCAACCGGCCGTCATGAGATTCGCGCAGGAGGGAATGCCCGTGCTGGACTGGAGGTTTCCTTCGGGGGCGCGGTACTCGCGCCCCCAGCTCCACAGATCGGAATGCTCCTCTCATGCGTCGCACCCCCCTCGCCGTTCTCGCCGCCGCCGCGGCCGTCGCCCTCGCCCTCACCGGATGCGCCTCCGGGTCCTCCGACGGGTCGGATGCCGGCAACGAGTACGGCCTGGCCAAGGCCGGGGTGCTGACGGTGGCGACCGAGGGAACCTACCGCCCGTTCAGCTTCCACGAGGACGGCACCGGCGACCTGACCGGCTACGACGTCGACATCATCAACGCCGTCGCGAAGAAGCTCGACCTGAAGGTCGACTTCCAGGAGACCCAGTGGGACGCCATCTTCGCCGGCCTCGACTCCGGTCGCACCGACGTCATCGCCAACCAGGTGTCGATCAACCCGGAGCGTGAGGAGAAGTACCTCTTCAGCACGCCGTACACCTCATCGCCCGGCGTACTCGTGGTCAAGGACAGCACGAAGGACATCAACGACTTCGCCGACCTCGACGGCAAGAAGTCGGCCCAGTCGCTCACCAGCAACTGGTACGCCATCGCCGAGCAGAACGGCGCCGACGTCGAGGCCGTCGAAGGCTGGGCCCAGGCCGTCGCGCTGCTGGAGCAGGGTCGCGTCGACGCCACCATCAACGACAAGCTCACGTACCTCGACTACGTGAACACCAAGGGCGACAGCGGCATCCGTGTCGCAGCCGAGACCGACGACCCGTCGCTGAGCGCCTTCGCCTTCGCGAAGGACAAGACCGCCCTGGTGAAGGCCGTCGACGGCGCCCTCGACGAGCTCACCGCCGACGGCACCATCGCGAAGATCGGCGAGAAGTACTTCGGCGCCGACGTCTCGAAGTAGTGGTGGCGGAGTCGCCACGCTGTAGCCTGCGCTGATGGACGACCGCTTACAGCTGCTGCTCGATTCGTTCTGGCCGCTGGTCTGGGGCGCCATCACGGGCACCATCCCGTTGGCGCTCATCTCGTTCGTGCTCGGTCTCGCGATAGCGCTCGCGGTCGCGCTCATGCGGCTCTCGAGGAATCGCGTGATCTCGGGCATCGCCCGCGTCTACATCTCGATCATCCGCGGCACGCCGCTGCTCGTCCAGCTGTTCGTGATCTTCTTCGGACTGCCCTCGATCGGTTGGGTCATCGACCCGTGGCCGAGCGCCGTCATAGCGTTCTCGCTCAACGTCGGCGGCTACGCGGCCGAGATCATCCGTGCCGCCATCCTCAGTGTTCCCAGGGGGCAGTGGGAGGCCGGCTACACGATCGGCATGTCGAGCAGGCTGACCCTGCGCCGGGTGATCCTGCCGCAGGCGGCCCGCGTGGCCGTGCCACCGCTTTCGAACACCTTCATCTCACTGGTGAAGGACACGTCACTGGCCTCGATCATCCTCGTCACCGAGATGTTCCGGGTGGCGCAGAAGATCGCCGCCTTCAGCAGCGAGTTCCTGCTGATCTACATGGAGGCCGGGCTCGTGTACTGGCTGATCTGCCTGGTGCTCTCGAGTGGCCAGAATCGGCTGGAGAAGAGATTGGACCGCTATGTCGCGCACTGAGGTTCCCCTGCTCGCGGTCTCGGGGCTGCGCAAGAGTTTCGGCGAGACCGAGGTCCTCCGCTCCATCGACCTCGAGGTGACCCGCGGTGAGGTGGTCGTGCTCATCGGTCCGAGCGGATCGGGCAAGACCACGGTTCTGCGCTCGTTGAACGGCCTCGAGACTCCGGATGCCGGAGTCGTGTCGTTCGAGCCCGGCCCGTCGATCGACTTCTCCCAGCCCGTGTCGAAGGCGTCGCGAGACGCCCTGCGGAACCGGTCGGCCATGGTGTTCCAGCAGCACAACCTCTTCCCGCACCGCACAGTGCTCGAGAACGTCATCGAGGGCCCGGTGCAGGTGCAGCGGGTGCGCAAGGCCGAGGCCATCGCCGAGGCCGAGGCCCTGCTCGCGCGGGTGGGCCTCGCGGAGAAGCGCGACGCCTACCCGCACGAGCTGTCGGGCGGGCAGCAGCAACGCGTCGGCATCGTGCGCGCGTTGGCGTTGAAGCCCGACCTGCTGCTCTTCGACGAGCCGACGAGTGCGCTCGACCCCGAGTTGGTCGGCGACGTGCTCGGGGTCATGAAGGGGCTCGCCGATGAGGGCTGGACCATGGTGGTCGTCACCCACGAGCTGAGCTTCGCGCGGCAGGTGGCCGACGAGGTCCTGTTCATGGACGGCGGCGTCATCGTGGAGCGCGGAGCGCCGGAGCAACTGTTCACGGCGCCGACGCACGAGCGCACACGGAAGTTCCTGGACCGCATCCTGCGGCCCCTCGACTGATCGCGATACGCCTCCTCACTGCGCGGGCTTTTCGATCAGCGGGACGAGTTGCCGTTGGTCGAAGGGTGCCCGAGCGCAGCGAGGCCGCGTATCGAGACCAGTGCCGAGTCGGACGGGGCGTTGGAGTGATCTCGATACGCCTGCTCGCTGCGCGCGCGGGCTACTCGATCAGCGGAGGGGTCAGCCGACGCGGATGAGCTTCTTGTTGACGAACTCGTCGGCACCCAGGCGGCCCATCTCACGGCCGGTGCCTGAACGCTTCACGCCGCCGAACGGCAGTTCGACGCCGTCGGCGAGCACGAGGTTCACGAAGACCATCCCGGCCTCGATGCGGTCGGCGACCCGCGCAGCCTGATCGGCATCCGTCGTGTAGACGTAGGAACCGAGACCGAACGGGGTGTCGTTGGCCAGCGTCACCGCGGCCTCTTCGGACTCGACGCGGTAGACGGATGCCACCGGGCCGAAGAACTCCTCGTGGTAGGCGTCCGCCTCAGGCGAGATGTCGGTCAGCACGACCGGGGCGAAGTAGTTGCCATTGCGCTCGCCGGTCGCGTGCACCGTGACACCCTGTGCTGCGGCCCGGTCGAGCTGGTCCTGCAGGCGGTCGGCGGCCGTCGCCGACGAGAGCGGGCCGAGCTTGCTCTCCTCGGAGGTGGGGTCGCTCGGCTGGGTGGCGGCGAAGCTGGCCGTGAGCTTGGCGACGAAGTCCTCGTAGAGGTCGTCGATGACGATGAACCGCTTGGCCGCGTTGCAGGACTGGCCGGTGTTGTCGAGGCGTGCCGCGGCAGCATCCTCAACGACCTTGTCGAGGTCGTCGGTGCTGAGCAGCACGAACGGGTCGGACCCGCCGAGCTCGAGGACGACCTTCTTGAGGTTGCGGCCCGCGATCTCGGCGACGGCGGCACCGGCGCGCTCCGATCCGGTGAGCGAGACGCCCTGCACACGGCGGTCGCCGATGACCTTCTCGATCTGCTCGTTGGTGGCGTAGATGTTGACGTAGGCGCCCTCGGGGAAGCCGGCATCCGCGAAGATCTGCTCGATGGCCGCGGCCGATTCGGGGCACTGCGGAGCGTGCTTCAGCAGGATCGTGTTGCCGATGATGAGGTTGGGTCCGGCGAAACGGGCGACCTGGTAGTACGGGAAGTTCCACGGCATGATGCCGAGCAGCACGCCGAGCGAGCTGCGGCGGATGACGGCGCTGCCCTCTCCGGCGAGCAGCTTGACCGGCTCGTCGGCGAGCACGTCGGGGGAGATGTCGGCGTAGTAGCCGTAGATGTCGGCGGCGAAGTCGACCTCGCCGAGGGCCTGCTCGATCGGCTTGCCCATCTCGCGCACGATGATCCTGGCGAGCTCCTCGCGGCGCTCGGTGTGCAGTTCGCCCACGCGACGGATGAGCGCTGCGCGATCGGCGGGGCTGGTGGAGCGCGACCAGCCGGAGTGAGCCGCATCCGCGGAGGCGATCGCGGCCGTCAGGGCCTCATCGGTGATCGTGGGGTAGCTCTGGACGGTCTCCCCGGTTGCCGGATCGATCACTGCGTAGTCGGTCATGCCAGTCCCTTCGTGACGTGAACGTGCTGGATGCGGATCGACGGTGGCGCCGCGTCACTGCTGCACGAGGATCAGCCTAAATCACCGGCCGCCAGAAAACATCCGGTTTGCAATGATTCAGCTCAGGCGATCGATCGCGAGGGGGGTGCCCGCGCAGACGAACTGTGCGGCGGGGGTGCCGACGAGAGCTCCGGGCTGGGCGGTCGGGTCCGTCGAGATGATGACGCGTCCGGCGGCGTTCACCAGTGCGAGCGGTTCGTCGATGAGCAGGAGGAGTGGGAGCAGCTCCTGCTCGAGGCGGCGCACGGCGATGTCGGCTCCGACGACCCCGAGCATCCGCTTCCCGTCGCCGTCGGCCGCTGTCACGGGCATCGTCACGGTGAGGATGTAGTCGCAGGTGCAGAGATGGTCGACGTAGGGACCCGTCACATGGGTGGCGTGGGTGGAGGCCGGGGTCGCGTACCACTCGAGGTCGCGCACGTCGCGCAGGTACTCGGCGTGCGAGCGTGTGGTGAGATCGAGGCGAGTGGGCTCGGTGGTGCTCCCGAACAGCGGCCCGGCGTCGAGTGGTCCGAGCCACCAGGCGAAGTGCACGTCGCGTCCGGCGACGATGCCCGGAGCCGCTATGAAGCCGGCGCCGACGAGCAGCGGGTCGACGCGGGTCAGCTCAGGCAGTACCCGAGACGAGACGAGGTCGTCGACGGATGCGGCCGACGCGGTCCCACCGGGATCGGCGACGGCGCCCACGATCTCCTCGCGCCAGCCGGCGAGCTGGGCGAACACGTCGGCGAACAGATCGCTGACGGCACCGGCGCAGTGCTCAGGCGACGTCGTCGGCAGCGTCGCGGTCACGGCGCACCTCCTCGCGGTGCAGGCGGGTCTTGGCCGTGAGCAGGCCCTCGGCGAGGGACTGCACCATGGTCGACACGAGCTCCCGGGCGACGGCCGGGGCATGGGCGCCCACGGCGGCGGCGATGGCGGTGCTCGTGCCGAGCACGGCGACGCGGGTGTCGTCGTCGTCGAGGGCGAGCAGCAGCAGCGGGCCGAACTCGGCCTGCACCCGGATCTGCTCGCGCACCAGGCGCGCCGACTGGCTGAGCACGGCGAGTTCGAGGAACAGTCCGCCGATGTCGAAGCGGGCGGCGGCCGGGGTGGTGACGTCGATGCCGGAGACCTGGGCGGCGAGGCGCTCGGCCTCGGCATCGGTGGCGCGCACGGCCGCCCGCTCGGCGCAGCCGGCGAGTATCGTGGCGAAGTAGACCGCCATGTCGGAGAGCTCGACCTGGGTGAGGGCGTGCAGGCGGGCGTCGAGCAGACCACCGTGCTCGGCGTCTCCGGTGACGAAGCTTCCGCCCTCGCGGCCGCGACGCGTCTCGACCAGGCCGGCGTCGCGCAGAATGCCGAGGCCCTCGCGCACCGTGATGAGGGCGACGCCGAAGCGACGGGACAGGTCGGGCTCGCTGGGCAGGCGTTCACCGGGGGCGAGAACGCCCAGGATGATGGCGTCGGTCAGGCGCTGGGCGACCTGCTCCGAGCGTCCGGTGTCGGCCAGCTGCGCGAAGATCGCCTCGCGTGCGGCCGATCCGACCCGCGGCGTCGACGCCTCGGCCCTCGCCTGTGATTCGCCCATGGGCATCACCCTAACCGAACCGGGGGCTGGCTCTCAGAAAATCATTCGGTCTAGGATGAATCGCATTCGGGACATGCGAAGGCGGATGGATGACGAGCGACGACGGGGCACGGCGCGGAGCACTCTCCGGCGTGCGCGTCGCAGACTTCTCGCGGGTGCTCGCCGGCCCGTACGCCACGATGATGCTCGCCGACTTCGGCGCCGACGTCGTGAAGATCGAGTCGCCGACCGGCGATGACACCCGGTCGTGGGCTCCGCCGGTCGATGCATCCGGTGCCTCCACCTACTTCGCCGGGGTGAACCGGAACAAGCGCTCGGTGGTGCTGGACCTGTCGACGGATGCCGGCCTCGCCGAGGCGCGACGGCTGGCGTTCTCGGCCGATGTCGTGGTGGAGAACTTCCGCCCCGGCGTCATGGAGCGGTTCGGACTGGACTTCACCGCCGTCAGCGCGGCCAATCCCGGTGTCGTGTACTGCTCCATCACGGGCTTCGGCGCGGGGGAGGGCGCCGGCCTGCCGGGCTACGACCTGTTGGTGCAGGCCGTCGGCGGGCTCATGAGCGTGACCGGCGCCCCCGACGGCGATCCGACGAAGGCGGGGGTGGCTCTCGTCGACGTGCTGACGGGGCTCAACGCCCTCTCCGGCATCCTGCTGGCTCTTCGGGCCCGGGATGCGGCTGCAGGGTCGACCGGCCCAGGCACGGCGGCACCCGGCTCGCTGGTGCAGGTCGACCTGCTCTCCAGCCTGCTCTCGGGTCTCGTCAACCAGGCGTCGAGCACCCTCGCCACCGGCGTCGCGCCCCGGAGGATGGGGAACGCGCACCCGAGCATCGCCCCCTACGAGTCCTTCCGGGCGGCGGACCGCGACCTGGTGATCGCCGTGGGCAACGACAGGCAGTTCCTCGCGTTGGCCGGAGTGTTGGATGACCCGGCACTCGGCGACCCCCGCCTCGCCACCAACCCGCTGCGGGTTGCGCACCGCGCCGAACTGCGCGCGCTCATCGAGGGTCGCCTCGCCTCGGCTCCGGCGGCCGACTGGGTCTCGCGCCTCAACGGCGTCGGCGTGCCCGCCGGCCTCGTCAACGACGTCGGCGAGGCCATCGCCTTCGCCGAGTCCCTGGGCCTCGCACCTGTCGTCGACGTCGACGACAGCCGCTCCATCGCCAACCCGATCCACCTCGCGAGCGGACCCGCCGCCTACAGCTCGCGCGCGCCCCGGCTCGGCGAGCACGCCGGCGCCGACTGGCTCGACTCACCCGCCGGGCCGGCCCCGGTTCCGGCATCCGGAAGCCCGATGGCACCGGCATCCGTCAGCGACCAGCTTCTCGATCCCAGCACCGAAGGAACAGCATGAGCACAGACACCGCACTGATCGTCGACACAGTGTTCGACCTCGACTCCCTGCTGACGGAGGAGGAGCGCGACTGGCAGCGGAGGGCACGCGCCTTCGCGACCGAGCGCATCCTGCCGGTCATCGAGGACGACTTCGAGAACAAGCATTTCCGCCGTGAACTGGTGGCCGAGCTCGGGGCGGCGGGCTTCCTCGGCATGCACCTGCAGGGCTACGGCTGCGCTGGTGCCGGTGCCGTCGCGTACGGCCTGGTCTGCCTCGAACTGGAGTCGGCAGACAGCGGCTGGCGCACCTTCGTGTCGGTGCAGGGGTCGCTCGCGATGTCGGCCATCTACAAGCACGGCAGCGAGGAGCAGAAGCAGCACTGGCTTCCACGCATGGCGAGGGGTGAGGCCATCGGATGCTTCGGGCTCACGGAGCCGAGTGGCGGCAGCGACCCCGCGGCCATGACCACGACGGCCCGCCGCGACGGCGATGACTGGGTGCTCGACGGAGCCAAGCGCTGGATCGGCCTGGCCAGCATCGCCGACGTCGCCGTCATCTGGGCGAGGGCGACTGACGCCGACGGCTCGACGGCCGTGCGCGGTTTCGTCGTGCCGACGGACACCGCCGGATTCACCGCGACGCCCATCGACGGCAAGCTCTCGATGCGCGCCTCGATCCAGTGCGACGTGACGCTGGAGGGCGTGCGGCTGCCCGCCGATGCGATGCTGCCCGGTGCTCGCGGGCTGTCGGGCCCGTTCTCCTGCCTGAACGAGGCACGCTACGGAATCGTCTGGGGCGCGATGGGCGCAGCGCGCAGCTGTCTGGAGGCGGCCCTCGGCCGGGCCCGCACCCGCGAGGTCTTCGGCGAGCCGATCGGAGCTCGGCAGCTCGTACAGGGCAAGCTGGCCGACATGTTCGTCGAATACGAGAAGGGCGTGCTGCTCGCCCTGCACCTGGGTCGACTCAAGGAGCGCGGCGCTCTCACGCCGGCGCAGATCAGCGTCGGCAAGCTCAACAGCGTGCGTGAGGCTCTGCACATCGCGCACGAGGCGCGCTCGATCCTGGCGGGCGACGGCATCACCAACGCCTTCCCGGTGATGCGGCACATGGCCAATCTCGAGTCGGTGCGCACCTACGAGGGCACCGATGAGATCCACCAACTCGTGCTCGGCCGCGAGCTCACCGGAATCGCGGCCTTCGCATGAGCGAGACGACGCCTGACACCATCGACGCGATCGTCGCCGCAGCAGCGGCATCCGAGTTCTCCCTGACCGACAGGGCCGCCCGTGCGCTCTGGCTGCACGCTCTCGCCGACGCCCTCGACGCCGACCGTGCCGAGCTGCTGGCCATAGCCCGCATCGAGACCCACCTCTCCGAGGGCAGGCTCGACGGCGAGATCACCCGCACGGTGAACCAGCTGCGCTTCTTCGCCGGGGTCGCCATCGAGGGGAGCTACCTCGAGGCCACGATCGACTCGGCCGACGGTTCCCTGCTGCCTCCTCGTCCGTCGCTGCGACGGATGCTGCGACCGATCGGGGTGGTCGCCGTGTTCGCGGCCTCCAACTTCCCGTTCGCCTTCTCGGTGCTCGGCAACGACACGGCGTCGGCCTTCGCCGCGGGCTGCCCCGTGGTGGTCAAGGCGCATCCGGGGCATCCCGAGCTGTCGCGTCGGGTCGCGTCCCTCGCCGAGCGGGTGCTCGACGAGTCGGGGGCGCCGGCAGGATGCTTCGGGATGGTCGAGGGCGTCGATGCCGGGATCGCGTTGGTGCAGCATCCGCTGGTCTCGGCCGTCGGCTTCACGGGCTCGACCCGGGGCGGACGCGCTCTGTTCGACCTCGCCTGCGCCCGGCCGGCACCCATCCCGTTCTACGGTGAGCTGGGGTCGATCAACCCCGTCGTCATCACTCCGACCGCGGCCGCCACCCCCGACGGCGTCGCCTCCATCGCCGCCGGACTCGCGGCCTCGTTCACCCGCGACGGCGGGCAGTACTGCACCAAGCCGGGCCTGGTGTTCGTTCCGGCCGAGACCGGGTTCGAGTCGGTGCTCTCTGCCGCACTCTCCGGTGTTCCGAGCCACCGGCTGCTCACCGACGGGATGGAGACGGCGTTCGCGCGCGGTTCCGAGGCCCTGCTCGAGCGCAGCGACGTCGAGGTGGTCTTCGACGGCGGATCGGGTGCCGACGCCGCATCGCCCCTGGTCGTTGCCGTGACCCTCGAGTCGTTCGCCGCGGCGCCGGAGGTGTTCCTCGAGGAGCACTTCGGTCCGCTCACCGTGCTTGTGCGTTACACGGATGCGGACCCCGCAGCCCTCGGCGCGGCGCTCGCCCTGCTCGACGGTTCGCTCACGGCCAGCATCCACCACGCTCCCGATGAAGACGTGCCGGCGCTCGCCGCGGCGTTGTCGCGCATCGCGGGCCGCGTGATCTTCAACGGCTGGCCGACCGGCGTGGCCATAGCGTGGGGCCAGCAGCACGGCGGCCCGTGGCCCGCCACGACGGCCTCGGTGCACTCCTCGGTGGGGGCGTCGGCCATGCGCCGGTTCCTGCAGCCGATCGCCTACCAGGACGCTCCGGCGTCGGTGCTCCCGGCGGAGCTGGCCGACGGTAACCCGCTCGGAATCCCGCGGCGGGAGGACGGGGTGCTGGTGGTGCCTGCCGCCGCTGCCGCCGAGTGAATGCATGCCCCGCCGTGTGAAGGCATGGCCGCATCCGTGTGAAGGCACGCGTTCCGCCGTGTGAAGGCAGGGCCGCCGCCGTGTGAAGGCACGCGCCTGACGGAGACCCCGGTATCGCGCGGGTCCGACGGCCGATGCCTTCATACGGAGGCCGGATCGCCTTCACACGGAGGGGAGGGCGCCTTCACACGGAGGGGAGGGCGCCTTCATACGAGGGGAGGGCGCCTTCACACGGCGGCGGGATCGCCTTCACACGGCGGCGCGGATGCGGCAGACGGCGGGTGAGCGCGCGGCGCCGCTAGTTGACGCCGGGGATGACGAGCCAGTGCTGCACCAGCACGATCCAGACGAGCAGCAGGATGATGGCGGCGACGGTGAGACCGATGCCCGCGCGCTTGCGTCCGCCGCGCAGCACCAACTGCACGATCAGCACGATGAGGGTCACGACGGCCAGCACGAGCGAACCGAACGGGATGCCCGGCAGGAACAGCGAGAGCAGGAACAGGGCCGCCGCGATGATCTCGATGATCGCCAGGACGGCGGTGCCGCGCCCGCGAGCACGCTGCACGCCGTCGATCAGGGCGATGACGCCGCCGAGCAGGCCGATCAGCAGCAGGATGGAGAACGTGACCATGGGTGAGGTGTCCTTGTCGTCAGAAAGCTCGACCCCCGGGTCAGGGGTCGAGCGTCCGTCAGCCTAGCGTTCGGAACGCGCGCGGCGTCCTGATGGCCGGCACCCCTTGCGGGAGGGGCGCGCTTCAGGCTACGTAGCCGTCGGCCACGTCGAGCGCCTGATCGATGATCGCCAGGCCGCGCACCAGCTCGTCCTCGGTGATCACCAGCGGGGGAGCGACGTGCACCCTGTTGAAGTGCGTGAAAGGCCAGAGCCCGGCGGCCTTGCAGGCAGCGGCGAACTCGGCCATCGGAGCGGCATCCGCCCCCGCGGCATTGAAGGGAACCAGCGGCTCGCGGGTCTCCGGGTCGCGCACGAGCTCGATGGCCCAGAACAGGCCGACTCCGCGCACTTCTCCGACCGACGGATGCCGCTCGGCCATCGCCTGGAGGGCCGGTTCGACGACGCGCGATCCGAGGTCGCGCACGTGCTCCAGGATGGCGTCGCGCTCGAAGACCTCGAACGTGGCGACCCCGGCCGCGCAGGCGAGCGGGTGGCCGGAGTAGGTCAGGCCGCCGGCGAAGGCGACGTCGTCGAAGTGCGCGGCGATCCGCTCGGAGATGACGACGCCGCCGAGCGGCACGTATCCGGAGTTCACGCCCTTCGCGAAGGTGATGAGGTCGGGCGTGACGCCGAAGTGGTTCACGGCGAACCACTCGCCGATGCGGCCGAAGCCCACCATGACCTCGTCGGCGATGTAGACGATGCCGTACTTGTCGCAGAGGGCGCGCACGCCGGGCAGGTAGCCGGCTGGCGGAACGAGCACGCCGTTGGTGCCGACGATGGTCTCGATGATGATCGCGGCCACCGTCGACGCGCCCTCGAGCACGATGAGGTTCTCGAGGTGCTCCAGCGCGCGCTGCGTCTCTTCGGCCTCGGTCGTCGAGTGGAATGCGGAGCGGTAGGCGTACGGGCCGAAGAAGTGGGCGACGGACCCGTCGCTCGGCTCGTTCGCCCAGCGGCGCGGGTCGCCGGTGAGCGAGATCGCCGTCGCCGTGCCGCCGTGGTAGCTGCGGTACATCGAGAGCACCTTGCGGCGACCGGTCACGGCGCGCGCCATGCGCACGGCGTACTCGTTCGCATCCGCCCCGCCGTTCGTGAAGAACACCTTGTCGAGGTCTCCGGGGGCGACCTCGGCGATGCGACGGGCCAACTCTCCGCGCACGTCGTTGGCCATGATCGGCTGGATCGTCGCGAGCCGCCCGGCCTGCTGCTGGATGGCGGCGACCAGATCGGGGTGCTGGTGCCCGAGGTTGAGGTTGACCAGCTGCGAGGAGAAGTCGAGGTAGGCGTTGCCCTGGTAGTCCCAGAACGTCGAGCCCTCGCCCGCCGCGATCGGCAGCGGGTCGATCTTCGCCTGCGCGCTCCAGGAGTGGAACACGTGGCCGCGGTCGTCGGAGCGCACCCGCGCGTCGGCTGCCGCATCCGGCAGCTGAAGGGTCTCGCCGTGGCGGTCGGTGTACGCGGCGGTGGTGGCGGGGGCGAGGGTGTCGGTCATGCTGGCTCTCTTGTTCGGTCTGCGGTCTCGCGAGTTGCCCACTTCCGCCAGTGCTGGCGCTGGCCCACTGGCGGAAGTGGGCAACTCGGGGGTGCGAGTGGGGTCAGTGGGGTCAGTGGTTGCTCGGGAAGCCGAGGTCGACCTGGGACTCGGATGCGTCGGGCCAGCGTGTCGTGACCACCTTGCTCCGGGTGTAGAAGTGCACCGACTCCGGGCCGTAGATGTGCGAGTCGCCGAACAGCGAGTCCTTCCAGCCGCCGAAGGAGTACGCGCCGACGGGCACGGGGATCGGCACGTTGACTCCCACCATGCCGACCTCGACCTCGAACTCGAACTGGCGGGCCGTTCCGCCGTCGCGGGTGAAGATGGCGACGCCATTGCCGAAGCGGTTGGCGTTGATGAGGGCCACGGCCTCGTCGTAGTTCGCCACCCGAACGACGGAGAGCACGGGGCCGAAGATCTCGTCGGTGTACGCCCGCATCGAGGTGCTGACGTTGTCGAGCAGGCTCACGCCGACGAAGAAGCCGTCGGTGTCGAAGCGCTGCAGGGTGCCGTCCACGACGACTGTCGCTCCCTCCGCGGCGGCCCCGGTCACGTAGGACGCGACCTTGTCGCGGTGCTCGCGGGTGATGAGCGGGCCCATCTCGGATGCCGCGTCGGTGCCGTCGCCGATGACGAGGGCTCCCATGCGCGAGCGCACGGCCTCGACGAGGTCGTCGGCGACGTCGCCGACGGCGACCAGCACGGAGACGGCCATGCAGCGCTCGCCGGCCGAGCCGTAGGCGGCCGAGACGGCGGCATCGGCCGCGGCGTCGAGGTCGGCATCCGGCATGACGACCATGTGGTTCTTGGCGCCGCCGAGAGCCTGGACGCGCTTGCCGTTCTCGCTGGCGCGACGGTAGATCGACTGGGCGATGGGGGTGGAGCCGACGAACGACACCGCGGCGACGTCGGGGCTGTCGAGGATCGTGTCGACGGCCACCTTGTCGCCGTTGACGACGTTGAGTACGCCGTCGGGCAGGCCGGCTTCCTGGAATAGCTTCGCCAGGAAGAGCGACGCCGATGGGTCCTTCTCGCTGGGCTTCAGCACGACGGTGTTGCCGCAGGCGATGGCGCTCGCGACCATCCAGAGCGGAACCATGACGGGGAAGTTGAACGGGGTGATGGCCCCGACCACGCCGACGGGCTGCTTGACCGAGTGAACGTCGACGCCGCTCGAGACCTGCTCGCTGCGTTCGCCCTTGAGCAGGTGCACGAGGCCGGAGGCGAACTCGACATTCTCGAGTCCGCGCGAGATCTCACCGGCGGCATCCGAGAGCACCTTGCCGTGCTCGCTGGTGACGATGGCGGCGAGCTCGGGGGTGCGCTCGCGCAGCAGGTGGCGCAGGCGGAAGAACACGTCGGCGCGCTTGATCAGGCTGGTGGCCCGCCAGGCCGGAAGGGCGGCCTTCGCCGCGGCGATCGCCTGCTCGACGTCGGCGACGGAGGCGTACACCACCTCGTGCTGCTGCTGGCCGGTCGCCGGGTTGAACACCGGGCCCGTGCGGTCGGGCGTGCCAGTGGCCACGCCGTTGATGAAGTGCTGGACGAGCGCCATGGCAGTCTCGCTTTCTGATCCGTCGAACGATCTGCCCGACACCGGCTTATGCTGGATTTCCCCATGATCACAGAGCGCTGAGGGTGATATCCATGCCAGAACGTCGCAGTTCACAGACGGATGCGACAGATCGTCCGGACTCCGTCGACCGTCAGGCCGACCGGATCGGCGCGACCCTGCCCACTGTTCTCGACATCGTGCGCCTGCCCGTGCTGCAGGACGGCGATCCCGAGGTCGTGGCCGGCCTCGGAGCACTCGACAGGCCCGTGCGCTGGGTGCACGTGAGCGACAACCTCGACGCCGCCGACCTGCTCGACGGAGGCGAACTCCTGCTCACAACGGGAGCCGGGTGGTCGGACGATCCGGCCGAGCTGGTGGCCTTCGTCGATCGGCTGGTGCAGGTCGGGGTCGCCGGACTCGTTCTCGAGCTCGGGGGTCGACTCGATGCCGTGCCCGAGGCTCTCGCCACGGCCTGCGAGTCGGGCGGACTGCCGCTCGTCGTGCTGCGGCGCATCGTCAAGTTCGTGGCCGTGACCGAGGCGGTGCACAGCAGCATCATCCTCGAGCAGGCCGATGCCCTGCGGGAACGCGACAGGCTGCACGAGCTGTTCATCGGGCTCAGCCTGCGGGGGAGCACGGCCGAGTACATCGTCGGGCGGCTCGCCACGGTGCTGCGGTGTCCCGTCGTGCTCGAGGACGTGAACCACCAGGTGGTGGCGGCCGAGATGCTCGACGCCGGCGACGAGGCCCTCGCGGGCTGGGAGGCGACGTCGCGGTCGCTGCACCGGGGGTCGGCGACGGATGCCGCAGGCTGGGACACCGTCGCCGTCGAGGCCCGCGGCATCCGCTGGGGTTCCCTCGTGGCCCTTCCCGGTGAACCGCACACGGCCGGCCGTACCCAGGTCATGGAGCAGGCGGCTGTGGCGCTCGCCATCGGACGGCTCGCCGAGGGAGACGCCGACGAGTGGACCAGGCTCGGCAACGAGCAGCTCCTCGCCGACCTGCTGGGTGCGCGCTACACCTCGGACGCCGGTATCGCTGCGCGCTTCGAGGCCGCGGGGATGCCCGTGCGCGACAGGTTGCTGGTGGGTGTTGCCGTGCAGGGCGGCGACCTCGGCAGCCTCGACCCGCAGTCCGCAGCCGAGGTGCTCGGGGGCCCGGTGATCGTCGCGTCGCAGTCCGAACGTCCCGGGCAGGTGCTGGCGCTCTCGGTTCCGGTCGGGGCTCGGTTGACGGATGCCGTGTTCGAGGAGTTCGCTCGGCGCTCGGCGCGCGGCGGCCGCGGCGGTCGCGGCGTCGGTGGGAGTGCCGGCCTCGTGGTCGCTGTCGGCGCCGTGGCGCGCGATCTCGGCGGCCTGATCGCCTCGATCGAGGAGGCGCAGGAGCTGCTGCGCTCGCCGCGGGAGGAGAAGTCCCGCGGGATCACGGTGCTGCGCGCTGAGAACCGCCCGCTGCTGCGGCTCGTCGCCGCCTTCGCGGGCGACCCGCGCTTGCAGGCCCACAGCGAGCAGATGCTGCGGCCGCTCATCGAGTACGACCTCGAGGTCGACGGCGACCTCCTCGCCGTGCTGCTCGCCTACGTGTCGCATCCGGGCAACCGCACGAAGGCCGCGGCGGCGAGCCATCTGTCGCGCTCGGTGTTCTACCAGCGCATCGCCCTCATCGAGGACCTGCTCGACGTCGACCTCGACGACGGCGAGACCGTCAGTGCCCTGCACGCGGCGCTGTTGGCGCGGCGGTGAGTTCCGCCGCTCAGCGAGCGGGCGGAGTGATGTACACCTTCCGGATGCGATCGGCCACGCGCCAGATCGTGCGCTGGCCGGCGTGCAGCCGCCCGATGTCGCCGACGCCATAGGCGACCTTCTCGCCGGTGTCGACGAATTCCACCTCGGCCGAACCGGCGATGACGATGAACAGCTCATCGACCTCGGTGTCGCTCATCGCGCCCGCTGTCATCTCCCAGACGCCGACCTCGCCGGCGCCGAGGGGCTCCAGCTCGGCGTAGCCGGTCTGCGGCGTTCCGTCGACGACCTGCTCGGTGGCGACGGGGTCGAACGTCAGCTGGAGCGCGAGCGCCGCGGTCCTCAGGGTCGAGTCGATCATGGCTACCCCGCCGCCAGGGTCTTCGCGATGTCCTCGGCGCTCTGGTCGCCACGGCGCAGCACGTAGGCGACAACGGCCAGGGCGAACAGCGTGAGCAGGAACATCACCGTCGAGACCGCCGCGATCTCCGGCCGGAGACCAACGCGCAGCGACGCGAAGATGTACACGGGCCACGGCGTGGAGCCCGGCACCTGCACGAAGCTCGACACGATGGTGTTGTCGAGGCTCAGCGTGAACGACATCAGGGCGCCGGCCCAGATCGCGGGGCTCGCCACGGGCAGCGTGATCTGGGTGAAGCGGCGCCATGGCGTGGCGTAGAGGTCGGCGGCCGCTTCCTCGAGGGAGGCGTCGAGGCCGGCCATCCGTGCCCTGATGATGAAGGTCACGACGGCGACGGACAGCACGGCGTGGGCGACGACGAGGCGCACCAGGCCGTTGTTGAACACGCCGATGCCGGCATCGGTTCCGAGGCTCACGAACCACGGCAGCATCGACACGGCGTCGACGATCTCCGGGGTGAAGAGCGTGATCGCGAGGATGCCCGTCGCCAGCACCACGCTGAGCGAACTCGCTCGCGAGCGTGCCAGCGCGATGCCGCCGAGGGTTCCGAGCACTGTCGAGACCAGGGCGGCACCGACGGCTGCCGTCAGCGAGGTGATCACGGAACCCACGATCACGGGGTTCGCCAGGGCGGAGGTGTAGGCCGTGAACCCGAAGCCCTGCCAGGAGGCGAGCAGCCGACCCGTGTTGAACGAGTACACGAACATCACGATGATCGGCAGGAACAGGAAGGCGAACACGGCGACGCCCCAGACCGTGAGCGTGACGCTCACCCCGTCGATGCGACGGCGTCGACGGGGGACCGTCGCCGCCCGGCGCACGCGGGCCGGGTCCGAGGCGGCGACGGCCGCCGTTGCGGTGTCAGCGCTCATGAGGCACCTCCTGGGCGAGTGGCGGAACGATCGGCGGGCAGGTCGACGGCGACCTCGACCCGGCGGGCGCGGCGCACCAGCGCGCGCACGATGAGCGCGGCGCCGCCGAAGACCGCCACGGCACCGGCGATGAAGATCATCAGCAGCACGGCCATGGCCGAGCCGAGAGCCCAGTTCTGGGCCGTGTTGAACTGGCTGGCCACGAGCTGGCCGATCATGTTGCCCTGCGCCCCGCCGAGCACCGATGCGGTGATGTAGTCGCCCATCAGCGGGATGAACACGAGGAGGCATCCTGAAGCGATGCCCGGCGCCGCCAGCGGGAGCGTCACGGTCCAGAGGGTCTTCCAGCGGTTGGCGCCGAGATCCGCGCTGGCCTCACGGAGCGCCGGCCCGGCCCGGTCGATGGCCACGTAGAGCGGCAGGATCATCAGCGGCAGGTAGTTGTAGACCACACCGAGCTGCACGGCACCGGCCGTGTAGAGCACGTCGAGCCTGCCGTCGATGAGGCCGAGGTTCTGGAGCGCATCGGAGACGAAGCCGCGCGGCGACAGGATGATCTGCCAGCCGAGGGTGCGCACCAGGAAGTTGGTCCAGAACGGCACGAGCACCAGGGCCAGTGCGAGCGGTCGCCACTTCGGAGCGAGCTTCACGGCCAGCCAGTAGGCGAAGGGCACCGAGATGAGCAGGCAGATCAGCGTGCCGACGACGCCGATGCGCAGCGTGTTCCAGAAGGTGCCGATGAAGGTGGCGTCGAGGGCCTCGACGTAGCGGTCGAAGCTGAGCACGTCATTGGCGTGCGCGGAGAACAAGTCGGGCTTGTAGCCGAACGAGTACCACAGCACCAGTCCGAGCGGCACGACGAAGAAGAACACCACGTAGGCCCAGGTGGGGAAGCCGAGGGCCTCGTAGCCCGAGATCCGGCGGCGGGAGCGCCGTCGGACCGGCGGTGTCGTCGTGGGTGCAGCGGCATCCGTCGTCATCATGAACCCGCCTTCGCCATCATGCGGTTGAGCGTCTTCACGAGCGCCTCGGCCCCGTCGTTCAACTCGGCCGGAGTGAGGCGCTGGATGACCTCGGCCGACGGGAAGACGAGGTCGGGGAAGTCGAAGTCGTTGTCGGCCGCCATCTGGTCGATGCCCTTCACCCCGGTGCTGTAGCCGATGTAGTCGACCTCGCGGTAGGACACGTCGGGTTCGAGCATGTAGTCGATGAACGCGTAGGCGGCGTCCATGTTCTGCGCACCCACCGCTATGGCCCAGGTGTCCATCCAGAGGTTGGCCGTCGGCGTCGGGTAGACGAACTTCCAGTTGTCCGGGTCGTCGGCGACCAGCAGGCCCTGGCGGGCGTCGCCGTTGAAGGCCTGCATGAGGGTGAAGGTCTCCTCGGGGATGCCGCTCGTCACGGCCGTGGAGTTGAACGCCTTCACGTGCGGTGCCAGCGTGTTCACCAGGTAGTCGTCGGCGGCGGCGAGGTCGGCCTTCTTGGTGGTGTTCGGGTCGATGCCGTTGGCGGCGAAGTAGATGCTGGCCACCTCCCACGGGTCCTCGAGCAGGGCGACGTTGCCGCTCGCCGTTCCCGTCGCGGCCTCGAGGAAGTCGGCCCACGAGGTGAGCTCTCCCGTGATGGCGCGGGTGTCGTAGGCGAACCCCGTCGTGCCCCAGTCCTTGCACACCGAATAGGTGTTGCCGGGGTCCCAGCTCTGGTCGAGGTAGAGCGGGTCGATGTTGCCGATGTTCTTCAGGCGGCTGTGGTCGAGCTTCTCGAGCAGGCCGTTCGCCGCCATCATCGGGATGTAGCTGCCCGTCGGCACGATCACGTCGTAGCCGCTAGTACCGCGGGTGGCGCCGAGTTTGGCGATGAGTTCCTCGTTCGAGCCGTAGCTGTCGAACTGCACGCTCGTTCCGGTCTTCTCGAAGGCCTTGATGTTCGCCGGATCGTCGTAGTCGCCCCAGCTGTACACGTTGAGGTGGCTCTCCACGACGCCGTCGGCCGGCTTCGACGGCGCGAAGGCGGTGCTCTTCGAGCAGGCGGCCAGCACGCTGGTGGCTCCCACGACGATGAACCCCGAGAGCAGTGCTCGACGGCTGATCTGGGCGGATGCCGCCCTCGGCACAAGGGCGCGGATGTCGGGACGGGCCGCCATCAGGCGGCCTCGAACACGCGCAGCTCGGCGGTCTCCCACGAGCACCACACGGCGTCGCCGGTACTGAGTGGCTCGGCCCTGTCCGGTGCCGCCCTCGCGATCAGTTCGGCGCCTGATGCCGTGACGACGACGTACTGGATCGCGTCGCCGAGGAAGGAGATGCCCGCGAGGGTGCCCTCGAGGCCGCCGCCGGCCGGGCGCTGGGACGACACGTGCACGGCCTCGGCGCGGATCGCCGCCCGCACCTCGCTGCCGTCGCGGGCACCGTTCGGCAGGCCCGAGACGGCGAAGGTGCCGTCTGCGGCGATCAGGGCATCCGTTCCCGACACCGTCGCGTCGATGAAGTTCTGCTTGCCGATGAATCCGGCCACGAAGGCGTTCGCCGGCTTGAGGTAGACGTCTTCGGTGCTGCCGACCTGCTGCACCCGGCCGCTCTGCATGACCACGACCCTGTCGCTCATCGAGAGCGCCTCCTGCTGGTCGTGCGTGACGAAGATGAAGGTGATGCCGAGCTCCTTCTGCAGCAGCTTCAGCTCGATCTGCATCTCCTCGCGCAGCTTGCGGTCGAGGGCGCTCATGGGCTCGTCGAGCAGCAGCACCTTGGGGCGGTTCACCAGAGCACGGGCGAGGGCCACGCGCTGCTGCTGTCCGCCCGAGAGCGTCGACGGCTTGCGGTCGGCGAAGCCGAGCATCTGGGCCAGCTGCAGCGAGTCCCTGACGCGCTCGGCGATCTCGCTCTTCTGCACCCGCTTCTGGCGGAGGCCGTAGCCCACGTTCTCGGCCACGGTCATGTGGGGGAACAGCGCGTAGGACTGGAAGACCGTGTTCACGGGGCGCCTGTGCGGGGGCAGGTCGACGACGGACTGGCCGCCCACCACGATGTCGCCGGCATCCGGTTGCTCGAATCCGGCGATCATCCGCAGCAGCGTGGTCTTGCCGCAGCCCGATGGTCCGAGCAGGGAGATGAATTCGCCGGAGCGCACCTCGAGGTCGATGCCGTCGACGGCCGTGGCCGATCCGAAGATCTTGGTGATGCCGCGCAGGCTCACCGACCCCGTGTCGTCATTCGCCCCTGCCGCCGGGCGATCGCCCGCCGGCTGGTTCGCTGGTGCTGTCAGGTTGCCGGATGCAGTGCTCATGTCGGCAGGTCCTCTCATCTGGTGTGGGGCTGGGGGCGGACGGTCAGGAGTCGAAGCCGAGGCCGACGGCGTCGAGGGTCTTCAGGATGAGGTTGCGCTCGCCGCGGTTGTGGTCGGCGCGGTCGAGCGACCAGCGGGTGGCCTGGATGCCGATGGACGCCACCGGCTCGGGCGGGAACGGCAGCGGGCGCGACTTCACCATCTCGAGCTCGGTGCGCTCCGTGGTGCGCCCGGCGAGCAGGTCGAGCATCACCTTGGCGCCGAAGTGGGTGGCCGCGACGCCGAGGCCGGTGTAGCCGGTCGCGTAGGCGATGCGCCCGCCGCGGGCCGCGCCGAAGAAGGCGCAGAACCGGCTGCAGGTGTCGATGGGTCCGGCCCACTTGTGGCTGAAGCGCAGGCCCTCGAGCTGCGGGAAGGTCGTGAAGAAGTGGTTGCCGAGCGTCTGGAAGGTCGCGGGACGGTTCTCGTACTCCTCGCGGATGCGGCCGCCGTAGTGGTAGATCGCGTCGTAGCCGCCGAACAGGATGCGGTTGTCGCGGCTCAGGCGGTAGTAGTGGAACTGGTTCGACGAGTCGCCGAGACCCTGTCGGTTCGACCAACCGATGGCATCGAGCTGGTCGGCGCTGAGCGGCTCGGTCATCAGTGCGTAGTCGTACACCGGAACCGTCTGCAGGGCGTTGCGCTTCAGCAGGCTCGGGAACACGTTGGTGGCCAGCGCCGTGCGCACGGCGCGGACTGTGCCGGTCTGCGTGCGCACGTCGGTTCCCTGGGCCACGCTCAGCCCGGCCGTGTCGAGGCCGAGCACCCGCGAGTGCTCGAAGATCTCGACGCCGGCGGCGGCCGCGGCCCGCGCCAGGCCGAAGGCGAGCTTCGCCGGGTGCACCAGCGCGGAGGTGCGGGTGTGCCAGACGCCGGCGAGGTAGGTGGGGGAGTTCACCTGGGCGCGTACGGCGGTCTCGTCGAGGAACAGCGCGTGCTCGCCGTCGGCGCTCTCGCGCATCCACTCCACCTGATGCGGCTCGACGGCGAGGTCGATGGCGCCGTTGCGCTCGAACTCCGCGTCGATGCCGAGTTCGGCGAGGGTGGACTCGATCTCGTCCAGGTTCGCCAGCCCGAGCTCCTGCAGCCTGTCGAACTCCTGCGGGAAGCGGCTGATGCCGTTCTCGTCGCCGTGGGTGAGGCTGGCCTCGCAGAAGCCGCCGTTGCGGCCGGACGCCGCCCAGCCGATGGTCTTGGCCTCGAGCAGCACGACGCGCGCCTCCGGCCGCTCGCGCTTGGCGAGCAGTGCCGTCCACAGCCCGGTGTAGCCGCCGCCGACGACGACGAGGTCGGCGACCAGATCGCCGGTCAGCTTCGGGTAGGTGGGGGTCGCGCCGGCCTGGTCGTCCATCCAGAACGAGGCCTGCCTGGTGCCGCTGAGCGCGTGATTGACGACGGATGCCGCGGGCCGAGCCCGCTCGAAGACGGTGGTGTGCACTATCGATCACGCTCTCTGGAGGATGGAGCCGGACGGAACCTGCAAGTCGCCGTCGACGCGTTCCTGACATTCTGCCAACCCGTGAACGGGTGGCACGATCGAAAACGTTCGGGATTGCATCCGTTCCGGTCAGATCGTCCGGGGGGCGTGGCGCTCGAGGAACTCGTAGACCTCGGTCTGGTCGACCCCCGGGAAGGTGCCCGTCGGCAGCGCCGCGAGCAGGCTCGTGGGGGTGCGGGCCGCAGGCCACGACTGGTCGGCCCAGCGGTCGGCGAGGCCGGTCGGAGCCCGTCGGCAACACGATTCGTCCGGGCAGTGGCTCACGGCACGGTTGCCGGTCTCGCGGCCGCGGAACCACTTCACGTGCTCGAACGGCACGCCCACGCTCACCGAGTATTCGCCCTCCTTCGCCTTCTCGATGCGCGAGGTGCACCAGAAGGTTCCGGTGGAGGTATCGGTGTACTGGTACCACGGGCTGAAGCGGTCCTCGACGTCGAACACCGTGCGCGCTGTCCAGTTGCGGCAGACCGTCGTGCCCTCGACGGCGCCGAGGGCGTCGCTCGGGAAGCGCACGGAGTCGTTCTCGTAGGCCTTGATGATGGTGCCGGACTCGTGCACCTTCATGAAGTGCACGGGGATGCCGAGCCGGGCCGTCGCGAGATTGGTGAAGCGGTGGGCCGCCGTCTCGTAGGAGACGGCGAAGGCGTCGCGCAGGTCCTCCATGGAGATGCGGCGCAGGTTCTTGGCCTCGGTGAGCACCTTCACGGCGTCGCTCTCCGGCAGCAGGATGGCGGCGGTCAGGTAGTTGGTCTCGACCCGCTGCCGCAGAAAGTCCGCGTAGTTTCTCGGCTCGTCGTGACCGCACAGATGGGTCGCGAAGGCCTGCAGGATCGGCGATCGGGAGTCCCGCGACGCCGATTGCTCCGTGGGCAGGTAGATGCGGCCGTTGCGCTTGTCGGTCACCGAGCGGGTGGAGTGCGGGAGGTCGCCGACGTAGTGCAGCGAGTAGCCGAGGTGGTTCGCCATGTCGGCGACGACCTGCTGCGACACCGGGCCGCCGTTGTGCCCGACGGCCGTGAGAAGCTCCGTCGCCAGGGCTTCGAGTTCGGCGAAGTAGTTGTCGCGGGCACGCATGGTGGCGCGCAGTTCCACGTTGGCGCGGCGGGCCTCCTCCGGGGTGGCCGCTCGCTCGCGGTGCAGCCGGGAGATCTCGTTGTGCAGCGACAGGATCGCCTGCAGCGTCTCGTCGCTCTGGCCCTTGCTGACGCGGATGCGGGAGATTCCGAGCGCCTCGAACACAGGCCCGCGCTGTGCGCGTTCCACGGCGATCTCGAGGGCGTCGCGCGGATCGGTTGCCGCATCCGTTCGCAACAGGTCGTCGACCGTGGTGCCCAGCGCCAGGGCGATGGCGCGCAGCATCGAGAGCCGCGGCTCGCGCTTGCCGTTCTCGATCATCGACACCTGCGACGGCGCCCGATCGACCGCCGTGGCCAGTTGCTCCAGCGTCAGGTGGCTGGCCATGCGGCGGGCCCGGATGCGCCGGCCGAGCGTGAGCGCGTCGATGCCGGACTCCTCGTCGAGGGTCTCTGAAGCGAGTTCATCCGCGCTGATCATGCTCCGATGGTGTCACGGGCATGCGGATGCGGCAAACAGAACAATCGGTGTTCTTCTGCCAGCAACGCGTCAAGCGCCTTGGACGCCCGGCCCAGCGGCTCCACGACTCGCGGCCCGCCGAGCACGATCGGGATGACGTCGGCCGAGGGGTTCTACCCCGAATCCTCGCCGGAGCGGGGGAGCCCGTTCACTCTTCTGCCGACCCCGACGCCGGGTCTGCGGTCACGTACTTCTCCGCCCGCTCGAACACGTCGGCAAGTGACGGGCGCTCGATGATCATCTCGGCCTTCCTGTCGGTCACCGGCTCCGCGTTGATCCTGTCGCGGACCTTCGCGTGCAGGTCGCAGTTGTGCCAGAGGTCGCCTTCATTCGCCTCGTACCGGGCGTACTCGAGGTCGTCGTCCTTCACGGTGAGGCTGACGATGTCGACCTCACCGGCTTCGACGAAGTCCCATCGGCCGGTCTCGCCACGGACTAATGGGATGCGCACGACGATCTCGCCGACGACGTTCTGGTTCACAACAGGTCCGTTCTCTTCGAGGGAGTGTTCGGGGGAGATGCGGGGTTCGGAGTGGTACCACGCGGGGGTCTGGGGAGGGCACTCGCCACCACTGCGGCCGGGCGCTACCCACCGTCAGCGCTGGGTGCGCCGCCTCAGCGCGCCAGCAGCTCGCTCACTGTCGTCACGCTCGCGTAGCTGTCGGCCAGCGCGGCCATGAAGGAGCCGTGCACCTGGGCCGCCGGGATCACGGCGCCGTCGAACTCGAGGTCGGGCGCCGCGCAGGCGTCATGGGCGACGGTCACCGTGAAGTCGAGGTCGGCGGCGGCGCGCACCGTGGAGTCGACGCACATGCTGCTCATCATTCCGACCACGACGAGCTGGTCGGGCTCGAAGGCGCACAGCCGCTCGAGCAGGTCGGTGTCGAGGAAGGAGTTCGGCGACGCCTTCTGAACAACGGGCTCGCCCTCCTGCGGTGCGACGAGCTCGTGGATCTCGACGCCGGCGGTTCCCGGGCGCATGAAGGTGGCATCCGCTCCATCCCAGACGTGCTGCACGTGGATGACGGGGTCGCCGGCCGCCCGGAACGCCGCCAGCAGTTCGGCAGCGCGCCCCGCCGCAGCCTCGGGCTCGACGAGCGGGAACGCCCCACCCGGGAAGTAGTCGTTCTGGATGTCGATGATGAGCAGCAGACGAGACACGGGAGCCCTTTCGAAACGGATGCGGCCCCCATCCTGACACTCCGACGGCGCTGATGCCCGCGCGTGAGGGAGCAGCGTGGCGGAGCAGGACAGGCGCGATGGCCTCAGCGAGCCTGGCGGGCCGACTCCGACACGAGGTCCTCGAAGCGCTCGAGGCTGCGGTCGAGGGCGCGCTGGAGGGCTCCGCCGATCAGAGGGCGCAGCAGACGCTCGATGCGGCTGCTCGGACGCGACGTCGTGGTGAGGACGACACGCACGCCCCCGTCGAACGACTCGATGCGACGCTCGCCGTCGGCATCGGTTCCGGAGGTCGTCGCCCAGGAGAAGGCGACGCCGGGATCGACCCGACTGATGATCGCCGTGTTCGTCATGCGCTGGCCGAGCATGCGGAACTCCTCGACGGTGCTGGTGCCGTTCCGCACCGTACCCGGGGTGTTCTGGCCCATGGCCTCGACGCCCTCGCGCCAGAGCGGGTCGTAGCGATAGTCGGCGAGCACCTGCCAGACGGCGTCTGCGGCGGCGGGGATGAGGCGCTCGGCGCGCACAGTGATGAGTCTGGAGCTTCGGGTGGGCATGGGGTCAGACGCTAATCGCGTCATCGGTCGCATCCATCGGGGGCAGCACCCCTTTCGCGGATGCGGCATCCGGAAGCATCCGCCGTCTGCCACTGGCAGCCCGGTGTCCCCTGACATAGGGTCGGCAGTAGCGCAGGTCGAAGTGATCAGGGGGATTCGTGGGCTATCGCAGTGTCATCGCCGTCGTCGTCGTGTCGGGGGCGCTCATGCTCACCGGATGCTCCGGATCGGCCCAGCCGTCGTCATCACCCACCTCGACGCGCTCGGCGACTCCCACGCCGAGCAGCACGGCCGGCGCCGCGGGAACGGCGACACCGGCACCCACCGACGGTGCGTCCGCGACGCCCGATCCGGCGGCCAGCGTGCCGGCCGCAGCCGCGCAGACCGTCGAGGAGGCCTGCGCGATCATGACCGACGCCGTCGACTCGCTCTCCAGCCTCGACACCGACGACAACATGGCGATGCTCGGCACCGATCCGGCCGCAGCCCAGGCCGCCATCGACGACGCGAGCGCCGACCTCACGGCGGCGGCCGGGAAGGTCTCGAACGCCGACGTCAAGCCCGCGGCCGACGCTCTGGTGGCCTCGAGCCAGTCCTACTTCGACTACCTCATCGCGTTCTCGAGCGACCCGGACTCGATCGATGTCGACGCCTTCGGCGACCAGCTCACGGCATTCTCCGACAGCATCGTGACGGTGCAGGAGCTCTGCGGCGCCGCCGAGTGATGTTCGGTCGGGTGCCTGCACGGCCGCTCTGACGCCAGGTTCTTCTCCCCGGCAGAAGACCGGGCGTATTTCTGCGCACTCATCCGGATCGACGGATGCCGCCTGCCCGCAGTGTTGGTGCAACACACCAGCGCCGCAGCTCGTTGACGGCGCCTGATCCGAAAGGCACACCCCATGAGCACCTCGCCCCGCCCCACGCAGAGCCGCCCGGGCGACCAGACGCAGAGCGCCGCAGAACTCGAACTCGAGTGGCAGGCCGATTCCCGCTGGGACGGCATCCGTCGCGACTACACGGCGGCCGATGTGATCGAGCTCCGCGGGCCCGTCCGCGAGGAGCGCACCCTGGCCCGCCGAGGATCCGAGAAGCTCTGGGAGCTCATCCAGCGCACCGAGGGCACCGCCTTCGCCCCCGAGGAGGACCCCACCTGGGTCGCGGCCCTCGGCGCCCTCACCGGCAACCAGGCCGTGCAGCAGGTGCGCGCCGGGCTCGAGGCCATCTACCTCTCGGGCTGGCAGGTCGCCGCCGACGCCAACCTCTCGGGGCAGACCTACCCCGACCAGTCGCTCTACCCGGCGAACTCGGTTCCCGCCGTTGTGCGGCGCATCAACAACGCGCTGCTGCGGGCCGGCCAGATCGACGCGTCGGGCGCTCCGAACGGCGACTGGATGGCCCCGATCGTGGCGGATGCCGAGGCCGGCTTCGGCGGACCGCTCAACGCCTATGAGCTCATGCAGGGCATGATCGAGGCCGGCGCGGCCGGGGTGCACTGGGAGGACCAGCTCGCCAGCGAGAAGAAGTGCGGGCACATGGGCGGCAAGGTGCTCGTCCCGACCGGGCAGCACATCCGCACGCTCAACGCCGCACGTCTGGCAGCCGACGTCTCCGACGTGCCGACCATCATCATCGCCCGCACGGATTCGCTCGCGGCGACGCTGCTCACCAGCGACCACGACGAGCGCGACCGCCGCTTCCTCACGGGGGAGCGAACCGCCGAGGGCTTCTACGAGGTGCAGAACGGCATCGAGCCGGTCATCGCCCGCGGACTCGCCTACGCCGAGTACGCCGACCTGCTCTGGGTCGAGTCGGCCGAGCCCGACCTCGACCTGGCCCGCCGCTTCGCCGAGGCCATCCACGAGAAGTTCCCCGGGAAGAAGCTCAGCTACAACTGCTCGCCGTCGTTCAACTGGAAGCGCCACCTCGACGACGGCCAGATCGCGACCTTCCAGCGCGAGCTCGCCTCGATGGGCTACGCATTCCAGTTCATCACCCTCGCGGGCTTCCACGCCCTCAATCACTCGATGTTCGAGCTCGCCCGTGGCTACAACGATCGCCACATGAGCGCCTACGTCGAACTGCAGGAGGCCGAGTTCGCCTCCGAGAAGAACGGCTACACCGCCACCCGCCACCAGCAGGAGGTCGGCACCGGCTACTTCGACCGCATCGCCACGGCGCTCAACCCATCGAGCGCCACCCTCGCCCTCGTCGGATCGACCGAGGAACACCAGTTCTAGAACCCTCGCTGCTCTCGTCTCCACCGTGTGAAGGCATCCCGCTCGCGCATGTCCCGGATCTTCGGGCCTCGCGTGTCCGGTGCCTTCACACGGAGGGACGGATGCCTTCACACGGCGGTAGACACGACAGGAGACACGACCATGAACACCACACCCACCAGCACCCTGGAACGCGAGACGACCCGGGCATCCGAGACGACGCGGGAGCCGGCCGCCACGACCGGGAGCTTCGCGACCACGCGGCCGTGGATCGAGGTGACGGCGCCCCTCGGCGACCGCTACTCCGAGATCCTCACGCCGGAGGCGCTCGCGTTCCTCGCCGAACTGCATGACAGGTTCGCCGGCATCCGTCACGACCTGCTCGCAGCACGACTGCAGACCCGCGTCGCCTCGGCGAACGGACGCGACCCTCGCTTCCTTCCCGAGACGGCATCGGTGCGAGCGGATGCGACCTGGCGGGTCGCCGGGGCCGGTCCGGGCCTCGAGGACCGCCGAGTCGAGATCACGGGTCCGACCGACCGCAAGATGGCGATCAACGCCCTGAACTCCGGCGCGAAGGTCTGGCTCGCCGACCAGGAGGACGCCACGAGCCCCACCTGGACGAACGTGATCGAGGGGCAGCTCTCGCTGTACGACGCGCTGCGCGGAGACCTCTCGTACACATCGCCCGATGGCAGGCAGTACACGGTCGCCGGCCGCATCGGCCTCACCCACGGCGGCGAGGCCGAGACTCCTACCATCGTGATGCGGCCGCGCGGCTGGCACCTGGTCGAGAAGCACCTGCGCTTCCACGACCGCTCCGGGCGGGCGATGAGCGCGTCGGGCAGCCTGGTCGACTTCGGGCTGTACTTCTTCCACAACGCCCGTCGCCTGATCGAGCTGGGCCTCGGCCCGTACTTCTACCTGCCGAAGCTCGAGAGCCACCGTGAGGCCAGGCTCTGGAACGATGTCTTCTCGTTCTCGCAGGAGCGCCTCGGCATTCCGCAGGGCACGGTGCGCGCCACTGTTCTCATCGAGACCATCCAGGCCGCGTTCGAGATGGAGGAGATCCTCTACGAACTGCGCGATCACTGCGCCGGCCTCAACGCGGGGCGCTGGGACTACATCTTCTCGATCATCAAGACGTTCCGCTCGCGCGGGCGCCGCTGGGTCTTCCCCGACCGCTCCGAGATCACGATGACAGTGCCGTTCATGAGGGCGTACACCGAACTGCTCGTGTCGACGTGCCACAAGCGCGGGGCATATGCCATCGGCGGCATGAGTGCGTTCATCCCGAATCGTCGAGACCCCGAGGTCACCGGGCGAGCGCTGGAGAAGGTCGCGACGGACAAGCGCCGCGAGGCCGGTGACGGCTTCGACGGAACCTGGGTCGCACATCCGGATCTCATCCCCACGGCCCGGGCGGAGTTCGACGCCGTCTTCGAGGAGCGCAGCAACCAGCTGCACCGCCTGCGCGACGACGTTCACGTCACAGAGGCCCAGCTGCTCGACATCCCGTCGATCGGCGGATCGGTGAGCGAAGAGGGCGTGCGGGACAACGTGCGCATCGCCGTGCGCTACATCGAGTCGTGGCTGCGGGGCATCGGGGCGGCCGCCATCGACAACCTGATGGAGGATGCCGCGACGGCCGAGATCTCGCGCTCGCAGATCTGGCAGTGGGTGAACGACAACACGATCACCCGTGAGGGTCGGCGCATCGACGCCGCCTGGCTCGAGGGGATCGTGGCCGCCGTCGAGGAGGAGCTGCCGCGATCGGAGGGCGACCGCTTCGACGACGCGTTCGCCGTGTTCCGCCAGGTCGCGCTCGAGCCGGAGTTCCCGACATTCCTGACGATCCCGGCCTACACGCGGTTCCTGTAGGGAGCGTCGCCCGTCTTTGCCGAGGACCCCGCGCACACGAGCGCGCGGGGTCCTCGGCTTCGGGGCGGTCGCTGCGCTCGCGTCCCTCTGCCAGCGGGGTGTGCATGCCAGCGGGGGTGGGGATGCCAGCAGGGCCGGGGATGCCGACGGGGCGGAGGCCCGCGGCTAGGGTCGAAGCGTGACCCTGACCATCCGCACCGCGACAGCGAGCGACGCCCGGAGCCTGGCCGATCTGGCCGCAGCGACCTTCGCGCTGGCGTGCCCGCCGCACACGACGGCCGAGGCCATCGCCGACTTCATCGCCACGCAGCTCTCCAGCGCGCGCTTCGACGACTACCTCGCCGATCCCGCTCGCGTGCTGCTCGTCGCCGAGCAGCACGCGGCGACGGATGCGGCATCCGGCCGCCTCGCCGTCGGCTACACGATGCTGGTGTTCGCCGAACCGACCGATGCCGACGTCGCGGCGGCCATCGGCATCCGCCCGACGGTGGAGCTCAGCAAGTTCTACACGCTGGCCTCGAGCCATGGCACCGGGGTCTCGGGCCCCCTCATGGCCGCGACGCTCGACGTCGCCGCCGCCCGTGGGGCCGCCGGCGCCTGGCTCGGCGTGAACCAGGAGAACGCGCGGGCCATCCGCTTCTACGAGAAGAACGGCTTCGCGCGGGTCGGCACGAAGCACTTCCTCGTCGGCGACCGCTTAGAGGACGACCTCGTGCTGGAGCGCAGGCTGCCGTAGCTGTACGCCCAGGCGCGCTCAGACGCTGACGGCGTCACCCCGCAGCGTGCCCGCAAGCAGCGTGCCCGCATGCAGCGTTGCGGCGGGCGCGCCGCCGGCATGCAGAGTGCCCGCGTGGCGTGTCGCCGAGCGGCGCCCATCCGCGCGCTGCGTCGGCGCATGCGATGTCGTCGAGCGCTGTACTGCCGCGTCCGGAGGCCGCGGCATCGGAGAGGCGTACGCCGCCGTGCCGACGTGGCGCCGGCGGGCGATGTCATCGCGCCGCCCGGGCCGGAGTTCGACGCAGGAGCTCGATCCGGTCAGGGGCGAGAAGTGCGATGCCGCCCGCGGACCCGGGGTCGCGACGACCCACCGCCGATCGCCGTGTCCGGTCGTGCCGAGTGCCACGGGGAGAGGGCTGTACGAGACCGCCGACGTCCACTTCCACTCGGTGGACAGGGCGGCGAGCTGCGATCGGAGTGCCGCGCTCGACGCCGGGGCGAGCAGCACGACGGCCGGGCGCGGACCGACGTGCGAGCCTGCAGATCCGACCGGGGGCACTCCGAAGACGATGCCGGGGGCGTCGGGGCCGGCATCCGGGGTCTGGGTGAAGAACCCGTGGGCGCCGATGCGGGTGAGGGCCAGCGATCCCGTGGTGAGCACCAGGATCATCAGGCACACGATGGTGATGTAGACGCCCATCTCCACCGGCGACTTGGTGCGGGTCGGGTCGATGAAGAAGTACGGGAACCAGCCGACGATGCCGCCGCGCACCATCGTGAACACCAGCCAGATTCCCGGATACGGCAGCGCCCAGCCCATGGTGCCCCAGGGCAACGTGTTCGTGCGCACGGCCAGGCGCCGTTCGGCGATGAAGTCGACCGTCAGGAGGACGGGCATGATGAAGTGCAGGACGACATCCGACGGGGTGACGATGATCGGCTTGACCTCGCCGGCCGAACCGACGGCGAGGATGCCGTAGACGATTCCGGCGAGGATGACGTACCCCAGGACGATCGACCGCGCCGCGTGGATGCGGCTCGATTCCGGCCTGCCGGTGACGGCGAGCACCCCACTCGTCACGAGCAGGGCGACGGCTCCGACCGCCGACTGCACAGTGAAGAAGCAGAAGTAATTGCCCGCGTCGAAGGCCGTGACCCCGACCGCCTGGAAGTTCGCCGCAATGGCGATGGTCTCGACCGCGGCGAGCGCCAGTCGAGCTCCCCCGATCGCCTGATGGATGTTCCCCCGTGAGATGTGAGGGCCTGTGATGTGCTCTCGCATAATGCACGGTATCCGGCGCAAGCGCGTGCATGCTGGGCATACGCCGAGATTCGCTCACTTGAGGTCCAGAACCGCATGCAGTCGGGTGCAGTAGGTTGAAATCGCGTTCGCGTGCTCGGGAGGAGGGCGGCCGGGGCTCAAGCGCAAGCCCGCGATACCCATGAGACGCAGAACCTTCCTCATCGCCGCCGTCGGGGCTCTCGGCACCTCGGTGCTCGCCGCCTGCACCCCGCAGCCGCGGCCGAGCGCGTCACCGTCACCGTCACCGTCGCCGACTCCGACGCCGACGACCCAGCCGCCGGCATCCGCCGTTCCGCAACCGGTGTCGATGCTGCGCTCGCGGTGGAGCGTCGACCCGTTCGCGCTCGGCGCCGCGAGCTTCGCCGCCGTCGGGTCGACGAGCGCCAGCCGTGACGACCTGGCCGCCGCCGTCGACGACCGCATCTTCTTCGCCGGCGAGGCGACCTCCCGCGACGCCCCCGGAACCGTGAGCGGTGCCGTGGCGTCTGGCACGCGCGTCGCCGACGAGGTGATCGCCGCCTCCGACGGCTCCGAGCGCATCGGGGTGATCGGTGCCGGCGTGGCCGGTCTGACCGCCGCGAGGGCCCTGCTCGACGCCGGCTACGACGTCATCGTCGTCGAGGCGCGCGACCGCGTGGGCGGACGCATCGACGCCCGCACCGGCGACTCCTGGCCGCTCGCGGTCGACCTCGGCCCGACGATGATCGACGACGGCGATGAGGCGCTGCACTCCGCCGTGGTCGCCGCGGGCGGCGACGTGGTCTCGTTCGGACGGTCGGACGAGGTGCGCACGACGGCCGGAACCGCCGTCGCGGTGTCGGGCGTCGGGGCCGCGGCCGTGGCCGACGCCGTGGAGTGGTCGTCGAAGCAGCCGCACGACGTTCCGCTGTCGTTCGCCATCGGACAGTCCGAGGCGGGCGCCCTGTCGACCACCCCGGACGACGACGGGGTGTCGGATGCCGACTGGTTGGCCTATCAGCTCGATTCCGTCGTGCAGCCGCGGACCAGCGCGCCGGACGAGCGGCTCTCGGCCTGGAACGGCGGCGCCACCTCACCGGGTGACGGGGTGGGTGGAGCGGTCCCGCTGGCCGGCTTCGGCACCTTCGCCGACGACCTCGCCGACGGCGTCGACGTTCTCCTGCGCAGCGTCGTGACGCGGATCGTGACCCGTGACGACAGGGTGAGCCTGCGACTGCGCACAGGGGAGTCGCTCACCGTCGATCGTGTGGTCGTGACTCTGCCGCTGGGGGTGCTCAAGTCGGGATCGGTGGCATTCGAACCGGAGCTGCCGCTGCCCAAGGCGCGAGCCGTGTCGATCCTCGGCATGGGCGACTCCGACCGGGTGTGGCTGCGCTTCGACGAGCCGTTCTGGAGCACCGACGCCACGGTGTGGTCCACCGTCGCAGCGGCTTCCCCGGTGGCGCTGTGGGTGAACCTGTTGCCCGACACGGGGTACCCGGTGCTCGTCGGCACCATCGCTGCCGGGGAGGCGGCCCGACTCGCCGCCGTCGACGACGACGCCGTCGTGCTCGCCGAGTTGCTGGCGGGCCTGGAGCCGTTCCTCGACGAGGCGAAGCGCGCCGACGGCGATGACGGCGCGACGGCGACGCCGACCCCAACTCCGACCCCGACTCCGAGCGCGGGCTAACCGGCTGTCGGCCGGCCTCGCTGCGTCAGGCCGCCTCGACGCGCTCGTCTCGCTCGGCCGCCTGCGCCGGGCGCGGGTCGGACGGAGCGGACCCGGGGGCGTGCGGCGCGGGCGGATGCCGCATCCGGGCCCGACTCAAGCCGATGAAGGCGGCCACGAATCCCAGGATGACGGCGAGGATGCCGGCGCAATAGGCGACGATGGCCCCCGGCCCGCTCACCTGCGACGGGTCGAGGAAGAAGTACGGGTACCAGCCGACGGCGTCGCCGCGCACCAGCGTGAAGATGAGCCAGATCACCGGGTACGGCACGGCCCAGGCCAGGGCGAGCCACGGCACGGCCGGTGCCCGCGGGCCGAGGAAACGGCCGACCAGCCAGTCGAGGAGGAGCACCGACGGGAGGATGAAGTGCAGGAGCTGATCCGACCACGGGATGGCGATCTGGTAGGTGCGCGTCGAGGAGAAGGCGGCGAGCAGGCCGAAGACGATGCCCGACAGCACGACGTAGACGAGCACGATGGTGCGGGCGGTGAGGAGGACGACGGATTCGCTGCGTCCACTCACCAGCACGAGACCGCCGACGAGGGTGACCGCCACGGCGATCATGGCCGACTGGATGGTGAAGTAGCCGAAGAAGTTGGCGACTCCGAAGGAGCTGAAGCCGAGCACGTAGCGGAAGTTTCCGATGAGCGCGATGATCTCGGCGGCCACCACGGCGAGACGAAGCCAGCCCAGCGCGAGGGCGACGCGTGCCTCGCGGAGCCCCGGCGGCCGGGCCGGGTCCTCACGCACGCGCATAGGAGAACGCTACGCCAGCGTGGCTGGGACGGTCCCGGCCGCGGGAGGCGGCTGGCGCGGCTCGCTCAGTGAATCGGCTGAAGGCGCCGCGCCGCCCGGCGGGCGATGGCGTCGGTGCCGAAGGCCGCGAGGAGGAACATGACGGCCAATCCGGCCCAGCCGGCGAAGCCGTGCGCGAGCGCCGCCGTGACGACGACGGGCGCGAGCATCGATCCGACCGAGAACGCCATCGAGAACACTCCCTGATAGGCACCGGGGGCGGCGGCATCCGCCAGTTCGAAGCTCAGCCCCCATCCGCCGGCCTGGGAGAGCACCTCCGCGAAGGCGTGCGCGAGAGCCGCGGCGAGCAGCAGGAGCGCTGCCGCGATCACGCCGAATCCGGATGCGGCGAAGTAGAGCAGGCACGCCGCTGCCATGATGACGCCCGCCCATGCCGTGACGGCGCCGGCCCGGCGGAGGTCGTGGGTGCCGCGCGACAACGGCACCTGGAACACGATGACGACGATGGTGTTGAGGATGAGCACCGCCGCGACGAGGGCCGTCGGGGCGCTGGTGTCGTGCGCGATCCAGAGCGGAACCCCGACCTCGGCGAGGCCGAACTGGATGCCGAAGACCGCGCTGAGGGCCGACAGGGCGAGGTAGCGCGGATTGCGCCACGGCGAGTGGAGGCGTCGATCGGCCGAGATGGCGGCGCGCGCACTGGTGTCGACGCCGATCTCGCGCGGTGGGGCGTCGACGCTCGCGGGCAACCGCAGCAGCATGGTGCAGCCGAGCAGGTAGATGGCGCCGGCGCCGATGAGGATGCAGCGGTAGGCGTCGGCCGTGCCCACGAGCAGCGCGAGCCCGCCGAGCGCGGAGCCGGCGGCGATGGCGATGTTGGTGACTGTGCGCAGCACGGCACGCGCGTTCACCCGAGCCGCACCGGTGAAGGCCCGCGCGATGATCGCCATGCGGGTCGCATTGCTCGCGGAGTCCGCTGCTCCCACGAGGCACGCTATGAGCAGGGCGGAGGCGAACGAGGTGGCGAAGACGTAGCTGATGAGGCCGAGCCCGCTGAGCGCCGAGAAGCCGAGCAGCAACCGCCTCGCACTGAACCTGTCGGCGAGCTGGCCGCCGAGGAGGGATGCCCCGACCCCGACGGCGCTGGATGCCGCCAGCACCAGCGCGACCTCGGCGGCCGAGAGCCCCACGATGAGAGTGAAGTAGAGCACCGTCACGGTGAGGAAGATGCCGCGGCCCACCCGGCCGATGAGGGTCGACAGCACGAGCACGCGCAGGACGGGATCGGAGATCGAGGCGGCGATGCGCTGCACCGGGGTGAGGCGGGTGGGGGAGGGTGCTGCATCCGTTTCGGTCACTCGATCGATGATCACCGACTGAAGGCGCCCTCGACAGTGATGTAGCGTTCTCCTACATGTTGCGATACCGGCTCACCGAATCCGACGTCGGCGGGGTGCACTTCGGCCTGTCCCCGCTGTGCGAACTCGGGCTGTCGTTGCGTGCGATCAAGGATCCGTCGGCCTTCCCGCTCCAGCTGCCGTGGCTCCGCCGCACCGAGGAGGCGCGCAGCCGGGTCGACCTCGAGACCCTGCTCGCGCTCATCGACGACAGGTTCTGGACTCCCGACTTCCTGAATCCGCGCCCGACGTCGCCGCTCACCCGCATCGACGATGAGTTCCACGCGCTGGCGCGCATCCGCACCTCGACCTTCCATCGCGACCTCGAGGCCGTGCACGGACGCATTCCGGATGCCCTCGCGGGGCCGCCGCGCGAGGCCGTCGCGCGGATGATGCGTGCGCTGCAGCAGCTCTGGGACGCCTGCTTCGCGCCGCACTGGCCACGGATGCGAGCCGTGCTGGAGGCCGACGTGACCTATCGCGGGCGGCAGATCGCGCAGTCCGGCCTGGCGACGATGCTCAACGGGGTGTCGTCGACGGTGTCGTACGAGAAGGGTGTCGTGTCGGTGCGGCTGCGCGATCCCGTCGACCGGGAGGTCGCGACGCACGGGCTCGGTCTCACGCTGGTTCCGACGATGTTCACGAGGCGGGCGTCGGCCCCGGTGGGCAGCGGACCGCCCATGGTGATGTACCCGGCACGCGGTCAGGGCGCCCTGTGGGAGACCGAGCGGGTGCCGAATCCGGCGGCCGTCGCCGGGATCCTCGGGGAGGCGCGTGCGAGCCTGCTCACGGCGCTCGCCGAGCCGGCGTCATCGACCGAGCTGGGGGTGCGCTTCGACGTGACGACCTCGGCGGTCAACCAGCACCTCCGGGCGCTGAGGGATGCCGGACTGGTGACCTCGACGCGGTACGGGCACAGCGTGCTGTACTTCCGCAGCGAACTCGGGACGGCCCTGCTGGCGGCGTCGGCGAGGCGGTGAGAGACGCGATCAGCGTCGGACGGCTGCGTTCTTCACCACCTCGTAGGCCGCCAATGCGGCACGGCGGGTCTCGCCGAGATCGACGATCGGGTCGGGGTAGGCGTCGGTTCCGGCCTCCGGGACCCAGTGCTTCACGTACCGGCCGTCGCGGTCGAACTTCTGCGCCTGCAGCTCGGGGTTGAAGACGCGGAAGTAGGGAGCGGCATCCGCCCCCGATCCGGCGACCCACTGCCAGTTGAACGGGTTGCTCGCCTCATCGGCGTCGACGAGGGTGTCCCAGAACCACTGCTCGCCGAGCCGCCAGTCGATGAGCAGGTTCTTCGTGAGGAACGAGGCGACGACCATGCGGATGCGGTTGTGCATGGTGCCGGTGGTCCAGAGTTCGCGCATCCCGGCGTCGACGATCGGCAGCCCGGTGCGGCCATGCTGCCAGGCCAGCAGTGCCCCCTCGTCGAGCGGCGGCCACGGGAAGGCGTCGAACTCGCGACGCCAGTTGACCGTGGCGAGGTCGGGAGCGTGGAACAGCACGTGGTGCGAGAACTCGCGCCATCCCAGCTCGGTCAGGAACCGGGTCGTGCCCTCGGCTCCGGCACCCCCGAGCCCGGCCCGTGCCCTGGTCGCCCGCTCCCACACGGTGTAGGGGCTGATCTCGCCGAAACGCAGGTGCGGCGAGAGGCGCGACGTCGCGTCCTCGGCGGGGACATCGCGGTCGGCGGCATAGTCGGCCAGCTTCGCGGCCAGGAAGTCGTCGAGGGCAGCGCTCGCCGCGACCTCGCCCGGAGTCCAAGCCTCCCGCAGCCCGCCGGCCCAGTCGGGGTGCGTCGGTTCGAGCGCCCAATCGTCAAGCGCGTCGGATGCGGCAGCCCCGGCGTAGCCCTCGATCGCGGTCGGGGCCGGCAGCGGCCCGCGCGGCGGCGGTGCATCGCGGCAGGCCTTCCAGAACGGCGTGAACACGGAGTACGGGGTACCGGCGCCGGTGCTGATGGTCCACGGCTCGAACAGGAGCGACGCGGCGAAGCTCGCCACCTCGAGGCCGTCGGCTCGCAGCGTGGTCTTGAGCTCGGTGTCGACGGCGCGCGCGGCTCCGCCGTAGCGCCGGTTCCAGAACACGGCACCGGCCCCGGTCTCGGCCACGACGGCCGGCACGATGTCCGCCGCAGCGCCGCGTCGGAGCACGAGCGGCACGCCCAGCTCGGCGAGCGAGGCGCCGAGGGACGCCAGGCTCTGGTGCAACCACCAGCGGCTCGCCCCACCGAGCTCGCGGACGCCTTCGGACACCTCATCGAGGACGAAGAGCACGAGCACGGGGCCTCCGCGCTCGACCGCGGCGTTCAGCGCCGGGTTGTCTGCGACGCGCAGGTCGTCACGCAGCCAGACCACGGCCGGGGAATCTGTCGACTGCTGCACGGATGTCGTCCTCTGCTCGGGTCGAAGCGCCACATTCGCGGCGCTCCCATTCTGCGCGTTCGATAGGGTCGACTCGTGTTCGAGTACTCCTCAGCGGGTGGTGACAGCGGATCCGGTCTCGGCATCGTGACCGACCGATTCATCTGCCTGCTCGGGTCGCAGGCGGATTCGGCGCTGGGCGCCGGCGTCTACGCCCTGCTCGATGACGACGAGACGCACCTCGCCGACGCGCTCGACGTGTTGATCGGCGAGCACCCCGACCTCTCGTTCGCGATCGTCGAGGTCATCGACCCCGCCGAGCGCACCTTCCACGTCGCCGTGAGCGGCGATGTGGACGTGATCATGACGGGCACGTCGTCGACGCGCTTCAGCGGACCTCCGGGTGCGGCCTGGATCGTCGGCGAGGCCATCGGCGTCGACAGGCTGCGCCTCGCCCTCGACGCCCGTGACGGCGTCGACTGCCTGCCGGTTCGCGACGGCGTCGTGCGCACGTCGATGATCGGCGTCGCGGAGCGGCCCGTGGCGGTCGCCCGCGCCACGTCCGCGCACCTGCACACGCGGCCCATCCGTCTGCCGGCTGCCCCAACCCGGATCGACCTGGAGCGGGCGGGGAAGACCGACGCCGCGCCCGCGGCACCAGCACGGATCCCGCCGCTCGACCCCGAGGCATCCGTCTCGCTGGAATCACCGGAGCCTCCGGTGGCGCCGGAACCGTCGGAGCCCGGCTGGACCCTCGTGCTTCCCGACGGGACCCCCGTCGCGCCGCCGGTGATCTTCGGCCGTCGCCCGTGGAAGGACGGCCCGTCGGGCGCCATGCACATCGTCGTCCCGTCGCCGGGTCGGGAGATCTCAGGGGTGCACGTCGAGGTCGGTCTGGAGGGTGCCGTGCTCACCGCTCACGACCTCGATTCCACCAATGGAACGATCATCTACTCGCGCTCCAGGCCACCGCGTCTGCTCCACGATGGGGGGAGGGCGGCACTGGCCCCCGGAGATATACTCGATTTGGGGGATTCCTACAGTGTTGCCGTACAGGGGCGTTCGACGTAGAGTCCGCCACGAGCACGTCGGGACTGTCAGCAGCCCGAGCTGACAGAAAGGCGATCCACGTGGCCAGACGGGTGTCATCACCGCCGGTCATCGGAGGCTACAGCTACGTGCGTCCGCTCGGATCCGGCGGCTTCGCCGACGTCTTCCTCTACGAGCAGGACATGCCCCGCCGGGTCTCCGCTGTCAAGGTGCTGTTCGCCGACGCCCTGAACCCCGAGGTGCGCCGCGCCTTCAACGTCGAGGCCGACATCATGGCCAAGCTCTCGGCGCATCCGGCCATCGTCACCATCTACCAGGCCTCCATCTCGGCCGACGGGCGCCCGTACTTCGCCATGGAGTACTGCCCCGACACCATGAGCGCCCGCTACAAGAAGGAGCCTCTCGACATCGTCGAGGTGCTCGACACCGGCGTGCGCATCGCCGGTGCACTCGAGACGGCGCACCGGGCGGGCCTGCTGCACCGCGACATCAAGCCGTCGAACGTGCTCATCAACGCCCTCGGTTCCCCGGTGCTCGCCGACTTCGGCATCGCGGCCGCGGTATCGGCCGACGACGGGGTCCCGGAGATCTTCGCGATGTCGATCCCGTGGAGCGCACCCGAGGTGTTGCAGGAGCGGGTGTCGGGATCCGTGCCCAGCGAGATCTGGAGCCTGGGCGCCACGCTCTACACGCTGCTCGCCGGCCGCAGCCCGTTCGAGGCCTCGACGCGGGAGAAGAACACCCGCGAGCAGCTGGTGCGCCGCATCACGGCCGCGCGCTACACGGCGCTGCCGGTCGAGGGCCTGCCGCCGCGCATCGACGAGATCCTGTCGAAGGCCATGCACCGCGACCCGGCCAAGCGCTTCGCCTCGATGGCGGAGTTCGCCGAGCAGTTGCGCTGGGCGCAGTACGAACTCGGCATCCCGTCGACCTCCTTCGACGTCGCCAGTCCGGAGTGGGCCGCGGCGTCGCCCATCCGCTTCAAGGACACCCGCCAGCGCGGCCCTGTCGTCACCACGGTCGAGAAGGACTCGCGGCGTGCTGCGCGCGCTGCACGACAGGGCGATGGCGAGGGTGCGGCCGTCGATCGCGACGGCATCCCGGTTGCCTCCCCGCAGCCATCGGCGCTGCGCGCGGGCCTCGTCGGTGCCGGCATCGGCGCCGGTCTCCTCGCCGTCGCCGGCGTGGCTGTCCTGTTCATCACCGGGGCGCTGTGATGGCTACCCCACGCACGACCCGCCGTCCGGCGCGCTCCGCGATCATCGCAGCGGTCTCCGCTGTGGCAGTCCTCGGTGTCGTCGTGACCCTGGCCGTGACGGCTGAGGGCTACGAGGCCACCGAGGTTCCCCGCGTCGAGTCGTCGGTGTGGGTCACTCGCGACTCCGGCCAGTACGCCCGAGTGAACACCGACCTCGCCGAGATCGACACAGTCCGCGCCGTCGACGATCCCAACGAGGTCGCGCAGGCCGGCGCCCAGACCTCGGTCTACAGCCAGGGGCTCCGCCAGCGCTGGCCGATCGATGCCGCCAGCCCGATCGATCTCGTGCAGGAGGACGAGGCTGACGCCGCTGCGGCGACGGATGCCGCGGCCGGCGCGGCAGCGAGCACTCCGGCCGGTACCCGTGAGGTCGTGTCGGCCGGATCGCACGTGCTCTACCGCACGGACACCGGCCAGGTGTACCTCGGCGGGGTCGGCGCCGACGCCGGCGTCGTCCCCGTCGATCCGCTCGCCGAGGAGGCCGCATCCGTTCCTCCCACGGAGTCTGCAGACGGAGGCGACGGTGCCGACGGCGACGCTGAACCCGCGGCCTACGTCGCCGCAGCGGTCTCGGTCTCACCGGCGGGTCTCGTGGCGCTGTACTCCTCCGACGAGCAGGCCGTGCGCAGCTACGACGCGACCACCGGCAGCTTCCTCGGTTCGCCGCAGAAGCTCGCCTCACCGCCCGATCCCGATGCCGCCGTGGCGCTGAGTGTCGTGGGCGACGGCTGGGTGCTGCTCTCGGCCGGCCGCGCCTGGATCTCGGATCGCGATGCGCCGGTCGACGTCGCCGTCGACGACGCCGCCGTGCTGCAGGCCGGCAGCGACGACGGTGACTCAGCGCTCATCGCCGACGGGGACGGGCTCGTCGAGCTCGACCTCAAGCGCGGGACCTCGAAGCGCATCGCCCAGGCCGAGGGCACGCCGGCGCAACCAGTCGTCGTCGGGGACGACGCCCACGCCGCCTGGCTGGGCACCTCGGCCGGGGCCATCTGGTCGCGCTCGACAGGCGCGACCACGCCCATCACGGTTCCCGACGGCACCCTCGACAACGCGCAGGCGGTGACCCCGGTCATCCGTTCGAACGGGGACCGGGCCGTGCTCAACGAGACGACATCCGGCCTGCTCTGGACCCTGCCCGACGGCGCCGCCATCCCGCTCGAGGAATGGTCGGTCGACGAGGACGACGACGAGCAGCAGGGTGCGATCGTCGTCGATGACGTGTCGGAGCCGGAGCCTCCCGTGGCCGTCGACGACGCGTTCGGAGTGCGCAGCGGGCAGCTCGTGCTGCTGCCGGTGCTGCTGAACGACCACGACCCCAACAAGAAGGACGTGCTCACGATCGACCCGGCCTCGGTGACGGCGCTCGGCGACCAGGGCTTCGGTGCCGTCTCGGTCGTGGGTTCGGGCCAGTCCCTGGCCGTGCGCGTGAAGGCCGGCGAGGGCGAGACGACGTTCGAGTACGCCGTGACCGACGGCACGGCGACATCCAAGCCGGCCAGGGTCACGCTGACCGTCAAGGCGCCGGAGGAGCAGACAGCGCCTGTGTGGTGCGGCGTCGAGGCCTGCCAGCAGGACTGGCCGACCCCTCAGGTGCTGCCTGGCGGCACCGTCATGGTTCCGATCCTGAACGCCTGGGTCGATCCGGAGGGCGACCCCGTCATCCTGTCGGATGCCCGGACCGTCGACGCCGACGCCCCCGTGACCGTGGTGCCGATGGCCGACGGCCGGGTGGCCGTGCGCCACTCCGACCCGAACGGCGCCGACGGCGTCGTCGACGTGCAGGTGACCGTGACCGACGCCGGCGGCGCCAGCACCGAGAAGACCCTGTCGGTCGTCGTCACGGGCTCGCCGACCCTCGAGGCTGCGCCCGTCGCCGTCACGGCCGGGGTCGATGAGACGGTGTCAGTGGCCGTGGCCGACCATGTGACCGGCGGATCGGGATCGTTCCGCCTCGTCGACGCCGTCGCGTCATCGACCTCGGAACAGGGCCTCATCGTCTCGCCGAACGCCGCAGCAGGCGAGATCGAGCTGAGCGCCTCGGCGCCGGGCCAGTACGTGGTCACCTACTCGGTCGTCGACACCCTCTCGCAGTCCGAGCAGTCGGCGATCGTGCGACTGACCGTGGTCGGCGACGGCGTTCCCCTGTCGATGGCGCCCATCACGGCCTTCGTACGTGCCGGCGAGGACACCTCGGTCGACGTCTTCGGGGCCGTGTCCAACACCACCGGCCGCGTGCTCGTGCTGTCGTCGGCGGAGAGCACGGATGCCGCCCTCAACGTCGGCGTGGTCGACTCGGCCGAGCTGCGGGTCAGCGGCTCCACGGCCGATGGACTGCCCGGTCTGATCGGGCGGGCGAACGTGACCGTGGCCGACGGCGCCGGAGCCGCGGTGACCGGAACAGTCGCCGTCTTCCTCGCCCCGAGCGAGTCGGCGGTCTCGCCCATCGCCCTCCCCGACGCCGTCACAGTGCGTGCAGGGGCGCTCGTGCGCATCCCGGTGACGGCGAACGACGTGAGTCCGCGCGGAGCCCGACTGGTCGTCAGCCCCGAGGTCGCCGGCTCGGGAACTGCCGGTGAGCTCGCCTTCGCCGCCGGTGACAGCGTGCGCTACCTCGCGCCGTCGCAGGCAGGCACCTACAGCATCGGCTACTCGGTGGCGCTCGAGTCCGATCCGTCGCGCACCGACAACACGACCATCACCGTGACGGTCCTGCCGCCCGGAGCCAACCGCGCCCCGAAGCCGCAGTCGCTGAGCGCTCGGGTGCTCACCGGGCAGAGCGTCTCCATCCGGGTGCCGTCCTACGGCGTCGACCCCGACGGCGACGCCGTGATCCTGGTCGGAACCGAACAGCCCCCGGTGAACTCCGGCACGGCATCGGTCTCCGCCGAGGGCAACGCCATCGTCTACACGGCCCCGGGCTCCGCGGTCCCGGGCGGGCAGTTGAGCTTCGGCTACACCGTGCGCGACTCCAACGGTGCCGAGGCGTCAGGCGTCGTGCGGGTGGGAGTGCTCGACTCCGAGCTCGCCGACACTGCTCCCGTCACCTTCAGCGACTTCGCGCGCGTGCAGAGCGGTGCCGCCACTCCGGTGCGCATCCAGCCGCTCGACAACGATCGCGACCCCGCGCAGGGTGAGCTCGAGCTGATCGCGCTCGAGCCGAACGCCCCGGCCGGTACCAGCGAGTACGAGCGGCTCGAGCGACTGATCGACCCCGAGACCTCCCTCGCCGACGGCCGGGTGCTGCTGGACGCCGGTGACGTGACCGGCACCAACTCCTACGTCTACACGGTGCGCTCCGACGCCTCCTCGAGTACGGCCCAGGGCCTCATCGTGGTCGCCGTGAGCGACGAGGTCGGCGCCGACAACCCCATCGTCAGCGACACGGTGCTGACCGCGCGCACCCGCGGCGACCTGTCGAAGGCGGGCGTCGACGTGCTGTCGGGCAAGGTGACCTGGTCGTCGGGCGATGTCGCCGGCCTGAAGCTGCGCCTCTGGGGCGACAGGGCGCAGTCGCGCTACGAGGTCGACGGCTGGCGCATCACGGGCTCCCTGCCGGCCAAGGGCGATCTCGTCCCGTTCCAGGTGACGGCGACGGATGCCGCGGGCGACGACGTCGTCTCGTACGGGTTCCTGCGCATCCCCGCGTTCGACAACATGCGCGTGCAGCTGAAGGCGGCCATCGACCCCGTGCAGGTCGATGAGGAGAAGTCGGCCACGATCGACGTGCGCGACCTCGTCGACCTTCCGGCATCCGACGACGTGCAGTTGCGCGGCGGGACGTTCACCACGCAGCGCGCTGCAGCGACCTGCACGGCGAGCGGCACCGACGACGCCGTCTACGCAGCCGGACGCGAGGCGCCGTGGATCGACTCCTGCCTCGTGCCCGTGCGTATCGACGGCCAGTCGACCTGGTCGTACGTGGTCGTGCCGATCGCCATCAGGCCGAAGAACCCGCAGGCCATCCTGTCGGCGCTCTCGCGCACCATCGCCCCGGCGGCCTCGGAGACCGTCGCGCTGTACGACTCGATGACCACCTGGGAGGGCGACCGCGAGGGCGACAGGTCGAAGCTCGACTACAGCGTCGCCTACGACGGCGCATCCTTCGTCATGACGCAGAGTGGCGACTCCGTCAGCTTCGAGGCCCGAGCCGACGCCCGCCCCGGCACCCGCGAGACGGCGACGGTGTCGGTCTCGGCCTTCGGTGGCCTGAGCGCCGCCATCACCCTCGTCGTCGGAGTCGCCCCGGCCGATGCCCCGCGCGGCGCCACCTTCACCGAGAAGTGCACGGTGAGCGCCGGCACCTGCTCGATCCCGGTCGTCGGCGTCTCGGGAGAGTACGACCCGTTCGCCGGCAAGACCGGCGCCGGCCTGAAGCTCGTGAGCATCGGCTCCGGCGGAGGCGTCTCCTGCGATGTGGCGACGGTCGCGGCATCCGGCGACACAGCCGTGAACGCGGTGTTCCCCTCGGGCCAGGACGCCTTCGGCGGCGAGTGCGTCGTGCCGTTCACGGTGGCCGACGCGCAGGGCCGCACCGGAACCGGCAGGCTGACGATCGACGTGCAGGGCTATCCGCAGCGGCCGTCGTCGGTCTCCACCCGCTCCTACACGGGGTCGAGCGTGACGCTCGACGTGGTGCTCGGAGAGGCCGCCCGGGCGCATCCGGCGCTCACCGGCGTCGCCATCTACAGCGGCGGCCGCCAGCAGTCCGCCGACTGCTCGCAGTCTGTCGCCGGCGTCTACTCCTGCACGATCTCCGGCCTGGCCAACGGCGAGAAGCACGAGTACACGGCGCGCGCCGTCAACCCGGTGGGTGAGTCCGGCGACACCTCGTCCGTCACGACCTGGGCCTACGAGGCCCCGCGCATCGGCGACGCGACGGCGGTCCCCGTCTACGTCGACGGCCGCACAGCCGCGAACAACGCCGTCATCGAACTGTCGGTCGCGTCCTCGGACGACACCCAGGCCTTCCGCGTGGTCGAGCGCGACCAGACCATCACCCGCTCGGGCAGGACCACGACGGAGCGCCTCGACGTGACCCCGGGACCGCAGGTGCTGACCATCGTTCCGATCAGCCGCTTCCAGCCGCCGATCTCCGGACCGACGGACGGGGCATCCGTCGTCGTCACCGTCGATGGCGCCGGCAGCCCGATCATCACCAACGGGGTCACGGCCTCGGCCGCCACCAACTCGACGATCACCGTCGGGGGAGCCGACGTCAACGCCAACGGCAGCACGACGCCCGTCGAGCGCCTCTACGTCGCCTGGCGTGACGGCGGCGAGCCCCAGTGCCGCGTGAACGCGAAGGGCGGATCGCTCTCGATCTCCGGCGGCGAGGTGCAGGGCACAGGGCCGACGCTGTCGGGGCTGGCCGAGTTCGAGGTCTACCAGGTCAAGGCCTGCGTGAGCAACGGCTTCGGCGTCGCGTCGTCGAACTCGACCCAGGTGCTCACGTTCGTCTCCGTCGACGCTCCGTCCGGCGACAACACCTACTCCGTCGCCACCTCGGCGTCGCCGACCCCGACGCCGACAGGCCTGAGCTACAGCTACGGTCTCGACCGGGGCCCCTCGATCCAGGCGCGCCGCGGCTTCGAGGTGCAGTACTACCTCTACGGACAATGGCGCGACGACTTCTCGCTCTCCGATGACGGCGCCCCCGGTAACGTGAAGGCACGCGAATGCCGCAAGAACTTCGGGCTGTACTGCTCCGGCGAGACGGCGATCACCGGCAACGTGCCGACGACGGTCTCCGTGGAGTTCGACGATCCGAACGGGCAGGACGACGGCTGCTGGGTCGACACCACGAACCCCGGCGATCTCGTGTCGGTCTCCGCGGCAGCGCGAGGTTCATACTCCGTGTCCGGATTCACCTTTGCGGCAGACAGGCTCTCGGCTGACTTCACCGTCACCTTCACGGGGTCGTTCGCGCCATTGCAGGCCATCGCGCACACCGTCCCCATCTGCGCCCCGCCAGCCCCGGAGCCGACACCGACTCCCACCCCGACCGAGCCCGCCGACCCCGCCGACCCCGTCGCACCGTGACAGTCGGCGCATCAGTTCTTCCCCAGCATCCTTCGAGAGGACCCAACAGCATGACGATCGCCCCCGAGCAGGCCGCCTGGTTCACCGACACCTTCTCGCTGCTCGCCGACAACGTGGAGCAGGCCATCCTCGGCAAGCGCCACGTCGTCGAGCTCGTGCTGGCCACGGCGATCAGCGAGGGCCACGTGCTGCTCGAGGACTTCCCGGGGACGGGCAAGACCGCGTTGGCACGCGCCATCGGCCAGACCATCACGGGCACGAACTCGCGCATCCAGTTCACGCCAGACCTGCTGCCCGGCGACATCACGGGCATCACGGTCTACGACCAGAAGAAGGGCGAGTTCGAGTTCCACGCCGGACCCATCTTCGCCAACATCGTGCTGGCCGACGAGATCAACCGCGCCAGCCCGAAGACGCAGTCGGCGCTGCTCGAGGTCATGGAGGAGGGCAACGTCACAGTCGACGGCGTCACCAGGGCCGTCGGCGACCCGTTCCTCGTGCTGGCGACGCAGAACCCCATCGAGCAGGGCGGAACCTACCGACTGCCCGAGGCGCAGCTCGACCGCTTCATGATCAAGACCAGCATCGGCTATCCGGATGAGGCGGCGACCCTGCGCATCCTGCAGGGCGTCTCGCAGCCGAAGGGCGAGCTGACCGGCATCGTCTCGCCCGACACCCTCGTGACGATGACTGACATGTCGCGCAGCGTCTACGTGAACCCGCTCATCTCCGACTACATCATGCGCATAGTGGATGCCACCCGTCGGGCCACCGAGGTGCGCCTCGGCGTGAGCGTGCGCGGCGCCATCTCGCTCTCGAAGCTCGTGATGACCTGGGCGGCGGCTCACGGGCGCACCTTCGTCACCCCCGACGACGTGCGCGACCTGGCCATCCCGGCCTTCAGCCACCGCCTCGTGCTCGAGCCCGAGGCCGAGTTCGACGGCGTCACCGCTGCCGCCGTCATCGGGCAGATCCTGCTCGACGTCACACCGCCCCGTGAGAACGGGGCTGCGTGAGCTCACCGACCGAATCCCGTCTGGGCCGCACCTCGGCCGCGACGGGAACCCGCACGCGTGCAGCGACCGTCACGCGCTACGCCGAGACCCGGCGCGGCGCCGTGGCCGGCGCGGTGTTCGGCGTGCGCCGGGCGACGCGGGTAGGAGCCGACGCGCTGCGGCGCGCTGTGGAGTGGACGCGGGACACGGTCTCGCCGGCCGGTCTCGTGCTGGTCATCGCCGTGATCGGCGGGGTCGTCGCCGGACTCGGCTTCGGCTGGGTCGAGGCCTGGGTGGTCGCTGCCATCGCTGCCCTGCTGCTGCTGGCTTGCATCCCGTTCCTGCTCGGCGCCCACGACTACAGGCTGGAACTCGTGCTCGACCGCGACAGGGTCGTCGCCGGCAGCACCGTGGGCGGCCACCTCGACCTGGTGAACCGCGGCGAGCGGGCGTCGCTGCCCGGTGTCGTCGACATCCCCGTCGGCCGCGGCCTCGTCGAGGTGCACGTCCCCCTGCTGCGTGCCGGCGCCCAGCACCGCGAGAACCTCACCATCGGTGCCGAGCGTCGCGGCGTCATCGACGTGGGCCCGATGACCATCTCGCGCGGTGACCCGCTCGGCATCCTGCACCGCGACATGAGCTGGCCCGACGTGCAGCGCGTCTACGTCCACCCCGTCACGGTCGCCATCCCGAGCACCAGCGCCGGTCTCATCCGCGACCTCGAGGGCACCCCGACGAGCGACCTGACCGACTCCGACCTCTCCTTCCACGCCGTGCGCGACTACGTCACCGGCGATTCGCAGCGGCACGTGCACTGGAAGGCGACGGCACGCACGGGCAAGCTCATGGTGCGCCAGTTCGAGGAGTCCAGGCACGCCCGCATCGCGATCCTGCTCGACCTCGACACCGAGGAGTTCGAGACCGATGACGAGTTCGAGATGGCCGTGAGCGCGGCGTCCTCCCTCGGCCTCAACGGCGTGCGAGAAGGTCGCGACGTGCTCGTCGCCGTCAGCGCCCCCATCCCCGAGTTCTCCCGTGATGCCGTCATGAGCATCAACACGGTTCCCACCCAGACGCCCAAGGCGATGCTCGACGGCATGGCCGCCATCCAGTCCCGGGCGAACGTCATGCGGCTCGAGGCCGTCACGGCCCTCACGGCGCAGAGCTTCCCCGACCTGTCGATCGCCTTCCTCGTCACGGGATCACGGATGCCGCTCACGCGCATGCGCCAGGCCGCCATCACCCTGCCCGCCCGCATCCGCACCGTCGCGGTCAGGTGCGAGCCTGGAGCCGAGCCCACCATCCGCACGGCCCGCGAGATCACGGTGATCACCATCGGCGCCCTCGACGACCTCACCAACCTGCTCGCAAGAGGAGCCCTGCGATGAGCCGCCGCCGCGCCGCGCGGAAGCGCCGCACCGACCGCGCCATCGAGCTCTGGGGGCTCGGCTACCTAGCCGTCGGCGTCGTGCTCGCCACAGTCGCCGTCTGGCCGGTGTACCAGTCCTGGCGCGTGGTGCTGGTGGCCGTCGTCGGAGCAGGCGTCGGCGGCGGGATCGCCCTGCTGGTGCGGCGCCTCGGTTGGCGCGGCGTCACCGGCGCCCTGCTGGCCGTGCTCGTGACGCTCGCCGCCTACGCCGTGGTCGTGGTCCCCGTCGCGATCCCCTCGGCAGTCACGGGCATCCCGGGCATCGCCCGCGGCATCCGTGATGGCATCGTCGGCATCGTCGTGGGGTGGAAGCAGCTGCTGACCCTCGACCTTCCCGTCGGGGAGTACCAGGCCGTGCTGGTGCCGTTCCTGATCGTGATCCTCGTCGGCACCCTTCTCGGCACGACCCTGGTTCTGCGCGATGACAGGTGGACGCCGCTGGCCGCGCTGCCCGTCGTGGCGATGGTGCTGTTCGGTGCGACCTTCGGCTCCAGCGAGACCAGCGCGGCCGTCGACGTCTTCGGCGTCGAGCTTCCGGCGCCGCGCGAGCTGCTCCTCGCCGTGCTCACGCTGCTCGTGACCGTGGGCTGGTTGCTCGGCCGCTCCAGGCTGGTCCGGGCCAGGGCGCTCGCCCGCGCTCGAGGCGGGACGGTCAGCGGTGGCGGCGGATCCGTGTGGATCGCCGTGCGCCGCAATGCGCTCGCTGTCGGCCTCATCGTCGTCGCTCTGATCGGCGGACTCGCCGTCGCTCCGGCGGCCGCGCAGCTGGCCGATCGCGATGCGCTGCGAGACGGCATCGACCCGAGCATCGTCGTGCAGAAGCAGCCGAGCCCGCTGAGCGACTATCGCGGCTGGTTCGGAGTCGACTCCTTCGACACGGAGCTGTTCCGCGTCTCGGGTGACGTGGAGCGCATCGGGCGCCTTCCGCTGGCCGTGCTCGACGACTACGACGGTGAGACCGTGCACGTCGCAGCAGACACCCGCTTCTCCCGGCTGCCGCGGTCGGCCGGAGCCGGCGACGATCGTGTCGACCTCGGCGTGAAGGTCGGCGAGGGCTACAGCGGCGTCTGGGTGCTCTCGCCCGCCGCCCTCGCCGCCGCCCCCGACTTCACCGGCCCTCGAGCCGAGGCCCTCGACGACGGATTCGCCATCGCCGCGGACAGTGGTGGAGCCGTCGACGTCGCTCCGGCCGGTGACGACTTCGGCCTGCTGCCCGGCGACTCGTACACCCTGACCGCCGACGAGCAGGCGCCGCCCGCCGACTTCGGCTCGGCGCAGGGGGCCGCCGCCGGCCTCGACCCCGATGAGTACCCGGCCCTGCTGGAATGGGCGTCGCTGCAGGAGCTGCCGCGCACCGGAGCCGGCCTGGCCGAGATCATCGACAGGCTGCGCGCCCGCGGCTACCTCAGCCATGGACTCCTCGACGACGCCGACTCCACCAGTTGGGTGCAGGCGCTGAAGGCCGACGGCCGCTACACCTTCCTCTCGAGCTACGCCGGGCATTCGCGGGCCCGCATCGAGACCCTGTTCACCTCGCTCGTCGACCAGCAGCGCCGGGCCGGGGCCAAGGCGAGCGATGCCACCCTCGTCGCCGCCGTCGGCGACGACGAGCAGTTCTCGGTCGCCGCATCGCTGCTGGCGACGGAGTGGGGATTCGAGTCCCGCGTCGTGGTCGGCATCCGTCTGCCTGCAGCCGACGAGGTTCCCGGCATCCCGGCCTGCGTCGAAGTGTGCACCGGCTCGCAGATGAGTGCCTGGGTGGAGGTGCGCGATCCGCGGGGAGGCTGGGTGCCCTTCGACGTCACCCCGCAGTTCGCGAAGGCCCCCACCGCCATCACCGAGGGAGAGCAGCTGCCGGAGAACCCGACGGTTCCCGACGACGTGAAGAGCGAGGCCGTCGACCCGCCGCAGGCCCAGAGCGACGCCTCGGACGCCGATGTCGTTCCCACGGAGGACGGCGCCGTCGTCGCGGCGGGATTCTGGCCCGTCGTGCGCGGCGTCGCCATCGGAACCCTCGCCCTGCTGCTCCTGCTGCTGCCCATTGCGGCCATCCTGCTGGCGAAGGTGCTGCGCCGTCGCAGCAGGCGCGGTGCAGCCAGCGCCGAGGTGCGCATGGTGGGCGCCTGGGAGGAACTCATCGACGGCTACGCCGACGCTGAGGTGCCGTTCGAGAGGCTGCCCAGCCGGCTGCTGCTCGCGCGATCCGCCGGTCGCGCGGCCGCCGAGCAGCTGGCCCGCGAGGTCGACCGCGCCGTCTTCTCGGAGCATCCGCCCACGGCTGCCGATGCCGACTCCGCCTGGAGCATCGTCGACGAGGAGCGCCAGACACTGCGAGTCGGTTCGTCGTTCTGGAGACGCCTCAGCGCCGCCCTCACCCTGCGGTCGTTCCTGGCCCGCATCCGCAGTTCGAATCGTCCCGTCACCGTGCCCGTCAGCCTGCGCAAGGAGATCGCCCCATGAGTACAGCCACGTCGGATCCCTCGGGCGTCATCGGTGCGCTGGTCGCCGTGATCGTGGTCTTCTCCCTGGTCGGCATCGCCGTCTACGTGTGGGACGCCCTCGCCCTGTCGCGACTGTTCCACCGTCTGGGCGGTGAGTCGTGGAAGGGCTGGGTGCCCATCCTCAACACCGCCGAGGTCTACGCACGCGGTGGTGTTCCGGCCTGGTCGGTGGTGTTCCTGTTCATCCCGATCGTGAACCTGTACGGCCTCTACCTGTACGTCATCGCCACGCACAGGATCAACGTGCTGTTCGGGCGGGGTGCCGGCAGCACCGTGCTCGCGGTGCTGCTGCGTCCGGTCTGGGCGACCCTGCTGGCCTGGGGGAGCGCGTCGCCGGATCCCGAGCGCGGGCGGATGCAGCCCGTACCGACGCTCAGTGAGCGGGTGGGACCGCTCATGGAGCCCGCGGCTGCTCCTCGCGATGCCTCGGGTTACGCCATTCCGCCGCGGGATGCCGCCGCCGACCCCGCCGTCTCGTCGTCGGCCGCCGCTGTCGCGGCAGCATCGGTGATCCCCGTCGCAGCTCCGGCTCCGCACCAGGCTCCAGACCTGCCCCCGGTCGCGCACGTGTCGATCGCCGAGACCATGGGACAGCCGGCACCCGTCGAGGCGACGAACCCCTGGGCGCCGCGCGACCAGGGCGCTGGTGCGTCGGCCGATGCCGCGCCTGCGGATCGCTCCGTCGCGGCACCGTCCACGCCGCCCCGCGTGCAGCCCGCCGAGCCGGCACCGGCACCGGCGCCGCCGGTGGTGGCCTCGCCGCCGGCGTTCTTCGAACCAGTTCCGGCGTCGGTGCCGCCGGTCGTGGTACCGCCGGTCGCTCCGCCGGCCCAGCCGGCTCCGGTTGCTCCGGTTGCTCCGCCGGTGCAGGCTGCCCCGCCCGCTGAAGCCGCTCCGCCCGCCGCGCCCGCTCCGGCCGAGGCTCCGTTGTTCACGCCGCCGGCTCCCGACGCCGACGCCGACGCCGGCTCCGACGACGACTTCGGCCACTACGACACCATCATCACCGCCGGCCGCCCGGCCCCGGCCGACGACGTCGAGGAGGACGTCGACGACCTTGAGGCGACTGTCGTGGTCGACCGACGGCCGCGTGTGCGCTGGCGACTCGCCCTCGACGACGGAACCCTGCTCGACCTCACGGCACCGCGGGTGGTTCTCGGTCGCAACCCCGTGGCCGCCGACCCGGGAGAACAGGCACTCGCCGTTCCGGACCAGACGCGTACGCTGTCCAAGACGCATGCCCGACTCATCCTGGAGGACGGCGAGTGGACCGTGACCGACCTCGGATCGACGAACGGAGTGCTCCTCTACGACGAGCACGGCGGCGAGATCCTCGTCGATCCCGGCGTGGCGGTCTCGGTGGCCGACGGATTCGTCCTCGGCAAGGTGGCCATGCGTGTGACTTTCGTGGAGGAGACCCGGTGACGGCATCCGTTCAGCGTGTGGTCGTGAACGTCGCGGCCGTGACCGACCGCGGCCAGAAGCGCCAGGCCAACGAGGACTCCGTGCTCGCCGAGCGGCCGATCTTCCTCGTGGCGGACGGCATGGGCGGCTACGACGCCGGTGACCTGGCGAGCCAGGCCGTGGTTGCTGCGTTCCGCGAGTTCATCACCGGCGGCGAGATGACGACCCTCGACGAGGTCCGCGACGCCCTCGGGGCGGCCGATGAAGCCGTCGACACCGTCTCTGCCGGCACCAGGCGCGGCGCGGGCAGCACCGTGGCCGGCATCGCCATCGTCGAGCACGATGGCAGGCCGCACTGGCTGGTGTTCAACGTCGGCGACTCCAGGGTCTACCGGCACGTCGGCAGCGAACTCGAGCAGATCACCGTCGACCACTCCCTGGGGCAGGAACTGGTCGATCAGGGGCGGATGCGTCAGGACGAGCTCGCGACCTTCGACAAGCGCAACGTCATCACCCGGGCGATCGGGGCTCCGGACAGCACCGCTGACAGCTGGCTGATGCCCGTGACCAACGGCGAGAGGCTGCTCATCTGCTCCGACGGGCTCACCTCCGAGGTGAACGACGAGGCGATCCGCGCGACGCTCACCATGAGCGGGGGACCGGACTCGGCGGCCGAGGCCCTCGTCCAGCGTGCCAACCGCGCGGGCGGGCGCGACAACATCACGGTCATCGTGCTCGACGTCGTCTCCGGCGGCGCCACCGGCGAGCCGACGGACACGACGGGCGCCCGTCTCACCGGGAGCGGCCTGACCGACTCCATGATCGACGACACCACGATCCCCGTGCGATCGGGCGTGTGAGCGTGTCCGGCGTCGACGATGAGGACGAGCGCACCGTGATCGTGGATCGCGGCGGCGGTGATGAGGACGAGCGCACTGTGCTGGTCGATCGCGGCGGCGACGACGAGGATGAGCGCACCGTGCTGGTCGATCGCGGCGGCGACGACGAGGAGGACGAGCGCACCGTGATCGTGGATCGCGGCGGCGGCGAGGAGGATGAGCGCACCGTCCTCGTCGATCGCGCCGACGATCAGGTCGATGACGACGGCACCGCCGTGGTCGACCGGCAGCACTCCGTCGACGACGGCACCTTCGTCATCGATCGAGCGACCCACGACCTCGATCAACCGCTGTTCCGCCCACCGCCCCCGGCGCGCGAGAAGGCACCGCTCGTCCGCCGCGGCCGCCGCACCGTGAGACCGGCCCCGCTCGATCCCACCCTCGTGCGCACAGCACTCGAAGCGCCGGGGCCCGGAGCCGTCGCGCCGTACGGCCCGCGATCGCTGCCCGAACCGACGGCGCCGCCCGCTCAGCTCGCGCCGACGGCGCAGGCCACGCGCGTCGTCGACGGCAGCCTGCCCTCGGTCGAGGGCGAGGCCAGACGGGTGAGCCTCATCGCCGTCGGAGCCGTCGTCGCTGCGTCGGTCGTCTCGGTGGTCGGACTCGTGCTCCTGGCTGTGCTGCTGTTCGGCTGACGGCCGCCTCGACTGCCGTCGGGCTGTCAGAACTCCTCGTCGGCAGGCCGATCCAGGAAGCCGAGCCGTGATGGTGCGTCGGATGCCGGGTCCTCGGCATCGGTCCGGCGGCGCCGGCGGAGCACGACGGCCGTTGCGATGATGCCGAGAAGCGTCGCGCCGACGATGGTGATGAAGGCCGTGGCGGCGCTCGTGGCGGCGAAGTTCGACTGGCCGTCGTCGGGGGTCACCGTGATCGTGGGAGGCCTCACGGCGCTTCCAGCGGTGTCGACGAAGGGACTCGCCGGCCCGCGGGTGGTGGCTGACGCCAGCAGCGTGATCGCGTCCGCCGGCTGGATGAGACCCCAGCCCGCGACGTCGTCGCGCTGGTCGAGGTCTGTACGCGCAGCCGTCGCCATCAGGCGGTAGGCCCAGCCGTCCGGGCCGTCGGAGGGGTGGGCGGCCGCGACGAGGGCGGCCGCACCGCTCGCGTACCCCGTGGCGAAGCTCGATGACGGCGCCTCGGTGGCGTAGACGCAGTCGCCGGCACCCGTCGCCGAGGTGGTGACCGCCTGCGCCGGGGCCGACACGTCGACCTGGGGTCCGTGGATCGAGTCGTCCGTCACGGTTCCGGATGCATCCGTCGCCGTCACTCCGAGAACACCCGGGTAGGCGGCGGGATAGCGGGCGCCGTCTCGCGTGTCCTCCGTCGTCGCCCTGTTGCCGCCGCTTGCGACCACCAGGCTGCCGGAGTCGTGAGCGGCCTTCACAGCCGCCTGCAGTTCGGCGGATCCGGCGACCTCGCTGAGTGACACGTTGATGACGTCGGCGTCATGCTCGGCTGCCCACCGGATGCCGGCGGCCAGCCGAGCCGTGGTCGGTCCGAAGCCGTCGCGCTTCGACTCGTCGTCGGTGCCCCTGAAGACCCGGACCGACAGCAGCCGGGCATCCGGCGCCAGTCCGATGACGCCCGACGATGGAACCGCTCGGGCGGCGATCTGGCCGGCGATGGCTGTGCCGTGTCCCTGCGGATCGCTCAGCCCGTCGGCGCGCTCGCCGTCGCCGACGAGGTCGATCCCGCCGATCACGGCGTCCTCGAGGTGCGGGTTGCCGACGTCGATCCCGGAGTCGACCACGGCGACGATCACGCCCTGCCCGGTGCTGTGCTGCCACGCGGCCTCGGTCTGCAGCAGTGAGAAGGCCGCCGGCCTCTCGGAGGAGAACACGACGTTGCCGGGCTTGCAGGCCTCGTCGGCGGCCATCGCCGGCGCGACGTCGGGCATCGGCGACACCAGCAGGCCACCGGCGAGGATGCCTCCGAGCGCGACGGCGACGCCGATACGTCGGGGCGTCACTTCGAGCTCGCGGCCTCGACGGCGGGGCTGGTTCCCGCTGCCTCGGGGGACAGCTCGGGTCCGGCCGGCAGGAAGTCGAGCCATCCGGGCACGACGGGGGCGACGTCCCTGCTGGAGTAGCCCAGGCGTTCGAGGGAGTCCGTCGTCGCGACGGCGTAGGCGGTGCCGGAGCCGTCGACCAGGAAGGCCGGAGATCCCTTCCCCGTGCGAACCAGCGAACCCGCTCCCACGTCGACCCCGATGGAATCGGTGTCATTCACATCGGCCGTCGGAGCCGTGGCCAGACTCGTCGTCGCGGCGTCGTCGGTCACGTCCGACAGGGCGCACGGCACGTTCTCGGCGTCGACGGGAGCGAGAACCTCGCTCGGCCAGTCGAGGCCGCCGGCCGGGTCCGTCGCCGTGGGCAGGTCGCCGATCTCGGCCGGGCTCACATCGACGGCCTCGCCGTCGCTGTTGCCGAGGAGTTGAAGCTGGTAGGCCAGCGGCGTGAGCCTGGCGAGCTCGCCGGTGGCCAGTGCGATGTAGCGCTCGTCGTCGGGGCTGCCCTCGGGGTGTACCACGGCGCCGACGCGCAGGTCGGTGCCATCGATGGCGTCGCCCGCGCCCTTCACCGTCAACGGTGCCAGATCGGTTCCGGGCTGGAACAGGTCGAGCCACCGGCCGTCGACCTCGATCGGGGCTGAGGCGCCGAGCCCCACCGCCCGGAGCACGGCGTTGGCGTCGTCGCTGTCGACGGCGTAGCGGTACTCGCCGGCGACGACGAAGAGTTCGTCGTCGACGGTCACGACGGCTCCGCTGGCCGGGGCGAGAATGGCTATCGGGCTGTCGCTGATGCTCACGGCCGTCTTGCCGCGGCCGGTGACGCAGGCGGTCCAGCCGTCGTCGATGAGCGCATCCGGAGCGGGCAGGTCGTCGGGAGCGCCGACGATGCCCACGGTGCCACCGACGGTGATGTCGGCCACGGTGGCCTGGTCCGTGCTGATGACGGAGAAATCGCCGGCCGGAACGAGCAGGCGTGCGCTGGCCGTGTTGATGACGGGATGCAGTGTGCCGCCGACGGTGAGGTACCGGGCCCCGGTGTCCGAGACGAGCACGAGCTTGTCGTCCTCCCAGCCCTGCGGGAGCCCCGGGCGCACCAGCCCGTAGAACACCCCGGCCAGGATGACCATGGCCGTCAGGGCGACGCCGGCGACGACGGCGCGCAGAGGCTTGGCCGGGTCGAGTTCCTTGCCGCCGGGGGCGCCGCCGGTGAAGGCCGAGAGCAGGCGTCGCCGACTGAACCCCTGCGCCTCGATGAGGTCCTTCTTGGTGGCCATCGGGCTACGCGAGCCCGGCCGTGATCACGCCGAGCGGGAGCAGCAGGGCCAGGGCGATCACCTCGACGGTGTCGGCGACGCGTCCGAGGCGCAGCCGCGCGCGGGGGCTCAACAGCGTGAGGGTGACCAGGAGGGCGGTTCCGACCAGCAGGACGATGAGCATGCCGATGCGCAGATCGGGCTGGGTGACTATGACCGTGAGCCCGGTGGCGGCGAGCCCGATGGCACCGAGGGCCATGAGGGTCATGACGCCGGCGCGGGCGTAGGTCTGGCGCGACTGGAACATCATGCCGAGGAACGCGAGAGCGCACAGCAGGGCTCCCGTGAGGCCGTTCGCAGCGACGATCGGGGTGGCGGCGAGTGCCGCGAGACCGAGGGCCAGTCGCAGCGACACCAGCACCCTGGCGCCCGCTGCCGCGCGACGCTTCACATCGTCGGCGTCGATGGGATCGGGAGCCGTGAAGACGTCGGCGTCGCTCTGGGGGGAGATGACCTGGATGCGGGTGGAACTGAGCGCGAGCCACGGCAGCCCGTTCGCGAGCATCGCGGTGACGGCGAGCATGATCGAGTACGGCCCGACGGGGTCGAGCGAGAACGCCGCCGTCACCACGGCGGCCAGTCCGATGCTCGCGCCGAAGGCGAGGGGGACGAGGTGGATCTCGGGCTTCGTGGGGGTGAACGCCAGTTCCACCCCGCCGACGATGATGAGTCCGAGCGCACCGGCGGCGACGGGCCACCCCCACATCTGCTCGGCGGGCACGGCGAGGAAGCCCGCGATGCCCCCGTACCCAGCGGCGGCGAGGCCGAGCGCCGCACCGGCCTCGGTCTGGCCGAGACGCGAGAGCACCACGGATGCCGCGATCAGCACGAGCGCTCCGGCGCCGGCGAGCACCACGGCCAACGGGAAGTCGCGGCCCGTGCCGACGAGCAGGAGGGCGCAGAGGGCGAGGAACGTCACACTGACGGCCAGGGCGGTGCGCGAGCTGTCACGGGGAGTCCAGGAGCCGTGCTGTTCGCTGGTCGCGTCGATGACGGCTTCGACGACGTCGTCGTAGACGCGGGCCTCGGCGAGGAGGCCGCCGCGCACCAGCGTCAGCAGTTCGCCGTCGTGCACACCCTGACTGCCGATGCCGCGGGCGGGATCGAGCGCCGAGCCGTCGGCGCGATTCAAGACGTAGCCACCGTGCGCCAGTGACGGATCGAGCATGCCGAGGCGCCGGGCGAAACCGGGCAGGAGCTCGATGAGGGGTACCTGCGCGGGCACGCCGACGTCGAGACGTCGGTCTTCGCTGACGATCGACAACCGCAGCACCGCGCCCGCCGCGATTGCGGTCTGGCTCATGTCTTCCCCATTCGTCTCGTCCGCTCGACCAGCGGATGACACGCGTTTCACTCTAGATGATCGACGCTCAACCGACCGTGTTGCGCCATTCGGGGGACGTCCCGCATATGGGGGGAATTGCCCACCGCCTCCATCTGGCTTAGGTTGGGTCGCGGTGACGCATTTGGGGGACGAAGACGCTGCCGTGTTTCGGCCGCCCCCTCCAGTGATCGTCTACATCGGACGAATGAGAGGAATGGGTGATGGCTGACCAGATTTCAGCAGAAGAGGGTGCCCTCCGCAAGGGTGCCCAGGCAGTGCGCGAGACGAAGACCGGAGTCGACCAGCAGGTCAAGAAGGTCCGCGGCGAGATCGACCAGCTGCGCGGCTACTGGACCGGCGCCGCTGCCGGTTCGTTCACGACCTTGATGACGCGTTGGGACGAGCAGACCCGCAAGCTCAACGAGGTTCTCGTCACTCTCGAGGCCGCACTCGCCGGCACCGAGAAGGACCAGGCAGCCACCGAAGACTCGCACCAGCAGACCATCTCGGGCCTCGGCTCGATGATGGGCGCCTAGGCACCGGAACACGGATCAAGGAGTAGATGAACATGCAGTCGATGTCAGTCCGTCCCGAGCAGGTCACGGCGCTCGCAGGTCAGATCCGCGGAGGAGCCCAGGGCATCCGCGCCGAGCTCGACCGCCTCGAGGCCGAGGTGGGCAAGCTCCGTTCAGCGTGGGGCGGTGACGCTCAGCAGGCCTACGACCAGGCTCAGGCCAAGTGGAACGCCTCGATCGGGGAGCTTCAGCAGCTACTGCAGCAGATCTCCGGCAAGACCGAGGAGATCGCCGCTCAGTACCTCCAGAGCGACAAGTCGTCGGCCGGGCGTTTCTCGCTCTAGGCCGCATCCGGTGGGCCGGGAGCAGATCCCGGCCCACCGTTCACATCCCATATCACTGAAAGGAGCCCCGCCATGGCGAGCATCATCCAGGTCATCCCCGACCTCGTGTCGAACAGTCTCAAAGACCTCCTGGAGGGGCTCTCCGCTCTGCCCGAGCCGAGCGAGTTGCAGTCCGAGGGCGTCAACGTCGGCGTGGCATCCCCGTTCCGGACGGAGCTGTCCCAGACGGCCTACGTCCTGAAGGACGCGACCCGCTCGATCATCGAGGAACTGAAGGCGGCGGAGGACGCGATCCGCAAGACCGTCTCTCAGCTCGTGCAGAACGACGAGAGCATCGCCGACGACGCCAAGGCGTTCCTGAGCTTCCTCGACGCCGCAGTCGCGACCGAGCTCCCCCCGGTTACGCCCGTCGCGCCCGCTGGCGGCGCAACGCGCAACCGCTTCCAATGAGGCGTGGTTCCTCCCGCCTCATCGCCGCGTTGGCGGCGACAGCGGCACTCGTCGTCGGTCCGGCACTGCCGGCGACGGCAGCAGTCGACGGACCCGGCCTCTGGTACGTCGATGCGCTCCACCTCACCGACGCCTGGGAGGCGGGCTACACGGGTGCCGGAGTGACTGTCGCCATCATCGACTCGCAGTTCCACCCCGACATCCCCACCCTCGCCGGCGCGGACATCACAGTGCGCGAGCCCTCCTACTGTGCCGACGACGACGGAGGCGCCTACCCGGCGACGACCGACTCGCTGACCGCCAAGCACGGTACGAACACCGCCTCACTCATCGTCGGTGACGGCAGCGGCAGCGACGGCGAAGCGGGAGTCTACGGTGCTGCCCCCGGAGCGAAGCTGCTCTACTACACCGGGGTGATCACCCCGCCGACGGCCGGAGGACTGCAATTCGACGGCCAGTGCAGGCCGGTGGACGATCCGACGAGCATCACAACGATCGAGGCCGTCAACGCCGCCATCGACGACGGCGCCGACATCATCTCCATCTCCCTGGCCCTGAGCGCCGACCAGGACTGGATCCCCACGATCCTGCGTGCCGCCCGGGAGGGCGTCGTGATCGTCGCAGGTCTGCCTGACAAGCCGGGCAGTCAGTCCGACGGTTTCGCACGGTACAACAGCGTCGTCGCCGTGCAGGCGATCGGGTCCGATGGTGCGGCTCTGGCGACGGACGGCGTACCGAACTCGTTCGAGAAGGTCACGGTCTCGAACGCCGGAATCGGAATCCTCAACCAGGGCTCGAGCTTGGACACTCCCACAGCGGACAAGAACTGGACCGATCAGTCGCTCGCCGACGGAACGTCATTCGCGACGCCGCTCACGGCGGCCTTCCTCGCCGTAGTGAAGCAGAAGTATCCGAAGGCCACGGGCAACCAGCTCATCCAGACGCTGATCCACAACACAGGGGGCGGTAATCCCGACCTCCTCCATGACAACACCTTCGGCTACGGCACTGCGTCGCTGACGACCATGCTCACCGTGGATCCCACAACGTACCCCGACGTGAACCCCCTGATCCTCGACGACCCTGACGCTGTGCCCGCAGCAGCGGAGTTCGCGCAGGAATCGGCCGCGCCGTCGGCCTCGGAGTCGCCGTCGACGGCCCCGGTGGCCTCGGATGACGACTCCGCCGGGCTCGCCGTGCCGGTCATCGTCGGCATCGCCGTCGTCGGCGTCCTGGTTCTCGCCGGACTCGTCGTCCTGATCGTGGTGCTCGCGCGTCGTCGCCCGAGTGCATCCCCGCCGACCACCGGCCAGACCCAGACAGGAGCATGACCATGGGCAAGTACGAAGACCAGCTCGCAGCCATCGGCGCTGGAGCCGACTGGAACATCGAGAAGATCCAGACCCTGTCGCTCGCACTCGGCACCCTCCAGCGCACCATGGCCACCCTGGCCGCGTCGCCGGGATGGGAAGGTGCGTCCGCTGACGACGCATCCGAGGTCTTCCAGGTGCTCAAGAAGAAGTTCAGCGTGGTGCAGGATGCCGTGAGCCAGATCGAGACGACGGTCGCTCGGGCGAACTCGGCCCGGTCGGATGCCGCATCCTCGTCATCCGATCTTCCGTCGGCGCGGGTCGATCCGTTCTGGCGCACCGCGGTGACGGCCGGATCCACTGTCGTGCACCCCGTCCTCGGCCCGCTCGCATCTGACACGGCGCTCGACGTCATCGAGGGGTTCCTCGGCAACCAGCGCGAGGATGCCGCCAAGAAGAAGGTCGAGAGCCTGGGCGGCACGCTGGAGGAGCACCGGGTGGAGCTCCAGAAGAGCCAGGAGACGCTTCGAGCAGTCCCGACGATCAGTCTCACGGACGTCTCCATTCCGAAGGACGACGGACCAACGGGCCCCGCGATCCCCGGAGGCGGCTACCCCGGAGGCGGCTATCCGGGCGGCGGCTACCCCGGCGGCGGCCACCCCGGCGGCTCGACACCGGGATCGAACCCGGGCGGTCAGGTCGGAACCTTCATCGGCACTCCCGACTACACCAGCACAGACCCGACCGACACGACCCCGCACGAGCCGACCTGGGTCGACCCGACTCCTGGGGGTCCCGGCGGCGAGTACCCGGACCCCACCCCCGGACCCGACCTCTCCACCCCGTCGGTCGATGACGGTGGACCCGGCTACATTCCCGGAGGTGGAGCCGGTGGCCCCGGCTACACCCCCGGCGGCGGAGGCGGTACACCCGGCGGCCTGGGCGGATCGGCCGGCAACGGCTCCGGTGGCTCGTCCCCGATCGGTTCCGGAGTGATCGGCGGCGGCGCCGGTGCTGCGCTGCTGGCGGGCTCGAAGCTCGCTGGTGCCGGCGCGGGCGGACTCGGTGGACTGGGCGGCTTCGGCGGCGCGGGCGGAGCCGGCGGCATCGGCGGCACAGGCGGCGCCGGCTCTGTTGCCGGTGCTCGATCCAGCGGTGGACTGCTCGGTCAGGCAGGGGGAGCCGGCGGTGGTGCCAACGGCGCCAACGGTACGGCCGCAGCACGCGCCGGTGGGGCATCCGGAGCCGCAGCCGGCCGCCCCGGCATGATGGCGGGCGGACAGCCGGGCGGCGCCTCCGAGGAGAAGGCCAAGGGCCAGGGCCTCGGCGGCTACATCGCCCCCACCCTCGATGATGACGAAGAGGCCGGCCCCAGGTCGAAGGGCGCCGGCGCCGGCGGACGCGACTGACGCACCGGGCGTCGCTCTCGTGGCGTGAGCGCCCGGCGTGCACGCCACGGGCCGCATGCAGGTGGCAGGATCTAGCGTGGGAGCCTCGCCGGCCTCCCGCGTGCTGAACGACGAAGGACCAGGGGGAGACGCATGAGCACTCCCGCCGTCGAACGCCGCCGGCTCGCGCTGCTCAGCGACGGTGACCGCTTCGACATCGCCATCCCCTTGGACGACAGGCTGGGCGATGCGCTGCGTGCCGGGGGCCTGCCCGTCGGAGACGGCCGTCACATCGTGCTCGACCGCGACGGTGCCGAGATCGTCCCGGAGACGCCGGCCATCGATCTCGTCGACGGTGGGGTCTACAGCGTCGTCGACCTGCGGGCGGATGCAGCAGGCCCGGCACGCGCAGCCCGCGAGTCGGGCGGTCGACGGGCCGACCACGGCATGCCGTGGTGGGTGCTCGCCGTGATCGCACCGCTCGCCCTCGCCGCCGTCGTCGCGCTGTCGGTCGACCCCGGCATGCGCCTGCTCACCAGCATCGTGCTGGGACTGGCGGCCATCACGACGGCCGTGGTCTGGGCGGCGCGCGCCCGTGCCGGCATGGCCGGGGCCGTCGCGCTGCTCGCCCCGCTCGCCCTCGCCTTCACGGCCGGAGCCCTCGCCCCGCCGCCCGGACTGGAGGACGGTGCCCGCCTGGCCGTCGCCGCCGGATTCGTGGCCGCCGCCGTGTTGAGCGCCGTGCTCACGGCGACTGCGGCATCCGCGGAGCTGAGGGCGGCCGCCGGCACCGTGGCGATCATCCTCGCCGCCCTGGCAGCGGTGTGGGGCCTGGCCCTGCTGCTGCACTGGCAGGAGCCGGCAGCTGCCGCCGTCTCCCTCGGCGCCGTGCCCCTCGCCCTGCGCGCCCTGCCCAGCACCCTCGTGAACCTCCCCGAGGGCTACTTCATCGAGTACAAGCACTTCATCGGCAACCGCTGGACCGTGCGCGGCGCCATCCCCGAGTCGCCGGCGGCGATCCGGGTGGAGACAGTGCGGGCCGTCGTCGACGGGTCATCGGCCAGGCTCGTCGCCGGAACCGCCGTGCTCAGCATCATCGCGGCCGCCTTCGCCCCCATCGCACTGCTGCGGCCGTGGGGGAGCGATCCCATCGTCATCACGGGCGGCATCGTGCTCATGGTGTGCGTCGAGATCTCGCTGCTGCTCACGCCGAGGCACACCACGGGACAGTTGCTGCGCTGGATGCCGCGAGCCGCGGCGGCGGTGGTCCTGGTGGTCGCAGCGCAGCTGGCCCTGACGACCCTCGAGCCGCTCGCGCTCAGCCTCATCGCCGCCGGGCTGTTCCTCGCGGCGGTGATCGCCGCGGGCGTCGTCGTCCCCGCTTCGCGCGGCGCGTCCTCGCTGGCGTGGTCGCGCACCGGCGACGTGATCGAGTGGATCGCCGTGGCCTTCGCCCTGCCCGCCGCACTGCTCTACGCGGACGTGCTGAGCCTGCTGCGTGGGATGATGGCGGGATGAGCGACCGCGGAGCATTCCCCGGGCGCGCGGGGGTTCCGGCACTGCCTCCCTCCGGCGTGCCCGCACTGCCCCCTGGCCTGCTCGCGCCCCAGCCGGGGCTCGAGGGGTCGTCGCCGGACGCCCCGCGGCAGGCTGCCGGCAGCCCGGACGAGGCACGACCCGGCGCCCTGGCACCGGCATCCGCCGACCCATCGGTCGCCCCCGACATCGCGCCACCGGCCGTGCCGACTCCGGCCGGTCCGCGTCGCATCGGCGGCTCCCTCGGCACGGCGTTCCTCGGTCGACCGGCGACGGTCGGTCGGCGCATCGCCGCCTTCAGCATCGACGTCGTCGCCGTCGCGGTGATCGCCGTCGTGGTCTGGGTGCTGTCTGGCACTCTCGTGCTCGGAGCCGTCGTGGCCATCGAACTCGCCGTCGGGCTGTGGATCGTCGAGTCGCGCACCGGCATCACCCCGGGCAACGCCGCCCTGCGCCTCCGCACTGCCCGTGAGGACGGCCCGTTCTCGCCCGGCGTCGGTCGCGGGTTCGTGCGCTGGTTCATCACGGGTGCAGGCTTCCTCGTCGCCGGCATCGGCGCCTGGGTCGTCGTCGCCTCGAGCGCGTGGGACGCCTCGGGCCGAGGCCGCTCCTGGGCCGACCGTGCCGCGCGCACTCTCGTCGTCGCGGTTCCCGCCCGCAGCCGCGCCGCTGCGTCCGCCGGGTCCCGCGGCATCGTGCTCGCGGCCCCCCTGCTCGTGACGTCGACGCGGCGTGCTCCGGCGACGCTGGTCTCCGACGACGAGAACTCGGCCGGCGCCTCCTTCACCGGCGCGCCCTCCTCGGTTCCCATCGCCGTCGAATCCGCCTCGGTGCGCGGTGCCTCCACGGCCGGTGCAGACGAGCGGATGCCTCAGCTCGACGCCCCGACCGCAGGCCCCGAGACCCGTGCCCGGCGGGAGCGTGCGGAGGCGACGCCGACGGCAGCCGCGAGCGTCGACCCTGCTGCGGCATCCGTCATCCCATCCGCCGCTCCGCCGACGGGACGACGCGCAGCCGCTGTGCCCGTCGACCAGGCGCCGGGCGGCGATGCTCCGGCGGCCGAGACCGGAGCCCTGCTCCTCATCTTCGACACGGGCCAGCGCGAGCAGCTTCCCATCCCCGTCGCCGTCAACCTCGGACGCAACCCGTCCGCAACGGACCAGGGTGACAGGCTCATCTCGGTGCGCGACCCCGAGTCGACGGTCTCGAAGACGCACCTGCGGCTCGAGCACTCGCGCGGCCGCACCTGGGTCACCGACAACAACTCCACGAACGGAACCGAGATCAGAAGCGACGACGCCGCCTCAGCTCCCCTCCTGCCGGGCAACCGGGTGCTGCTCGACGAGGGCGACCGCGTGCGCATGGGCAACAGGACCTTCACCGTGAGCATCCTGATGGCGCACGAGAGTGCGGGCGAGGCCTGATGAGCGGACCACGTCTGGCACCACCCCGCGTGCCATCGGGCACCATCACGGTGCAGCCACCGCCCGAGATCGCCCCGAGCGACGGTGGCGGGGGGCTCCTCAGCTCCATGCTTCCGATGCTCGGCTCGATCGGCGCCATCGTGATGGTCAGCGTCTCCAACACCGGACCGACCGGTTTCATCACCGGCGCCATGTTCCTGCTCTCCTCCCTCGGCTTCGTGGCCGTGAACGGATGGCGACAGCGATCGCAGCGAACGTCGGCGACGCTCGCCGCCCGCCGCGAGTACCTCGCTTACCTCACCGAGCTGCGACGCACTGTGCGAGTGGCGTCGAAGCAGCAGCGCCGGGCCGGCAACTGGCAGCATCCGGCACCCTCGACGCTTCCGTTCATCGCCGAGGAGCGCACCCGCGTCTGGGAGCGCTCGCCCGGCGACGCCGACTTCCTCGCCGTGCGCGTCGGCACCAGCGACCAGCCCCTGTGCATCACGCTCGAGGCGCCGGAACTTCCCCCGCTCGCCCAGCTCGATCCCGTCGCCGCATCCGCCGCCCATCGCTTCATGCTCACCCACGAGGTGCAGAAGGACCTGCCGCTCGGCGTGACCCTGCGCGACTTCGCCCGCATCGAGATCACCGGCGACGAAAACGAGTCGCGCGGACTCGCCCGCGCGATGCTGCTGCACGCCGCGACCATGCACGATCCCGACAACCTGCAGATCGTCATCGCGGCCGAAGACGCCGCCCTCGGCCAGTGGGAGTGGGCCAAGTGGCTGCCGCACACCCACTCGCGTCAGTCGACCGACTCCCTCGGCGCCGCGCGCATGATCGGCTCGAACGTCGCCGACCTCGCGGCCCTCATGCCGGCCGACGTGCGTGAACGGCCCCGCTTCGCACGTGACGGGTCGGCGCCGATCACCCCGCACGTCGTCATCGTCACCGACGGCGCGCGCATCCCGCTCAGCGACGTGCTGCTCGCGGGCGACGGCACCTCGGGCGTCACGGTCATCGACCTGCCGGCCCGCTGGGGCGACCTCGAGAACCAGAACGCCCTGCGCATAGCCTTCGACGCGGAGCGGCCCGGCCGGGCCGAGCTGCTGACGCTGCAGATCCCGGCGCGCTCGTTCCGCCCCGACACCATCAGCATCGTGGAGGCCGAGGCCACGGCGCGTCGCCTGCTGCCGATGTTCTCCATGACCAGCACGGCCGTCGCCACGCGCTCGACGGCCAAGCAGGCCGACCTGGTGGACCTGCTCGGGCTGCCCGACGTGCGGGACATCGACTTCGACGTGTCGTGGCAGCCCCGCCTCGAGCGCGACCGCCTGCGGGTGCCGATCGGCCAGGACACGAACGGCGCGCCGATCGTGCTCGACATCAAGGAATCGGCCCAGCAGGGCATGGGCCCGCACGGTGTGATGATCGGTGCGACCGGATCCGGGAAGTCCGAGGTGCTGCGCACCCTCGTGCTGGCGCTGGCGCTCACCCACTCGCCCGAGCAGCTCAACTTCGTGCTCGTCGACTTCAAGGGTGGAGCCACCTTCGCCGGCATGGCGGGAATGCCGCACGTCTCGGCCATCATCACGAACCTGGGTGACGAGATCTCGCTCGTCGACCGCTTCCAGGACGCCCTGCAGGGCGAGATCGTGCGCCGTCAGGAGCTGTTGCGCTCCTCGGGCAACTTCGCGAACGTCTCCGACTACGAGAAGGCGCGACGGGGCGGGCGCAGCGACCTGCCGCCGCTGCCGTCGCTGCTCATCGTGGCCGACGAGTTCTCCGAACTGCTGGCAGCCAAGCCCGAGTTCGTCGAGAGCTTCGTGAACATCGGCCGTGTCGGCCGTTCGCTCCAGGTGCACTTGCTGCTCGCATCGCAGCGCCTCGAGGAGGGCAAGCTCCGCGGCCTCGACACCTACCTGTCGTACCGCATCGGCCTGCGCACCTTCTCGGCCGCGGAGTCGCGCACCATCCTCGGGGTCCCGGATGCCTACACCCTGCCCCAGCAGCCTGGCGTCGGATTCCTCAAGAGCGACACCGAGACCATGACGCAGTTCCGGGCCGCCTACGTCTCCGCGCCGCCTCCCCGTCGTCGCCGCTCGGTGGACACCGGCCGCTCCGAGTCGGGGGCGGCATCCGTCGAACTGTTCACGGCAGCGGCCGTGCACACGGCGGCGCCGGTCGAGCCCGACCTCGACGCGCCGGTGGCCATCGAGCCCGAGGAGTCGCGCAGCACCTTCGAGATCGCCGTGGCACGGATGTCGGGACGCGGCCCCGTCGCCCACCGCGTGTGGCTGCCGCCGCTCGAGGTGCCGGCGACGCTCGACCAGCTGTTCGGCGACCTCGCCGTCGACCCGACGCTCGGCCTGGTCTCGGCCCGCTGGCGTGCGGCCGGTTCCCTCACGGTGCCGCTCGGCATCGTCGACGTGCCGCTCGAGCAGCGCCGCGAGAACCTCGTGGTCTCGCTCGGCGGCGCCGCGGGCCACATGGTCGTCGTCGGTGCACCGCTCAGCGGCAAGAGCACCCTCGCGCGCACCACGATGATCGCGCTGGCCCTGACAAACACCCCGCTCGAGGTGCAGTTCTTCGTGCTCGACTTCGGCGGCGGAGCCTTCTCGGGGCTGCAGGCCTTCCCGCACCTGAGCGGCCTCGCCACCAGGTCCGAGCCCGACGTCGTGCGCCGCACCGTCGCCGAGGTCACCGGCATCCTGAACGCCCGTGAGGTCTTCTTCAGACAGAACGGCATCGACTCGATCGACACCTATCGGCAGCGGCGTGCAGCCGGCCAGGTCGACGACGGCTACGGCGACGTGTTCCTGGTCATCGACGGCTGGGGGACCCTCCGCTCCGAGTTCGAATCCCTCGAGGCGAGCATCCAGACCATCGCCGCCCGCGGCCTCACCTACGGCGTGCACATCGTCATCACGGCTGCCCGCTGGCTCGAGCTGCGGGCCAACATCAAGGACCTCATCGGAACCCGCATCGAGCTGCGACTGGGCGACCCGAGCGACTCCGAGATCGATCGCAAGGCCGCGGCCAACGTCACGGCCATCCCCGGGCGCGGACTGAATCCCGCCGCCCTGCAGATGCTCACGGCGCTGCCGCGCATCGACGGGGTCGCGGCATCCGGCTCGCTGGCCGCCGGAATCGACCACCTCACCGAGAACGTGCGGGCGGCCTGGACCGGGCCGGCCGGGCCGAAACTGCGCCTGCTGCCAGACAGCATCACCCTCGACGAGCTGCGCGCGCTGGTGCCGGCGGCGACCGCATCGCGCGAGATCGCTCTCGGCATCGACGAGGCCGACCTCGCGCCGTTCCTGCTCGACCCGTCGGAGGAGCCGCACCTGTTCCTCTACGGCGATGCCGGCTCCGGCAAGTCGTCGATGCTGCGCTCCTACGCCAACGAGATCATGCGGCACTACGGTCCGACCGAGGCGAAGATCTTCGTCGTCGACTACAGGCGGGCGCTGCTGGGCGACATCCCCGACGAGTACCTCGGCGCGTACCTCAGCTCACACGAGATGGCATCGGGCGGCCTCGGCGAGCTCGCCGCGTTCTTCCAGAGCCGCATCCCCGGCCCCGATGTCACGCCCGAGCAGCTGCGCACCAGGTCGTGGTGGACCGGCGCCGAGGGCTTCATCCTCGTCGACGACTACGACCTCGTGGCCACCTCGCAGGGCAACCCGCTGGCCGTGCTCGCTCCGCTGCTGGCGCAGGCCGGCGACCTCGGCCTGCACGTGATCCTCACGCGTCGCGCCGGTGGCGCCAGCCGCGCGGCCTACGACCCGATCATCCAGCGCCTCACCGACCTCGGAACGACCGGCATCCTGCTGAGCGGAAGCCCCGAGGAGGGCCAGCTCATCGGCAAGGTCAAGGCGGTGCCGGCTGTTCCGGGTCGCGCGCAGATCGTCAGCCGCAGCCGCGGCGTCGTCGCGGCCCAGCTCGCCTGGGTGCCGCCGCGGTACAGCTGAGGACGCGCTGGTGCCGCCGACGGCATCCGCTGAAAGCATCCGGATGCCGCTACTTCTTCTCGGTGCTGTCGGCGTCGCCGGTGAGGGTGGCGACGCTGTCGCGAGGCGTCAGGATGCAGGAACGAGGCGCTCCTGCTTCTCCCGTGCCGCCGCCGCGCGCCAGCCGACGAGCATCACGAGAAGCCCGAATCCTGCGCACAGCACCGTGTAGAGGCCGATGTAGCTGATGGCGACCCAGGCCGGGATGCGACCGAGGCTTCGACGACTGCCGCCACCGGGTGCACCGACGAGGGTGGACAGGTCGCCGTCGACCTTCGCCACGATGTAGATCGCGGCGATGATCATCAGCACTGCGAGAAGCAGGAAGACCCCGCCGACCACGATCGAGCGCATCCGGGTCGGTGCGGTGGGCGGCTCCCCATCCGTGCCCGATGGCGTCGCGAGGGCCGGATCGCCCCGACCTGCGAGCACGATGCTGATCACCCCGGCAGTCAGGGTGCCCACGGCGAGGACGCCGCTGAAGACCACGGCGAATCCCGCTGGAACCTTCTGCCGTGATCCCAGCGGCGCCGAGAAGTCACCACCCGTGAGGGTCACAAGGTAGAGCGCGACGCCGGTGATGAGCAGGCCGACGGCGAAGATGACGGCTCCGACGAGGATGGAGCGCGTCTTCGGACGGCGGCGTTCGATGGACGTCATCGAGCGTCGCCGGTAGTCGTGGGGGCTGCCGACTCCTCGGCCACGCGGATGACGACCTTGCCCCGTACGTGTCCGCCCTCCACGGCGCGTTGGGCGTCGGCCCCCTCCGCGAGCGCGAACTCGCGGTCGACGTGAACGCGCACGGCGCCCGAACGGAGCAGCGCCGCGATCTCGGCGAGAACCCGACCGTCGGCTGGCACGTTGTATCCCGTTGCGCTGATGCCGCGGGCTGCGGCATCAGCCTGCATCGTCGGCCAGCTTCCGGTCGGAGCGTTGACCAGCCGGCCGCCGTCGCGCAGCACCTCGAGCGACCGGGTGCCGGTGTCGTCGTGCACGTTGCCGATGAGGTCGATGACGACGTCGATGTCGCTCGCGACCTCCTCGAAGCGCTGGGTGGCGTAGTCGATCGTCTCGGACGCGCCGAGCTCCCTCAGGAAGTCCGCATTGGCACCGGATGCCGTCGCGATCACGTGGGCTCCCGCGAGAGCGGCGAACTGCACGGCGAAGTGGCCGACTCCGCCCGCCCCGGCATGCACGAGCACCCGGTCGTCCGGGCCGACCTCGGCCAGCCGCACCATGCCCCACGCGGTCTGGGCGGCGACCGGAACCGCCGCGGCCTCGACGTGGCTGAGGTTCTCGGGCTTCACGGCGACGGCGGTCGAGGCGACGCTCAGGTACTCCGCGAAGCTGCCGCCGACCCGCGGAACGCGTCCCATGCCGAAGACGGGGGTGCCGACGGGGAACGGATGCTGCGCATAGGGCACGGCGACCACGACGCCCGAGAAGTCCGAGCCGCCGATGAACGGGAAGGAGGCGATGGCGGCCGACGATCCGCGACCGGAGCGCGTCTTCACGTCGATCGGGTTCACGCTGGCGGCGATGACCCGCACCAACAGCTCGTCGGCGATGCGGAGCGGCACGGCGACGTCGGCGAGGTGCAGCTCATCGGCGCCGCCGAGCCTGTCGATGACGAGGGCGCGCATGGTCTCGGGGATGGTGTCCGGCATGCCCCCATTCTGCCGCGCCACCGTGCCCGCCATCCTGCGGTCCGGTATTCCGGAGCGGAGGGGCGTGTCGCCGCGCTCGACGGGCGAGCACCAGCGCGACACGCTCCGGATCCGGAGAACCGGTCGGGCTGGCGAGGCGGCGAGGCTGGCGAGGCTGGCGACCGCCTACGCCCGCAGCCACCCCTCGAACGCCGCCCGCAGCGCCGCGAGCTGCGCCGGCTGGCCGTCATCGCGCGCGGGCAGCCGGGTGAGCGGAGCGCCGAGAGCACCCGCCCACTGCTCCGCGACGGGGAACGGATGCACGGGGTCGCGGGGCGCGCCGATCACGGCGGTCGGCATCCGTGCCCCCAGCGCGGCCAGCTGTGCCTCGGACTCGAACGCGCGATTGCGCGGCACCTCGACGAGTCGCACCGCCCGCTCGACGGCCGACGGGTAGCGGAACTGGGCGAGCAGCCCAGCGCCGCCGAGTGGCGATGCGCCGACGGCAGTGCGGTAGGCCTGGGTCTCGCGGAACAGCAGCTCTCCCTCGACCGGCCCGACGTCGTGCAGCAGTTGGCCGATCACGGGGAAGGCACGCAGGTTCTCGGGCATCGACCTGTCGGTGAACGACGGTCGCACGAACAGCGACCGGTCGATGCGGAGGCGGCCGGCCAGCGCCATCCTCAGCGCGAGGGCGGCTCCCATCGACACTCCGACGACGGTGAGCCCGGCAGCGGCAGTCGAGTTGGCGGTCGTGGCGGTCTCGGCGGCATCCGATCCAACCAATAGTGACAAGTCGACCTCGAGCTCTCGGGCCAGGGCGTCGAGCGCGAAGTCAGCCGGGGCGCCGACCAGGGGCGAGGCGCCGTGGGCGCGCACGTCGGGCGCGATCACGCGCTCGCCCGGGGCGATGGCCGCCAGCAAGGGCCCGAAGACGTCGAGCATGTACTGCCTGTCGGAGCCGAGCCCGTGCAGCAGCAGTACCGTCATCGCGTGCGTCGGTGCAGTTCGTCGATCAGGGCGTTCGCGAGGCTCACGAGGATGGCGATCTGGTCTTCATCGCGCTCGACCCAGCGGCAGAGAGGCTCGTTCGACACCGGCACGAAGTCCTCGTGCTGCTCCCACACCACGAGGGTGCGGTCGGCGCCGAGCACGTACTGCTGCCACCAGACCTGACGCAGGTAGGAGCGCGGGATGTTGCGCCACGGCTTCGAGGTCGTCTTGATCTCGCAGAGTTCGAGGCTGCCGGATGCGCGCACCACGTAGCCGTCGGGGGTGGCGAGGTGGCGCGACTCGTGTTCGGCGTGAAAGAGTGCGCTGCTGGAGAGGATGCCGTGCTCACGCAGCACCCACTCGGCGATCACGGGCTCACGGGCCCGGCCGTGGTCGGTGAACGGATTGCCGCCGAAGCTCGTGCCGTTCAGCTTCTCGTAGGCGGCGGACTGGATGGAGCGCGGGGTGGCGAGCTTGGCCACATCCGTCGCCGTGATTCCGCGCGACCGCGCGCGCAGCCAGCCGACCCGATCGCTCGAGTCGGCCACGATCCGACGCATCGCGGGGTGAACGGATGCCGCGACGGGGGCTGCGGCGACCGTCGGCCGATCCTCGGCGAAGAGGTCGAGCAGCGTATCGGTCACTCCACCATTGTCCCTCGCGCCTCGGACGCCGCGCGACACGACGCACCGCCCGCCCGCCCACCGCTGGTCGATCAGCGGAAGGCTGCGAGCACAGCCGTCCCTACTTCGTCGCCAGCGCGTCGACGCCCTCAGGCGACAGCGCGTGATGGATGGCCAGCATGCTGGCCCCGAGCACGGCGGCGTGCTCGGCCGCCGACGACTGAACTATCGAGAGGTGCTCCGTCGCGAGCGGCATCGACCGCGTGTAGACGATCTCGCGCACCCCGGCGATGAGGTGCTCGCCGGCCCGTGCCATCGATCCGCCGATGGCGATGACCGACGGGTTGATCAGGCTCACGGCCGTCGTGAGCACCTCGCCGATGTCGCGGCCGGCCTGCCTCACGGCCTGGATGGCCTCGATGTTGCCGCGCTTCACGAGGTCGACGACGTCGCTGCCGGTCGCCACGTCGATGCCGGCCTTGCGGAGGTCCCGCGCTATGGCTGGCCCGGAGGCCAGAGCCTCGAGGCATCCGCGATTGCCGCAGTGGCACGGGATGCCGACCCCGCGCGCCACCTGCACATGACCGATGTCGCCGGCGATGCCCTGGGCTCCGCGCTGCAGGCGGCCGCTCGAGATGACACCGGATCCGATGCCCGTGGCGATCTTGACGAACATGAGGTGCTCGGCGTTCGGCCAGGCGAAGGCCCGTTCGCCGAGAGCCATGATGTTCACGTCGTTGTCGACGAGCACGGGAACCTGGAGGTGCTGCTGCACCCAGCCCGGCACGTCGAAGCGGTCCCAGCCGGGCATGATCGGCGGGTTCACCGGGCGTCCGGTGGAGTGCTCGACGGGCCCGGGCACGCCGATGCCGATCGCCACGAGTTCGTCGTGGCTGCGGTCGATGCGGGCGAGCAGGGTGCCCGCGGCCTCGACCATCCAGCTGAGCACGGCCTCGGGGCCGCTGGCGATGTCGATGGCCTCGCGCAGCTCGCCGAGCACGGTTCCGGAGAGGTCTGTGACGGCGAGGGTGGCGTGCGAGGCTCCGAGGTCGGCCGCCAGCACGACCCGGGCCGACGGGTTGAGTGCGAAGCGCGACGGCGGCCGGCCGCCGGTGGAGAGGGCGTCGCCGACGGGCGAGACCAGGCCGAGGGCCATGAGCGAGTCGACGCGGGTCGCGATGGTCGATCGTGCGAGTCCGGTGACGGTCGCGAGCTCGGCGCGAGTGCGCGGGCGGCCGTCGCGCAACAGCTGGAACAGCTCGCTGGCACCCGAGGTTCCGAGTGCCGATCCCCGGCTGATGTCGACCATTCGCATAGTAAAGCACACGGTCTTCGTCGATTCGTAGATCAGTGTCTTGATCTCGAACCGGCAACTTTTGTCGATTGACTAGCAAAAGTCGAAGGATGTGTGCCACACTCGGCGCATGACAACGGACGTCATCGCACCTGCCACCGCGATCCGTGTCGGCTTCGTCGGTTCCGGGTTCATGGCCTCGGTCCACAGCCGCGCGGCTCGTGCCGCTCGTGCCGAGCTCGGCGGTGCCGCCTCATCGAGTGAGGCATCCGCAGCCGATGCGGCCATGCGCCTCGGGCTCGATCGTTCCTACGTGTCCGTCGCCGAGCTGCTCGCCGACGACGATATCGACATCGTGCACATCTGCACTCCCAACACCACGCACGCGGCCTTCGCGCTCGCCGCCCTGGACGCCGGCAAGCACGTCATCTGCGAGAAGCCGCTGGCGACGACGGTGACGGATGCCGCAACTCTCACCGAGCGCGCCGCGCAGCGCGGCCTCACCGCCACGGTTCCCTTCATCTACCGCTATCACCCGATGGTGCGCGAGGCCCGGGCCCGCGTCGCCGCCGGGGAGGTCGGCCGCCTGCTCACCATCCAGGGCGGCTACCTGCAGGATTGGCTCGCCGAGCCCCACGCCGACGACTGGCGGGTCGACGTCGGCCTCGGCGGACCGTCGCGGGCCTTCGCCGACATCGGATCCCACCTGGTCGACCTGCTCGAGTTCGTCACCGGAGACACCATCGCCCGGCTCTCGGCAGCCACCCGCACGGTGCACTCCCAGCGTGGAGGGCGGGCGGATGTCGCCACCGAAGACCTCGTCGCCCTCGTCGTCGAGCTGAGCGGCGGTGCGGTCGGAACCCTGCTGGTCTCGCAGGTCGCCCCGGGTCGCAAGAACAGCCTCGTGCTCGAGATCGCCGGCACAGCCGAGAGCATCCGCTTCGACCAGGAGCGCCCGGAGGAGCTGTGGCTCGGGCGGCGCACGGGATCGGAGCGCGTCCTGCGCGACACCGACTCCCTCGCGGCGTCGGCCGCGCGCCTCTCGCTCGTGCCCGCCGGACATCCGATGGGCTACCAGGACGCCTTCAACGCCTTCGTCGCCGACAGCTACGCCGCGGTCGACGGAGCAGAGCCCGACGGCCTGCCGCGCTTCGCCGACGGCCTGCGTGCAGTGCGGGTGACTGAGGCCGTGCTCGCGTCCGCTGCATCCGGCCAGTGGGTGGAGGTGGCCGGATGAGCGCACAGGACCAGCCCACGGCGCAGGCGCCGGGCGCGACAGCCGTCGCCGGGCGCGAGCCCGTGCTCGTCGCCGCCGGGCTCGAGAAGAGCTTCTTCGGTGTCACAGTCCTGCGGGGCGTCGGCCTCACCCTCTACCCGGGGCAGGTGCACGGCCTCGTCGGGGAGAACGGCGCCGGCAAGTCCACGTTCATGAAGATCCTCGCCGGCGTCTACCAGCGCGACGCGGGATCGGTCACCCTCGGCGGAGAGGCCGTGGAGTTCGGGCATCCCGTGCAGGCGATGAAGGCCGGGCTCGCCACGGTCTTCCAGGAGTTCAACCTGCTGCCGGAGCGCAGCGTCGCGCAGAACGTCTTCCTCGGCCGCGAGCCGCGCCGGGCGGGGTTCGTCGACCAGCGCGGCATGGTCGCGGCGACCCGGTCGCTGCTCGGGGAACTCGGCATCAACTTCATCGACCCGACCTCGCGCGTCGGCACCCTCACCGTCGCCGAGCAGCAGATCGTCGAGATCGCGAAGGCCCTCTCCTACGACGCCCGCGTCATCTCCATGGACGAGCCGACGGCGGCTCTCTCCGACAACGAGGTCGCCCTGCTCTACGCGATCATCCGTCGGCTACAGGCCAGGGGTGTCGCCATCCTCTACGTCTCGCACCGGCTCAAGGAGATCTTCGACCTCTGCGACACCATCACCGTGCTGAAGGACGGCGCCCTCGTCAGCAGTGGTCCGGCCTCCGAGCTCGACACCGACGAACTGGTGCGGCGCATGGTCGGCCGCTCTATCGAGACCTACTTCCCGGGCGCCCTCGAGGGCACGACCACCGGCGAGGTGCGGCTGGCGGTGACCGGAGCCGGCAACGACTTCGTCGACGGCATCGATATCGAGCTGCGAGCCGGCGAGATCGTCGGAGTGTCGGGTCTGCAGGGCAGCGGACGCACCGAACTGGTCGAGGCGATCTTCGGGGTGGCTCCGTTCACGCGGGGCGGGATGACCCTCGACGGCGAGTCCGTGCGCATCACGCGCGCCCGCTCGGCCGTGCGGCACGGCGTGGCCCTCATCACGGAGGACCGCAAGGCGCAGGGCCTGGCGGTGAACCAGTCCGTGCTCGACAACGCCCTCCTCGTCATCCGTGGCGTGTTCGCACGGCGCACCGCCGAGGTGCGGCGCTCGATCCCGGGAGTGCTGACCTCCCTGGAGGTGAGCTCGCACGGCCTCGACCAGGAGGTGCAGTTCCTGTCGGGCGGCAACCAGCAGAAGGTCGTGCTGGCGAAGTGGCTGGCCACCAGACCGCGCGTTGTGCTGCTCGACGAGCCGACGCGCGGCATCGACGTCGGCGCCAAGATCGCCGTCTACGCGCTCATGCGCTCACTCGCCAAGGAGGGCGTCGCCATCCTGATGATCTCGTCGGAGCTGCCGGAGGTCATCGGCATGTCGGATCGCATCCTCGTCATGCACGACGGACGCATCGCCGCGGAACTGCCCGCAGGCGCGACCGAGGAGGCCGTGCTCTCGGCGGCCACCGGACACGCCGCCACGGATCGAGGTGCGGCATGAGTCCGGCATCCGCTCGCCCCATCCGTCGTCGCCGGCGCATCGACTCCACGGTGCTCGTCTACGTGGCGCTGCTGGCCGTCATCGTGGTGGGCGCCATCCTGGTGGCCACGGTCGGGCGCAGCTTCTTCAGCGCCGGCAACATCCGCGACATCCTCACCGGTATGAGCGTGCTCGGCTTCGTGGCGATCGGGCAGACCCTGGTGATCCTGTGCGGCTCTCTCGACCTCTCGGTGCCCTACGTCGTGAGCCTGTCGAGCCTCATCGCGGCCGACACGATGAAGGGCAGCGCCGCGAACATTGTGCCGGCGGTGCTCGCTGCACTCGCCGTGGCCGCCGTGCTGGGCCTCCTCAACGGGCTCATCGTCACCAAGCTGCACGTCAACGGCTTCATCGCCACCCTCGGCATGGGCCTCATCATCAAGGGCTATCTCGACACCAATTACAAGGGCACCAGCGGCGACGTTCCGTGGGAGTTCCAGCTCATCGGAGCCACGGGTCTCGGTCCGATACCGGTGTCGACCATCATCATGCTGGTCGTCGCCCTGGTCGCCGCCCTCTTCCTCAGCCGCACCCGCACGGGCAACCACATGTTCGCGGTCGGCGGCAACGAGCAGGTCGCCAGGCTCTCCGGCATCCGTACCGCCCAGCCCATCATCGTGGCGCACGTGCTCTGCTCCATCACGGCGGCCTTCGCCGGCCTGCTCCTCGCCAGCCGCCTCGGCGTCGGCAGTCCCACGGTCGGAACCCAGGGCGGCTACGACCTGCTCTCGATCGCTGCCGTCGTGCTCGGCGGCACCATCCTCGCGGGCGGTCGCGGCTCGGTCTGGGGCACGATCGGGGGCGTCGCCATCTTCGCTGTGCTCGACAACGTGATGAGCGTGCTGCAGGTCAACCCGTTCATGAAGGACGTCGTACGCGGTGTGGTGATCGTGGCAGCAGTCGCGGTCTACACGACCCGCCAGGTCGAGCGCCGCCGGGCCAGGTTCGGAGCCGATGGCGGAGCCGTCTCGGCACCGGATGCCGACCCCTCGCCATCCGACAGGGTGTCCGAGTCAGTGAAGGGCGGTGCGGCATGAAGTTCGTCAGCGCTCTCGTCAGCCCGCGCGGGGCCGTGTTCCTGCTCCTGGCCGTGCTGCTCATCGCCATCACGATCCTCAACCCGCACTTCGCCGAACCCGGACAGCTCATGCGCTTCATCCAGCGCGTCGCCCCGGTCGCGATCGTGGCCATAGGACAGTACTTCGTGATCGTCGGCGGGGAGTTCGACCTCTCGATGGGCTCGGTGGTGACGGCGCAGGTCGTGATCGCGGGCAACCTGGTGGGCCAGGAGGAGAGCCGCACGGTTCCCGTGCTGTTCCTGATGCTCGCCTTCGGAGTGCTCGTCGGCCTGGTGAACGGCCTCATAGTCTCCTTCCTGCGCGTGCCGTCGTTCATCGTGACCCTCGGCATGATGCTCGCCCTGCTCGGCGGGGTGCTCTACTGGACCGGCGGGGCCGCGACGGGCAACCCCGACGACAGCTTCAGGCAGATCGGCCGGGGCGGCATCCGCGACGTGCCCGTGCTCGATCTCATCCCGTGGTCGGTGCTCATCCTGATCGTGGTGCTCGCGGCGGCCATCTGGTTCAGCAACCGGCCGTTCGGGCGCACCATCATCGCCCTCGGCGACAACCCGACGGCGGCCGGCTTCGCCGGGGTGCGCACCTGGTGGGTCAAGACCAGCACCTTCATCCTGTCGTCGCTGTCGGCCACCGTGGCCGGCATCCTGCTCGTCGGCTACGCGGGCGTGCACCCCTCGGTCGGTCGGGGCTACGAGTTCACGGCCATCACGGCCGTGGTGCTCGGCGGCGTGGTTCTGGGTGGCGGGCGCGGCTGGGTCGTCGCCGCAGCGGCGGGCGCCTTCGCCCTCGAGGCCCTGTTCACGCTGCTCAACTTCGCCGGGGTTCCCTCGACGCTGCGCGACGCCATCCAGGGCGTCATCATCATCGCCGCCGTCGCCTACTCGGCCGTCTCGTTCCGAGCACGCCGCAGCGGCCGCACCGATATCGCCGGGCCGCCCGTCGACGCCGATGACGGCCCGGTCGACGACCCGGCCGGGTCAGCCGACGGCCCCACTGAGACTTCGCCCGCACGGGAGAAGGAGTCGCCCCCACTGTCGGGCGCGACTCGACCTGCAATCCACTCCCTCGAGGCAGAGGGCTGATCCAACACAACCAAGGAGGTTTGTGATGCGACGAATGCATGTGGCATCCGCCATGGTCGGAGCGCTCGCGCTGCTGACACTGGCCGGATGCACGACCGATCCCAGCGTGACCGCCCCGTCGGACGACGCCGCGGCCACGGAGGAGGCCGAGGTCGAGTGGTTCGACCAGGCGCTGTTCGACAAGCAGGACGCGGAGCGGGGCGTCGTTCCCGAGGGTCCTGACGGCAAGCCCTATCTGCAGTACATCAACGCCGAGATGGTCGACACCGGCGAGTTCGCGAGTGAGGGGGCGAAGAAGGGATGCTTCGCGAACGCCTCGATCTCGAACCCGTGGCGTCAGACCGGCTGGATCACCATGAACGAGCAGCTCAAGGTGCTGCAGGATGCCGGCGCCATCAGCGAGCTGGAGACGCGCGACGCGCAGGACAGCGACGACACCCAGATCGCCGACATCGACTACTTCATCAACGAGGCGAACTGCGACTTCTTCGTCATCTCGCCGAACAGCACGGCGGCAATGACTCCGGCGGTCGAGCGCGCCTGCGACACCGGGAAGCCCGTCATCGTGTTCGACCGCGGCGTGCAAACCGACTGCCCCGTCACGTTCATCCACCCGATCGGCGGATTCGCCTGGGGCATCGACTCGGCGAACTTCCTGATCGACAACCTCTCCGAGGGCGACAAGGTCGTTGCGCTTCGCATCCTCCCGGGTGTCGACGTGCTCGAGCAGCGCTGGGCCGCAGCCGAGAAGCTGTTCGGTGAAGCCGGCATCGACGCCGTCGACTACTTCACCGGCGCCGACCCGGTGGAGATCAAGAAGATCATCTCCGACGAACTCGCCAAGGGTGATGTGAAGGGCGTGTGGATGGATGCCGGCGACGGCGCCGTCGCAGCGATCGAGGCGTTCGAGGACGCCGGGGTCGACTACCCGGTCATGACCGGAGAGGACGAGCTGAGCTTCCTGCGCAAGTGGAAGGACACCGGCCTCACCGGACTCGGAACCGTGTACTCGAACTTCCAGTGGCGCACGCCGCTGCTCGCCGCGCAGAAGATCTTCGCGGGCGAGGAGGTCCCGAAGGAGTGGGTGCTCCCGCAGAGCCCCGTGACCAGCGACGACCTCGACGAGTACCTCAAGGCCAACGAGGGCATGCCCGACGGTCACTACGCCAAGTTCGGCGGAGAGGACCTGCCCGGCTACCCGACGGTCTGGCAGGAGCGCCAGATCCCGTAACCGGTACGCTGCCGACTGGCGGGGCTCACTCGAGCCTCGCCAGTCGCCATGCAGGGCCGCAGTGTGCGAGAGGAGACACGGATGCGCCGCACCATCGGCGTCAACACCTGGGTCTGGACCAGCCCGCTCGACGATGCCTCGCTCGCGGCGCTCGCCGCCAAGGCCGCCCGGATGGGGTTCGGTGCGATCGAACTCCCCGTCGAATCGGCGGGGGACTGGTCGCCGGAACGCGCTCGGGACGTGCTCGCCGAGCACGGGCTGGCGCCGATCGTGGTCGGCGCCATGGGCCCGGGCCGCAACCTCGTGGCCGCACCGGCATCCGAGGTCGTGGCCACGCAGAACTACCTCGTGCACTGCATCGGCGTCGCCGAGGCCATCGGCGCCACCGTCGTCGCCGGTCCGTTCTACGCCGCCACCGGACGCACCTGGCGCATGTCCGACGCCGACAGGGCCGAGCACTACGCAGAACTGCGGGCGGCCCTCACTCCCGTGGTGCACCGGGCCGAGCGGGGCGGCATCAGTCTCGCCGTCGAACCGCTCAACCGCTACGAGACCAGCCTCGTGAACACCGTCGACCAGGCACTGGATGCCCTCGGCCCGCTGCTGGGCCGCGGGCTCGGGCTCGCGCTGGACAGCTACCACCTCAACATCGAGGAGAAGGACATCGGCGACGCCATCCGCGCCGCCGGTCCCCACATCGCCCACGTGCAGGTCTGCGGCAACGACCGCGGTGCCGTCGGCGACGACCACATCGACTGGCCGGCCTTCCTCGACGCTCTCGACGACGCCGGCTACACCGGGCCGCTCGGGCTCGAGAGCTTCACGGGAGAGAACGCCACCATCGCCGTCGCCGCCTCGGTCTGGCGACCGCTCGCCATCACGCAGGACGCGCTCGCGGCCGACTCGTTGAGCTACCTCACCGCACTGCAGGACGACAGGGAGAGACCATGACAGAGTCCGCATCCGGGAATCGAACCGGCCACCCCGTCACGTTGTTCACTGGCCAGTGGGCCGACCTTTCGTTCGAGGAGGTGGCGCGGCTGGCGAGCGGATGGGGCTACGACGGCCTCGAGATCGCCTGCTCCGGTGACCATCTCGACCTGAAGCGCGCCGAGGAGGAGCCGGGCTACCTCGACGAGCGCCGCGCGATCCTCGACAGGTATGGCCTGCAGGTGTTCGCGATCTCGAACCACCTCACCGGCCAGGCCGTCTGCGACGACCCGATCGACTTCAGGCACGAGGCCATCGTGCGCGACTACACATGGGGCGACGGCGATGCCGAGGGTGTGCGGCAGCGTGCGGCCGAGGACATGAAGCGGTCGGCGCGCGTTGCGAGGCTGCTCGGCGTCGACACGGTGGTCGGCTTCACCGGGTCGAGCATCTGGCCGTACCTGGCGATGTTCCCGCCGGTGCCTGCCTCCGTCATCGACGCCGGCTTCGAGGACTTCGCGGCCCGCTGGAACCCGATCCTCGACGTCTTCGACGCCGAGGGTGTGAGGTTCGCGCACGAGGTGCATCCGAGCGAGATCGCCTACGACTACTGGAGCTCGGTGCACGCCCTCGAGGCCATCGACCGCAGGCCGGCCTTCGGCTTCAACTGGGACCCGTCGCACATGATGTGGCAGAACATCGATCCGGTCGGCTTCATCTGGGACTTCCAGGACCGCATCTACCACGTCGACTGCAAGGACACGCGGATGCGGCCGCACAACGGACGCGCCGGCGTACTGGGCTCCCACCTGCCGTGGGGCGACCCGCGCCGCGGCTGGGACTTCGTGTCGACGGGGCACGGGGACGTGCCGTGGGAGGACTCGTTCCGGGCACTGGACGCCGTCGGCTACACCGGACCGATCTCGATCGAGTGGGAGGACGCCGGCATGGACCGGCTGCACGGAGCGCCGGAAGCGCTCGCCTACATCCGCTCGCTCCTGTGGGAGCGTCCGTCGACGTCGTTCGACGCCGCCTTCTCGAACCAGTAGGGCCGGGCGCGCCTCCGCTCCGCAGCGAGCGGACGAACAGCGTGGAAGAGTTGACCCCACCATGGCACCGACCCCTCGCACCCTCGCCCCGCGTATCGACCGCATCCGCCTTCCCGAGCTCATCGACGCCGACGTCGACTCCCTCGAACCGCACGACAGCCGCGATGCCGAGAGCTTCGCCGGCGTCGACCTGGTCGGCCGCGATCTCCAGGGGACGACCTTCAGCGAGTGCGCCTTCGTCGACGTCTCCGCTCACGAGGCCGACCTGCGCTCGGCGACTTTCCTCGACACCGTGATCGAACGCCTCAACGCCCCGATCCTGAGCGCAGCCCGGTCGCGATTCCGCGACGTGAGCCTGGACTCCTCACGCCTGGGGTCGGCGGAGTTCTACGACGCCTCCTGGCAGTCGGTTCACATCGCGAACTGCAAGCTCGGCTTCGTGAACCTGCGTGGCGCGCATCTGAAGGACGTGCTGTTCACCGACTGCACGATCGACGAGCTCGACCTCGGGGGAGTGAAGGCCGACCGCGTCTCCTTCGCCGGAACGCGCATCGGCACCATCGACCTCACCCATGCCGAGCTGAAGAACGTCGACCTGCGCGCTGTCGACCTGCGCCGTATCGTCGGGCTGCCGGGCCTCAAGGGCGCGACGCTGACCTCGGAGCAGGTCGCCGAGCTGGCCGCGCTCTTCGCGGACCAGCTCGGCATCACCGTCGAGGACTGAGCGGCTCCGAGGGGCGAATCCCCTCGATCGGAGGCCGGAGTCAGACCTCGCGCACGGCACCCTGCTTGATGTGCAGCCTGCGCTCCGCCCGTCGCGCGACGGCCGAATCGTGGGTGACCACGATGAGAGTGAGCCCGCGATCGCGCCACAGGCCCTCGAGCAGATCCATGATCTCGTCGCGGGTCTCCTCGTCGAGGTTGCCCGTCGGCTCGTCGGCGAGGAGCACCTCCGGCTCCTTCACGAGGGCCCGCGCGATGGCGACGCGCTGCTGCTGTCCGCCGGACAACTCGTTCGGCAGGTGGGTGCCGCGGTCGGCGAGCCCCACCGAGGCGAGGGCATCCGCCGCCCGCTGCGACCGCTCGGCACCCGATACGCCGAGCGGCTCGAGCGCCGTCTCGACGTTCTGCTGCGCCGTGAGGGTCGGGATGAGGTTGAAGCCCTGGAAGACGAAGCCGATCTCCTTGGCGCGCACGCGGGCGAGCCTGCCGTCAGACATCGTCGAGATGTCGTGGTCGCTGAGGGAGATCGTCCCGCCCGATGGCCTGTCGAGGCCGCCGAGCATCTGCAGCAGGGTCGACTTGCCGCCGCCTGTCGGTCCCTGGATGGCCACCATCTGGCCGGAGCCGATGGTGAGGTTCACGCCCTTGAGCGCGTGCACTGTGCGCTTGCCCTGCGTGTAGGTCTTGCTGACGTTGCTGAGGGTGTACATGGTCCTGGCCTTTTCGATTGGAGACGGATGCGGGTCAGCCGACGCTGCGGAGGGCCTCGGCGGGGCGCAACCTGGCCGCGCGCCAGCCGCCGAACGCACCGGCGAGGAGTCCGCCGAGCACGGCCAGTCCGACCGCGATGGCGATCACCGAGAGGGTGAGCGGGGCGTTCAGGGCGATGTCGGTCGTGGCCTGGGCCGCGGCGGCCATCGGGCCGCCGAAGCTGCGTCCGCCTCCGGCCGCGGCGCCGCCGGGACCGCCACCGGCGCCACCGGTTCCGGCCGCCGCGAGGCCGCCGGTCGAGGCGCTGCCCGAGAGGGTCGGGGCGATGATGTTGATTATGGTGATGCCCAGCACACCGATGACGACGCCGAGGGCACCGCCGATGAGGCCCTGCACGAGCGATTCGCCGGCGACCTGGCCGACGATGCGGGGGTTCGACCAGCCGATCGCCTTGAGGGTTCCGAACTCGCGGGTGCGACGGGTGACGCCGGAGATCGTGAACAGGATCGCGATCAGGAACGCGGCGATCAGCACGGCCACCGACAGCCAGAGGCCGAGGTTGGCCACGAGGTCGGATGCTGTTCCCAGCGAGCCCGAGACGCTCGACGCGAGGTCCTCCTGGGTCGAGACGGTGGCATCCGGGAGTGCCTTCTCGATGTCGGCCTGGACCTGCGCGATGTCGGTCGACGACGCGGCCTGCACGTAGATGGTGGAGATGTTGCCGTCCTCGCCCGACAGGGTCTGCGCCACGTCGAGCGGGATGTAGACGTTCGAGGCGCTGGCCGCGTCGGCCGAGTTCGAGGTGACGGTCCCGACGACCTCGAAGTCGGTGCCGCCCACGTCGATCGTGTCGCCCACGGCGATCTCGGCGCTGGTGGCGTAGTCGGCGTCGAGCACGGCAACGTCCTTGCCGGCGTCGTCGGGGGCGAGAGTGCGGCCATCGGCGAGGGTCACGGCCGAGAGCGGGCCGATGGCGTCGGCGGTCGGGTCGAGGCCGAGCACGGTGAAGCTGTCGACGTCGAAGGCGCTTCCGCCTGCGCCGTCCGGGCCGCCCTGCGGGGGCGCAGCACCCTGGTCGGTGGGGGCGCTGTCGGTCTGGTCGCCGCCGTCCTGGGCGAACTGCGGCATCTCGCCGTTGAAGGTGGTGTTGGTGAGGGCGAGGGTTCCGGATGCCGCAGCCACGTTGTCGATGCCCGTCACTGTGTGGAGCGCTGTGGCCGCGAAGGTGGTGGAGCCGAACCCCGCCGACAATCGCGACTGGCTCACCGAGGTGGTGCCGTCGTCGCTCGTCGTTCCGTCGCCGGCCCCGAACTGGAACCTGCCGCGATCGCCCTGCTCGCCGTCGGCCGGCGGGGTGGGGGTCTGGCTCACGGTGATGTCGGTGCCGACGCCGTAGACCGACTCGAGCACGGACGCCTGGGCCGACTTCACGCCGGCCGCGACCGAATTGACGATGATGACGAGCGCGATGGCGAGCGCCATGCCGATCGCGATGATGGCGGTCTGGCGGCGCCGTCCGGCCAGCTCACGCCGGAGATAGGTGAAAAACATGCTGCTCCTTCAGGTGGATGCCCCGAAGCTACGAGCCGCTTCTATCGCCGCCCTATGGCCAGGCTGTGGAGACACTATGGAGCGCGGACCGACCGAACTCACAGCCACGACACCGACGGCTCATAGACGGCTCATAGGCCGGCGCGGATACTGGAGAGCACCATGACGACTGAATCGACCGACCAGGCCCCCGTCCGCCAGCTCGCCGGCGGCATCCGTCGCGCCGATGGCACCCCCGTGCGAGTGCTCGTCGTCGACGACGAGTCGACCCTCACCGACCTGCTGCAGATGGCGCTGCGCTACGAAGGCTGGGACGTGCGCACCGCCGCCGACGGTCGCACGGCCGTCGCCGCCGCCCGCGAGTTCCGCCCCGATGCCGTCGTCCTCGACATCATGCTGCCCGACATCGACGGCCTGCAGGTGCTGGCCCGCATCCGCGAGGACCGCCCCGAGGCGCCGGTGCTGTTCCTCACGGCCAAGGACTCGCTCGACGACAGGCTCAAGGGCCTCACGGCCGGCGGAGACGACTACGTCACGAAGCCGTTCAGCCTCGAGGAAGTCGTGGCGCGACTGCGCGGACTCGTGCGGCGCTCGACCCTCACGACGGCCGCGGCGTCCGACCCCGTCATCGAGATCGGCGACCTCACCCTCAACGAGGACAGCCACGAGGTCAGCCGCGGCGGCGAGCTCATCGAGCTCACGGCCACGGAGTTCGAGCTTCTCCGCTTCCTCATGCGCAACCCGCGCCGCGTGCTCAGCAAGTCGCAGATCCTCGATCGGGTCTGGAGCTACGACTTCGGCGGCCGTTCCAGCGTCGTCGAGATCTACATCTCCTACCTGCGCAAGAAGATCGACGCCGGCCGCGAGCCGATGATCCACACAGTGCGCGGGGCCGGTTACCTCATCAAGCAAGCCGTATGAGCGATCCGAGGCCGCAGCGTGTCGCGGGCGTGACGGCGTTCACGCGCGAGACCACGGCGGCGACCCCGGACGCTGCACCGGCTCCGGATGCCGCCACGCGTCCGCGTGCTCCCATGACGCTGGTGCGGCGCCTGCTCATCACCGTCATCGCCGTTCTCGCCGTGGTCAGCACCGTCATCGGCCTGGTCAGCGTGCTCGTGCTGCAGGCGTCGTTGATGAACCGGGTCGACACCCAGCTGGCCAACACCACGAAGCGCGGCTACGTCGCGGCCGACATCCCGCAGGGTCAGAACGGCGGCGGCCTGCCCGACTTCAACAGGCTTCCGGATGCCGGGACCATTCTCAGCGCGCCGAGCCAGGCCGAGGGAACCGTCGCCGTGGTGTCGCAGGACGGCGTCGTGCAGACTGCCGGGCTACTCGACACCGACGGAGACATCACCCGGATCACCGTGGAGCAAGGTGACGCCCTCGCCGCCGTGCCGGCCGACCGGCAACCGCACACCATCGCCTTGAGCGAGCCGCTCGGCGAGTACAGGGCCATCGCCGTCGCCGACCAGGACGGCCGCAAGGTCGTCATCGGGCTCCCGCTCGCCAGCGTGAACGCGACCATCACCCAGCTCGCCGTCACCATCGCCATCGTGGCCGTCATCGGCATCCTCGTGGTGGCGTTCCTCGGCGCCCGCATCGTGCGCATAGCACTGCGCCCACTCACCCGCGTCACGCAGACAGCCCAGCGGGTGGCCCAGCTGCCGCTCGACCGCGGCGAGGTCGCCCTGGGCGAGCGGGTTCCCGACGCCGACGCCGACGAGCGCACCGAGGTCGGGCAGGTGGGAGCCGCGCTCAACACGATGCTCGATCACGTCGGCGCCGCCCTCGAGGCCCGCCAGGAGTCTGAGCAGAAGGTGCGCCGCTTCGTGGCCGACGCCAGCCACGAGCTGCGCACGCCGCTCGCCTCCATCCGCGGTTACTCCGAGCTCACCAGGCGCTCCGGCCAGGAGGTACCGCCCGACACGGCGCACGCGCTCGCACGCATCGAGAGCGAGTCCGTGCGCATGACGGGCCTCGTCGAGGACCTGCTGCTGCTCGCCAGGCTCGACGAGGGCCGCGAGCTCGCCCACGACCCCGTCGACCTCACGAGCATCATCATCGACGCCATCGGCGACGCCCACGTCTCGGGGCCCGATCACGACTGGGAGGTCGACCTGCCCGAGGAGCCCGTCGTGGTCGACGGCGACGCCCCGCGCCTGCACCAGGTGGTGGTGAACCTGCTCGCGAACGCCCGCGTGCACACGCCGGCCGGTACGAGGGTGCTCGCCCGGTTGGCTGACGACGGCGACTCGGTGTCGATCACCGTGATTGATGACGGCCCGGGCATCGACCCGGCCATCACCGGAACTCTGTTCGAGCGGTTCGCCCGTGGCGACGCATCGCGCACCCGTGCGACCGGAAGCACCGGCCTCGGCCTCGCCATCGTGCAGGCCGTCGTCGAGGCCCACGGCGGAACCGTTTCGGTCGCCAGCGAGCCCGGCGACACCGTCTTCACCGTGACCATCCCGCGCGCCGTCTCCCGCTGACTGCCGTCCCTCTCCCGCTGATCGAGTAGCCCGCGAGCGCAGCGAGCAGGCACCCCTCCCGCTGATCGAGTAGCCCGCGAGCGCAGCGAGCAGGCGTATCGAGATCACCGTCCCGCGCGCCGAACCCTCCCCGAACCGACCGCGCTGTGAAAGGATGACGGAGGCTGAGGGGGCGTCAGCTGCATGGGTGACCGCTCCCGTCGGCCATCCGTTGCAGCTTGACGAGGAGCCCATGAACGACGCCGACCGCATCCTCGACTTCCGCGACGAGCTCGACCGCGATGCGCGGGCCCATGCCGCTGCTCCGACGATGTCGACGGCATCCGACTCCTCCGGATCTGTGGGCGTCGCCTTCGACTCCGACGCCCGAGTTCTCTCGGTGGTGGTCCGTGATGGCTGGCTGGCCACCCACGCCCCGTCGGAGCTCGGCCCAGTCATCGTCGACCTCGTCGTGCAGCTCGCGGCCGAGCGTGCACGCCAGTGGGGCGAGACCGTCGCCGAAGACGAGACCGCACGCGTGGCTACTCCACTCCCTCCCCAGAGCGAGAGCCCGGGGGCGCTGCTCCAGTCCGCGCTCGTCGACGCCGGTGACTCCCTCGACGTGGCAGCCATGCTCGGGCGGATGATGACGATGCTCGAGGAGGTGAATGCCGGGATGGACTCCGCGATGCAGATCGTCACCACACGGCTGAGCACGTCCCATGTCGCCACCAGCGCCGGGGGTCATGCACGTGCGACAGTCGACGGATCGGGTGCCGTCACTGCGCTCCAGCTCGACGAGCCCTGGTTGCGCGCCGAGTCGCCCGCCGACATCACGCGAGAGATCAACCAGGCGATCGCAATTGCGGCCGCCGCAGGCGCGGCGCCGACCAACCCGTTCGTGGGCACCCCACTCGAGCGCTACGGCGCTCTGCTCGACGACCCGTCGGCACTCAGCAGGATCTTCCTCGGAAAGGACTGAAGCATGGCCGATCGCATCAGCGTCGCCTACGACGCCCTCACGAACGACGCCCGGCGCTGGGATGGCGTCGCAGCACGGTTGGATCAGGCGAAAGCCAGCGTGGCGAACCTCGACCTCGGCCGAGGAGAGTTCTCCTTCGCAGCGATGGATGTGGCCGACGAGTACGCGCGCCTCCGCGCCCTGGTGGTCCGACTCCTCGAAGACGGTGCCACCCAGACCCGCGGCGCTGCCTCGGCCCTTCGCGAGATCCGCGAGGACTTCGAGGGCACTGATGCCGCCATCCAGGCGTCCTTGGCCGAGCTCTGGGAGCCGGCGGACTGACCCATCGCCGTCCACCGACATCGAACACGCACACGCACACGCACACGAGAGGACATCCGATGGATCCAGCACAGGAAGTCAGCGAGATGATCGCGAAGCTCCAGGGGAAGGTCGAGGAGCTCACCCGCATCGTGAATTCCACGCTCGCGAAGGTGCCCGATGTCCTCTCCTGGGTCGTCGACAGGCTGATCGAGGGCTGGAACACCCTCATGGCCAAGCTCGGCGAGTTCTGGGACTGGTTCACCGACAAGCTGTCCTACGTCGGAGACCCCTTTGGGCTGAACGCGGCGGCCGTATCGTGGCGTGAAGACGTCGGGGGCGTGGTGGCGAACCTCGTTCGCGACATCGACGACAGTGATCTGCTCGTCGACGACCGGTGGCAGGGCGACGGCGCCGACCAGTACCGGCAGGCGGTCGATCCGCAGCGCGAAGCGCTCGGCTCCATCAGCACCGACTTCGCCAGCAACATCTCCTCGGCACTGTCGGCGTTGGCGCTCGCCATCGCGTCGTTCTGGGGGGCGGTGTTGCTGGCCATCGTGTCGGTGATCGCGGGCTTCGTGTTCGCCACGGGCGCCGCGGCCACGGTGTTCGGTCTTCCGATCGCCCCTCCGGCCGCGCTCGCCGGCCTCGCCGGAGGGCTCGCCTCGCTTGCCGTCGGCATGTCGATCCTCTACGCGACCGCGGGGACGGTGCGTGGAACCCTGGCCGGAGCGGCCTCAGGCGTGCAGACCTGGCCGCAGTTCGTCACCGCATGAGCGCGCGCGTCTGGACCTCCGACCCCGTCAAGCTCGCGAAGCGGCGAGGCATCGGCGGCATGATGATCGGCGGGATCCTCCTCGTCCTCGGTGCCGGCACGGCACCACTCTGGAGCGCCTCATCGACCCTCGCCGTCTTCGGCATCGCGTCGCTCGCCCTTGCGGTACTCGTGTTCGTGCTGAGCGCCATCGCCTTGAGCATTGCGCGTCGCTATCCCGCTGTCAGGCACCTCGGCGGGCCGAACGACCTCGCCACGGTCCTGGTGCTCGTCGTCGGAATCCTCGGCGTCGTCCTCGCGGTGCTGAGCCTCATCGCACAGCCGTTCGAGTATTTCCTCGCCAGTGGGTTGCTGATCGTGATGATCGCGGTCTTGGCCGGATCCGTCGTGCTGCTGGCCGGGGCCAACCGCACCGCCATCCGGAGCGAGGATGCGACGGGCCCGCGGCCGTAGTCAGGCGCTGAGGCGCCCCAGCAATTCAGCGAACTTGCGGATGTCGTCCTCAGGCCAGGTGCGCAGAAGCTCGTAGAAGCGCGCCTGGTTGGTGCGACGGATCGCCGTGACCTTGGCGATGGCGAGCGGAGTGGCCACCAGCACCCGGGCGCGCCCGTCGGTCTCGTCGGCCGTGCTCTCGACGAGCCCGAGCTGCTCCATCAATCGCACCTGGCGGCTGATGACGCTCTTGTCTGTGTGCAGCTGCTCGGCGAGGACCCCGGCGTGGGCCGGGCCCTGCCGAACGAGGTGCCCGAGGATCTTGTAGCCGGCGGGCTGGAGTTCCGGATGCACGCTCGCGGCGTAGTCGCGCCAGTTCGAGCGCACCCTGTTGAAGAGAGCGCTCAGCTGCCCCTCGACATCGGCGATGGCCTGATCGCTCGCCGCATCCTGATCGGCGGTGTCGAGGTCGGCCGTCGCCGGGTCGTGGTCGTCGCTCATGGGCGCAATCCTATTCAGGTCGGCATCGTCGTCGACCGTAGCGGGGAAGAAGTCTGTGGTGTCGGCGGGGCTCATGCGCCCAGGCGTCCGATCATCGCGGCGAAGCGCGAGATGTCGTCCTGCGGCCATTGCCGCAGCTGCTCGCGGAACAGCTCGGTGTTGCTCGAGTGGGCGCACTCGACCCGGGATCTGGCCTCCGGCGTCGCCGCCAGCACGCGGATGCGGCCGTCAGCCGCATCCGCGCGGGACTCGACGAGTCCCTTGTCCTGCAGCCAGCGCACCTGCCTGCTCATCACGCTCTTGTCCGTGGCGAGCATCTCGGCGAGGGCGCCGTTGGTCGTCGGACCGAGGCGCACGAGGGCCGACAGGATCTTGTAGCCGGCCGGCTGCAGCTCGGGGTGCACGCAGGCCGCGTAGTCGCGCCAGGTGGCGCCGGCCCGCGCGAACAGCACGGCCATCGCATCCTCGACCTCCACGATGGCGGAGTCGATGGGGGCGATGGCCGTGCTGCTCATGGTGCGTGCCTCGGTGTCGGCGCTACGAGCGGCTGTCGACGGATGCCGTCGAGCCCGTGTGAGTGCCGACGGGGTGAGCCTCGCCCACGGCGGGCAGTCCTGCCGTCGCGGCGGAGACCTCGATCAGCACGTCCTCGGCGTTCTCGATCTCGCGCTCGCGCTCCTCCTCGGCGTCGACGGCGGAGCCGCCCTTCTTGGCCAGGTCGATCGCGTTCATCGTGCCGAGCTTGTTGTTCGGCAGGAAGGCGACGGCGATGACCGTGATGACGGCCAGCGGCACCGCGAGGAGGAAGATCGTGCCGACGGCGGAGCCGTAGGCCGATTCCACGAGCACGCGGATGGCGTCGGGGAGGTCGGCGACGTGAGGGATCACACCGCTGCCGAGGGCCTTCGCGGCCGCCATCTGGTTCTCGGGGGAGAGGGTCTTGATGCCGTCCTTGATGTGGTCGGCCACGAGGGTGCCCATGATCGATCCGAGGATCGAGACGCCCATGGTGCCGCCGAGGCTGCGGAAGAAGGTCACAGCGCTGGTGGCCACGCCGAGGTTCTTCACCTCGGTGGTGTTCTGCACGACGAGGGTGAGGTTCTGCATGACCATGCCGACGCCGGAGCCCAGGATGAACATCGAGACACCGACGAACCAGAAGTTCGTGTCGTAGTGGATCGTGCTGAGCAGCGCGAGGCCGACGACGGCGAGGGAGGACCCCGTCACCATGATGGCCTTCCACTTGCCGGTGCGGCTGACGATGTTCCCGAAGAACGCCGAGGACAGCAGCAGTCCGCCCATCATGGGGATCGTGAGCAGGCCCGACTGGGTCGGGGTCGCGCCGCGGGCCAGCTGCATGTACTGGCTGAGGAACACCGAGGTGCCGAACATGGCCACACCGATCGAGATGCTCGCGATGACCGAGAGCGTGAAGGTGCGGTTCTTGAACAGCTGGAGCGGGATGATCGGCTCCTTCACCTTGAACTCGGTGATGACGGCTGCGATCAGGAGCGCGGCTGCGCCGGCCACCATGGCGAAGGAGGTCGCGGATGCCCACTCGAACTGCGAGCCGGCCAGGCTGACCCAGATGAGGAGGAGCGAGACGCCACCGGCGATCAGGATGGCGCCGAGGTAGTCGATCTTCACGGCGCGCTTGACGATCTTGGGCAGGTGCAGGGTCATCTGCAGCAGGATGATCGCGACGATTGCGATGGGCAGCGCGAGGAAGAAGTTCCAGCGCCAGCCGAACGCGTCGGTCACGACACCGCCGAGCAGCGGGCCGCCGACCATGCCGACGGCCATGACGCCGCCGAAGAGACCGGCGTACTTGCCGCGCTCACGCGGGGAGATGATGTCGGCCATGATGATCTGGCTGAGCGCTCCGAGGCCACCGGCACCGAGGCCCTGCATGACACGGAAGACGATCAGCGTCGTGGTGTCCTGCGAGAACCCGGCGAAGGCCGAGCCGAGGACGAAGATGACGAGCGCGATCTGGATGAGCAGCTTGCGGCTGAACAGGTCGGCGAGCTTGCCCCAGATGGGCGTCGAGACCGTGGTCGCGAGCAGCGTCGCGGTGACGACCCAGGTGAACGACGACTGGTCGCCCTTGAGGTCGGAGATGATGAGCGGCAGCGACGAGCTGACGACCGTCGACGCGAGGATCGACACGAACATGCCGAGGATGAGGCCGGAGAGGGCCTCGAGCACCTGGCGGTGGGTCATGCCGTTCTCGGCTGTTGTGGACTTGGCGGACGACGTCGGTTCGACGGCGGACTCCGCTGCGCTGGTGCGCGATGAGCGTGACAAGAGGACTCCTGATTTTGATTGACTGCGGTCAACTATAACCATCTAGATGACTTTGGTCAACTATTGCCTTCGGTCAACTATTCCCACGCGATTCCCTCACGCGTCCGCGCGAATCGTTCACACGCCCGTGGCCGGCCTCGATTTGGCATCCCACTCCGCATCGGTTAGCCTGTACGGAGCCAAAGACCGCCGGTCATCGGTGTGCGTAGAGATACGGATGCTGATCGAAGCCTTGCGAAAGCAAGAACCTGCGCAGGTGTATCGAACTTTTCACGGGTTTCCCGTTTTCAGCTCCGTGCGCCAAGCGCCGGAGCTTTTCTCTTTCCCAGGCCCGGCCGGTCGAGGCGCACACCGCTCCCGTGGTGTGCGACGAAAGACATCAGAGGAGTACGCCATGGCGAACAAGGAAGCCACGGTCGCCGAGCTCACGGAAGCATTCCAGAGCTCGACCGCCGTTCTGCTGACCGAGTACCGCGGCCTCACCGTTGCAAAGCTCAAGGAGCTGCGCACCAACATCCGTGAGGACGCCACGTACGCCGTGGTGAAGAACACGCTCACCAAGATCGCGGCGAACAACGCCGGCATCACGTCGTTCGACGACGAGCTCGCCGGTCCGTCCGCGATCGCATTCGTGCACGGCGACCCCGTCGCCGTCGCGAAGGCTCTGCGTACCTTCACCAAGGCAAACCCTCTCCTCGTGGTGAAGGGCGGCTATTTCGATGGCAAGCCCCTGACCGCTGAAGAGGTGGGCAAGCTCGCCGACCTCGAGTCCCGTGAGGTGCTGCTTGCGAAGCTCGCAGGCGCCTTCAAGGCCTCGCTGTTCGGTGCCGCATATCTGTTCAACGCCCCGCTGTCGAAGGCCGTTCGCACGGTCGACGCGCTGCGTGAGAAGCAGGAGTCCGCAGCGTAGGTCTTCCTACGACGCGGTGAGTTACTAAGAAACCAAGGAGAAATATCATGGCAAAGCTGTCAACTGAAGAGCTGCTCGAGCAGTTCAAGGGCCTCACCCTCATCGAGCTCTCCGAGTTCGTCAAGGCATTCGAGGAGACCTTCGAGGTCACCGCCGCTGCTCCGGTCGCTGTCGCTGCCGCTGCCGGCCCCGCCGCCGCCGCTGAAGAGGTCGAGGAGAAGGACTCCTTCGACGTCGTCCTCGAGGCTGCTGGTGAGAAGAAGATCCAGGTCATCAAGGTCGTCCGCGAGCTCACCTCGCTCGGCCTCGGCGAGGCCAAGGCCGTCGTCGATGGCGCTCCCAAGGCTGTCATCGAAGGCGCCAACAAGGAGACCGCCGAGAAGGCAAAGGCTGCTCTCGAAGAGGCCGGCGCCACCGTCACCCTCAAGTAATCCGGGCCCCTCGGGGCACCAGATCTTGGCGTGAACGAACGCTGAAAGGGCGTCACCCCTCAGGGGTGGCGCCCTTTTCGTCGTCCACAGACGGAAGGATAGCCCGGCTATGAATAATGCATAGCCTTGCTATATACTTGGGGGATGCCAGAAACCGTCGTTCTCGACGCCACGCGCGCCAGTACCATCAGCCAGATTCTCGTCGAGGTCGTCAGTGCCTCGAACCGCCTCACCCGAGTCGCCGCCCGCCGCACCGGCAACACGGAGTCGCCAGCGCTGCTCCGCACCCTCAGCACGCTCCGAGCGTCGGGGCCCATGCGCATCGGCGAGCTCGCCGTCGAGAGCCGGGTCGCGCAGCCCACCATGACGAAGCTCGTCCGCACCCTGGTCGAGCGCGAGTGGGTTCGTCGCATCGCCGACACTGCCGACGCCCGGGCCTGGCAGATCGCCGTCACCAGGAAGGGCGAGCGCGCCCTCGACGAATGGCGGGAAGCCATGGGAACAGCTCTCCTCCCCGTCTTCGCCGACCTGAGCGACGAGGAGGCCGACGTCCTGGCCCGCGCCGCCGCCATCCTGCACGCCCGCATCGCCGGCGAGATCGGGAACGCGGCATCCGTCGCCGCTCCGGCAGCCACCGAGGCGGCGGCCCGATGAGCCACGGAACAACGGCCGGGACCGGGTCGATCCTCAAGCAGCCGAAGGCCGTGTGGGCCGTCGCTTTCGCCTGCGTCGTCGCCTTCATGGGCATCGGCCTGGTCGACCCGATCCTCCCGGCGATCGCCGCCGACCTTCAGGCCAGCCCCACCGAGACCGAGTTCCTGTTCACCAGCTACCTGGTGATCACGGGCATCGCGATGTTCTTCACCAGCTGGGTGTCGAGCCGCATCGGCGCCAAGAAGACCCTCCTCATCGGCCTGGCCGTGATCGTCGTCTTCGCCGCCGCGGCAGGCCTCTCCGGCGACGTCGAGTCGATCATCGGCTTCCGCGCCGGCTGGGGCCTCGGCAACGCGCTGTTCATCTCCACTGCCCTCGCGACCATCGTGGGAGCGGCATCCGGAGGCACGTCGTCGGCCATCATCCTGTACGAGGCCGCCCTCGGTCTCGGCCTGGCGATCGGCCCACTCGTCGGCGGAGTGCTCGGCAGCTGGAGCTGGCGTGGCCCGTTCTTCGGCACCGCCGTGCTCATGGCCGTCGGCTTCATCGCCATCTCCACGCTGCTGCGCAGCACGGCCGGCGACGAGAAGCCCGTGCCGACGAGGTTCTCCGCGCCGTTCCGCGCCCTCGGCCGCCCGGCGCTGGCCGTGCTCGCCACGACGGCGGTGTTCTACAACTTCGGCTTCTTCGTGCTGCTGGCCTACACGCCGTTCGCCCTCGTGCCGCTCGGAATCTCGAGTGCCATCTCGCTCGGCTTCGTGTTCTTCGGCTGGGGCGTCGCCGTGGCGGTCTCCTCGGTCTGGATCGCGCCGATTCTCACGGCACGGATGCGGCGCACCCGCGTGACCTGGACGATCCTGCCGTTGCTCGCCATCGACCTCGTCGCGATCGCCCTCCTCATCCACTCCGTCGTCGGCATCGTCGTGTTCGTCGTCATCGGCGGACTGTTGCTCGGCATCATGAACACAGTGCTCACCGAGAGCGTCATGGAGGCGACGGACCTGCCGCGCTCCGTCGCGTCGAGCGCCTACTCGGGCGTGCGCTTCCTCGGGGGAGCTGTCGCGCCTCCGGTCGCGGCGTGGCTCGCCCTGAACATCGCCGAGCCGGCCCCGTTCATCGCCGGCGCCATCGCCTTCATCGTGGCCACTCTGGTCATGATCGTCGGACGCGGAGCCCTCGCAGCATCCGACGGCCGAGCCGAGGTCGACGAGGCCGAGCAGGCCGAGGCCGTGCTGGTGGGCGACGCGGCGTAGCCCGCAGACGTCTCCGGCTCAGCCGACGTCTCCGGCTCAGCCGACGCTGACGCCGACGCCGAGACCGCAGTTCGCGCGGGTCCTCATCATCGAGACCGGAGTTCCTGCGGGTGTGCCACGCTGCGCACCCACAGGGACTCCGGTCTCGGCGTGTGAGCCCCGCTCGGTCAGCGACCGGCGACGGGCACGGGCACCGCGGCCGTCGTGGAGCTGCGCACCACCAGCCGCGACGGCAGGATGGTCTCGCCGCCGGGCTGCTCCGCCGCATCCGTTTCCAGCAGCCGCAGGACGGCGGCGACAGCCAGTCGACCCTGCTCCCGCGGTGCCTGTACGACAGTGGTGAGGCCGAACATCGCCGCGTACTCGTGATCGTCGATGCCCGTGATCGAGAGGTCGCGCGGCACGTCGACGCCGAGGCGCTGCGCGGCCAGGATGGTGCCGAAGGCCACCTCGTCGCAGGCGGCGAAGATGGCCGTCGGGCGATGGCGTGGGTCGCCGAGCACCTGCAGGGCGACGGCATAGCCGCCCGGCATGCTGAGCTCGGTCGGCCAGAACGTGTCTGTCGTCGGCAGCCCGGCCGCCTGCATCGCGAGCTCGAAGCCGCGCAGCCTCTTGCCGTGCACGGAGAAGTCCATCTGCTGCGCCTGATTGCCGCCGATGTGCGCGATGCGGGTGTGCCCGAGACTGAGCAGGTGCTCGGTGGCCAGACGGGACGCTGCCACGTCGTCGATCGCGATGGTCGTGGCGTGGGCGATCGGGCCACCGATGCCGACGACGGGCTTGCCGAACCTGTGCAGGCGTTCCACCTCGTCGAGAGACAGCTCGACGCCGACGGCGATGACGGCGTCCACGCGCTTGCGCGCCAGGAAGAACTCGAAGATCTGGCTGCGCTGGGCCAGGTCGCTGGTCACGTTGTAGAGGGTCAGGTCGTAGCCCGCGGCGAGCAACTCGCGTTCGACGCCCTCCAGGACCTCGCCGAAGAACCAGCGGTTCACGAACGGGATGATCACCCCGATGTTCTTCGTGCGTCCTGTCACCAGGCTCGCGGCGTTGGGGGAGGCGATGTAGCCGAGTTCGGATGCAGCACCCTGCACGCGCAGGCGGGTCTCATCGGCGACGTACCCCCGCCCGCTGAGCGCGCGGGACGCCGTGGCCTTCGAGACCCCGGCCAGGCGTGCCACATCGGCGATGGCGCTCATCTGCCTCACTTCCTCGGTCGGCATGACTGGAGCCGATCATAGCGTTCGAGGCGCTTTTCTGGAACCGATCTCAGGCGCGTTCTCCGTGCGTTCGCATGCACGGGAGCGGCGCATGCAAACGCTCTCTCGCCCGTTTCCCGCGCATCCGTCGAAGGAGATCGATTCGTGATCCCACAACCTTGTGCCTCGGGCGGGCGACGCGCTACCGTGGCGTCTGGAACCGGTTCCCCAGTTCTCCCTGCACACATACTCAATGAGGAGATGAGAAATGAGACTCACGCGGCATCGCCGTCTGTTGATTCCCATGGCCGCAGCAGCCGTCGTCGGACTGGCTCTCACCGGTTGTACCGGTGACGAGGCCGCCGGCAACAAGGCCGACACCGATTGCAGCCCCTACGAGTCGTACGGAAGCTTCGATTCGGGCACTGAAGTCAGTGTCTACGGCACGATCAGCGACACGGAAGCAGACCTTCTGAACGAGTCCTGGAAGGACTTCGAGACCTGCACCGGCATCGACGTGAAGTACGAGCCGAGCAAGGAATTCGAGACGCAGATCAACGTGCGCGCCCAGGGCGGAAACCCGCCCGACATCGCGATCTTCCCCCAGCCCGGACTGTTCGCAGCCCAGGTCGATGGCGGATACATCAAGAAGCCGGCTCAGGCCGTCGTCGACAACGCCAAGAAGTTCTGGTCGGAGGACTGGCAGAAGTACGGCACCGTCAAGGACGAGATCTGGGGCGCGCCGCTGATGGCGAGCGTCAAGGGCTACGTCTGGTACTCGCCGACCATGTTCTCCGACAACGGCTGGAAGGTGCCGACCACTCTCGACGAGCTCGCCACCCTTACCAAGGACATCGCGAGCTCCGGCAAGGTCGACAAGCCCTGGTGCGTCGGCTTCGCGTCCGGTGACGCGACCGGATGGCCGGGCACCGACTGGGTGGAGGACTTCGTGCTCCGCGAGTCGGGCCCCGACGTCTACGACCAGTGGGTGACCAACGACGTCAAGTTCACCGACCCGCAGATCCAGCAGGCGTTCGATGACGTCGGCTCCTACATCCGCGAGCCTGCGAACGTCAACGGCGGCCTGGGCGGCGTCGACTCGATCGCGACGACGGAGTTCGGCGACGCCGGCCTCCCGATCCTCGACGGCACCTGCGCCCTGCACCACCAGGCGACGTTCTACGAGGGCTTCTGGCCCAAGGGAACGACCGTCGCTGAAGACGGCGACGTCTGGGCGTTCCTGCTTCCCGGTACCGAGGCTGGAGCCAACGCCGTCACCGGTGGTGGCGAGATCGTGGGCAAGTACCGCGACGCCAAGGAGGTCGATGCACTGCAGACGTACCTCTCGAGCGACACGTGGGCGAACAACCGCGTCAAGCTCGGCGGCGTGATCAGCGCCAACAACGGCCTCGACCCCGAGAACGCCTCCAGCGAACTGCTGAAGACGGCCGTCGCGACGCTGCAGGATCCCAAGACGACCTTCCGCTTCGACGCCTCGGACCTCATGCCGGGCGCCGTGGGAGCCGGGTCGTTCTGGAAGGGCATGGTCGACTGGATCGGTGGCAAGTCCACCGCAGACACGACGAAGTTCATTCAGGACAGCTGGCCGCAGTAGTCGTCAGACTCCTGTTGCAATAACATCTGAGTCAGTGGGGCCGCGCGGCCAGCCGCGCGGCCCCGCTGCACCTCAAAGAAGAGGAGACCCGTACATGACGACCTCCGATCTCATCGGAAAGATCATCCAGCTGGTCGGTGGTATCGCGATCTTCGCAGCCGTCGTCGGATTGATCCTGTTCTTCATCGACAAGGCGCCCAAGCGCGGTCGCGACGTACTGCAGCTCATCGCGTTCCTCGCCCCGGCCGTGATCCTGCTGGGCATCGGGCTGGTCTATCCGGCCATCCGCACCGCTGGCGCGGCGTTCGCCGACAAGACCGGCCAGTTCGTGGGCCTCGACAACTTCGTCTGGATGTTCACCCAGCCCGAGGCTCTCGTCACCCTCCGCAACACCATCATCTGGGTCATCCTGGTACCCACGGTCTCGACGGTCATCGGCCTGGCCTACGCCAACTTCATCGACCGCTCCCGTGGCGAGAAGATCTACAAGTCACTCATCTTCATGCCATTCGCCATCTCCTTCGTCGGCGCCGGCATCATCTGGAAGTTCGTCTACGAGTACCGCCCGGAGGGCCGCGACCAGATCGGCCTCCTCAACCAGATCCTCGTCTGGTTCGGCCAGGAGCCCGTGCTCTGGTTGCAGACGGCCCCTCTGAACACGATCCTGCTCATCATCGTCATGATCTGGGTGCAGACCGGCTTCGCGGTGGTCGTGCTCTCCGCGTCCATCAAGGGCATACCGGCCGAGCAGCTCGAGGCGGCCGAGCTCGATGGAACGAATGGCTGGCAGCGCTTCACGAACGTCGTGCTCCCCGGCATCCGCGGTGCCCTCGTCGTCGTCGTGACCACCATCTCCATCGCCACCCTCAAGGTCTTCGACATCGTGCGCACCATGACCGGCGGAAACTTCGAGACCAGCGTCGTGGCCAACGAGATGTACACGCAGGCGTTCCGCGCCCTCGAGCCCGGCCGCGGCTCGGCTCTCGCCCTCATCCTGTTCGTGCTGGTGCTGCCCATCGTGGTCTACAACGTCCGCGTGCTCCGTAAGCAGAAGGAGATCCGATGACCTACACACCGGTCGAAATCCCCCTCGACGACGAGACCAAGAAGGAATTCCAGCGCGGCTTCAACGCCGACGGTTCGAAGGCCAAGCGCGTCAAGAAGCGCCTCACGTCGCGCACCGCGACAGTAGTGTCGCTCGTCATCGCCGTGATCTGGATCATCCCCACGTTCGGCCTGTTCATCTCGTCGTTCCGGCCCGAGGAGCTCATCAAGACCACCGGCTGGTGGACGATCTTCCAGAACCCGGGCTTCACGCTGGACAACTACAAGGAGGTGCTGTTCTCGGCGTCGTCCTCGTCGCCGCAGCTCGGCGCCTACTTCGTCAACTCGCTCGCCATCACCATCCCCGTGGTGGTCTTCGCGACTGTGCTCGCCGCGATGGCCGCCTACGCCTTGGCCTGGATCCCGTTCAAGGGCGCCGGCTGGATCTTCATCATCATCTTCGCGCTCCAGATCGTGCCGCTGCAGATGGCGCTCATTCCGCTGCTGCAGATGTTCACGACGTGGATCCTGCCGATCCAGCGCTGGGTGCACGACATCATTCCGATCATCCCGGAGCAGTCGTACGTGCAGGTCTGGATCGCGCACACCATCTTCGGCCTGCCGCTGGCGATCTTCCTGCTGCACAACTTCATCTCGGAGATCCCGGGCGAGCTCATCGAGGCTGCACGCGTCGATGGCGCCAACCATGGCCAGATCTTCCTCCGGATCATCCTGCCGCTGTCGGTGCCGATCCTCGCGTCGTTCGCCATCTTCCAGTTCCTCTGGGTGTGGAACGACCTGCTGGTGGCCCTCGTGTTCTCCGGCGGAACTCCGGATGTCGCTCCTCTGACCCAACGATTGGCCGAGCTCACAGGCAACAGAGGGCAGGAGTGGCAACGCCTCACCGCCGCGGCCTTCATCTCGCTCGTGGTGCCGCTCATCGTCTTCTTCAGCCTGCAGCGCTACTTCGTGCGCGGACTGCTGGCCGGTTCCACGAAGGGCTAGCGGCTCCGCATTGCAGGATGAGAGCCGACTCGGGCGCGATATGCGGCTGAGTCGGCTCTTATCCTGCAACCGTCCTCCGTCGGTGCCGGCGGTCGCCGCCGGCGGCCGGTGCGAGCTCGGCAACGGATGCCGCCGCCGGCGCGCCTAGGCTGAATCCATGAGCATGGGCGGCGGGATGCGTGGCGGTTCCAGGCGCGCCGGCGACGGCGGCACGGCGAGCAGTGCTCCCCGTCACGGGCCCGTCGACATCCAGGCGCAGAAGGCGGCGAACGCCGACGCCCCGCGCATCCCGCACCTCGGCCACCGCATCATGGCGCTGTTCGCACCGCACCGGATGGCGCTGATCCTCACGGCGTCGCTCGTGCTCATCACGGCGGCTCTCGCCGTGGTGCCCCCGCTGCTCACGCAGCGCGCCTTCGACGAGGGGCTGTTCCCCCCGAGCGGCATCCCGAACCTGCCCGTCCTGGGCAGGATCGTGGCCGTCATGATCGCCATCTACATCGTGAGCTCGCTGCTCGGCGTCTGGCAGAGCTACCTCACCGCCACGGTCGGCAACAAGGTTATGGGCGACCTCAGGGTGCGCATGTTCGGCCACCTGCAGTCGATGGAGCTCGGCTTCTTCACCCGCACGAAGACGGGCATCATCCAGTCGCGCCTGCAGAACGACGTCGGCGGCGTGGCCAACGTGCTCACCAACACGGTGTCGAGCGTGCTCGGCAACACCGTCACGGTGATCTCGGCGCTGGTGGCGATGCTGCTGCTCGACTGGAAGCTCACCGTGGTCGCCGTCGTGCTGATGCCGTTCATGGTGATCGCGCAGCGCCGGGTCGGCCAGGTGCGCGCGCGCATCGCCGGGAAGACGCAGGAGTCGCTGTCAGAGATGACGGCCATCACGCAGGAGACCCTCAGCGTCTCCGGCATCCTGCTGTCGAAGAGCTTCGCCAGGCAGCAGGCCGAGACCGAGCGCTACACCCAGGAGAATCGCAACCAGATCTCGCTGCAGGTGCGCCAGTCGATGAGCGGCCAGTGGTTCTTCGCGCTCGTCAGCGTGTTCCTCTCCAGCATCCCGGCGATCGTCTACCTGCTCGCCGGCGTGCTCGCCGCCAACGGTTCCGACACCATCACTGCCGGCACCATCGTGGCTTTCACGACAGTGCAGTCGCGCCTGATGTTCCCGCTCATCGGCCTCATGAGGGTCGCCCTCGACCTGCAGACCTCCGGCGCCCTGTTCGCCCGCATCTTCGAGTACCTCGACCTCGAACCGGCCATCACCGACGCACCAGACGCCCGCGCCGTGCCGCGGGACGACTCGCTCGGCCGGGTCGAGTTCGATCACGTGTCGTTCTCGTATCCGGATGACGCCGGCCTGGCGCATCCGACCCTCGACGACGTCTCGTTCACCATCGAGCGGGGCCAGTTCGCCGCCTTCGTCGGTCCGAGCGGTGCCGGGAAGACCACGGTCTCCTACCTGGTTCCGCGCCTCTACGACGTGAGCGCCGGCGCCGTCAGGTTCTCGGGCGTCGACGTGCGGGAGCTCTCGCAGTCCTCCCTCGTCGATCACATCGGCATCGTCAGCCAGGAGACGTACCTCTTCCACGCGACCATCGCCGAGAACCTGCGCTACGCCAAGCCCGAGGCGACGGATGCCGAACTCGAGGCAGCGGCCAGAGCCGCCAACATCCACGCCACCATCGACAGCTTCCCCGACGGCTACGCGACAGTGGTGGGGGAGCGCGGCTACAGGCTCTCGGGCGGAGAGAAGCAGCGCATCGCCATCGCGCGGGTGCTGCTGAAGGACCCGGAGGTGCTCGTGCTCGACGAGGCAACGAGCGCCCTCGACACCATCTCCGAGCGCGTGGTGCAGGCCGCCATCGACGGTGCCGCGCGGGGCCGCACCACCATCGCCATCGCCCACAGGCTCTCCACCGTCATCGACGCCGACGTGATCTTCGTCGTCGAGGCCGGGCGCATCGTCGAGAGTGGAACCCACGCCGAACTCCTCGCCGCCGGCGGCACCTACGCCGAGCTCTACTCGCAGCAGGCGACGGCGCCGATCGACGTCGACTGAGACGCCGGCGCTGCAGATTCTTCGGCGCGCGCCCGGGATTCCGAGCGCGCGCCGAAGGAACGACCGCGCTGTGGGCGAATCGGCCCGGCCCGGCGTATCCGTCATTCGTTAGAGTGAGGGGGTGAACCTCTCCTGCTCGTGTTGTCCTCGCTGAGTTCCCTCGCGACCATTTCCCTGTGCCTGCGCGACGACGCGCAGCACGACCGTTAGGACAACACGGATGCACTACGCACAGACCATCGTCGACCTCGTCGGCAACACCCCGCTCGTCAAGCTCAACCGGGTCACCGACGGCATCGCCGCGACCGTGCTCGTGAAGCTCGAGTACCTGAACCCCGGCGGATCGGCCAAGGACCGCATCGCCACCAGGATCATCGATGCCGCCGAACGCGAGGGCAAGCTCAAGCCGGGCGGCACCATCGTCGAGCCGACCTCCGGCAACACCGGCGTCGGCCTCGCCCTCGTCGCCCAGCAGCGCGGCTACCGCTGCGTCTTCGTGCTGCCCGACAAGGTGGGCGAGGACAAGCGCAACGTGCTCACGGCGTACGGCGCCGAGGTGGTCGTGACTCCGACATCCGTCCCGCCCGAGCATCCTGAGTCGTACTACAGCGTCTCCGACCGGCTCGTGAAGGAGATTCCGGGCGCGTTCAAGCCCGACCAGTACTCCAACCCCAACGGTCCGCTCAGCCACTACGAGACGACGGGCCCCGAGATCTGGCGGGACACGGATGGCCGCGTCACGCACTTCGTGGCCGGCGTCGGTACCGGCGGCACCATCACCGGCACCGGGCGGTTCCTCCGTGAGCAGTCGGACACGGTCCGCATCATCGGAGCCGACCCCGAGGGCTCGGTCTACTCCGGCGGCACCGGTCGCCCCTACCTGGTGGAGGGCGTCGGCGAGGACTTCTGGCCCTCCGCCTACGACCCGAGCGTTCCGCACGAGATCATCGCCGTGACCGATGCCGAGGCCTTCGCCATGACGCGCCGGCTCGCCCTCGAGGAGGGCATCCTCGTCGGCGGATCGAGCGGCATGGCCGTGGTCGCAGCCCTCCAGGTCGCCAAGGAGTTGCCGGCGGATGCCGTGGTCGTGGTGCTGCTGCCCGACGGCGGTCGCGGCTACCTGGCCAAGATCTTCAACGACAAGTGGCTGCGGTCCTACGGCTTCAGCAATGCGCCGACGGGGCACACCGTCGCGAACCTGCTGGCCACGAAGGCCGGACGCACCGAGCCGCTCGTGTTCACGCATCCCGACGACACCATCCGCGACGCCATCGACCGCATGACCGAGACCGGGGTTTCGCAGCTGCTGGTGCTGAACGCCGAGCCGCCCGTCGTGCTCGGTGAGGTCTCGGGTGCCATCCACGACGAGGAGCTCATGGAGCTGGTCTTCGCCGGCAAGGTGAAGCTCACCGACAAGGTGGCCTCGGTGATCGGCGAGCCGCTGCAGCTCATCGGCGTGAACGAGCCCGTCGCCGCCGCGCGCGCGGCATTCGCCACCAAGCCCGCGCTGCTCGTGACCGACGGCGGCAAGGTGCTCGGCGTCGTCACCCGGTCCGACCTGCTCAGCTACCTGGGCGCCTAGGAGAACACAGTGACAACCTCAGACCGCTTCGCCACCCGCGCCATCCACGCCGGGCAGGAGTTCGATCCCACGACCGGCGCCGTCATCCCGCCGATCTACCAGACGTCCACCTTCGTGCAGGAGAGCATCGGCCAGCTGCGCGGCGGCTACGAGTACGCCCGCTCCGGCAACCCGACGCGCACCTCGCTCGAGACGCTGCTCGCCGCGCTCGAGGGCGGGAAGCACGGCCTCTCCTTCGCGTCGGGACTCGCCGCCGAGGACACCCTGCTGCGCGCAGTGCTCCAGCCGGGTGACCACGTCGTGCTGGGCAACGACGTCTACGGCGGCACCTACCGCCTCATCAATCGCGTGCACGGAGCCTGGGGCATCCGGAACACTCCCGTCGACCTCGCCGATCTCGATGCCGTCAAGGCTGCGGTGGCGACGGATGCCACCCGCATCCTGTGGATCGAGACGCCGTCCAATCCGCTCATGAAGATCAGCGACGTCGCCGCCCTCGTCGAGATCGGTCATGAGGCCGGAGCGATCGTCGTCGTCGACAACACCTTCGCCTCGCCCGCCCTGCAGCAGCCGATGGCGCTCGGAGCCGACGTCGTCGTGCACTCCACCACCAAGTACCTCGGCGGCCACTCCGACGTCATCGGCGGCGGCCTGGTCATCAACGACGACGAGCTGCACGAGAAGGTCAAGTTCCTGCAGTTCGCGGCCGGCCCGGTCTCGGCGCCGATGGACGCGTTCCTCACCATCCGCGGCATCAAGACCCTCGACGTGCGGATGCAGCGCCACTCCGCGAACGCCCAGGCCATCGCGGAGGCCCTCGTCGGCCACTCGGCGCTTGAGGCCGTCTACTACCCGGGCCTGCCCTCGCACCCCGGTCACGAGCTGGCCGCGCGGCAGATGTCGGCCTTCGGCGGCATGCTCTCGATCGCCGTGGTCGGAGGGGCGGATGCCGCCAGGGCCTTCGCCGAGTCGCTCGAGGTGTTCCAGCTGGCCGAGTCGCTCGGCGGCGTGGAGTCCCTGGTGAACTACCCGTCGGCGATGACCCACGCGTCGGTGAAGGGCACCGAGCTCGAGGTGCCGGAGAACATCGTGCGGCTCTCGGTCGGCATCGAAGACGTGGACGACCTCGTCGCCGACGTGCTGCAGGCGCTGGAGGGTTCCGCTCGCTGAGACCGGCGCATCGGCCGCTGGAGTCGGCGCCCGAAGCGCATCCGGGCGGAATCAACCCCGTGCGCGATGTCGGCTCCACGGGGTAGAACGGAACCATGAGCGAACCGATCAACGACTGGATGGACGCCTACCTGCGCGCGTGGGACTCGAACGACCCCGACGACATCCGTGCCCTCTTCACCGACGACGCCGAGTACTACACGTTGCCGGGCCGGCCGGCCAAGGCCGGTATCGATGCGATCCTCGCGTGGTGGGAGGACGCCCGCGATGAGCCCGGCGATTACACCTTCCGCTGGGAACCCGTGTCGGTCACTCCGGCTCGCGCCGTGATCCAGGGCTACACCGACTATCGGGAGCGCGAGGGGTACCACAACCTCTGGATCATCGACTTCGAACCCGGTGGACGGGCCAGCCGCTTCACCGAGTGGTGGGTCGAGGTTCCGGCCGATGGTTCCGGGCCGAAGGGTGCGACCCTTCCGGCATCCGACGACTGAGATCGTCGGATCCCGCGGATGCCGGCCATGACGACGGCGATGCATGAGGAGTGGATGGCCCGCTACCTGCGTGCCTGGGACTCGAACCGGCCCGACCACATCCGAGCCCTGTTCACCGAGGATGCCGAGTACTACCCGGCGCCCCACGTGAGACCCGCGGTCGGCCACGGCGCCATCGTGGAGTGGTGGCTGGGCGCGGGAGATGAACCCGGCGACCACGGCTTCAGCTGGCAGCCGGTGGTCGTCACCCCGACGACTGCGGTGATCCGCGGACGCACCGACTACACCGACGGCCGGAGCTACGAGAACCTGTGGGTCATCGAGTTCGCCGGTGACGGTCGCGCCTCGCGCTACTCCGAGTGGTACATGAGCGTCGACGCGAAGGACCTCGCCACCGACTGACCTTCCAATGGCAGGATATCGATGAACAACGTCGTTCCTGCCAGTGCCGCGGGGGTCGCCCGTCGGGCATAGTGGACGGGTGAGCAGCACCGTCATCGATTCCCCAGTGAGCGCGGATACCCACGAGCACCACGGTTCCCTCGGCCTCGCTCGCGGCACGGCGCTCTACATCGCCGCGGTGCTCGGCACGGGCATCCTGGTGCTGCCCGGGCTCGCCGCATCCGTCGCCGGTCCGGCCTCGATCATCGCGGTGGCGGCGGTGTTCCTTCTCTCGATCCCGCTCGCCGGCACCTTCGCCGCCCTGGCCTCGCGCTTCCCCGACCCCGGCGGCGTGGCCAGCTACGCGCGTCGGGCCCTCGGCGACACCTGGGCGCGCATGGCCGGCTACTGGTTCTACTTCGGCGTCTGCGTCGGCGCCCCCGTCGTCGGCGTGCTCGGTGCCGAGTACGTCGTCGCGGTGCTCGGCATCGACCATGCGGCCGTCGCCTGGATCGGCATCGCGATCTTCGTGCCGCCCTTCGTCATCAACTTCTTCGGGGTGCGGGTCTCGGGCGCCCTGCAGCTGGTGCTCACGGCCCTGCTCCTGGTCGTCGTCGTGGGCGTGGTGGCGATCAGCTTTCCGCAGTCGGATGCCGCGAACTTCCAGCCCTTCCTGCCGCACGGCATCGCCGGCATCGGCACGGCCATCAGTCTCTTCCTCTGGGCCTTCGCCGGGTGGGAGGTCGGCACCCACATCGCCGGGGAGTTCCGGAACCCCCGTCGTGTCATCCCGATCGCCACGGCCATCGCCGTCGTCGTGGTCGGAGCCGCCTACCTCGCTCTGCAGTTCGTCACTGTCGCCGTTCTCGGAGACGCCGCGGGTACGAGCGCGACACCGCTCGTCGACCTCGTCGCCGATGGGGCACCGGGCTACGGACCGTTCCTCGTCGCCGTCATTGCGGCCGTCGTCGTGGCCGGAGTCGTCAACGCCTACCTCGGCGCCTTCGGCAAGCTCGGCGCCTCGCTCGGCCGCGATGGCGACCTGCCCCGCTGGCTGGCCCGAGGCGTGGAGGATGGCGGCATCCCGCGCCGCAGCCTCGCCGTCGTCGCGGTGCTCATCAGCGTCTACTACGCGCTGATGGCGGCGACAGGCTTCGAGCTCACGCCGTTCATCCTCGTGCACACCAGCAGCATGGCCGCCATCTACGCCATCGGCATGGTCGCCGCCATGCGACTTCTCGCCACCTGGAGCCTCGGCTGGTGGATGGCCGTGATCTCGACCGTGCTGACGATCGGCCTGCTCGTGCTCGCCGGTCCGAACCTCATCATCCCGGCGGTGCTGGCCCTCGCGGCCGTCGTCGTCGGACTCATCAAACGCAGAACGAGAGTGAGAACGACATGACGGATTTCCGCGCCCGCTTCGACGCCGAGGTCGCCTTCATCAACGGAGGCGACCTCCGCGTGAGCGATTTCCGCCTCGACCTGCCGTCGGCGAACGTGACCGAGGCCCAGCTCACCGAGCTCTTCGTGCGCCACCTGGGCCTCGCCCTCGTCGAGCGCGTCGACATCACCGGGCTGAGCATCGCCGAGGAGCAGCACAAGGGATCCCGGGGCGCTGATGTCGCGGCATCCGTCGCCCGTCATGTCGTCGACCTCAGCCACACGGTCTCTGCGGGGCTCGTCACCTACCCCGGGCTTCCCGCACCGGTGATCACGCCGCACCTCACCCGCGAGGATTCGCGCGCGAAGTACGCGCCGGGCACCGAGTTCGCCATGGACCTGATCACGATGATCGGCAACACCGGCACGTACATCGACAGCCCGTTCCACCGCTACGAGGGTGGAACCGACCTCGCGGGCCTCGACCTGTCGACGTTGGTGGGCCTGCGCGCCGAGGTCTTCCACCTCGACGACGTCGATTGGGGAACGGATGCCGCCACGCGCGGCATCCCGGCCTCCGTGTTCTTCGACCGGGACCTCGCCGGCTCGGCCGTGCTGCTGCACACGGGATGGGACGTGCACTTCGGCCGGCCCGCCTACGCGACGGGCTCGCCCTTCCTGACCGAGGCCGGCGTGCGCCACCTCGTCGACGCCGGCGTGACACTCGTGGGCATCGACGCGCTCAACATCGATGACACCGAGAGCGGGGGAGAGCGCCCGGCGCACAGCCTGCTGCTCGACGCCGGCATCCACGTCGTGGAGCACCTCACCAACCTCGGCGCTGTTCCCGCCCGCGGCGCGCGCTTCACCGCCGTGCCACCCAAGGTCGCCGACTTCGGCACCTTCCCGGTGCGGGCCTTCGCCGAGCTCGGATGAGCGTCGCTGACCCCGCCCACCGTCGGCAGAGCCGGGCGACCGGGATGTTACGCAACCCCTCGCATCCGTCGCCGGCTCGACAGAGGATGGACGTATGGCTGAGATTCCGACGTACACCCTGAACGACCAGTCCTCGATCCCCGTGATCGGGCTCGGCACCTACGGCCTGCGAGGGCCGGCGGGCACCGAGGCCGTGGCCGCCGCCATCGGCAGCGGCTACAGGCTGCTCGACACGGCGCTCAACTACGAGAACGAGCGCGAGGTCGGCGACGGCATCCGCGTGTCGGGCATCGACCGCGACGAGCTCGTCGTGACCTCGAAGATCCCCGGACGCCACCATGGCTACGACGAGACCTTCGGCAGCTTCGCCGAGTCCTCCACCAACCTCGGCCTCGACGTCATCGACCTGTACCTCATCCACTGGCCGCTGCCTCGGGTCGACAAGTACCTCGATACCTGGCGCGCCATGATCGCGCTGCGGGACGAGGGCAAGGTGCGGTCCATCGGCGTGAGCAACTTCACCGAGGAGCACCTCGAGCGCATCATCGGCGAGACCGGGGTCGCTCCGGCCGTCAACCAGGTCGAGCTGCATCCGTACTTCCCACAGGCCGCCCTCCGTGCATTCCATGAGCGGCATGGAATCCGCACCGAGTCGTGGAGCCCTCTCGCCAACCGCAGCGAGCTCACGAAAGAGCCGTTCCTCGCGGCCATCGCCGACAGTCACGGCGTGACCGCGACGCAGGTCGTGCTGCGCTGGCACGTGCAGCTCGGCTCCATTCCCATTCCGAAGTCGGCGGATGCGGCTCGTCAGCGCGCGAACCTCGACGTGTTCGACTTCGAGCTGAGCGATGACGAGGTGAACACCATCTCCTCGCTCGAGCGCGGCCGCCTCTGGGGCGGCGACCCCGAGACCAACGAGGAGTTCTGACGCCACTCCCGCGCTGGGCGCCTGCCGAGTGCGGCGGCGCGGGGCCGAGACCGGAGTTCTCGCGGGTGCGTGGAGGGTGACAACCGCACGAACTCCGTTCTCGACGGTGGCGACGATCGTCCTAAAATCGAACGAGTGAGCACCGAACCCGACGCCGACGCCGCCCGGGCGCAGGTCGAGGCACAGCTGGCGCGGAGTACGCCCGAGCCTCCTCAAGCAGGCGAGGCCGAGTCGACCGCCACCCGGATCGCCCGGCCTTCGCGGTGGGTGCTGGTCGGACTGATCTCGCTCATCGTGTTGAGTGCCTTCGAGTCCCTCGCCATCATGACGGCGATGCCGCTGGTGACGGCCGATCTCGACGGCGCCAACGCCTACGCCCTCGCGTTCTCGGCCCCCATCGCCGCCGGCGTCATCGGCATGATCCTCGCCGGCGACTGGGCCGACAGGCGCGGTCCGCGGGCGCCCCTCTATGCCGCGGTCATCGCCCTCACAGTGGGCCTGCTCATCGCCGGGCTGGCCCCGACGATGCCCGTGTTCATCGGTGGCCGCATCATCCAGGGCATCGGCGGCGGCGCCATCACGGTGCCCATCTACGTGATCGTGGCGCGGGTCTACCCCGAGGAGCGGCATCCGCGCATCTTCGCGTCCTTCGCTGCAGCCTGGGTCGTGCCGTCGCTGGTCGGTCCCGTCATCGCCGGCGCCGTGGCCGAGACTCTGGGCTGGCGCTGGGTGTTCCTCGGTGTCGTCGCCCTCGTCGCGGCCGCCCTCGCCATGGTGGGTGTCGCCCTCCGCGGTCGGCTGACGGATGCAGCGAGCACGGCCCCGCGCTGGACGCCGGTACGCCTCGGCTGGTCGGTGCTCGCGGCGTCGGCGGTGCTGGCGCTCACCCTCACGGCCGAGCTCGACGGGGTGCTGCGCTGGGCCGTTGCGATCGTCGCCGTCGCCGTGGCGATCCTCGCCCTCAGGCCGCTCGTGCCGACCGGCACCCTCCGGTCGGCCTGGGGCCTGCCGTCGGTCGTGCTGGTGCGCCTGCTCATGGCCGCTGCGTTCTTCGGGGCCGAGGCCTACGTGCCGTACCTGCTCCAGAAGCAGTACGACTACCCGGCAGCGTTCGCCGGGCTCGCCCTCACCGGAGCCGGCGTGGCCTGGGCGTTCGGCTCGTACCTGCAGGGGCGTGCCGGGAACGGCATCGCCAGCGCCGACGTGGTGCGGTGGGGAGCCACGGGACTGTTCGCGGGCATCGTCGTCGTGGGCGCCACCAGCGCGATGCACCTGCCGCCTTGGCTGGCGATCGTGGGCTGGGTTCTTGCCGGGGTGGGCATGGGATTCGGCTATCCGCGGCTCTCGGTGCTGACCCTCGAGTACTCCGACCTGGGCAACCAGGGCGCCAACAGCTCGGCGTTGGCCATCGCCGACGCTCTCGGGGCCGCGGCGGCGCTGGCCGCAACGGCACTGGCCGTCGTCACGGCTGCCGGAGCCGATGCGGCGTCGGCCTCCCCATCCCAGACGAGCGCCGGATTCACGGCCGCCTTCGTCGTGGCCGCGGCCTGCGGGCTGGCCGCCGTGGTTCTCGGGGCCCGCGTGAGGCGTCGGCAGCCGTAGTCGGAGACAGATGACGCGCGCGGCAAATGTGCGCTGCGGGGCGGATCCCGCGCGTCGGATGTCGTGCCGTCACACGATCCGCGCGATGTGACTGTCACATCGCGAACTTTCGCATCCGCCGCTCATGTGCATAATTGATCTGAGCTTTTCCATGTGAACGTGAACATCCGATCGGTCTGACAATGTCGCCTGAGCCGCAGAAGGGGCGAGCGCCCTCGATCCGCGATGTCGCGCGCCTTGCGGAGGTCTCGCACCAGACCGTCTCCAGGGTGCTGAACGGGCATCCGAGCATCAGGGACGAGACCCGGCAGCGGGTGCTCGACGCCATGGAGGCCTTGAAGTACCGGCCCAATCGGGCCGCAAGGGCGTTGGTCACCAGCCGGTCCCGCACCATCGGCGTGCTGTCGGCGACCACGGGGGAGTACGGCCCGTCGTCGAGCATCGCCGCCATCGAGGACGCCGCCCGCGAGGCCGGGTACTTCGTCAACACGGCGAACCTGGCCGCATCGACGCCAGCCGCCATCGTCGACGCTCTCAAGCACCTGGTGCTGCAGGACGTCGAGGGCCTGATCGTGATGGCCCCGCAGGTGCGCGTCTTCGACGTGCTCGCGGGCATGGCCATCGACATCCCGTATGTCAGCCTGCAGTCGACGGGACAGAGCGATCATCGCGCCCTCGCCGTCGACCAGATCGCCGGAGCTCGCGCGGCCACCCAACACCTCATCGACCTCGGTCATCACGAGATCGTGCACCTCGCCGGACCCCAGGACTGGATCGAGGCCGAGGCGCGCATGCGCGGATTCCTCGACGCGATCATCGAGTCCGACCTGCGCACGCATCCGCCGATCCTCGGCGACTGGACAGCCGACTTCGGCTACTACGCGGGCCGGGAGCTGAGCCGCTACAGGGACTTCAGCGCTGTGTTCGCGGCGAACGACCTGATGGCCATCGGCCTCATGCACGCGTTCCGGGATGCCGGCCTCGACGTTCCCCACGACGTGAGCGTCGTGGGCTTCGACGACATCCCGGTGGCACAGCACGTGTCGCCGCCTCTCACGACGGTGCACCAGGAGTTCCGCGAGGTGGGTCGCCGCGCTGTCGCCCTGCTGCTCGGCGAACTCCGCGGAGAGCCGGTGACATCGAGCGAGGAGATCGTGCCGTCGCTGGTGGTGCGCGGCTCGAGCGGGCCCGTGCACGCGGCCCTCGTTCATTACTGAGCCGTTACGAAAGTGTGACTCGAACTCAACTTGACACTGCTTCGCCGTGGAGGCACTATGAGACGCGATGTGAACGGTCACACGACCGTCACATCAGAAATTCCGACCCATCCCTTTGACATCGGAGTCAGCCCGTGAGCTTCATGTTGCAGCCCGGCCGCCCTGCGGTCGCCCTGTCCATGGCGACGGACACTCGCGATGCGGGTGCGGCCGATTCCAAGTTCAGCCACGGTTCGAAGGGACAGTCAAGCGATGCCGTCTGAGCAGCACCCCATCCTCGAGATGCGCTCGATCACCAAGGAGTTCCCCGGCGTCAAGGCGCTGGCGGATGTCTCCCTCACGGTGAACGCAGCCGAGGTCCACGCCATCTGCGGCGAGAACGGCGCAGGCAAGTCCACGCTCATGAAGGTGCTGTCGGGTGTCTACCCGGCCGGTACCTACACGGGGGAGATCGTCTTCCGCGGCGAGAAGGTGGAGTTCAAGGACATCCGCTCGAGCGAGAACGCGGGCATCGTCATCATCCACCAGGAGCTGGCGCTCATCCCCGAGCTCTCGATCACCGAGAACATCTTCCTCGGCAACGAGCTGGCCAGGCACGGCGTGATCGACTGGGTCGAGGCGAAGGCGAAGGCCACCGAGCTCCTCGCCCGCGTCGGCCTCGACGAGGACCCCGACCGCCAGATCAAGAACATCGGCGTCGGCAAGCAGCAGCTCGTCGAGATCGCCAAGGCCCTCAACAAGGACGTCAAGCTCCTCATCCTCGACGAGCCGACCGCAGCGCTCAACGAGAACGACTCGCAGCACCTGCTGGACCTCATCCGGGGCCTGAAGGGCAAGGGCATCGCGTCGATCATGATCTCGCACAAGCTGAACGAGATCGAGCAGGTCGCCGACACCATCACGATCATCCGCGACGGCAAGACCATCGAGACCCTCGACATCGCCGCCGGCGAGATCAACGAGGACCGCATCATCCGCGGCATGGTCGGCCGCAGCCTCGAGAGTCGCTTCCCCGACCGCACCCCGAACATCGGCGAGGTGTTCTTCGAGGTCAAGGACTGGACGATCCAGCACCCGCAGGTGGCCGAGCGTCTCGTCGTCAAGGGCTCCAACCTCTACGTGCGCCGCGGCGAGATCGTCGGCCTCGCCGGCCTCATGGGCGCCGGCCGCACCGAGCTCGCCATGAGCCTCTTCGGCCGCTCCTACGGCAGCTTCGTCTCGGGCACGATCGTCAAGGACGGCGAGGAGATCGAACTCCGCGACGTGTCGCAGGCGATCGATGCCGGCCTCGCCTACGTGAGCGAGGACCGCAAGGTTCTCGGCCTCAACCTGCTCGACGACATCAAGGCGTCGATCGTCTCGGCCAAGCTCAAGAAGATCTCGCGTGGCCAGGTCGTCGACGACATGCGCGAGTACAAGGTCGCCGAGGAGTACCGCAAGTCGCTGCGCATCAAGGCGCCGAGCGTCGACATGGGAGTGGGCAAGCTCTCCGGCGGCAACCAGCAGAAGGTCGTCCTCGCCAAGTGGATGTTCACCGACCCCGACCTGCTGATCCTCGACGAACCCACCCGCGGCATCGACGTGGGAGCCAAGTACGAGATCTACACGATCATCCAGGCGCTGGCCGCTCAGGGGAAGGGCGTGATCCTCATCTCGAGCGAGCTCCCCGAACTCCTCGGCATCGCCGACCGCATCTACACCGTCTTCGAAGGCCAGATCACCGGTGACATCCCCGTGACGGATGCCAACCCCGAAACCCTGATGAAGAGCATGACCTCCGCACGGAAGAGAGTTCAGAACTGATGAGCACCGAAACCAGCTCGACGAAGAAGAGCGGCGGCTTCGCCGACATCAAGAAGATGTTCGGTGGCGGCCAGTCCAACCTGCGCCAGTTCGGCATCCTGGGCAGCCTGATCCTGATCATCGTCGTCTTCCAGATCTGGACGAACGGGCTCACGCTGTCGCCGACGAACCTCATCAACGTCGTCAACCAGTACTCGTACATCCTGATCCTCGCCATCGGCATGGTCATGGTGATCATCGCGGGTCACATCGACCTCTCCGTCGGCTCGGTCGCCGCGTTCACGGGCATCGTGGTCGCTAAGGCCATGGCCGACTGGAACCTCCCCTGGCCGCTGGCGATCGTGCTCGGCCTCGTCGTCGGTGCCGCGATCGGCGCCTGGCAGGGCTTCTGGGTGGCCTATATCGGAGTGCCGGCGTTCATCGTGACGTTGGCCGGCATGCTCATCTTCCGCGGTGGCAACCAGTTCATCGGTCAGTCGACGTCCGTCGCCGTTCCGCCGGAGTTCACCTTCATCGGCGCCGGCTACATCCCCGACTTCGGCCCGTTCCCGTTCAGCACGGGCACGATGATCCTCGGCGTCCTCGGCGCTGCCTGGATCGTCTACAACGAGTGGCACATCCGTCGAGTGCAGAAGAAGATGGGTTCCGAGTCGTCGCCCGTCTGGGTGTCGGTCGTCAAGGTCGTCCTCCTCGCCGGAGTCATCCTCGTCGCGGCCTGGCTCTTCGCCACGGGTCGTGTGGGAACCAGCTTCCCGATCTCGGGCATCATCCTGGTCGCCCTGGTGATCCTCTACTCGTTCATCACCCGCAGCACCATCGGCGGCCGCCACATCTACGCCGTCGGCGGTAACCGCCTGGCCGCGACGCTCTCGGGCGTCAAGGACCGCCGGGTCGACTTCTTCGTGATGATGAACATGTCGGTGCTCGCCTCGCTGGCCGGCATGATCTTCGTCGCCCGCTCCACGGCATCCGGACCCCAGGACGGCAACGGCTGGGAGCTCGACGCCATCGCCTCGGTCTTCATCGGTGGCGCGGCGGTCTCCGGCGGTATCGGTACCGTCATCGGCTCCATCGTCGGTGGTCTGGTCATGGCCTTCCTCAACAACGGCCTGCAGCTCATCGGAGCCGGCGCCGACCTGGTGCAGATCATCAAGGGCCTCGTGCTGCTGATCGCCGTCGGCGTCGACGTCTGGAGCAAGCGCCAGGGTCGCCCGTCGATCCTCGGCATCTGGTCGCAGCGCCGCAAGGCACGCGCCGTCGCCGACGAGCCCGTGCTCGAGTCGAGCGGCACCGTGCTCCCGACCAACGACAACGCCTCGGCCGAGTCGCTGCGTCACTGACACCCCAGAACCGGCACCACCTCCCAACGCACCACCACCACCAAGAGAAAGTGAAATCAATGAAGAAGATCGCTTTGGCAACAGTCGCAGTCGCGGCTGCCGCCGCACTGGCACTGTCGGGCTGCTCGTCCGACCGCGGCGGAAGCACCGGCGGGTCGACCGACTCCGCCAAGGGCTTCGCTGCCGACTCCACCATCGGCGTCGCCCTCCCCGACAAGACGTCGGAGAACTGGGTTCTCGCCGGCGGACTGTTCGAAGACGGCCTCAAGGCAGCCGGCTTCAAGCCCGACGTGCAGTACGCACCCGCCAGCAACACCGTTGCTGAGCAGCAGAACCAGATCTCGTCGATGGTCACCAACGGCGCGAAGGTCATCGTCATCGGCGCGAAGGACGGCAAGCAGCTCGGCACCCAGCTGCAGCAGGCTGCCGACGCCGGCGTCAAGGTCATCGCGTACGACCGCCTCATCGAGAACACGCCGAACGTCGACTACTACGTCGCGTTCGACAACTTCAAGGTCGGCCAGCTCCAAGGCCAGGCTCTCCTCGAGGGTCTCGAGAAGCGCTCGGGTCACGCTGCTCCGTGGAACATCGAGCTGTTCTCGGGCTCGCCCGACGACGCCAACGCCGCCGTGTTCTTCAACGGTGCGATGGACGTGCTCCAGCCGAAGATCGACGACGGAACCCTCGTCGTGAAGTCGGGCCAGACCGAGGTCGCCCAGACGGCTACCCAGGGCTGGAAGGCTGAGAACGCCCAGAGCCGCATGGACTCGCTGCTCACGGCGAACTACTCGAGCGACGCCATCGACGGCGTCCTGTCCCCGAACGACACGCTGGCTCGCGCGATCATCACGTCGACCAAGCAGGCCGGTAAGGACATCTCGAAGGTCACCGTCACCGGTCAGGACTCCGAGGTCGAGTCGGTCAAGTCGATCATGGCCGGCGAGCAGTACTCCACCATCAACAAGGACACCTCCCTCCTGGTTGAGCAGACGATCAAGATGATCGGCCAGCTCCAGAAGGGCGATGACGCCGAGGTCAACGACACCGAGCAGTACGACAACGGCGTGAAGGTCGTTCCGGCCTACCTGCTGGCTCCGGTCATCGTGACCAAGGAGAACGCGGCTGACGCTTACGCGAACAACCCGAACCTCCTCGACATCGTGAAGGCCGCTTCCTAAGCAGTCATCGCACGTCACTCGACGGCCCCCGCTCCTCGGAGCGGGGGCCGTCCTGCGTTCTGCCGGGGGTCCCGCGTCCCGCCGGGCGTCGCCCAATCGCGAACGCGCGCCGCGAGTTGCCCACTTCCGCCAGTGCGGAGGCGGCCGCACTGGCGGAAGTGGGCAACTCGGCGTGGGGCGCGAAGTCGGGGCGTTGCGGGGGACCGGGTGGCCGTTCCGTACCCCTCTTAATGCGCGTGCAGGTCACAGCTTGGTCACAGTGCCCGGATCGTGATCCGACGACTTGCGCCGACCACCTTCGTTAGCGCTAACATAGGCGGAGGTTGTTAGCGCTAACGAAGCGAACGACCCCGACGCCGCCGTCTCGTGGTGCGTCGGCGTGCATCACGACAAGGGAGTTGCGACGGTGGTATCAGCATCCGGCCAGGAGAGCATCGAGCGCTCCGTCTTCAGCGCCGAGATCGAAGCCGCCATCGCGCAGGTGCGCCAGGACGTCTCATCCCTGCACTCCGAGCTCACCCGCTACGGCCTCATCGTCTGGACCGGCGGCAACGTCTCCGGACGCGTTCCCGGCGCCGACCTCTTCGTCATCAAGCCGTCAGGCGTCTCCTATGACGACCTCGCTCCCGAGAACATGATCCTCTGCGACCTCGACGGCGCCGTCGTGCCCGGCACGCCGGGTTCCGACCGCAGCCCGTCGAGCGACACCGCCGCCCACGCCTACGTCTACCGCAACATGCCCGAGGTCGGCGGCGTCGTGCACACCCACTCCACCTTCGCCGTGGCCTGGGCCGCACGCGGCGAGGAGATCCCCTGCGTGATCACCGCGATGGCCGATGAGTTCGGCGGCCCGATCCCGGTGGGCCCGTTCGCGATCATCGGCGACGACTCCATCGGCCGCGGCATCGTCGAGACTCTGTCCGGTCACCGCTCGCGCGCCGTACTCATGCAGAACCACGGCCCGTTCACCATCGGCAAGGACGCGAAGGACGCCGTCAAGGCCGCGGTCATGGTCGAGGACGTCGCCCGCACCGTGCACTACGCCCGCGAGGCCGGGCCGCTCATCCCCATCCCGCAGCAGGCCATCGACAGCCTCTTCGACCGCTACCAGAACGTCTACGGGCAGTCGGGGGATGCGCGACGATGAACGCCACCACCGGAACCACGGATGCCGCCCGCACGGCGATCCTCGACGGCCGCACCTCGCTCGGCATCGAGTTCGGATCCACCCGCATCAAGGCCTGCCTCATCGGCGAGGACCCGAGCGACGTTCTCGCCGTCGGCAGCCACGAGTGGGAGAACCAGTTCGTCGACCGCGTCTGGACCTACTCCATCGACTCCGTGTGGGCCGGCCTGCAGGCCGCCTACGCCGACCTCGTCGCCCAGGTGCGCAGCCGCTACGACGTGGAGCCCGCGACGTTCGGCGCCATCGGCGTCTCGGCGATGATGCACGGCTACCTCGCATTCGACGCCGACGACGAGCTGCTGGTTCCGTTCCGTACCTGGCGCAACACCTCGACGGGTCCCGCCGCCGCCGAGCTCAGCGAGGCCTTCGGCGTGAACATCCCGCTGCGCTGGTCGATCGCCCACCTGCACCAGGCTGTGCTCGACCACGAGGCCCACGTCCCCGACGTCGCCTTCGTCACCACCCTCGCCGGTTACGTGCACTGGCGCCTCACCGGGCGCAAGGTGATCGGCGTCGGCGACGCCTCCGGCATGTTCCCGATCGATGCGGCCACCCACGACTACGACGCCGGCCTCATCGCGATCTACGACGGCCTGGTCGCCGAGCGGGCTCCGCAGCTCCGCATCTCCGAACTCCTCCCCGAGGCCCTTCCCGCAGGCGAGTCCGGCGGAGCACTGACTGAGGCCGGCGCCGCGCTGCTCGACCCGTCCGGTGCACTGAAGCCCGGCGCGCCGCTCTGCCCGCCCGAGGGCGACGCCGGCACAGGCATGGTCGCGACCAACTCGGTCGCTCCGCGCACCGGCAACGTCAGTGCCGGCACCAGCATCTTCGCCATGGTCGTGCTCGAGGGTCCGCTCGAGCAGGTCCACCACGAGCTCGACCTCGTCACGACTCCGGCCGGCGACCCCGTCGCGATGGTGCACTGCAACAACGGCGCCAGCGAGCTGGCCGCATGGGTCAGCCTGTTCACCCGCTTCGCTGCAGCATCCGGTGCTCCAGTCGACAGCGATGCCGCCTTCGGTGTGCTGCTCCGGGAAGCCCTCGACGGAGAGGCGGATGCCGGTGGCATCATCGCCTACAACCACCTCGCCGGGGAGCCCATCGCCGGACTCTCCGAGGGGCGCCCGCTCGTCGTGCGCACCCCCGACAGCGACTTCACCCTCGCCAACTTCATGCGCGCGCAGGTCTACGGCGTCTACGGCACCCTCAGCCTCGGCATGCGCGTGCTGGCCGACGAGGGCGTCGCCCTCGACAGGATGTTCGCCCACGGTGGCATCTTCCGCACCGCCGGCGTCGCCCAGCGCCTGCTCGCCGGCGCACTCGACGCTCCAGTCGCCATCGGCGAGACCGCGTCGGAAGGCGGAGCCTGGGGCATCGCCGTGCTCGCGTCGTACCTCACCGCACGCTCGGGCGCCGCATCCGCACCCGATCTCGGCGTCTATCTGAACGAGCACGTCTTCGCCGACGCCGGGTTCGACACCGTCGATCCTGATCCTGAGGACGTCGCCGGGTTCGCCGCCTTCCTCGACCGTTATCGGGCCGGCCTCGCGGCCGAGGCCGCCGCCGTGCAGGCGCTCTGACCGAGCGCCGCGCAGGCAACCGCAGACAACCGACACCGACCACAGCACCAGGAGAACCGCACATGACCCGCACCGCCCTCACCACCTCCCTCGAGCAGTACGAGGTCTGGTTCCTCACCGGAAGCCAGGGCCTGTACGGCGAGGAGACGCTGCGTCAGGTGGCCGAGCAGTCGCGCGCCATCTCCGACGAGCTCGGCGGCGGCGTTCCGGTCAAGGTCGTCTGGAAGCCCGTGCTCACCGACTCGGACAGCATCCGTCGCACGGCCCTCGAGGTCAACGCGGCCGACAACGTGATCGGCGTCATCGCGTGGATGCACACCTTCAGCCCGGCCAAGATGTGGATCGCCGGCCTCGACGCATTGCAGAAGCCGCTGCTGCACCTGCACACGCAGGCCAACGTCGAGCTGCCGTGGGGCGAGATCGACTTCGACTTCATGAACCTCAACCAGGCCGCGCACGGCGACCGCGAGTTCGGCTACATCCAGACCCGGCTGGGCCTCGCCCGCAAGACCGTCGTCGGCCACGTGTCGAACCCGGCCGTGCAGGAGCAGGTCGAGACCTGGCAGCGCGCTGCGGCAGGGTGGGCGGCGTCCCGCACCCTCAAGCTCGCCCGCTTCGGCGACAACATGCGCTACGTCGCCGTGACCGAGGGCGACAAGACCGAGGCCGAGCTGCGCTTCGGCGTGCAGGTCAACACGTGGGGCGTCAACGAGCTGGCGGATGCCGTCGCTGCCGCATCCGCCGAGGCGATCGACGCTCTCGTGGCCGAGTACGAGGAGCTCTACGACGTCGTCCCCGAGCTGCGTGCGGGCGGCGACCGCCACCAGAGCCTGCGCGACGGTGCCGCGATCGAGATCGGGCTGCGCTCGTTCCTCGAGGAGGGCGGCTTCGGCGCCTTCACGACGAGCTTCGAGGACCTGGGCGCGCTCAAGCAGCTGCCCGGCCTCGCCGTGCAGCGCCTGATGGCCGAGGGATACGGCTTCGGTGCCGAGGGCGACTGGAAGACCGCCATCCTGGTGCGCGTCGCCAACGTGATGGGCGCCGGCCTCCCCGGCGGCGCGAGCCTCATGGAGGACTACACCTACGACCTCGTTCCGGGCAATGAGCGCATCCTCGGAGCCCACATGCTCGAGGTCTCGCCGTCGCTCACGACGTCGAAGCCAACGCTGGAGATCCACCCCCTCGGCATCGGAGGCAAGGACGACCCCGTGCGCCTGGTCTTCACCGCCGACCCCGGCCCCGCCGTCGTCGTGGCTCTCTCCGACATGCGCGACCGCTTCAGGCTCACGGCCAACGTGGTCGAGAACGTGTCGGCTCCCGAGCTGCCGAAGCTGCCCGTCGGCCGGGCCGTCTGGAAGCCGGCTCCCGACTTCGCCACGAGCGCGGCCTGCTGGCTCACCGCCGGCGCCGCCCACCACACGGTCATGTCGACGGCCGTCAGCGTCGACGTGTTCCGAGACTTCGCCGAGATCGCTCGCACCGAGCTTCTCGTGATCGATGAGACCACCACCCAGCGCGACTTCGCGCGGGAGGTGCGCTGGAACCAGGCGTACTACCGCCTGGCGCAAGGCCTGTAAACGCAACACCAAGCACCAACAGCTCCACACAATTGAACAGACCTGTCGCACTGTCACCCGGCAGTGCGGCATCAGGATCCGGTGATTCATGGACGACACCGGATCTGCACCTCACCAAGTGAACAACGGTGTCCATCAGTGAAAGGAAACACAGTGAAGACCAAGAAGGTTCTTCTGGCCACACTCGCGATCAGCTCGATGTTCGCCCTCGCCGCCTGCTCCGGCGGCTCCGGCGACAGCGGCAGCGGCGACAAGGGTGGCGACGGCGGCCTCATCGGCGTCGCTATGCCCACCAAGAGCTCCGAGCGCTGGATCCAGGACGGCGACGCCGTCAAGAAGCAGCTCGAGGACCAGGGCTTCAAGGTCGACCTCCAGTACGCAGAGGACGACATCCCCACCCAGGTCTCGCAGCTCGAGAACATGATCACCAAGGGTGCAGAGGCCCTGATCATCGCCTCGATCGACGGAACCACGCTCACGCAGGTGCTGCAGGATGCGGCCGACGCCGACATCCCCGTCATCGCCTACGACCGCCTCATCCGCGACAGCGAGAACGTGGACTACTACGCCTCGTTCGACAACTACAAGGTCGGCGTGCAGCAGGCCAACTCGATCCTCAACGGCCTCGGCCTGGTCGAGCTCGACGGCACGGCGAAGTCGGATGCCCCCAAGGGTCCGTTCAACATCGAGCTGTTCGCCGGTTCGCCCGACGACAACAACGCCACGTTCTTCTGGAACGGTGCGATCGACACCCTGCAGCCGCTGATCGACGACGGAACCCTCGTCGTCAAGAGCGGCCAGACCGACTTCCAGCAGGCGGCGACGCTGCGCTGGGACGGCGAGGTCGCACAGAGCCGCATGGAGGACATCCTCACCAAGAGCTACTCCGACGGCTCGAAGGTCAACGCGGTGCTCTCGCCCTACGACGGTCTGTCCCGAGGCATCATCTCGGCTCTGACCGACGCCGGATACACGGTGGGCGACGGCTGGCCGGCGATCTCGGGTCAGGACGCCGAGCTCGACTCGGTCAAGGCCATCAACTCGGGTGAGCAGTACGCGACGATCTTCAAGGACACTCGCAACCTGGCCAAGGTGGCCGTCGACATGGCGACCGCACTCCTGAACGGCGACAAGCCCGAGGTGAACAACACCGAGGACTACGACAACGGCAAGAAGGTCGTCCCGTCCTACCTGCTCGAGTCGCAGATCGTCGTCAAGGACAACATCAACGAGGTCCTGGTCAAGAGCGGCTACTGGACCGAGGCTGAGATCAACGGCTGAGACCGCTGATCTCCCGATCGTTCCGATGATCGACTGATACGTGTCGGGGCCTGGCGGCGAGTACTCTCGCACCAGGCCCCGGCACGTACGAAGTCGCTGAACAGTCCAGTCCCGGAGCATCCGGCAAGGAAGCAGGAAACGAATGACGACGAACATTCTCGAGATGCGCGGCATCACGAAGACCTTCCCCGGCGTGAAGGCGCTCTCCGAAGTGACCCTCGAGGTCGCCCGCGGTGAGGTGCACGCCATCTGCGGCGAGAACGGCGCCGGGAAGTCCACGCTCATGAAGGTGCTCTCGGGCGTCTACGGGCATGGCACCTACGACGGCGACATCGTCTTCGAGGATGAGGTGGTGGAGTTCAAGGACATCACCGACAGCGAGGCCAAGGGCATCGTCATCATCCACCAGGAGCTCGCCCTCAGCCCGTATCTCTCGATCGCGGAGAACATCTTCCTCAACAACGAGGTCAAGGGCCGCGGCGGCCTCATCGACTGGAACCGCACCAACCACGAGGCCCAGACCCTGCTGCACCGGGTCGGCCTCCGCGACAACCCGACGACGAAGATCATGAACATCGGCGTCGGCAAGCAGCAGCTCGTGGAGATCGCCAAGGCCCTCTCCAAGCGCGTGAAGCTGCTCATCCTCGACGAGCCCACAGCGGCCCTCAACGACGAGGACTCCGACCACCTGCTCGGGCTGATCCTGCACCTCAAGGAGCAGGGCATCACGTCGATCATCATCAGCCACAAGCTCAACGAGATCAAGAAGATCGCCGACACCGTGACGGTCATCCGCGACGGCAAGACGATCGAGACCATCGCCAAGGCGGATGTCTCGGAAGAGCGCATCATCAAGGACATGGTCGGCCGCGACCTCGAGCACCGCTACCCGGAGCACACGCCGAACATCGGCGAGGAGCTGCTGCGGGTCGAGGACTGGACCGCCCACCACCCGCAGGACACCTCGCGCGTGATGGTCGACAACGTGAACCTCAACGTGCGCGCCGGGGAGATCGTCGGCATCGCCGGCCTGATGGGCGCCGGGCGCACCGAGTTCGCGATGAGCCTGTTCGGCCAGACCTACGGATCTCGCATCTCCGGCAAGGTGTTCAAGCGCGGCCAGGAGATCAAGACCCGCACGGTGTCCGAGGCGATCGACAACGGCATCGCCTACGCCACCGAGGACCGCAAGACCTTCGGCCTCAACCTCATCGAGGACATCAAGCGCAACATCTCGATGGCGTCACTGGGCAAGCTGGAGAAGTTCGGCCTCGTGCACGACAACGAGGAGTTCAAGGTCGCCAACGAGTACCGCACCTCGATGAACATCAAGGCGCCGAGCGTGCTCGTGAAGACCGGGAAGCTCTCGGGCGGCAACCAGCAGAAGGTCGTTCTGTCGAAGTGGATCTACTCCGACCCTGACGTGCTCATCCTGGACGAGCCCACCCGCGGCATCGACGTCGGCGCGAAGTACGAGATCTACACGATCATCAACCGGCTGGCATCCGAGGGGAAGGGCGTCATCGTCATCTCCTCCGAGCTGCCGGAACTGCTCGGCATCTGCGACCGCATCTACGCCCTCTCGGAGGGTCGCATCACCGGGGAACTGCCCATCGAAGAGGCCACCCCGGAGTCCGTACTCAAGCTCATGACCATGGAGAAGCCCCGCTAGCGGCGTCGCTGGCCGGCCTTCGATCCACGCACCTTCCAAGAGGAGACATCACATGTCAGATCCCAACGCTCCACTCCAGACCGAGACCCGGGTCGAGGGCGGCAACGTCAACCCCGTCGAGAACAAGTTCACCGAACGACTCAGCCACATCCTGAGCGACCTCGGCAAGAACGGCATCTTCATCGCCCTCATCATCGTGGTGGTGCTGTTCTCGTTCCTGACCGACGGCATCCTGCTGCGGCCGCAGAACATCTCCAACCTGATCGTGCAGAACGGCTACATCCTCGTTCTCGCCATCGGCATGGTGATGGTCATCATCGCGGGCCACATCGACCTGTCCGTCGGATCGGTCGCCGCCTTCGTCGGCGCCTGTTCCGGACTCTTCGCCGTGACCTGGGGCATGCCCTGGTGGCTCGCGGTGCTGCTGTCGCTCGCGATCGGTGCCGCGGTCGGCGTCTGGCAGGGCTTCTGGATCGCCTACGTCGGCATCCCGGCCTTCATCGTGACGCTGGCCGGCATGCTCATCTTCCGCGGTCTCGCGCTCGTGGTGCTGGGCAACGCCAACATCGGCTCCTTCCCCGCCGAGTACCGCGCCCTCGGCAACGGCTTCGTGAACGGCGTCTTCGGTGAATCCGACCCCGACATCTTCACGCTCGGAGTCGGAGCCCTCGCCATCATCGCGCTCATCGTGCAGCAGCTGCGCACCCGTCGCGGACGCCAGAAGTACGGCCAGGAAGTGGAGCCGATCGTCTGGTTCTTCACCAAGCTCGTGCTCGTCTCCGTCGCCATCGGCTTCTTCACTTACGCGCTGGCCTCCTACAAGGGCATCCCCGTCACGCTGATCATCCTGGCCGTGCTCGTCATGGTCTACGGCGTGGTCATGAACCGCTCGGTCTTCGGCCGCCACATCTACGCCATCGGCGGCAACCGCCACGCAGCCGAGCTGTCGGGCATCAAGACCCGTCGCGTCGACTTCTGGCTGTTCGTCAACATGGGCTTCCTCGCGGCCCTCGCCGGACTCATCTTCACCGCCCGCCTCAACCTCGCCGGCCCCAAGGCCGGTGACGGCTTCGAGCTCGAGGCCATCTCGGCAGCGTTCATCGGTGGCGCAGCCGTGCAGGGTGGAGTCGGCACGATCGGTGGCGCCATCATCGGTGGTCTGATCATCGGTGTGCTGAACAACGGCATGTCCATCATGGGTATCGGCATCGAGTGGCAGCAGGCCGTGAAGGGCCTCGTGCTCCTTCTCGCCGTGGCCTTCGACGTCTACAACAAGCGTCGCTCCGGCGGCCAGTAGGTCCCTCCTCTGTGGTGGTGGTGGGACGGCGGCGGCCGGGCTGAGGAAGTCCGGTCGCCGTTGGCCACCGCGATGCATCGAGCAGGTCGGTTCTCGAGGGGGAGACGCGTGATGAGCGGAACGGATGCCGCTGAGCCCGTCGGCGCTGCCGGCACGGGTGCCGCCGACGTCGTCGGTGCGCGCTCTGCGGGTGGTCGCGCCGCCGCGGGTGGTGGTGCCGGCGCTGACAGCGCTGGTTCCAGCGCGGGCGCGGGTGCGGGTGCGGGTGCCGGCGGCGTCGCCGTCGGTGCGGCTGCGGCATCCGTCACCGCACGGGCAGCGACGATGTTCGACGTCGCCCGAGTCGCCGGAGTCTCGCATCAGACGGTGTCGCGCGTGCTCAACAACCTGCCGGGCGTGCGCGCCTCGACCCGAGTGCGCGTCGAGCACGCGATGAGCGAGCTCTCCTACGTTCCGTCGCCGGCTGCGCGCACCCTCGCGTCGCGCCGCTCGCAGACCATCGGGCTGATCCAGGCCGGCCGGCCCGACTACGGGCCGTCGAACGCGGCGCTGGCCTTCAACGAGGCGGCGCACGCCGCGAACTACACGGTGACCCAGGCCGGCATGCGCGACCTCGACGCCGACTCGCTGCGAGCGGCCGTGCAGATGATGGTGCGCCACAACGTCGAGGCGATCGTGCTCATCTCGGGCGAGCGTCAGGCGCTCGACATCATCCGCGGCATCGAGCGCTCGGTGCCGCTGATCGCCGTCTCCTCTGAGGACTTCGGCGGATTCCACCGTGTCGCCATGAACCAGTACGAGGGTGCCCGGCTCGCCGTCGAGTACCTCATCTCCATCGGCCACACCGACATCGTGCACATCGCCGGTCCCGCTGACTCGATGGACGCGACGGAGCGCGTGCGTGCCTGGCGCGACACCCTAGCCGCCCACGACCTGCCGGAGCGTCCCGCGATCATCGGTGACTGGCAGTCGACGAGCGGCTATGCGGCAGGGCAGGCGATCATCGCGGGCGCGGGCGCGGGCGCGGGCGCGGGTGCGGGTGCGGGTGTGGGTGCGGGTGCTGACGCCGATGCTGGTTCACCTGCGGGCGACCTCCCCACCGCGATCTTCGTGGGGAACGACCAGATGGCGCTCGGCGTGCTGCATGCACTGCGCGACGCCGGCATCCGCGTGCCGGAAGACGTGAGCGTCATGGGCTACGACGACATCCCCGAGGCGGCGCACTTCGCGCCTCCGCTGACGACGATGCGTCAGGACTTCTCAGCGCTCGGCCGCGACATCATGGCCACGGTGCTCGACGTGCTCGACGACGAGCAGCACGCCGACGACCGCGCGAGCCGCGTCTCGGAGCTCGTCGTGCGCGAGAGCACGGCCCCGCCCCGCGGCTCGCTCTGAGGCCCCGCCCGCACGGCCCCGCCGTCGCGCGTCTCGCTCTGACGCCCGGGCCGCTCGGCCTCGCCGTCGCGCGCTTGCGCTTCCGCTTCCGCTCCCGCTCCCGATTGCGCTGCGCGATGCCCGAGCCAGGCACTCGGCGGGGTTTCGGTGTCCTGGCGGGGGTTCCTGCACCCGCCGAAGCATCGATACCCCGCCGAGTGAAGCGCCGACGTGTTCGGCCCGTGTTCGGCGCACCGGCCCATGGAGCACCGCGGGCCAATGCGCCGAGGCGGGCCCGACCGTAGCTGGGGCCGGAGCGCGCCGACCACGCGCCAGACCATCGGCACCCCGGCCGAGTGAAGCGCCGACGTGTTCGGCGCGCGTTCGACCCACGTCCGGCGCACGTTCGGCACACCGGCCCATGCAGCAACGTGGGCCGGTGCGCCGAGGCTGGGCCCGAGCGAGGTGGGGCCGGAGCGCGCCGACGGAGCGCGCCGTGGGCCGGTGCGCCGAGGCTGGGGCCGGAGCGCGCCGACGGAGTGCGCCGAGGGGCGGCCGTCGTGGCTGCGCCCAGCTCGCCTGAGTAGCGGCATCCGCGGCCCGACGACGTCCCGAATATGAGCGCTCACATTTCGAATTGCAACGGATGCATAACGACCCGGAAACTGGGGGTACTCCCGCGCGAGTCGCTATTGTGAACCCTCACATGTTATCGCTAACATTTCGACCACGACCAGAATGGCCTGGCCGCCCGGCACCGAGAATCGCAGCACGTTCCCGCCGGGACACTGAACAAGGAGGTTTAGTCGAGATGAAGAAGATCATCGGATTGGCAGCGGCCGGAGCACTGCTCCTCGCCCTGGCCGGCTGTGCAGACGGCGGCGGTGGCGGCACCGAGGCATCCGGACCCAAGGACATCGGCGACCTGGTCGTCGGCTTCGCCCAGGTCGGTGCCGAGAGCGGCTGGCGCACGGCGAACACCAAGGACATCCAGGACACGTTCAAGGACGAGGGCATCGAGCTCAAGTTCTCCGACGCTCAGCAGAAGCAGGAGAACCAGATCAAGGCGATCCGCTCCTACATCCAGCAGCAGGTCGACTACATCGCCTTCTCGCCGGTCGTCGAGACCGGATGGGACGCCGTGCTCCAGGAGGCCAAGGACGCCGGCATCCCCGTCGTCCTGACCGACCGCGCCGTCGACTCGGAGGACACCTCGCTGTACGAGACGTTCCTCGGATCCGACTTCGTGAAGGAGGGCCAGAAGGCCGGACTCTGGGTGCTCGACGAGTACAAGGACGCCACGAAGCCCGTGAACATCATCCAGCTCGAGGGCACCACGGGTTCCGCGCCGGCGATCGACCGTGCAGAGGGCTTCGCCGACACGATCCGCCAGAACGCCAACCTCAAGGTCGTCGCCAGCCAGACCGGTGACTTCACGCGTGCCGGCGGCAAGCAGGTCACCGAGGCGCTGCTGAAGAGCAACCCCGACGTCGACCTGATCTACGCACACAACGACGACATGGGCCTCGGAGCCATCGAGGCCGTCGAGGCCGCCGGTCTCGTTCCCGGCAAGGACATCAAGATCGTCACGATCGACGCCGTTCACGATGGCATGCAGGCCCTCGCCGACGGCAAGATCAACTTCATCGTGGAGTGCTCGCCCCTGCTCGGAGCCCAGCTCGTCGACGTCATCAAGACGCTCAACGACGGCGGCACCGTCGAGAAGCGCATCATCACCGATGAGACGACCTTCACCCAGGAGCAGGCCGTCGAGGCCCTGCCCGACCGCAAGTACTGATCGGCACGGCCTGATCAGCAGCAGCCCTGATCGGCACTGCCTGATCGGGTGAACGGATGCCGGCCGGCTGCGTGAGCGGTCGGCATCCGTTCCTCCCCATGACCGGCGGTGAGAGCTGCCGCCCGGGGCGACACGCCCTCGGTGGGTGCGCGGTGTCCATGCCGCGCACCCATCACACTCGAACGACACGCACCACGGAACCACTGCCCCTCGACGGAGAGAGACGAGCATGCCAGACCCCACCGCGGCCACACCGGTCGTGGAGATGACAGACATCTCCATCTCCTTCCCCGGCGTGAAGGCCCTCGACGGCGTGAGCTTCCGCATGTTCCCCGGCGAGGTGCACTCGCTCATGGGCGAGAACGGCGCCGGCAAGTCCACGCTCATCAAGGCCCTCACCGGCGTCTACTCCGTGGACTCCGGCACCATCACCCTCGACGGTGAGGACGTCGCCTTCGCGAATCCGGCCTCGGCCCAGGACGCCGGCATCAGCACGGTCTACCAGGAGGTCAACCTCCTCGCCAACCTCACCGTGGCCGAGAACATCATGCTCGGCCGCGAGCCCCGCCGGTTCGGCGGCATCCACTGGAAGCTGATGCGCCGCCAGGCTGCGAAGCTCCTCGCCGGCCTGCACCTCGACATCGATCCCGGCTCCCTGCTCGGCGACCACTCGCTCGCCGTGCAGCAGCTCGTCGCCATCGCACGAGCCATCAACATCGACGCCAAGGTGCTCATCCTCGACGAGCCGACCTCGAGCCTTGACGCCGACGAGGTCGCCGAGCTGTTCCGCGTCATCCGTTCGCTCAAGGCCGACGGCACGGCCATCCTGTTCGTCTCGCACTTCCTCGACCAGGTCTACGAGATCTCCGATCGCCTCACCGTGCTGCGCAACGGCGCGCTCGTGGGGGAGTACCTCACCGAGGAGATCCTGCGGATCGAGCTGGTGCAGAAGATGATCGGCAAGGAACTCACCGTGCTCGACGACCTCGAGAAGAAGGCGCGCGAGGCCACGGCCGGCGAGAGCGACGAGGTGCCGTTCATCCAGGCGATCGGCCTCGGACGCAAGGGCGCCATCGAGCCGATCGACCTCAAGGTGCATGAGGGCGAGGTCGTCGGGCTCGCCGGCCTCCTCGGATCCGGACGCACCGAACTCGCCCGCATCCTCTCGGGCATCGACCGATCGGATGCCGGAGAGCTGCGCATCGCCGGAACCCCGACCCGCTTCCGCACTCCGCGCCAGGCGCTCTCCAAGAGGGTGGCGTACTCCTCGGAGAACCGCCGCTCCGAGGGCATCGTCGACGAGCTCACCGTGCGCGACAACATCATCCTGGCGCTGCAGGCCGATCGCGGCTGGGCCCGGCCCATCCCGAAGCGCCGCCAGGACGAACTCACTCAGAGCTACATCGACGCCTTCAACATCCGACCGGCCAACCCCGACGCGCTGGTGCGCAACCTGTCGGGCGGCAACCAGCAGAAGGTGCTCCTCGCGCGCTGGCTCGCCGTGGCACCGCGCCTGCTCATCCTCGACGAGCCCACCCGCGGCATCGACGTGGGGGCGAAGGCCGAGATCCAGAAGCTCGTCGTGAACCTCGCCGAGAACGGACTCTCCGTCGTCTTCATCTCGGCCGAGCTCGAGGAGGTGCTGCGCCTCTCGCACCGCATCGCCGTGATGCGCGACCGCCGCATGGTCGCCGACCTCGAGAACGACGACCTCACGGTCGACTCGCTGCTCTCCCTCATCGCCGAGGGCGCGAGCGCGGATCCCGAAGCCCCTGCATCCGTTCCCCCCGCCGCCCCGGCCGGCACGTCCACCGACAACACCCCTGGAGCGAAATCATGACCGCGGCCCTCGCCCGCTTCGCCGGCACCCGCATCTTCTGGCCGATCGTGCTGCTCGTCGTGCTGCTTGTGATCAACCTGATCGCGTTCCCCGGCTTCTTCACCATCACCATCAAGAACGGCCACCTGTTCGGCAGCCTGATCGACATCCTGCGGAACGGCGCCCCGACGCTCATCATCGCCGTGGGCATGACGCTGGTCATCGCCACCCGGGGCATCGACCTCTCCGTCGGCGCGGTCTGCGCCATCTCCGGAGCCGTCGCCGCCGCGATCATCCTCGGCTCCCCAGACCCGGGCAACCCCGGGGTCGTGGCGATAGCCATCGGCGTGAGCCTCGCCATCAGCCTGGTGCTCGGAGTCTGGAACGGATTCCTCGTCGCGGTGCTCGGCATCCAACCGATCATCGCGACCCTCATCCTGATGACGGCGGGCCGCGGCATCGCCATGCTCATCACCGAGGGCCAGATCATCACAGTGAACAGCGCCCCGTTCAAGGCCCTCGGGTCGGGTTCGCTGTTCGGACTCCCGGTGTCCGTCATCATCGCCGCCGTCATCTTCGCCTTCGCGGCGCTCATCACGAGGCGTTCGGCTCTCGGACTGCTCATCGAGTCCGTCGGCATCAACCCCGAGGCCAGCCGCCAGGCCGGTGTGCGCTCGCGCGGCCTGCTCTTCACGGTCTACGCCTTCTGCGCGTTCTCGGCCGGCATCGCTGGCCTCATCCTCACGTCGAACCAGACGGCGGCGGATGCGAACAACACCGGCCTGTTCATCGAACTCGACGCGATCCTCGCCGTGGTCATCGGCGGCACGTCACTGGCCGGCGGACGCTACTCGCTCACCGGAACCCTCGTCGGGGCGCTGGTCATCCAGACCCTCGTGACCACGGTGTACACGGTCGGCATCCCGCCCATCGCGACCATGGTGTTCAAGGCCGCCGTCGTCACGGCGGTCTGCCTCCTGCAGTCGCCCGCCACGAACGCGGCCTTCGCCCGCTGGCGTCATTCCCTCAGCCTCCGAGCCGGAAAGGGGGCGGCCGCATCATGAGCTCCGTTCCGACCACTGCACCCAACCCAGCCGTTCGGGCGGGCATCGGGGTGCGCAACGCGCTCCGCAGCCCGAAGTACGGACCCGTCCTCGTCACGGCGTTCCTGCTCATCGTCGTCTTCATCATCGGCGGCAGCCGCTACCGCGGCTTCTTCTCGGCCCAGGTGATCATCAACCTGTTCGTCGACAACGCCTACCTGCTCGTGCTCGCGGTCGGCATGACCTTCGTCATCCTCACCGGCGGCATCGACCTCTCGGTCGGGGCCGTGCTCGCCCTCTCGGGCATCATCACGGCGTCGCTGCTGCAGGCGGGCTGGGCACCGGGCATCGTGATCCCGCTCATCCTCGTGCTGACGAGCATCCTCGGACTCCTGGTCGGACTCATGGTGCACGTGTTCAAGGTGCAGCCGTTCATCGCGACGCTCGCCGCGATGTTCCTGGCGCGCGGGCTCTGCTACGTGATCAGCAAGGACTCGATCTCGATCACGGACCCCGTGTTCACGGCGCTGGCGCAGGCGCGCATCCCGCTCGGCGGGCGCGTGTCGATGACGTGGAGCGTCGTCATCGCGATCGTCGTGGTCATCGTCGCCGTCATCGTGCTGCAGTACTCGCGGCTCGGCCGCACCGTCTACGCCATCGGCGGCAGCGAGCAGTCGGGCGTGCTCATGGGCCTGCCCGTGGCACGCACCAAGGTGCTGGTCTACGTCATCAGCGGATTCTGCGCCGGACTCAGCGGCATCCTGTACACCTTCTACACACTCTCGGGCTACTCGCTCACGGCGATCGGCACGGAGCTCGACGCCATCGCGGCCGTCGTGATCGGCGGAACCCTCCTCACCGGCGGCTACGGCTTCGTGCTCGGCTCGGTGCTCGGGGTGCTGGTGCTGGGCGTCATCCAGACGATCATCACCTTCGAGGGCACCCTGTCGTCGTGGTGGACGCGCATCTTCATCGGGGCGCTGCTGCTGGTGTTCATCATCCTGCAGAAGGTGCTCACCGCGAGGCGGCGGTGATGCGGGGGTCGGGGGGGGGCGGGCGGATGCGGGGGCGTCGTCCGCTGCGGAGTCGGATGCACGAGCCGGACGCACGGGCGTGCGCTCCCGGGTCGGGTCCGCGCCGCTGCACGGCGGCATCCGTCACAGGACCGATAATGAGCACATCGAGCAACGCGCGACGAGCGCCAGGTAGGAGCCGACGAGGCCGGTGAGCACGGACGACGACAAAGCGCGCGTCGCGAACATCTTCGATGTCGCGCGCCTCGCCGGTGTGTCGCACCAGACCGTCTCGCGCGTGCTCAACGACCTGCCGAACGTTCGTCCTGCGACGCGACAGCGGGTCGAGCAAGCCATCAAGCAGTTGCGCTACGTGCCGTCGCCCGCGGCCCGTGCACTCGTCACGCGGCGGTCCCGCACCCTCGGGCTCATCACCGCAGGGCGACCCGACTACGGACCGTCGTCGGCCGCACTCAACTTCAATGAGGCAGCGCGCGAGGCCAGGTACGCCGTGAGCATGGCGAGCATGATCGACTCGGATGCCGCCCTCCTGCGCGCCGCCGTCGAGATGCTGCTGCGCCAGAACGTCGAGGCCATCGTGCTCATCGCCGCCGAGCGCCGGGCCATCGAGGCCGTCGAGGCTCTCGAGCTCGGGGTGCCCCTGGTGGCTGTGGCGTCCGAGGGTGGCGGGGCGGCTGGTGCCGGCGGCGCTTGGAGTTCGGCTGGCACGGGCTCGGGGGTTGGCGCCTCGGGCGCCTCGGGTTCCGCCGGTTCCGGTTCCGGCGCGGGTTCGGGAGCTGGCGGCGCGGGGGCGCGGGGGCGCGGCTCGGCATCTGGTCTCGCGGCGAATGCTACGGGAGCGGCATCCGGAGCCGGGAGTACCTCGCATCGCGTCGCGATCGACCAGTACGGCGGGGCGCGGGCGGCTGTCGAGCACCTCATCGCGCTCGGGCACCGCGAGGTCCGTCACCTCGGCGGACCGATCGACTCCATGGACGCCGCCGAACGCCTGCGCGGCTGGCGCGACGTGCTCGCCGAGAGCAACCTCGTCGCCCGCGAACCTCTGGTGGGCGACTGGCAGCCGTCGAGCGGCAACGCACTCGGTGCGATCCTCGCGACGGATGCCGACGCCACCGCCGTGTTCGCCGCCAACGACCAGATGGCGCTCGGCCTGATCCACGCGCTCGAGGGCGCCGGCCGTCGCGTGCCGCACGACGTGAGCGTGATCGGCTTCGACGACATCCCAGAGGCCGCCTTCTTCGCGCCGCCGCTCTCGACCATGCGCCAGGACTTCGACGGCCTCGGCCGCGACATCATGGCCACGGTGCTCGACGTGCTCCGCGACGAGCAGGCGCCGGACCCCACCCGTCGGGCGCCGCAGCTCGTGCTGCGCGCGTCGACCGCGCCCCCGCGCGCCGGCCGGTAACGGACCGCCGCTCGCTACCGACGGCACGCGCGCCGCGCGCTGACGGGCCGCCGCCCGCGCTCCCGCCTCGCTTTGTACCGGCTCGGCGGGGTCTAGATGGCCTGGCGGGGGTTCCTACCCCCGCCAAACCATCGACACCCCGCCAGGTCGGCGGAGTGCAGGCCCCGCTCCGGTCAAGTCCTGCACACCACAGTGCGGCGGTGAAAATCCCACCGCCATGAATCGGCGCAGGGGAGTCGGCTCGCCTTGCATGCACTATGAGCCGATGAGCGTAGACCTCGACTTCCTGTCGTCGCTCGACGACGGCCTGATCAGCACGGATCTTCTCAGGCGCTCTGGCGTCGATCCGCGAGGCATCGAATGTCTGATCGGCTTGAGCGAGCTCGTTCGCCTGCGGCGGGGCTGGTACGTCACGGCGACGGAGTGGAAGGCGGCCGGGCGTGACGGTCGATACCGCTTCATGATCCGAGCGACGAACGCGTCCTCTCCGAAGTCGTTGGTCGCCGCGCACCTGTCAGCCGCCGCGATGCACCGGCTGCCGACGATCGGCAACTGGCCGTCCGAACTCCATACCTTCGATCCCAGGGCCTCGGGCGGTAGTACGTCACGCCTGATCACGACTCACCGCTCAGGCCCGCCGGCAGAGACCGTTGTCATCGACGGGATCGAGGTCGTGGCGCTCGAGCGCACGCTGGTGGATGTTGCCGTCAACGAGTGCCCCGAGCGTGCGGTCACTGCAATCGATGCAGCTCTCAGGCGCGATGCGGTTCGTTACGCGACTGACCTACGACAGCGCGGAGAGGGTGAGGCTCGTCTCGTGCGACCGGCTCTGACGACAGACACTCTGCTGTGCGAACTCGACAACGTCGCTCCACCGTTTCATCGCGCACGAGCCGAGTCCGTCATCCGTTTCGCTGATGCCCGAGCGGGTAGTCCCGGCGAATCCCTGAGCCGGGTGCGGATGCGCCAAGGGCGCTTCGTGATCCCCGACTTGCAGGTGCGGTTTCCCGACATTCTCGGCAGCTACGCGGAAGTCGACTTCTACCTGGAGGGAATCCGCAAGGCTCAGGAGTTCGATGGCAAGGTCAAGTACACGCGCGGCGCCATCGTGAAGGAAGGCGACGATCCCGGCGAGATCGTGTGGCTGGAGAAGCAGCGCGAAGACGCCTTGCGTCGGCAGGAGGCGGTCGAGAGCTTCGATCGCTGGACGTGGGACATGGTGTTGCCCCTGAAGAAGTTCTGCCGGTTCCTGCAGGAGAAGGGGATGCCCGAACTGCGCGCTGGTGCCGCACACGCCCGCAGTGCGGGCTAGATGTCGTTGACCAGCAGCCTGTCGAGCCTGGCGGGGCTTCGATGCTCTGGCGGGGTTACCTACACCCGCCGGGCCATCGGAACCCCGCCGAGTCCTGGGTGAGAGCGGCGGGCTGCAGCGGGCCGGTAGGCCGCGGGCGCGGTCAGTCGCGCTTCGGCAGCTCCTGCAGCGTCCACCTGTTGCCGTCGGGGTCGGCGAACGTGACGAAGTTGCCCCAGGCCTGCGGATCGACGTCGGAGGCCTCGACGCCGTTGGCGAGGAGGTGCGCGCGAGCCTCGGCGGCATCCGGAACCACGACCTGGATCGTGTTCTGCTTGCCGGGTTCGAGGTCGATGCCGAGGTTGGTGCCGAAGGCGATGGAGCAGGCCGAGCCCGGGGGAGTGAGCTGCACGAAACGCAGGCCCTCGAACGGCGACTGGTCGTGGTCGAGCGTGAAGCCCACCTTGTCGACGTAGAACTCCTTCGCCCGATCGACATCGGTGACGGGAACGAAGATGAGCTCGATCTTCCAGTCCATGGCGCTACTCCTTTGTATGTGGGCGCATCCCGGGTGGGGAGACATCTTCACGCTAGCCCGCACCACCGACATCCGGAACGCCCGCGCATCCGTTCGACTGAGACGGATGCGCGGGCGTTCCGCGCGGCGGATCGAGAGGCCGCGCCCCTCGGGCCTCGCCGCCGGCGAGCAGCGCGTCGAGCTTGGCGTAGCCGGCGATCACGCCGTGCTCCATGCCCGACGCGACCATGCCGTCGCGTGCCTCGAGGGTGTCGATGAGCGAGATGTCGGTGACGCGGGTGCGGCCGTCCCCGAGGTCTTCGAAGAGGACGGTCTCGAGGCAGACGCCGTCGGGGAACTCGTCGAACGTGACGGTCTGCACGATGCGGTCGTTGAGCCGCACCTCGTGGAACGAGCCCCAGAAGACGGCGAGCTCGCGGCCATCGCGCCAGTTCGACCAGCGCCAGGAGCCGCCGGTGCGGGCGTCCCAGTGGGCGATCTGCGTGGTGATGTCGTCGGGTCCGAGCCACCGGGCGTAGAGCTCTGGGTCGGTCCAGGCGCGGAACACGCGCTCGCGCGGGGCGTCGAACTCGCGCACGATGCGGATGGTCGGCAGGTTCGGGTCGACCTCGATCGTCGTGTCGGGGGTGGTCGTCGTGGTCATGGTGCTGCTCCTTACTTATCGGTGTTGGCGGGGGTGGTGATGGTGCGGGTGGCGGGGGACGTTCCCCCGGGGTCTCGGGTGACGGATGCCGCGGGCACGGCAGTGGCGTCCGTCGGCGACGAGCTCGCGGCGTCCGCCGCCGCCTCGGCCTCGCCCATCTCGGCGAGCACGGCGTCCAGCCGACGGAACCGGCCCTCGGCGGTGCGGCGGTACTTCTCGATCCAGGCGGTCATCATGTCGAACACTTCGGCCTCCAGGTGGCGGCGGGAGCGGAATCCGTCGCCGTCGCGGCTCACCAGGCCGGCGTCCTCGAGCACGCGCAGGTGCTTGGAGACCGCCTGCACGGACACCGCGTACGGTTCGGCGAGCTCGCCGACGGTCGCGTCGCCATCCGAGAGTCGCATCACGATGTCGCGCCGCGTCGGGTCTGCTAGGGCACTGAAGACCTGCGTGAGCCGCTGGTCGTCCAGAGTGTGAGCTGCGTTCGTGGTGCTCATGTGCTCTGTGCCGCCTCCGTTATTCGTCAACCGTTTGGTTTACGACACGGTACGCGCGTGCGGCGCAATCGTCAACCCTTGGGTTGAGAACTGAGAGCGTCCAGCGACGGATGCCCCAGGCCGCGGTGCGCCGTCGGAGCACGGTGCGCCGTCGGAGCAAGGGTGCGCCGACTAGGAGGGGGCGCGCCGACCAGGAGGAGGGGGCGCCCCTTGGATGCACCGTGCGTCACAGCCGATCGGGCGGCCGAGCGCATCCGCGAACACGCCCGCGCGTCGTGCGCGCCCAGTGTCGGTGGGTGGTGGAAGAGTGTGCAGCACAACACAACATGTAGGGGTCGGACGCAGAAGCGACACAAGAGTGAACGCAGACGCGACACGCCCGGCGCAATTCCACAACACGTGGAATTCCCGAAATGGGGGCTGTGAATAACTCCCTCACGAAGGCCGGAAACAAGCCGATCGGCATCCGCTGGCCTGTTGAAAACGGGTGAATTACTTGTGGAGAACTACACGAATGTAACTACTGCATCTTGTGGGCGTTCCTTTCGGGAAGCACTAGATGTAGTATTGGAGTACAGCAAGACAACAACTCAGAACGAGCCAAAAGGGGTCAGAGAAATGACGGTAACGGTCTACACGAAGCCTTCGTGTGTTCAGTGCACGGCCACGTACCGCGCTCTCGACGCCAAGGGCGTTGAGTACGAGGTTCTCGACCTCTCTGTCGATGAGAACGCTCTGGCCGCCGTCAAGGAACTCGGCTACCTGCAGGCCCCGGTCGTCATCACCGACGAAGACCACTGGTCGGGCTTCCGCCCCGACAAGATCAGCGAGCTGGCTTCGCGCCTGGCCTGATCAGCGGCATCCGTTCTTCGGCATCGACGCAGCAATCGAATATCCGCGTCATACGGAGATCAGGGAGGATGCGCGGTGGACACCATCAACGCGGGCCCCTCTGCGGCTCGCCTCATGAATGCCCCCATGAACGCAACCGGCGCTGACGTCGCCGGCAACGGAAATACCCGCGCAGACAGCATCGCAAGCGCAACCGGCAACACCGTCACCAACGCGACGGCAGCTGGCGACCACCACGTCAACCTGGTCTACTTCTCGAGCGTCTCGGGCAACACGCACCGATTCATCCAGAAGCTGGGCCGACCGGCAGCACGCATCCCGCTGTACCCGCGGGACGCTCCGCTGACCGTGCACGAACCCTACGTGCTCGTCCTCCCCACCTATGGCGGGGGCGACGGGGACGGCGCAGTACCCAAGCAGGTCATCCGCTTTCTGAATGATCCGGGCAACCGGATGCTGATCCGCGGCGTGATCGGCGCAGGCAACACCAACTTCGGCGAGGGCTACTGCCTCGCCGGCGACATCATCGCGGCCAAGTGCCACGTGCCGCATCTCTATCGATTCGAAGTATTCGGAACACCCGACGACGTCACCGCCGTCAACGAAGGATTGGAAGCATTTTGGTCAACGCAACTGACAGCGGCGTAGCCGTGATCGACGCGCCGCGCGTGGGCATGGACTACCACTCGCTCAACGCGATGCTCAACCTCTACGGCGACGACGGACAGATCCAGTTCGACAAGGATCGCGAGGCTGCGCGGGAGTACTTCCTGCAGCACGTGAACCAGAACACGGTGTTCTTCCACTCGCTCAAGGAGCGCCTCGACTACCTCGTCGAGAAGGAGTACTACGAGGCCGCCGTGCTCGACCAGTACTCGTTCGAGTTCATCACCAGCCTCAACGACCTGGCCTACTCGAAGAAGTTCCGCTTCGACACGTTCCTCGGTGCGTTCAAGTACTACACGAGCTACACGCTCAAGACCTTCGACGGCAAGCGCTACCTCGAGCGCTTCGAGGACCGCGTCGTGATGACCGCGCTCGGCCTCGCCCAGGGCGACGAGAAGCTCGCCGTGAACCTCGTCGAGGAGATCATCGGCGGCCGCTTCCAGCCGGCCACCCCCACGTTCCTCAACACGGGCAAGGCGCAGCGCGGTGAGCTCGTCTCCTGCTTCCTGCTGCGCATCGAAGACAACATGGAGTCGATCTCGCGCGGCATCAACTCCGCCCTGCAGCTCTCCAAGCGCGGTGGCGGCGTGGCCCTCTCGCTCTCCAACATCCGCGAGGCCGGCGCTCCGATCAAGCAGATCGAGAACCAGTCCAGCGGCATCATCCCCGTGATGAAGCTCCTCGAGGACAGCTTCAGCTACGCCAACCAGCTCGGTGCCCGACAGGGTGCCGGAGCCGTGTACCTGAGCGCGCACCACCCCGACATCATGAAGTTCCTCGACACCAAGCGCGAGAACGCCGACGAGAAGATCCGCATCAAGACGCTCTCGCTCGGTGTCGTCGTTCCCGACATCACCTTCGAGCTCGCCAAGAACGGCGAGGACATGTACCTGTTCTCCCCGTACGACGTCGAGAAGGTCTACGGCGTTCCGTTCGGCGACATCTCCGTCAGCGAGAAGTACCGCGAGATGGTCGACGACCCGCGCATCAAGAAGACCAAGATCAACGCGCGTGAGTTCTTCCAGACCCTCGCCGAGATCCAGTTCGAGAGCGGCTACCCCTACATCGTGTTCGAAGACACGGTGAACAAGGCGAACCCGATCAAGGGCCGCATCAACATGTCGAACCTCTGCAGCGAGATCCTCCAGGTCAACACCCCCACGACCTACAACGAGGACCTCAGCTACAACGTCATCGGCAAGGACATCAGCTGCAACCTCGGTTCGCTGAACATCGCCCTCACCATGGACTCGCCCGACTTCGGCAGCACCGTCGAGACCGCCATCCGCGGCCTCACCGCCGTGTCGAACATGAGCCACATCGCATCCGTCCGCTCGATCGAAGACGGCAACGACAAGAGCCACGCCATCGGCCTCGGCCAGATGAACCTGCACGGCTACCTCGCTCGTGAGCGCATCTACTACGGCTCCGAAGAGGGCATCGACTTCACGAACATCTACTTCTACACGGTGCTGTTCCACGCCCTGCGTGCCTCGAACAATATCGCCAAGGAGCGCGGTGAGACCTTCGTGGGCTTCGAGGACTCCAAGTACGCGTCGGGCGAGTTCTTCGACAAGTACACGGATGCCGAGTGGCTTCCGTCGACCGCTCGCGGTGCTGAGCTGTTCGAGCAGTCGGGCGTGCACATCCCCACGCAGGACGACTGGCGCGAGCTGAAGGCATCCGTTCAGCAGTACGGCATCTACAACCAGAACCTGCAGGCCGTTCCGCCCACCGGTTCGATCTCGTACATCAACAACTCGACCGCGTCGATCCACCCGATCGCCGCGAAGATCGAGATCCGCAAGGAAGGCAAGCTGGGTCGTGTGTACTTCCCGGCGCCGTTCATGACGAACGACAACCTGGACTACTACCAGGACGCCTACGAGATCGGTGCCGAGAAGGTCATCGACACCTACGCCGCGGCAACGCAGCACGTCGACCAGGGCCTCTCGCTCACGCTGTTCTTCAAGGACACCGCGACCACGCGCGACATCAACAAGGCGCAGATCTACGCATGGAAGAAGGGGATCAAGACGATCTACTACATCCGTCTGCGTCAGATGGCCCTCGAGGGCACCGAGCTGGAGATGTGCGTCTCCTGCGCGCTTTGATTATCTGATCAGGACTTTCCTGATCACTTGAACGGATGCGGTTCCTCCGCGGAGCCGCATCCGTTCACCCCGCACCAACCACACGACCCGAAGCATCCGTTTCGAAAGAAGAGAACCCCATGACCCCCGACAAGCTCAAGCTGGTCTCGCACGTCGAAGCGATCAACTGGAACAAGATCCAGGACGACAAAGACGTCGACGTGTGGAACCGCCTCGTGAACAACTTCTGGCTGCCCGAGAAGGTGCCGCTGTCGAACGACATCCAGTCGTGGAACACGCTCACTCAGGAGGAGCAGACCCTCACGATGCGCGTGTTCACGGGGCTCACCCTGCTCGACACGATCCAGGGCACCGTGGGCGCCGTCTCGCTGATTCCGGATGCGATCACCCCGCACGAGGAGGCCGTCTACACGAACATCGCGTTCATGGAGTCGGTGCACGCGAAGAGCTACTCGTCGATCTTCTCGACGCTGTGCTCGACGAAGGAGATCGACGAGGCGTTCCGCTGGAGCGTGGAGAACGAGAACCTTCAGAAGAAGGCCGCGATCGTCATGGAGTACTACCAGGGCGACTCCCCGCTGAAGCGCAAGATCGCCTCGACGCTGCTCGAGTCGTTCCTGTTCTACTCGGGGTTCTACCTGCCCATGTACTGGTCGTCGCGCGCCAAGCTCACGAACACGGCAGACCTCATCCGTCTGATCATCCGTGACGAGGCCGTGCACGGGTACTACATCGGCTACAAGTTCCAGAAGGGCCTCGAAAAGGTCAGCCAGGCCGAGCGCGACGAGCTGAAGGACTACACCTTCAGCCTCATGTACGAGCTCTACGACAACGAGGTGCAGTACACGCAGGACCTCTACGACGGCGTCGGTCTCACCGAGGACGTGAAGAAGTTCCTGCACTACAACGCCAACAAGGCCCTCATGAACCTGGGCTACGAGCCGATGTTCCCGAAGACGGTGACGGATGTGAACCCCGCCATCCTCTCGGCCCTCTCCCCGAACGCCGACGAGAACCACGACTTCTTCTCGGGCTCCGGCTCGTCGTACGTGATCGGCAAGGCCGTGTCGACCGAGGATGAGGACTGGGACTTCTAGGTCTCACTGCAGTTCAAGGAAGGGCGGATGCTTCGGCACCCGCCCTTCTGTTCGATACAGGTTTCTCGTGGCCCCGGCTGTAGCCTCCATCTATGAGTGAGCAAACCCCCTCCGGCTGGTTTCCTGACCCCTTCGGGAGGCACGAACACCGCTACTGGGACGGTATTCAGTGGACCGAGCATGTCGGCTCCGCCGGTCGTCAGATGCTCGACGCGCCCATCGTCGCGCCGCCGAGGCCGGTTGCTCCGCAGCTTGCTACGCAGGTCGCGAGCAGGCCGATCGCCCCAAGCGAACCGTCTAACAAGAAGGCGCAACGACAAGTCCGCAAGCTTGGTGTCGCTGACCCGGATCGCGATGGCGGCGGCACGTTGTTCACCGAGCAGATTCTGGTGGTAAACCAAAAGGCAAAGCTCTTCGAGAAGAAGGCCGAGTATTCAGTCTTCGACCAGCACGGACGTAAGGTCGGCGGAGTCCGTCAGTTTGGCTACAGCATGTCGCGCATGGCTGTCGGGCGCGACAATGCCACGAAGCGCTTCCAGATTGTCGACGCTGAAGGCCAGCCGCTCGTGACGCTCACCCGACCGGCAACGGTGATGAAATCCAAGGTGATGGTCACGCGTGCGGACGGCTCGCCGGTTGGTCAGATCGTTCAGGAGAACTTTGGGGCTTTGGCTTCATTGCTCGGCGGCAGGTTCAATATCCGCTTTCGCATCGAGTCGGATGGCAAGACGCTCGGCACGATCAATGCGGAGAGCTGGCGAGCGTGGGACTTCAGTATCCAGGACCCGCGCGGTGCGGAGATTGGTCGAATCACCAAGACGTGGGGAGGGTTCGGAAAAGAGATGTTCACGAAGGCCGACAACTATGTCTTGGAGATGCATCGAACGCTCGAGGATCCGCTCCTTTCTCTTGTGGTATCGGCTGCCCTCGTCGTCGACACGGTGCTGAAGCAGGATGGCGATCAGCGCAGCCGTTGAACATCGCCCGACCTGCCGAACGTAGGTGGTTTGCTCATGAAGATGTCGAGCACGCCGCGCAGGTCTTCGTTCTGGCCGAGCGCGACGAGCCGAAGGACCGTGCCTGACGCCCAAACGCGCCATATACCCGGAAGTGCTATGTGGGCAAATGATCAATAATCACGCCGACGTACACCTCGGCTTCCTTCACTGCAAAGTACACACGGTTGATGTTGGGTCGAAGCTTGGTGTGCCACTCGCAACGAACAAGGGTGTCGTCGATGGTGAAGTCGCGCATTCGCATCTTCCGTGTGTTTCGACGCGTGTTGGACCCCTCGGGCGATGCTGTGATGCCAAAACTCCCCAATGCACTTTGACGATCGATCGTCTCGGTGTTCTCCGCCCAGATGGCCGGGGCCTGATCGTTTAGAACACCGAGATGTTGCACCAGTTTTGTGACGTTTTCGGTGTTGTCCCCATTCAGAGCGCGAAGATGACTCCAGGCGAGCTCATCGAACTTGAGGCTCGGAAACATGACAGGGGCGAAAGTCGGCAACAAACTGAGATCATTCCCGTGCTCGTCCAGAAAGAGTGCCCGCCACGCCTGTGCTGCTGCGGCGCGACTAGTTGGACTGTCGAAATCGGACGTAAGACGGACGAGGCGGGTTTTGATGCATTCCAAACACGTCGAAGTGCTCGTGCTCCACACTTCAGGGAGGGTTGAAAGCAAAAGTGGGGACTCACCACCAAAGGCAGCTACGTCCGAAATCAGGCGGGCAACGTTGCCCGGATGCCCGAGTGCAGGCTGATACTGATCGCCGAGGTGAGTTTTGCAAACGACCCGAGGCGGGCCCGAGGAAATGAAGCCTCGCGACATGTACAGTGTCAAAATCCGCCAAAAATCACGCTCCGCTATCGCTGAGGACGGCGGTGGTGATGCGGTGAGGTCTTGCAGGGCCTCAAGTGTCGCCGGCCCGATTTTGATGGCACGGTCATCGGCCCGGCCGAGCATTCGAGCCCAGAACTCGGTCTTTGCCGAGGCCGCGTCAGATGGAATCACGAACTCGGGGTCCAACAGAAGATGAGGCTGGTCAATCACCAGTCGCACCGCGAGCCCGTTCGATGTTCATCTTCAGGATGGCGCGGATGTCATCTTCAGACGAACTCAGGAATCCATCCGGCCATTCGTCCAGATCACCGAACTCACTTAGCTTCAGAGTGCGCGTCCTCGCGCCCCCACTCTTCGACTCGATGAAGGTGATATCTACATCCGAGGTATCGATACTTCCCTCAGCAGCGCGCCGTCGTATTCGCGTAATGAACGCATCGCTATGCGTTTCGATGATGAGGGAGACGTCAGGGCGCGCCGACAGCATGAAATCAGCGAGCCTCGCCTGCACTGCAGGGTGAAGGTGTAGTTCGGGCTGCTCCACGATGAACACCGAATCGTGCGGTGCGGACAGCAGTCCCACGAGGAGCGGGAGTGTTTGGCTGACGCCAACTCCCACCGATGTGAGGTCTCGAATGTGACCGTCCAAATGAAGCTCGAAGCCCACCCCCAGCTTTCCCCGACTGCGAGCGTTGATACGGTCGCCTATCTGTAGGTACTCAAGCCATCGGTTTACTGCGGTCGAAAGACGGTCGACCGTTCTGGCCTGACCGGGAGGGCAATACTGGACGGCATCGTTTGCCGACCGTGACAATACGGCAGCGCTGAACTCGCCACGCGTGCCCACGGGGAGGCCTCTGGCGAGCTCGTTCCAGTGATTCCACACCACGCGTGGTTCGTCGCGTAGGGGGCCGAGATACTGGACGCGCCGGCTTAACTCGTCCAGGCTGCTGTTCAGCGCACCAAGCGCGTCGAAACTTGTTCCTAGAGCATTGCCTAACGCGCTTTCGAGAAGGCCGACGACTGGTGACCCGTACGCCAAAACGGGTCCCTTTATTGGTAGGAGAGAGTAGGCACGACGTGCACGTTGGGCCGCAACTGCACCAATGGCATCAGACCGCTCGGAGGTCGTTAGATCGCTCCAGACGGAGTCGAACAGGTAGGGATTTCCGGATCGGGCATGACTGAAACGTTTGCTGATGTCGACGAGTTTCTTGTCCTCATGAGCAGCTTCCGCTAGTAGGCGGACGAACTCCCTGGCCACTTGTGGCGTGATGCCAGACCGCTTCATCTCTAACTGCTCGTCGCGACCGCTTTCGCTGAGGATGGACTCGAATTCGGCGCGATAGATGCTCGCGACGCGCTCTGGTGCCATTAGCTGCACGAGCCCGATCGGGCGCAGACCTTGCATTACCGCATATGTGCGTAGCTGCCGCTTGTCACTTCCGAGAAGGGCCTTCACATGGAGTACCTCGCGAGGCCCGAAATGGCGAGTCGCTTGCATCGCGAGTTCTACATCCGATCCGCGGGAATTGGCGCGGGCGAGTTCTAGATCTTGGCCGGGAAAGCTCGGCGAGGTGAACCCGATCCGCTTGGCTCGCAACGAAGAACGATCTTCCGTTGCCACTAGCTCGTACTCGGCACTCAACGGCTCGTCGTGCAGAGCGCCGTCGGTGAGGTGAGTGTCGACGCTGAGCCGTATTCCGATATGACCTGTCGAAGACGACTCTCTGACGAGGTCTTGTGCATCACCGAGTCTGACAAGTGGGCCGTTCAGGACAACCGGTCCCTCGTTGTAGAGGCTTTGTGCAGCAAGGAGAAGGGACTGTAGCGTTGATGACTTGCCACTGCTGTTGACGCCCGTAAGAATTGTGGCCTTGCCAGGGCGAATGTCTAAGTGAGCAGACTCAATACCCTTGAAGTCACTGATTTCCCAAAGCAAGTTTTTCCCTCCGCAGTTCGAACGACAGTAGCAGTGCGTGCGCGTGGGGGCGGCCGATGAGCGGGAGCGGATGAGCTGGATTCTCGACGAAAATCGGGCGCGCGATGCGACCTTCCGGCTAGCAATCAACCGAGGCACGTACGGTATGGCAGCGCGTCACGGCCGACGCGCGGCAGGTACAGATTAGGGCTTGCCCGAATGACGGCCCCTTTATGCCACCGCCGAGCAGTGATGCGTCCCTGCCGGAGGCGCCTCCGGCAGGGGAGCCGCATCCGTTGCGTCGTGCGCGATCTCGCCCGCGACGATCGTGAGGTCGGGGCGCTCCGTGAGGAGCCGGGCGGGATCGGGCTCGAGGTCGTAAAGGTTCATCGACCAGGTCACGAGGTCGGCGCGAGCGCCAACCCGCACGACGCCGAGCGAGTCCGCCGCGTGCCACGCCCAAGCGCCCTCGGCCGTGTAGCCGCGCAACGCCGCGTCCAAGCTCGAGCGCTCCCAAGAAGTCCACGAGGAGCGACCATCGAGACCCGCCCGCGTCAGCGCTGAGTAGAGACCGACCAGCGGGTCCATCTCGCCGACCTGCCAGTCGCTCGACAACGCGACGTGCGCGCCCGACTCGATGAGGGAGCGGAATCGCCAGGCGCGGCTCCAGCGCTGCTCGCCGACGTTGTCCATCCAGGTGCCGCCGACGAGATCGGGGGAGCAGTGGCGAGGCTGCATCGCCGCCGTCACACCGAGCTGCGCGAAACGGGGCAGGTCGTTGGGGTGCAAGCACTCGACGTGCACGATGCCGTGGCGGCGGTCGCGGGTGCCGTTGGTGCGGGCGGCGTGCTCGATGGCGTCGAGGGCGATGCGGATGCCGCCGTCTCCCGTCGCGTGCGTGTGGGTTTGGAAGCCCAGTCGATCGAGCTCGGTCACGATGCGGGTGAGCTCGCCCACCGGCGCGCTCGGGTGGCCGCGGTGGCCCGGACGGTGTCAACTCGTGATTGCGGGGCGGGGTCCGGCATAAACCTCGGAGCGGCGCTGCCAACCAGCAACGTGTCCGGACACATGCCGCGAAGCCCCGGCGACATGACACGACCTTTGATCCAAGGTGACACGCGACTGGGCGCCGTGCGCGAGCGCGTCGACGCGGCATCGGTCGCTCAGGCGACGCAAATCGGTCTCTATCCGGGGTGTTGGAGTTCGATGGTGCCCGAGCACGCAACCGGAATGCTCCCTCCCATGCGAGCGGCGAACCCCTACGGTTGTCGTGTGCGCGCCTGGGTCTACGAACGATACGGTTCCGTCGATGAACTGCAGCTCCGCGAGGTGCCGACGCCGGTGCCCGGCGAGGGCGAGGTTCTCGTGGAGGTCGTCGCGACCTCGGTGAACCTGTCGGACTGGGAGGCGTTGCGGGGCAGCCCCGGCTACGCCCGCTTCGACGGGCTGCGACGCCCCCGAACCAAGATCCTCGGATCCGACATCGCTGGCCGCATCGTCGCGGTCGGCGACGGCGTCACCGGATTCCGGGTCGGCGATGAGGTGTACGGCGACAACATCCGAGGCCGTGGCGGATTCGCCGAGTACGCGGTGATGCCGGTGACGGCACTCTCGCCCAAGCCGCCTGCCTTGACGTTCGCCGAGGCATCGACCATCCCGCAGGCGGGGGCAATCGCCCAGCAGGCCATCGCGACCGGGCGACCGGGGCAGCGGTTGTTGATCAATGGCGCCGGTGGCGGCTCGGGCAGCTTCATGATCCAGCTCGCGGTCGCGAAGGGCATGCACGTCACCGCGGTCGACAACGCGGAGAAGCTCCAATTCATGAAAGGGCTGGGGGCGCACGAGACGATCGACTATCGGCGCACCGACTTCACGCGCACGGGCCCTTACGACCTCATCATCGACCTCGTCGCACGGCGATCGGTGTTCGCGTACAGGCGAGCGCTCGGCAGGCACGGACGATGTCTGATGGTCGGTGGCACCCTGCGCACGATGCTCCGGATGGTCACGGTCGGCACGCTCCTCGGAGCCCTCACCCGTGCACGTTTCGGAGTGCTCTTCGTCCACGAGGGAGCCGGAAACTTCGACCAGCTCGCCGCCCACCGCGCCGCGGGGTCGATCGACATCCACATTGACCGCACGTTCCCGTTCGTGGAAGTGCCCGCTGCTCTCGCCTTCCATGGTGAAGGGAGGGCGCTCGGCAAGGTCGTCGTCATCGTGCGCGACAGCTGAGGCGCCCGGGCCCCTACGCCGCCGCCGAGCAGTGGTGCGTGCCTGCAGGCGGCGCCTACGGTAGAGGCGCGGCATCCGTCGCGCCGTGCACGATCTCACCGGCAACGATCGTGTGGTCGGCGCGCTCGCCCAGTAACCGCGAAGGGCCGGGCTCGAGGTCGTAGAGGTTCGACGACCAGGTGACGAGGTCGGCGCGAGCACCGACGCGCACAACGCCGAGGGAATCCTCGGCGTGGAGATCCGTCGGGCGATACTCGACCAGCAGAGTCTCATTCGCCCTCCGTTCACCTTCCCGTTCACCCGCGTACCGGCGGCGTCAGTAGGTTTCGGCGCATGAGTCGTTCCTTCTCCCGCGCCGTCGCGGCCGTTGCAGCCACCGCCACCGCCACCGTCGGCGCCGCGCTCGCGCTCGCACTGCCCGCCACCGCCCAGGCCGCCGATGCGGCATCCATCAGGATCACCGAATGGATGTACAACCCGGTGAACTCGTCGGGGGAGTACATCGAGTTCACGAACCTCGGCTCGGCACCGGTGAGCCTCGCCGGCTGGTCGTTCGACGACGACAGCAGGGCGCCCGGCACGGTTCCGCTCGACAGCCTCGGCACTCTCGCCGTCGGCCAGTCCGCGATCATCACCGAATCGGCGGATGCCACCTTCCGCAGCGACTGGGCCCTCGGCGCCGACGTGAAGATCCTCGCGGGCAACGTCACCAACCTCGGCCGGGCCGACGAGATCAACCTCTTCAGCGGCACGGATGCCGTCGCGAACCTCGTCGACCGCCTCAGCTACAACGACCAGGGCACCGGCCCCGTGAAGGGACCGCGCACGCAGGGCGTCGCGGGCATCCCGAAAACTGAAGCCGCACTCGGCGCGAACGACGCCTCGCAGTGGCAGCTGTCCGCAGTGGGCGACGCCGAGGCGTCGTGGACGTCGACCACCGGCGACATCGGATCGCCCGGGAAGAGCCGCTTCGCCCCGGCAGCGCCGACGGAGCCGACGGACCCGACGACGCCCGCCGACTGGACCAGCATCCGTATCAACGAGGTCTCCTCCGACAACGGGGCGACCCCCGTCGGCGATGCGATCGAGCTGTACAACAGCGGAGCGACCGCCGTCAGCATCGCCGGCTGGCTGCAGATCGACAGCGGGGCAGCCACGGCGGCGACGGCGTTCTCGGCGAAGCTCGCCGACGGCACGGCGACGACCACGATTCCCGCCAAGGGCTTCGCCTACTTCGGCTCGGGCAAGGGCCTCGGCAGCGGCGGCGACAGCGTGAAGCTCTACCTGCCCGACGGCGCCAACGGCACCGCGGGCACTCTCGTCGACTCGGTCGACTACACCGCTGGCGAGTCTGGTGCCGACGAGGGCAACAACTTCGGCGCCGGCGCCTTCGCGCGCTGCCCCGACGGCAGCGGCGCGTTCGCATCCGTGAAGGACAAGAGCTTCGGCGCCTCCAACGCCGCAGCCTGCGCGACCCAGCTGACCAACCCGGCCGACGTTCCCGCGCCGACCCTGAACTGCCAGCCCGAGGCGCCGTCGGGCACGGGAACCCTGCCGGCGACCGCCCTCACGCCCGCCGCGTGGCCGGGTAACGCATCCGTCGCCGTAGCCGACACGCAGTGCGCCTGGACGACGACGACCGGACCCGAGGGTCGCGACGTCAGCGGCATCATCTTCGACCCGAGCAACGCGAACGTGCTCTACAGCGTCAAGAACAAGAGCTGGGTGTTCCGCATGGTCAAGCAGGGCGAGACCTGGGTGCCCGACACGAGCAACGGATGGGGCGCCGGCAAGGAGATCTTCTTCCCGGGCAGCACCGACGCGGCGACCAACCAGCCCGACACCGAGGGACTCACCATCGGAGCGGATGGCGCCCTCTACGTCACGACCGAGCGCAACAACGCCGCCAACACCATCCCGCTGAACTCGATCCTGCGCTTCGACCCGACTCAGGCCGGCACCCAGCTCGTCGCGACGGACCAGTGGAACCTGACCGCCGAGTTCCCCGAACTGCACGCCGGCAACAAGACCGAGGCGAACCTCGGCTTCGAGGGCGTCACCTTCGTTCCCGACAGCTACCTCACGGGCAACGGATTCGTCGACCAGTCGACGGGCAAGGCCTACAAGCCGATCGACTACCCGAAGCACGGCACCGGCCTCTACTTCGCGGCCCTCGAGAACGACGGCAAGCTCTACGCCTACGCGCTCAACAGCGACCACTCGTTCCACCGGGTGGCTGTCGTCGACACGGGCATGGGCCACGTGATGGATGTGGCGTTCGACGCCGACGCCCAGCGCATCTGGGCTCTCTGCGACAACACCTGCGGGGTGACCTCGACCGTGCTGAAGGTGAGTGCGACCGGTTCGATCGTTCCGGATGCCGCCTACGCCCGCCCTGCCGCCCTGCCGAACAACAACGTCGAGGGCTTCGCGCTGGCGCCGAACTCGAGCTGCGTCGACGGCACCAAGGAGGTTCTGTGGGCCGACGACGGCATCTACGGAGCCGGCTCGGGAACGGCATCCGAAGGTCATGCTCTCTTCAGCGGACGGATCAGCTGCGACCTGCAGCTCGGCGGCCAGGGCGTGCCGAAGCCGGCCGCCTGGGACAAGACGACGGCCTACTCCGCCGGAGACCAGGTGAGCTACAACGGGAAGGTCTTCCGGGCGCTCTGGTACAGCAAGGGGGAGATCCCCGGCAGCAACGCCAACGGCTCCTGGGCCGAGATCGCGATCGCGGCGGACGGGTCGACCCTCTGGACGTCGACGGGAGTCTTCAACGCCGGGGATGTCGTGGTCTACCAGGGCCGCACGTTCAAGGCGCTCTGGTACACGCGCGGCACCACGCCCGGCGGAGTCGGTGGCCCGTGGAGCGAGATCGTCGCCTCCACGACGCCCGGCGGCGTTCCCGCCTGGAGTGCCGCGACCGTCTACACCGGGGGCGAGAAGGTGAGCTACCTTGGCCACGTCTATCAGGCCCAGTGGTACAGCGCCGGTGCGACCCCGAGCCCGACGGCGCTCTACGGCCCCTGGAAGCTCATCAGCTGAGGCGGGAGGCGGGAGGCAGTCGGCTGACGAGGTGGCGGGCTGACTCTGCCCGACGGGCGGCGTATCGTCGGAGGCCATGTGCAGGAGCATCCGCGGCCACTCGGCGGATGCTCGGCCTGACCGCGTTCCGTGCGAACGAGAGGGGTGAAACGGATGACGGACAACGACGACCGCTCGGTGACGGAGTACATCGCCTCGCTCGATGACGAGCAGACCGTGCGCGATAGCGAGACCTTGGTCGAGATGATGCAGCGGATCAGCGGGCGTGAGCCGGAGCTGTGGAATGTCGGCACCATCGGCTTCGGCACGTACCACTACAAGTACGACAGCGGCCGCGAAGGCGACGGCCACACGATCGGCTTCTATCCGAGGAAGGGCAAGCTGACCGTCTACCTGATGGACGGCACGGCACGCCACTCGGAGCTCCTGTCGAAGCTGGGCAAGCACTCCCTGACCGGCTACTGCGTCTACATCAAGCGCCTCGGCGATGTCGATCTGGCGGTGCTCGAGCAGATCGTCGCAGAGTCCTACGAGTTCGTCGAGTCGAAAGCCCAGGAGGGTCCGATACGTCAGATCCTCTGGAAGTCGAACGACTAGACGGATCTCGTCGCCGCACCGGGCCACGTCGCCGCTTGGGGAAGGCCTATCCGCACTCGCCACGACCGCGAGAGCGTGGGAACGTTGACGCATGCACGAGAACCAGCGCGAGACTGTCAGCGCGGCGGGACCTCGACGTTCCACACGCCTGACGCGCCTGCTCTTCAACGCCTACAACACCGAGCACGCGGTGTACGGCATCGTGCTCGTCACCACGCTCGTCGCAGTGGGCTGGCACTTCGACACTGATGGCGAGGTGCTGCTCTTCATCGTCGGCACCGTCGGGGTGTTCTGGCTGACGCACGTCTACGCCGCCGTCGTCGCGAGTCGGAACAGTGCCGAGGGTCGCGCCGTGCCGATCGGGCGGGCCATCGGTCGTGCTGCCCTGCACTCGATCGGGATGCTGCTCGCGATGCTGCTGCCGTCAGTCGCGCTCGCGACGGCGACGTTTGGCTGGGTCGACGAGTACGTCGCGTATTACATCGCCCTCTGGATCGGAGTGGTCACCCTCGCCGTGATCGGCTGGGTGAACTCGGAGCGCAACCACGGCACGTGGCCCATGCGCCTGCTCAGCGCGCTCATCACCACGGCCTTCGGCGGCGCCGTCATCTGGCTGAGCTCGTTGGTGCACTGAGCCCCAGCGAGCATCCGTCCCGATGCACTCCGAACCGCGCGTAGCGTGGGTTGCAGGCGCCGCACTCCGTCAGGCGCGCACAGGAGGAACCGCATGTCGGACTGGAATGACGAGATCATCGAGGAGTTCCGCCGCACCGGCGGCACCGTGGAGAGGGCCGGATTCGGTCGCGATCTCGTGCTGCTGCACCACGTCGGCGCCAGGAGCGGTGAGGTGCGGGTGAGCCCAGTACGGGCGATCCCCACCGACGACGGCTGGCTGATCGCCGCATCGAAGGGCGGGGCTCCCGACAACCCGGCCTGGTTCCACAACCTGGTGGCGCATCCTGATATCGAGATCGAGACACCGGATGACGGCAACGTCGGCGTGCACGCTGTGCGGCTCACCGGAGCCGCTCGTGACGAAGGCTGGGCGCGATTCACCTCGCTGCCCGGCAGCAGCTTCGCCTCGTACGAGGCGAAGACGGATCGCGTGATTCCCGTGCTGGAGCTGCGGCGACGCTAGACCCACTACGCACGCAGCAGGTGCAGATGCGGTCCCGCTCGCTCGCCGTTGCGGGGGTTCGACCGTTCCTTCGAGTGCGCTGGGAACCCTATCGTTCACGGAAGTCGCGATATATCGTTGAGTATCGTTCACGACGTTCGGAGGAGATCATCATGGGCAGTTCATTCCCCGCAGGCGGATTCGGAACCGGCTTCAACGCCGAGGGCATCTGGCAGAAGATGGAGGAGCTGCGCTCGACGTTCGAGAAGCGCGGAGGCACCCGGGTGGGCCGCGGCGATGTGCGCGCGGCCGTGCTCGCGCTGCTCGCAGAGCAGCCCATGCACGGTTACCAGATCATCCGCCAGATCGAGGAGCGCAGCGGCGGCAGCTGGAAGCCCAGCGCCGGCTCCGTCTACCCGACCCTGCAGCTCTTGGCCGATGAGGACCTCATCAGCGCCGAGGAGTCCAACGGTCGCAAGACCTATTCGCTGACGGATGCCGGCCGCGCCGAAGCCGAGGCCGCCAGCGGAGCGGCTCCCTGGGCTGCCACGAGCGATTCCGACGACACCGGATTCTCAGCGCTGCCCAAGGCCGGCCTGCAGCTGGCCCGCGTGGCCGCGCAGGTGAACACCGAGGGGTCGCCGGAGCAGATCCGCGAGGCCGTCTCCGTGCTGGAGGACGCACGCCGCCGACTCCACTCGATCCTCGCCCAGGGCTGACGAGGGTGACGTCGGATCCCCGAAGCGGGGGAGCGGCGGTCGCCGGCACCGGTGAGACCCGCGCCCGCTACAGGCGCATCCTCCGCTTCGCCGGCTGGAACCTCGCGGTCACGTGGTGGTTCGAGCTGTTCCTGCCGCGCATAGGGCTGGGCGCCCTCGCCGCGCGCTCCCGGTCGAAGCGGATGCGGCGGTTCGCGCAGCGCTTCCACGTTCTCGCCGTCGACCTCGGCGGGCTGATGATCAAGGTCGGCCAGTTCATGTCGTCGCGCCTCGACGTGCTGCCGCCCGAGATCACGACCGAGCTGGAGGGCCTGCAGGACGAGGTGCCGCCGGTTCCGTTCCCCGCGATCCGCACGCTCGCCGAGGCCGAGCTGGGCATGCCGCTCGAGCGCGCGTTCGCCGCGGTCGACGAGACGCCCGTGGCCGCTGCATCCCTCGGCCAGGCCCACCGTGCGACGCTCGGACCGCTCGACGCTGAAGAAACCGGGCTGGATGCCGTCGTCATCAAGGTGCAGCGGCCGGGCATCGACGCGATCGTCGAGACCGACCTCGCTGCGCTGCGCAAGGTGGGCGGATGGCTCAGCCGGGTGCGGCTCGTGTCGGACCGGGTCGACGCGCGCGCCCTCGTCGAGGAGTTCGCGCAGACCAGCCGCGAGGAGATCGAGTACCTGCACGAGGCGGCCAGCCTCGAACACTTCGCCGCCGACTTCGCCGACGACGCCCGGGTGGCGGTGCCTGCCATCGTGTGGGAGCGCACCACCCGCCGCGTGCTCACCCTCGAGGACGTCACGGCGATCAAGATCACGGATGCGGATGCCCTCCGCGCCGCCGGCATCGAGCCCGCGCAGGTCGCCCCGGTCTTCGCGGCCGTCATGTTCGACCAGCTCTTCACCCACGGCTTCTTCCACGCGGACCCGCATCCGGGCAACATCTTCGTCACCCCGGTGGCCGACGGCGACGGAGTGCCGGGCGTCTCCGACGGTCAGTCGTGGAAGCTCACGTTCATCGACTTCGGGATGATGGGCGAGGTTCCCGCGGGAACGCGCCGGGGCCTGCGGAAGCTTCTGATCGCGGCGGCCTCTCGGGACGGCAAGGGCCTGGTCGATGCCATCCGCGACCTGGGCGTGCTGCTGCCGTCGGCCGAGACGGCCGAGCTCGAGCGCGCGATGACCCAGCTCTTCGCCCGCTTCGGCGGGATGGGCTTCGCCGAGCTGCGCGAGGTGGATCCTCGGGAGTTCCGCGACTTCGCCGTGCAGTTCGGCGATGTGGTGCGGTCGCTGCCGTTCCAGCTGCCCGAGAACTTCCTGCTCATCATCCGGGCGATGTCGCTCACCTCCGGGGTGTGCAGCGCGCTCGACCCCGAGTTCAACCTCTGGGACTCGATCGAGCCGTACGCTTCGCAGTTGCTGCGCGACGAGCGCGGCAACGTGGTTCAGGATGTCGCCCGGCAGGCTCTCGAGACCGCCGGCCTCGCCTGGCGCCTGCCGAAGCGGCTCGACTCCCTCGTCACCCGCATCGAGGACGGCTCCGTGTCGATGGCGAACCCGGCGCTCGAGCGGCGGGTCGCACGGCTGGAGCGCGCGATGCGACGAGTCGTGTCGGCGGTGCTGTTCGGTGCTCTGCTGGTCGCCGGCGCCGTGGTGCGGCCCGATGACGTGGTGCTCGGCACGGTGCTGATGATCGCCTCGGTCATCCCGCTCCTCGTAGCGATCTTCGCGGGGCGCCGTACGCGCTGAGATGCTGCCCGGGCTATCCGGCAGGCACGTACTGCAGGGCCACCGCGCCGGATTCCAGCTCGAGCCTGCCCACGAGCTTCAGGTCGAGGGGCGTCGACAGGCCGGCGAGCAGGGCTGGACCGTGCCCGACGACCCGCGGATGCACCACGAACTCGTACTCGTCGATCAGTCCCAATTCGACCAGGGCCAGCGGCAGGGTCACCCCGCCCACGAGCAAGCCGTCGCCCGGCTGCTCCTTGAGGGCCCGAATCGCCTCGCCCAGATCGCCACGGATCAGTTCGGAGTTCCAGTCGACGCTCTCGAGGGTGCTCGACACGACGTACTTCTTCGCGGCATCGATGGTCTCGGCGAAGGGTTCGGTCCACGCGGGCATCTCGCCCGACGTCGGCAACCGCCAGGCCGATTCCATCATCCCGTAGGTGACTCGCCCGAAGATGAGGGCGTCGGCCCGTGCGAGGTTCTCCGCCGCATGACGATGCAGTGCCTCGTCGGCGACCCCGAAACGATGGTCGACACATCCGTCCAGAGTGACGTTGATGGAATAGCGAAGTGGTCGCATCCATCAAGGGTAGCCATCGGCGGGCGGCGGTTCCAGAGTCGCTCGCCGAGCGGACCCGGTCAGGATGCCGCTGCGCGAGACAGCGGGGCGGCGAGGGTGGTGAGGGCAGCGCGCACATCCTCCTCGACCAGCTCGGCGTCGAGGCCGGCCCCGGCCATGTTGCCCGCCGCCATCGCGAAGGGCACCGAGGACCGCGCATCCGTCACGTTGCCGGCAGCCCACAGGCCCGGCACACTGGTGCGGCCCATCGGGTCGACGTCGAGCCAGCTCGCTCCCTGACGGTCGACGACCCGCGCGCCGAGACTGCGCGCCAACCCATCGGCGGGCGTCGGAGTCGGGGCCGCGAAGACCGCATCGGCGGGAACGGCGGTACCGTCGGCGAGACGCACGGCCTTCAGAGTGCCGACCGCATCCGACTCGACCCCGGCGACCAGACGATCCTCAACCGCGATCCCGCGTGCCACGAGTGCGGCGTGGGCCTCGTCGGGGAGGTCGCTGCCGTTCACGAGATAGGTGACGTCCTCGGAGAGCTGGCGCATGAGCTGAGCCTGGTGGGTGCTCGCAGCGCCGCCGGCCAGGATCGCGATGCGTCGATCCCGCATCTCCCAGCCGTCGCAGTACGGGCAGACGACGACGCCGCGCCCCCACTGCTCGGCCAGCCCGCTGATGTCGGGCAGCTCGTCGCGCAGGCCCGTGGCCAGCAGCATCCGTCGGGTGCGATGAACAGCTCCGGAGCGGAGCAAGACCTCGAAGCCGTCGTCCAGCGGGGCGGCCGTGACGACCCCGTCGGCGTGCACCGTCACCGAGTCGTAGCGTTCCAGCTCGCGGCGGCCGTCGGCCAGCAGTTCGAGCGGGGAGGTGTGGTCGCGGCCGAGCACTCCGTGCGTGTGGGCGGCGACGCGATTGCGCGGCCGGCCCTCGTCGATGACGAGCACGCGCCGGCGCGAACGGCCGAGCATGATCGCTGCACTGAGTCCGGCGCTGCCGCCGCCGACGATGATGACGTCCCAGGTGGTGTTCATGTGTCGATCCTCACAAAGGCGCTCATAGACTGGCAACCACGTTTGCCGAAACGGCAAGGAGGGCGGTCTTCATGGCGCATACGCACGAGTGGCACGGCACGTCGGGCTCGGACGACTCGGACCCGGATGCCGTCGGCGACGCATCCGCGTCCTTCGAGGTGATGCTCGACCAGGTCGCGCCGCGGTTGCGCGCCCTGCGGCAGCGTCGAGAGCTCACTCTCGCGGACCTCGCCGAGCGCACCGGCATCTCGGTGAGCACCCTGTCACGGCTCGAATCCGGTACTCGGAAGCCTGCGCTGGAGCTGCTCATCCGGCTTGCGGGGGTGTACCGCGTGAGCCTCGACGACCTCGTCGGCGCCCCGCAGATCGCCGACCCCCGGGTGCGTCCGAAGCCGTTCTACCGCAACGGCAAGGCCATCATCCCGCTCACCCGCGACAATCCCGACGTGCACGCATTCAAGATGGTGCTGCCCGGCCACGATCCCGATGCGCCGATCGAGACCAGCACCCACGAGGGATACGACTGGATCTACGTACTCAGCGGCCGCGTGCGGCTGTCGCTCGGCGGCCGGGAGATCGTGCTGGAGGCCGGCGAGGCCGCTGAGTTCGACACTCGAATGCCGCATGGTCACGTGAGCGCGTCGAGGGAGCCGGCGGAGATCCTGAACCTGCTGAGCACGCAGGGGGAGCGGGTTCACCTGCGGGCGCCGTGAGGGTGGCCTCGAGACTCCAGGGCGTGGGCTCGTGCCGTGGTGGGCCAGAATAGGCGACATGCCCCCAGCGCTGACCGCCCTGACCGAGATGCCATCGCCGCAGTACGTGATGTCGGCCGACGGCCTGCGCATAGCGACGTACCAGTGGGGTGAGGACGACGCCCCCACGGTGCTGTGCGTCCACGGCTTCGCGTCGAGCTGCCGCGACAACTGGGTGAGCACCGGGTGGGTGCGCGACCTGACGCGCGCCGGCTTCCGTGTTCTCGGCGTCGACCAGCGCGGGCACGGTGCGAGCGACAAGCCGCACGAGGCATCCGCGTACGGCATGAACGCCTTCGTCGACGACCTGGTGACGGTGCTCGACACCTACCTGCTCGACTCCGTGCTGTACGCCGGCTACTCCCTCGGAGCTCGCGTCGGCTGGCAACTCGCCGTGCAGGTTCCCGACCACGTGGAGCGCGCCGTGCTCGGCGGCATCCCCGACGGACGCCCCCTCGCGCGCCTCCAGATCGAGCAGGCGCGAGCATATGCCGATCACGGCATACCCGTCGAAGACACGGTGACCCAGAACTACGTGACGCTCACCGAGCGGGTCGCCGGCAACGACCTGCGTGCGCTCATAGCGCTCGCTGAGGGTATGCGCCTGGGCGATGCCGACCCCGACGTGGCGCATCCGCCGACGCAGCAGATGCTGTTCGCCACCGGCAGCGACGACGCGATCCTCGAGCGGTCGAAGCTGCTGGCGGATGCCACCCCCAACGGCACCTTCGTCGAATTGCCCGACCGTCACCACTTCAACGCTCCGGGGTCGCGGGTCTTCCGCCAGGCCGCGGTCGAATTCTTCACACAGCGCTGACGGGCAACCGAGGCATCGATGGTCGAGGAGGACCGCGGCATGACGATCTGGTACGGCGGGGACTACAATCCGGAGCAGTGGCCACGGCCGGTGTGGGATGAGGACGTGCGGCTCATGAACCGAGCCGGTGTCTCGCTCGCCACGGTGGGCGTGTTCTCCTGGGCCCGCCTCGAGCCGCGCCCCGGTGAGTACGACTTCGACTGGCTCGACGAGGTACTCGACCTGCTGCACGCTGCGGGCGTGCGTGTCGACCTGGCGACGGCGACGGCGTCTCCGCCGCCGTGGTTGGCGTTGCGGCATCCGGAGACCCTGCCCGTGACCGAAGACGGTGTTCGGCTCGCCGTCGGAAGCCGCCAGCAGTACTGCCCGAGCTCCCCGGTGTACCGGGAGCGGGCTCGCGAGCTGGTCACGCGCATCGTCGAGCGGTACGCCGATCACCCGGCGCTCGAGCTCTGGCACGTGAACAATGAATACGGATGCCACGTCAGCCACTGCTACTGCGAGGTCTCGGCCGCGGCGTTCCGCGCCTGGCTGCAGCAGCGCTACGGCAGCATCGACGAGCTCAACCGGGTGTGGGGCACGGCCTTCTGGTCGCAGCGCTACGACTCCTTCGACGAGGTGCAGCCGCCGCGCACGGCGCCGACCTTCCGGAATCCCACCCAGCTGCTCGACTTCGACCGCTTCTCCAACGACGAGCTGCTCGCGTGCTTCCGCTCCGAGGTCGCCGTCATCCGCGAGCGTTCGACGCTGCCCGTGACCACGAACTTCATGGGCTTCTTCAAGCCCCTGGACTACTGGGCGTGGGCCCAGGAGGTCGACGTCGTGAGCGATGACACCTATCCCGACCCCGCCGATCCTCTCTCGACGCCGTACGCGGCCATGGTGCACGACCTCATGCGTTCGCTCGGCGGCGGAGCGCCGTGGCTGCTGATGGAACAGGCGACGAGCGCGGTGAACTGGCGCCCGCGCAACGCCGTGAAGGCGCCCGGGCAGATGCGGGCCTGGTCGTACCGGGCCGTGGCGCGGGGAGCCGACGGCATCCTGTTCTTCCAGTGGCGTCAGTCGGCCGTCGGCAGCGAGAAGTTCCACTCCGGCCTGGTGCCGCACTCGGGAACGGACACCAGGGTCTGGCGGGAGGTCGAGCAGCTGGGCCGGGAGCTCGCCGCGCTCTCAGCCCTCGACGGCGACGCTGCGATCGTGGGCACCCTGGTGCCGGCCCGAGTCGCGATCGCGCTCGACTGGACCAGTTGGTGGGCCATCGAGCAGCCCGGGTCACCGGCCGAGGTGTCCTACCTGCGCACGATCTTCGCCTGGCACAGCGTCATCACGTCGCTCGGCCTCGCTGTCGACTTCGTACAGGCGGAGGCCGAGTTGTCGGCGTACAGCCTGGTGCTGGTGCCGGTGCACTTCACGCTGACCGACCCCCAGGGCGCGAACCTGGCCGCCTTCGCCGATGCCGGCGGCACCCTCGTCACCGGCTTCGGCACGGGCATCACCGACGAGAACCTGCACGTGCACCTGGGCGGCTACCTCGGTGACGCGCTGCGGCGCGTGCTCGGCATCTGGATCGAGGAGTTCGCCCCGCCAGCTGGCGCTGACCTGGAGGCTACAGGTGCCGGCGAGGCGCCCCCGGTTCCCCTGAAGGGCGAGGTGCTCGGCGGTGCCGCCGACGGTCACGTCTGGGCCGAGTTCGTGCGGGTGACGGATGCCGACACCCTCGCCACCTTCACCGACGGCGCTCTCGCCGGCTGGCCGGCCGTCACACGCCGGGCGTCCGGCAGCGGAAGCGCCTGGTACGTCGCGACCCTCCCCGAACCGTCGGCGCTGCGGCAGCTCGTCGAACAGCTCGTCGCCGATGCCGGCATCGAGGTGCCGGCGCCGGTCGCGACGGGCGAGCAGGTGGAGGTCGTCCGACGCGGTGGGGCGGTGTTCGTCATCAACCACGGCGCCGACGAGGCCGAGGTGCTGGTCGACGGCGTCGACGTGCTCACCGGTGGGGCGGCATCCGGACTCCGACTGCCGTCGCAGGGCGTGGCCATCGTCGTCGGCAGCTCCTCCGGAGAGGCCGCCGGAGGCTGACCCGGAATCGGACCCTTCGCTCGCGGGCTCACGCGGACTAGCGTGGAGGCGTGTCCGCTCCTGCGATCGACGCGCACACCGCCCACGCCGCCGGCGTCGAGCGGCTTCTCGAGAGCTACAGGGCCGTTCCGCCGACGGCGACGGCGCGACTGGCCAAGCCCACCTCGAACCTGTTCCGTTCGCGGGCGAAGGCCGACGCGCCCGGCCTCGACACCTCGGGCCTGACCGACGTCATCGCCGTCGACCCCGAGGCCGGAACGGCAGATGTCGCTGGCATGTGCACCTACGAGGACCTGGTCGCGGCGACCCTCCCGCACGGGCTCGCGCCGCTCGTGGTTCCGCAGCTCAAGACCATCACCGTCGGCGGTGCCGTCACGGGGCTCGGCATCGAGTCGACGTCGTTCCGCAACGGCCTGCCGCATGAGTCCGTGGTCGAGATGGACGTGCTCACCGGTGCCGGCGAGGTGATCACGGTCTCCGCTGACCGGCATCCGGAGCTCTATCGGGCCTTCCCGAACTCCTACGGCACGCTCGGCTACGCCGTGCGCCTGCGCATCGAACTCGAGCCCGTCGATCCGTTCGTCGCCCTCAGGCAGGTGCGGTTCCACTCCATCGACGACCTGGTCGCCGCGATGGACCGCGTCGTCGCGACCGGTGAGTTCGACGGGGTTCCGGTCGATTACCTCGACGGCGTCGTCTTCAGCGCCGACGAGGGTTACCTGAGCCTCGGTACGCGCACGGCAGCGCCCGGAGCGGTCAGCGACTACACCGGGCAGAGCATCTACTACCGCTCGCTGCAGCACGACGACGGCGTGAGCCACGACAGGCTGACCATTCACGACTACCTGTGGCGGTGGGACACGGACTGGTTCTGGTGCTCCGAGGCCTTCGGCGCGCAGCATCCGACGATCCGCAGATTCTGGCCCCGTCGTTACAGGCGCAGCAGCTCGTACGCGACGCTCATGAGGCTGGAGCGACGGTTCGACATCGGCGACCGCCTGGAGCGGCTGAAGGGTCGGCCGCCCCGCGAACGCGTCATCCAGGATGTCGAGATCCCGATCGAGGGCACGGCCGAGTTCCTGCACTGGTTCCTCGAGAACGTGCCGATCCAGCCGATCTGGCTCTGCCCGCTGCGCTTGCGCGGTGCGCACGGCGGGGCCGCTAGCGGCGCCGGATGGCCGCTGTACCCGATCACGCCCGGGCGCAGCTACGTCAACGTCGGCTTCTGGTCGACCGTCCCCGTCGGAGCATCCGACGGCGAGACCAACCGGCGCATCGAGCGGCGGGTGTCCGAGCTCGACGGGCACAAATCGCTGTACTCCGAATCGTTCTACTCGCCCGAGGAGTTCGACGAGCTGTACGGCGGCGACGCCTACAGGGCTGCGAAGGCGCGCTTCGACCCCGATTCCAGGCTCCTCGACCTCTATGCGAAGGCGGTTCAACGACGATGACCACGTTCAAGGAACGCGCGACGGATGCGACGGGTTCGACGGATGCCGCCGGCAGGCCTGACGCACCCGGCCGGTACACCCTCGCCGAGGTCGTGGAGATCCTCGCGGGAGGCAAGCTCCCGCTGCGGTTCACCGCCTACGATGGCAGCTCGTCCGGACCGGCGGATGCCGCCCTCGGCCTCGAGCTCAAGACGCCGCGGGGCACGACCTATCTCGCGACGGGGCGCGGCGACCTCGGACTCGGGCGCGCCTACATCGCGGGCGACCTGGAGATCCACGGGGTGCATCCGGGCGATCCGTACGAGCTGCTCAAGGCCCTGGCCGACGACCTGGTGTTCAGGCTGCCGCCGCCGCGTGTGATGGCCCACATCGTGCGCTCCATCGGGGTCGAGCACCTGAAGCCGATAGCGCCGCCGCCGCAGGAGGCGCCGGCGCGCTGGCGGAGGGTCGCCGGCGGTCTGCGGCACAGCAAGGGCCGCGACGCCGAGGCCATCCATCATCACTACGACGTGTCGAACACCTTCTACGAATGGGTTCTCGGGCCGTCGATGACCTACACCTGCGCCTGTTATCCGCGCCTCGACGCCTCGCTCGACGAAGCGCAGGAGAACAAGTACCGCCTGGTGTTCGAGAAGCTGCGCCTGAAGCCCGGCGACAGGCTGCTCGATGTCGGATGCGGGTGGGGAGGCATGGTGCGCTACGCCGCCAGACGGGGGGTTCACGCCATCGGGGTGACCCTCTCCGAGGAGCAGACGGCGTGGGCGCAGCAGGCCATCGTCGACGAGGAGCTGGGCGAGTTCGCCGAGGTGCGCTACGGCGACTACCGCGACATCGCCGAGACCGGGTTCGATGCCGTGTCGTCGATCGGCCTGCTCGAGCACATCGGGGTGAAGAACTATCCGGCGTACTTCGCCTTCCTGCAGTCTCGGCTGCGCGAGGGCGGGTTGCTGCTGAACCACTGCATCACCAGGCCCGACAACCACTCCGAGCCGTCGGCCCGAGGCTTCATCGACCGCTACGTGTTCCCCGACGGGGAACTCACGGGGTCGGGCCGCATCATCACCGACGCTCAGGATGCCGGTCTCGAGGTTCTGCACGAGGAGAACCTGCGCCAGCACTACGCACTGACCCTGCGCGACTGGTGCGCGAACCTGGTGGAGCACTGGGACGAGGCCGTGGCCGAGGTGGGCCTGCCGACGGCGAAGGTGTGGGGGCTGTACATGGCCGGGTCGCGGCTCGCCTTCGAGGTGGGCGGCATCCAGCTGCACCAGGTGCTTGCTGCTCGACCGGACGAGCATGCCGGGATCGGTGATGGCCTGCCGCTACGTCCGTGGTGGACGCCGTAACGGCCGAGGCTGATAGCTTCAGCGTCAAGAGTGGTGCTGATCGGCGCCGGTCTCCGAGGAAGGACGCCGGGATGAAGGTCGTAGCCGTGTACAGCACGAAGGGCGGCGTCGGGAAGACGACCGCTGCGGTCAACCTGGCGGCCGAGGCGGCCGCCGACTTCAGGGTGCTGCTGTGGGACCTCGACCCGCAGGGAGCCGCGACCTACCTGCTGCAGGTGAAGCCGAAGCTGAAGGGCGGGATCGACGCGCTCGTCGCCGGCGAGAGCAAGGTGCGCGGCGCCATCCGCTCGACGAGCATCCGCGGACTCGACGTGCTTCCGGCCGATGCGGGCTATCGCGACCTCGACCTGGTGCTGGATCACGCGAAGAAGTCGGAGCAGCGCATCGCCAAGATCCTGGAGCACGTCGAGCGAGACTACGACGTGGTCATCCTGGACTGCCCGCCCGGTGCCTCGATCGTCTCGGCGAACGCCGTGTACTCCGCCGATGTCGTCGTCGTTCCACTCGTGCCGTCGCCGCTCGCGATGCGTTCCCTGGAGCAGGTCACGGAGTTCGTCGCCGATTCGGTGTCGAAGGCTCCGATCCTCGCGTTCCTCTCGATGGTGGATCGGCGCAAGACCGTCCACCGCGAGACCGTGCGCGATCTCCCTCGCAGCAACAAGGCCGTGACCAACATCGTGGTGCCGGCCACAGTGCTCATCGAACGGATGGGCGCGGCGAGGGCTCCGGTCTCCAGCTACGCCCCGAACACCGAGGCCGCGCGCTCGTTCGGCGAGCTGTGGGTGCGCGTGGCGACCGTGGTGAAGGCCAAGCCGCGGAAGCGCAAACGCTGACAGCGCGCACCCCCGCCTCGGGTTCGATGATGCGACGTCGGCTGTAGGCTCCCAACGTGAGAGAGCCCGATGACGAGGTCGACCTGATCATCGATGCATGGTCTCGGCGCCTGCCCGATGTCGACCTGACTCCGCTCGACGTCATGTCGCGACTGCGGCGCGTGTCGAAGCGGCTCAGCGTGCTGCGCGCCGATGCCTTCAGCGGTGCCGGCCTCGCCGCGTGGGAGTTCGACGTGCTGGCCGCCTTGGGGCGAGCGGATGCCCCGCACGAACTCAGTCCCGCCCAGTTGATCGAGGCGACCATGATCGGCAGCGCCGCGATGACCAATCGGCTCGACAACCTGTCGCGCCGCGGCCTCGTCGACCGTCGCCCGCATCCGCGGGACGGACGGAGCGTGCTGGTGCGACTGACGCCGGAGGGGGCCGCCCTGGTCGACGACGCCATGCGCACCCTTGCCCAGCGCGAGGCCGAGGAGTTGCGCGGTCTCAGTCAGGAGGAGCAGGCGACTCTCGCGGGCCTGCTGCGCCGGCTGGCGGCGTCGGACTGAGAGGCCGCGACCTCACCAGGGCGCGACCTCACCAGGGTGACGGGCGATCGTTGTCGCGGGTGCTGTCATCGGGGAGATGCGGGAGTTCGCCTCCGCCGGCTCGGATGCACAGCCAGCGCAGCTGCTCCGGGGAGTCCGGCATGCAGCGCCAGGTGCGCCACACGCCCTGCCCGACGCGCACGACAGAACCGGGGCCGACGTCGACCACCTCGTCATCGATGCCCATCTGGCCGCGGCCCGCGAGGAACACGTACGCCTCCTCGATGCTCGAGTGGGCGTGCCAGTAGCCCGCCTCCTCACCGGGCTTGAAGGCGTTGGCCGTCATGCCGATGTACTGCATCGTGAGTTCGTGGTCGATCACCCGCCGGCCGTCGCGGGAACTCTCGGGCCTGAAGCCGCCGAAGTGGTCGCGCCAGGCATCGAGGGCGCCCAGTTCGACGATGTCGTAGTCGTCACTCATGCGGCCATCGTATGGGGGAGGGTGGGTCGGGCGCCGCCGGTGAGCCTCGGCGCCGTTCACGCAGCGGTGCTGGCTGCGACGTAGCGCGAGGCGAGCTGCGGGCTCTGGCCGTGGAACGCCGCGACGTCGGCGGTGAAGACCGTCTCCAGCAGCGCGTAGTCCTCGACGCCCGGCGCGATGACGACCTCGCCGAGTCCGATGCCAGCGAGGGTGGCGGAGACCACGTCGTCGGCCGACATGCGCGGGAGAGCCGAGAGGTCCATGCCCTGCACGGTGTGGAACTCGGTGGCCACGATGCCCGGGCACACGACGTGCACGTCGACGCCGGTGCCGGCCAGTTCGGCCTGCAACGCCTGCGTGAGAGCGACCGTATGCGCCAGCGTGCCGGTGTAGACGACGCGGCCGCCCTGCGGTGCCGGCGCCTCGGCCGGGCCCGAGAAGGCGATCATGCCGGCGACGTTGACGATGGTGCCTGCCCCGCGAGCGATCATGCCGGTGACGGCGGCGCGGGTGAGCAGCGTCGGCGCGACGACCTTCACGTTGAGCAGCTCGAGAGCCTTCTCGACGGGCAGATCGGCCAGCGGCATGTAGTGCGCGACGCCGGCGTTGTTGACGAGCAGGCTCACGGGCCGGCTCGCGGCCACGTCGGCGACGGCGGTGATGCCCGCGATGGTCGAGAGGTCGGCTTCGACGACCTGCACCGCGACGCCCGGCACCGAGGCGGCAAGGGCGTCGAGGCGATCGCGGCGGCGTCCGACGACGACGAGATCGTAGCCGAGCCCGGCCAGCCGCTCGGCGAAGGCGCGGCCGATGCCGGAGGAGGCGCCGGTCACGAGGGCGAGTGGCGCCATGGTGGTCGAGGGGGCGGGCGAGGAGGAAGGTGCGTTCGTCATGGCTCCAGCATCCGCCTGCCGGATACCGATAGGCAGTCGTTCCGTTGTCGTAGGACCACCAGGGCTAGGACACGAGGGGCCCGGGCGCGCACACTGGGGGGATGGACTGGGAATTCGGACGGATGCTGCGCCGCTGGCGCGATCGCGTGACGCCCGAGAGCGCGGGCGTGCCTCTCGGCGGCCGGCGTCGGGCGTCGGGCCTGCGGCGGGAGGAGCTCGCCGCGCTCGCCGGGATCTCCACCGACTACCTGACCCGACTCGAGCAGGGCCGGTCGACCTCGCCGTCGGCCCAGGTCGTCGAGGCGCTCGCCCGGGGCCTGCGGTTGTCGGATGCCGAGCGGGAACTGTTCTTCCAGTTGGCCGGCCATGCGGCGCCGGGACTCGATGTCGTTCCGACGCGGATTCCGCCGAGCGTGCAGCGCCTGCTCGATCGGCTGGCGAACACGCCCGTCGCCGTCTACGACGCCACCATGACCCTGATCGTCGCCAATGCTCCGTACGACGCTCTCATGGGCGACACCTCGCTGCTGCGCGGCATCGAGCGGAACGCCGTGTGGCGCAACCTCGTCGGACCGGGCAACCGCGCCGTGCAGACCCCCGAGGAGACGGCCGAGCTGGAGGCTCGGCTCGTCAGCGACCTGCGGCTGACGGCGTCGCGGTATCCCGCCGACCGCGCGGTCGGCCGCCTCATCGGTGAACTCAGCGCGCAGAGTCCTCGGTTCATCGAGCTCTGGGAGCACGGCGAGCTCGAGAAGCCGCGCGAGTCGGCGAGGCGCAAGGTGGTCGATCACCCCACCGTCGGGCACATCACCCTCGACTGCGACACCCTCGTCGTCGCCGCGGACGACCTGCGGCTCATGGTCTACACGGCCGAGCCGGGCACGGCGGATGCCGAGAAGCTCGCGCTCGCGGTGGTGCTGGGCACGCAGGCGCTGGTCGAGTAGCGCGTTCCTCGGGGCGCTTCGACGGCGCTATTCGACGAGCGGCCTCGTCGCACGCCGATGCCAGGGCAGCGCCAACAGGACGCCGACCACGAGGAGCACAGCGCCGAACGCCGCCGCGTACCACGGCGTCGACGTGGGGATCTCGAGGTACACGGTCAGACCCAGGATGCGCGACAGGCCCCACGGCAGCAGCGCCATCTGGTCGTTCCAAGCTGTGAGGGCCGACTCGAGGCCGACGACGCCGAGGAAGCCGCCGAGCAGCACGAGCACGAGGCCGCTCGAGCCCAGTACAGTGCCCGTCGCCCGGCGACCGCCGAGCTGGCCGGCGAGCGACCATCCGGCCGCCACCAGCACCCACGCGAAGAGGGCGAAGGCCAGCGTGATGTACAGGGTGCGGGCGACCGGATCGGTCCAGAACCCGAACCAGTAGTAGCCGGGGCCGCGCACGGCGAGCACCGCGAGGAGCAGCACGACGCGCAGCAGGATCGCCCCGCCCACGGCGGCGATGATCGGCCACGGAGACAGCTTGCGCATCACGAGGGCGATGCCGGCGGCGAAGACGAGCCACGCGGCCAGCGTGAAGAGCAGGTGCGTCGGGGCGATGAACCAGGTGAGGATGCCGCGGCTGACCACGAGGAGCGCTGCCGGCACGGCCACGAGGAGTACGCGGGAGGATCGGGAGAGCCCGGCCACGGCATCCGCCGCCCGCCAGGGGCGTGTTCCGGCGAGCCAGAGCGCACGTGCCGAGGCGGCGCCGGGCCAGCCGGCGAAGCGCTGTCGGCTCGCGAGGATGCCGAGGGCGAGCCAGAGCACGAGCAGCACCAGCACCCCACGCGCCAGCCAGGCCATCGGCAGGTCGAGGCTCGCCCGCTCGGTGCCGAGGCGGGCGGCGGTGAGGTTGTAGGCCGGCAGGTCGACGTCGCCGCTGTAGCGGGCCTCGTGCTCGGCGGCGAAGCCCTCGAACGCCGTCTTCGCCTGCGCCCACTCGTCGTAGGCGGCATCCGACCCCGTATCCAGCCACTGGGCGTGACGCAGCACCATGGTGCGGTACGAGCCGAGGGTCTGGAACAGGTTCACCTGGTAGTCGAGGGTGTCGACGAAGTGCTGCCGCAGCGCGTCGTCCTTCCACGTGCCGCCGTCGGTCGCGGCGATGGTGTCGCGCATCGACTCGGCCGTCGCGACGGCCTCATCACCCTCGGCGATGGCCTGCTCGAGGTCGGGCTTGCTCACGTGGTAGATCACGTCGAGGACGGCGCTGTCGCCCGTGAGGATGTCCCACTCGAAGATCCACATCATGGGCGGCGGCTCGAGACCGAGGGCGCGCACGCGCTGGCTGGCGAACGGGCCGATATAGAGGCCTCCGGTGACGGCCTCGCGCGAAGAAGCCATCGCGGTTCCGATCGCCTCGACCGTCGCCGGGTCGTCGGAGAACCACTGGCGGATCCAGTCCGCCGTGAGCTCGGCCGGATCGGCCTCCGGGTCGCGGGCGAGGCTGACGGCCAGTCTGGTGTTGAGCTCGTAGAGCTGCCAGAACCCCGTCGTCAGCTCCAGCGTCATCGGACCGGCGCGCCAGGGGCCGCCGTCCTGAGTCCACGTCCAGATGCCCTCGACGTTCGGGTTCGCGGCGATGAACCGGGTCAGCGCCTCCTGGTAGAGCACGCCGAGGTCGTTGGGCAGCGCGCCGAACGCCTCGAACTCGCGCCGACTCTGGAACTCGACGATGCGCCTCTGCGAGCCGGACTCGAGCGTGGTGTTGAGCGGGAGGTAGCTGTAGAAGTCGCCGAGACTGTACTTCGTCGACACGACGAGGGCGGGGGAGTCGATGCCGTCGAGCACCTCCGCGTACGAGGCCGGGTCGGTGTGCATGTCGCCGACGGCGCCGACGCCGACGCTCCACGAGCGGAAGATGACCTCTCGGCCCGCGGCCTCGGCCTGGTCGCTGAAGGTCGTGAGCATCGCGCGAACGGATGCGACCGAGGTGACCGCCAGTTCGGAGTAGTAGTCCCAGCCGGGCAGGTCGTAGACGCGACCGGCCTCGCCGATGCGCACGACGACGCCGTCGACCGATGGCATGGCTGTGTAGAGCTCGTCGAGTCCGGCGCGGTACACGTCCCAGAAGGCCGGGTCCTCCGTGGCCAGGCCGCCGAAGGTGCGCTCGAAGTAGTCCTCGAGCGGCGTGGTGAGTGCCAGCATGTCGGTGCGGAAGTAGACCTTCATGCCCAGGTCGTGGGCGTAGTCCAGCATCGGTGAGAACGCGGCCCGCATGGCCATAGCCCTGGCGCGGTGAGGATCGTCGGCCGCGTACACCTCGGTGCCGTCGCCGACGCCGTCGAAGGTGAGGTACTCGATGAAGCCGGGCACGGCGATGGCGTTGTAGCCGAGGGCGAGGGTGTGTCGCACGTACTCCTCGAAGCCCGTCGTGGCGACAGCGAGGGCGGCGTCGTCGATGTAGGGCGCATCCGACAGGATGACGTCCTTGAAGGCGTTGGAGTTGTGCGAGTAGTCGGTGCCGGCCGCGTACGCGTCGGCATCCGGCTCCACCCCGACCGCTCCGAGGTCGACCATGCGGAACGGCAGTTTCGAGTCGACCGTGTGGCCGAGGTTCTCGGTCACCGGGCGCCCGGCCCGCACCGCGGCCGCGAGATCGTAGACGCCGAGCACGGCTCCGCTCCGCGACGCGGCCGAGATGCTGATGGCGTCGGCCGTGCCCGAGACGGAGTAGCTCTCACCGGATGCATCGGCACTGTCGAAGCGCACCGTGAGGGTCGCGGTTCCCGAGGTGCCCCCGGCATCCGCGACGGCGTCGCGCAGCTCGTCGACGGCAGTGGAGACGCGCAGGTCGTCGGGGGCGTCGATCGCCGTGAAGTCCGGCGGGAGCACGATGGCCGTGGCCGGTGCGACGGTGAGGTTCTCCGCGGGAATGCCGACCGACGGCTCGCTCTGGAGTCCGAGGGCATCGGAGACCTGGGATGCCACGCCGGCGCCGAGAGCGAGGAGGGCGAGGGAGACGCCGATGAGCGTCAGACGTCGCCGCGATGCGATTTTCACTGCGTCAGAGTAGCCCGGATCCGATCACCCGATTGACCGGGTGGGCCTGTTGGCCCCTGCACTGGGTGAGCCTCGGCCGAAGGCGCCGCAGGCGCCGCAGGCGCCGACGGTGGCTCAGAGCACGGCGTCGAGGCTGTCGCTCACGATCTGCAGGCCGCGGGCCAGCTCGTCGTCGGTGATGGTGAGGGCCGGCAGGAACTTCAGCACCTCGTCGTGGGCGCCCGAGGTCTCGATGATGAGGCCGCGCGTGAAGGCCTCCTTCGAGATGCGTCCGGCCAGCGTGCGATCGCCGTCGACGGCGAAGCCGTACATGAGGCCGCGCCCGCGCACGACGGCACCGAGCGACGGGTGCGCGGCGGCGAGGCGCTCGAGCTCGGCCTTCAGCACGGCCGACTTGGCCTTCACGCCATCGGTGAGGGCGGCATCCGTCCAGTACTCCTCGAGGGCGACCCGAGCCGAGACGAAGGCGAGGTTGTTGCCGCGGAAGGTGCCGGTGTGGGCTCCGGGCTTCCAGACGTCGACCTCGGGCCGCAGCAGCACGAGCGACATCGGCAGGCCGGATCCGGAGATCGACTTCGACACCGTGACGATGTCGGGAACTATGCCCGACTCCTCGAAGGCGAAGAACGATCCGGTGCGACCGATGCCCGACTGGATCTCGTCGAGGATGAGCAGGATGCCGTTGTCGGCGGTGAGCTGACGCAGGCGCTGCAGCCACGCCGAGCTCGCGACATTGATGCCGCCCTCGCCCTGCACGGCCTCCACGATGACCGCTGCCGGCAGGTCGAGACCGCTGCCGGGGTCGCCGAGCATCTTCTCGAACAGGTCGAGAGTGTCGACGCCCTCGCCGAGGTAGCCGTCGAACGGCAGCCGCGTCACGTTGTCGAGTGCGATGCCGGCGGCCTCGCGGTAGTGGCTGTTGCCCGTGGCAGCGAGTCCGCCGAGGCTCAGGCCGTGGAAGGCATTGGTGAACGCGACGACGTTCGCCCGGCCCGTGGCCTGGCGGGCGACCTTGAGGGCCGCCTCGACGGCGTTGGCGCCCGTGGGGCCGGTGAACTGCAGCTTGTAGTCGTAGCCGCGCGGCTCGAGCACCAGCTTCTCGAAGGCCTCGATGAAGCCCTTCTTGGCGCTGGTGGCCATGTCGAGGCCGTGGATGATGCCGTCGTGCTCGAGGTACTCGATGAGCGCGCGGGTGAAGGCCGGGTTGTTGTGGCCGTAGTTCAGAACGCCGGCACCGGCGAAGAAATCGAGGAACTCGCGGCCGTCAGCGGTGTGCAGCACCGATCCGCGGGCGCTGTCGAAGACCACGGGGAAGGAACGGATGTAGCCCCGCACCTCCGACTCCCGTCGGTCGAATGTCTCCAAGGACGAGACGTCGCTCACGTCGCACCACCTTCAGTTCTGTCGAATACGCGCTCCTATGAGGGTACGGTGCCGCCCGGAAGTTCCGAGAACCGGGGGTGCGCGCGCCGACGACGGATCTACGATGGCAGGGTCCCGCCTCGGATGGAGAGCCGCCATGAAACAGGTTCGCGTACTCGGCGTCGCGCTCGATTCCGCGATGCAGCACATGGTGCTGCTGAAGCCGATCCTCGAGGAGCCCGGGGAGGGCCGCGTGCTGCCGATCTGGATCGGACCGCAGGAGGCGACGTCCATCGCCATAGCCATCGAGGACGAGGTGCCTCCGCGTCCGCTCACTCACGACCTCATGAAGACTCTGCTCGACACCGTCGGCGCCCACGTCACCCGGGTCGATGTGACCCGCATCGACGACGGCACCTTCTACGCCGAGATCTCCGTGACCACGCCGACGGGCTCCCTGGTGCTCGACGCCCGGCCGTCGGATGCCGTGGCCCTGGCCGTGCGGGCCGACGCCGCCATCTGGGTCGCCGAGGGCGTGCTCGACGAGGCGGCGATCCCGGCCGAGATGGTGTCGCTCGAGGGCGACGAGGAGAAGCTCGACGAGTTCAAGAAGTTCCTCGACGAGGTCGATCCCGAGGACTTCCAGGGCTGAGGGGCTCAGCGCTGATGGTCGTCAGCGCGTCGCGCGCACGGCGGCGATGACGTCGGTGAGCTGGGAGCGCAGCCGTTCGAGCTCCTCGAGCTCGACGCCGAGGCGGGCGACGACCTGGGGCGGAACGCCGAGGGCCTGGTCGCGGAGGGCGGCACCGGCATCCGTCAGCGTGATGTTCAATGCCCGCTCGTCGTCGGGGTTGCGATCGCGAGCGACGTAGCCCTGCGTCTCTAGGCGCTTGAGCAGCGGTGAGAGGGTCGCGGGCTCGAGCTGGAGGGCGTCGCCGAGGTCGCGCACGGTGCGGGGGCTGCGCTCCCAGAGGGCGAGCATGACCAGGTACTGCGGATGCGTGAGACCGAGAGGCTCGAGGATGGGCCGGTACAGCCCGATGACCCCGCGCGCGGCGACGGCCAACGCGAAGCAGACCTGGTTCTCGAGGGCGAGCACGTCGGGTTCCGCTGTGGCGGCGGATGCTGGAACGCTCATGTCGTCCAGAGTACCTGCTACCCTAATGATTAGTACACGAACGAAATGGGGCAGACGCGATGGGCGACAGGTTCTGGCGCTTCTACGAGAAGGCCAACGACGTTGTGCGCACCTTCACCGGTCCGGCGCAGGTGGGCATCGGACGCCCGGAGGGGCCCGACATCCGTCCTGCCGACCCGTCCTGCCCGCTGTGCCGCCAGCCGATGTCGCTGCACCGCATCGAGAGGTCGGCCGACCAGCGCGTTCCGACGCAGTTGTACTGCCCGAGCGCCTGATCGCTTGAGCTCCTGAGCGCCCGAGCTCAGCCGGCGTTGGCCGGATTCGACGCCGCACCGTCGAGCCACAGTGTGTCGCTCGGATCGCTGTGCGCCGTGCCGGTGTTCACGTGCTTCTGGCTGATCTGCGGCCCCTTCGTGATCACGTGGACCAGCGCCATGCCGTGGCCCTTACCGAGCTGGTAGTCCTCGGCGAGCCACGCCAGGATCGGCCCTGCCTTCGTGCTCTCGTCGAAGCCCTTCTCGTGGGCGAGTTCGAGGAACTGCCGTGGGGTGAGCCCGGTCTTGGCCTCGATGTTGTCGAGGTAGGCCTGGAACGTCATCTGGTTCTCCTTCGGCGGATCGTTGCCGTGGTGGGTTGCTGGGTGGTTTGGGGTGTTCGGATGCCCGGACTCAGTCGGCCCAGGTCTGGATGATGGTGTCCGACGCGTGGATGCAGAGTATCCGCAGGCGGCCCGGTCCCGCGTTCGTGAAGCCGTGCCACACGCCGGCGGGCACGGTGGCGGTGTCTTCGGCGTTGGCGATGATGGTCGCGGTGCCGACGGTGATGCGCGCGGTGCCCTCGATCACGAACCAGGTCTCCGTGTACGGATGCCAGTGCAGGCCGGGCCCATCGCCGGGATCGGCGTCGACGAAGAAGTAGGAGATGCCGGCCCCGTGCTCGCGGCCGATGAAGCGGCGCGTGCCCTTCGAGCCGATCAGCAGCGCTGCGGCCGGGATGACCTCCGGGGTGACCGATGCCGCCTCGCTGGGCTGCATCGTGATCTCGGCTGGGCTGGTGGAGACGGGCATGACGGCCTCGATTCTCGGATCGTCGGCAGGAGCGGCCGGATGCCGCTCGGACTGATGCCAGCATGGCACCGACCCCTGTCGCTGGAGTAGTGCCAGCTGCCACTCGGCCAGCGGCCTACTCGACGAGCTCCAGCGTCGTCAGCGGCAGCGACGGGTCGGCGCTCCATTCCTCGAGCGAACCGTCGTAGACCCGCACCGAGCGGATGCCGGCGTGCGCCAGGGCGAGTGCGTTCGCCGTGGCCGAGATGCCGCCGCCGCAGTACAGCAGCAGCTCCGCGTCGAGGTCGGCGCCGGCCGCCAGGTAGCGCTCCCGCACCTCTGCTGGGGCGAGAACGCGCCCGTCGGCGTCGAACAGGCCGCGCGCCGGCACGTTCACGCTCCCGGGGATGTGACCGCGCCGCGAGTACCGCGTGGGCTCCGCGCCGGCGAATGCCGCCGCGCTCAGCCCGCAGACGAGGGTGCCGTCGGCGGAGGCCAGCTCGACCTCGTCGCGTTCCACCCAGGCATCGCGGGTCACCGTGGGCCGCCACCGCGCAGCCGGCGCGGTAGCCGGCGCGGCATCCGAGGCGGCATCCGGCCCGGTGCCGACGGCCACTGGCAGACCCGCTGTCCGCCACGCCCGCAACCCGCCGTCGAGCACGCTCACCTCGACGCCGATCCAGTCGAGCAGGTACCAGAGCCGTGCCGCCCACAGGGTTCCGACGCTGTCGTAGACGACCACCCGGGTCTGCTGGCCGACGCCGAGCTCCGCCAGCCGATCCGCTATGCGCTGCGGCTGCTCGTGGTGGTCGTGGGTGACGTGAGGCGCCGAGAAGTCGGTGTCGATCGCGACGTGATGCGACGAGGGGATGTGCGCCGCCAGCCAGCGCTCGCGCCCGCTCTCGGCGCTGAAGTCGCCGTCGAAGCGGGGCTTGTGCAGCACGAGGGTCGCATCGAGCACGACGGGCGGTCGCTCCGTGGCGAGCTGCTGCGCCAGCGTGCCGGCGTCGACGAACGCGGGTGCGCTCATGCCGCAGACACCTCGAGGTCGGTGAGCGCGCCGTCGGCGAGGGTGCGACGCCAGCCCGCGGCATCCGTGATCAGTCCGTGGGAGGTCATCCACTCGGCATACGGGTCCATGGCGCCGGCACGGATGCCGCCCCACCGACCGTCGTGGAACCAGGTGGGCGCTATGGCCTCCAGCGAGCTTGAGAGCACCTCTCGGCTGAAGTACGGCGTGACTGTGGAGAACAGGTCGGTTGTCGCCTCGGGGTGGGACGCCGCGTGGGCGAAGCCGCGGGCCGTGACGGCGAGGAACGCGTCGACGACGTCCGACGGCAGCGCGGCTGCGGCCCGGCCGCCGCCGAGGAGGTAGCTGTGGTAGCCGATGCCCAGCTCCTCGTCGACGCGCCAGGTGCGCTCGGGAACATCGGGGCGCTCGCTCAGCAGGATGTCCCAGGCCCAGTAGGAGCCGAAGGTGGCATCGGCCTCGCCGTTCAGCAGGTCGTCGGCGGTGAGCTCGCGCACGCCGGCATCCACGAGCTCGACGCGATCGAAGTCGCCGCCGGCCCGCTGCACGAGGTCGCGCACTATGGCCAGGCCGCGCGGCGTCGGGTTGAGGGCGAGGCGCCGGCCCTCGAGATCGGCCAGGCTCCGGATGCCGCTCTGCTCGAGCGTGCGCACGGTCTCGAGGCCGCGCTGATTGACCGCACTGAGGGCGTGCAGCTGCTCGCCGCGTTCGGCACGCACGAGCAACCGGTTGGTCGGGAACACGGCGAGGTCGGCGTGGCCGCGCACGACGTGCTCCAGGCTGTCGCCGATGCCGGGGTCGACGGTGCGGATCTCGAGGTCGATGCCCTGCTCGGCGTACCAGCCGGCCTGGCGCGCGACGTAGAACCCGGCGGAGTTCGGCCACGGGTGGAAGTACTCGAGCACGAGGGTGATGGGGATGGTCATGGGGTCCTTCCGGTCTCCGTGAGCTGGAATCCGTCTGCGGTGGGCACGGCGATGATGTCGGCGAGGGTGCTGGGGTCGTCGGCGAGCAGGAAGAGCTCCTCCTGGGCGGCCCAGCGATCCCAGTGCGGGGCGTAGGTGTCGCCGTCGCGGGCGAGCGCACGCGCCTTGCGGTCGGCATCCGGACTCTCCAGCCAGACGGCGACGTCGGCCAGGGCGCGGTTGGCGGCCGTGAGTGCGCCGACCCCTTCGATGATGAGCGGACGATCAGGGTCGACCGGATGCCGCCCCGCGGCGGATCCGCTGGTCCAGTCCCACTCCTGCCACGAGGCCGCCAGCCCCAGCGCTCGCGGCTCGAGCACGTCCGTGCGCAGGTGCTCACTCGCCCAGGCGAGGCCGTCCCAGCCCGGGTAGATCGAATCGAGGCGCACCAGAACGGCCTGCGGCCAGGCAGCGGCGACTCCGGTCGCGAAGGTGCTCTTGCCCGAGCCCGAGCGCCCGTCGATGAGCACGGTTCGCACTGTGCCGGCGGCGGCCCCCGCGGCGAGGGCGCCCACGAGGTCAGCGAGCTCCAATGAAGTTCCAGCTTCCCGTGGCGACGGCCACGCCGATGGCGATGGCGCTGATGAGGATGCCGACGGTCACGAGGACGGCATCCGGAGCCCCCAGGGTCGACTCGCGCGCCCACGTGCGGGCGGGGTAGGCGCCGAAGCCGCGGGCCTCCATGGCCGTCGCGAGCTTGGCGCCACGGCGCACGGCGAACACGAGCAGCGCGAAGGCCTGTCCGGCCCATCGGCGCAGGCGCCCGTGGTCGGCCACGCCGCGGGCGCGTCGCGCATAGCCGAGGTACTTCCAGTCCTGGCCCAGCAGGCCGATCAGCCTGAACCCGGCGAGGGCGCCGAGCACGAAACGGGCCGGCAGCCTGAGGACCTGGGCGAGCCCGTCGGCGAGCTCGGTGGGGTCGACATCCGTGAACAGCATGATCGACGGCAGCGCTATGGCGAGCACCCGCAGGAAGGTGGCGAGAGCCAACTCGATGGAGCCGTCGCTGACCACCATGAGGAGGAACTGCAGGTGGACGCGGCCGCTGACGGCGCCGTAGAGCAGGATCGTGAGAGCCGTGAAAGCTGCAGCGATCACGACGGGCAGGCTGCGCTTGGCGAACTGACGGAGCGGGATGCCCGTGCCGGCCAACACGATGATCTCGAGGGTGAGCGCCACGAGGCCCGACACCCAGTCCACGCTGAACACCAGGGCGACGGCGATGATGAGGGCCGTGATCAGCCGCGCGACGGGGTTCGCGCGGGTGACGTCGAGCCGGACCGCGGTCATGGGGTCACCTCGGCGAGGCGGGTCGGTGAACCGGCCTCGGGCTCCCAGGCCGGGAGTTCGAGCACGTCGTCGGCGAGCAGTGACACGAAGTCCTCGTCGTGGCTGACCGCCACGACGGCCGTGCCGGCATCGACGATCTCGGCGATGAGCCTCACGAGCTCCTCCCAGGTGCGTCGGTCCTGGCCGAAGGTCGGCTCGTCGAGGATGATCAGCTCGGGCTGCGTGGCGAGCACCGTCGCCACAGACAGGCGTCGCTTCTCTCCACCCGAGAGCGTGTAGGGGTTCGCGTCGGCGAGGTGCTCGAGTCGGAGCCTCGCCAGCAGTTCGTCGGTGATGTCCGTGGTGGTCTGCGGATCGCGCTTGAGCGCGCGTGGCCCGATGGCGAGTTCATCGCGAACTGATGCCGCCAGGAACTGGTGCTCGGGGTCCTGGAAGACGCTGCCGATGCGCGTGAGCAGTTCCTTCGAGCGCCAGCGGATCGGCTCGAGGCGGGGCGGCTCGAGACGGCGCGCGTCGGGAGCGAAGTCGGCGGCCGCCTCGAGGCTGCCGCCACCCGGAGGGAGTAGCCCGCCGAGGGTGAGGGCGAGGGTGGACTTGCCGGCTCCGTTGGGGCCGACGACGGCCGTGGTGCGTCCGCGCCTGATGGCGACGTCGATGGTGGAGGCGGCCCGGGTTCCGGCGCGGCCCACGGAGAGGTCGCTGGCGGCGAGAAGGATGCCGGTATCGGTGCTGCGGGAGCGCTCGAGCTGCGGCATCCGTGCCCCGGGAATCCAGACCCCGGCCTCGAGGAGTCGGGCGCGCTGGCGCTCGATGACCTGAGCGGGGTCGCCGTCGCCGATGACGCCGGAGCGATCCATGACGATGACGCGGTCGACGACGGGCAGCCAGATCTCGGTGCGGTGCTCGATGACGATGAGGGTGGCACCGGTCTGTGCCGCGACGTCGGCGATGGCGTCGCGCACCTCGCGCACGCCGACGGGATCGAGGTTGGCCGTCGGCTCGTCGAGCAGGATGAGGCCGGGATTCATGGCGATGACGCCGGCGAGGGCGAGGCGCTGCTTCTGGCCGCCCGAGAGCTCCGAGGTGTCGTGGCCGAGCGGCGTGGTCAGGCCCACCCGGGCGAGAGCCCTGGAGACGCGCTGCCAGATGTCGGCGCGGGGGACCCTCAGGTTCTCCATGCCGAACGCCACGTCGTCGCCGACCCGCGACAGGATGACCTGCGAGTCGGGGTCCTGCAGGACCATGCCGATGCGGTCGCGCCGCCGGTTCGGGCGGGCACCGTCCACGAGGAGTCGGCCGTGCTCGTCGCCGTCCTCGCTGCCGCCGAGCACACCGGCCAGGCCGTGCAGCAGGGTGGACTTGCCCGCGCCCGACGGCCCGAGCAGCAGCACGCGCTCGCCGGGTTCGATGGCGAGCTCGAGCTCGCTGACCGCCCAGTCGGTGCGGCCGGCGTGACGCCACGACCAGCCATCGGCGCGCACTGCCGCGCCGCGCCGACTGGCGCCGTGGCTCGCGCCGTGTGGAGCATCCGTCATGGTCAGGCCTTGCGCGTGCGTGCCTCGCGACCGGAGGCGAACCGGCTGAGGGCGCCGGTGCGGGCGAGTCCGCGAACCACCAGCCAGGAGAGCAGGCCGGCCACGATGGCACCCGAGAGGATGGCCGCGACGATGTAGATGGTGGAGAACGCCGAGCCGGAGCCGGGGTACCAGAGGATGAGGTCGTTGATGGCCAGGGCGAGGCCGCTCACGGCGCCGGCGAGGATGGCGACGGGCAGGTTCCAGCGGCGGTAGAGGAACAGGGCGAAGACCAGTTCGGCGCCAAGGCCCTGCACGAGGCCGGACTCCAGCGTGAGCGGACCCCACTGGTTGCCGACGAGGGCGGACACGGCCGCGGCGACGAGTTCGCCGAACACGGCGGCGCCCGGCTTGCGGATGACGAGGGCCACCAACACGCCGGCGAACAGCCAGCCACCGCCCACGAGCGCCTGCAGGCCGGGAAGCAGCACCGCGAGAGGCGCGCTGATCGGGTTCGAGACGATGTTCCAGAGCACGAAGACCAGTCCGGCTGCGACGCCGAGCACGCTGGCCACGACGATGTCGATGACACGCCAGCGGTAGGGCGAGGTCGGCTTCTCGGTGTCGGGGGTGAGGGTGTCGTCGGTGGCGACGGCGCTCTGCTGGCTCATGCTGTGCTCCTCGGGAGATGAACGCGTGTTGCGGACTTCGACAACTATGAGGGTTCGGGAGACGCGGTGTGCGAGTCTTGCTGAAGATGTACTTTGCGTATACATCCATGCACGATCCGTACACGTCCGATCCGTGCTCCGCAGCCCCGAGTCGAGGAGAGCCGATGTCGCGAGCGCCCCTGCACGTGCAACTGCGCGAGGACCTGCTGGAGGGGCGGTTCCCGTGGGACGAGCCTCTCGTCGAGGGCAGGCTCACGGAGCTCTACGGGGTCTCGCGCACGCCCATTCGCGAGGCGCTGAATCGCCTCGAGCAGGAGGGGCTGATCGTGCGGTCGCTGCGTGGGTACCGCATCCAGTCCGGCACGCCCGAAGACGTCATCGACATCTACGACGTGCGCATAGCCCTGGAGCGGGCGGCGGCCGAGGCTGCCGCGATCCGCCGGACCGAGCTTCAACTGGCCGAGCTGACCCAGCTCCAGCGCGAGGCCGAGCAGGAGGAGGACCCCGCGGTGGCCCGGCGACTGCACGCGCGCTGGCACGAACTGCTGTGGGCGGCATCCGGCAACACGACTCTGATCACCCTGCTGGAGGGGCTCATCGTGCGGCTGCGCATCTTCGACCAGGACGCCATGCACCGGCAGGACGTGCACGAGAGCATGCTCGAGCACGCGGCCGTGCTCGACGGCATCCGCACGCGGAATGCCGACGCCGCCGGTGAAGCCATCGCGGCGCACCTGCGGCGCACCAAGCGCGAGCGCCTCGAGACCTTCGCCAGGCGGAGGTTGGGGGCCGAGCGAGCCTAGGCTGGGCCTGTGAACCCAGCCATCGACGGCCTGCATTCAGGCCCGCGCGCCGAGCTCGCCGCGCTGTGCGGGCGTCCGCTCGACTGGCACGCCGACATGCAGCGCGCCATGCTCGACTCGGCGACGCTGCGACCGGCTGCGGTACTCGTGCTGTTCGGGGTCCTCGACTCCGAGCCGGCGCGGGCGACGGGTCCGGTGCGCGGCGACCTCGACGTGCTGCTGCTGCGTCGGGCCGCGACCCTCCGCACGCATGCGGGGCAGATCGCGTTCCCGGGTGGCCGACTCGAGGCATCCGATGACGGTCCGATCGCCGGCGCCCTGCGGGAGGCGGCCGAGGAGACCGGACTCGACCCCGACGGCATCGAACCTCTCGGCACGCTGCCCGAGTTCCCGGTGCCGGTGAGTCGCCATCTCGTGACACCGGTGCCGGCGTGGTGGGCCAGACCGTCGGAGGTCGCCGCCGTCGACCACGACGAGTCCGTCGACGTGTTCCGGGTGCCCGTGGCCGAGCTGCTGCAACCGGCGAACCGCGCGATCACGGCGCACCGGGTGGGGGGAACGACGTATCGATCGCCGGCCTTCACCGTCGACGGCCGGCTGATCTGGGGCTTCACGGCCATGGTGCTCTCGCGCATGTTCGACGAGCTCGGCTGGGCCGAGCCCTGGGATGCGGAGCGGATCGTCGTGCCCGAGGATCTGAGCTCAGACCCTCGAATCGATTGACAAACGATAGAAATCGCGCGTTAATCGGTGTATGCGCACTATCGATCGGGTCGTCCTGCCCCTCCGCATCCTTCTGGTCGTCGTCTTCGCGGGCCTGCTCATAGCGCAGACGCTGAGTCTTCCGGGAACCTTCAGGTACCTGGCCGAGCAGAACCCCGAGCTGGGCGCCGTGCCGTGGTTGCTGCTGGCCTTCGCGATCTTCGAGGTGCTGTGCGTGCAGGTCGTGATCGTCTGCACCTGGCGACTGCTCACGCTGGTTCGGGCGGACCGCATCTTCAGTGACGAGTCGTTCGGCTGGGTGGACGGCATCGTCTGGGCACTGCTGCTCGGTTGGGTGGCGCTCGCGGTCGTCAGCGCCGCGATCGTGGCGGTCATCTACGTCACGCCGGAGCTGCGTGATCCCGGAACCCCGATCCTGCTGATCGGGATCGTGCTGATCGGGGGAGTCGTCGTGCTCACGATGGTGGTGATGCGCGCGCTGCTCCGGCAGGCCGCCGTGCTCCGTGCCGACCTGGCGGATGTGATCTGATGATCGTGGTGCGCATCGACGTCGAACTCGCCAAGCGCAAGATGAGCGTGGGGGAGTTCGCAGAGAAGGTCGGGTTGACGCCGGCGAACGTGGCCGTGCTGAAGAACGGGCGGGCGAAGGCTGTGCGCTTCAGCACCCTCGACGCCATGTGCCGAGTGCTCGAGTGCCAGCCCGGGGACCTGCTCGAGTACGTCGACGCCGACGAGCGGGCCGGACTCTAGCGGCGACCGTTCAGTCGAGGGCGCGGTTCATCGCCTCGAGCACCCGGATGGCCGCCTGCACATCGGATGCCGCCGGCGCGGGCAGCGTCGACGAACGGGCCTCCTCGTAGAGGGCGTCGCCGCGCCGCACCAGCGAGGTCCCGGCGGGAGTCAGGCTCAGCACGTTCTCACGTCGGTTCCGCGGACTCGGCTGCACGGTCATGGAGCCCGCAGCCACAGCCTGCTCGATCTGCCGACTCACCGTTCCCTTGGTGAGCCCCAGCCGATCAGCGATGGCCTGCTGGTTGAGCGGCCCCGGATGCGCATCGACGACGCTCAGCACCAGGAACTGCGCCAGGGAAATGTCGAGCTCGCGCCGGAACAGCGCGTCTCCGCTGCGGTCGAGGAGTCCGGCAACGCGCCGGATCAGGTACCAGAGCTGCGCGTGCTCGTCGGGCAGTTCGACGTCGTCCATGCTGGGCATCCTATCAATTCGTTTGACAAGCGACTGTTGAGCATGCAACCGTTGTGGTATCAACTCAAGCAGTGAGGCATCCGTCATGCGAATCATGTTCATCGTCGACCACCCCTACGGCATCGAGTCGGCCGCCGACATCCCCCACCGGCGCAGCTTCACCGCGGCTGTCGCTGCTGCCGCCATCCGCGGGGCGGAACGCGCGGGACACGAGATCGACCTCGTCGACCTCGCCGCCGACGGGTTCGACCCGGTGATGAGCCGTGACGACCTCGTGGCCTGGCGGCTGACGAGCGTGGTCGATCCGCTCGTCGCCGACTACCAGCGCCGGCTCATGCTGGCCGATCACGTGGTGTTCGCGTTCCCGGTCTGGTGGGAGTCGATGCCCGCGTCGACGAAGGGCTTCCTCGACAGAGTGCTCACCAAGGGCATCGTCTTCGAGGAGATCGCCGGCGCGAAGGGCAATCCCTTCCGCAACCTCATGACGCGCCTCGGCGGTGTGACCGTGTTGTCGGTCATGACGACGCCCGACAAGGTCTACCACTGGTGGTTCGGGGACCCGCTGACGAAGGTCGTCTTCAGGGGCACCTTCGGCAAGATCGGCGTGAAGGACCTGAGGTGGGTGAACTTCGCCTCGATCACGGAGAAGACGGATGCCGAACGCGCGGCCCTGCTGCTCCAGACCGAGGAGCGATTCGCGGCCATGGGGTCGGCTCGCCGCTTGAGGCCGCTCGGGTTCTCGTCACTCGGCCGCAGGTGGCGAGCGGGTGTTCTGGGAGCGGCCGCAGGCGGCGGGTGAGGAATTCGCACTCGGATGTCGATTCCCCATCGCGCCGTTCGACCTTGGGGTGAGAGGGTCGAAGAGCGACCTTACGAACAGGGAGAATCACGATGGCCAAGTACATGCTGATCATGCGCTCGACGGACGAGGCGGCAGCGAAGTTCGCCAGCACCGACTTCAACGAACTCCTCGACGCCATGGGGCGTTTCAACGACGAACTCATCCGCGCCGGCGTGCTGCTCGCCGCCGAGGGACTGGAGGACCCGAGTTCCGGCGTGGTCGTGGACTTCACCGGAGAGAACCCCGTCGTGAGCGACGGCCCCTACGGCGAGACGAAGGAACTGTTCAACGGTTTCTACATCCTCGACGTCGCCTCGCAGCAAGAGGCTGTGGAGTGGGCCAAGCGGATGCCCTACATGGAGGGCAGCAAGGCCGAGATCCGACGGGTGCCGTCGATCGACGAGTTCCCGCAGGACAACGAGTGGGTTCAGAAGGAGCGCGCCTGGCGTGAGCAGACCGGGCAGCTCTGATCGCCCGGTGAGAGTCGCGGCCATCGCATGGTGAGCACGACCGAGGCGAGGCGCGCCGTCGAGGCCGTGTGGCGCATGGAGTCCGCACGCATCGTCGGCGCCCTCGCCCGGTACACCGGCGACTTCGCGCTCGCCGAGGACCTCGCCCAGGAGGCGCTCGCCGAGGCTCTGGTGTCCTGGTCCGTCGACGGCATCCCGAACCGGCCGACAGCATGGCTGCTCACGGTGGGCCGGCGCCGGGCGATCGATGCGTTCCGTCGCCGGTCGGCACGCGACGAGCGCTACGCCGTGCTCGCCCGCGACCTCGAGGAGGCGACGCCCGGGGCCGACGTGCTGTTCGACCCCGACGCCGTCGACGACGACGTGCTCGCGCTGATGTTCATCGCCTGCCACCCCGTGCTGTCGAAGGAGTCGCGGCTCGCGCTCACCCTCCGGGTCGTCGGGGGTCTCACCACCGATGAGATCGCCAAGGCGCTGCTGGTGCCGGTGCCCACCGTGCAGGCGCGCATCACCCGCGCCAAGAAGACCCTGGCCGCCGAGCGGATCCCGTTCGCGGTGCCGGATGCCGCCGAGAGGCCGGAGCGCCTCGGCTCGGTGCTGCAGGTGCTCTACCTGGTCTTCACGGAGGGGTCCTACGCCTCGGGCGGTGACGCGTGGATGCGCTCCGAGCTCGCGAGCGAGGCGCTCCGGCTCGCTCGGGTGCTGGTGCACCTGCAGCCCGACCCCGAGGTCTTCGGCCTGCTCGCGCTGATGGAACTGACCGCAGCGCGCTTTCCGGCCAGGCTCGATGCATCCGGTGATCCCGTGCTCCTCGAGGACCAGGACCGCGGCCTCTGGGACCGGGCCGCGATCCGGCGGGGACGAGCGGCGCTGGCTCGAGCGGCGAGTCCGGGCGGCGGGTTGCGCGCCTACGGGCTCCAGGCATCGATCGCGGAGTGCCATGCCGTTGCTGCATCCGTCGGCGAGACGGACTGGCAGCGCATCGTCATCCTGTACGAGGCTCTCGGCCGGCTGACGCCGTCGCCGATCATCGAACTCAACCGGGCCGTGGCCGTCGCGATGGCATCAGGACCCGCGGAGGGGCTGGCGGTGATCGATGCCATCGTTGAGCGCGGCGAACTCGCCGATTCGCACCAGCTTCCCGCTGTGCGCGGGGAGCTGCTGCTGCGGCTGGGGCGTCGGGACGAGGCGCGGGCTGCTCTCACCGAGGCGCTCGAGCTGTGCACGAATGCCGCCGAGCGGGCCGTGCTGGAACTGAAGCTGATAAACTGACTGCTCGTCCGGCATCTTCGTCGGAGTGGTCGCGTCACCGATTCAGGGGCGTGATCCGGGCTGGAAACCCCGTGATCACGCAGTGCAATCGGAAAGCTGGCCACGCCTATGTCTTCGTCCACCTCTCGTCGCTGGTGGGTGCTCGTCACCCTCGCGCTCACGCAGCTCATCGTCGTGCTCGACGGCACCATCGTGAACATGGCGCTGCCGCAGGCGCAGCAGGAGCTCGGGCTGACCGACTCCGAACGCCAGTGGGTCGTCACCGGTTACGCTCTCGCCTTCGGTACGCTGCTGCTGCTCGGTGGCCGCATCGCCGACTACTGGGGCCGCAAGCGCACCTACCTCGTCGGCATGGTCGGTTTCGGCATCGCCTCCGTCATCGGCGGCATCGCCCAGAACGGCACGGAGCTCATCCTGGCCCGAGGCCTGCAGGGCGTGTTCGCCGCCCTCATGGCTCCGGCGGCGCTGGCGCTGCTCACAGTGACCTTCCCGACCGGCCGCGACCGCAACAGGGCGTTCGCCGTCTTCGGTGCCGTCGCCGGTGCCGGTGCCGGCATCGGGATGCTGCTCGGCGGCCTGCTGACCGAGGTCGCCGACTGGCGCTGGTGCCTGCTCGTGAACGTGCCGGTGGTCATCGTCGCCTTCATCGCCGGCGCCATCCTCGTGACCGAGAGCCGCGCCGAAGGCGAGAACCGCTACGACATCCCCGGTGTCATCACGGTGACCCTCGGCCTCGGCTCGCTCGTCTACGGCTTCACCCTCGCCGAGGAGAGCTGGACGTCGGTCGGCACGGTCGGCTTCATCGCGGCCGGCGTCGTGCTGCTCGTGGCCTTCGTCTGGATCGAGTCGCGCGTCGGTCAGCCCCTGCTGCCGCTGCGCATAGTGCTCGACAAGGTGCGGGGTGGCGCCTTCCTGCTGCAGGCCATCGCGGGCAGCGTGATGATCGGTGCGATGGTGTTCCTCACCTTCCACCTGCAGATCGTGCTCGGCCTCTCACCGCTCGTGGCCGGTTTCGCCACGCTCCCGCTTCCTGTCGTCATCTCGCTGTGCGCGCCGCTCGCGACCAAGGTGCTCTCGACCTGGGGCCCGCGCCCGCTGATGATCGGCGGCACGCTGGTCGCTGCTGCCGGACTCGGCTACCTGAGCCTCATCACCGTCGACGGCAGCTACGCCGTGCAGGTGCTGCCCGCGCTCGTGCTGCTCGGCATCGGCATGGCGATGCTGTTCATCCCGATGCAGAATCTGGCTCTCGCCGGTGTCGCCCCGCACGATGCCGGGGCCGCGAGCGCCACGGCGAACGCCGCGATGCAGATCGGCGGATCGATCGGCCTCTCGATCTTCGCGACCGCCTACGCCGCCGCCGTGCGCGACGCGTCGGTGCCCGGCTCGATGGACGCCCTCGTCGACGGGTACTCGGTCGCGTTCCTGTGCTCGGCGATCGCCATGCTCGTGGGCACGGTGATCGCGATCGCGCTCATCCGTCGGCCGAAGGAGCCGGCGGTGACGGATGCTGCCGAGGTCAGCGACGAGGCCCCGACGGGCTCGGTGCCGGTCACGGCCTGAGCCCGCCAGCGGGGATTCAGGGAGCGAGCGGCCCCCGGCCAGCGGGGTTTCAGCGATCGGGGACTGAACGGATGCGGTCCCTGCTGCTCGGGACCGCATCCGTCACCCGCTGCCAGCTCTCCCCGTGCTGCACCTCGTAGGCGCTGAAGGCGCAGGGGATGCCGTGCGCCTGGAGCAGGTCGGCCGAGTCCATCAGCTGGAAGTGCAGGTGCGGCGAGGTGGAGTTGCCCGTGTGGCCGACTCGGCCGAGCAGCTCTCCGGTGCGCACGCGCTGGCCGGCGGAGACGCTCACGCTGCCCGGTTGCAGGTGGGCGAACCCGGCGAAGACGTCGCGGGCGGCATCCGTCGATCCTGCCCCGCGTGGACTCGCATCGAGCTTCAGCAGCACGTGGTTTCCCATGATGGCGCCGAGCCTGGCTGGGGTGAACGTGAGGCCGTTCCACGTCATGCGCGTGAACTCGCGCACGGGGTGGATCCACTCGCGCTCGGCCATGCCGTCCACCGCTCGCACGACGACGCCGTCGCAGGGTGCGTGTACCGGCGCTCCCCACGCGTAGCAGTCGCGCGCCCGCACTCCGACGAGGTTGCCGCGCAGGCCGCCCGCCGGGCTGACGTGCCCGCCCGGCCGCCCGTCGACCTGGAGGAAGTCATAGGCGTAGGTCTGCCCGAGCACATCGACGCCGTGGCTCGGCACGCGGGTGGCCGGCGTCGTGACCGCGAGCCACCCCTCGCCGCGCAGCGGGAAGTCCACGACGACGGGGTCGTCGAGGGAGTACTGCGCGTGACCGGCGGCACCCATGGGCTCGACGTCAGCCGCGCCCCGCCCACGGGTCGTAGTCGACCTCGAGTGCTGCCTGCTCCGGGCGCATCGCCTCGGGAACGTGCTGGAGGTTCACGCGGATGCGGTACCAGAGCGAGCTCGATCCGCGCATGCCGTCGACGAGCTCATCGGCGGGCTCGAGATGGGAGACGACCTCCGGATGCCGCGACTTCCACGCCTCGAGACCGGCGAGAGCCTCCTCCCTGGTCTTCGCCCGGGCGATCTCGATCAGCGGCATCGATGACTGTCGACGGCCAGAGCCGTCGGGCCCGGGTTTCGCGGATGCCGGAGCCTTCTCGGCCGGACCGAGCTTCTCGGCCAGTGCCAGCAGGCCGTCGAGGCTGCCCGCAGCGTCGTCGATGCCGGCCGCGACGTCACCGCGCTCGGCGAACCGCGTGAGCATGGTCGAGACCGTGAACTCCTCGGGCCGTCGATCACGCACCTCGTCCCAGGTGAGCGGGGTCGAGACGCGAGCGTCGGGCAGGGCGCGGATCGAGTACGCCGACGCGACGGTGCGGTCCTTCGCGTTCTGGTTGAAGTCGACGAACACACTCGCTCCCCGCTCCTCCTTCCACCAGTGGGCACTGGCCAGTCCCGGAGCCCGGTTCTCCACCTCGCGGGCGAGGGTCTCGGCGGCGAGACGCACCTCGCGGTAGGTCCAGCTCGGCTCGATCCGCACATTGATGTGCAGGCCGCGCGATCCGCTGGTCTTCGGCCAGCCGACCAGTCCGCAGTCCGCCAGCACGTCGCGGGCGACGAAGGCGACGTCGACGATCTGCGCCCAGTCGACTCCGGGCATCGGGTCGAGGTCGATGCGCAGTTCGTCGGGGTGATCGAGATCCCACGCGCGCACCGGATGCGGGTTCAGATCGATGCAGCCCAGGTTGATCACCCACGCCAGGGAGGCTGCATCCGTCACCACGACCTCCTCGGCTGACGTGCCGGAGGCGTAGTGCAGGGTGGCGGTATCGATCCAGGGCGGCCTCGACTCGGGGGCCCGCTTCTGGAAGAACGCCTCCTTGTCGATGCCCTTCACGAAGCGCTTGAGCACCATGGGACGGTCGGCCGCCCCGCGCAGCGCACCGTCGGCGACGGCGAGGTAGTACTGCACGAGGTCGAGCTTGGTGAGCCCCGGATCGGGGAAGACGACCTTGTCGGGATGGCTGACGCGCACCTCCCGACCCTCGATGTCGAGGGTGGTCGCGTCGTCCTTGGCCGCGCTCATGCTGGCGATGCTACGCGCGCGTTCCGACCGGCGCGAGGAATCTCCGCGATGGTGAGCCGGTTGCAACCGTCATGAGAGCAATCGCATACACCTCGACAGGCGACTCGTCAGTGCTCGGGGCGACAGAGCGCGAGATCACCGAGCCGGGGCCGGGGGAGATCAGGGTGCGCGTCGTGGTCTCGGGCGTGAACCCCACCGACTGGAAGTCACGTCGCGGTTCCAATGCGGCGCCGAGCGGCGTCGAGAGCGTTCCGAACCAGGACGGAGCCGGCATCGTCGACGCGGTCGGCCCCGACGTCACGCAGTTCGCGGTCGGTGATCGCGTGTGGCTGGCGATCTCGGCATGGCAGCGGCCGGCATCCGGAACCGCACAGGACTACACGATCACCCTGGCATCCCGGGCATTCCCGCTGCCGGATGGCGTGAGCTTCGACGAGGGCGCGAACTTCGGCGTCCCGGCGGTGACGGCCCATCGCGCGCTGACGGTGGCCGAGGACGGGCCCGCGCAGCTCGCACCCGGCGCTCTGGACGGACGCATCGTGCTCGTCGCCGGGGGAGCCGGAGCAGTCGGGCACGCGGCCATCCAGCTCGCGCGCTGGGCGGGGGCGACCGTGATCACGACTGTGAGCGGAGCGGACAAGGCGGCGCTCGCCGCGGCCGCCGGAGCGCAGCACGTCGTGAACTATCGCGACCCCGATGCCGAGCAGCAGATTCGCGCGCTGGCTCCAGACGGGGTCGACCTTGTGGTGGAGGTTGCCGCCGGAGCCAACGCCGCGCTCGATCAGGCCGTGACCCACCCGCGGTCCACCATCGCCAGCTATGGGAACGACGGCGGCGTGCCTCTGACGATCGATTTCGGTCGGGCGATCTCACTCAACCTGCGCTACCAGTTCGTGTTGATCTACACGATGGGCACCGCGGCCTGGACCGCAGCGGGTGCGGCCGTGACAGCAGCTGCGGCTGATGGGGCTCTGGGCCTCGGCGACGAGACAGGGCTGCCGGTGCACCGCTATCCGCTCGAGCAGACGGCCGCCGCCCACGACGCCGTTGAGGGCGGCGTGGTCGGGAAGGTGCTGATCGAGGTGGCGCCGGAGCTCGCCTGACGGTGGCTCCGGGCTAGGCCGTGAGTGTTCGCAACTCGGCGAGCACGGCGTCGGTGCAGTCGGTGAAGTCGGGGGCCGCGGCATCGGCCACCCAACGTTCGAAGGCGAGCTTGAAGACTGTCATGGCGGCCTCGGCGGCGACGGCGGCCGGGGCAGCCGCCACGCCCCGAGCGCGCAGCGCCTCGGCGACGGCAGCGGTGAGGGTCGCGAGCTTCAGCAGCTCGCGCTCCTGGAGGCTGGGATTGCCGGCGATGGCAGCCGCACGCTTCACGGAGAAGTCCCGGATGAAGTTGGATCCGCCGGCCGCGAGGGCGCCGCACGCGACGTCGAGCGGTGACAGCTCGGCGGATGCCGCCGCGATGGACTCGACGACGGCCGTCTGCAGGTCGTTCGTGCCGGCGAACAGCACCTCGCGCTTGTCGGCGAAGTGGCGATAGAACGTGCGCTCGGTGACGCCGGCACGGTCGGCGATGTCGGCCACGGTCGTCTGCTCGAAGCCGCGCTCGGCGAACAGCTCGAGGGCGGCCCCCTGCATGCGCCCGCGGGCATCCGCGATCCAACGTCCCATGTGGAACAGTCTAGTGATGACAGATACTGACATCAGGTGTATCGTCAGTCATGACAGGAACTGACATCACTTGCCCGCGGACTCCCTCCGAGCTGCCGGGCCCGAAGGAGACATCATGCGCGTATTCGTCACCGGAGCATCAGGCTGGATCGGCTCGGCCACCATTCCCGAGGTGCTGGCCGCAGGTCACGAGGTGATCGGCCTCGCCAGGTCGGACGACGCAGCCGCTGCAGTACGAGCCGCCGGCGCCGAGGTTCTGCGCGGCGACCTCGACGACCTCGACATCCTGAGGAGGGGAGCCGCCGAGGCTGATGCCGTCATCCACCTCGGCTTCAAGCACGACTTCTCGGACTACGCGGCATCGGGTCGCACCGAGCGAGCTGCCGTCGCGACCATGGCCGACGCGCTCGTGGACTCGGGGCGCGCCTTCCTGTTCGCCTCGGGGCTGGCGGGTCTCGCACCGGGTCGTACGGCGACGGAGAACGACGCCAACCCGATGGTCGGCCCGGATTCGCCGCGCGGCGGCGCCGAGAACTTCGCCCTCGAGTACGTCGATCGCGGGGTGCGCGTTGTTCCCCTGCGCTTCGCCCCGACCGTTCACGGCGAGGGCGACCACGGCTTCACCGCGACCCTGGCGAACATCGCCAGTCAGAAGGGCGCGGCGGGCTACGTCGCCGACGGCTCGAATCGCTGGGCCGCAGCCAACCGCCTCGACGTCGCACGCATGATCGCGCTGGCGCTCGAGAAGGCGCCGTCGGGAGCACCGATGCACGGAGCGGGCGAGGAGGGCATCGCCACCCGCGAGATCGCCGAGGCGATCGGTCGCCGACTCGGTGTGCCTGCGGTGTCGATCGACCCGGCGGATGCCGCCGAGCACTTCGGGTGGATCGGGATGTTCTTCGGCATGGAGGCGTCGGCCTCGAGCACGATCACTCAGGAGACTCTGGGCTGGACTCCGACGCATCCGACCCTCATCGAAGACATCGAGGCGGGGTACTACACGCCCGCTCTGGCAGAACGCGGCTAGGTGTCCTCGGCCGGTACCGTGGAGCGATGTCAGCGTCCTCGGCAGCACTCCCCGCGCTGATCGACGTCCCCGCTGGCGTGATCGAACTGCGTGATGCGCGTTCCGGATCGGTGCGCACTGTCGAGCTCACCGCTTTCCAGATCGGACGCACGGCTGTGACGGTGGGCGAGATCAGTGGTGGTGCGGGTGCGGGTGCCGGTGTCGATGCCCGTGTGCCCGCGCACCCTGTCACCTGGTTCGGCGCCGTTGCGAGCTGCAATGCGATGACCGATGCCGCAGGCCTGCGCCGCGCCTATCAGATTCGTGATCGCAGCGTCACGTGGGATGTCAACGCCGACGGATACAGGCTGCCGACTGAGGCGGAGTGGGAGTTCGCGGCTCGAGCAGGTTCGACGGCGCCGAGGTATGGACCGCTCTCCGACGTCGCGTGGTCGGCCGCGGACGAGGTCGACGGACCGCAGCCCGTTGCTGGCAGGGCTCCGAACGCCTTCGGACTCTTCGACACCCTCGGCAACGTCTGGGAATGGTGCTGGGACTATGCCGACACCGCGCGCTATGGCGACTATCGCAGCCTGCGCGGCGGGGGATGGGCCGACCGGGAGTGGAGTCTTCGCGCGTCGGTTCGCCGGGGCAGTGCTCCGGATGCCGTGCTCGATGACGTCGGCTTCAGGGTCGCTCGCGGTGCGGTCGGTGCGGCCGGCGCGCTCGGTGCCGATGCGGCGCAGGGCTGGTCGGATCGCGCCGACCGCGAGCGCGCCGCTGTACGCGGCCCGCGCCCGATCGGGTGGACGCCGTTGCGGGTCGACGACTAGACGGGCTGCTGGAGGTGGCCGCTCAGAACGGGGCCGGCCCGGTGGTCACGGAATAGCCAGTGGGCGTGGTGATGGTGACCCGGCCGTCCGGTCGGCGTTCGTAGTCGATGCGGCTGAGGTTCTTCCTCCTGTTGCCCGTCTCGCAGAGCGGGAAGAGATTGTCGTCGTTCGTGCCGCCGGCGTCACGGGCCCACTCCTCGAGATGATCGAGGTCGGTGTCATCGACAGGTCGGCTGCACGTCGGGTCGATGCAGTCCTCGAACCTGATGGCCACCCAATCGCGTTGAGCTCTCGTCGGCCGGTACCGGGTGCGATCGTAGGCGAGCTTCTCGCCGTTCACCGGGTCAGTGACGACCCGTCGGAACGAGGGGGCCACTGCGAAGAGCCTGGCCGCCGACGCGCGATCGATCGGCCCGTAGCCGCGAAGCTCGATGGGCTCGCTCCCGTGGCCGATCATGCTCAACAGCGGGATCAGCAGGACGGGACGCACCCTCGCGGCGGTCGGCGTGCCGTCGCCGGCGAGCCATCCCGCGGCAAGGTCGGCGCGGATCTGATCGCGAGTGCGCCAGGCGCTGTCGGCCCTGGTGGTGTTCTTCTGTTCCGCGCGAGCGGTGGCGTTGAGGCGTGCCACGATGCGGATGGCGTCGGGAGCCGAGACGAGCAGATGGATCCAGGCCATGCCGTCGTCGACGGGTTCCAAGTCCACCCGCCGTCTGGTGAAGGCGCGAGCATGCAGGGCTTCGGCTGGTTCGGGGAACAGGGTGCCCTTGAGGCGGCGGGCTCGACGCCGGTACATCGCCACGGTCTGGGTAGCGGCCGTGTCGGCGAGCTCCCGGTCGAAGAGGGCGATCGCGTCATCGTCATCCCAGCCCACGAGGAGGTCGAGGGCGGCGGTGACGTGCCCGATCGTGGTGATCCCGGCGGTGAACGCAGCCTGCAGCAGCGGCATCCGGTCTTCGAGGGTCTGAGCACGATGGGCGATGTGGCGCACCTGTCCCGTGCTCAGATTCAGACGCAGTCCAGCGTCGTAGGCGGCCGCGTCTTCGGCGAACTCGAGGACGTCGCGGTGGGTGATGCCTGCGGTGCGGAGGTACACGTGCGGATTCGCCCGCGCCAGGCGCATCAGTTCCGCCAGCGCCGTCCACATGCGCGCCTGCGCCCGGCTCTCCGCGGTGCGGGCATCCACAGCCTCGTCGAGTCTGTCGACGATCAGGTCCAGGCCGGTCGCGACAGCGTTGCCCGGAACAACGGGGCGGCCCGACGGAGCCGGCGCGTCGTCGGGCGGCCTCAGCATGGCCGCTTGGTTTCGTCTCGGGTGACGTGCGAGCGCATTCGTGACTCCAGATTCTCTCCAGGCACGAGCGCGACGTGAGTCCATTATAGTACATGATGACGATAAAACGTCAGAACTCACCACACATCTTTCGTTTTTATCTCCGAGACATCGGCGCGGGCTTCGTGTATCTGCGGAAGGCCGCCGAAGGCGATTCCAAGGGAAAAGGCCCACGAGTGAGGCGGCCGATGTCGACGATCCGGTGAACTCGAGCCGAACGCCCCCGGTGAATCCAGTCGATCCCATAGCGAGGGCGGCGCAGACAGGAGAGGGTGGGAGGACCAACACGCGAAGGAGTTCGGCATGCCCTACATCACGACATCTGACGGTACGGAGATCTACTACACCGACCAGGGGGCCGGCCAGCCGGTGGTCCTGAGTCACGGCTGGCCGCTGAGCTCGGATGCCTGGGCGGTCGAGGTCAAGCTCCTCGCCGACAACGGCTACCGCGCCATCGCCCACGACCGTCGGGGGCACGGCAAGTCGTCGCAGCCGTGGCAGGGCAACGACATGGACACCTATGCGGCCGATCTCGCCGCTCTCATCGAGGCCCTCGACCTGCACGACGTCATCGTCATCGGCCACTCCACGGGCGGCGGCGAGGTCGTGCGCTACGCGGCGCAGCACGGCAAGGGCCGGGTGGTGAAGGTCATCACGGCCGGTGCGGTCCCTCCCATCATGGTGAAGTCCGACGCGAACCCCGAAGGCACTCCGATCGAGGCCTTCGACGGCATCCGAGCCGGAGTGCTGGCCGACCGCTCGCAGTTCTACAAGGACCTCTCCGAGCCGTTCTTCGGCGCCAACCGTGAGGGCGCCGAGGTCTCGCAGGGCGCGAAGGACGATTTCTGGCGTCAGGGCATGCTCGTGGGACTCCAGGGTGCCTACGACTGCGTGAAGGCCTTCTCGGAGACCGACTTCACCGAGGACCTCAAGGCCCTCGACGTGCCGATCTTCATCGCCCACGGAGGCGACGACCAGATCGTGCCCATCGGGGCCGCTGCCGAGAAGTCGATCGACCTGGTCGCGCACGGCACCCTGAAGGTCTACCCCGGTGCCCCGCACGGCATCTACGGCGCCTACCAGGCCGAACTCGACAAGGACATCCTCGAGTTCATCAGGAGCTGAGACCGCGCGGATGCAGTGAGCCTCGCCGGGGCCCGGATGTCACATCCGGGCCCCGGCCGGTGTCTTCATGTCACCAGTGACGAATCCGCGAGGAGAGAAGACATGAACGACGCACGAGTGCCGGCGACCGAGATCCGTGGTGCCTACGGGGCGATGGTCAAGATGGTGATGCGCAAGATGGTGGGGAACGTGCCCGACTCCGTCGGCGTTCTGTGGAACAACCCGCGAGTCTTCAAGGACATGATGGGCTTCAACCGCCGGGCGGAGAAATGGCGCGACCTCGATCCCGACCTGGGCTCGTTCGCCAACATGGCTGCAGCCGCGGCTGTCGGATGCAGCTTCTGCCTCGACCTGAAGTACTTCATGGCGCACAACCGGGGCCTCGACGAGGCGAAGGCCCGGGAGGTGCCCGCTTGGCGCACGTCCACGGTGTTCACGCCACTGGAGCGCTCCGTCATGGAGTACGCGGATGCGATGAGTCGGACGCCGGTTGCTGTCACCGACTCGATGTCGGCCTCGTTGCTCGAGCAGATCGGGGCGCCCGCGCTCCTCGAGCTCACAGCACGGGTCGCCCTGATGAACACCAGCGCTCGCTCGAACATCGCGCTCGGCATCCATTCGGCGGAATTCGCGGATGCCTGCGGACTGCCACCGCTGGCGACGGCGACCCATCTGGTGGCGAACGCGACGGCCGACGTAGTGTCGACGGCATGAGCGACGACCCGTTCCTCACGCACCGACGGCTGCTGTTCACCGTCGCCTACGAGATGCTCGGCTCTGCGGCCGATACCGAGGACGTGCTGCAGGAGTCGTGGCTGCGATGGTCGGAGGTCGACGCGTCGCAGGTGCGCGACCCCCGCGCCTACCTCGTGCGCGTGGTCACCAGGCAGACCCTCAACCACCTCCGCTCGCAGGCGCGGCGGCGGGAGGACTACATCGGCGAATGGCTGCCGGAGCCGCTGCTCACGACGCCCGACGTGGCCGACGACGTCGAACTCGCGGAGAGCGTCTCGATGGCCATGCTCACGGTGCTCGAGACGCTCGTTCCGACGGAGCGTGCCGTGTTCGTGCTGCGCGAGGTCTTCGACGTGCCCTACGAGGAGATCGCCGAGGCCCTCGGCAAGGAGCCGTCCGCTGTGCGCCAGATCGCGCATCGCGCCCGGGATCACGTGGCCGCGCGTCGACCGCGTGTCAGCGTCGACGCGACCGAGCAGCACCGGGTCGTCGAACGATTCGTGGCCGCCCTCAACACCGGCGACCTGCAGGGCGTGCTCGCTGTGCTCGCACCCGACGTCGTGCTCGTCGCCGATGGGAACGGACTGATCGGCGCTGCGCGGAAGCCGATCGTCGGTGCCGAGATGCTCGCGACCTACCTGGTCAACGGCGCGGCACGGGTGCGGTTCGTCGGCGTTCCGGTGTCGCTCAACGCGACCTCCGGAGCGCTCTTCGACGTGAACGGCGAGCTCGCTGCGGCCGTCAGCATGGTGGTGGTCGACGGCCTGATCACCCGGTTGTACTCGGTCGTCAACCCCGACAAGCTCGCGCGACTCGATGCGGCGGTGACCCTCACGCGTTGAGCGGCGGATGCCGTCGGCCTAGCCGCCGCCGCCCGGCCGGGCCGCTGCGGCCCGCTCCGCCGACTGGATGACGGCCTCGACCCCCAGAGTGAACAGGGCGACGTCCTCGAGGTCGGTGAGTTGGGTGTTGTACTCCGTGATGAGCGGGTACTTGCGCGGATCCGCGAGGATCGGCCCTTCGAACCATGGCCCGGCGCCGTTCTCGGGGTCGCGCTCGCCGCGGCCCCGTGCGATGCCGGCGGCGCTCGAGAGCACATGTGTGGCGAGCAGGGCGTAGTGGCGAACGAGGTCGTCGCCTGACAGGCCGGCCTCGGCGAAGGCCTGAAGCATGAACTCGATGGCGTCGAGTTCGCCCGGCCCGTGCGTCGTGAGGACGATGGCCTCGGCGCCGACGGCCGGGTAGATGACGTACTGGGCGAGTGTCGCTGCCGCGAGCTGCCGGAGCCGCTCCTTCCAGTCGGCGGGATCGGCCGTCACCTCGGCCAGGCTGCGTGCCGTGAGTTCATCGAGGAGAGCCTGCATGAGGTGCTCCTTGCTGCGGAAATGCCTGTAGATCGCCGTCGGATCCGCCCCGAGATGGGTGCCGAGCTCCCGCACGGAGATCGACGCCGTGCCAGACCCCGCCGCGAGCTCGAGTCCGGCGGCGATGATCGTGTCGCGGTCGAGTCGGGCACGACCACTCGATGAACCGGCATCGCGTCGCCGTGCAGCGTCTCCAGCAGTCGCCATGATCCCTCTTCCTCGCCGGTCAGCTCAATCGTGCCATGAGGCCGCCACGCGCACGCGCGACGAGCGCGACGAGGCGACTGAGCCGCCAGTGTAACGCTTGTGTAAACACTGATGTCAACGCTGTTGACATCACCGTGAACGCATGGTTGTCTCGCCTCACCGACCCAGTCACGAGGAAGCGAGGGGTGCTGTGCCAGCTGTCGACCTGTTGTTCACCGGAGGAGCCGTCTTCACGGGAGTGGGTGCGCCGTTGTCCGGGCATTCCGTCGGCGTGATCGGAGACCGGATCGCCGCGGTGGTGCCGGATTCCGAAGCCGGCGGCATCACGGACGAGCACACCCGGATCGTGCACCTCGACGGCGCCCTGCTGAGTCCGGGCTTCCAGGATGCCCACGTGCATCCGGTCGGTGCCGGGGTCGAGATGCTCCTCTGCAACCTCACCGGTGCCGAGGACGCCGACCGGGCCGTCGCGACTGTCGCGGCCTACGCCGAGGCGAACCCCGCGGAGCCCTGGATCCTCGGAGGCGGCTGGTCGATGGACCACTTCGCCGGCGGAGCCCCCACCCGTGCCCTGCTGGACGCCGTCGCCCCCGATCGTCCGGTGCTGCTGTCGAGCCGGGACCACCACAGTGCCTGGGCGAACACCGCGGCCATCGTGGCGGCCGGGCTCGACGCATCGACAGCGGACCCATCCGACGGCCGGATCGAGCGCGAGCCCGACGGCTACCCGGCCGGCACCTTCCACGAGGGTGCCGAGCGCCTCTTCGACGTCGCGCGGCCGGGAATCGGTGCCGAGCTCGCCTACGCCGGTCTGCTGCGAGCCCAGGACGAGCTCCTGGCGCTCGGCATCACCGGCTGGCAGGACGCGATGATCGGCAGTCTCTCCGGCGTCGAGGACATCGACGCCGCCTACAGGCGCGCCCTGGCTGAGGACACGCTCCGCGTGCACGTGGTCGGCGCCCAGTGGTGGGAGCGCGACGGCGGCATCGAGCAGGTCGCCGAGATGGTCGAGCGGCGGGACGCGCTGGCAGCCACGGGCGCCTCGGCACGCTACGAGCTCGGCACGACGAAGATCATGGTCGACGGCGTCGCCGAGAACCAGACCGCAGCCATGCTCACGCCCTACCGTGACGGGCACGGCCACGACACCGAGAACAGCGGCCTGTCCTTCATCGATCCCGAGTTCCTCAAGCAGGTCGTCACGCAGCTGGATGCCGCGGGCATGCAGGTGCACTTCCACGCCCTCGGCGATCGGGCGGTGCGCGAGGCCCTCGACGCCGTCGACGCTGCACGGGAGGCGAACGGCGCCACCGACGGGAGGCACCACCTCGCCCACCTGCAGGTCGTCGAGGAGGTCGAGACCGCCCGCTTCGCCGAGCTCGGCGCCGTGGCCAACATCCAGGCGCTGTGGGCGACCCACGAGGACCAGATCGACGACCTCACGCTCCCGTTCCTCCGCGACGGCGCCGAGGAACGGCACTATCCCTTCGGCGATCTCGTGCGCCACGGAGTGCGGCTCGCGGCAGGAAGCGACTGGCCGGTCTCCAGCGCCGACCCCATGGACGCCATCCACATCGCCGTGAACCGGATCGTGCCGGGCGAGGACTACGAGCCCCTCGGCGGTGCCGGCCAGCGACTCGACCTCGCCACGGCGATGGCCGCCTACACATCGGGGACGGCCTTCGTGAACCACCGCGACCATGACACCGGCAGCATCCGACCGGGGTACCTCGCGAATCTCGTGGTGCTCGACCCCGACCCGTTCGGCCTCCCCCCGGAGGAGATCCACCTCTCCACGGTGACCTCGACGTGGATCGAGGGCGCACCGGCCTACTCCCGCACCGCCTGAACCGAGGAGCAACGACCATGTCCCGATCGACCACCACCACTGCACGCCGGCGCCGGCGCGCCGCCGTCGTCATCGCCGGCGGACTGAGCGCCGCCATCGCCCTGAGCGGATGCACGCCCCCCGCGCCGCAGAGCACCGCCCCGGCCGACTGGGAGCTCACCGCGCAGACCGATGCGCCGTCGGGCGACATCGACTCCTTCACCTGGGCGAGCTACGCCGAGCCGTACTCGCTCGACTACGCCTACGCCTTCGACTACGCCGACAACCAGGTGCTGTCCAACGTCTGCGAGTCCCTCCTCCGGCTGAATCCCGACTACACCCTGTCGCCGGGCCTGGCCGAGTCGTTCTCACATCCGACGCCGACCACCTGGGTCTACGAGATCCGCGACGGCGTGACGTTCCACGACGGGACCACCATGACCGCCGCCGATGTCGTGGCATCGATGAACCGCCACCTCGACCCCGAGGTCGGCTCGTCGTGGTACTCCGTCTACCAGAACGTCACCTCGATCGAGCAGACCGGCGACAGCGAGGTCACCGTGACCGAGGCGTCGCCGGACTCCCAGTTCAACCTCGCCATGGGCGGATCGGCCGGGGTCGTCGAGTCCGCCGCCACCCTCGCCGAGAAGGGCGCCGACTACGGCAACTCCACCGGAGGCGTCAACTGCACCGGCCCGTTCAGCTTCGGCGAGTGGAAGTCGGGAGAGAGCATCACGCTGGAGCGCTACGACGGGTACTGGGACACCGCGAACGCCGCCAAGTCGGGCGAGGTCACCTTCCTCTTCATGACCGATCCGAACGCGCGCAGCAACGCCCTGAAATCGGGTGAGGTCGATGGCGGCTGGATGATCCCCGCGGATGCCGTGCCGCAGCTGCGGTCCTCAGACGAGGGCGACATGCTCTTCGGCCTCAACACCGCCGTCTCGAGCCTCATCGTGTCGAATCTCGACGGACCGCTGGGCGACCTGCGCGTGCGCAAGGCGCTGCTGATGGCGCTCGACAGGCAGGGCATCGTCGACGCCGCACTCAAGGGCTACGGCGAGCCGACGAATGCCCTGACGACTCCGTCCGTCTGGGTCGGTGCGAGCGATCAGGGCGTCTCGGATGCCTTCGACGGCCTCGAGGAGTATCCCTACGACCTCGACGCGGCCAAGAAGCTCGTCGAGGAGGCCGGCGCGACAGGGGAGGAGATCACCTACCTGACGGCGCCGATCAGCAGCGACTTCAACGTGTACGCCCAGGCGACGGCCGCGGCCGCGCAGGCGATCGGACTCAAGGCGAAGATCGAGACCGTGACGCCCAGCGCCTACACGGCGCTCTTCTCCGACCCGACGGCTCGCGAGGGCGTCGACCTCTTCTACACGGCCTGGTACCTGTCGAGCCCCGATCCGCTCGAGATGTTCAGCGTGCTGCGCACGGGCGAGTTCAGCAACTACGGCGAGTGGAGCGACGCCGACTTCGACGCCGTGGTGAACGAGGCCATAGCGATCGACGACCCGGCCGAGCGCTCGGAGAAGACCGCGGAGGCCCAGCGGATCGCCAACGAGCAGTTGCCGTGGCTGCCGCTCTACCAGGCGCCGACGACCCTGTTCCTCGGCAAGCGCATCACCGGCGTCGCGCCCTCGATCGCCTTCCTCTACGCTCCGTGGGCGGCCTCCATTGGCGCACGCTAGCCGCGTGCCCACGGGCATCGGCCCCGGCCGGGCGGCGGTCATCCCATGATCGCCGCCCGGCGGGTGGCCGCGAAGCTCGGTTCACTGCTCCTCACCCTGTTCCTCGCATCCCTCCTGGTCTTCTTCTCCAGGTTCCTGGTGCCGGGTGATCCCATCAGCTTCCTGCTGCGGGGCCGCAAGCCGAGCGCCGAGGCCGTCGCCGAGGTCTCGGCGCAGTACGGACTCGACCTGCCGCCGTGGCAGCAGTACCTGAACTGGCTGGGCGGGGTGCTGCACGGCGACTTCGGGCGCTCGCTCCAGTACCGACAGGACGTCTCCCTCGTGATCGGCGATCGCCTGCCGGTCACTCTCGGCCTGGTGGTGATGGCCGGCACGATGATCGCCGTCGTCGGCCTCGCCGCCGGCATCGTCGCGGCCCTCAACCGGGGACGACTGCTCGACCGCGCCGTGCTGATCGGCCTCACCGTGCTCGGCGCCATCCCGTCGTTCGTCGGATCGATCGTGCTCATCGCCGTCTTCGCGGTGCAGCTCGGCTGGTTCCCGTCATTCGGATCGGGGGACGGGAGTCCGCTCGACACGATCTACCACCTCGTGCTTCCCTCGATCGCCCTCGCGATCGTCTTCGTCGTGCTGGTCAGCAAGGTGACGCGTTCCTCGATGGTCGAACAACTCGGCCGGGAGCACGTCGAGGTGGCGACCAGCCGTGGCCTGAAGCGCGGCACGGTCATCCGCCGACACGTGCTCCGCAACGCGATCGGGCCCATCCTCACTGTGAGCGGCGTGCTCGTCGCGGGCCTGCTCGTGGCCAGCGCCATCGTGGAGGCCGCCTTCGGGCTCTCCGGCATCGGCTCGCTGCTCGTGCAGTCCGTCGACAGGCTCGACTTCCCCGTCGTGCAGGCGATCGTGCTCCTCGTCGTCGCGGCGTTCGTCGTGGTGAACGCCGTCATCGACATCCTCGAACCCTGGGTCGATCCGCGATCCGCAGCAGGAGCTGGTGCCCGATGACCACCCCCACCGTCGCCATCAGGGTGCTGCGCGCCCCTCGGCTGCCACGCTCGAGCGCCTGGTTCGTCGCGAGCGCCGTGGTTCTCGCGGCCTTCACCATCGCCGCCGTGTTCGCCCCGTTCCTCGCACCCTACGATCCCGACCACGTCGACCTGCTCAACATCCAGGCGCCGCCGAGTGCCGCGCACTGGCTCGGTACCGACGCCGTCGGTCGCGACACCCTGAGCCGGATGATGTACGGCGCGCGGACGGCACTGTTGGCGCCGCTGCTCGTCGTGGTCTCCTCGACGATCCTCGGAATCCTGTTGGGACTCGTCGCCGGATGGCGAGGCGGATGGCTGGATGCCGTGCTCGGCCGCGTGTTCGACGTGGTGTTCGCCTTCCCGTCCCTGCTCATCGCCATCATGGCCGTCGCGTTGTTCGGCAAGGGCCTCGTGGCCCCGGTCATCGCAATGAGCATCGCCTATGCGCCGTTCGTCGCCAGGCTCACCCGGTCGCTGGTCATCGCCGAGCGCACCCGCCCCTACGTGGCCGCCTATCGGGTACAGGGATTCGGCGGGGCGTGGATCGCATCGCGGCGGGTGCTGCCCAACGTGACGCCGATCATCGGCGCGCAGTCCACGCTCAACTTCGGCTACGTCCTCGCCGAGCTCGCGGCCCTGTCGTTCCTCGGCCTGGGCGTCCAGGCCCCGACGGCCGACTGGGGCGCGATGATCAACGAGGCCCAGGCCGGGCTCATCGGCGGCTACCTCCTTCCGGCCATCGTGCCGGCCGTCGCCGTCGTGCTCGTCGTCGTCGCCGTCAACGTGATCGGCGAAGAGCTCTCTGACCGCATCGGAGGCGGGATCCGCGCATGACACTCCTCGACATCTCCCAGCTCACGCTCGATCTCCCTGGTGGCATCCGCCTGCTCGACGGCGTCAGCCTCACCGTCGCAGCGGGCGAGACCGTCGGGCTCGTCGGCGAGTCGGGTTCCGGCAAGTCGCTGACGGCGCGATCCGTTCTCGGTCTGCTCCCCGCCGGCTCCGCCACGACAGGATCGATCCATCTCGCCGGGCACTCGGTGCTCGACGCGACTCCCGCGCAGATCCTCGAGCTGCGCCGCACGAGTGCGTCGATGATCTTCCAGGACCCGCGCTCCGGCATCAATCCCATGCGCACCATCGGCGATCACCTCACCGAGGTGCTGCGGCTGTGCCGACGGATGCCGGTCGACGAGGCCGAGACCACGGCGCTCGCCCTCCTCGAGGCCGTGCGCCTGCCGCGCCCGGCCGAGCACCTGCGGCAGTACCCGCACGAGCTCTCGGGCGGGATGCTGCAGCGGGCCATGATCGCCGGTGCGCTCACCAGCTCGCCGCAGCTGCTCATCTGCGACGAGCCCACGACGGCGCTGGACGTGACGACGCAGGCCGAGATCATCGCCGTCCTCGCCGAACAGCGCGCGAGCCGGGGGATGGGCATGCTGTTCATCACCCACGACCTGAACCTGGCCGCGTCGATCTGCGATCGGGTCGCCGTGCTGAGCGCCGGCAGGGTCGTCGAGCAGGGTGGAGCCCGCGAGGTGTTCCTGCATCCGAAGGCCGACTACACCCGCAGGCTGCTCGCCGCGACCCCCACGCTGCCCCGACCACGCGCTTCGATCGCCGTCGCGGACGTCGGCACCACCGTCGCCGCCACCGCCACCGCCACCACCGCCACCGCCGACACCGACACCGACACCGACACCGGCACCGGCACCGGCACCGGCACCGGCACCGACGCCGACGCCATGCTGTCGGTGCGGTCGCTCTCGAAGACCTATCACCGTCGGGGCAAGGAGTCCGTGCCGGCCGTCGTCGAGGCGTCGATCGAGATCCCGCGGGGCGGAGCGCTCGGCGTCGTCGGCGAGTCGGGCTCCGGCAAGTCGACGCTCGCCCGCATGATCGTCGGCCTCGAGCGGGCGGATGCCGGCGACATCCGCATTGCAGGCAGTGAACGCACCATCGCCCGATCGCGCGCCGAACGTCTCGCCCATGCGCGGTCGGTGCAGATGGTCTTCCAGGACCCCTACCTCTCGCTCGACCCGCGGATGACGGCCGGCCGGGCGATCGAGGACGCCCTGCGCCTGCACGCGTCCAGCCGAACCGTGGATGCGCGGGCCCAGGTTCTCGCCCTGCTCGACCAGGTCGGCCTGGGCGAGAAGCACGCGCAGGCCCGCCCGCGCACCCTGTCGGGCGGTCAGCGGCAGCGGGTGGCCATAGCCCGTGCTCTGGCGATCGAGCCCGACCTGCTGGTGCTCGACGAGGCGACGAGCGCCCTCGACGTGTCTGTGCAGGCGCAGGTGCTCGGCGTCGTCGAGCGGATCCGCCGGGAGCGCGGGCTCACCGTGCTGTTCATCAGCCACGACCTCGCCGTGGTGCGCAGGGTGTGCGAACAGACCGTCGTCATGAAGACCGGCGTCATCGTCGAGCGCGGGCGCACCGATGACCTGCTCGAGGCGCCGCGGCATCCGTACACCCGACTGCTCATCGAATCGGTGCCGCGGCCGGACTGGGACGGGTCCGAGCGCCCGAGGGCGGAGTCTGCGGTCTAGTCGTCGGGCATCGAGCGGCGGTCGCCGATCGGGGCGCCGCCGTCCGCTGACAGCGGGAAGGCCAGTGAGTCCGCACGCACCCACCACTCCATGACCTCGTAGTCGAGGCGTCTCGCCACCACCGACGGGTCTGCGCGCGTGAGCCGCTCGGCTTCGGCCGTGTCGCAGGCGAAGATCGACATCCCCCGGAACGAGTCGTCGCTCTGCCCGTCGAACGGTCCGTTCACGACCAGCACCCCACGGCGGGCGAGTTCGGCCCTGTAGGAGAGGTGGCGTCGCTGGAGCGCGTCGAGGTCGGCGTCGGTCATCTCCGCCGCATCGGCCGGCCTGCGCAGGATCACCAGCGTGTAGACGTCGAACGCATCGGGGATGTCGGGGTTGTGCGGCATACGTGCCTCCGGTCGGCTGGCGTCAGGCGTTCTCGAGTTCGGCGATCACGATCCTGCCCTGGCCCATCATGACCTGAATCTGTGCCGGCGTGCGGGTGAGGTCGCCCATGTTCGCCGGAATGATCTGCCAGCTCACGCCGAACCGGTCCTTGCACCAGCCGCACTGCTCGGACTCGGGCACGTGCGAGAGCCTCGACCAGTAGTGGTCGATCTCGTCCTGGTCGGCGCACGACACGATGAACGAGATCGACTCGTTGAAGGTGAACAGCGGACCGCCGTCGAGGCAGACGAAGTCGGTGCCGTTCAGCGTGAACCGGCCGTTCAGTACCTTGCCCGTCATTCCGGTGAAGTGCTCATCGAGCGATTCGTCGGGATACTCCTCGATCGAACGGATGCTGGAATTCGGGAACACGTCGACGTAGTACTCCATCGCCTCCCGTGCGGTGTCGTCGAACCACAGGCACGGCGTGATGGGTGAGAGCTCGGCCATGGTGAACCTCCTCGTTCGCGGTGACACGTCGTCTCCACGGTACGCGGATGCAGCGTCGCTGACGAGGGGTGCCGACCGCGGCGCCTGCACGATAGCGTCGATGGAGACGCCACGATCCACCGGCCTGGCGTGCGCCCAGGGGAGGTACGGAACGTGGAGCGGATCGCATGATCGAAGTCGAGGGTCTCACCCAGGTCTTCGGCGACAAGACTGTCGTCGACGACTTCAGCTTCACGGTCCAACCCGGTGGAGTCACAGGAATGCTCGGACCGAACGGGGCCGGGAAGTCCACCACGATGCGGATGATCGTCGGACTCGACCGCCCGGTTCGGGGTTCTGTAAGGGTGAACGGTCGCGACTTCAGACAGTCGTCCACGCCGCTGCGCGACCTCGGAGCGCTGCTCGACCCGACCGCGCTGCATCCCGGACGGTCGGGACGCGTGCACCTCCAGGCGCTCGCGGCCACCAACGGCATCGGCCGCTCGCGGGTCGACGAGGTGCTGGGCCTGACCGGAATGGCGGATGCCGCCGGCCGGCGGGTGGGAACGTACTCGCTCGGCATGCGCCAGCGCCTCGGCATAGCCGCGGCACTCCTGGGTGACCCGCAGACCCTGGTGCTCGACGAGCCCGTCAACGGCCTCGACCCCGACGGTGTGCACTGGGTGCGCGAGCTGATGAAGCACCTCGCCGCCGAAGGCCGCACAGTGCTCGTCTCGAGTCACCTGATGAGCGAGATGGCGCTCACCGCCGATCACCTCGTGGTGATGGGCCGGGGCCGCCTCATCACCCAGGGGCCGGTGGCGCAGGTCATCGCCCAGGCCACCCAGGCCGATGTGCTCGTGCACGCACCGGAGTCCGAGCGGCTCGCTGCAGCGCTCGCCGGCATCGGCGCGACGTCGCGGACGACAGCCGACGGCGCGTTGCTCGTGACGAACGTGACGGCGGCACAGGTCGGCGACGTTGCAGCATCCCTCTCCATCGCCCTGCATGAACTGACGCCGCAACAGGGCTCGCTCGAGGATGCGTTCCTCGCTCTCACGAAGGACGACCAGGAGTACGTGGCCGGGGGAGTGCCGGATGCCCGCACCGCTGCAGCTGCACCCGGTGCCACCACCCAGGACGGACCCCAGCGATGACCACGAGCTCCCCACCCGTAGCTGGCACCCGAGTGAGCTTCGGCGGTGTCTTCGCCTCGGAGTGGCTCAAGTTCCGCTCGCTGCGTTCCAGCTGGTGGCTGGCGGGCTCCGCCATCGTCGGCACCCTGCTCATCGTGGCGTTCTGGAGCGCGGCCGTCCCCGGCGCATCCCTGGCCAATGTGCTCGCGGCCGTGGCGAACGGCTACATCGTCTGCGGATTGCTGCTCATCATCGTCGGAACGATGATCTCGACCTCGGACTACGAGAACCACGCGATCACGGTCTTCCTCGCAGCTGTGCCGAGCCGCACTCCCATCGTGCTGGCGAAGGTTCTCCTGGCCGCGATCATCGGGGCCGTGGTCGGAGGGGTGGCCGGTGCGCTGGCGCTCGCGGTGTCGATAGCGCTGCACGGAGGCGGTGCGTCGTTCGGTGATCCCGGAGTGCTCCGCGTCCTCGGCGACGTCGCGTTCTACGGCGCCGTGCTCTGCGTGACCGGCACGACCGTCGGCCTCGTCTTCCGATCGACCATCGCGAGCGTCGGGGTCGCCATCGGCTACCTGTTCATCGTGCCGATCATCATCAGCCTCGTGCCGCTGGATGCGTTCGGGCTGTTCAGTCAGACCTTCCCCGGGAATGCATCCAGCAACTTCTTCGGGGTCGCCGTCGATCCCGGCCACCTCGACCCGGTGTCCGGCGTGATCGCCTCCGTCATCTGGACGACGGCATGGGTGGTCTTCGCCGTCGTGTGGGTCAAGCGCCGCAACGCCTGAACCTGCGCCGGCCTGCCCCCGGCGCCTCCTCTCGAGTGCCGTGCGCGAATCGCGCACGGCACTCGGCGTCTGCCTGCCCGGAAGCTGCATCGAGGGCTGCGGAAGATTCTCCTTGCGCCCGGCGGTATTCGGTGTCACTATGTACTGGTAGTCAACATCACTGAGTACTAGTACTCATCACCGCAGAGTAGTTGAAAGGAGGGTCCCATGGGCAAGCAGCAGATGACCGAGATGCTCAAGGGCACACTCGAGGGCATCGTGCTCGCGATCGTCGCCTCCGAGCCCGCGTACGGCTACGAGATCACGGCGAAGCTGCGGGACGAGGGCTTCTCCGACATCGTCGAGGGCACCGTCTACGCGCTGCTGGTCAGGATCGAGCAGCGCGGGCTCGTCGATGTGACGAAGGTCCCGTCCGAGAAGGGTCCGCCCCGCAAGGTGTACTCGCTGAACGCACAGGGCGGCGAGTACCTCGAGGAGTTCTGGAAGAGCTGGAGCTTCCTTGCAGAACGGATCGAACAGCTCCACAACCACCACCACACCGACAACGCGCAGCACGAAGGAGAATGACCATGGCCGCGAAGTGGATCGAGACCCTCACCGGGTCGCTCGAACAGAAGAAGCAGTACAAGCAGGACAAGGCCCGCATCGACGGCCTTCCCGAGCCCTACGGAACCGCCGCGAAGGCGATGCACCGGTACCTCATGTACGCGGGCGGCGTCGTCGACGGCGAGACCCTCATCACCATGTTCACCGACCTGGCCGACCTCTGGGAGCGCGCCGCCGTCGACGGTACCCCGGTGCGCGACATCGTCGGCGACGACCCGGCCGAGTTCGCCGAGACCTTCGCGGCGGCCTACAGCGGCAAGCAGTGGATCGAGAAGGAGCGCGCTCGCCTCAACAAGGCGATCGACGACGCAGAAGGAGACGCACTGAAATGACCGGGAACGCAGCCATCAGCGTGCAGGGCATCGAGAAGTCGTTCAAGGACCTGCACGTGCTCCAGGGCGTCGACTTCGACGTCGCATCCGGAAGCATCTTCGCGCTGCTCGGCTCGAACGGCGCCGGTAAGACCACGCTGGTGCGCATCCTGTCGACGCTGCTGAAGGCCGACTCCGGCACCGCATCGGTGCACGGATTCGACGTCGCCGCCAAGCCCGGTGACGTACGCGAGTCGATCAGCCTCACGGGCCAGTTCGCCGCCGTCGACGAGGTGCTCACAGGTAGGGAGAACCTCGTGCTGGTGGCGAAGCTCCGCCACCTGAAGAACCCCGGCGAGATCGCCGACGGACTGCTCGAGCGTTTCGCGCTGACGGATGCCGGCAGTCGGCGGGCCGGCACCTACTCGGGCGGAATGCGCCGCCGACTCGACATCGCGATGAGCCTGATCGGCAACCCGCCGATCATCTTCCTCGACGAGCCTACGACGGGCCTCGACCCGCAGGCGCGCAAGGAGGTCTGGCAGACGGTCAAGCAGCTCGCCGGCCAGGGCACCACGGTTCTGCTCACGACGCAGTACCTCGACGAGGCCGAACAGCTCGCCGACCGCATCGCGATCCTGCACAAGGGCACCATCATCCAGAACGGCACCCTCGCCGAACTGAAGCAACTCCTCCCAGCCGCGACGGTCGAGTACGTCGAGAAGCAGCCGTCCCTCGAAGACGTCTTCCTCGCACTGACCGGCGAGACCGGGGAGGCTGACGCCGCTGCGGCGGCCCAGACAGAAGGAGAACAGCGATGACCACCAACGTCATCGGCGACACCGGTGTGCTCACCGGCCGGTCGCTGCGCCACATCCTCCGCAGTCCCGACACGATCATCACCACGGCGGTCACCCCGATCGCGCTGATGCTTCTGTTCGTGTACGTGCTCGGCGGTGCGATCAACACGGGGTCCGACGAGTCGTACATCGACTACATGCTCCCCGGCATCCTGCTCATCACCATCGCGTCGGGAATCGCGTACACCTCGTACAGGCTCTTCCTCGACCTGCAGGGCGGGATCTTCGAACGCTTCCAGTCGATGCCGATCGCCAGGTCGAGCGTGCTGTGGGCGCATGTGCTCACCTCACTGGTCGCGAACCTGGTGTCCGTCGCGATCGTGATCGGCGTCGCGCTGATCATGGGGTTCCGCACCGGAGCCTCCCTCGGCGCCTGGTTGGCCGTCGCCGGCATCCTGGTGCTGTTCACCCTGGCCCTGACCTGGCTCGCCGTCGTCGCCGGACTCTCGGCGAAGACCGTCGACGGCGCGAGTGCGTTCAGCTACCCGCTGATCTTCCTGCCGTTCATCAGCTCGGCCTTCGTGCCGACGGAGTCGATGCCGGCGCCGGTGGCGTGGTTCGCCGAGAATCAGCCCGTGACCTCGATCGTCGACACCACGCGGGCGCTGTTCGCCGGGCAGCCCGTCGGCAGCGACATCTGGGTCGCCCTGGCCTGGCTCGTCGGCATCCTGATCATCGCCTACGTCTGGGCAGGCTCCATCTACCGCCGCAAGTTCAGTTGAGGTCGGGCGCTGGGCTCAACCCAGCGCCACCAGCAGGCTGAGGATCGCGAGAATCGCCACCACCGGCGTCATCGTGAATCGCTCGGCCTTGCTGCGTGAGACGGCATTGAGCGGGATGCCGAGCACGAAGTATCCGAACGCCACCCACATGCCGACGCTCGACACGAGGTCGGGAACGACGTCGATGACGGATGCGCGATCCAGGGCCAGCGTGCCGATCACCGCGTAGATCAGGATCGCCACGGCGCTCCCCACCCGCAGCTTGGCCGGCAGCACCCGATGCTGACCGCCCCACGCGAAGCGCCCGATGGGGGTGCCGAGGATCAGGGCGAGCTGGAAGACGGCGAGGGCGCCGAGGATCACGCAGAGGGCGATGGCGGCGGCAGGCATGGGCTGAGCCTAGGGGGCGACGTAGCGGCCGGCGCCCACGACGCGAGTTCGAGGGCGCTCCGATGGAATCGAGGTCACCGGGAATACCCGCGCCCCCGCCGCGTTGAAGTTGAGTGCAAGGCACTCAAGTTTCATCCAGGAGGTCCCGTGCCCGACGAATCCACACCCCAGAACGGCGACGCAGGCAACTCGTTCGACGAGTTCCTCGCTCGCTACCTCGACGGCGAGCGAGCCCGCAGCTCCCGCTCGATCGACCTGAGCCGTTTCCTGACCGCGCGCACGCAGGAGATCCTGCAGCAGGCCGGTCGGTTCGCACTCGAGCGCGGCCAGAACGAGCTCGATGCGCTCCACATCCTGCGCATCATCATCGCGGAGGACGCGGCGAAGGACGCCGTGCGGCGCCTCGGCGTCGACCCCGCAGCCATCGCCACCGCCGCCGAGAAGCGGCTGCCCGGTGCGTCGGGTGAGGCATCCGTCAACGCGGCGACCATCACCAACTCGGCCCAGCGCGCGCTCTTCCACGCCTACCAGGTGGCCCGCGCCTCCGGATCGACCTACATCGAGCCCGAACACCTGTTCTTCGCCCTCGTGCTCAACCAGGACACCCCCGCCGGACAGGTGCTGGCGAACGCCGGCGTCACGGCAGAGGCCCTCACCCAGGGCATGCGCGAGACCGTCGGCGACGAGACCGGCTTCGAGGGCACGGATGCGGCAGACGATGAGTCACCGGCATCCGACACCCCGATGCTCGACAGGTTCGGCACCGACCTCACCGCCCTCGCCGAGAACGGCGAGCTCGACCCCGTGATCGGCCGCGCCGACGAGATCGAGCAGACCATCGAGATCCTCAGCCGCCGCACCAAGAACAACCCTGTGCTGGTGGGCGAGGCCGGCGTCGGCAAGACCGCCATCGTCGAGGGTCTCGCCAGCGCGATCGTCGACGGCAGTGTTCCCGAGCAGCTGCGCGACAAGCGCGTCATCTCGCTCGACCTGCCCGCGATGCTGGCAGGCACCCGCTACCGCGGCGACTTCGAGGAGCGCCTGACCAAGACGATGGATGAGATCGCGGCCCACAAGACCGAGATCATCGTGTTCATCGACGAGGTGCACAGCGTGGTCGGAGCCGGGGGAGCCGGCGAGGGCATGGACGCTGGCAACATCCTGAAGCCCCGCCTCGCCCGCGGCGAGCTGCACCTCATCGGTGCGACCACGCTCAAGGAGTACCGCACCATCGAGAAGGACCCGGCCCTCGAGCGCCGCTTCCAGCCCGTGCGGGTCGGCGAGCCCTCCATCGAGGACGCGGTGCTGATCCTGCACGGACTCAAGCCCGCCTACGAGGAGCACCACGCTGTGAGCTACACGGATGCCGCCCTGCGCGCATCGGTCGAGCTCTCGGCGCGCTACCTCACCGATCGGGTGCTGCCCGACAAGGCGATCGACCTCATCGACCAGGCCGGAGCGCGACTGCGCCTGCGCCTCGGCGTGAAGGTCGACGTCTCGGCCCTGATGGAGCGCCTCGCCGACCTGGAGGCGTCGAAGAACGCCGCGGTGAGCTCCGAGCACTACGAGGAGGCCTCACGCATCCGCGACGAGATCTCGGGAGTGCAGGCCAAGCTCGACGAGGCCACGGCCGGGGCCCGAGCGTCGGCGACAGCTGCTGACGCCGTCATCGACGAGGCCGAGATCGCCGCCGTGATCTCCCGCGCCACCGGCATCCCGGTGAACCGCCTCACCGAGGGCGAGCGCGACCGCCTGGCCGTGCTCGAGACCGAGCTGCACTCGCGCGTCATCGGTCAAGACGACGCCGTGACCGCCGTCGCCAAAGCCGTGCGTCGCAACCGCACGGGCATGGGCGACGCCAACCGTCCCGTGGGGAGCTTCCTGTTCCTCGGCCCGACCGGCGTCGGCAAGACCGAGCTGGCCAAGTCGCTGGCGACCTCGCTGTTCGCCGACGAGAGTGCCGTCATCCGTTTCGACATGAGTGAGTTCGGCGAGCGTCACACCGTGTCGCGCCTCGTCGGCGCCCCTCCCGGATACGTCGGCTACGACGAGGCCGGACAGCTCACCGAACGGGTGCGGCGCAACCCGTACTCGATCGTGCTGTTCGACGAGATCGAGAAGGCGCACCCCGACGTGTTCAACCTGCTGCTGCAGGTGCTCGACGACGGGCACCTGACCGACGGCCAGGGTCGCCGCATCGACTTCCGCAACACCGTCGTCATCATGACGAGCAACATCGGAAGCGAGTTCCTCGCCTCGCGCTCCGGCGCCCTCGGCTTCGTCGGGGGAACGGATGCGTCGGGCTTCAGCTCCGAGCAGGACCTGAAGAACCGCGTCATGGGCAAGCTGCGCGAGGCCATGCGGCCCGAGTTCCTGAACCGCATCGACGAGATCGTGCTGTTCCGCAAGCTCGATCAGCCGCAGCTGCGCGAGATCGTCTCGCTCATGCTCGGTGCGACATCCGCCCGTCTGGCCGCCCGTGAGGTGACCATCGAGGTGACGGATGCCGCGGTCGACTGGCTCGCCGAGCACGGCTACGAGCCCGAGTACGGGGCGCGCCCGCTCCGTCGCCTCATCCAGCGCGAGGTCGACGACCGCATCGCCGACCTGTTCGTGGATGGGTCGGTGGGCGACGGCGGCGCCGTGCGGGTCGACGCCCACGACGGCGCGATCGTCGTGACGGCATCTGCTCGCCTGGCTCAGGCGGCCTAGGGACAGAACAGGATGAGCCGCCCGATGGCGTCCCTCAGGGGCGTATCGGGCGGCTCATCCTGTTTTCCGGCTGCGGATGCGGCTGCTCGTCGAGCGCCGCGCGCGCCAGCATCGTCGAGCCGGCGACGGCGGCGGGCATCGTGAGCACGGCGCCGAGCGGGATCATGAACAGCAGTTGCGTCGCGACGCCGAAGCCGAGCACCTGGGCGCGGTGCGGGCGGAGCACGGTGCGGCGCTGCTCGGGAGTGAGACCGCGAGCCTCGAAGGCGCGCGAGGTGAGCTCGCGCGCGAGCAGGCGACCGGAGAGGACGACCCCGAGCACGGGTGCCGCCACGGCACCGACGACGGGGATGAGACCGGCCAGAGCCACCACGAGCGCCGACAGCACGCCGAGGGCGATGAGAGCCGTCGAGTCGCGCACTGCCCGCCAGACGCCCGCGCCCTGATCCGGTACCTCGCCGCCGAGTTCGAGCTCCACCGCGCGCCAGATGCGCTCGTAGAACGGGTCGCCGACAGCCAGGGTGATGGCGGTGAACGTGACGGCGGCCAGCAGCCCGGCGGCTCCCAGGGTGATGGCGCCGAGCGTGAGACGCAGCGCCGTGGCCCAGGCGTCGGGCCAGGATTCGGCGAAGGGGGTGATCGCCTCGATGGCCGGCGCGAGTGCGAAGCCGAGGCCGACGAGGGCGATCACGATCAGCACGAAGACCACGAATGCCGGAACCAGGCCGAGCAGCATGGCGCCCGGGTTGCGTCGCCAGTAGCCGAAGCCCCGGAGGAGCATCGCCACACCAGACAGGAATCCGCTCAGCACGCCGCTCAGCCTAGGCGGTACCGTGGGCGGGACCGGCGCGCTCGACGTTCCGTCCGGCGCCCGTGACAGCAGCGTGAGGAGACCGTGTGACCGATCCGTCCGGCGACCGCGTACCGATCGAGCCGCAGAGCGTGCTCGCGCCGCTGTCGAGCTCCGCCGTCTTCCTCGTGGTCACGATCCGCGCGGGCGCTGCTGCCGCGGCACTGGCCCGCGACGTCATCGTCGACATCGCCGACCTCGTGAAGACCGTCGGCTTCCGCGATCTCGATGCGCGCCTGAGCTGCGTGGTCGGCATCGGAGCAGCGGCCTGGCCGCGCCTGACCACGCAGGCGGCGCCGGCGCAGCTGCGCCCGCTCACGCCGATCGTCGGACGCGTGCACGCGGCGGTGTCGACACCCGGCGACCTGTTCTTCCACATCCGCGCCGACCGTCACGACCTCTGCTTCGAGTTCGAGCGACTGCTTCTGGCGGCCCTCGACGGCGCGGTCGACGTCGCCGACGAGGTCTTCGGCTTCCGCTACTTCGACGCCCGCGACCTGCTCGGCTTCGTCGACGGCACGGCCAACCCCGTCGGAGGAGAGCTGTTCGATGACGTCATCGTCGGCGACGAGGATGCCGTGCATCGCGGCGGCAGCTACGTCACGGTGCAGAAGTACGTGCACGACATGGCCGGCTGGAAGGCTCTCACGACCGAGCAGCAGGAGGCCATCATGGGTCGGACGAAGGCCGACAACGTCGAACTCGACGACGCCCCGGCCGGCGCACAGTCCGCGCACAAGACCCTCGCGACGATCACGGATCCCGATGGCACCGAGCACGGCATCCTGCGCGACAACATGCCGTTCGGCCGGCCCGGCGCCGGCGAGTTCGGCACCTACTTCACCGGCTACGCCCGCTCACCGCAGACGATCGACCGGATGCTGCGACGCATGTTCATCGGCTTCCCCGTCGGCGCCTACGACAGGCTGCTCGACTTCTCGACCGCACTCACGGGATCGACCTACTTCGTACCGAGCCTGCCCGTCCTCGAGGGGCTGGCCGACTAGGGCGTGCCGCATCGCAGCAGGCGCTCAGCTCAGGTCGAGGCGCATGAGGACGCGGGGGAAGCCGTTCAGCACGCTCGTCGTGTCGGCGGCCTTGCGAAAGCCGGCCTTCAGGAACAGCGCTCGGGTTCCGACGTAAGCCATCGTGAGGTCGACCTTCTCGCCTTTGTTGTCGACGGGGTAGCCCTCGATGGCCGGTGCGCCGTTCTCGCGTGCGAAGGCGACCGCGCCGTCGAGCAGCTGATGGGAGATGCCCTGCCCGCGATGACCCGGACGGACCCGGATGCACCACACCGACCAGACATCGAGGTCGTCGATGTGCGGGATCCGCCGGTTCGCAGCGAAGCCCGTGTCGGCGCGCGGGTGCACACCGGCCCAGCCGACCACCTCATCGCCGTCGTAGGCGAGCACCCCGGGCGGCGGATCCTCGCGGCAGAGCTTCTTCACGCGCTCGCCGCGGGCGGTGGCCGACAGTGCCAGATTCTCCTTCGACGGGAGGCGGTAGCTCAGGCACCAGCAGACGTTGGCGTCGGGTCGCTTCGGCCCGACCATGGTCCTCACGTCGGCGAACCGCGTGGCGGGACGCACCTCGATGGACATCGCCGCCGCCGCGCTCTACATCTCGCGAAGCTCGACCTCGTCGGCCGCACGCTCGTAGACCAGCGACACCGCACCGAGCGGGAAGCTGCGCGCCGGTTCGGCGAGTCGGAACGTGGTCGGGAGGGAGGTGCCGTCGAACAGGCGCTTGCCCTGCCCCAGAGTCACCGGATACAGGTACAGGTGCAGCTGGTCGAGCACGTCCTCGGCGAGCAGGGAACGGATGAGGACTCCGCTGCCGAACATGTGCACCTGGTCGTACTGCTCGCGGAGGCGGCCGGCGGCTGCGGCATCCGGGATCACCGTCGTTCCCTCCCATGTCGGATCGGTGAGAGTGCTGGAGACGACGAACTTGGGGATGCGGTTGAGCACGCCGCCGATGTCGTCGGACTGGTTCGGCCAGTAGGCGGCGAAGATGTCATAGGTCGCACGGCCCAGCAGCAGGGCGTCCATGCGGTCGATCTCCGAGGTGATGAGGGCGCCGGCCTCCTCGTCTGACACCGCAGCCTGCCAGCCGCCGAGACTGAATCCGTTCGAGGGATCCTCCTCGCGGCCGCCCGGGCCCTGGTAGACCCCGTCGAGGGTGATGAACATGTTCGCGACGATGCTGCCCACGGATGCGTCCTTCCGTCGTCACCGGAACCTCGTGCGCCGGCGCACGGCATCCATCCTCGAACACTCGCGCAGCGCTGTCCAGCCCCGCCCGCCGGCCGATACGCTCGAAGGGATCGCCCTCCCACCCCACCCTCCGAGAGGACCCTCCCATGACGACCGAGACCCCGACGGCCTCCGCCCAGATCCGCCCGCTCACGCCGAAAGACCGCTTCGGGCGTGCCATCGAGCGCCGAGACGGCGTCGACTTCCCGTTCTACAACGGGGAGCCGATCGAGCTCTCCGTCGGCAGGTGGATCATCGTGTGGGCGGCCGTCGTCGTCGGCTTCGTGGCCCTGATCTCCATTCCGCAGCCGAACAACTTCGTCGCCCTGCTGCCGCGGGCCCTGTTCGTCGCGACCCCGCTGGCCGTGCTCGCCCTCGTGGCCGGCCGGTACTGGTCGGCGATCTTCCGCCGTGTGCGCTGGGTCGACGTGGGCAACATGTTCTTCTTCGCCGTGCTCAACATCGTGATCACCTTCGCCGTCGGTGCCGTCGTCGCCGCGTTCTTCCCGGTGAGCGCCAATACGACGATCTCCGACGCGGGCTCCGGGGGAGTGGCGAACACCATCGCGCTCTACGTGGGCAGCGGCATCCAGCTCCTCGGAGAGGAGCTCTTCGTGATGCTGCCCCTCCTCGCCCTGATGTACTTCCTCTTCGCCAAGGCCGGTCTCTCGCGCAAGACCGCGCTCATCCTGGCGTGGGTCATCTCCTCGCTCTGGTTCGGTGCCGCTCACCTGCCCACGTACGACTGGAACGTCGTGCAGGCGCTCGTCGTGATCGGGTCTGCGCGCATCGCCCTGACCCTCGCCTTCATCCGCACGAAGAACCTCTGGGTCTCGACCGGCGCGCACATCATCAACGACTGGTTCTTCATCACCCAGTCGCTGCTGATCGCCGGTGCTGCCGCGGGGGTGGCCGGAAGCTGAGCCGGGCAGCCCCGGTCACCGAACGTTCGCGCGCGCCTGTTGACCTCTCTCTTCCATCGGCGTACATTCAACCAAAAGGGTGAATGATTGGAGCCGGACATGTTGCTGCAGGACAAGGTCGCCGTGATCCACGGCGGTGGGGGATCGATCGGCGCCGCCGCGGCGCGGGTGTTCGCCCGGGAGGGCGCTCGGGTATTCCTCGCCGGGCGCAGCCTGCCGCGGCTGGAGGCTGCGGCATCCGCGATCGGAGCCGACGGGGGAGCGGCCGAGATCGCCGTGGTGGATGCCATGGACCAAGATGCCGTCGACAGTCACGTCGATGCCGTCGCCCGGGCGCACGGCGGCATCGACGTGGCGTTGAACACCGTCGGCTTCGACCACGTGCAGGGGCTCTCCATCGCCGAGACGTCGCTCGCGGACTACCTGCATCCGGTCACGGGCTACCTGCAGACCAACTTCGTCACCGCGAAGGCGGCTGCGCGTCACATGACGGCGCGGGGGAGCGGCGTGATCCTCACGATCTCGACGCCCGGCGCACGGTTGACCGGACGGGGGCTCATCGGCAACGCCGCCCAGAGTGCCGGGCTCGAGGGGTTCTCACGGGCGCTGGCCGGCGAGCTCGGTCCGGCCGGCGTGCGCGTGGTGTGCGTGCGGCCGAACGCGCTGCCGGATGCCGTCGACACCTCGTACACCGGGGAGATGTTCGGCCGCATCGCCGCGCTCACGGCCACGCCCCGTGCGGACTGGCTGGCCGGGCTGGCCGGCAACACCCTGCTCGACAGGTTGCCGTTGCTGGACGAGGTCGCGGAGTACCTGGCGTTCGCCGCCTCGGATCGCGCGCGCTCGATGACCGGGGTGGTGGCGAACCTCACGGCCGGGATGATCGTCGACTGAGCGCCGTCAGGCGCGGAGCTCCCGAATGCGGGCTGGACCCGTGCTCGCCCGCACGACGAGCTCCGTCGGCACGCGCACGTTCACGGCGGCCGGCAGCTCGCCGTCGATCTCGTCGAGGAGCTGGCTCACGCTCTGACGACCCACCTCATCGAAGTGCTGGTGCACCGTGGTGAGCGGCGGCCAGAAGCTGCTCGCCTCAGCCATGTCGTCGAAGCCCACGACGCTCACGTCACCGGGCACCTCGACGCCGAGCTCGTGCAGGGCGCGCAGCACTCCGAGGGCCATCTGGTCGTTGGCGGCGAAGACGGCGGTGACGGCGGGGTCGGTGGCGAGCTCGAGGCCGGCCCTGTAGCCGGCATCCGTCGACCAGTCGCCGACGATCACCGGTGGCACCTCGCGTCCGTGGGCGGCGAGAGTCTGCTCCCACGACTCGCGACGGCGGCCGGCTGAGAACGAGGTCGGCGGACCGGCGACGTGCCACACGGTGGCGTGGCCGAGTTCGAGCAGGTGCTCTGTCGCGAGGCGCGCGCCCTGGGCCTGATCGGTGTCGACGACGGGGTACTGGTACCGGGCGCTCGAGTCGACGACCACCACGGGCAGGCCGGGGGGAAGGGTGATGTCGGCGTCGTCGAGCATGTGCGCCTCGATGATGATGATGATCCCGTCGACGGCCTGCTCGCTGAGCCTGCCGAAGGCCACCGACACCTCGCCCTGGGTCAGGTGCTGCACCGGGAGCAGGGTGATGGAGTAGCCGGATGCCGCAGCCGTGACGGCGATGGCGTCGAGGGTGCGCAGGTTGCCGTAGGACGACAGGGTGAACATGATGACGCCGAGAGTGCGGAAGCGGCCGGAACGGAGAGCGCGCGCAGCACTGTTCGGGCGGTAGCCGAGCTTGCGCATGGCCGCCAGCACACGATCGCGGGTGGCCTCGTCGACATTGGGACGCCCGGTGGAGACTCTCGAGACGGTCTGGCCCGAGACGCCGGCCTCGCGGGCGACATCGGCCATCGACGGCCCGCGGCGGCGAGCGGAGTCGGCGGCGGGGTCGCCGGGGGCGCCGTTCGCCGGTCCGGCCTCTCCGGTGCTCGTGTCGGTGGTCGTCATCGGTCCGCCTCTCGCATCCTTGAGGATGGTTACGTCAACATGCTACTGTTCCATCACCGCATGTTGACGTAAACATGGGTTCTCCACGAAAGAGTGAAATGACGACGTTGTCACGACAGCAGGGACTTCCGATCCCGCGACCGAGCCGGAAGCCGCGACGCGACTGGCGCGGCTGGGCCTTCGTGGGTCCGTTCATGGCCGTATTCCTTCTGGTGTTCATCGCCCCGGTGATCTACGCGGTGTACCTCAGCCTGTTCCGCGAGCAGCTGGTGGGCGGCAACGCCTTCGTCGGCCTCGAGAACTACCTCCTGGTGCTCTCCGACGAGAAGTTCTGGGAATCGTTCCTGCGCGTGCTGCTCTTCCTCGTCATCCAGGTGCCGATCATGCTCGTGCTCGCCCTGGCCGCTGCCATGGCCATCGACAGCGCGCGTCTGCACGCCACGGGCTTCTTCCGCATCGTGATCTTCCTGCCCTACGCCGTTCCCGCTGTCGTGGCCGTGCTCATGTGGGGCTTCATCTACGGCGGCAACTTCGGCCTGGCCGCCAACATCAACGAGTTCCTCGGCTCCGACGTCATCACGCCGTTCACCCGGGAATGGATCCTCCCGGCCATCGGCAACATCGTCACGTGGGAGTTCGTGGGCTACAACATGCTCATCTTCTACGCCGCCCTGCGCACGATCCCCACCGAGCTCTACGAGGCGGCCGAGCTCGACGGGGCGGGCCCGTTCCGCGTGATCACCGGCATCAAGATCCCCGCGCTCCGCGGCGCGATCGTGATCGCCGCCATCTTCTCCATCATCGGAAGCTTCCAGCTCTTCAACGAGCCGAACATCCTCAAGCCATTGGCGCCGAACATCATCACGAGCTACTTCACCCCGAACATGTACGCCTACAACCTCTCCTTCGCCGGCCAGCAGTTCAACTACTCGGCCACGGTGGCGATAGTCATGGGCGTGATCACCGCGGTGATCGCCTACGTCGTGCAACTCCGCGGCTCGCGGAAGGAAGACCGATGAGCGCCCCCGCCTACGTGCGCAGTCGCGACAACTCGCGGCCGCGGTCGCGCAAGTCCATCGCGCTCACGCTGCTGATGCTCCTGTTCGTGGTCTACACGCTCGTGCCGCTCGTGTGGCTCGTCATCAACGCCACGAAGACCCAGCCCGAGCTGTTCTCCACCTTCGGACTCTGGTTCGGCAGCGACTTCGCGCTGTTCGACAACATCGCCCAGACGCTCAGCTACAACAACGGCATCTTCGTGCGCTGGCTCGGCAACACGCTGCTCTACGTCGTGGTCGGTGCCGGCGGCGCGACGCTGCTCGCGACCATCGCCGGGTACGGCCTGGCGAAGTACCGGTTCCCGGGTCGCCGTGCGGTGTTCGCCGTCGTGCTCGGTGCGATCGCGATCCCCGGAACGGCCCTCGCCGTGCCGACGTTCCTCATGTTCAGCCAGCTGGGGCTCACCAACACCCCGTGGGCGATCATCATCCCGTCGCTCATCAGCCCGTTCGGCCTGTACCTGATCTGGGTCTACGCAGCCGAGTCCATTCCCACGGAACTGCTCGAGGCCGCGCGCATCGACGGTGCCGGCGAGTTCCGCACCTTCTTCACCATCTCCATCCGGCTGCTCGCGCCGGGAATCGTCACCGTGCTGCTGTTCGCCGTGGTCGCGACCTGGAACAACTACTTCCTGCCGCTGATCATGCTGAGCGACCCGGCCTGGTTCCCCCTCACCGTCGGCCTCAACCAGTGGAACGCGCAGGCGACCGGAGTCGCTGCGCAGCCGATCTACAACCTCGTGATCACGGGCTCCCTGCTCACGATCCTGCCCATCGTCGCCGCCTTCCTCGTCCTGCAGCGTTTCTGGCAGTCGGGGTTGAGCGCCGGAAGCGTCAAGTGAGTGTTCGAGAGGCATCCGCTTGCGAGATACAGCACCACTCTCACCCCGGGGCGTCCTGCGCCGGAACCGTTTACAAGGAAGTGAAAGGAACACCATGACCATCAAGCGCAGCAGCTCCGGCATCCGTCGGAGCGCGGCAGCGATCGTCGCCGTCGCGGCCATCAGCGCCGCCCTCGTCGGCTGCTCGGCCGACTCCGGTTCGTCCGGAGGCTCCGGCTCGGCCTCCGACCTCGACGCAGCCCTCGAGAAGGGCGGCACCATCACGTACTGGAGCTGGACCCCCTCCGCCGAGGCCCAGGTCGCAGCCTTCGAGAAGGCCTACCCCAAGGTCGACGTGAAGCTGGTCAACGCCGGAACCAACACCGACGAGTACACCAAGCTCCAGAACGCGATCAAGGCCGGCTCGGGTGCGCCCGACGTCGCGCAGATCGAGTACTACGCCATCCCGCAGTTCTCGCTGTCCGACTCGCTCGTCGACCTCTCGCAGTACGGCTTCGGCGACCTGAAGGACGACTACTCGGCATCGACCTGGGGCTCCGTGACCTCGGGCGACAAGGTCTTCGGCCTGCCGCAGGACTCCGGCCCCATGTCGATGTTCTACAACAAGACCGTCTTCGACCAGTACGGCATCGAGGTGCCGACCACGTGGGACGAGTACGTCGCTGCGGCCGAGAAGCTGCACGCCGCCGACCCGACGAAGTACATCACCTCCGACACCGGTGACTCCGGCTTCGCGACCAGCATGATCTGGCAGGCCGGCGGCAAGCCGTTCCAGGCCGACGGCACGAACGTGACCATCGACCTCGCCGACGCCGGCAGCAAGAAGTGGGCCGACAACTGGAACCGCCTCATCGACGGCGGACTGCTCTCCGACATCCCCGGGTGGAGCGACGAGTGGTACAAGGGCCTCGGCGACGGCACCATCGCCACCCTGATCACCGGTGCCTGGATGCCCGGCGTGCTCGAGGGCAGCGTTCCGGACGCCTCCGGTGACTGGCGTGTCGCTCCGATCCCGACCTACGACGGCACGCCCGTCTCGGCCGAGAACGGCGGCGGCGGACAGGCCGTCATCAAGCAGTCCAAGAACCCGGCGCTCGCCGCCGCGTTCCTCAAGTGGCTGAACAACGACCCGGAGTCGATCAAGGTCTTCCTCGAGAAGGGCGGATTCCCCGCCACGACCGCCGACCTCAGCTCCGACGAGTTCCTCGCCCAGGCCCCCGAGTACTTCGGCGGCCAGAAGATCAACGAGGTGCTCACCGATGCCGCGAAGAACGTTCCGACCGGCTGGCAGTACCTGCCGTTCCAGGTCTACGCGAACAGCATCTTCGGTGACACCGTCGGGCAGTCCTACGCCAACAAGGGCGACCTGAACGACGGCCTCGCCGAGTGGCAGAAGCAGTTGGTCGACTACGGCAACGGCCAGGGCTTCACCGTCAACAAGTAGTACGTGAGAACGGATGCGGACCCGGCGCGAGTCGCCGGATCCGCATCCGTTCCCCATCTCCACCCCCATCGACTGAGGACCTCCATGTCTGAATTCACCATCGGCGAGACCGACTTCCTCCTCGACGGTCGCGCGCACCAGGTCATCTCCGGTGCCATGCACTACTTCCGGGTGCACCCGGAGCAGTGGGCCGATCGCCTGCACAAGGCGCGACTCATGGGTCTCAACACCATCGAGACCTACGTGGCCTGGAACGCGCACTCGCCCCGACGCGGGGAATTCGCGACCGATGGTGGACTCGATCTGGCCCGGTTCCTCGAACTCGTGGCCGCCGAGGGCATGCACGCTATCGTGCGTCCCGGGCCCTACATCTGCGCCGAGTGGGACAACGGCGGCCTGCCGGCCTGGCTGCTACGCGACCCCGAAGTGCGTCCGCGCAGTTCGGAGCCGCGCTACCTCGAGGCTGTGACCGAGTACCTGCAGCAGGTCTACGCGATCGTCGCCCCGCTGCAGATCGATCGCGGCGGACCCGTCGTGCTCGTGCAGATCGAGAACGAGTACGGCGCCTACGGCTCCGACAAGGACTACCTCGCGCACCTCGTGCAGGTCACCCGCGACGCCGGCATCACGGTACCGCTCACCACCATCGACCAGCCCACCCCCGAGATGCTCTCGGACGGGAGCCTGCCGGGCCTGCACCTCACGGCCTCCTTCGGGTCGCGCACCGCCGAACGCTTCGCCACCCTGCGCGAACACCAGCCGACAGGCCCGCTCATGTGCGCCGAGTTCTGGAACGGCTGGTTCGACAGCTGGGGCACGCACCACCACACCAACACCGTTGAGCAGACCGCAGCGGACCTCGACGCCATCCTCTCGGTCGGCGGCTCGGTCAACTTCTACATGTTCCACGGCGGCACGAACTTCGGCCTCACCAGCGGCGCCAACGACAAGGGCATGTACCAGCCGATCGTCACCAGCTACGACTACGACGCCCCGCTCGACGAGGCCGGGCATCCGACCGACAAGTACTTCGCCTTCCGCGACGTCATCGCGAAGTACGCTCCGGTTCCCGCGGAGGTTCCGGATGCCGCAGCCGAGGCGCCGGCGTTCGAGGCGCCGCTGCGGCCCGTCGTGGCCCTGTTCGATGCCGTCGCGGCAGCGGGCTCACCGCTCGGAACGACGAGTGCGCACGGTGATCTGCCGACCTTCGACGACCTCGAGCACGACCGGGGGCTGGCGTTGTTCACCACGACGCTGACGGGTGACGCTGCCGGCAGCGGGATCCTCGGCTTCGAGGAGGTGCGCGACCGCGCCTGGGTGTTCCTCGACGGATCCCCGGTCGGCGTGCTCGCCCGCGACTCGCACGAGAACGCCATCAGGCTGCCGCGCACCGAGGGCGAGCTGAGCATCCTCGTCGAGGACCAGGGCCGGGTGAACTACGGCCAGCGCATCGGCGAGGCCAAGGGGCTCATCGGCGGGGCGCGGCTCGACGGCGCTCCGGTGCTCGACTGGGCGGTGACGCCGATCGACCTGGATGCCGTGCCCGAGGTGGCTGCGGTCGCTGCTGCGTCCGGCGCTGCGGCGAGCCTCGCGGCATCCGGAACCGCCGGACCCGTGATCGCGCGCGGCGAGTTCACCCTCGATGCCGACGTCGACGGCCTGTTCCTCGACACCGCCGGCTGGGGAAAGGGCTTCGTCTGGGTGAACGGCTTCCTGCTCGGGCGCTACTGGCGCCGTGGGCCTCAGCGCACGCTGTTCGTGCCGGGGCCTGCGGTGCACGCCGGCGTCAACGAGATCGTCGTACTCGAACTCGAGGTGCTCGCTGAGGCGAGGGCCGTGTTCCTCGCCGGGCCCGAGCTCGGGCACACCGAGGTCTAGCGGCACAGCCCGCCGGCGCTACCCGAGCTCGCCGTCCCACCAGCGCAGCACCCGGAGTGCTCGCAGCGTGTTCCAGCGGCTCGGCTGGTCTTCGGGAGCGTCGAGGGCGAAGTACACCTCGCCCGGCCACGGCTGCCCGGCCAGCCAGCGACCGTCGTCCTGGCGCTGGGCGATGAGCTTGTCGATGGCGTCCTCGACGCGCGGATCGGCGACCTGCCCCGTGCTGCGGAAGTAGTCGAGCGACCGCAGGATGTCGTAGAACCAGTACGGCGGGAACGACAGGTTGCCGTACCGCGGAAGCACGACCTCGCCGGTGGAGAGCCGGCGGAACAGGTTGTGCTCGAGCAGGTACTCCTCGCCGCGGTGGCGTGCCGTCGTCACGGCCGTCAGCACCACGCGGTCGGCGTCGGTCTCCTCGGAGGTGTTCACCTGGCTCGCCGCGCGCTCGTACTCGGCGAGTCCCTCCAGCACGCAGAGCGTGGTGTCGAAGGAGGCCTTCGACGACTCCGTCTCGCAGTTCCAGCCGCCGTCCTCGAGTTGCTCGGCGAGCAGTCGCGCGATGATGCGGTCGCTGCCCTCGCCGAGCGCGCCGAAGTAGGCTGCCGACGCCAGGACGCCGCCGTTGATGCACGGCTCGACCTCACCCGAGAAGTAGGGCAGGTCGTCCCAGTAGTGCCAGACCACGTTGTCGTGCACGAGCTTCACCGCCGAGGCGACGGATGCCGCATCCGGATCGATGCCGAAACGACGCAGCGATTGCAGCGTCCAGTGCACGCTCTTGCGGTCCTCGCCGTACTCGTCGCCGCCCCAGTAGCCCTTCTCGTCCTGGAGGGCGAGGAGCGCGGCACCCCAGCCCTCCGTCGTCACCTTCGCTCGTTCGGCCTCGGCGACGGATGCCGGTTCATCGGTGAGGTCACGCAGGACCTGCCACCGGATCGCGGGGTCGGAGTCGAGCAGCCAGTCTGTGACGTCCATGGCTCGACGCTAGGCCCGCCCACGGACATGGGCAAGGGGCTGAGGCCCCTTGCCCATGTCCGTGCGTGCGACCCGCGCGTTCGATCGTTACCGCGCGGTGCGGTCGTCGAGTCCCCAGGGTTGGCCGTAGCCGCCGTCGGTCTCGGGGGCGGCCATGAGGGCGAGGAAGGGGGCGGCGTCGAAGGCCTCGGGGCCCAGCACCCCGGTGCCGGTCCAGGCGCCGGAGGCCAGCAGTTCCAGGGCGATGACCGGGTTCAGGGCGGTCTGCCAGACCACGCACTGGCTGTCGTACTCGTTCATCGTCCACTCGTTGTCGGCCACGTGGTAGAGGTACACCTCGCGCGGGTTCCCGTCGGTGCCGGTGCCGGTGACCCATACGCCGGCGCAGGTCTTGCCCGTCATCAACGGTCCGATCCCGGCCGGATCGGAACAGGATCCAGCCGTCGGCCGTGCGCTCGCCGAGGGCGTCGGCGAGGTGCCCGAGGCTCGTGCGCGCCGAGGCGACGGCGACGGACACGACTGCGCAGAGCAGGAAANGCCAGACCACGTTGTCGTGCACGAGCTTCACCGCCGAGGCGACGGCACTCGTTGTCGGCCACRTGGTAGAGGTACACCTCGCGCGGGTTCCCGTCGGTGCCGGTGCCGGTGACCCATACGCCGGCGCAGGTCTTGCCCGTCATCAACGGTCCGATCCCGGCCGGATCGGGCAGCGACGCGGCGACGACATCCCGGGCGGCGACCTCGACGGGGCCGTTCTTGCTCCGCACCCGCACCGGGGTGGTGGAGTCCAACCCGAGCAGGTGCAGGGTCTTCAGCACGGTGATGAACTCGGCGCCGAGACCGTACTTGAACGTGACCCGCTTCGCGTCCAACCAGCGCGGCATCAGGAGCACCTCCTCGTGCTCCACGTTGACGCACTCGACCGGGCCGATACCGCCCGGGAAGTCGAACACCTCCGGCTCGGAGAACGGGGCCGTGGTGAACCAGCCGGCAGGTGCAGGGTCTTCAGCACGGTGATGAACTCGGCGCCGAGACCGTACTTGAACGTGACCCGCTTCGCGTCCAGCCAGCGCGGCATCAGCAGCACCTCCTCGTGCTCCACGTTGACGCACTCGACCGGGCCGATACCGCCCGGGAAGTCGAACACCTCCGGCTCGGAGAACGGGGCCGTGGTGAACCAGCCGGCCTCCTTCTCCCAGATCACCGGCGGGTTCAGGCACTCCTCGATCGTGGTCCAGATCGAGAACGACGGGGCGAAGATCTCGTTCCCGTCACCGTCACGCACCACCAGGTTCGCCCCGTCGCGGGTGCCGAGCTCGTCGATCTCACGGAACAGGTGATCGGAGGCGTACCGGGCGAACACGTCCGACAGGCCCGGTTCGACGCCCATGCCCACCAGGGCGAGCCGACCCGACGCCTCCCAGTCGCCGGCCTGCGCGAACTGATCATCACCCAGCATCACCCCGGTGAGGGTGTGCGGGTCGGTCGGGTGCGGCTCCGACAGGCTCATCGCCATGTCGAGGTAATCAGCACCGGCAGCCAACGCCCCGGCGAAGATCGCCTGCACGAACTTCGGCTCCACCGCGTTCATCACATGCGTCACCGCGAACTCCCGAGCCACAGCCGCGACAGACTCCGGGTCCGACGCGTCGATCCGCGCCGCCGTGAACCGGGCCGCGACATCAGCACCATGCCTGCCGGCGATCCACGCCACAGCACTCTCAGCCCGACCCAGATCGTAATCACTGACCACGATCAGCTCATAGAACGAACGGCGGGCAGCGATCTTGGCAATGGCATTTCCGACGCCTCCGGCGCCGACGAGCAGGACTCGCATGAATCACTCTTTCGTTTCGTGGACCGCGACTGTCGCGGCCAGGTTCTGTGCTGTGTACAGGTCGGGTTGGGCTCCGACGCCGCCGGCTCCGCGGGTGGAGGCCGTGCCGCAGGCGACGGCCAGGGCCAGGGCGTCCGGCAGATCGGCCCCGCGCATCCGTGCCGCGAGGAACCCGGCCGCGAGGGTGTCACCCGCTCCCACGGTGTCGACGAGTTCGCCGTCGACCTGCGGGGTGGTCGCGCTCCAGCGGGTCGTCTCGCGCGTGCCGCTCGCTCGATGCGCGACGACGGCGCCGGCGGCGCCGAGCTTGCAGACGACCACGCCGCCCTGGGGCATCCGATCGAGAATCGATTCGACTGCGGCGTCGAGATCGGCCAGGCCGCTGATGCCGCACGCCTCCTGCTCGTTCCCGAAGAACACGTCGACATGCTGGAGCAGATCCAGCACGCCGCTGTCCCAGTTCTCGGCCGGGTCGAAGTTCCCGTCGAGTGATGTCGTCAGGCCCGCGGCCCGGGCTCGCGCGAACACGGCCGGTGCCTTCGACCAGAGTGCCTCCTGCAGGAAGTAACTGCCGACGTGCAGGTGGTCGTAGTCTTCGAGGCCGTCAGGGATGTCGGCGGGTGAGGTGCGACCGATGGAGCCCATCGACGTCAGGATCGCCCGATCGCCGTCGGCACGCGTGAGGTGGGTCGACGCTCCGGTGGGAACCGTCGTGTCGACGCGCACCAGAGCCGTTGACACTTCGCGACGGATCAGCTCGGCATCGAGGTAGTCCCCGAAGGTGTCGTCTCCTCGCACGCTCGCGAGCGTCGTTCGCAGCCCGAGCGCGGCTGCACCGCAGGCGGTGATCGCCGACGAGCTGCCCATGGTGAGCGTGGTGCTCGGAACGAGCTGCTCGTGCTGGCCGAAACGCAGCTCGCCGTCGAGCGCGATGATGATGTCGACGCACAACTCCCCGGCGATGAGGAGGTGCGGACTGCTCAGGGAAGCGGGTGGGGTGGAACCCATTCGGTCCAGACTCCTTCGAATTCGATCGAGTGTGCAGAGGCCCAGTCTGCAACGGCACCGGCTGCGGCGGCGCGCGCGGCGCGGCTCGCGGCTTCACCACGGTCCGAGCCATGGATGCTGACCACCGGCCATCCGGTGAGGATCGCACCGCCGCTGGCGACGAACGTGGACGCCGGGACCGAAGTCGCGATGACGTCGCCGTCGCTCAACTCGAGAGCGCGAGCCACGCTGTCAGCCACGCTCGTCAGCAGCTCCGTCAGCGCGGGATGGTCGCCGACGGTGATGGTGATGACGGGCATCAGGTCGTCGCCAGCACCGAACGGTTGAGGAACGGGGGAGTGTCGGGGTTGCGGCCGGCCTCCAACGCGAGGGCCAGCGCGAGACGATGCGCCAGCACGAGGTTGGCCTGCGGGTCGAGATCGTTGGAATACACCGTCGCGCCGGTCGACCGCACATCGTCGGCGACGACGTCGGGGGCCGCGTCGAGGAACCACACCAACGAGTCCGGGCCGGCACAGGAGATCGGACCGTGCTGGTATTCCCATACCGGATACGACTCGGTCCAGGCGCCGGCGGACTCGCGCAGCTTCAACGCCGCTTCATAGGCGAGGCCGGTGCTCCAACGGTGTCCGAGGAACACCACGTGCTTGACGCGGGCAGGGTCGGCCGGGAGGTCGACCTCGAGAGCTGTGCGGGCGCCGGAGACGAGGTCGCTCGGAACGGCGCCGATCGAGAGCCTGAGCACCGTGAGCACGGTGGTGGCGAAGCGCGTCTGCACGATCGACTTCTCATCGGCGAATCCGAGGTGAACGGTGCGATCGGCGCACAGTGAGCCGAGGGGGGTGGCGATGTCGCCGAGGATCGCCGTGATGCGATGCGTGTGCTGGTAGCGCTCGACGATCTCGACGACGTCGGCCGTGGTGCCGGAGCGTGAGATGACGACGATGTGCTCGTCATCGTCGACCCAGTTCAGTTCGCTGGGAACGGCGGCGCGGGTGCGGCCGATGCCGGCGTCGTTGCGAAGGAAGGCGTAGGAGTCGCCGATGTAGTACGAGGTGCCGCATCCGATCACGAGAACCTTCTCGTCGGCGTGCGGCAGCAGAGCGAGTTCGTCCGCGCTGAGCGCGAGGGCCCTCGTCCAGATCTCCGGCTGGCTGGTCAGCTCCGACCGGGTGATACTGCCGGGCGCTGTGACGCTGTCGGGCGCTGTGACGCTGTCGTTCATGGGTGTGCTTCCTCACGGGTCCGGCACCGTCGTTCACGGTGACCTGAGCAGATTCAATCAGAAATGAGCAAGATATGGAAGTTATTGACTAATTGGGACGAAATGATGAATACTGCCTGAAACCACCTGGCGCAACGCAGCACCGCGTCCCGCCGTCACATCACGAAGGAGATCGCAGCGTGAAACTCAGCAAGAAGAGGGTGATCGGCACTGCCGGCATCATCATGGCCAGCACCATCGTGCTCGCCGGTTGTTCAGGATTCGGCGGTGGGAGCGGGGGCGGCGACTCCGCATCCGGTGACATCACCTTCACCACGTGGGCGAGCGAGTCCGAGGAGGGCGCGTTCAAGGACCTCATCAAGAAGTTCGAGGCCGAGCACGACGGCGCGAAGGTGAAGCTCAACGTCGTTCCCTACGACCAGATGTTCTCCAACATCGACGCCCAGCTGTCATCGGGCGACGCTCCCGACGTCTTCCGCGTCGACTACGGCAACCTCGGCGTCTACTCCAGCCAGGACCAGCTGCTCGATCTCAGCCCGTACGTCTCCGACGACGAGTCCAAGGCGTTCGTTCCCGCGATGTGGGAGGCGGTCTCGTACGACGGGAAGCCCTACGGCGTTCCGCACCAGACCGACGTGTCGGCGCTGCTCGTCAACAAGGACATGCTCAAGGCGGCCGGGATCGACCCGGCGACGTTGCCGACCAGCCAGGACGACGCCTGGACGTGGGAGCAGTTCGGAGACGTTGCGGCCAAGCTGCGTGCATCCCTTCCGGCCGACAAGTACCCCTTCGTCTACAACTGGCAGCTGGGCGGGGCGCCCCGCTGGCTGAGCTGGCTCTTCCAGGCCGACGGCGCCCTGCTCGAGAAGGATGGAAAGACGCCGGCCATCGACTCTGCGGCTGGCGAGAAGGCCCTCGACTTCACGAAGAACTTCTTCGACAAGGGCTGGGTGCCGCCGACGAGTTCGACGAAGGCATCGACCTACGCGGACTCGCTGTTCGCCGAGGGCACGACCGCGATGGCGTTCATCGGCTCCTTCCTGGTGCCGGACATGGACTACTTCAACAAGTTCGACTGGACCAGCGTGCCGATGCCTCGTGACGAGCGCGGTGCCACCGATCTCGGAGGCAACGCCCTCGTCGCCACCAAGGCGACGAAGAACCCGGAGCTCGCCTCGGAGTTCCTCAAGTTCATGGTGCAGGCCGACAGCATGTCGGCGTTCTGTGCGGTGACCAACGAGCTGCCCACCCGGACCGACCTGGCGGGCGACGCGATCACCTTCGCGGTACGTCCCGACGTGATGCCCGTCTTCGTCGAGCAGGCGACCACCATTGAGCCGAGTGACGTCAAGCAGCTCACCACACCCGCCATGGCGGCCATCTCCACGGCACTCCAGGATCAGCTCGAGGCGGCCTTCACGGGCGGACAGTCCACGGAAGATACGCTGGCCAATCTGACCGCAGCCATCAAGGAAGCAACGAAGTAATGACAGTACTCACCGCCCGCGGCCGGGAGGGCGCACCGACGTCGACCCGGCCGCGGGCGGCGCGCCGCGCCGCCCGCTTCAAGGAATCACTCGTCGGATGGGGTTTCATCGCCCCCAACCTCATCCTCATGTCGGTGTTCCTCTTCATCCCGATCGTGTGGGCGCTCGTGATCTCCTTCCAGGACACGCGCGGCTTCGGGACACCGGAATGGGTGGGCCTGGCGAACTACATCAAGCTCGTCAGCGATCCCGTCTTCTGGCAGAGCCTCGGCAACACCGTGGTGTTCACCCTCCTGACAGTGCCGATCGACATGGCAGCCGGCCTCGGCCTGGCCGTCCTGCTGAACTCCGTGCTTCCGGCGCGAGGGGTGTTCCGCACGTCGATCGTGCTCCCGATGGTCATCTCGGGGGTCGCGTCCGGAATGATCGCGGTGATCATCTTCTACGAGTCGAACGGACTCATCAACAAGATCCTCGTCGCCCTCGGCCTGCAGCCCGTCGCGTGGCAGTCGCAGGGCGTGCCGGCGATGATCTCGGTCGTGATCGTGGCGATCTGGCTGCGAGTCGGCTTCAACATGATCATCTACCTGGCCGGCCTGCAGGGCATCTCGCCCGAACTCTACGAGGCCGCGCGCATCGACGGCGCGAGCCGCTGGCAGCAGTTCCGGTCGATCACGGTTCCGCTGGTCGGTCCGTCGTCGTTCTTCCTCCTCATCATGAACGTCATCGCGTCATTCCAGGTCTTCGACCTCATCTTCGTCATGACGGGCGGAGGGCCCGGCAATTCGACATCCGTCCTCGTCACCTATGCCTATCGCAACGGATTCCAGATCCGAGAGCAGGGCTACGGGGCGGCGATCGGCATCGTCATCCTCATCATCACCCTCGCCTTCACCTTCATCCAGTGGAAGACGAGCCGCACCCGTGACCTGGTCGAATAGGCGAGCGACATGACACAGACAACAGCACTTCTCGAGATCTCCGACGCCGAGATCCTCGGTGACCGTCGAGCGGCGAGGAACACCCGTCGCCGCAATCGCGCTGGCGCCCTCGGCGCTCGCAAGGGGATCGTCTGGCGCACGATCATCGCGATCGTCGTGGCCGTGATCGTCATCTTCCCGCTGTACTGGATGCTCGTGGTGGCGTTCTCCCCCCGGGGAGAGGTCTTCGAACCCGGACTCAGGTTGTGGCCGAGCACGTTCACCCTCGAGAACTTCACGAAGGTGTTCGCCCAGTACCCCGTGTCGAGTTGGTTCGTCAACTCGGTCGTCGTCGGCGCCTTCGTCACGGCGTTCACGGTCGTCGGCAACCTGCTCGCCGGCTACGCCTTCGCCCGCCTGCGGTTCCGCGGCAGCAATGCCGTCTTCATCCTGGCTCTGGCCACCATGATGATCCCGGTGCAGGCCATCATGGTGGCCCAGTTCAAGCTGGTCGCCGGGCTCGGGATCTACGGGACGTACTGGTCGGTCATCCTGCCCGGTGCCGCAGCCGCGTTCGGCATCTTCCTGGCACGCCAGTTCTTCATCGGCATCCCCGACGAGATCATCGAGGCCGCCCGCATCGACGGTGCCGGCCACCTGCGCATCTTCCTCCAGGTGGTGCTCCCGCTCTGCAAGCCGCTGATCGCCGTGCTCACCCTGCTGACCCTGATGGGCAGCTGGAACGACTTCGCCTGGCCGCTGATCGCCCTGAAGGACAACGATCTGTTCACCCTGCCCATCGGCCTGCTCTACCTGAAGGGCCAGACCACCCCCGACTACAACGCCATCATGGCGCTCGCGCTCGTCTCCGTGCTCCCGATGGTGATCCTCTTCCTGGTCTTCCAGCGGTACTTCGTGCAGGGCTTCGCGAGGAGTGGAATCAAATGAGCCTGAACTACCTCTGCACACTGTCCCTCCCCGAGTCCTGGTTCGAGGAGCTCGGGCGCCGGGCGCCCGATGTCGCCATTCATCGTCTGGCCGCGGGTCAGGAGCCTGATCCCGAGCTGCTCGATCGCCTCGACATGCTCCACACCAGCGAGTGGTTCCCCGAAGCCAGCCAGGTGCCGCGACTCCGCTGCGTACAGCTCGACACCTCGGGCGTCGATCACGTGCGCCGCACCACCCTGTGGGACACGACGATCCCGATCGCGACGCTCGGCGGCATCGCGCCGGTTCCCATGGCCGAGTACGCCATGATGACCGTGCTCGAGCTGGCGCACAGGATGCCGCTCATCGAACGGCACCGGGCCGATCGCAGCTGGCCGACGAACGCCGATCGACTGTCGACTCTGACTCCGCGCCAGCTCCCCGGCGCCACGCTCGGGATCATCGGCTACGGCCGGATCGGCCGCGAGATCTCACGCCTGGCGACGGCCTTCGGCATGAACGTGCTCGGACTCAGCCGCACGGGCTCCGCTGCGCCCGCCGCAGAGAAGTTCGACACCGGGCGCCAGACGGCCGGTGCCGACCGGGCGGAGATCCTGCCGATGAGCGGCCTCGATGAGGTGATGCGGCGCAGCGACATCCTGGTGGTGGTCGTGCCGCTCACCGAGCTCACCCGCGACATGATCGGCGCCCGCGAGCTCGGCCTGCTCCCCGCTGGCGCCCTCGTCGTGAACATCGCGAGGGGTGGGATCGTGGACGAGCAGGCGCTGCTCGATCGCCTCCGCAGCGGTGCGATCGCGGGAGTCGCACTCGACGTCTTCGATGAGGAGCCGCTGACGGCGGCGTCTGCCTGGTGGTCGGAACCCGGCACGCTCGTCACGCCGCACGTCGCGGGGCTCGCCCCGCAGTACCATGCACAAACACTCGACCTCGTCGTCGAGAACCTGTCCCGGCTGGCCGACGGCCGTCCACTCGTGAATGAGGTCGATCGTGTCTCCGGTTACTGAACCACTGCTCGGCCCGAAGCGTCAGCGGGAGCTGCTCAACTACATCCGCGCCTACGGCACGGGCTCCGTCAACGAGATGGCGCGCCTGCTCGGCGTGAGCACGTCGACGGTGCGTCGCGACCTCAACGAACTCCAGGAGCGTGGACTCATCGAGCGCGTCCACGGTGGAGCCGCTCCGCTGACCGACGACGTCGAACCGCTGCGGCCCCTCCGTGAGGTCGCCTATGCCGATGAGAAGCGCCGCATCGGCCAGGCTGCGGTCGCGCATGTCGTCGACCACTCCACGGTACTGATCCTCGGCGGAACCACGACCGAAGCCATGCTTCCGTTCCTCGGCTCCGTGCGAGGACTGACGGTTCTGACCAACAGTCTCATGGTCGTCAACCGCCTCGCACAGTACTCCGAGATCGAGATCATCGTGTTGGGAGGCCTGCTCCGACGGCAGGAGATGTCGCTGCTCGGGCACCTCACGATCGCCGGGCTCGACGAGTTCGGCATCGACCAGGTGTTCTCGGGAGCGTTCGGCATCGACCCCGAGATCGGCGTCACCGGCACGAACCTGGGCGAGACCCAGACCGACAGGTCGTTGGCCTCCTCGGCGCGCGAGCTCGTGATGCTGGCCGACCGCAGCAAGCTGACCCAGCGCGGCCCCGCCCGCCTGGTTCCGACGAGCGCAATCGGCACCCTCATCGTCGACGATGAGGCGGATGCCGCCATCCTCGACAACTTCCGCGCGGCAGGGGTGAACGTCGAGACATGCTGACTGACACCGCCCGTCTCCTCGCGGGGGCGGAAGGCGCGAGCCTGCCCGCCGTCGCCGCATTCAACGTGATCACCCTCGAGTACGCCGAGGGGATCGTCGCCGGGGCCGAGCGTGTCGGGCTGCCCGTCCTGCTCTCGATCAGCCACAACGCGGTGCGATTCCACGGCGGTCTCCGACCGATCGCCGCCGCATGCCTCGCCCTGGCCGAACAGGCTCAGGTGCCCGTCGGCCTCCACCTCGACCACTGCGAGGACGCTGCTCTCGTACTGGCCTGCGCCGACCTCGGATTCGGTTCCGCCATGTTCGACGCCTCGACCCTGCCGTACGAGCAGAACGTCGCCCAGACGGCCGAGGTGGCTGCCGCTGGACGAGCCGGCGGCCTCTGGATCGAGGCCGAGCTCGGCGAGATCGGCGGCAAGGACGGCGCCCACGCCCCTGGCGTGCGCACCGACCCGGCCGAGGCCGCTGCCTTTGTGGCGGCCACCGGCGTCGACGGCCTCGCCGTCGCCGTCGGGACCTCGCACGCCATGACCGAGCGCACAGCGGAGCCCGACACGGCGTTGATCAGACGGATCGCCACCGCCCTGCCCGTGCCTCTGGTGCTGCACGGCTCGTCGGGAGTCGCTGACGCGGCGATCCGCGCCGCAGTCGCCGCCGGCATCCGCAAGGTGAACGTCGGCACGCAGCTCTCCGCAGCGTATTCGGCGGCCTTCGCTGCTGCGGCCGGTCCTGGTCCCGATCCGCGAGCCGCGCTGGCTGCAGCGCGCGCCGCGATCTCGGATTCGGTGGCGCACCTGCTTGGCGTCATCTCGACCCCGGTGCCGTCGAACCCGGTGCCCCCGACTCCGGTCGGCTCGAACTCGAACCACTGAAAGGAACACCCATGTCAGCCTCCGTCACCGGGCCGACGTCGCACGACGGCGAGCCCACGGCAGCAGCACTCCTCGAGGCCGGCGACATCGTCGGGCTCATGCGTGCCTGTCACGACCGTCGCCTCGAGCGCGAGGGCATCCCGATGGTGCTCGGCCTCGCCGACGAGCGTCGGGCCATCCCCGCGCCGACCGACTCCGCCCAGATCGCGGAGGGCAACCGCTTCGCCGACGTCTTCGACCGATACAGCGCCGCCCTGGTGCCGTGGGCGCGCGACGAGGACGAGGGCGCCGTGATCACGGCGATGCAGGTTCTCGCCTACACCCACTTCGCGCCGGCAGCGGCGCCCATCACCGACGCCCGGGAGGCATCAGCATGACGCAGCCGTCGTTCACCGCCCAGCGCGAGCAATTGCGCGACGGGCACTTCATCCGCGTGGTCAACTACCACTCCACGCCCATGTCGGCCCGCGACGAGCTCGCCGCCGAGCTCGCAGGCTTCGCTCGCGACTACTCGTCGGTCACGCTCGACGACCTCGACAGGCTCTTCGAGACGGGTACCTGGCACAAGGACAAGCCCGGGCTCATCCCGGTGTTCTACGAGGGCTATCGCAACTCGGCCACCGTGGCCGCCCCGCTGTGCGACGAGCTCGGCCTCACCGGCTGGTTCCCCATCGCCACCTCATTCGTGGACTGCGATCCCGAGCACCAGGAGGCCTTCGCGCGGGCGCACTGGATCTCGCTCGTCGAGGAGGACACCAAGGGCGGCCGCATCGCCATGAGCTGGGACGAGGTCGCCGAGCTGTCGAAGCGCCACGTCGTCTATCCGCACACGGCGCACCACGAGGGCTTCGACACCGTGCTCTCGGATGCCGACATCGAGCGCGAGGTCGTCGAGTCGAAGCGGCAGCTCGAGGCCGTGACCGGACAGGAGGCTCCCGCCTTCGTCTGGCTGCACGGCTCGTCGTACGGCCAGGCCCCGCGGCACGATGCGGCGGTGCAGGCCGCCGGCTACCGCTACCAGTTCGCCAACACGATGATCCACCGCGTCAACTAGCGGGGGCTCCCGCTCACCCGCGAGGCGTCGGGAGTCCGAGATGACGGATGCGTCCCTCCGCATCGCGCCAGGTGAGCTCGACGGTTCCGCCCGCCCGCGTCGATGACGCGAGGCGGGCGGTTCCGGCGCGGATCCCGTCGACAGCGATGCCCGCCGCGCCGAGCGCGGCCAGCGCCGCGTGGTCGGACCCCGGTTCCGGTCCATCGGCCGCCCGCTCCCAGTGGCGGTCGGGATAGCCGACGGCATCCGACGCCAGATGAACGATCGATCCGGTGCCGGTGACCACGGTGACCCGCAGCACACCGTGGTCGATGCTCGCAGCGAAGTGCTGCACCCCCGTCGCCACTGCGGCGGCTCGCCGCGCGAAGCCAGGCCCCGGCGACCAGAACCAGCTCTCCAGTACGCCGTCGTCGGTGCACGCGAGCACTTCGAGATGGTCGGGGCCGAGTGTCGACTGCAGGATGTCGGCCTGGCGGTACCGCGCTCCCGCGGCGAAGTGCAGACCGGCGCTCCACGATCCCGGCGGAACGTCCGGCGTCTCGAGCGGATCGGAGTCGAGGTCGGCGTTGAACCAGAACACCCACAGTCCGTCGAGTTCGTCGCAGGCGAGGAGCTCGAGATTTCCGCGGGCGCCGTAGACGCCCTGAGCGAGGGAGACGGGACCGGCGGTGGAGCGGTCGGGTCCGATGACAGCGGGATCGAATGAATGCATTTGCTTATTCTTGCTCATTTCTGCGTGTTTGTGACAAGATGTTGGACGAGGGCGAGGAGCACGGAAGCTCCGCCCGGAGGAGAGACATGAGAATCGCCCGTGCCGTCGTCGACGGACAGCCCCGCATCGTCGTGAAGGACGAGGCCTCGATCCGGCTGGCTCCCAGCAGCCACGTGGATGACGCCCTCGCCGCGATCGCCTCGGTTCGCTCCGGGGCCTCGGCCTCGTGGCCTGCCGTCGACGAGGCCGCCCTCGAGCTCCTCGCGCCGGTGACCTCTGCCGGCAAGATCATCGCGGTCGGACTCAACTACGCCGACCACACCAGCGAGACCGGCATCGTGCAGCCGGAGCGACCCCTCACGTTCGCCAAGTACTCGAGCTCGATCGCCGGCCCGCGCGACACCGTCGTCGTGCCCGACCACCTCACCGCACAGGTCGACTACGAGGCCGAGCTCACCGTGCTGATCGGCCGCGATTGCGGCGGCGCGACGCCGGCGACCCTCGATGACGTCGCGGCGTACACCGTCGCGAACGACCTCTCGGCCCGCGACGTGCAGTTCGGCGACGTGCAGTGGACGCGCGGCAAGTCGTTCGACGGCTTCACCCCGGTCGGTCCGTGGCTGGTCACGCCCGACGAGTTCGGCGACCCGCAGTCGCACCGCATCTACACGGCGGTCGACGGCGTGACCCTGCAGGACGACACCACGGCGGCCATGATCTTCGACGTCGCCACCCTGCTGGCCTTCATCAGCGACGGTGTCACGCTCCAGGCGGGTGACCTCATCCTCACCGGAACGCCGGCAGGGGCAGGGGCCTTCCGGGAGCCCGCCCGCTTCCTGCAGCACGACGAGGTCGTGACCGTCGGTGTCGAGGGCATCGGCGAGCTGCGCAACCGCATCGTGTACCGCTCGCTCGTCGCGTAGCCCCAGACTGGAACCACTGCAAAGGAGCACCATGCCCACCGCCGACCGCGTCCTCGTTCTCATCGGAGCGGGATCCGCCGTGTTCACCCGAGGCCTTCTCGCCGACCTGATCGGCGCCGACGACCTCGGCGCCTGGGAGATCAGGCTCGTCGATGTCGATCCCGTCGCCCTCGACGTCGCCACCAGCCTCGCCCGATCCATGGTGGAGGCCCGCGATGTGGGCGGGAGCATCCGGGTGACGAGTAGCACCGACCGCCGCTCCGTCCTGCCGGGTGCCGACTTCATCGTCACCTGCGTCGGAGTCGGCGGACGGCCCGCGTGGCAGCTCGACCACGAGATCGTGCAGAGGCACGGCATCTACCAGCCCGTCGGCGACTCGATCATGCCCGGCGGCATCTCACGGCTGCTGCGCACCACTCCGGTGCTCGTCGAGATCGCGCGCGACATCGCCGAACTCGCCCCCGACGCGTTCTACTTCAACTACTCCAACCCGATGACCGCCAACGTGCAGGCCATCCACCAGGAGACCGGGCTCGACGTCGTCGGCCTCTGCCACGGCATGCACCACATCCAACGTGAGCTGGCTCAGCTCATCGACGCCCCGTTCGAGCGCACGTCGACGCTGTACGCCGGCATCAACCACCTGACCTTCATCTACGACTTCCGGCTCGATGGCCGGGACGCCTGGCCTCTCGTGCGCGAGCGGGTGCGACGTGAACTCGCGGAGATCCCGGATCCGGCGGACATCGGCAACATCTTCTACGAGAAGCCGACGGCGTGGCACAATCCGTTCGCCTGGGAGCTGTTCGAGCGCTACGGAGCCTTCGCCGCAGCCGGTGACCGGCACGTCGTGGAGTTCTTCCCGGAGCGCTTCGCCAACGGCGACTACTACGGCAAGAAGCTCGGGGTGGATGCCTTCAGCCTCCCCGAGATCCTCGAATGGGGCGAGAACCGCTACCAGGGCATGAAGCGCCAGGCCCTCGGCGAGGAGCCACTCGACCAGACGATCTTCGAGCGCAGCGGCGGCGAGCAGGAGCAGTTGATCGCGATCATCCGCTCGATCACGTTCGATTCGCGCGAGATGTTCTCCTGCAACGTCGTCAACAACGGGCTGGTGCCGGGGCTGCCCGACTGGTCGGCCGTCGAGATCCCCGGAGTCGCGACGGCCCGCGGCATCCGCCCGGTCGCCGTTCCCGACCTGGGCAAGCCACTGACCGCCGTGCTGGCGCGGCGACTCAGCTCGGTCGACATCGCGGTCGATGCCGCCCTGCACGGCGACCGCGACCTCGTCGTGGAGGCGATGATCGCCGACGGCGCGATCGTCGATGTCGACGCCGCAGCAGCACTCACCGACGACCTGCTCGCCGCACAGGCCCAGCACCTGCCGAGGTTCGCATGAGCGCCCGCAACCTCGGCGCCGAGGAGCGCGCAGCCGCCGAGGAGCGCGCAGCCGCCGAGGAGCGCGCAGCGGCCGAGGACACCGCGTTCGCCGCCAGGACGGGAGTGCCAACCCACGAGTGGGGCGAAGGCCTCCGCAGCCAGCAGTGGTTCGCCGCCGAAGGCAAGACCGGATTCATGCATCGAGCCTGGCTGCGAAGCGAAGGGCTGCCCGACGACAGCTTCCGTGGACGCCCGATCATCGGCATCGCCAACTCGTGGAGTGAACTCACCAGCTGCAACATCCACCTGCGCGCCCTCGCCGAGCATGTCAAGCGCGGAATCTGGCAGGCCGGGGGAGTGCCGTTCGAGTTCCCGACCACCTCGGCCGGAGAGCCGATCGTGCGCCCGACCGCGATGCTGCTGCGCAACCTCATGGCGATGGACCTCGAGGAGACCCTCCGGTCCAATCCGCTCGACGGCGTCGTACTCCTCGCCGGATGCGACAAGACCACTCCCGCGTACCTGATGGGGGCGGCATCCGTCGACCTCCCGGCCCTGCTCATCACCGGTGGACCGATGCTCAACGGAAAGCATCGCGGCACCGACATCGGCTCGGGAACCTCGGTGTGGAAGTTCACCGAGGCGTACCGCGCCGGCCTCATGGACGACACGGCCATCACCGAGGCCGAGGGCTGCATGGCCCGGAGCCAGGGGCACTGCCAGACCATGGGCACGGCATCGACCATGGCGTGCATCTCGGAGTACATGGGCATGCAGTTGCCGGGAACGGCGTCGCTGCCGGCCAACGACTCCAGGCGCGCGGTGGCAGCCCACCTCGCCGGACGGCGCATCGTGGAGATGGTGGCAGAAGATCTGCGGCCGTCGAAGATCCTCACCAGGGCGGCCTTCGAGAACGGCGTGCGCGCGAACGCGGCGCTCGGCGGATCCACCAACGCGGTCATCCACCTGCTCGCCCTCGCCCGTCGCGTCGGGGTCGAGCTGACCCTCGACGACTTCGACTCCCTCGTTCGCGACATCCCCGTGCTGGCCGACCTCATGCCGAGCGGCCGGTTCCTCATGGAGGACTTCGAGTACGCCGGTGGCACCGCCGGCTTCGCCGAGACCCTGGGCGATCTGCTGCACCGCGACACCCTGACCGTCACCGGAGCGACCCTCGGCGAGAACTACGCCGGCGCCGAGGTGTTCGATCGTGACGTCATCCGCCCGCTCGACAACCCGGTCAAGCCGGTCGGCTCCGGCATCGCGGTCCTGCGGGGCAACCTCGCTCCGCGCGGCGCCGTGATCAAGCAATCGGCCGCGACGCCCGAGCTCATGCAGCACACCGGGCGTGCGCTGGTGTGGGATTCGCTGCAGGCCTACCTGACGGACGCGGACGACCCAGACCTCGACGTGAACCCCGAGGACATCCTCATCGTGCGCAACGTCGGTCCGAAGGGCTACCCGGGCATGCCCGAGGTGGGCAACCTGGCGCTGCCCCGCAAGATCCTGGAGGCCGGCGTCACCGACATGGTGCGCATCTCGGATGCACGGATGAGCGGTACGTCCTACGGCACCGTCGTACTGCACGTCGTGCCGGAGGCCGCGGCCGGCGGACCCCTGGCGTTCGTGCGCACAGGGGACACGGTGACGGTCGACGTCGCCAACCGCTCACTCCACATGGACGTGTCCGACGAGGAGCTCGAGGCGCGCCGCGGGGACTGGCGTCCGCGGACGGTTCCCGGAAGCGAACGCGGCTGGACCCGTCTCTACATCGACCATGTGACCCAGGCCGACGAGGGCCTCGACCTCGACTTCCTGCAGGGGCGCAGCGGCGCCGCGGTCGGGCCGCAGGCCTTCTGATGACAGCGGATCGGCGCGTGCTCGTGGTCGGGGCATCCGGGGTCCTCGGCCCCGCCGCGACGATTCTCGCGTCGCGCGACTGGCGGGTGACGGGCGTCGCGCGCAACCGCCGCCTCCCTGATGGCGTCGAGGCGCTGTTCGTCGACGCGGCACAACGGGAGCGACTCGAGAAGGCGCTCGCGGGACGCCGATGGGACGCGGCGATCGTCTACGCGCCGGCGCTGAGCGACGCGTCGCTCGACGTGGTGCGCGCCGCGGTCGACGGAGCAGTCGTCGAGGTGCGCGTCAGCGCGGCCGCCGACCCGGCGCTCGGCGAGTTCGTCGTGCTGCCGAACGTGCTCCAGCTGGGCTGGCGTGCGGAGGCCGACGGATCGACCGCGTGGCACGATGCAGCCGAGATCTCCGCCGCTGCCGTTGCCGTGCTCGACGACGGACGGGGTCGCGTGCTGGGCGCTGTGCGTCCGTGGGAGCACCGCCCGTGATCCTGGTTCTCGCCCTGTCGCCGAGCCTGGACGTCACCTACGAGGTGTCGTCGTTGGCGGTGAACGGCATCACGCGACCGGCATCCGTCACCAGGGTCGCCGGCGGGAAGGCTCTCAACATGGCCAGGGTCGCGGCCGCCCTCGGATCCGAGGTGCATGCCGTCGTACCGCTCGGCGGCCACACCGGGGCGTGGATCGACGAGATGCTCGCGGGAGACGGCGTCACGGCCGACATCGTGCCCAGCGCTGCGCCGACCCGCACCTGTGTCGCCATCGTCGAAGACGGCGATGCGCCCGAGAGTACGGACGTCTACGAGCGGGCCGCCCCGGTGAGCGCGCAGGAGTGGCGCGGCATCCGTTCCGCCGTCGAGCTGGCGCTCGAGCGTCACCGACCCGCCTACCTCGTGCTCTCGGGATCGATCCCCGACGGTGTCGTCGTCGAGGAGCTGGTCGAGCTGCTGCTGGAGGCGCGGAGGATGGCTGCACGCGTCGTCATCGACGGCTCCGGCGCTGGACTCCGGGCCTGCGTCGTCGCGGCGGACCTGATCAAGATCAACCGCTCGGAAGCGGCCGAGCTGCTCGGTGTCGAGACGGCGGCGTTGCCCGACGGAACGACGGCGTGCCGCGAGCTGCGTGCCCGGTACGCCGTCGATTCGGTCGTGACCGACGGCATCCGCGGTGCAGCGGCATCGAGCGTCGAGTTCACAGGCACTGTGGCGGCACCGCGGCGCCGTGGCCGCTTCTCGGCCGGCAGCGGTGACGCCTTCCTCGGCGGACTCGTCGCGGCTCTCGATCGCGGCCTCGGCTGGGCCGACACCCTCAGTGCGGCCGCTGATGCCGCCGAGCGCAATGCCCTCGTGCCCGGTCAGGGCCGACTGGCGTGATCCGCTGGTCGTAGGGGTGACCGGCCGAGTCGTTCAGGCGACTGATGCCGCTCCGGGCCCGCGCACGACGGCGACGTCGGCCGTATCGTGCTCGACTCCGTCGGCGTCGAGGAAGGCCAGCCGCACCGGTGACCCCGTGGCCCGGTCGGTGTAGACGGCGGCCGAGCCGAAGCCCGTCGGACGGAACTCGTCGCCCCAGGCGTTCATTGCGGCGAGCACGGGAAGCAGGGCGGTGCCGGCATCCGTCAGCACGTACTCCTCGCGCTCGCGTTCCCCGTCAGCGCGATAGGGGCGCCGCTCGAGGATGCCGGCGTCGACGAGCCGGCCGAGTCGATCGGTGAGCACGTCGGGGGCGACGCCGAGTCGGGAGCGGAACTCGGCGAACCTGGTGCGGCCCCAGAACGCCTCGCGCACGATGAGCATCGACCACTTCTGGCCGAGCACCTCGAGGCTGCGGGCGATGGAGCAGCGCTCCAGGCTAGGGGTCGGCGTGCTGTCCATGAAGCGATCATAGCAACTGAGTAGGAGAAACGTAGTCAGCATGCTAACTTCGACAAACCAATCCAGGTGGGGCTCGGATGAGCTCGGAAGGCGGAGCCGCATGACGTTGTCGCAGCGCGGGAGTTTCTGGACGGCGGCGTCGGTCGCCGGTCTCGCCCTGTGGGCGAGCGGGGCGCCGACGGTGGTCTATCCGCTGTACGCCCAGGAGTGGGGACTGCCTCCTGCCGTGAGCACGGCGATCTTCGCGGTCTACCCGATCGTGCTCGTGCCCGTGCTCATTGTGTTCGGCAACCTCTCGGACGTCATCGGCCGCCGAGCGGTCATCCTCATGGGGTTGGGGGCACTCGGCGCTGGATCGGTCGTGTTCGGACTCGCACCGGACCTCGCCTGGGTGTTCGTCGGCCGTGCCCTGATGGGCGTGGGTGTCGGACTCTCGCTGAGTCCTGCGACGGCGGCGATGGTGGAGTTCGGCGGTCGTGATGGCGCACGTCGAGCGAGCTCTGCGACGACGGCGGCGACAGCCACGGGCCTCGCCCTCGCCACCCTCGTCGGCGGAGCCCTCGTGCAGTACGCGCCGGCCCCCATGCACCTCAGCTTCTGGGTGCTCACGGCGGTCATCGTCGTGGTCGCCGTCGCCGCGTACCTGCTACCGCGGCACGTGCGCGACGACAGCCAACGCTGGCAGCCGCGCCTGCCCCGGATGCCGCTCGGCGAGCGCCCGTCCTTCATCGCCGGCACCCTCGGCATCTCGGCGGCCTACGCCATGGGCGCCATCTTCCTCGCACTCGGCGCGCAGATCGCCCGCGACCTGGTGCGCAGCGACAACGCCTTCGTCGACGGCGCCATCATCTCGCTCTCGGCCGTCGCCATCGGCGTGGTCGCCGTGCTGTCGCGGCCGCTGCGGCCCCGACTGGCCGTGACCTGGGGCCCGGTCTTCGCGACGGCCGGACTCGGCCTGCTCATCGTCGCCGGCCTCGCGCACTCCCTGCCGGCCTTCATCGTCGCCTCGCTCGTCGCCGGCGCCGGCTACAGCCTGATGTTCTCGGGCGGACTCGGCCTCGTGACGGCCAGCGCCCCGGCGCACCACCGCGCCGGCGTCATCTCGGCCGCCTACGTGATCGGCTACCTGGTGCAGGCCGTCGCGGCTCTCGGCCTCGGCGTGCTCGCCACCTCCGTCGGCCTGCAGGCCGCCCTCGAGATCGGCGCCCCGATCATCCTGCTCATCGGCGTCGCCTCTCTCGTCGTGGCGAACACGCAGCGACGGATGCCGCTGGCGGCGTAGCGGCATCCGCGGGTCGCCCGCCGGTGACGGAGGGCGCTACCGCGGCGTGATCTCGTCGACGAAGGCGTGCGCCTCCTCGCAGATCGCACGCCACCGATCGGCGCCGTCGGCGAACGGCACCGAGGCCCACTCCTTCGCCGGACCACCGTGCATCACCATGTTGTCGAGGCCGAGCGCCTCGATGCGCTCGGCCGGCAGCTTGACCACGAGCGAGCCGTCTGTAGAGACGAAGGCGAACAGCTTGCCGCGCACCGAGTAGCCCTCGGAGCCGAACATCCTGCCGACGGCGACGTCGGGCTGCTTCTGCAGCTCGGCCGTCACGGCGTCGAGGAGTTCACGGCCGGCCAGTCGCTCGGGCCTGGGTCCTGCCGGCTTCTCGGTCATGCCTCGACGGTACGACCGGCACCTCCCCTGGGCAAGGGGCGCTGGTCCTCGTCCGTGTCAATGCCCCGACCTGTGTCGGCGGGCGGTGGCAGACTGGCGACGTGCTGCTCCAGGAGCTTGTGACGACGACGGATGCCGTGACTGCGACGCGCTCGCGCATCGCCAAGGTCGACGCCCTCGCCGGGTTGCTGCGCCGCCTCGACCCCGACGAGATCGCCCCGGCCGTCGGCTTCCTCGTCGGAAAGCCCCGCCAGGGGCGCGTCGGCGTGGGCTGGCGCGGCATGGAAGCGGCCATGGGATCGCCGGCCGAGGAGGCGTCGCTCTCGGTCGCCGATCTCGACGCCGTGCTCGATCAGCTCCTCGCGATGGCGGGAGGTGGCGCGGGTTCGTCAGCCGCCCGCGCCGACGTGCTCCGTTCCCTGACCGCACGCGCGACAGCGACCGAGCAGGACCTCGTCGGCCGGGTGCTTCTCGGAGAGGTGCGCACCGGCGCCCTCGAGGGCGTGCTCACCGACGCCGTGGCTCGGGCATCCGAACGTCCGATCGCGAGCGTGCGCCGGGCGGCCATGCTGTCGGGAGACCTCGGCGAGACCACACGGCTGGCCCTCACCGGCACGGCCGAGGAGCTCGATGCCGTCGGCCTCGTGGTCGGGCGGCCCTTGCTGCCGATGCTCGCGGGAACAGCGGCCAGCGCCGCGGCCGCGCTGGAGGCGACCGGAGAGGCATCGGTCGAGTTCAAGCTCGACGGCGCCCGCATCCAGGTGCACCGCTCCGGAGACGACATCCGCGTCTTCACCCGCAATCTCGCCGACATCACCCGTCGGCTGCCCGAGGTCGTCGACGTCGTCCGGCGGATGCCGGTGCACGACGTCATCCTCGATGGCGAGACCCTCGCGCTCGACGAGGACGGCGCGCCGCGGCCGTTCCAGGAGACCATGTCGACGTTCGGGGCCGATGCAGCGCGCACGACGGTGCTGCATCCGTGGTTCTTCGACGTGCTCCATCTCGACGGACGCGACCTGCTCGACGAGCCCCTCGCGATCCGCATCGCCGAGCTCGAGCGCATAGCGCCGGCCAATCGCATCCCCGGCGAGATCACGAGTGACCCCGAGGTGGCCGAGCGAGTGTCGCGCGAGGCGCTGGCCGCCGGTCACGAGGGCGTCGTCGTGAAGGCGATCGGGTCGACGTACGCCGCGGGCCGACGTGGGTCGAGCTGGATCAAGGTGAAGCCCGTGCACACCTACGACCTCGTCGTGCTGGCGTGCGAGTGGGGTTCGGGCCGGCGCACCGGGCTGCTGTCGAACCTGCACCTCGGAGCCCTCGACCCGACCGGCGAGTTCGGGGAACCCGGCGGCTACGTGATGGTCGGCAAGACCTTCAAGGGGCTGACCGATGCGCTGCTGCGCTGGCAGACCGAGTGCTTCCAGGAGATCGAGGTGCGTCGCACGGCCGGCACTGTCTGGGTCGAGCCCGTCACGGTGGTCGAGATCGCGATCGACGGCGTGCAACGCTCGAGCCGCTATCCCGGCGGAATCGCCCTGAGGTTCGCCCGCGTCAAGCGCTATCGCGACGACAAGCAGGCGACGGATGCCGACACCATCCAGACTCTGCGGGCGATGCTGCGCGAGTAGTCCACGGCTTCGCCTCCAGTGGCGCACGCGGCCGGCGAGTGCCATGCTGGCGGCACGCGACCCGATCGTCGGAAGGAGACCTCATGCAGGACCTCACGGGCACGGCCACCGAGCGCCTGGAGCAGCTCGCCCGCATCAGCAGCTCGGAGCGGGACCGGGACTGGCTCGATCGGCAGCTCACTGCGGCGTTGGAGGGCTGGCAGCGGTCCGAGGATGTCGTGAACGAACAGCGCGAGGGTCACGCGGACTACTGACGCTGCTCGAGCCCCAGCCACGCAGCGAGGTTCGCGATCTCGGCGTCGACGGCCGACAGCATCCGTTTCGAGAATGGAACGTCTTCGTGCACGGCGTTGACGGTGAAGGTGCCGGCCTTGCGATCGGCCTTGGCGTCGAGCTTTCCGACGAGGGAGTCGTCGTGGAGGATCGGCAGCGCGAAGAAGCCCCACCGGCGGGCGTCGGCGGGCTTGTACATCTCGAGCGTGTACTCGTACTCGAACAGCTCGAGAGTGCGCTGGCGGTTGTGCACCAGCCTGTCGAACGGTGAGAGCAGGGCGGTGCGTCCGATGAACGGCTCGCTCAGCCGGGCGAGCTGTGCGGCATCGACGCGCCATTCGCCCGGCACGCCGTCGACGATCGCGGGCTCGCCGGCGGCACCGACGTCGCCGGGTTCCATCGGGAAGGTCGTGGTCTTCGCCCGGGCGATGCCGAGGGAGGCGAGACGACGCTCGTTCCGGATGCTGACGGCCTCGTCGGCCGGTACGGTCTCGAGGTCGGGCGGGTAGACCCTGTCGGCGAGGTCGAAGATGCGCTCGCGACCGCGGCGGGAGGAGATGGCCACCTCGCCCCGCGAGATCAGGAACTCGAGCATCTGCGTGGTGTTGCGGTCGTTCTTCCAACCCGACGATGGCCACGGCACCACCGAGGTGTCGGGGATCTCCCGGGACGTCAGCGGTCCCGCGGTGCCCAGCCGGTCGAGGATGTCCTGGCGGAACCCGGCGTTCTGCTCGAACCACACCCGGCTGCGCTCGTAGACGGGGTACTCGGCCATGGCAGCGCGGAACAGCGCGAGATCCTCGACCGGCCGGATCAGCACCTCGAACTCCACCAGCGAGCGGTCCTGCTCGAGGGCGCTGGTGAGCTGCGCCGGCTGGTAGCCGTTGCCGATCCGGCTCCAGGCGACGAGGTCGGCATTCGGCGCGACCGCCGCGGTCGGGTCGATCTGCAGCAGGGTGACGTGACGCACGAGCTCGACCAGGTCGGTCGGCCGCTCGGCGTCGAGCAGCTGCGCCCGCACGGCGATGCGGCGCGCGTCGGTGCGGCTGAGGCGGTGCGGCTCCATGCGTCCACGGTACGGCGGGGCTGCGACATCCGTCAGTCTCGGCGGCGAAGAGCCGTCGCGGCTGCAGCTGCCCGTGACCAGCGAGACCGTCGCCTCAGCGCCGCACCACGGGGAACAGCTCGGTGCGTGCGATCACGCGATCACGCTCGGAAGCCAGCGCGAGACGGCGCGGGTCGGCGAGGTAGGACTCCATCGCCGCGCGGCTCGGAAAGCCGTAGGCCTGCACCTCGACCGGATGCCCGTCGGATCCCGAGCCGATCATGCGCTCGAGGATCTCACCGCCGTGTTCGGGCATGAGCGCGAGCACGGCGTCCTCGTACGCTGTGAGCTCGGTCTCGAGCCCGGGAGTCGCCCAGAGCAGGCAGCAGAGCGTCAGTTCCCCGGTGGGCGGCGTCGTCATGCGGGGAGTCTAGCCACGGGCCGAAGCCGACGGTGGGCCGAAGCCGGCGGCGCCTAGCCCAGCGCCGCGACCAGGTCGTCGTAGAGGTCGTCGACGTGCTCGAGGCCGACCGAGAGGCGCACCAGGCCCTCGGGGATGGTCTCGTGCTCGGCGGCCCAGCGACGACGACGCTCGAAGGTCGACTCCACGCCGCCGAGGCTGGTGGCGTGCAGCCAGAGCGCCGTGCGCGGAACGAGGGCGTCAGCGGCATCCGCCCCGCCCTTCACGACGATCGAGATGATGGCGCCGAATCCCGGGTAGCGCACCTCCTCGAGGGCGGGGTGGTCGGCGAGGCGGCGCACGAGCTCCCGGGCTGTGGCCTGCGCGCGCTCGAGCCGCACCGAGAGGGTGCGCAGGCCCCGCAGCGCGAGGAAGGCCTCGAGCGGCGACGGGATCGCCCCGTAGAGCGAGCGCCGGCCGAGCACGGCGTCGTGGTGCGCATCCGTCGCCGTGATGACGGCACCGAGCAGCACGTCGCTGTGGCCCGCGATGTACTTGGTCGCCGAGTGCACCGAGATGTCGGCGCCGAGCTCGAGCGGGCGCTGCAGCACCGGCGTCGCGAAGGTGTTGTCGACCACCACGATGGCGCCGGCTGCGTGAGCGGCCTCGGAGATGGCGGGGATGTCGGCGAGCTCGAGGGCCGGGTTGGTGGGCGATTCGATCCAGACCATGGCGGCGCCGACGGATGCCGCAGCCACGGCGGCGGCATCGGCGATGTCGACGTACTCGACCTTCAGGCGCCCCTCGCGGGCGCGGTCGTCGAGTTGCAGCACCGTGCCGGTGTAGGACCGGCGGGGCGCGACGACGACGCCGCCGGGCTCGACCAGGTCGAGCACGGCCGAGATGGCGGCGAGGCCGGAGGCGAACGACAGGCACCGGCCACCCTCGAGTCCGCCGAGGGCGTCTTCGAATGCGGTCCACGAGGGATTGGCGTAGCGGCCGTACTCGCGCTCGCCGCCGGCGACGTAGGTGGAGGCCAGCGTGAGCGGGACGTTGAGCGGCTCGTCGACCTTCCGTGCCGGGCGACCCGCGATGATGGCGAGGGTCTCGGGGTGGAAGGCTGGGTTCTGCTCGTGCACGGGTCCTCCGGTGTGGCTGGGGCGCTCGGTGCCGCGCCCCTCCCAGTATCGAGGATCGGCGGTGCGCGTTACGCCCCGCCCTGCAACCGCCCGATCTCCGCCCGCGCAGCCTGCACGATCTCATCGTTTGTGTGGGCGTGACCCCAGAGGCCCCAACCGCCGGGGGTCGCCTCGGTGAGCAGCACCCAGACGCGATCCGCGGCGATGGACCCGCCGCTGGCCTCAACGACGAGGTCGGTCAGCCTCCGGACCACCTCGATCTGCTTGTCGCGGTCGAGAGCGTCGGCGTTGGTGAGCACCTGCACGCGCACGTGGTCGTCGGCGCCATCCACATCGGACAGGGCTCCGGCCGCCAGGTCATGCACGAAGGCCGCGGTGTTGCTGCGGAACATCGGGATGTCGGGGACCTGCTCGACCTGCTTGACCACGGATGCCGCCTGCCGGGCGAGGCCGTGCACGTCGGCGAAAGTTCCGGCGACGGCGTAGATGTCGATCATGGGCATGGGATGCCTGCTTCCTGCGGGTCGGGTCGAGATTATGACGATCGTCATAACGCTAGGCTATGAACCTCGTCATAGTCAATGGAGGTCCGATGGTCGCCGATGCCCGAGCGCGGATGATCGACAGCGCAGCGGTGCTGCTCGCGCGCCATGGCTCCCGGGGTGCCTCGTTCAGCGAGGTGCTGGCGGCATCCGGCGCACCACGAGGTTCGCTGTACCACCACTTCCCCGGTGGGAAGGAGGAGCTCGTGCTCGCGGCACTCGACGCTGCCGGCGCTCGGGCCGACGGAGTGCTCGACGGCCTGGTCGGGCGCGACGCCGTAGCCGTCACCGAGGTGTTCCTCGGGCTCTGGCGGCGTCTCCTCGTCGCGACGGATTTCGCCGTCGGCTGCGCTGTCGCCGGCGTGACTGTCGACGCGGAGTCCCCGGTGCTCATCGAGCGCTCAGCCGCCGTGTTCCGCGGCTGGCGCGGTCGCCTGGCGACTCTTCTCGAAGCAGGGGGAGTGCCATCGGCTCGCTCGGCTGCCCTCGCCGCGACCGTCATCGCCGTGAGCGAGGGTGCCGTGCTGTTGGCACGGGCCGAGCGCGACCTCGCGGTCTTCGACCTGGTGGCCGATGAGACCATCGCGGCGGTCAGGGCCGCGCTGTCCATCGGCGTCTGAGCGCCGGCTACGGCAGCGTCGCCGCGAGCAGGCCGAGGATCGGGGCCGGGATGCCGTCGGCCGGGATGCGCTCGGCGAAGGCCCGTGCCACCCGGGCCTTGCGACCGGCTCCGGCGCCGATGAAGCGGTGCAATTGATCGACGAGCGCGCGTTCGCGCTGCGCCGGCTGTCGCCGCATCCGCTCGAACCGGGCACCCTCGCCCTGCTCGGCGACGATCGCGACGGCGACATCGATGCCCAGCGCGCGGATGAGCTCGTCCTCGAGGTCGTGCCGGCAGGCGAAGAAGCCCAGCTCCTCGAGGGCCACCGGAGTGGCGGCATCCGCGAGTCCGGCGCGTTCGAGCGCACGGCGGAAGACCGGCACCTCCTGCTCGTCGCAGAGGCCGCTGAGGGTCAGCCCGTGGCCGCCGGGGCCGGCGATCTCGAGGAATCGCGGCAGGCTGTTCGCGCCGCCCATGCCGACGACGGCCGTGCCCTCTGAACCGAGATCGCGGCCCACCGTGAGCGCGAACTGCAGTACGGCCTCCCGATCGCTGTCGCCCTCGACGAGCACGACGCGTCGGAGCGGGCGGATGCCGTCGCTCGCAGCGGCGAAACGCCTGAGGTCGGCGGGATCCATGCCCTCAGGCTGGCACATCGGCGCCGGCCCCGGACGTAGGGTGAGAGCCGGCTTGCATCCGTGCCGCTGCTTTGCGAAGGTGAGAGACGTGCCGAGACCCGACCGCCCCACCTTCGCGGGCGTGCCGATGCGTCGGCTCGCGTGGATGATCCCCGCGGCGATCGTGGCGTTCGCCATCGTCGTGCTGGTGGCGCGCTGGCTGCGGGAGCAGCCCGAGGTGATCGCCTTCATCGAGCAGTACCCCGGCGGCACGACCCCGCCTGACGGTTCTCCGGTCGGCATCCCGGCGTGGCTCGCGTGGCAGCACTTCCTGAGCGCATTCCTCCTCGTGATGCTGGTGCGCACGGGGCTGCTGCTCAAGTCGGGTGAGCGGCCGCCGGCCTTCTGGACCCGCGACAACACCCGGTGGCCGCGCACCAGGCGCGCCCCGCGTCGGCTCGGCATCCCGCTCTGGCTGCACCTCGTGGTCGATGCGCTCTGGGTGCTCTGCGGCCTGTCGTACATCGTGCTGCTGTTCGCGACCGGCCAGTGGGTGCGAATCGTGCCGACGGACTGGGGCATCGTGCCGAACACCATCTCGGCGCTGCTGCAGTACGCCTCGCTCGACTGGCCCGTCGAGGACTCCTGGGTCTCCTACAACGCAGCCCAGCTGCTCAGCTACTTCGCCGTGGTGTTCATCGCGGCGCCGCTGGCGATCATCACCGGCCTGCGGCTGTCGCCGGCGTGGCCGCTCGAGGGCGCCTGGGCGCGGGCGTTCCCCGAGAAGCTCGCACGGGCGCTGCACTACCCGGTGATGCTGTTCTTCCTCGGGTTCACGGCCGTGCACGTCTTCCTCGTGCTCACGACCGGCGCGCTGCGCAACCTGAACATCATGTACGCCGCCCGCGACTCCGAGGACTGGGTGGGCTTCATCATCTTCGTCATCTCGGTGGTGGCGATGGTGGGGGCGTGGCTGCTGGCCAAGCCGTTGGTGCTGGTTCCCCTGGCCGCCCGCTTCGGACGCGTGCAGGGGGTTCGGCCGCAGCAGAAGCGCTGAGCTCGCGCGGCTCGTGTTGCCTGCGCCGATCGCGCGGATCGCACCCGCGGTCGTACACTCGCCGGATGACCACCGAGCTCGACGTCTCCACTCCAGACGGTCGGATCCTGCACGCCTATGACACGGGGCCGGATGCCGCATCGGGCCTCACCCTCGTCTGGCACCACGGTTCGCCGCAGACCGGGGCGCCGCTCGAACCCGTGCTCGCGGCCACGCTGGAGCGCGGCATCCGCCTGGTCTCCTACGGTCGGCCCAGTTACGGCGGATCCACGCCGAACCCCGGACGCGACGTGGCGTCGGCCGCCGGCGACGTGGCGGCGGTGACGGATGCGCTGGGCATCGACAGCTTCGCCGTGATGGGGGCGTCAGGCGGCGGGCCACACGCTCTCGCCTGCGCCGCGCTGCTGACCGATCGGGTGCGCGGCGTCGTGACCATCGCTGGCATCGCGCCGTACACCGAGCGCTTCGACTGGTTCGCCGGCATGGTCGCGCCGGGTGGACTGCGGTCGGCTCTCGACGGCGGTCGCGACGGGCGGGTGGCGTTCGCTGCGATCGACGAGTTCGACCCGGAGCAGTTCATCGCCGCCGACTTCGCGGCCCTCGACGGCGAGTGGTCGTCTCTGGGAGCCGATGTGGGCCGCTCGGCGCAGTGGGGCGATGACGGCCTCATCGACGACGACGTGGCGTTCGCCTCCCCCTGGGGCTTCGACCTCGAGCAGGTCTCGGCTCCGGTCCTGCTCGTGCAGGGCGACCTCGACAGGGTGGTGCCGCGCCTCCACGGCGCGTGGATGCTGAGCAGGCTCCCGAACGCGCAACTCTGGGCGCGGCCGGACGACGGCCACGTGTCGGTGCTCTCGGTGATCCCCGATGCGCTGGACCGCCTGGCCGTGCTTATCGACGCCGACCGAACCACCGACCGACCCGCCGACCGACCCGCTGACGCCGGCTGACCCGCGGGCGCGGCGGGCGGCATCCGTCACCGACAGACGTGAACGCACCGCCGTGTCAAGGTGGTGAATTTCGCCGGTCAGGCGCCCATACTGGGATTCCCTACCGCAGGAGCCAGCAATGAAGATCCAGAACGCCTTCCGCCTCGGCCTGATCGGCACTCTGGGCGTCGGACTCGGCATCCTGATCCTGATGTCGATCGTGTCATTGGCGACCATCCTCACCTACGTCGGCGCGGCACTGTTCCTCGCTCTCGGGATCGAGCCGCTGATCTCGTTCCTCGAGCGTCGCGGCTTCAAGCGCTGGCTCGCCCTCCTCACCACGATGGTGGTGTTGCTGGCGGCCATCGCCGGACTGATCTGGGCCATCGTGCCGCTGATCGTCGATCAGTCGACGCAGGCGATCGACGGCATCACGAAATGGGTGCAGAGCGGCGACGCCCTCGACTGGCTGCATCAGCTGCAGCAGCAGTTCCCGACCGTCGTGAACCAGGACAACCTCGATTCGGTCGTGCAGTACTTCCAGGACAACGCCGGGAAGATCGGCGGCGGCGTGCTCCAGGTGGGCCTCGGCATCATCACCGGGCTGTTCGCCACGATCATCGTGGTCATCCTGACGATCTACTTCACCTCATCGCTGCCCGCCATCAAGCGCAGCACCTACCAGCTCGTGCCGGCCACGAAGCGTGCCCGCTTCAGCGAGCTGGCCGATCAGATCACCGACTCGGTCGGCAAGTACGTGATGGGGCAGGTGGCGCTGGCCCTCTGCAACGGAATCCTCAGCGCGATCTTCCTCACGATCATCGGCGCCAAGTTCGCGATCCTGCTGGCCGTCGTGGCCTTCACCTTCTCGCTGATCCCGCTGGTGGGAACGATCACCGGTTCGGTCATCATCGTTCTCGCCTGCCTGATCACCAGCCCGGCCACGGCGATCGCGGCGGCGATCTACTACATCATCTACATGCAGGTGGAGGCCTACGTGCTGAGCCCGCGCATCATGAACCGCGCGGTCTCGGTGCCCGGAGCCGTCGTGGTGATCGCAGCCCTGGCCGGCGGATCACTGCTCGGCATCCTCGGCGCACTCGTGGCCATCCCGGTGGCCGCGTCGATCCTGCTGATCATCAAGCAGGTCGTGGTGCCGCGCCAGAACGAGCTCTGAGCGGGCTCAGCCGACAGGATGGACCGGTTGTGGCTGCGGGAGGAGCGACGTAAGGCGATGGTCGGACACGTCCGTCAGGCGCAAGCAATCCAGTCGAAGTGGCTCACCCGCCTCCAGACCCTCGAACCGAACCAGTTGACGACGTCCGATCTGATCCGGTGGGCGGAGGTCGCGACCCGGATGGAGCGAGACGCGCTGTCCCTGTCCGGCTCGACGGTGGATGTGAATGTGAGTGGTGCCATCGGCATTACCGACGTGACGTCGCTCTCCCCGGAGGACGTCCACGAGCGGCTTGGTCTGCTGCAGATGGAGGTCGCCACCCGATCGAGGACGCCTGTCGCAACGCTCAGACCGCTACGAGCCCATTCGGACCTCAGGTTGAGGCATCGTCATAAAGCTCTCGCAGCATTCGGAGAAGCCGCTCCACCACCACGCCGAAAAGTGCGAGCGGGCCGATGTCCAGACTGAACAACATGTGCGGGTTCCCGTTGGAGTCCACAGTGCCCAAGTCGACGGTCTTGCTCATGTCCATCATCATCCCCCGGCTTCCGTGCGCCATCCCGCTGCATAGTTTCCACGCGCCCAGGGGACTCTGCTGCTCATGATTAGGGAATTTGCGACCGACCTCGATCAGCATGTCCGTCGTCGACCCGGGGTCACTCAATGCACGCTGAAGCCTGTTCTCGACTCTCACCTCCTCCAGCCGATCGACGATGTCCGAAGCCTTCCAGCTGACGCCGAACACGGCAGCAGCAGATCCGAAGTCGTTTGCATCCTTGTAGGTGACGCTCAATGCCCTGTTCATCCGCTTGACGCGAGTGCCGCCCGCAAGCAGCCAGCACCCCCACGCCGCGGTCTCTATCGCCGCCCGCATCTGCGGGTACAGCGCCATGGTCGGCAGTTCATCCAATCCGCCAAGGCCCGCATCATGGCACGCCTTCAGTACCGCCACGACGTTCTCGCGAGCCGCCGAATCGAAGTGCCGCACCAGATACGACAGCGGATCAACCCGAAGTGCTACGTCATCGCCATCCATCTGCGAGCCGGGCGTTGGACTAGGCAAGTCGTCCAGAGTTTCAAACCAGCGCAACGTCTCGGTCATCACGTCTAGCGCGTCGGCAGGCTCAAGCGGAAGTTGATGGTGGCTGTCGGCCGAGGCATTCATGCCACTCACGCTAGTGACCTCGCCCTACGTATCGACGCAAGCGAAACCACGCGTTGTTTCGGGTTCCAACAGTGACGATCAACTCCATCATCGCCCCGCGAATCACCATTTTGAGATATGACTTCGACTCTCGGACCTACACAGGCCGAACCGGGCTCAGAACTTCTTGCCCTCGGCCTTCGCCTTGATGGCCTCGAACTCGCCGGGAGTGATGATCCCCTGATCGCGCAGGGCTGCAGCCTTGGTGATCTCGGCCTGCGGATCGGCGAAGGACTCCGCCTGGATCTTCGAGCGGTCCTCGGAGAGGATCTCGGTGTTGGCGCGCGCCGCTGCACGTTCGTTCATGCCGGTGCCGCGGGCGATCAGGTAGACGAGGGCCGTGATGAACGGCAGGAACACCATCGCGACGATCCACAGCGCCTTCAGACCGCCGTTGAGCGACTTGTCGCGGAAGATGTCGGCGAGGATGTAGATCAGCACGAAGAGGTAGGCGACGTAGGCGAACGCCCAGAAGAAGAACCAGACGAAGCCCCAGAAGTCGTTGAACATGATCGCTCGCTCTCATATGCAGACACCGGCCCGCCCGTGCGTCTGACCACAAACTATCGTTCGGGCGCGAGAAATGGAGCGAAGCTCACTGTCGAGTCCGCAACATACCGAGCGACAGGTTTTGTTTCGAATATGCTGTTCCCAGAGGTGGCGCGTACGGGGGTCTGCGCCGCGCATCCGTCATGCGGATGCGGGAGGGAAGCCCAGGGGGACACGGGCTTCCCTTTCCTTCTCCCCGGGCTCGTGATCTCCGGTCTCGAGACTGATCTCGCGACCGGCCGAGCGGCCGGGGTGGATCGGCGGCTCGGATCGCGCGGCTAGCATGGCGGCAGTGCGCTGACAGGAGGCCGATGGTGTCGCAGGAACGTGCCCGTGTCACGCGGGAGCGGATCATCATCGGCGCCGCCGAGACCTTCGATCGTTGCGGCTTCGGCGCGGCATCACTGTCCGACATCGCCGAGGCGGCGGGCGTGACCAAGGGGGCGCTGTACTTCCACTTCAGGTCGAAGGACGAGATCGCCGGTGCCGTCATCGACGCCCAGCACGCAGCGGCGTCGCACTCGGCCAAGACCATGGTGCTCACGAGCGAGACCGCTCTCGAGACTGCGGTGCAGCTCTCGGCAGGGTTGGCGCGGCGCCTGCAGTCGGACCCGCTCACCAGGGCCGGCATCCGACTCACGACGGAGTCGTCGTCGTTCGACGCTCCAGTCCGTGGGCCGTACGAGGACTGGTTGACCACCTTCGAGTCGATCGTGGCAGCCGCGATCGAGGCCGGCGACGTCAGGCCGGGGACTGACCCGGCCATGCTCGCCCGATTCATCATCCCGTCGTTCACGGGCATCCAGATCATCTCCGAGGTCTTCAGCGCCCGCTCCGACATGCCGGAACGGGTCGCCGAGATGTGGGACATCATCTTCGCTGCCACGGTTCCGGCCGATCGCCTCGACGGGGCGCTCGCCCTCGTCGACAGGCACCTGCGGAGCTGAGCGAGCGTCGTGACGAGCGGAGCTGGTGCTCAGCGTGTGCGGGCGATAATGGAGACGATGAACGACAACCGGGCGGACCAGCCGAAACGACGGGCGCAGTGAGCGCGAACGCACCTCGCGTGCTGGTGGTGGTGCCCACCTACTGCGAGGTCGATTCCCTGCCTCCGCTGGTGGAGCGCGTTCTCGCCTCGGCGCCGCACCCCGATGTCCTCATCGTCGATGACAATTCGCCCGACGGAACCGGGGCGCTGGCCGACAGCATCGCTGAGGGCGACCCTCGGGTACAGGTGCTCCACCGAGCGGGCAAGGAGGGCCTCGGTCCGGCCTACATCGCCGGATTCCACCGCGCGCTCGAGGGGTCACGGGCCTACGACGTCATCGTGGAGATGGACGCCGACGGATCGCACCAGCCGGAGGAACTCGCCCTGCTCGTCGCCGCCATCACGGCGGGAGCCGACCTGGCCATCGGGGCACGCTGGATCCCGGGCGGCCGCACTGTGCACTGGCCGTGGTACCGCAAGCTCATCTCTCGCAGCGCCACCGCTTACGCGCGGGTGATGCTGCGCTCCCATCTGCACGACATCACCTCGGGGTACCGCGCCTTCCGGGCGCCGTTCCTCGCCTCGCTCGACCTCGACGGCCTGCAGAGCGCCGGCTACGCCTTCCAGATCGAGGTGGCCTGGCGTGCCGAGCGTGCCGGCGCCGACGTGCGCGAGGTGCCGATCACCTTCGTCGAACGCCGGGACGGGGCGTCGAAGATGACGACCGGCATCGCCATCGAGGCGATCGGCCAGGTGACCCGCTGGGGCTTCAGTCGTCGCCAGTGGCGGTCGGCGTCGGCGTCGGTTCGGGTGCCGGCGCCGCCTTCCCCACCACGAGCGTGATCGTCGAGCCCGGCGGCACAGCGCTGCCGGAGGGCGGGTCCATGGAGAGCACGGTCCCGACGGCCTTGGCGTCGGTCGTCGCCTGCTCGGTCAGCTTCACGGCGAATCCGGCATCGCGCAGCGTCTTCGCGGCCCCCTCGGCGTCGCCGCCGACCGACGGCACGATCACGAGCGCTCCGTTCGACGTGTAGGCCGTGATGAGCGACCCGCGAGGTGCTGAACCCGATGGGTCGGTTCCGGCGACCTGACCGGCCGGCAGCTCGGAGTCCCTGGCGCCGCCGTCGATGAATCCGAAGCCGGCGTTCTCGATCAGCTGTTCGGCCTCGGCGATCGACTTGCCACGCACATCCGGAACATCGGCCATCACGGTCACGAGGGTGCTGCCGTCCGGGTCGGCGAACTCGCCGCCCGGGTAGCGCGCGTTCGCCGTCGACATGATCCTCGGCCAGATCTGGTGACGGATGACGGCGGCCTGCGTGCCGTTGAAGTAGGTGTCGCGCAGGTTGACGTGACCGCTCGCGTTGTAGACGCCGACCGTGGTGGCCACGCGCGTGCTCGCGCCGCTCATCCAGGTGGCCTCGGCCTCGTCGGTGGTACCGGTCTTGCCGATCATCGGCGAGTGCGGCTCGGTGCGGCCGTCGGAGGCCGAGCCGGTTCCGCCGCTCATGACCCGCTGCATGGCGTAGGCCATCGCCGAGGTGATCCGGGCGTCGACCTTCTGGGCGCAGCCGGCCGACGGGACGGGGATCTCCTTGCCGTGCCTCAGCACCCGATCGATCACGATGGGCTTGCAGACCTTGCCGTTGGCCGCGACGGCGGCGAACGCCGCAGCCATCGTGACCGGGGCGACCTCGTTGGTTCCCAGGATCGAGGCGGGCCCCTGCTGGAGCGGGTCGCCGTCGGCGCGGTGCACCCCGAACGCCTCGGCGGTCTGGCGGATGCCGCACAGGTCGAGCTGCTTCGCCATCGCCACGAACCCCGTGTTCTCGGAGTTCTGGGTGTTGTACAGGGCCGTCCAGGTGCCGCCGCCCCCGCCTTCATCGTTCCGCGGGCTCCAGGACGGGTCGGACTGCGGTCCGAGGCAGCTGTCGTTGAAGGTGCCCCAGTCGCTTCGCCTGTAGGCGTTGACGTACTCGTTGAGGGAGTGCCCCTCCTTGATCCACTCGCCCAGGGTGAAGATCTTGTAGGTCGATCCCGGCTGGAATCCGGCCGATCCGCCGTAGTCGCCGTCGGTGTTGTAGTTCACGGCGCTGTACTCGGGATTGGTGAGCACTTCGGGATCGTCGGAGAACTGCTTGTTCTGGGTCATCTCGAGTACCCGTCCCGTGCCGACCTCGACCGATACGCTCGACGCCCCGACGTCGATGCCCGGTGCGGTCCGCGGGATCAACTCGGTCATGGCGGCCTCGGCTGTGCCCTGCAGATCCAGGTCGATGGTGGTGAACACGTCGAGGCCACCGCGCTTGAGCAGGTTCAGGCGTTCGGCCTCGGTCGCACCGAAGGCCTCGTCGTTGCGGATGGTCCAGTAGACGTAGTCGCAGAAGTACGCCGACCCGCCGGCGCTGGTGCAGCCCGTGCTCGGCTCGGTGATGACCGGGGCGATGGCCGTGGCCACGGCCTCGTCGTGCTGCTCCTTCGTGATCTTGTCGTACTCGAGCATCTTGTCGAGGATGTAGTCCCGACGCGACAGCGTGTGGGCGTAGCCGTTGTCGGCCCCGTTCGCGGCGCTGTCGGGCTTGTCGAGCCGGAACTTCTCGGGATTGTTGACGATGGCGATGAGGGCGGCGGCCTGCTCGAGGGTGAGCTTCGCGGCCGAGGTGCGGAAGTAGTAGTTCGCGGCCGATTCGATGCCGTAGACCCGCCCGCCGAAGAAGGCGATGTTGAGGTAGCCGAGGAGGATCTGGTTCTTCGTGTACTTCTTCTCGACGCCGATCGCGAGTCGCATCTCCTTGAGCTTGCGGTCGGGGGTCTGCTGGATGGCGGCCTCGACCGCCGCGTCCTCCTCCTCGGGCGTCTTCGCCGTGGCGACGGCCTGCTGCACGCGCACGTTCTTGACGTACTGCTGGGTGATGGAGGACCCGCCCTGGATGTCGCCGCCGGCGACGCTCACGAGGGCTGCGCGCAGGGTGCCCTGGATGTCGATGCCGCCGTGCTCGTAGAAGCGCGGATCCTCACCGGCGACGGCGGCATCCTTCGCGTACTGCGACACGTTCTGCCAGTCGACCTCCTCGCGATCCTGGTCGAAGAACGATGCGAGCAGGTAGGGATCGCCGTTGTCGAGGGTCGCGTAGAGGTTGGTCTTCTGTGCGAGGTCGGTGATCTCGAGGTAACCGGGCAGCTTCTCGAACAGCGAGATGCTGCTCGTCGCGGCCATTCCTCCCACGGCGAGCGCCGGGGTCACGGCCACGACAGCGAGTACCGCCGCTGCGACGCTCAGGCCGGCGATCGCGAGGAGGGCACGGCCCCGTGACGACGCGGTCTCCCGGGAATCGCCCGCCATCCTCGCCCCTCTCGTCACGAGCATCCGATCGACGGAGGCTCGGGCCCGCACCCTCCCATCCCCGGGGGTGCGCCGCTCTCCTCCTGACTCTGACAGATGGCGCCGAGAACAGCGGTATTGGATGCGCGATCGTGATGAGCATCCGTGATCCGTCGGTCAGTCGGTCCCGGCGCGCAGGTAGGCGAGCTGGGCGCGAACCGACGCCTCGGCCGCGGGCCGCACAGCCGGATCCGTTCCCGCATAGACGAGGTCCGTGACGGCGCCGACCGAGGCGTCGGCGCCGAGATCCACGAGCGCCCGGCGCACCTCGTCGAGGCGCCCGGCGCGGTGTGCGAGGTAGGCCGCAGCGACCAGGGAGAGGTCGTCGAGCTCCGGCCCATGCCCGGGGAGCACCCGGGCCGACCCCAGCGACCGCAGCGTCTCGAGCGAGCGCAGGTAGGGGCCGAGGGCGCCGTCGGGATCGGCGATGATCGTCGTCCCGCGGCCGAGCACGGTGTCGCCGGTGAGCACGGCCCCGGCGGCGCCCTCCTCGGCCAGGTGGAAGCAGACGGAGTCCGCCGTGTGGCCCGGGGTGGCGATCACCCGGAGTCGTACGCCCGCGGCCTCGATCACCTCGCCGTCGACGAGAGCGCCGGCGTTCCGGCAGAGGGCAGCGTCGAACGCGCGCACCGGCGCACCGGTGGCTGCCGCCAGGGCAGCGGCCCCCTCCACGTGATCGGCGTGGTGGTGGGTCAGCAGGATGAGCTCGACGTGGCCGCCTGCCGCGAGTTCGGCGAGGTGGCCGTCATCGGCGGGTCCGGGATCGACCACGATGACGGATGCCGCACCCGGCGCTGCGAGCAGGTACGAGTTCGTGCCGTCGAGAGTCATCGGACCGGGGTTCGGGGCGAGCACGCGACGGAAGAGGGAGGCCATGCCAGCAGCGTAATCCCGCTGCCGGGCGCCTTGTATCGTGGCAGCAGGGCTGAGCCGAGGAGGACCCATGGCAGCGCTCGCCGCAACGGTCGTGCTCCTGCGCGACGCCGCCGACGGCCCCGAGGCGCTGCTGCTCGAGCGTCCGTCGGACCGGGGCTCCTTCCGCGGCGCCTGGGTCTTCCCCGGTGGCGCGGTCGATGCCGGGGACTTCGACGCCGGGAGCGATGACGGCACCGCTGCGGCTGCGGCATCCGCGGTCCGGCGTGCCGCCGTGCGCGAGACCGTCGAGGAGACCGGTCTCGTCGTCGACCCCGGCGCCCTCGTGGCCCTCTCCCGGTGGCACCCGCCGCCCGAGGCGCAGAAGCAGTTGGTCACGTCCTTCTTCGCGGCGCCGGCGCCCGACGGCATCATCGGCCTGAACGAGGTCGAGGCCGTGGCATCCCGGTGGATCGCGCCGTCAGCCGCCCTCGCCGCGCACGGCACCGGCGCGCTGCTGTTGTTCCCGCCGACCTGGGTGACGCTGCACGGACTGCAGGGCGCGGCCTCCGTCGACGATGCGCTGGTGCGCGCCGGCAGCGCCGGGCCGGTCGAGTTCCGCACCAGGTTCACGAGGGGCGCGACGCTCGCCCTCTGGGAGCCCGACGAGGACTACGGCGCCGCTGAGCCGACTGACACGGCGACGACGCTGCATCGCCTCGACATCGCAGCGCTGCCCTGGACGTACGAGCGCACCGGAGGCTGATCCGGCGACAGGCGGGTGATCCGGCGGCAGTCGGGTGTGCCAGCACGGCCAGTGCCCCGCTGCGGCCTATGCCCTGCTTCGGCCTATGCCTCCGGCCGATCGTGCCAGAATCGGCATATGGCTCCGCGCGTCGATCCGTCGTCCCGCCGCTTCGCGCGCCAGCACGTGCTCGCCGGCTTCGGTTCGGACGGACAGCGCGCACTCGCCGAGGCCCACGTGCTCGTCATCGGAGCGGGCGGGCTCGGCAGCGCCGTGATCCCCGCGCTGGCCGCCGTCGGTGTCGGCACCCTCTCCATCGTCGACCCCGACACCGTCGACGAGACCAACCTGCCGCGTCAGACGGCTCACGGCGTCGCCGACATCGGTCGGCTCAAGGTGGATTCGGCCGCGAATGCCGTGACCCGCCTCGCGCCGGAGGTCACCCTCATCCGCCATTCCGAGCTGTTCACGGCCGAGAACGCCGTCGAACTGCTCGACGGGGTCGACCTCGTCGTCGACGGAAGCGACAGCATCGGGGCGCGCTACGCCGCCAACGACGCCGCAGCCGGGCTCGGCATCCCGTTGGTCTGGGGTTCAGCCGTCGGCTTCGGCGCCCAGGTCGGGGTCGCGTGGGATTCCCGCGGCATCGACTACCGCGACCTGTTCCCCGAGCAGCCGAACGATGACGGCGACAGCTGCGAACTCACGGGCGTGCTTCCGATGGTGTGCGGCGTGGCCGGGGCCATGATGGCGGCAGAGGCGGTGAAGCTGCTCACCGGAGTCGGAGAGCCGCTGCTCGGCCGCGTCGCCGTGTACGACGCCCTCTCGGGTCGCACGCGCGAGGTGCCGTACTCCCGTGATCCGGCCCGCGTCATGACGGATGCCGCCCCCACCCCGCCGTCTTCGGTGCCCGAGCCGGCCCTGCCCGAGCCGGCGGCGGCCGGCGCGGCGGACTCGCGGAGCTACTCGGCCCCCGAGCTCGCCGTCGCCCTCGAGGGCGCGCACCCGCCAGTCCTGCTCGACGTGCGTGAGGACTGGGAGGCCGCCATCGCCGAACTGCCGGGATCCGTGCGGATCCCCTTCGGACAGCTCGGTTCCCGGGTCGGGGAGCTCGACCCCGCTGCGCCCGTCGTCGTCTACTGCCATCTCGGGGTTCGGTCGGCGCATGCCCTGGCATTCCTCGAACAGAGCGGCTTCTCTCACGCAGCGCATCTCGCGGGCGGCATCGAGGCGTGGGCTGCATCCGTCGATCCGGGCATGAGGCGGTACTGATGGCGAGGCTGACTCGATGACCGGACGCATCACTGTCGAGGAGCACGCGCAGGGGATCGCGGCGATGCTCGCGCCACTGCGCGAACGACGCGGGGTGGAGACGCTGCCCCTGCTCGACGCCCGCGGTCGGCTGGTGGCGAGCAGCATCCCGAGCCCCATCGACCTGCCGCCCTTCCGCAACTCCCAGATGGATGGCTTCGCGGTGCGCGCCGCCGAGGTCGCCGAGGTTCCGGCGTCCCTGCCGATCGTCGGCGAGGTCGCGGCGGCTCCCGGGGAGCCGCCGGCGCTCGCCCCGGGCACCGTGACCCGCATCATGACCGGGGCGCCGATCCCCGCCGGAGCCGATGCCGTGGTGCCCGTCGAGGACACCACCGTCGATGCCGGGACCGTCACCATCCTGCGCTCCCGAGCGGCGGGGGCATTCGTCCGGGAGGCCGGCTCCGATCTGGCCGCCGGAGCCGTGCTGCTGGGCGACGGAGTGCTGCTCGAGTCGCGTCACCTGGCCGCGCTCGCGGCATCGGGCCTGACCGAGGTCGAGGTGCAGCAGCGCGTGCGGGTCGCCGTGATCAGCACGGGCTCCGAACTCGTCGCCCCCGGGCAGCCACTCGGAGCCGGTGAGATTCCGGACTCCAACGGCGTCGCGCTGCAGGCGGCCGTCGTCGCGACCGGCGCCGATGTCGTCTTCGCGTCGAGGGTGCGCGATGACGTCGAGCGGCTGCGCGCGGCGTTCGACGACGCCATTGCCGCCGGCGCAGAGGTGCTGCTGACCAGCGGCGGAGTGTCGATGGGGGAGCACGAGGTGGTGCGCGAGCTGCTGGAGCCCCTCGGCGCCTGGGTGGGGGCCGTGGCGATGCAGCCCGGCGGACCGCAGGCCACGGCGCACTATCGCGGGCTCCCCGTCATCGGCTTCCCGGGCAACCCCGTGAGCAGCCAGTTGTCGTTCGCGCTGTTCGTCGCGCCGGTGCTGCGCGAGATCGCCGGGCTGCCGCCCGCCGCCCGGGAGCAGCGCCGTCTCGCGGCATCCGTCACCTCGATCCTCGGTCGGAGGCAGTACCTGCGCGGGCGCCGCCTGCCCGACGGCCGCGTCGAGCTCGTCGGAGGGCCCGGCTCGCACCTCGTGGCCGCCCTCGCCGCGGCCGACGTGCTCGTCAGCGTGCCCGACGCCGTCGTCGAACTCGCGGCGGGCGATCTCGTGGAAGTGTTGGGCCTATGAGCGAGCAGGACGAACAGGACGACCGCCGGGAGCACCACGGCCACGAGGGGCACGCCGGGCATCGCGGGCGCTCTGACCAGCGCGCGCACCCCGAGCCGGCCGCGACGGCCCTCAGCCACGTGGACGACCAGGGTCGCGCCCGCATGATCGACGTCGGAGCCAAGGACGTCACGCGCCGCGTGGCCCTGGCCGCCGGGCGGCTCACCACGACGCCCGACGTCGTCGCGCTGGTGATCGCGGACGGCATGCCGAAGGCCGACGTGCTGGCGACCGCCCGGATCGCCGGCATCCAGGGGGCCAAGCGCACGAGCGAGCTCATCCCGCTCTGCCACCTGCTGCCGCTCGACTCCGTGAAGCTCGAGTTCGGCTTCGACGACGACAGCATCGACATCCGGGCGCGGGTCTCGGTGACGGGTCGCACGGGGGTCGAGATGGAGGCGCTCACGGCCGTGGCCATCGCCGGCCTCACGCTGCACGACATGGTGAAGGCCGTCGATCCGGGCGCGGTGCTGGGCGGCATCAGGCTGCTCGAGAAGACCGGGGGCAAGCGCGGGCACTGGGTGGCCGAGGGGGCAGCGGGGGATGCGCTCGCCGATTCGGCGGTGACGGATGCCGCTGCCGAGGCCGCTCCCCTCACCGTGCTCGGTGCCGCCGTCGTGATCGTGGCCTCCACCAGCGCCGCCGCCGGCGCGTCAACCGACCGCACCGGCCCCGTTATCGCGGACTGGCTGCGGGCCGCCGGATACACGGTCGACGCTCCGGTCGTGGTCGCCGACGCCGACATCGCGACAGCACTGGGCGACGCCCTCGCGGCGTCGCCGCGCATCATCCTGACGACGGGCGGCACGGGGCTGCATCCGCAGGACCGGACACCCGAGGCCACGAGTGCTGTGCTCGACCGCGAGCTGCCGGGGATCGCCGAGGCGATCCGCGCGGCCGGACGGGCGGCGACGCCGACGGCGGCACTCAGTCGCGCCGTCGCCGGAGTCGCGGGCGACACCATCATCGTGAACCTGCCGGGCTCCCCGGGAGGCGTGCGCGACGGTCTCGGAGTGCTCGGCGACGTGCTGCAGCACCTCGTCGACCAGCTCGCCGGCGGCGGGCACGGTGGCCACCATGCCTGATGTCTTCGCCACGGTCACGACCGACCCGCTCGACCGCGCCGCCATCGAGGCCTTCGTACTCACGCCGCGGGATGGCGCCATGGTCACCTTCGAGGGCGTCATCCGCGACCACGATCACGGCGAGAGCGTCGAGCTGCTCGACTACGAGGCGCATCCGGAGGCCGAGGCGTTCCTGCGGGCCGTGTGCGAGGAGATCGCCGAGGAGTTCGGCGTGCGCGTGGCCGCCGCCCATCGCGTCGGACGGCTGGGCGTCGGTGACGTCGCCCTGGTCGCGAGCGTGGCGTCGGCGCATCGCGCCGACGCCTTCGCCGCGTGCTCGGAACTCGTCGACCGCATCAAGGAGCGCACTCCCATCTGGAAGCGCCAGCACCTGGCGACGGGCACCACGGAGTGGGTGAACCTGTAGCGCAGTCCCCTACCCGCCCGAGAACGGCGGCAGGACGTCGACGCGCGCGCCGAGGCGCCGTGCCGGGTCGCGCGTCGCGATGCCGTCGACGAGGAACGAACCCGACGCCACCACGCGTGCCATGACCGGACCGTAGCGAGTGACGAGGGCGGAGCCGAGGTCGCCCACGGTGGCGTCGGAGTCGACGTCGAGCACCTCCTCCTCGCGTCCGGCAGCCTCAGCGGCCGCGGCGAAGTAGCGCACGTGCACGTCGGCCACGCCTACCCGCCGATCCCGCCCATCGACCGCACCGGTCGATGGAAGTCGGCGGCGTCGATGCCGTGGCCGGCCTGCTTGTTCCACATGGCAGCACGCCAGCGGTCGGCGATCTCGGCATCCGTCGCGCCGTTGCGCAGCAGGCCGCGCAGGTCGGTTTCGTCATCGCCGAACAGGCAGGAACGCACGGTGCCCTCCGCCGTGATGCGGGTGCGATCGCAGGCCGCGCAGAACGAGCGGGTCACCGAGGCGATGATGCCGACTGTCGCCGGGCCGCCATCGACGGTCCACTGCTCGGCCGGCGCCGACGGATCCTCGCGGGCGACCGGCGTGAGCTCGAACCGCTCGCCGAGAACCTCCAGCAGTTCGGCCGCGTCGACCATGTTCTCGCGTCGCCAGGTCTCGTCGGCATCCAGCGGCATCTGCTCGATGAAGCGCAGCCTGCAGTCGTGCGTCACGGCCCAGGCCAGCAACTCGGCCGCGTCGTGCAGAGTCTCGCGCATGAGCACGGCGTTGATCTTGAGCGGGGTCATCCCGGCCGCGTGGGCGGCCGCGATGCCCGCGAGCACGGCGTCGAGCCTGTCGCGCCGGGTGAGCCTGATGAAGTGCTCGCGGTCGAGGGTGTCGAGCGACACGTTGATGCGCGTGAGCCCGGCGTCGACGAGCGCCTGGGCTTTGCGATCGAGGCCGATGCCGTTGGTGGTCATGGCGATCTGGATGGCCGGGGCCACCTCGTGCGAGCGGGCGATGATCTCCACCATGTCGGCGCGGGTCAGTGGCTCACCGCCGGTGAACCGCACCTCCTTGACGCCCAGGTCATGATGCGCGATCCCGACGAGCCTGGCGATCTCGGATGCCGTCAGCAGGTCGTTGCGCGGAATCGAGGGCAGGCCCTCCGCCGGCATGCAGTACGTGCAGCGCAGGGAGCACTTCTCGGTGACGGAGATGCGCAGGTCCTCGGCGACGCGTCCGAAACGGTCGACCAGCCCCGACGCATCCGGCCGTCCGAGAGTGGACGGCGCCGATGACGGGTCTCGCCGCACTGCGGGGATTCCGAGCGTGATCGGCGTCATTGCTCAACCCTACGATCAATCTCGCACGCATTGCGTGACAGGGCTCCCTCGGCCTCACTATCGTGAGGGAACTGCCGCCTTTTCCATGCCGCAGTCGAAAGGGGATCCGATGTCGTTCATCACCCGAGGATTCTCCGGACGTTCGCGTGATCGCGATCCTCGGATTCCACCCGGACAGACGGAGGTCGGCGACTTCCCGGTGCTCTCAGCGGGCCCGACGCCGCGCATCGACACGGCCGAGTGGGAGTTCTCCATCGTGCCCGAGAGCGGGGAACCGCGCACCTGGACGTGGGATCAGCTCATGGCCGAGAAGATCGACGACGTCACCACCGACATCCACTGCGTCACGCACTGGACGAAGCTGGGCACGACCTGGCGCGGCGTCTCGCTGGACACCCTGTTCGCCGACATCGAGACGAGCCAGGACTACGTGATGGCTCACAGCTACGGCGGCTACACGACGAACGTGCCGCTGGATGAGCTGCTGAACGGCCAGGCCTGGATCGCCTTCGAGTTCGACGGAGAACCCCTCGAGGCCGAGCACGGCGGCCCCGCCCGCCTGATCGTGCCGCACCTCTACTTCTGGAAGAGCGCGAAGTGGGTGCGCAGCCTCGTGATGATGGCTGACGACGAGCCGGGATTCTGGGAGCAGTCGGGGTATCACATCCACGGCGACCCCTGGAAAGAGGAACGCTACTGGTGAGTGCGGCATCCGACACCGCCTGGCGCGTCGGAACTGTCACCGAGGTTCACCCGGAGACTCCGAGCGCCCGGCGCATCATCATCGACGTCGCTGAGTGGCCGGGGAACATCGCCGGGCAGCACCTCGACGTCCGTCTCACGGCCCCCGACGGGTACTCGGCGACGCGCTCGTACTCGATCGCGTCGGCCGGACCGGGCACGCGCGTCGACCTCGCCGTCGACAAGCTGCCAGACGGCGAGGTCTCGCCGTTCCTCGTCGACGACCTCATGGTGGGCGACATGCTCGAGATCCATGGTCCGCTGGGCGGTTGGTTCGTGTGGGAGCCGGATGCCGCCCCGAACGTTCCGGGCGATGGCGCCTCGGCAACGGCAGGGGCTGCGTCCCCACGGCCGGTGCAGCTCATCGGCGGCGGGTCCGGTGTCGTGCCTCTGGTGGCCATGATCCGTTCGCACGTGGCGGCCGAGGACACGACCCCGTTCCGCCTGCTCTACTCCGTCCGCACACCGGAGGACGTGTTCTTCCCGGACGTGCTCGCCGACGACGCCGGGATGCCGGCGCTTCGGGTCGACCTGATCTACACCCGGCGCGCTCCGGACGGCTGGCCGGTGACCCCGGCGCGCATCACCCGCGAGGTGGTGGAATCGTCGGTGTTCCCGGCATCCGCGAATCCACGGGTGTACCTCTGCGGGTCGACGGCCTTCGTGGAGACCGTGGCCGCGTGGCTGGTCGATCTCGGCCACGATCCGCGGTCGATCCGCACGGAACGCTTCGGAGGAACGTCATGACGCATCTCGACGGAAACTCTCTGGCCGGTGTGCTCTCGGAGCTGTTCCGGTTCGACCCGACGACGGCGGCAGCGCGGTGCGGCGGCTGCGGCACGATCGACGTGCTGGCGCGCGCGATGGTGTGGGAGGGGACGCCGGGCACTGTCGTGCGCTGTGCGAGCTGCGACCACGTACTGGCCACCATCGTGGAGTCGGAGGACAGGGTCTGGCTGAACTTCTCGGGCATCACGGCGGTGGAGGTGCGCCGCTGAGGCCGAGCCTTCAGCATCCTGATCCCATCGTCCTGATCCCATCGTCGGCCCGTCACGGCGGGGGAGTACGGAAGAGGGCCCGTGCGCACTGCGCACGGGCCCTCTGACAGTTCTGTGGATCAGACGGACTTGCGTCCGCCGATGGCACGCAGCAGCCACGCGATGACCGCGATGACGAGCAGGATGATTCCGACCCAGATCAGCCAGTTGAGAGCCGAGACGAATCCACCCGTGAAGAGCAGGACGACGGCGACGACGGCCACGATGATGAGAAGAAGATTCATATTCTGTTGTTCCCGTTTTCTGTTGTGGGAGACGGCTTGTGACCGATCTCCCTCCGAGTGACCCGCTTCACGCTCACCCCCGTTGGAGGGGTTCCCGTTTGGGCCTCGCCAATCTTGGCACACCGTGCGAGTTGCGCGGATGGGCTGGTCAGCGGTCGGATTTTTTGCTATGGGAGCGCGATCATGATGAGGATCATTCAGGTCGTCGCGCGCCGCGCCCCTACAATTCCGATCATGACCTCTCTTCCGCAGACGCTCCCGGACTCGTCGGCGGCACCCCTGCGCGGAGGCCCCGTGCTTCGCTGGGGAGTGCTCGCACCCGGGATGATCGCCAACGCCTTCGTCGGCACCCTGCACGCCAACACCGACCAACGGGTCATCGCCGTCGCCTCGCGGAGCGCCGAGCGGGCGTCGCGCTTCGCGTCGGCTCACGGCATCCCGAGCTGGTACGACTCCTACGAGGTCCTGGTCACCGACCCGACGGTCGACATCGTCTACATCGCCTCGCCGCACAGCGAACACCGCGCGCTCGCGCTGCTCGCCATCGCGGCGGGAAAGCACGTGCTGGTCGAGAAGCCCATCGGCACCTCGGCAGCCGAGGCGCGGGAGATCGCGGATGCCGCGACTGCAGCCGGCGTCTTCGCCATGGAGGCGATGTGGTCGCGCTTCCTCCCGCAGACGACCGTGATCAACAGCCTCCTGGCCGACGGGGTGCTCGGCGATGTGCAACTGGTGACGGCGGACTTCGGCGGCAAGCCGGCCTTCGACCCCCAGAGTCGGATCTTCGACCCGGCACTCGGCGGCGGCGCTCTTCTCGACCTCGGCGTCTACCCCATCTGGTTCGCCCACTTCGTGCTCGGCACTCCCACCGAGATCACGGCGACGGGAACCCTCGCCGCCACGGGCGTCGACGGCCAGACCGCGCTCGTGCTCGACGGAGACGAGGGGGCGCAGGCCGTGCTCAGCACGTCGCTGTTCGTGCAGACGACGGCCGAGGCCCGCATCTTCGGCACGCGGGCCCGTATCGAGGTCGACCCGCTCTTCCTCATGCCCGGCAGTTTCGCCCTCGTCGGACCCGACGGCGGCGAACTGCTCTGGCGCGACGAATCGGGGCTGGACGGGCGCGACGGGCTCGCCTGGCAGGCGGCATCCGTCGCCCGCGACATCGCCGACGGACGCCTGCAGTCCGCCCTGCATCCGCTGCGCCGCTCGATCGCGGTGCTCGAGACGATCGACGAGGCGCGGCGGCAGGTGCGGGCGATCGGAGCGCCGCCGCGCGGATAGCCCGAGCGCGAGCAGACCTCAGCGCGCTGCCAGCAGCTCGGCGAGGCTGAGGGGCTTGCGTCCGGTGAGGTGCTCGACGTCGCGGCTGATTCTGCCCATCTCTCCGGCGGCGACGGCGGTGTACGTCGACACCCAGGCGTCGAGCTGCCACTTCGGCGCGCCGTAGGAGGCGCGCGACTCGTAGGCCTCCGCGATGGTCTCGTCGTGGTAGCTCACCGGCCGACCGAGCGCGGTGCTCAGGATGCGGGCGATCTCGTCGAAGGTCAGCGCCTCGGGGCCGGTGAGGTCGTAGCTGTGGCCGTAGTGCGGACTCGGATCCCGCAGCACCGCGACGGCCGAGCGGGCGACATCCGCTCGGGCGACGCCGGCGAGGCGGCCGGTGCCGGCCGGCCCTCTGATGACGCCGTCCTCTCCCATCAGGTGAGTGAAGAAGTCGGCGTACAGCGAATCGCGCAGGAAGGTGTGGGCGATACCGGCGGCCGCGATGTGCTGCTCGGTGGCGTGGTGATCGCGGGCGAGGGTGAACGTGGCTGTGGGGGAGGCGCCGAGGAACGAGGTGTACACGATGTGGCGCACGCCGGCCCGGGCGGCAGCGTCGACGAAGGAGATGTGGTCGGGCACGCGGTGCTCGTCTTCCGTGGCCGAGACCATGAAGAGGGTCTCCACACCGTCGAGGGCTCGGGCAGCGGCGTCCGGATCCGAGTAGGCGGCCTGCACGGCGACGGCGCGCTCGAGCTCGGGCGCCCGGGCGGGGTCGCGCACGATGAGGCGTTGTGGGGTTGCGGATGCCGCGAGCCCACGGGCGACGAGCCCACCGAGGGCGCCGGTCGAGCCTGTGACGGCCAGGGTGGGGAGGGACTCTGACATCGGGACTCCTTCGCTCAGGATCCCATCATCGCAGCGTCGCCGGTCTAAGCGTCGACCGCGTCAGCGCCCGACGGGACGGCTGCGTCGAGGTGGACGCCGACGGCCGCCGAGAAGGCCTCCGAGGTGCGATCGACGACGTCGGCCCAGAGCGAGTCCCAGATCTGCTGGTTGAAGATCTCGACCTCGATGTCAGCGGTGTACCCCGTGGAGAGCACGGCCCGGGTGATGGCGCCGAAGTCGATGACGCCGTCGCCCGGGTAGTGGCGGGAGAGCAGCACGTCGGCGGCCAGCGGTGTGGCCCAGTCGCAGACCTGGTAGGTGGCGATGCGGCCGCCGTCGCCGCCGGCACCTCCGGCGCGGGCGATCTGGGTGAACAACTGCGGGTCCCACCAGACGTGGAAGGTGTCGACGACGACACCCACGGTGGCGGCGTCGAACTGCTCGGCGATGTCGAGGGCCTGTCCGAGGGTCGAGATCACGGCACGGTCGGAGGCGTACATCGGATGCAGCGGCTCGATCGCCAGCGTCACGCCGGCCGCGGCGGCATCCGATGCCAGCTCCGCGATGGCGTCGCGTACGCGCTCGCGGGAGCCCGCGAGATCGGTGCTGCCGGCGGGGATGCCGCCGGCCACCAGCACGAGCACGGCCTCGGAGCCCGGTGCCCCGGCGGCGGCCAGGGTGGCGGTCTCGTCGATCGCGCGGCGGTTGTCGTCGAGCGAGGCACGCCGCTCAGGGCCCTCGGGCGCCGTGAAGAAACCGGCGCGGCAGTAGGTAGACATGCGCAGGCCGGAGTCGGTGAGACGGAGGGCGGCTTCGGCCAGGCCGACCTCGGCCACGGGTTCGCGCCACAGGCCGATGCTCTCGATGCCGGCCTCGCGCACGACCCGGAGGGCGTCGTCGTAGGGTGCGTACTTGAGGGTGGCCTGGTTGATGCTGAGGCGCGGGTGCGCGCTCATGCGAGAGCCTCGGCAGGCTCGTCGGCGACCGTGGCTGCAGGACCAGCTGCCGCCACGTCGATGCCGTTGAGAGTGAGCAGGCCGTGCCAGCGGGCGGCGGCGAGCTCGGGCCGCTCGAGCGAGCCTGCGGCGTTCGCGAGCCGCACGATCTCGGAGAGGTGCGGCAGGCTGCGCGCGGCGTGCAGGCCGCCGACCATGCTGAAGGCGGCCTGGTGGCCGTTCAGCCAGCTGAGGAAGGCGACGCCGGTCTTGTAGTAGTACGTGGGGGCGGCGAATACCTGCCGCGACAGAGCCTCGGTAGGGCCGAGGATGCGGCGGTACTCCTCGGTGTCGCCGCGATCGAGTGCCTGGATGGCGGCCGACGCCTGCGGAGCGAGGGCGGCGAAGGCCCCGAGCAGGGCGTCGGAGTGCTGGTGCTGGTCGCCCTCGATGAGGCCGACGTAGTTGAAGTCGTCGCCGGTGAACATCCGTGTTCCCGCGGGCAGCTTGGCGCGTACAGCGATCTCGGCGTCGGCATCGAGCAGGCTCATCTTCACGCCGGCCACGCGCTCGCGGTTGTACTCGATGATCTGGAGCAGGGTCTCGGATGCCGCCGCAGTATCGGTGCTGCCGAAGTAGCCGGCCAGGCTCGGGTCGAAGGCGGTGCCGAGCCAGTGCAGCACGACGGGGGCGCCGGCGGCCGAGAGGACCTCGCGGTAGACCCGGCGGTAGTCGTCGGCACTGGATGCTGCTCGGGCGAGGTGGCGGCTGGCCATGAGCACGGCGCCGGCTCCGGCATCCTCGGTGAAGTGCAACTGCTCCTTGTAGGCGTCGATGACCTGGTCGAGCGTGAGGCTCTCGGCGTCGACGTGGTCGGTGTTGACTCCGACGACGAGCCTGCCGCCGACGGCGGAGGCCTCGAGGGCGCTGCGACTGATGAGCTCCCGGGTCGCCGCGGCATCGAGTCCCATGTTGCGCTGGGCCGTGTCCATCGCGTCGGCCACGCCGAGCCCCCACGACCAGACGTGGTGGCGGAAGGCGAGGGTGGCGTCCCAGTCGATGGCGGCCGGTTGTCCTGGTGTGTTGTCGGCCCACGGCAACGGCACGACATGGGCGGCCGCGTAGGCGACCCGGCTCTCGAGCGGCGTGCGGGGCCTGGTGATGGCCGAGGCTGCGGCCAGCTCGGTGGAGCTCGTGGCGCCGTCGGCGCTCAGCAGGGTGATGCGGGTCACGGCTACACCCCGGCCGGGCTCAGGGCCGATGTCGAGTGGTCGGAGGCTGCATCCGGAGCCGAATCGGTCTCCTCGGGCTCGGCCGACACCAAGGCGGACTCGTCGAGCGGGGCGAGGTCGATGCGACGGCCGGTGCGCGAGCTCTCGAGACCGGCCTCGGCGAGCAGCATGCCGCGGGCGCCGGCGAGGAAGTCGTACTCGTGCGGGCCGTCTTCGACGACGTGGCGGATGAACTGCTCCCACTGGGTCTTGAAGCCGTTCTCGAACACGTCGTTGGTGGGCAGCTCCATCCAGTCGGCGTCGTAGTCGTGGGAGTCGGCCAGATCGGGGTTCCACACCGGCTTGGGCGTGGCGACGCGCGGCTGCACCTTGGCACCGAACAGGCCCACCACGGCCGAGCCGAGGGTGCCGTCGACCTGGAACTCGACCAGCTCGTCCCGGTTGACCCGCACCACCCAGCTGGAGTTGAGCTGGGCGATGACGCCGCCCTCGAGTTCGAACACGGCGTAGGCGGAGTCGTCGGCGGTGGCCGTGTACGCGTCGCCGTTCTCGTCGACCCGGGTGGGGATGTGGGTGGCAGTGCGGGCGTAGACCGACTCGACCCGGCCGAACAGGTTCTCGAGCACGTAGCTCCAGTGCGGGAACATGTCGACGACGATGCCGCCGCCGTCCTCCGAGCGGTAGTTCCAGCTGGGCCGCTGGGCGGGCTGCCAGTCGCCCTCGAAGACCCAGTAGCCGAACTCGCCCCGCACCGAGAGGATCTCTCCGAAGAAGCCGGAGTCGATCAGGCGCTTGAGCTTCTGCAGGCCCGGCAGGTAGAGCTTGTCGTGCACGACGCCGTTCTTGATACCCGCCGCCGCGGCGAGGCGGGCCAGCTCGAGGGACTCCTCGAAGCTCTCGGCGGTCGGCTTCTCGGTGTAGATCGCCTTGCCTGCCGCGATGGCCTTGCGGATGGCGGCAGACCGGGCGCGAGTCACCAGGAAGTCGGAGTAGATCTGCCAGCGCGGATCGGCGAGGGCCTCGTCGAGGTTCGTGGTGTAGTTCTCGATGCCGTGCTTCGCGGCCAGCTCGGCGAGCTTCGCCTCGCTGCGACCCACGAGGATCGGCTCGACCTGCACCCGAGTTCCGTCGCTCAAGAGCACGCCGCCCTGCTCCCGGATCGCGAGGATCGAGCGCACCAGGTGCTGCCGGTAGCCCATGCGCCCGGAGACGCCGTTCATGATGATGCCGATTGTCTGCTCTGACACGTTCTGCTTCCTTCTGTGCTGGAACCCGGTTCGCCGCACGAGCTGGTTGTGCGGGAAAGCGTTTACCGGAGTGTAGATCAGAAATCGGCCGGTGCGCAACAGCGCGATCGGCGGGGGTGGGCGAGGGTCCGGACGGTGCCGGCCGGGCTCAGCCCTTGCGGGGCGTGCTCGCTCGCAGGATGACCTCGGTGGCGATCGGGTCCTCCGGCGCACCGGTTCCGAGGGCGAGGGCGAGCGCGCGGGCGCCGACCTCCTCGAGCGGGATGCGCACGGTCGTGAGCGCGGGGGTCACGTCGCGCACGGTCGGGATGTCGTCGTAGCCGGCGACGGCGATGTCGACGCCGGGCGTGATGCCGGCATCCCGCAGCGCAGACATGGCACCCACCGCCATCACGTCGTTGACGGCGAAGACGAGGTCGAAGTCGGTGATGCGCGGGATGAGTTGTTCGGCTCCGGCGTAACCGCCGTCACGGGTGAAGGCTGTGACCGCGACGTCGGACTCGGGGAGCTCGAGCCCGTGATCCGCGAGCCCGGCGCGGAAGCCCGAGAGGCGATCGCTGGCAGTGCGGAGCTTCGCGGCCCCGGCGATGGCCGCGAACCGGCTGTAGCCGAGGCCCACGAGTTCGGACGCCAGCGCTCGGGCCCCGGCGTAGTTGTCGAGCAGCACGGTGTGGAACGGCGCCAGGCTCTGGCTGATGAGCGTGACGCGCCCACCCGTCGCCTGGAAGGCCGTCAGCTCGGCCGTCAGCTGCTGCTCGTACTCATCGCCCACGACACGGGATCCGGCGAGGATGATGACGCGCGGACGCTGGCCGCGCATGGCCCGCACCAGCTCGAGTTCACGACGGGTGTCGCGCTCGGTGGCGGCCATCGTCACGACGAGGCCGACCTCATCCGCGGCCCTGATGACGCCGGCGGCGATCGACGAGAAGTACGGGTCGGAGATGTCGGCGACGAGCAGCGCGACGGTCATGGTGGAGCCCTTGGCGACGGCCTGGGCCGAGAGGTTGGGGGTGTACCCGAGGCGCGCCGCCGCCGTCAGCACCTTCTCGCGATAGGGCTCGCGCACCGTGCGGGCGCTGCCGTTGAGGCTGCGGGATGCGGTGGCCAGGGAGACCCCGGCCTCGCGGGCGACGTCGTGCAGTGTCGGGGGGTTCGCCGGCAGGTCGGACGACGTCATTCTCAGGCTCCTCTGTCGGTGCGCGAGCGGGATCTCGGCGCGGTCCGGTGTGCGGGAAAGCATATTCCCCCGGCGTCGTGATCGTGGCCGCATCCGCTCGCCATCCGAGCCGGAGCGGGTACCTTCGCCCGGTCGCTTCCGTCGCCTCGTACCCCTTACCGACGTGGAGGAGCGCTCTCCCGATTGGTGTTTGCGTCTCGCATGCCGACATGCTAGAACTGTCAGAACGGTTCGGAATACGCTTTCCCAAATCGTGAATCAACGGTGATTGAACAGGAGTGTGATCGTGATCACCATCAATGGACACCCCGCTGTGGAGGCTCTTCGATGAGCGCCATCGGCGAACTCCGCAAGATCAGCACCGACAAGAAGACCAAGGCCGAGAAGAAGGCCGATCGTCGCGACAACAAGGCCGCCTACCTCTTCCTGGCCCCCTGGTTCCTCGGTCTCTCGCTCATCACGGTCGGCCCCATGCTGGTGTCGCTGTACCTCTCGTTCACGAAGTACAACCTGCTGCAGCCGCCCAAGTTCACGGGCCTGGAGAACTTCACCCGCATGCTCGGCGACGAGCGGTTGCACAACGCCCTCGGCGTCACCTTCGTGTACGTCTTCGTGTCGGTCCCGCTGCAGCTGGCGGCAGCCCTGGCCTTGGCGGTGCTGCTCGATCGCGGGCTGCGCGGACTCTCCTTCTACCGTTCGGTGTTCTACCTGCCGTCGCTGCTCGGCTCATCCGTGGCCATCGCCGTGCTGTGGAAGCAGGTCTTCGGATCCGAAGGCCTGGTCAACGTCTTCCTCGGGTTCTTCGGCGTGGAGGGGCAGAGCTGGATCGCGAATCCATCGACGTCGCTCAGCACGCTCATCACACTGAACGTCTGGACCTTCGGCGCTCCGATGGTCATCTTCCTGGCCGGCCTCCGGCAGATCCCGACGATGTACTACGAGGCGGCCGAGGTCGACGGGGCGACGAAGTGGCAGCGGTTCTCCCGCATCACCCTTCCCCTGCTCACGCCGATCATCTTCTTCAACCTCGTGCTGCAGATCATCCACGCGTTCCAGTCGTTCACGCAGGCCTTCATCATCTCGGGAGGAACAGGCGGGCCGGCCGACAGCACCCTGTTCTACACGCTGTACCTCTACAACCGAGGTTTCGCGAACTTCGACATGGGCTACGCCTCGGCTCTCGCCTGGGTGCTGCTGCTCATCATCGGGGCGTTCACCGCCATCAACTTCTGGGCCTCCAAGTATTGGGTTTTCTACGATGACTGAAACAATCGAAGCTCCGACGTCGTCCTTCGTCGCCGTCGCCGGCGCGAACGCCACGATGGATCCGCGCGAACGCCGCAGGCTGGCCCGGGCATCCGGCAAGCCGCGCTGGAAGAGCGTGATCAAGCACATCGTGCTCATCCTCGTGGGCCTGCTGATGCTCTACCCGGTCATCTGGCTGGTCGTCAGCTCACTGCGGCCCACCGACGAGATCTTCCGCAACCCGGGCATCATCTTCGACAGCTTCGAGGTCGAGAACTACACGGTCGGCTGGAACACCCTCTCCGAACCGTTCAGCGTCTTCCTCATCAACTCGGTGCTCGTGGTGCTCGGCTGCATCGTCGGCAACCTGGTCTCGTGCTCGATGGCGGCCTACGCCTTCGCCCGACTCAAGTTCAGCGGCAAGCGCTGGTGGTTCGTGGTGATGCTCACCACGATCATGCTCCCCGTGCACGTGATCATCGTTCCGCAGTACATCCTGTTCAGCCAGCTCGGTTGGGTGAACACGTTCCTGCCGTTGATCCTGCCGAAGATCCTCGCGACAGACGCCTTCTTCATCTTCCTGATGGTGCAGTTCATCCGCGGCATCCCGACGGAACTCGATGAGGCCGCGCGCCTCGACGGATGCGGGCATCCGCGCATCTTCCTGCGCATCATCCTGCCGCTCATGGTCCCGGCCCTCGCGACCACCGCCATCTTCACCTTCATCTGGACCTGGAACGACTTCTTCTCGCAGTTGATCTATCTCACCAAGCCCAACATGTACACGATTCCGCTCGCACTCCGCTCCTTCATGGATGCGCAGTCGTCGACCTCGTGGGGCCCCATGTTCGCGATGAGCGTGGTCTCGCTCATCCCGATCTTCCTCGTCTTCCTGTTCGGTCAGCGCTACCTCATCAGCGGTATCGCGACCACGGGCGGCAAGTAGTACCCAGCACCAACCGCACTGCACACACATACGAAAGGACAGCACTATGAGAGGCAAGACTCGCGCGCGCAGCGTCGCCGCCGTGATCGCCACAGGCGTCGCCACCGCCCTGGTTCTGAGCGGATGTTCAGCCGGAGGCGGAGACGAGGCGCCGGAGCTCTCGGACAAGCCGGTGACCCTGCGCTTCACCTGGTGGGGCAACGACGCTCGCACAGCAGCCAGCCAGGAGGTGATCGCGGCCTTCGAGAAGGAGTACCCCAACATCACCATCGAGCCGCAGTTCACCGACTGGGCCGGCTACTGGGACAAGCTCGCGACGGAGACCGCCGCGAACGACGCCCCCGACATCATCCAGATGGACGAGAAGTACATCGCCACCTACGGCGATCGCGGTGCCCTGCTCGACCTCTCGACGCTCGGTGATGCCGTCGACACGTCCGACTTCCCCGACTCCGCGCTGGCGACAGGCAAGGTCGACGACGCCCTGTACGGCGTTCCGGTCGGACTCACGAGCTACTCGATCATGGCCAACCCCGCCCTGCTGGAGAAGGCCGGCGTCGAGGTTCCCGATGACAAGAGCTGGACCTGGGACGACCTCGCCGAGATCGGCGCCAAGGTCTCTGCGGCCGGCGGCGGAGCCGAGTGGGGCGTCGCCCCGTGGGGCTTCGAGGACGGCGGCCTGAACAACTGGGCCCGTCAGCACGGCGATGCGCTGTACACCGACGGCGAGGTCTCGATCAAGCCGGAGACGGTCTCCAGCTGGTACCAGCAGCTCCTCGACATGGTCGACGACGGCACGACGCCTCCCGCCTCGAACATCATCGAGAAGCAGAGCGGTGGCCTCGCCGAATCGTTCACGGCGACCAACACCGCGGCATTCGGACCGTGGTGGAACAGCCAGCTGACAGCTCTCTCCGACGCCAGCGGTTCGCCGCTGCAGTCGCTGCGGGTTCCGACGACGGATGGCAAGGCCGACGGCTCGGCGTACTACAAGCCGTCGATGTACTGGTCGATCTCGTCGCGCAGCGAGCACCCCGCTGAGGCCGCCGCCTTCGTCAACTTCCTCGCCAACAGCGAGGACGCGGCCGACATCCTGCTGACCGAGCGCGGTGTGCCCGCCAACGAGAAGATCCGCGCCTACATCGAGCCGAAGCTGTCGGACACCGACAAGGAGGTCGTGGCGTTCCTCGACGGTCTCTCCGAGGATGTCGGAGACGCCCCCGCGGTGACCCCTCCGGGCGGCAGCGCCATCGAGGCCCTGCTCAAGCAGTACACCGAGCAGGTGCTGTTCAAGCAGCTCACGCCCGACCAGGCCGCCGAGGGGTTCATCAAGGACCTCAAGGACGCGATCGCGAACGCCTGATGATCGGATGAAGGGGAGGCGAGGATTCGCCTCCCCTTCATCCGTCCCGTCCTGCTCCTCTCTTCAGGGCGATGCTCTTCTTCTACGTTCCACCTCGACTCGTCTTCCCACCTCGACCCTGATCGGATTGACAGAACCCATGGTCTATCGCACCGCGATCGTCGGAACCGGCGGCATCGCCGTCGCCCACATCGAAGGCATCCGCGCCCTGGGCGGACGGGCCGAGGTGAGCGCCGTCGTCGACATCGACACCGCCCGAGCCCGCGCCTTCGCCGAGACCTGGGGGATCGCCCGCGTGCACGCATCCGTCGACGAGATGCTCGCCGCCGAGAAGCCCGACCTCGTGCACATCTGCACTCCGCCCGGCTCGCACCTTCCGCTCACCGCCGCCGTGCTGCGCGGCGGGTCGGTGCCGCTGGTCGAGAAGCCACCAGCGATGACCCTGGCTGAGATCGACGAGGCGATCGCCGTTGAGCGCGAGACCGGCAGGCAGGCCGTGGCCGTGTTCCAGCAGCGCTTCGGATCGGGCGCCGTGCGCCTTCGCCAGGCCGTCGCCGACGGCACCTTCGGGCGACCGCTCGTGGCCGTCTGCAACACGCTCTGGTATCGCGACGCCGAGTACTTCGCCGTGCCGTGGCGCGGAAACTGGGAGATCGAGGGCGGCGGCCCGACGATGGGCCACGGCATCCACCAGTTCGACCTGCTGCTGTCGATCCTCGGTCCGTGGCAGACGGTGCGGGCCGTCGCCGCCCGTCAGGATCGCCCGACGGACACCGAGGACGTCTCGGCGGCCATCGTCACCTTCGAGAACGGCGCCATCGCCACGGTGCTAAACTCGCTGGTGTCGCCACGCGAGACGAGCTCGCTGCGCTTCGACTTCGAGCACGCGACGGTCGAGCTCGAGCACCTCTACGGCTACGGCGACGCCGACTGGCGGTTCACGCCGGCTCCGGGGAGCGAAGCGCTGGCCGAGTCGTGGTCCGGCGCCGGTGCTCGTGCCGCCGCATCCGAGGTGCGCAGTGGCCACGCCGCGCAGTTCTCCGCGATCTTCGATGCGCTGGATGCCGGACGCCCGGCCCCTGTCGGCCTCGACGACGCTCGCCAGACCATGGACCTGGTCGCCTCGATCTACGCCTCGGCTTTCGAGGACCGCACTGTCATCCGCGGGTCCATCGACGCCGGTGATCCGTTCTACGCGTCGATGCTCGGCACCGGTGCTCCGTGGCTGACCGCCCTGACTGGAGCCACCGCATGAGCATCACCGTGACCCACGAACTCGACAGCCACGTCGTCATCCGCGATGGCGATGTCGAGCTCGCTCGCTACACCTACCGGCCGGACACCGTGCAGCTGGAGTCGCCCAAGCCCTACCTGCATCCGTTGCGCACCCGCAGCGGTGACCCCGTCACGCTCTTCCGTCCGCACGACCATGTCTGGCACAAGGGCATCGCCTGGTCGCTGCCGCACGTGGGCGAGGAGAACTTCTGGGGCGGGCCAACCTACGTGCACGGCCAGTTCTACGTTCAGCTCGAGAACAACGGGCGTGCCGAGCACGAGCGCATGACCGAGCTCGTGGCGACGGCGGATGCCGCGACCATCGCGCACAGGCTGCGCTGGGTCACGCAGGGCGGGCAGCAGATCATCGAGGAGGACCGTCGGATCAGTGCTCATCTCGTCGATGACGCCTGGGTGCTCGTCTTCGAGACCGTGATGCGCAACACCTCCGAGGCCACGATCTCCATCGGATCACCCACGACCAAGGGGCGGGAGAACGCCGGCTACGGCGGCCTGTTCTGGCGCGGTCCCCGGTCGTTCACCGGCGGCACCGTGCGCACTCCGCTCGGCGACGGGGGCGACGAACTGCGCGGATCCCGCCTGGAGTGGATGGGGTTCACCGGGCGTCAGGACGGCTCCGGCGGAACCTCCACGCTGGTGATCGTCGACGACACGGAGAATCCGCGGCATCCGCCCCAGTGGTTCGCACGCAGCGAGGAGTTCGCCTGCCTGTGCCCGGCGCCGTTCTTCAGCGAGGAGCTGGAGTTCGGAGCGGGGGAGAGCCTCCGCTTCCGCTATGCCGTGGTGATCGCCGACGGCTACGGCGAGGAGGGCGGCGCGGCTCGCCTCGCCGATCTCGGGCGGGGCCTGCTCGCTGCGCGTCGTGCGGAGACGCGGGTTCTGGAGGACAGCCGTTCGTGACCGATGCCGCCTTCCCCGGGGGAACCAGCGTCACCCGGTTGAACGTCTACACGGATGCCGCCCCCGACGCGCTGCACGGCGGAACGCCGCACCTGCACACGGTGTCCACCGAGGCCTACATCGTGACGGCCGGCTCGGGGGAGCTGCAGACCATCGACCGCGCGGGCTTCCACCTCGCCCCCTTGAGTGCCGGGAGCGTCGTCTGGTTCGGCGCCGGCACCATCCACCGCGCGATCAACCTCGGCGGACTCGAGGTGACTGTGATCATGTCGAACGCGGGCCTGCCCGAGGCTGGAGACGCCGTCATGACGTTCCCGGCTTCCGTGGTGACGGATGCCGCGCGCTACGCCGAGGCTGCCACGCTGCCGGATACATCCCTCGATCGAGCGGCCGCTGCCTCGGCTGCGGCCCGCCGTCGTGACCTCGCGGTGGAGGGCTTCGAGGCGCTGCGCGATGCTGCCGTCGCTGGGGACGGGGCTGCGCTCGAGGAGTTCTACGCCTCGGCGGTTCGACTCGTCTCAGCGCGGGCCGACGGCTGGCGTGAGCTCTGGGAGGAGCGGGTGCTCGCTGACGTGGCACGCACTCGAGGCCTGCTCGACGATCTGGCCGCGGGTCGCGTCGCGCAGCTCGGACTGAGCGGCGCGACCGCGGCCCAGCCCCACGAGGGCGAGCCGAAGTTCGGCATGTGCGGGTTGCTGCGCACCTACGACATCAGCGTGTGAGTCTCTGCCCGGAGCGCCGCTTCACTCCCGCAATCGCCTCGTGAGCTGAGCGCTGGCTCTGATGCGCGATTGGAGGGCCGGTCGCCAGACCGGAGGCCCGAGCTCGGGTGGCGGCATGACCTGGGGACTGCCGCAGACCATGCGCACCTTCCACCCGTCGCGGGTCTCGATGGTGCGGTGGTGGTACCAGCAGAGCAGAACGCCGTTGTCGACGTGAGTGCGGCGCTCCAGCTCCCAGGGGATGACGTGATGGGCTTCCGTGTAGACGGCGGCGAGGCCGCAGATGATGCAGCCGCCGTCACGGGCGGCGAGGGCGCGACGTTGGGCGCGGTTGAAGGTGCGCTCGGTGGTGCCGATGCGGTGGATCCTCCCGGACGTGCCGAGGGTGATCGGCTGGACGCCGTTGGCGCAGGCGTGCTGCTTCACGACGCTCATCGGAACGGGTTCGTCGACGCCGTCCATGTGGCCGACGCCGTGCCCACTGGCGTAGTCGTGGTCGAGGACGGTGACGATGATGGTCGGGGATGCGCCACCGAGGGTGGGCAGCTCGCCGCTGCGTCCGGCGAGGTCGAACACTGCCGCGAATGCATCGTGCAGGCGCTGCGCTCGGGTGCGCGGATCCCTCGGCAGCTCGGAGCCGCGGTCTTCCGGGTCGGCCCCCGAGCCTGCGGCACCCTCCCCATCCGTCGGGTTCTCGGGCCGGAACCGGAGCGACTGGCGCGGATTGGTCATCGATTCGGTGACGCGTCGAACCAGTCCGGCGACCTCGGGGAGGAGGAGCCCCGAGATCGGGATGAGGCCGTCTCTGGCTGGATGAAGGCGGACGCCGCGCGACTCGACGTCGCGGAAGCGAGGCTCTGCACCGTCGGGGTCGAGCACGGCCGCCCACACGGCGGCGTAGTCCTTGGTCTCGAAGACTGTCGCAGGGGGCGGCGCGGCACCGCCGGGTTCTGCGGGTTCGCCGAGGGCGGCGCAGACCAGCTCGTGTTCGGCCCGGCGGACGTTCTCGAGCATGTCGGTCGGCACCCCGATCGACGCCTTCGCCAGCATGCCGGTGATGATCTGGGCGTGATCGACGCCCAGGCGCCCGGTGTCGAACGCGACTCGCACCGACTCGAATTCAGCCGGAAGGATCTCGCCCCCCAACGATCCACGGGGGTGGAGTCGACGGCCGAGCCTGATGCGGTCGCGGGCGGTCTCGGCGGAGACCCGGGCGACTCGCTCGATCAGCTCGGTGGCGCTCGCCGCCCCGCACCGGCCGGCCAGGGAGTCCGTGCCGAGCCCGGGCCGGGATCCGTCGCCGACGGCTCCGGCCGCCACGACACGGAGAGCGTCCGACGCGCGTCCCATGTCTTCAGCCGCAGCGAGCAGGCCGATCATGTCGCGCTCTGAGGCAGCCCCTGACCCCAGCATCGCAGAAGCCTCGCCGAGGAGAGCGGCCGTGTGGGCGGCCGCCTCCTCGATGCGGGTGCGTAGCGATTCCATACCTTCACGATACGAACACCCACCGACACTCCAGTCCTGATATATGCAATCTGATCAGGAAATCTCATCCACAGTCTGTGTGTGGCCGATGGACCTCGCCATGCTGGGGAGGAGACCCACTCGCAGAGCTGACCCGGACGCAGTGATTCACGCTGGAAAACGTTTTCCGTCTCGGGTACTGTGGAGTCTGACGCTACAACCGCGAAAGAGTCAACGGCGACCCAGGGAGTTCGATGAGCCAGACCTCGACGACACATGCGACCGACACGGGCGCTCCTGACGCCGTCGCCGCCGCCGCCGCATCCGTCGCTGCCGAGCACGTCGCAGGGAGCCCGCCCGCGACGATCGCCAAGCCGCGCGTGATCCTCGTCGGCGCGAACGGCTTCGGCGCCGTGCACCTGCGCAACCTCGAGCGCCTGCGCGACAGCGTCGAGCTGGTGGCCCTCGCGGACCCGCACCGCGGGCCTGCCGACGGTTTCGGCTCGGAGGTGCCGCTGCATCCGTCGCTCGACGATGCCCTGCGAGCGACGGAAGCAGCCGGCATCCGGGCCGATATCGTCATCGTCGCCACCCCCATCGGCACCCACGCCGACCTCGCGGAGACAGCCATGCGGGCCGGGGCCGACGTCTACGTCGAGAAGCCGCCTGTCGCCAGCATGGCCGACTTCGAGCGGGTGCTGAGAGTTCAGGAGGAGACCGGGCGCGCCGTGCAGGTGGGCTTCCAGAGCCTGGGCTCGCACGCGCTCGACGCCATCGCCGCGCACGGTGCCGTCTGGTCTGTGGCCGCGCACGCGACCTGGCTGCGCGACCGCGCCTACTGGGGCCGTTCGCCGTGGGCCGGCAAGCGCGTCGTCGACGGCAGGCCGATGATCGACGGCGTCGCCACCAACCCGCTCGCCCACGCCGTGGCCACGGCCCTGCGCATCGCCGGCGCCCGTCGGCGGGAGGATGTCGCGAGCGTCGAGGTCGAGCTCTACCGTGCGAACGACATCGAGGCCGACGACACCACCAGCCTGCGGGTGAGGCTCGCGAGCGGCGAGGTGGTGAGCGCAGCGCTCACGCTCTGCGCCGCCGAGCAGCACGATCCGGAGCTCTCGGTGCGCACCGATGCCGGTGAGTTGACGTTCTGGTACACCCGCGACGAGCTTGCGGGGGCGGATCCCGTTCCGGATGCCGTTGACGGAGCTGCGGCATCCGGCAGCGCAGCATCCGTCACGCACGGCCGCACCGACCTGTTCGAGAACCTGCTCGCCCACCGCGCGACTGGGCGCCCGCTGCTGTCGTCGCTCGTCGACGCCGGTGCCTATATGGAAGTGCTCGAGGCCATTCGTACGCACGAGGAACCCGTCGCCATCGACCCGGCCTTCATCACCTGGCAGGGCGAGGGCGATGCCGCGCATCCGGTGGTCGACGACGTCGGCTGGTGGGTGCAGCGCACTGCCGCGGCCGGCGCGCTGTTCAGCGAGATGCACGTGCCCTGGGCCATCGAGGCACCGGCAGGTCGGCAGGAGCCCGTTGTGGTGAAAGCGCCGGCTGGAGCGGCATCCGCGGCCCCGATCGCCATCTGGAACGACGGGACGACGGTCACTCCGACCTCGTCGCCGCGTCAGTTCCTGCATCCGATCATGACGCCGGCGGGCGTCGTCGTGAGCGACGCGCATCCCCGCGATCACGACTGGCATCTCGGGCTCTCGCTCGGTCTCCAGCACGTCGATGGACTGAACTTCTGGGGCGGCCGCACCTATCTGCGCGGTGCCGGGTACCAGTGGCTCGACGATCACGGACGCGTCGAGGCTCGCGAGGTCGTCATCGGCGACGGATCGCTGCGCACGACGTGCGACTGGGTCGGACCGGATGCGGCGACGCGGCTGCGCGAGAGGTTCGAGGTGCGATTCGAGGCGCTGCCCTCCCCGGGCACGTCGGGTGCCCTCGGTGGCCCGGGTGCCTCCGGTCTCGTCGCCTTCGCGCTGTCGTTCGAGCTCGCGAACGTCACCGAGCGCGTCATCAGCCTGGGGAGTCCCGGCAGCAACGGTCGCTCGGGCGGTGGCTACGGCGGACTGAGCTGGCGGCTGCCGGCCGCCGCCGAGGTGCGGGTGCGCACCGATGCTGCCTCCGGGGAGGCCGCCTGTCACGGATCGGTGGCCCCGTGGATCGCGTGGAGCGCTGCCTTCGCCGACGGCACGGCCACGGTCGCTCTCGCCGGAGCCGACGAGGTCACCCGGGCGGATCCGTGGTTCGTGCGCGTCGCCGACTATCCGGGCATCGGCTCGGCTCTCGCCTGGGACGCCGAGGTGGTCCTGCAGCCGGGCGAATTCGTCGCGCGCAGCTTCCGCGGGCTCATCGCCGACGGGGCACTCGCCGACGATCGCGTCGCCGAGCTGCTGCGCCCGTGAGTCTCGGCGACGACGGGAGCGAACTCGCCGTCAAGCACGATCGCGTGCGTGCAATCCTGCAGGAGCGCGGTGCCGCCAGCGTGCTGCTCGAGTCGCACGCCGCCGTGGCCTGGCTGCTCGGGGGCGCTCGTGTTCACGTGAGCCTGGCGGCGCCGCCGATCGTGGCCGTGCGCGTCGATGCGGCATCCGTCACGGTCTTCGCCACGTCCAATGAAGCTCATCGGCTGCGTGCGGAGGAACTGCCGGCCGGCGTCGCGCTCGTCGAGCGCGACTGGTTCGAGGCCGTGTCGTTCGCGCCGGCGACTGAGGGTTCGGATGCCGCCCTGCGCGAGCACGAGGTCGAGGTCGAGCTGCGGGCGGCGCGGCGGGCGCTGCTCCCCGTGGAGCAGCAGCGCTACCGGGAGCTCGGCGCCGATGCGGCCGTGGCGCTCGGCGACGTGCTGCGGGCGGCCAGGCCCGCCGACACCGAGCGCTCCGTCGCGGCTCGCCTCGCCGCTCGGCTGATCGAGGTCGGTGCCGATCCGGTGGTGCTGCTGGTCGCCGGGGCGTCGCGGCTGGCGGAGCGGCATCCGTTGCCGACCGATGCCGCCATCGGACGTCGCGCCATGGCCGTGGTCTGCGCTCGCCGGCACGGGCTGATCGCGAACGTCACCCGGTGGGTGCGGTTCGGGGCGGCGTCCCCGTCGGAGCTCGACGCCGAGAGGCGCATCCTCGAGGTGGAGGCCGACGGCTTCGACGCGCTGCGGCGCCGCACGGGACTCGCCGACGTGCTGAATGCGGTCACCGCGGCGTACCCGGCGCACGGCTTCGCGACGGACGAGTGGCTGCGCCACCACCAGGGCGGCGCAGCCGGCTACCACGGACGCGACCCGAGGTTGGCACCCGGCGTCGACGGGTCGATCGAACTCGGCCAGGCGTTCGCGCTCAACCCGAGTGCGCCGGGCGTGAAGGTCGAGGACACCGTGCTGCTGGCTCCGGATGCCGCCGGCGGAGTCGCGATCGAGGTGTTGACGTGCGACCCGGCGTGGCCGACGATCGCGGTGCGCGGAGTCGAGCGCCCGGTGACGCTGGAGCGCTGAGCGGGCTGCGCCCGTCCAGTTGCCTCTCGCTGCGCGCCCGGGCCTCTGCCGGCGGGGTCAGCCGGCGGCCAGCAGCAGGGTGCCGTCGACGCGACGGGGCGCCGCGGCGAGGTTCGCGTCGCGCAGCGGTGCGGGAAGGAGCGCATCCGGGGCGTCCTGGAAGGCGATCGGGCGCAGGAACCGGCGGATGGCGCTGGCTCCGACCGAGGTGTGCAGTGAGGTCGTGGCCGGCCAGGGTCCGCCGTGGTGCTGCGACCAGGTGACGGCGACGCCGGTCGGCCAGCCCGCGAACAGCACACGACCCGCCACCTGCGAGAGTCGCTCGACGAGGGATGCCACCTCCTCGCCGGGCTCGGAGTGCAGCGTCGCGGTCAGGGATCCGCCGAGGGCGCCGAGAGCCGCGAACAGCTCGGCCTCGTCGGCGTATTCGACCAGCAGCGTCACCGGACCGAAGCACTCCTCGAGGAGAGTGTCGGGGCGGGTGGCGACGGCGCGCGCATCGGTGCGGAGCACGACGGGCTGCGGAGCATCGGTGTCGGAGTCGATCGCGCCGACCACGATCGTCACCGAGTCGTCGGCGGCGAGGGCGGCGAGGCCGACGGGGAACGCCGACGCGATGCGGTCGGTCAGCAGGCGCCCTGTCGTCGCCGGGCCGACGGCGGCCGCGAGGTCGTCGGCGAAGGCCGTTCCCGTCGGCACGAACACGACGCCGGGCTTGGTGCAGAACTGCCCGGATCCCAGCGTGAACGACCCGGCGAGTCCCGTCGCCAGGGAGCCGCCGCGTGCTGCGATGGCGGCCGCCGTGATGACGACGGGATTGATCGAGCCCAGCTCGCCGTAAAAGGGGATGGGGTCGGGTCGGCCGGAGGCGAGGTCGAACAACGCCCGCCCGCCCGAGAGCGATCCGGTGAAGCCCGCTGCGGCGATCGCCGGATGCTGCACCAGCGCGTTGCCGGCCTCGCGGCCGACGACCAGGGCGAAGATGCCGTCGGGCGCGCCGGCCGTGGTGAGGGCATCCGTCACGATCTCGGCTGTGCGGACGGAGAGCCGCGGATGACCCGAGTGGGCCTTCACGATCACGGGGCATCCCGCCGCCAGGGCCGACGCCGTGTCGCCGCCGGCCACCGAGAACGCGAACGGGAAGTTCGACGCCGAGTAGACGGCGACGGGCCCGACCGCCGTGAGCATGCGGCGGATCTCCGGGCGTGGAGGCGTGGCGGAGGCATCCGCGTGGTCGACGGTGATCTCGCGCCAGGCTCCGTCGTCGACGACAGTGGCGAACAGGCGCAGCTGCTCGGTCGTGCGGGCGACCTCGCCGGTGAGTCGTACCGTGCCGAGGTGGGTCTCCTCGTCGGCGATCGCGACGAGTTCGGCGGCGTTCGCATCGAGCGCGTCGGCGACGGCACGCAGCCAGCCGGCACAATCGGCGTCGGCTGAAGCACGTACCAGCGGTGCTGCAGCCGCGGCCGCAGCAGCAACAGCGTCGAGAGTGGCGGCATCCGTCGACGCGGATGGCGACGAAGCGGACGCGTGCGCGGTGAGGACAGCGGAGTCGGTCATGAGGTGAAGCCTTCCGTGAAGAGGAGCCCGAGGCCGGGGGAGCCGGTCTGGGTGAGGCGGGAGTTCGCGATGCGCACGGGGCTCGGTCCGCTGAGCGCGCCGAGTTCGCCGAAGCCGGCGTCCTCCACGTCTTCGACCATCACGGCGCCGGCCGCAGCGTCGCCGTCGAGGGTGAGCGCCAGCTGCCCCGAGAGCTCGGGCAGCAGGTGCGGATGGAGTGGAACGCCGTGATCGCGCGCGATGGCGGCGATGCGGCGGAACGGCGTGATGCCGCCGACCCGCACGATGTTGGGCTGCACCACGCCGGCCGCACCGCTCTGCAGGAACTCCTCGAAGCGCTGCCGGGTGTGCAGGTTCTCGCCGACGGCGATCGGCACGGCCGTGCGCTCGGCGAGGGCGATGTGTCCGGGCAGGTCCTCGGCGCGGAGCGGCTCCTCGATCCACGCGGGGTCGAAGGCCTCGAGCTCCCGCATGGCCGCGGTCGCGCGCTCGAGGTCCCAGCGCTGGTTCGCGTCGATCATCAGGCGGCGGTCGTCGCCGAGCAGCGCGCGTACGGCGCGCACCCGCTCCACGTCTTCGGCCACGGAGGGCCGGCCCACCTTGATCTTCACGGCGTCGTGGCCGGCATCGATCCAGCGCTGCACCTGGGCGAGGAGCTCGTCGGTGGAGTAGTGCAGGTTCACTCCGCTGCCGTAGACCTCGACACTCTGTCGACGGATGCCGATCTCATCGGCGATCGAGCATCCGTTCGCCCGAGCGCGCGCGTCCCAGAGGGCGAGGTCGAGTCCGGCGATGGCGATGGTCGTGAGCCCGCCGCCGCCGGCCTCGTGGAGGTGCTCCCACACGCTCTGCCAGATCGCCTCGGGGTCGCCGTCGCGCCCGATGGCCGTGCGCCAGATGTCGTGCTGCAGCAGGGCGAGCACGGCCTCGGCACCGATCGTCGGCGTCCAGCTGAAGCCGAACCCGACAGCGCCGTCGTCGAGCTCGACCCGGGTGGGCAGCACTGCCACGCTGGTGACGTCGGCGCCCCACGGCCGGCGCAGCGGGATGCGAACCAGTCGTGACTCGAGTGAACTGACGCGGCTCACAGCAGTGCGCGCCCGGCCTCGATGATCGCCGTGAGGCGTTGCTCCTGCTCGGTGCTCGGGTCGACGAGTGGCGCCCGCACCGATCCGACGGGGAGCCCGCCGAGACGGAGGCCGGCCTTCACGAGCGAGACGCCGAATCCCGGGGTCTCGTCGCGCAGGTCGACGAGCGGGCTGTAGAAGCCGTCGAGGAGGGCGAGGCGGCGCGCTTCGTCGCCGTCGACGTACGCCCGGTAGTAGGCGTTGGCGATCTCGGGCACGAAGGCGAAGGCCGCCGACGAGTAGAGCGGGATGCCGAGGCCGCGGTAGGCGCCCTGCGAGAGTTCGGCCGTCAGCAGGCCGTTGAAGAACCTGAAGTCGTCGCGACCCGTGGCGGCGACGGCCCGCACGATCTGCAGGGCGACCCCGACGTCGCCGGTGCCGTCCTTGAAGCCGATCACGCGGCTGTCGGCGGCGAGGTGCGCGACGGTGGCCGGTGCGTACTGGGCCGAACCGCGGTGGTAGATGATCACGGGGAGATCGGATGCCTCGGCGATGGCCTCGACATAGGCGATCAGTCCGTTCTGGGTGCCCGAGACGAGGTAGGGCGGCAGCACGAGCAGGGCCTCGGCGCCAGCATCCTTCGCCGCGCGACCCGCCTCCAGGGCGTGGCCGAGCGCTCCGCCGCTGCCGGCGACCACGGGTACGGCCCCGCCCACCTGCTCGACCGTCGTCGACACCACCGTGGCGACCTCGCTCAGCGAGAGGGCGTGGTACTCGCCGGTGCCGCAGGCCGGGAAGACTCCGCCGGCGCCGTGCCGCACGCCGGTCGCCACGTGTTCGGCGAGAACGCCGGTGTCGACGCGGCCCCGGCCGTCGAAGGGGGTGACGGGGAAGAACAGGATTCCGTCGAAGTTCATGCGTTGCTCCTCGAGAGGGTGGTGTCGGTCGGGATGTCGGCGAGCTCGCAGCGCCAGGAGTACTGCGGGCGCCAGCCGAGCAGCTCGCGCGCCTTCGCGCTCGAGAACGCCGGCTGCGTGCCGGTGAGTCCGGATGCGAGGGCTTCACTGCCCGGCACGAAGCGAGGGAGCAGTTCGGCGAGCGGATGCCGGGCCAGGGCGTCGTCGGCGCCCACGAAGAAGGTCTCGGCGTTCTGGATGTCGCCCAGCCTCTCGAGCAGCACCGCGACGAAGCGCGAGACGTCGCGGGCGTCGACGTAGTTGAACAGCGCCGGCGCCGAGAGGGCGGGGTCGTCGAGGCGTTCGCGCACTGTGTGCCCCTGTTGGGTCGGCGCCCCCTCCCACTCCTCGGGCGCGATGACGAAGCATGGCCGGAACGCGGCGAACCGCACGCTGTCACCGGTGCCGCGGGCGAGCATGCGCATGCTCTCCTCGGCCACGAGCTTCGAGACCCCATAGGCGTGCCAGGGCCGCGGCGGAGTGCTCTCATCGAGCGGGAATGACGGCGGCAGCCAGCCGTTCGGCGCCCCGTAGCCGAGCACGGTCGGGCTGCTCGCGACGGCGATGCGTTGCACGCCGGCCGAGATCGCCGCCTCCATCACGCCGAAGGCCAGTGCCGTGTTGGTCGCCAGGATGGTGCGTTCCGGTGCGCTGAACGGCACGGCGATCGCCGCCAGGTGCACGACGGCATCCGGGCGGAGGCGAGCGAACAACTCGGCCGTGGCTGCGGGGTCGGTGAGGTCGACCGCGAGCTGGTCGACGTCGAGGCCGGATGCCGCAGCCCGGTCGACCGAGACGACGTCGTGGCCGGCATCCGTCAGCCCCGCGATGACGCTGCGACCGAGACGGCCGGAGCCGCCGGTGACGACGGTGGTCATCGGGCGCCCGCAGTCGCGCCGGCGGTCGATTCCGCCACGGATGTGGCCGCCGATGCGGCCGCCGCCGCGTCGAGCGCCGGATGCCCGATCGCGAGCTCTGAGATGTGGACGGGCGACCCCGTCGCCAGCGAGATGTTCGCCGCGATGCCGACCGAGACCGAACGCAGGCCGTCGGTGTAGTCGGACGGGCGGCCGAGCGGGTCGTCCGACGGGCCGCGGAACACGTCGGCGAGCAGCAGCGCGTCGCCGCCCCCGTGGGCGCCGTCGCCGTTCTCGATCGGCACCTCGCGGGCGAGTCCCCAGTGGTTCTGCACGATGAGGCGCTCGCCGCTTGGGCGGAGCGCGGCGCCAACAGAACCACCGGCGGCGGCATCCGCCCGGGGATCCTTCTGCGCACTCGGATCGAGCACGAGAGCGCCGTCGTCGCCCACCGTGACGGCACCACGCTCGACCACCTCGAGTTCGGCGCGGCCCTTCGTGCCGTTGACGGCCACGCGATAGCCCTCCCACGGAGCGTGAGCGTTGAGGGCGTAGCTCAGGGTGGCGCCGGAGTCGTAGTCGGCGATCACGGCGATGTTGTCCTCGATGGTGATGCCGGCGTCGAAGACGTCGCGGTCGCGCAGGTAGCCGTCGTGGTTCTCGGCGTCGAGGTAGAGGGCGCGCAGTCGCTCGTCGTCGCGCAGGTCGAGCTCGAAGGGATCGTGGGCTCCGTCGTGGGTGCCGCGTGGGTTGCGCTCCGGAAGATCGCGCCCGGCGATGTTCTCGGCGCCGTAGAAACGCAGGCCGCCCGAGGCGAAGACGCGGGTGGGGGTGGCGTCGATCCACCAGTTGACCAGGTCGAAGTGGTGCGAGGCCTTGTGCACGAGCAGTCCGCCCGAGTTGGCCTTCTCGCGGTGCCAGCGCCGGAAGTAGTCTGCGCCGTGCGCCGTGTCGAGCACCCACTCGAACGTGGCCGAGGTGACACGGCCGATCGCGCCCGAGCTGATGAGCTGCTTGAGGGCCGAGTTGCGCGGCGAGTACCGGTAGTTGAAGGTGACGACCACGCTGCGGCCGGTGCGCTCGGCCGCCTCGACGATGGCGCGGCATCCGTCGGCGTCGATCGTGAGCGGCTTCTCGACGACGACATCGGCTCCCGCCTCCAAGGCACGCACGATGAGGGCGGCGTGGGTCACGTCGGGGCTCGTGATGATGATGCGGTCGACGGATGCCTCGCTCACCATGCGCTCGAGGTCGTCGGGGTGCCAGCGGCTCGGCTCGGCCGCGCCGGCATCGCGCATGCGCGAGGCGTAGTACTCGATGCGCGTGGGGTTCGGATCGCTCAGTGCCACCAGTTCGGCGACGTCGCCATGCGCGCCGAGGATCGCGTCGACGTACATCTGTGCGCGGTGGCCGCTGCCCACGAGGGCGTATCGGAGGGTCGACATCGGTGTCATCACTCATTTCGCTGATCGGTTCCGGATGCAGGCCGCTGTGCCGCGGTCATCCAGAAAACGCTTTCCACGAGGCTAACACCCCGGAGAAAACGATTTCTAGAGCTAGGTTGGATCTCGATCGATCGACAGCCCTCGCGCGCGACGGGAGAAGCATGGGACGCATGACAGGCATCACCGGCATCGATGACGTCGCCCGCGCTGCCGGCGTCTCGGCGTCGACCGTGTCGCGCGTGATGAACGGCCGCGCCGGTGTCGACGCAGCCCTGGTCGAGCGGGTGCGAACCGCTGCCACGGCCCTCGGCTATCGCCCCAACCCTCTCGCCCGCAGCCTCGTGCTCGGACGCACCCAGACCATCGCCGTCGTGGTGCCCGACCTCGCCAACCCCACCTTCCAGGGCATGCTGCGCGGGGTCACTCTCGCAGCGGCACGCGACGGCTACAGGGTGCTGGTGGCCGACACGTCTGAGGACGTCGCCGCCGAGGAGGCCATCGTGCGCGAGACGCGCCGACGCTGCGACGCGGTCGTGCTCTGCTCGCCGCGGATGCCGACGGACGTGTTGACGGCCGCCGTCGCCGCGCTCGATCCCGTGGTCGTGATCAACCGCTCGGTGCCGGGCATCCCCGGTGTCTCGGCCGACTACCGCGCCGGCATCGTCGACCTGCTCGAGCACCTGGCCGCCCTCGGTCACCGGAGGCTGGTCTACGTCGCCGGGTCGCCGTCGAGTGCCTCGGATGCCGCACGTCGAGCCGGTGTCGCCGCGTTCGCGCAGGCGCGACCCGACGTGGAGGTGCGCACGGTGGAGGCCGGCGCCACCTTCGGCGACGGTGCAGCCGCGGCATCCGTCGTCATCGACAGTGGTGCGACGGGGGTTGTGGCGTTCAACGACCTCGTGGCGATGGGGCTGTTGGCTTCGCTCGCGGCGCGGGGCGTCGCCGTGCCCGCCGAGATGTCCGTCGTGGGCTTCGACGACATCCCGTTCGCGGCTTTCACGACGCCGGCGCTCACGACGGCGGCTGTGCCCGTGGGCGAGCTCGGGGAGCTGGCGTGGGGCAGGCTGGCCGCGCGCTTCGCGGGGGAGGAGCCTGAAGGCGACGTGGTGCTGAGACCCGAGCTTCGAGTGCGGGAGAGCTCGGGCCCTCCACCGGCCGCGGTCGGGCGAACCGCGCGCGCTGCGCGAACGGGGCGATCGTGAGCGGCGTGCTCGACGGCTACGAGGACTGGCCGGCGTACGTCGCGGCCGCCAGGGCCGCCCTCGTCGAGCGGTGTGCCGGAGAGTCGCGACTGTCGGCGGCGCTCGGACTGCCCCGCCCGGTCACCGCCCCCGACGTGCGGGTGATGGGGCGGGAGGCGCGGGACGGCCTCGAGTACACCGAGCTGCGCTGGAATCCCGGCTTCGGCCCCGACACGGCGGCCTGGCTGGTGGTGCCCCTCGATGCCGACGGCCCGCTGCCCGGAGTGCTCGCGCTGCACACGCACGGCGGCCAGAAGGTGATCGGTGCCGAACAGCTGGTCGATCTCGGACCGGCATCCGTCAACCCCACGCGAGCGATGGCCTTCCGAGCGACGTACCACGATGGCCTCGCGCCGGCAGCCGAACTGGCCCGGCGCGGCTTCGCCGTGCTCGTGCACGACGGCTTCCTGTGGGGGAGTCGGCGTTTCGCGGGGGATCGCCGCACCGCCACATCCGGTACTCCGGCCGGTGCGCCCGTCGCGCTCCATCTGCCGGCGCTGGCGCCGGCCCCGGGTGCCGTGGACGGGGGCGAGACAGCCGACGAGGCGGCCGCCGCCGATCGGCGCTCGGTTCAGCTCGAGCATCGCATCGCCAAGGCGGCCGGGGTGATCGGCACCAGCGTGGCCGGCACGGTGCTGCACGACGACCTGCAGGCTCTCGCGGTCCTGGCGGCGTCCGACAGCGTCGATCAGACGCGTCTCGGTGCGTTCGGATTCTCGGGAGGCGGCGCCAGGGCGCACCTGCTCGCTGCAGAGGCACCGAACGTGCGCGCCGTCGTGGTGAGCTGCATGATGACGACCTTCGCGGCGCTCGTGCCCGACCACATCGACCAGCACTCCTGGCTGCTGCTCACGCCGGGCCTGTCGCGGGTGACCGACTGGCCGGAGATCGGGAGGAACGGCGACGGCCCGAACGACGGGCAGCGGATGCTCGCCCAGTACGCGCTGCATGACCACCTCTTCACCGGTGACGGAATGCGAGCGGCCCACGACATCCTGACCGCACGGATGCCGCTCTACACCGGCTCTTTCCACGAGAAGACGCACGTGTTCGACGCCGAGATGCAGGACGAGGCCTGGCGGTTCCTCGCCGACAGTCTCCGCGCCTAGAGCCGGGAATGCGCTTTCCGACTAGAATGGATCGATGATCGGCGCGGAGGTCTGATCAGCGCGGACGAGAGGAATGCCGAGCGATGACAATGGTCGTCTTCGCCCCCGACTCGTTCAAGGGCACGCTCGGCGCAGCGGATGCCGCCAAGGCCCTGGCGGACGGCTGGGCCTCGGTTCGTCCGGCGGACGAGCTGCGCCTCGTACCCATGGCCGACGGCGGTGAGGGAACCCTCGACGCCTTCGAGCTCGCCGTGGCCGGGGCTCGGCGCGTGCCGGTGACCGTCGACGGACCCGATGGCCGACCCGTCACCGCATCGTGGCTGTGGCTGCCTGCCGCTGCCGGGCACGGTCCCACGGCGGTCGTGGAGCTCGCGAGCACCTCGGGGATCACGCTGCTCGATCCGCTGCTGCCGTTCGATGCCCACAGTGTCGGCTTCGGCCAGGCCATCGCCGCCGCGCTCGACGCCGGCGTCGACCGCCTGCTCCTCGCCCTCGGGGGCAGTTCGTCGACGGATGGCGGCGCCGGCGCTCTCGCAGCGCTCGGCCTCCAGCTCAGCGATGCGGCTGGGCGCCCGATCCGGGTCGGGAATCGCGGCCTCGCCAACCTGGCGGCGATCGACGCCTCCGCCCTGCGACCCCTGCCCCCTGGTGGCGCCGTCATCCTCAGCGACGTCGACAATCCGCTGCTGGGCGAGCGCGGCGCTGCGGCCGTGTTCGGTCCGCAGAAGGGGGCGACCCCATCGCAGGTCGAGGGTCTCGAACGGGGCCTGGCTCGCTGGGCGTCGCAGGTTGCGATCTCCACCCTGCCCGTGCGAGCGGATGCCCCCACTCCGGGCGCGGGTGCAGCCGGCGGCACCGGGTTCGGCCTGCTCGCCTGGGGCGCGACCATCGCGCCGGGCGCTGCAGCGGTGGGGGCGGCACTGGGGTTGCCCGCGGCTCTGGCGGGGGCATCCGTCGTCATCACGGGCGAAGGCCGGTTCGACCACCAGTCGCTGGCGGGCAAGGTGCCGTCGTACGTGCTGGATGCCGCGGGCGTGGCCTCGAGCTCCCTCGGTGGCCGGCCGCCGATCGCGGTGGCCCTGGTGGCCGGGGCGATCGAGGCTGATGCCACGGTGTTCGCGGCTTCCGTCTCGCTCACCGACCTCGCCGGCGACAGTGCGGCGGCACGCACTGATCCGTCCCGATGGCTGCGGGAGGCCGGCGCCAGGCTCGCGCGCACCCTCGCCGGGTGAGGACCGTTTCCGCACGCGGTCTGTTGCTCGGAGTGTCAGCGGCGCCATAATCTCCGCATGACCGAGACCTCTGCAGTCCCGACCCCGCGTCAGTCCGCCTCCGCGACGGCTGCCGCCGCGCCGGTCGTCGCCCGTTCCGCCGGCGGCCTGCCGGGCTGGATCGCGGTGTGGTTCCTCATCTCCTGCATCATCCAGATCTACGACGCCCTGTTCGTGCTGACGAAACCGTTGTCGGATGCCGGCCACACCCTCGGCTGGTTCTGGCCCGGGCACCACCTCTATGCCGAATACGACCACAGGTACGCAGCCTTCGACGCCTTCGGCAGCGCGCAGAGCTGGCTCAACATCGTCGAGGCCGCGGTGCTGATCATCGCGCTCGTCTACCGGCGTCGCTGGAGCGGCGTGGTGATCGGGCTGATCGTGAGCGTCGCCACCTTCTGGAAGACGGTGCTCTACTTCGGCGTCGAGATGTGCAGCAACCTCGAGTACACCAGGCACGTGCTCGACTCCGGAGACGCGAAGGGCTTCCTCGCCATCGTGATCGCGCCGAACGCGGTGTGGATCGTCGTGCCCGCCATCGTGATCGTGGTGCTCGGGCGCCGCGTGTGGCGTGTGGGTGCGGCTCTCGCGCCGGCCGGCTGAGCGCTGCGCGGCTGAGTGCTGGGCGGCTGAGCGTCGGGCCTGGCGCCCGCGATCCGTGTCGGCGCGGGCATCCGTTCGCCAGTTCTGGCCGTCTCCGCGGCGGGGGAGCGGCCGAACGTGGCGAGTGAGCACGCGGCGAGCGGCCGAACGTGGCGACTGAGCACGCGGCGAGCGGCCGAATGTGGCGAGTGGATGCCCGTCTAGCGACGCGCAGTTGTTCTAGCGAAAATAGAATAAGCTGGGCCTATGATCATCCGCATCGATCCGGCTTCGGCTGTTCCGCTCTTCGAGCAGATCGTACGCGCGGTGCGGTCCGAGATCCTCGGTGTGAGGCTCGTGGCCGGTGAGCGGCTGCCGTCGGCGCGGGAGCTCGCGACCTCCCTCGACATCAATCTCCACACAGTGCTGCGGGCCTATCAGGAGCTCCGCGACGAGGGGCTCATCGAGCTGCGTCGAGGTCGCGGCGCCGTGGTCATCGGCGGGCCCGACCTCGGGGTCGTGCAGCGGATCATCGCCGAACTCGGCAGCGAGGCCCGTTCGCGCGGCCTCGCCTCGGACACTGTGATCGCCCTGGTCAGAGAGGAGCTCAATCGATGAGCAACCCCGGCAACCCCAGCCCCCGCAACGTCACCCCCGCGTCGACGGCCGCCGTCGACAGGGAGAAGCGCTCGGAGCGACGCGTCATCGTGCTCGTCGGTCTCGTTCTGCCGCTCGTCGTCATCGCTGCATCCGTCGCCCTGATGATTTCGTGGCTGCCGCGCCTTCCCGATCCCGTGGCCACGCACTGGGGCCCGAGCGGCGAGCCCGATGGCTTCGGCAGCCCGTGGACGGCCATCGGCCTACTCGCTGGCATCGGAGTCACGTTCTCGCTGTTGATGACGTACACGGCTCTGCGCGCCGTCGCGCGTGGAGCCGCCCCGTCATCGGTTCGGTTGACCGTGGTGTTCTCGCCCGTGTTCGCGGTGCTGCTGAGCGTGATCATCGCCGGAACGCTCGGAATGCAGGTCGACCTCGATGACGCCACGGAGGCCGGCGGCGTCTTCTGGATCTTCGCGGCCGCGGTGATTGCCGCGGCAGTCACCGGCCTGCTGGTGTGGCTCGTGCTCCCGTCCCGCGGATCGAACCCGCCGACTCCGACGCCCGAGCCGGCTGTCGCCCTCGAGCCCGGGGAGCGGGCCGTGTGGACGCGTACGGTCTCGGCGCCGCGCCCCGTCCTCACCGTGCCCATCGCGGTCGGCGCACTCGGCCTCGTGCCGGTCTTCCTCGACCCCGAGATGTGGTGGTCGAGCGCGCTGCTCGTCCTGCTCGCCGCCGTGATCGCACTCCTGCTCGTGGCCAGGGTCACCGTCGACGCGTCCGGGCTGGCCGTGCGGTCGCTGCTCGGATTCCGGATGCTGCGCGTGAGGCTGGCGGACGTCGTGTCCGCCGCGGCGGTCGAGGTCGATCCGCTGGCCGAGTTCGGCGGATGGGGCATCCGGTTCGACTCCCGAGGTCGTCGTGGGGTCGTGCTCGCAGAGGGCCCGGCCATCCAGGTGGAGCGGTCCTCCGGAGGACCGATCGTGGTCACCGTCGACGACGCACTGACCGGAGCGGCGCTGCTCAACGGGCTGGTGGCGTGCGCTCGCTGATGGGCGCTTCGGCTGCGTCCGGGCCTCAGCGAGCTGCAGCAGCCGCCGCGTACTGCTCCCGGATGACCGGGCGCGTGTCGAGTGGCAACTCCGCCTCGATCGCGAGCGGCCAGGTCGGACGCGCTCCCGTGAGTGCCCACGCCGCCTGCCGGGCGGCGCCATCCGCCACGTACTCGCCGGCAGTCGGCACCACGACGGGCACGTCGAAGACCTGGGCGGCGACAGTCCGCACGCCGGGGTTCTGGGCGGCGCCGCCGATGAGCAGCAGCCGGTCGGCCGTCACGCCCTGGCCGCGCACGGCATCCAGGCCGTCGGCGAGTCCGCACAGCATGCCCTCGATGGCCGCGCGGGCCAGCGACGGCCGGGTCGTGCTGGCGAGGGTGAGGCCGGAGAACGTCGCGGTGGCGTCAGGCAGGTTGGGCGTGCGCTCGCCCTCGAAGTAGGGAACGAGCACGGCTCCGGATGCCGCGGGCTCAGCCTCGAGCGCCAGCCGGCCGAGTTCGGCGTGCGAGACGCCGAGCACTCCCGCGACGGCATCGAGCACGCGCGCCGCGTTGAGCGTGGCGATCAGGGGGAGGGCGTTGCCGCTGGCGTCGGCGAAGCCCGCGACGGTGCCTGACACGTCAGCGGTCGGGGCATCCGTCACGGCGAAGACGGTGCCCGACGTGCCGATCGAGACGACGACGTCGCCCGGCTGAGCGTCGAGGCCGAGGGCTGCAGCGGCGTTGTCGCCGGCGCCGGCGCCCACGACGATGCCGTCAGGCGTCTGGCCGGCGCGCTCGGAGGGGCCGAGAACCCGGGGGAGCACGGCATCGTGGCCGAGCGCGCGCACGAAGAGTTCCCGGTCGTACTCGCCTGTCGCGGCGCTCCAGTACGCGGTGCCGCTGGCATCCGACCGGTCCGTCGTCAGCTCCTCGAGCACGGGGCCGAGCGGCGACTCCCCGACGGGTCCGTAGCCGCGCAGTCGCCACGTGAGCCAGTCGTGGGGGAGGGCGACGGCGGCGACGCGGGCCGCGGCGTCGGGCTCGGCATCCCGCAGCCAGCGCAGCTTGGTCGCGGTGAAGGAGGCGACGGGGACGACACCCGCGCGTCGCGCGTACTCGTCGGCGCCCACCTCGGCGATGAGGTCGAGTGCTGCCTGCGCCGAGCGGGTGTCGTTCCAGAGCAGGGCATCCCTGATGACCCGGCCGTCGGCGTCCAGCACCACCATGCCGTGCTGCTGGCCGCCGATCGACACCGCCGCGACGCCGTCGAGGCCGCCCGCATCGGAGAACGCTGAGAGCAGGGCTCCCCACCAGGCGGCGGGGTCGACCTCGGTGCCGTCTGGATGCGGCGCCCGACCCGAACGCACGAGCGCCCCGGAGTCGGCGTCACGGATGACGACCTTGCAGGATTGGGTGGACGAGTCGACGCCGGCGACGAGAGTCATGGGTTTCCAGAGATCGAGGTGCCGCAACTCCGGAGTGGAGAGGCGTGTCGACCGATGCGTCGCGGATGCGCGACCTTCGACACGAGTCCACTCCGGAGTCGTGGCACTGCGGGATGGGGGATGGAGCGAGGGAGGACTAGCCGCGCGCGCCGAGCAGGTGCTCGGTGGCCAGCTGCTGCAGCCGCACGAAGCCGAAGCCCTTGCCGCCGAGGTAGGCGTCGGCGTCGAAATCCTCGTAGGAGGCGCGGTCGGCGAGCAGGTCGTCGTAGCTCTCACCGGCGCCGAGCGTCGGCTGGGCCAGCTCGGCAACGCGGGCGGCTGCCAGCGCCTCCTGCACCTCGGGGTCGGCGCGGAAGGCCGCGGCACGCTCCTTCAGCAGCAGGTAGGTGCGCATGTTCGCGGCGGCCGAGTCCCAGACGCCGTTCTCATCCTCGGTGCGGCTCGGCTTGTAGTCGAAGTGGCGCGGGCCGTTGTAGGAGGGGCCGCCGTTCGGGCCGCCGTTCTCGAGCAGGTCGACGAGGGCGAAGGCGTTGTGCAGGTCGCCGTGACCGAACACCAGGTCCTGGTCGTACTTGATGCCGCGCTGGCCGTTGAGGTCGATGTGGAACAACTTGTCGTGGTACAGCGCCTGGGCGATGCCGGCGGCGAAGTTGAGGCCGGCCATCTGCTCGTGTCCGACCTCGGGGTTGAGGCCGACCAGCTCGGGGCGCTCGAGCGAGCTGATGAAGGCCAGGGCGTGACCGAGGGTCGGCAGCAGGATGTCGCCGCGCGGCTCGTTCGGCTTGGGCTCGATGGCGAAACGGATGTCGTAGCCCTTGTCGGTGACGTAGTCGCCGAGCAGGTTCACGGCCTCGCGGTAGCGCTCGAGGGCCGAGCGGATGTCCTTGGCCGAGTCGTACTCCGCGCCCTCGCGGCCGCCCCACATGACGAAGGTCTTGGCGCCCAGCTCGGCGGCGAGGTCGAGGTTGCGCAGCACCTTGCGGAGCGCGAAGCGGCGCACGGCGCGATCGTTGGAGGTGAAGCCGCCGTCCTTGAAGACCGGCGCGCTGAACAGGTTGGTGGTGACCATCGGCACGATGAGGCCGGTGTCGGCGAGCACCTGCTTGAGGCGGTCGATCTGGGTCTGGCGTTCGGCATCCGTCGACCCGAAGGCGAACAGGTCGTCGTCGTGGAAGGTGAGGCCGTAGGCGCCGAGCTCGGAGAGCTTCTCGACGGCGTGCACCACGTCGAGCGGGTTGCGGGTGGGGCCGCCGAACGGGTCGGTGCCGTTGTAGCCGATGGTCCAGAGGCCGAAGGAGAACTTGTCGGCGCGTGTGGGGGTGGTCATGGGGTCGCTCCTCGATGAACGGAATTGTTGTTAAGCACAACCTATAACGACGGATGCGACGACGCAAGTGCGCTCGATAGTTTCGGAAACTATGATCGAAACATGACGACAGCCCACGCCGATGATCGCGTCACCCTCGCCTCGGTCGCCGAGGAGGCCGGCGTCTCGCTGTCGACGATCTCCAAGGTGCTCAACGGGCGGGCCGACGTGGCCGCTGCCACTCGGTCACGCGTGGAGGAACTGCTGGCTCAGCGCGGCTATGCCCGCCGGGGCGCCGGAACCGCTGCGAAGGCCGACCTCATCGAGCTGGTGTTCCATGAACTCGAGAGCGTCTGGTCGATGGAGATCATCACCGGAGTCGAGGCCGTCGCCAAGGAGCACGGCCTGTCCGTCGTGCTCACGGAGAGCGGCAGCAGGCACGCGCCCGACCCGGCCTGGGTCGAGGGCGTCATGCGTCGCCGACCCGTCGCCGTCGTGCTCGTGTTCTCGGGCCTCGCGCCCGAGTACCGGGAGAGGCTGCAGTCGCGGGCCATCCCGTTCGTCATCATCGATCCGGCCGGTGATCCGTCGCCCGACGTCCCGTCGGTCGGCTCGGCGAACTGGTCGGGCGGACTCCTCGCCACGCGCCACCTCATCGAACTCGGCCACACGCGCATCGCGACGATCACGGGGCCGGAGGACATGATGTGCTCCCTCGCCCGGGTCGACGGCTACAGGTCGGCGATGAACTCGGCCGGCCTCGCGGTCGACCCCGACTGGGTGCGCTTCGGCGACTTCCACGTGACCGGCGGGCGCGCTCACGCCGCCGAGCTGCTCGCCCTCGACGACCCGCCCACCGCCATCTTCGCCGGCAGCGACCTGCAGGCGCTCGGCGTGCTCGAGGTGGCCAGGTCGCGCGGGCTGCGTGTTCCCGAAGACCTGTCGATCGTCGGCTACGACGACATCCCGTTGGTGCAGTGGGTGAGCCCGAGGCTCACCACCATCCACCAGCCTCTGCGGCGCATGGCCGAGGAGGCGACGCGCATCGCCATCCGGATGAGCACCGAGACGTTCACGGGAACGCCGCGCATCGACCTGGCGACGAACCTCGTGGTGCGCGAGAGCACGGCGCCGCCGGCCGCCTGACGGCCGTCGTGGCGGCTGGAGGGGAACCGACTACAGCGTGACGTCGATCGAGGCGGGCCCGGCCGCCAGGTGCAGCAGCGACGAGCGGCCGACCTCGCTGGGAACGGAGACGGTGTAGCCGCCGGTGAAGCCCTGCAGCCTGAAGCGGCCTGCGGCATCGGTTCGCACCGCTGTCGGCGACACCCACCAGTCGCCCTTCAGCAGGGCGTGCAGGGCGTCATAGGCGGGCTTCCGGGAGCCGTCGGTCCGCACCAACCCGATCGGGGCACCCAGCCAGGCGTCGCGGTCGGTGATGCCCCAGTAGGTGATGGCCTCGACCGACGGATGCGCGACGAGGGAGCTGTAGTGCCGCACGATCTCGTCGGCCTGGCGCGCCTCGCCCTCGGGGGTCGACGGCCAGCTCGCCACCTGGAAGTCGTTGAGATCGACGATGTGGCCCGGCATGAGCTCGCCCGACACCAGTGACGTCTCGGTCAGGTGCAGCGGCAGGCCGTAGCGGGCGAAGCGGTCGACCATCGCCAGCATCACGTCCTCACCCCAGTAGCCCTGGTGCATGTGGGTCTGCAGGCCGATCGCCGAGAGCGGTATGCCCGCTTCGAGCAGACCCTCGAGCAGGCACTCGTAGGCGCTCGACAGGTCGAAGTCGTTGATCAGCAGGGTGGCCGTCGGATTCGTCGCCAGGGCCTCCTCGAAGGCCAGGCGCACCATGGCGATGCGTCCGCGATCGCGTGCCAGCCTGGTGATGCCGTTGTCCTCCTTGTCGAACACCGGCATGATCACGACCTCGTTGATCGCGTCCCAGGTGTCGATCAGGCCGGCGAAGTCCCCCACCTCCCGGCGGATGCGTTCCCGCTGCAGCCGTTCGATGCCGTCGACGTCGTGGTCGAGGAGCCAGGGCGGCTGCACAGTGTGCCAGACCAGCGGATGCCCCTTCAACGCCACACCGCGGTCGGCGAACCACTGCGCCGTCGTGGCGAGGCGCCGCGTGTCCGGTCTGCCGGGCACCGGTTCGAACCCTCCCCAGTAGAAAGGGAGGGTGGCGGTGTTGAAGAGGTCGAGCCAGAGGGCCGCGAGCTCGGCGTCGCCCGCGGAACCCGATCCGTTCGCGTGATCGACGAAGTCGAAGCCGATGTTGCCGAAGGCGAAGGCATGCGCCGTCTGCTGCACGGTCACGGTGGCGTCCACAATCGGCAGGCCCGACGAATCGCGGACGGTGACCACAGCCTCCCCGAGTCGGTGCGGAAGGTCGCCGCGACCCGGGGAGACGAGTTCCATCGGGTCAGCCGACAGGCTCGACACGCACCCCGGCGTGCAGTTCGCGGGTGTGATCGACGACGCGCGTCGCACCGGTGAGCTGCACCGGCTGTGCGAACACGATGTCGCCGCTCGATCGGCCCAGCCCGAGCACGATCTCCCCGGGCTCGACGATGCGCCGGCCGTCGCGGCCGGTGAAGCTCGCAAGGTCGGCGGGAACGTCGAAGGTCACTCGAACGGATGCTCCGGCCTCGAGCGCCACCCGGGCGTAGCCGATGAGCCGCTGAACCGGGCGCACGACGCTCGCCACAGGGTCGTGCAGGTACAACTGCACCACCTCGACGCCCGAGCGCTCCCCGACGTTCGCGACGGCCACGGAGACCTCGACACGACCATCGACGCCGATCGACGCCGTGCTCGCGGAAGGCTCGCTCCATTCGAACGCGCTGTATCCGAGTCCATGCCCGAACGGGAATGCGGAGGCGGGGTCGATGTTCGACACCTCGCTCGCACCGGCCAGCGGAGACGCCAGATACGTCGACGGCTGCGCGCCGGGGTGCGCGGGCACCGAGACCGGCAGGCGTCCACTCGGGTTCACCCGACCGCTGAGTACGCCGGCGATGGCGGGAGTCCCCTCCTCACCGAGGAAGAACGTCTGCACGATCGCGGATGCCGCATCCGTCGCCGATCCGAGGGCATAGGGCCGCCCGGACAGCAGCGTCACGACGCTCGGCGTGCCGGTCTCGAGCACGGCGTCGAGCAGCGCCTGCTGGGCGCCCGGAAGCTCGAGGCTCTCGGCGTCGCAGCCCTCGCCGCTGGTGCCGCGGCCGAACAGGCCGGCGCGGTCGCCGAGCGCGAGCACGACGACGTCGGCAGCGCGGGCCGCGGCGACGGCGTCGGGAATCGCATCCGTCTCACCCCCGTCGACCGTGGTGCCGCGAACGAAGTGCACGGTCGACGCCGGGAACTCGGCCCGGATCGACTCGAGCAGGGTGGGAAGCTCGATGCCGATCGGCACCTCCGGATGCTTCACCCCGACGTGGGCCGGGAACGAGTAGCAGCCGAGCACGGCATACGCATCATCGGCGTTCGGCCCGATCACGGCGATGGTCTGCGGAGCCGCGGATGCAGCACCGAGGGGCAGGAGCCCGTCGTTGCGCAGCAGCACCACGGCCTGCTCGGCGATGGCGCGGGCGATGGCCCGATTCTCGGCCGAGTCGAGGTCGACGCTGCCGCGCAGTCCAGCCGACGAGGAGGAATCGAGGTCCCGCCCGCGGAGGGCCGACGGCACAGGGGAGTAGTCGGCGTCGAGCATGCCGAAGCCGGCCTTCTGGCGGAGCACCCGCCGCAGCGCCCTGTCGACGAGAGCCTCGTCGACGCGGCCGGCCTCGACGGCCGCGACGAACCGCGTCGAGAACGCCTTGACCGTCGGCAGCTCGACGTCGATGCCGGCCTCCAGGGCCTGGGCGGCGGCATCCGTCCAGTCCACGGCGACACCGTGGAGCAGGTGCAGGAATCCGATCGCGAAGTAGTCGGCGACGACGGTGCCGTCGAAGCCCCAGGTGTCGCGGAGCAGCGCCGTGAGCAGCGTGGGGTCGGCTGCCGTCGGCACGCCGTCGATGTCGGTGTACGCGTTCATGACGCTCCTCACCCCCGACTCCCGCACGGCCATCTCGAACGGCGGCAGCAGCACGTCGGCGAGTTCGCGCCGCCCGACCGAGACCGGTGCGAGGTTGCGACCGGCCTTCGACGCCGAGTAGCCCACGAAGTGCTTGAGGGTCGCGACCACGCCCTCCGACTCGAGGCCGCGGATGTAGGCCGAGGCGACGGTGCCGATGAGGTACGGGTCCTCGCCGATGGTCTCCTCGACCCGGCCCCAACGCGCGTCGCGCACGACGTCGAGCACCGGAGCGAGGCCCTGGTGAACGCCGAGACCCCGCATGTCGGAGCCGATGCGGGCCGCCATCCTCTCGACCAGCGACGGATCGAAGGTGGCACCCCAGCTGAGCGGCACGGGGTAGGCGGTGGCGCCCCAGGCCGCGAAACCGGCCAGGCACTCCTCGTGCGCCATCGCGGGGATGCCGAAGCGGCTCTCGCGGATGATGCGCTCCTGGGTGCGCAGCAGCGACAGGGCGCCGAGCGCCGGGTCGACCGGTGCGGTTCCGAACGGCCGGGTGAGCTGGCCGAGGCCCGACGGCAGGAGGGCGTCGAGGTCGGCGACCTCCTCCATGTCGTGCTGGTGGGGGGCCACGTCGCCGCCCTCCGCCGACGCGCCGACCCAGACGCCGTAGAGCTGGGCGACCTTCTCCGACACCGTCATGGCGTCGATCAGGGCGTCGACGCGCTCGTCGATCGGGCGGGCGGTGTCGTGCCAGGCGGCATCCGTCGCCACCTGCAGGTCGTCTGCCGCGGTCATCCCTTCACCGCCCCGGTGAGTCCGCCGACGATCCGGCGTTGGGCGAGGGTGAAGAACAGGATGGCCGGCAGCATCGCGAGCGAGGTGAAGGCGAGCACGGCTGCGGTGTCCTGCGAGTACTGCGTGGAGAACTGCTGCACCCCGAGCGGCAGGGTGTACGTCGAGGCATCGCTCAGCATGAGCAGCGGAAGCAGGTAGGCGTTCCAGCTTCCGACGAAGGCGAGCACGCCGACCGTGACGAGGCCCGGCCCCGACAGCGGAAGCAGGATGCGCCAGAAGAAGCCGAAGCGGCTGGTGCCGTCGATGGCGGCGGCATCCTCCAACTCGGCGGGGATGGCTCGCAGGAACGGCACCAGGATGATGATCGTCGTCGGCAGCGCGAAGGCGATCTGCGGGACGAAGACCCCCGCGAGGCTTCCCAGCAGCCCGATGTTCTTCAGCATCAGGTACAGCGGCAGGATCGCCACGGTGATGGGGAACAGCAGTCCGGCCGTGAACATCGAGTAGATGGCGTCGCGGCCCCTGAACTCGTAGCGCGCGATGACGAAGGCTGCCATCACGCCGAGGATGACGACGCCGATCGTGGTCGCCAGCGCCGTGATGGTGCTGTTGCCCACCTGCAGCCAGAAGGTCGGGGAGGTGATGACCGACGCGTAGCTGTCGAACACCCACGGGTCGGGCCAGGCCGACGGGTCGGCGTTGATCTGCGGCGTGGTGCGGAAGCCGCCGATCCAGATGTAGGCGACCGGCGCGATGGTGATGCCGACGATGATCAGTGCGATCAGGTAGACGAAGGGCTGGCCCCAGTCGAATCCGCGACGGACTCCGGGAACCGGACCGGCTGATGCCGGCGGCTGACCGACGGATGCCGGTGGCGCGATGGTGGGCGTGGTCATGGTCAACCCACTCCTTGGGTGAGGGAACCGGCGAGGTCGCGACGGAGCACGAACCGCTGGTAGACGAGGGCGAAGATGAGGGAGACGATGAACAGGATCACCGCGACAGCGCTGCCGAAGCCCAGCTGGTTGCGCTGGAATCCGAACTGCACCATGTAGGTCGCCATGGTCGCCGTGGCGCCGGCAGGTCCGCCGCCGGTGACGACCCAGACCATGTCGAAGAGCTGGAGCGATCCGATGATCGACAGGAACGCCCAGATGCGGATGGTGGGTCCGAGCAGCGGGATGGTGATGTGGCGCTGGATCTGCCACCAGCTCGCCCCGTCGATGGCCGCAGCCTCGCTCAGCTCCTCGGGCACGCCCTGCAAGCCCGCGAGGAACAGGATGATCGCGAAGCCGATGTACTTCCAGGTGAGGATCCAGAACATGGTCCAGAGCACGATGTCGGAGTCCGCGAGCCAGAGCTTGGTGAAGCCGCCGAGTCCGATCGTCGAGAGGAAGGCGTCGAACGGTCCGTCGGGCTGGAGCAGGAGCTTCCACGACAGGCCGGCGATGACCTCGCTCAACACGTAGGGGATGAAGATGATGACCCGCAGCAGCGTGCGGCCGCGCATCCGTCGATTCAGGAGGAGTGCGATGCCGATGGCTATGGGGCCCTGGATGACCAGGGACAGCACCACGATGAACAGGTTGTGGCCGATGGCCCCGACGAAGACGGGATCGGTCAGGGCCCTGACGTAGTTGTCGGGGAAGTTGAAGTCGGTGAGCGGGCCGAAGCCGTTCCACTTGTACAGGCTGTAGACGGCGGCGAGCACCACCGGGATGAGGACGAACCCGACGTAGACGAGGGTGGCCGGTCCGACGAAGAGGGCGATCTCGAGGTGCTTGCGGCGGCGGGAGCGCGACGGTCGTGTCGACCGCCGGGCCGGGGTCGGGCCCGCGGAGACCGCGGGCCCGACCTGATCGGTGCGTGTGAGTGTCATGGTGCTTTCGTCACTCGGTCGCGGCGGCGTCCTGCATGCCCTTGACGATGTCGTCCGCGGATCCCTTGCCTGCGAACAGGTTGACGATTCCGTCGTTCATGGCACCGCCGACAGTGGCCCCGTAGGCCGTGTCGAGCCAGAGCTGCACGTACGATGCCTTCTGCTTGCCTTCGAGCACCATCTGCAGGTTGGGGTCGGTGACACTGGATGCGGCATCAGCCACGGTCGGGATTCCCGCGCCGGACTCACCGAAGCGCTTCTGCACGTCGGCGCTCATGATGTACTTCAGCAGCTCGACGCACTCCGGCGGAGCCTGCTGCGAGCAGGCGAAGCCGTCGCCGCCGCCGAGGGCAGCGGTCGGGTCGCCGGCGGCGCCGTCGATGCCGGGGAAGTTGAACCAGCCGAGGAACTCCGGAACCTTCTTGTCGTCGGTGAGACCGCCGACGACGCCGGGCTCCCAGTGGCCCATGAGCTCCATGGCGACCTTGCCGCTGGCGAGGAGGCCCGCACTGCTGCCGGCGCCCTGCTGGGCGGGGGTGGCGAGGAAGCCCTCGTTGAACGGCTCGGTCTTGAGGAAGGCCTCGAGGTCGTCTCCGGCCGTGACGAAGCACTCGTCGCTGAAGTCGTGCTTCGACTGCGCGGTCTTCAGGGTGTCGGGGGAGCAGTCCTTGAGCGCGAAGTTGTACCACCAGTGCGCGGCGGGCCACTTGTCACCGGCACCGACCGAGATCGGGACGATGCCGGCCGACTTGAGCTTGGCGACGTCGTCGTTGAGCTCGTCGAGAGTGGTCGGAGGGGCCGTGATGCCGGCCTGGGCGAAGAGGTCCTTGTTGTACCAGAAGCCCTCGATGCCGTAGCTGAACGGCAGGCCGTAGGTGGCGCCGTCGATCTGCCAACCGCTGGCCGTGGGGCCGACAGCGTCGAGCTCGTCCTTCACGTCGTCGGAGATGTCCTTGACGTAACCCGCGGCGACCTGGTCCTTGAGCTCGCCTCCGCCCCAGGCCTGGAACAGGTCGGGCGGAGTGTTCGAGCGCAGCGCGTTCGGGATGAGGGTCTTCTGGAGGTCTTCGTTCTGGTAGCCCGTGACCTTCACGGTGACGTTGGGGTGCGCCTTCTCGAACTCGGTGGCGACGTCCTGCCACAGGCCCTTGAGGGGATCCTGGTTGCCGTTGTGCCACCACGTCAGGGTGACCTTGCCATCGCCGTCGTCGCCGCTGTTCGCGCTACAACCGGTCAGTGCTGCGACCGCGATGCCGATGGCTGCTGCGCCAGCGAGCAGTCGCTTGGTGCTGCGTCTGTTCATCGTTGAACCTCTCGAAAGTTTCGACGTCTGCGTCGAAAGTGATCTGGACGCTCTGATACTACGGCTGCGGAGATATGCCGTCAAGCGCAACATATTCGGCGTGGCCGGGAGGCGCCTCGCCCTGTCGCCCGTAGAGTGTCATCCGTGAGCACCCTGGGGACCTTCGACGGCGTCCATCGCCGAAACCTGTCGAAAGTACTGTCTCTCGTGCACTACGACGGACCCCTGTCACGTGCCGCCATCACGGCGTCCACGGGCCTCAACCGCTCCACCGTGGCCACCCTGGTGGCTGAACTCGCCGCACTCGAACTCGTCGTGGAGAACGCCCCCGACCCGACGAACAGGGTGGGTCGTCCGTCTCCGGTGGTGGGGCCGCATCCGCTCGTCGCCGTCGTGGCCGTGAACCCGGAGGTCGATGCCGTGACGCTCGCCGCCGTGGGACTCGGCGGCAACGTGCTGCACAGCGAGCGCATCGAAGTCGATCACATCGTGAGCCCGGACGAGGTCGCCGACATCGTCGCGAGTGCTGTCGAGGGCTGGTCGACGGGCGAGCTCGCCGCTCTGCGCTTCATCGCCTGCGGGGTGGCGGTTCCCGGACAGGTGCGTCGCGGGGACGGCCTCGTGCGGTGGGCTCCGCACCTCGGATGGTCGGATGCCGCCATCCGCGACCTCCTCGAGGGGGCGACAGGGCTGCCGACGGTCGTCGACAACGACGCCAGCCTCGGTGCCGTGGCCGAGCACCTGTTCGGCGCCGGGCGCGGTGTCGACGACATCGTCTACTTGAACGGAGGCGCCAGCGGAATCGGCGGTGGCCTCATCGTGCACGGTCGTCCGGTCGGCGGGGCGGCCGGCTACGCGGGGGAGTTCGGCCAGAACCGACCGGGCATCGCCGCGATGGACGATCGCCGAGCGCCGGACGGCGTGCTCGAAGACGAGGTGAGCCGTGCCAGGCTCCTCGAGGTCGTCGGCCTCGCCTCCGCCGATGAGCCCACCCTCTCCGAGGCCCTGGTCGAGTCGACGGATGCCGCCGTGCTGCGCGAGCTCGAACGCCAGCGCCGCATCCTGGCCACGGCGCTCTGCAACGCCATCAACGTGCTCAACCCGTCGCTCGTCATCCTCGGCGGGTTCCTCGCGACTGTGGCCGCCAGTGACCTGCCGGCGCTCGAGGCCGCCGTCGTCGCCCAGGCCCTGCCGGTGGCGGGCGAGCAGCTCGCCATCAGGGTGGCCGCCCTCGGCGAGGACCGCCTGCTGATCGGGGCGGCCGAGGCCGCCTTCGCCGCCGTGCTCGCCGACCCGGAGCTGAGTCCGGTCGCCCGCTGAGCCCTGGGTGGGTCGGGCGCGGTTCGGCGTTCGTGGACGCGAGTCGCCGACACTATTTCGTTGCCGCCACCTGCAAACCGCACCGACTGAAGCCTTTTCGTGGGTATGGTCGATCCCGTGTCGGCCATCACTCAGTCCCCTCGCTCGCTCCGCGCCGGCGGCGGTACGGCGGAGGACATCCGCGATCGCAACCTGTCGAGCCTGCTCGGCTGGCTGCACCGTGACGGCGCCCACTCCCGCGCCGAGCTCACACGCCTCTCCGGTCTCAATCGCTCCACGGTCGGCGTGGTCATCGGCGATCTCGTGGCGCTCGGGCTGGTGAGTGAGGGCCCGGCCGTCGTGAGTGGTGCCGGACGCCCGAGCAGTGTCGTGATCCCCGATCCCGCCACCGTCGTCATCGCCGTGAACCCCGAGGTCGACGCCCTCAACGTCGGTCTGGTCGGCTTCAGCGGACGCGTTCTCCGACGGGCCCGCATCCCGTGGAACGGGCCTGTGAGCGTCGACGAGGTCGTGCGCGCCACCAGTGCCGTGGTCGCCGGAATGACGAGCGACGCCGAGGTCCCGTGGAGGATCCTCGGAGCAGGCATCGCCGTGCCGGGCCAGGTGCGGCTGTCCGACGGCCACGTCCGCGAGGCCACCCACCTCGGCTGGTCGGAGGAACCGCTCGCGGCCACGATGTCGGCTGCGCTCGGGGTTCCCGTGCAGGCCGCGAACGCAGCCGCGCTCGCGCTCCGCGCCGAGAGCACCTTCGGTGCCGGCCGTGACGCCGACGACCTGTTCTACATCATCGGCGGGGCGAGCGGCATCGGCGGCGGTGCCGTCATCGGCGGACGACTCGCCCTCGGGGCCAATGGCCATGCCGGCGAGGTCGGTCACATCTTCGTCGCCGACAACGGTCGGCTCTGCCACTGCGGGGCGAGCGGATGCTTCGAGACCGAGGTGTCGCGCGACGAACTCCTCGCGGCTCTCGGACTCCCGGTCTCCCAGGCGGACTTCCTGGCCGAACGCCTGCGGATGAGCGATGACCCCGCCGTCGCGGCACTCATCGAGCGCTACCTGGTCATCCTTCGCCGAGTGGTCAGCACGGTGTTGAACCTGTTCAACCCGTCGACGATCATCATCGGCGGCTTCCTCGCATCGGTGATCGACGGGGTGGATCCAGCGGACATCGTGGGGGAGTCGATCCGTTCGGCCCGGGAGGGCGTGCGGGTCCTGACGGGCTCCACCGACGTCGACCTGCTGCTGGTGGGGGCGGCCGAGCTCGTCTTCAGCGAATTGATCGCGGCTCCCAGCGCGCTCGTGGCGGGCATTCAGCAACGCTGATTGTTGCGGGGGCAAACATTATCCCCGTCGCCCGACGATCCCAGCGTTGACGTGCGATTCCTCGGCATATGCGCGTGAGCATCCGTCATTGGCGTGGAATTCAGGGTTGCGGAGAGCGCTCACACATGGTTATGTTGGCGGCGCAAACAAAATGGCATCGGAGTGGCTGCCCCATCGTCCTGCACGACGGCATCCCTCCCATACAAGGAGGTAGTGATGCGCAAGAGGCATATTGCGGCAGCAGCCGGACTCGCGATCGGAGCCCTGCTCCTGGCCGGATGCTCGGCCGGCGGGGCATCGAGCGATGACGCGAAGGTGAACACGGATCCCGACGGCAAGGGCAAGACGCTGACGCTCTGGCACTACGAGGGTGCAGACAGTGCGATGGGCAAGGCCTGGGACGCGGCCATCACGGAGTTCGAGTCGGAGACCGGTGCCAAGGTCAAGTTCGAGGAGAAGGCCTTCGAGGCCATCCGCTCGACCGCGAGCCAGGTGCTCAACTCCGACTCCGCGCCGGACATCCTCGAGTACAACAAGGGCAACGCCACGGCCGGCCTGCTCTCCAGCCAGGGGCTGCTCAGCAACCTCGACAACGCGGTGAAGGCCTACGGCTGGGACGAGAAGCTGGCCCCGTCGCTGCAGACCACGGCGAAGTACGACGACAAGGGGATCATGGGGTCCGGCCACTTCTACGGCATCCCGAACTACGGCGAGTTCGTCGACGTCTACTACAACAAGGACCTGTTCGCGAAGTACGACATCGCGGTGCCCACGACCTTCGAGGAGTTCGAGGCGGCCCTGAAGACCTTCAAGGACGCCGGCATCACCCCGCTCGCCGAGTCGGCTGCCGAGTACCCGCTGGGCCAGCTCTGGTACCAGTTGGCGCTGAGCAAGGCCACCCGACAGTGGGTCACGGACTACCAGACCTACACCGGGCCGGTCGACTTCCACGACGAGGACTTCACGTTCGCAACCGAGACGATCGCCGACTGGGTCGACAAGGGCTACATCTCCAAGAGCTCGACCGGCCTCAAGGCCGAGGACGCCGGAGTGAGCTTCATCAAGGGCGACGCACCCATCTTCTACTCCGGCAGCTGGTGGTATGGACGCTTCGTCAGCGAGATCAAGAACTTCGAGTGGTCGAGCTTCCTGCTTCCCGGCTCCGACATGGCGCCGGGCTCCTCCGGCAACCTCTGGGTCGTTCCCGAGAACTCGGAGAACAAGGACCTCGCCTACAAGTTCATCGACATCACGATGAGCCCGAAGATCCAGGCCATCATCGGCAACAACGGCGGCATCCCCGTCGCCGCCGACCCGGCCGACATCACGGACGCGAAGAGCCAGGAGCTGATCGCCAACTTCAACACGCTCACGGACCGCGACGGCCTGGCCTTCTACCCCGACTGGCCCACGCCCACCTTCTACGACGAGTTGAACGCCGGCCTCCAGGAGTTGGTGAACGGAACGAAGTCGCCGAGCGAGGTGCTCGACGAGCTCGGCACCGCCTACCAGGACGGCGTCGACGACATCGTCGGCTGATCGCCCTCGCTGATCGATCTGGACAGTTGATCGGCATCGGCGGCGGGGAGGCCGTGCAAGCCGCCTCCCCGCCGCCCCCACCCAGCGCTCACGCGATCCATCCCAGCGCACCTGCGACCGCACCACAGAAAGGCTCTCGTCATGACGACGCAGCTCATCCCTCCCGTGAAGGTGAGGACGAAGCGTTCGGTGGAGGAATCCCTCCTGCCGAAGAGCGGCAAGAACGACCGGGCGGCCTTCTGGCTCTACCTGATCCCCGGCTTCATCCTGCTGGCGATCGTCGTGATCGTTCCGCTGGTCTGGAACATCTACCTGAGCTTCACCGAGTACCGCGGCATCCGACCACCGATCTGGATCGGGCTCGAGAACTGGGTCGAGTTGTTCGGCGACGAGAAGTTCTGGATGTCCTTCGTCAACTCCATCGCCATGATCGTCGCGATGGTCGTCATCCCGACCCTTCTCGGCCTCGCGCTCGCCGCCATGCTGTTCGACCTCATCGGGCGCAAGTTCGGCGGTCGGCTCGCGAGCTTCCTGCGCGCCACCTACTACCTGCCGCAGATCCTGCCCGTCGTCGTGGCCGCCGTCGTGATCGGCTGGATCCTGCGAGCGGATGACGGCGCGCTCAACGAGATGCTCGCCGCAGTCGGACTCGAGTCCCTCCAGCACAACTGGCTCGGCAGCCCCGACACGGCCCTCGCAAGCATCATGGCTGTCATGGTCTGGGTGCAGCTGGGCTATCCCGTCGTGATCTTCATGGCCGCCCTGCAGCGTGTCGATCCCGAACTCTACGAGGCGGCTGAGCTCGACGGCGCGAACTGGTTCCAGCGCTTCACGGCCATCACGGTGACCATCATCCGTCCCGAGATCTTCGTGGTGACGCTGACCTGCACGATCGCCGCCCTCAAGGTGTTCGGCCCCATCTACACGCTGACCCGCGGAGGACCGGGCAACGCCACCATCGTGCCCAGCTACTACTCGTACAGCGAGTTCTTCCAGAGCCAGCAGGTGGGCTACGGAGCCACCATCGCCACGGCACTGACGATCATCATCATCCTGGTCGCAATCGTCTTCATCAAGGCGCAGAACCGTGCCGAACGAGCAGAGAGCGAGCGCTGAACATGGCGATCATCGCCCCCGACACGGCATCCGCGTCGAAGAACCAGAACGCATTCGCGCCGGCGAAGAAGGACTCGACCTTCAAGCTGCGCCGCCGAAAGACCAAGCGCACAGCTGGAGACTGGCTTCTCCTCGCCGCCGCGATCGTCGTCGGCGTGCTCATCGCGGCGCCGTTCTACCTCATCCTCATCAACTCGTTCAAGTCCCCGAGCGACTACTCGAACGGCGGGCCGCTGCAACTGCCGACGAGCCTGTACTTCGACGGCATCGGCGCGTTCTGGGAGCGGGTCGACTTCCCGCTCAAGCTCTGGAACAGCTTCTTCATCTCGGCGACGGTCTCGATCTTCGCCGTGGTCATCTCGGTGTTCAACGCCTACGCGATCGGAGTCGGCCGGGTGCGCGGACGCACGTGGATCGTCGTGCTCTTCCTGCTCGCCAACGTGCTGCCGCAGGAGGCGCTGCTCTACCCGCTGTACTTCATGTTCAAAGGCGTCGGCCTCTACGACAACGTCTGGAGCGTCATCATCATCTTCACGGTGATCCAGAGCGCCTTCGGCACGTACCTGCTCTCGAGTGTCTACGGCACCTTCCCGAAGGAGATCCTCGAGGCATCAGCCCTCGACGGGGCCAGCCGTTGGCAGATCCTCTGGCGCGTCGTCGTGCCGATCAGCCGTCCGACCCTGTCAGTGCTGCTCATCTTCTTCTTCATCTGGACGTGGAACGAATTCCTCATCCCGCTCACCTTCCTGGTCTCCAACGACAACCAGACGGTGCCGGTGGCCATCGCCACCCTGCAGGGCGACAGGCTGATGGACGTCACCACCACGAGCGCCTCGGCGCTGCTCGGCCTGATTCCCACGCTCGTCTTCTTCCTCATCTTCCAGCGCACCCTCACCAGGGGCATCACAGCAGGAGCGGTCAAGTAATGAAGTTCACCGACGGGTTCTGGCAGCTGCGCCCCGGCGTCACAGCCCTCTACGCCGCCCAGGCCTACGACGTCGTCGCCGGCGACCACGAGCTCGTGGTGACGGCGCCCACCAAGGTCATCACCTCACGCGGCGAGACCCTCAACAGGCCGAGCCTCACCGTGTCGCTGTCGTCACCGCTGCCCGATGTCATCAGGGTGCGGGTCGAGCACTTCCAGGGCGGCCACGACCAGTTGACCTTCCCGCTCCCGGGCGAGCTTCCCGGCATCGGCGACGTCACTGTGACGGATGCCGAGGCCACCCTGACCTCCGGTGCGCTCAGCGCGCGCATCGCTGTCGGCACCGACTCCTGGGACCTCTCCTTCGAGGCCGGCGGACGACGCCTCACCGGCAGCGGACCGAAGTCGCTCGGGCTCATCCAGCTCGCCGACGGCGCCCAGGTCGACTCCGGACTCGTCGGAAACGCCCGCACCGGCACTTCAGCCCCCCGCAGCGACACGTACACGCACGCCCAACTCGACCTCGGCGTCGGCGAGCTCGTCTACGGGCTCGGCGAGCGGTTCGGACCTGTCGTGAAGAACGGTCAGACTGTGGAGATCTGGAACGCCGACGGCGGAACATCCAGCGAGCAGGCCTACAAGTCGGTGCCGTTCCACCTGACCAACCGCGGTTACGGCGTGTTCGTGAACCATCCGGGGCACGTGTCGTACGAGGTGGGCTCCGAGACGGTCGAGCGCGTGCAGTTCTCGGTTCCCGGCGAGGCCATCGAGTACTTCATCGTGCACGGCGCCGACCAGAAGGCCATCCTCAACCGGTACACCGAGCTCACCGGGCGCCCTGCCGTCGTGCCGGCATGGTCGTACGGCCTCTGGCTGTCGACGAGCTTCACCACCGACTACGACGAGGAGACCGTGTCGAGCTTCGTCGACGGGATGGCCGAGCGCGACCTGCCGTTGTCGGTGTTCCATTTCGACTGCTTCTGGATGCGCGAGTTCAACTGGTGCGACTTCGAGTGGGACCCGCGCGTCTTCCCGGATCCGACGGGCATGCTCGAGCGACTGCATCAGAAGGACCTGCGCATCTGCGTGTGGATCAACCCGTACATCGGGCAGCGCTCGCCACTGTTCGCCGAGGCGAAGGCCGGCGGCTTCCTCGTCACCAAGCCGAACGGCGAGGTGTGGCAGTGGGACCTCTGGCAGGCGGGCATGGGTCTCGTCGACTTCACGAATCCCGACGCCACAGCCTGGTACCAGGGCAAGTTGCGCACACTGATGGATCAGGGCGTCGATGCATTCAAGACCGACTTCGGCGAGCGCATCCCGATCGATGTCGACTACTTCGACGGCTCGAGCCCCGAGCGCATGCACAACTACTACACGGCGCTCTACAACCGGGCGGTGTTCGAGGTGCTGGAGGAGGGTCGCGGCCTCGGCGACGCCGTGCTGTTCGCCAGGTCTGCCACGGCCGGCGGGCAGTCGATGCCCGTGCACTGGGGCGGGGACTCCACCTCCACGTTCGAGTCGATGGCCGAGACGTTGCGCGGCGGGCTCTCCCTGGCCTTCAGCGGCTTCGCGCATTGGAGCCACGACATCGGCGGTTTCGAGGGGACTCCGGATGCCGGCGTCTTCAAGCGCTGGACCGCCTTCGGCCTGCTCTCCAGCCACAGCCGTTTCCATGGCTCCACCTCCTACAGGGTGCCGTGGATCTTCGATGACGAAGCCGTCGACGTCACGCGCACCTTCACGAAGCTGAAGCTCTCGCTCATGCCGTACCTGCACCAGCTCGGCCTGGATGCATCCGTCACCGGAGCCCCTCTGCTGCGTCCGATGCAGCTCGAGTTCGGTGACGACCCGGCCACCGGCTACCTCGACAGGCAATACCTGCTCGGCCCCGACCTGCTTGTCGCCCCGGTGTTCAGCGCGGACGGCGACGTGGAGTTCTATCTGCCGGCGGGGGAGTGGACCGACCTCTTCACTGGCCGCGTCGTCGCGGGCGGACGCTGGCTGCGCGAGCACCACAGTTTCCACACGCTGCCGCTCTATGTGCGGCCCGGCGCCGTCATCCCTGTCGGCGCGCGCACGGATCGACCCGACTACGACTACCTCGACGGCCTGACGCTGCGCGTGTTCCCCGGTGCACCGGGATCGACGAGCACTGTGGTGACGACGCCCGACGGCACGTCGGCCACCTTCACCGTCGAGCGAACGGATGCCGCCGTGAGCGTCACCTCCGAACTCGCATCGGGCTGGTCCGTCGCGCTCGGCGCCGTGGGGGAGGCGGTCGCGGCCTCGGCCGGAGCGGTGGTGGTCCCGCTCGGCTGATCCCTGCCCCACGTCTCACTGGCAGTCCGGCGTTGCTCTGGGATAGGCTTGCCGAGCAACGATCGAATCGATTCGATCCGCGGCGATGCAGCCGCCTCGCGTGGCCCGCCGCATCCGTGACTCCGGGCATCCGTACCCCGGGACCCCGTGCCTCGGCCGGGCACGCCATCACCCTCGATCGCTGCGCGCCCCAACATCGCCCCCCGAGCCTCGAGGACCCCCAGCTGTGACGTACACCGGATCCATTCCCGCCATCACCCCCGACGGCGCCGTGAACCACGCCCACCCGGGCGACAGGCTCAGCTCACGGCAGCGGCTGGTCTACATCCTCGTGCTCGGCGCGCTCACGGCACTCGGGCCGTTCACGATCGACCTCTACCTGCCTGCCTTCCCCGTGCTGCAGGACGAGTTCAACGTCTCGCCCGCGATCATCCAGCTCACCCTCACCGGCACCATGATCGGCTTCGGCCTCGGCCAGCTCATCGTCGGACCGTGGAGCGACAATGTGGGCCGCCGCCTTCCGCTTCTCGCCGCCACCAGCGTGCACCTCGTCGCCTGCATCGGCGCCGCGCTCTCGCCCGACATCTACTGGCTCGGTGCCTTCCGGCTGCTGATGGGCTTCGGCGCGGCTGCCGGCGGCGTCGTTGCCATGGCGATGGTGCGCGACCTCTTCGGCGGGCGCCCCCTCGTCAAGATGCTCTCGCGCCTCGCCCTCGTGAGCGGTCTCGCCCCGGTGCTCGCTCCGGTCATCGGCTCGCAGCTGCTGCTGTTCATGGACTGGCGCGGCATCTTCTGGGTGCTGGCCCTCTACGGTGCCGTGGTCATCATCTGCGTCGCGCTGCTGATCGTCGAGACCCTCCCGAGGGGAGAGCGTCACGTCGAGGGTCACAACACCGTCGACCAGCGGTACAAGGCCCTCTTCAGCGACCGCACCTTCGTGGGCGTCGCCGTCATCGGCGGCATGACCTTCACCGGCCTGTTCGCCTACCTGTCGAGCTCCTCGTTCCTGTTCCAGGGCGTCTACGGGTTCGACGCCCAGCAGTACGGCCTGCTCTTCGCCGTGAACTCGATCGGCGTCGTGCTCGGAGTGCAGACCAGCTCCCTCCTCATGCGGCGCGGCGTCGGACCGCAGTGGATCATCGCGTGCACGACGATCTCCCTGCTGATCATGGCGATCGCGATCATGGTGCTCGACACCGCCGGGGCAGGCCTCTGGGGCACAGTGCTCCCGCTGTTCCTGTTCATCACCTCGTGCGGTTTCACGTTCCCCTGCATCCAGGTGCTCGCCCTCGCCAACCACGGCAAGGAGGCCGGGACGGCGGCCTCGGTGCTCGGAGCCCTGAACTTCGGCCTCGCCGGCGTGCTCTCCCCGATCGTGGGAGTGCTCGGCGTCTCGAGCGCTCTGCCGATGGGTGCTGTCATGGCGGCGACAGCGGTGATCTCGATCACCCTGCTGTGGTTCGTCGTCAAGCCCCGCACGGTTCCTGCGCTCACGCACTAGCTCCCGATAGCGTTGGCGGATGGAGCCGCACCCCACTGAGCCCGATCCCGTGCCGACGGATGCCGAACCCCGACGTCGCGCGTCGTGGTTCGGACGGCACATCCCGTTGGTGTCAGGTGCGACCCTGCTCGTCATGGCGGTGCTGCTCGGCCTCCTGATCGTCGTGCGCGAGGGTCCGCTGCTCCTCCACCTCGATGAGGAGTGGGCCGAGGAGATGACCGAGATCCGCGGGCCGCTCGGCGACGCCCTCGCCCTGTTCTTCAACCACGTCGGCGGCACCCTCATCGGCGTGCTCATCATCCCGCTGGGCATAGTCATCACGCTGCTGGTGGTGCGTCGCCCCTGGGCCGCCCTGTACTTCGCCATAGCCTCGGCCGCCAGCGCGATCGCCGTGCAGTTGCTCAAGCAGCTCTTCGGTCGCGCACGCCCCGAGGACATGCTCGTCGCCTCCGACTACGGTTCATTCCCGTCGGGGCATGTGGCGAACGCTGCGACGATGGCCGTGGCGCTCGGCGTCATCTTCCCCGTCGTCTGGGTGTGGGCCGCTGGTGCGGCCTGGACCGTCATGATGGCCATCAGCCGCACCTACCTGGGCGTGCACTGGCTCACCGACACCGTCGGCGGCTTCCTGGTGGGGGCCGGGATGGCGCTCGTGGTGTGGGCGCCGTTCGCCGAGAGGCTCGAGCGCGAGCGGCTGGCCTGGCGCGAACCGCGCTCCGACCGCTGATCGCGCTGCGCGGATCCCGCACTACAACGTTGTAGAGTGTGCTGCATCCGGGCGATCCGGCGTGAATGGGGGATGCCATGGCAGCCACGCTGCACGATGTCGCCCGCATAGCGAGGGTCTCGATCAAGACGGTCTCCAACGTCATCAACGACTACCCGCACGTCAAGCCCGACACCCGTGCCCGCGTGCAACAGGCCATCGAGGAGCTCGGCTACCAGCCCAACCTCTCGGCTAGGAGCCTGCGCTCCGGCCTGACCGGGGCCATCACCCTCGCCCTGCCCGAACTGAGCCTCAGCTATTTCGCCGAGCTCGCGGATGCCGTCATCAGGGCCGCGGAACGAGCCGGCAAGGTCGTGCTGATCGAGCAGACCAACGGCGATCGCGCCCGCGAACTCGAGGTGCTCACCAGCCCGCGGCTCAAGATGACCGACGGCCTGATCTTCTCCCCGCTCGGCATGGGCATGGACGACGTCGCCCGCCTCGAGGTGCCCTACCCTCTCGTGCTGCTGGGCGAGCGCATCTTCGACGGGCCGGCCGATCACGTCACCATGCGCAACGTCGAGGCGGCGCGGGCGGCGACCGAGTTCCTGATCGAGCGCGGCCGCAGGCGCATCGTGGTGATCGGCGCCCACGAGGACGAGGTCATCGGTTCTGCGGGCCTGCGCCTGGCCGGCTACCGCGAGGCTCTCGAGGCGGCCGGGCTCGAGTTCGACCCCGCCCTCATCGGCTACACCACGCTCTGGCACCGTTCCAACGGTGCGACCTCGATGCGCGCTCTGCTCGCCACCGGGGTGGAGTTCGACGCCGTGTTCGGCCTCAACGACACCCTGGCCCTCGGCGCCATGCGCGCCATCCAAGAGGCTGGGCTCCGGGTTCCCGACGACGTCGCCGTCATCGGCTTCGACGACCTCGACGAGGCGCAGTACTCGCTGCCGAGCCTCACCACGGTCGACCCCGGTCGCGACGAGATCGCCGAGACGGCCGTGGCCACCCTGTTGCAGCGCATCGGCGACCGCGACGGCGTCATCGGCGATGCACGCCAGATCCTGGCGCGCTACGAGATCGTCGAACGCGAGTCCACGCCCCCACTCTGAGGGTCGACGGCGTGATGCATCCGTGACTCACGGAAGCTTGACAGGAGCGATGCTCTCGTTGCACCATGTCTTTTACAACGTTTACTTACAACGTTGTAAAACGTTCGATCTCATCGCGGAGTGCTGGTGTCCGAGAGGTCGGGCCCCTCCCATCGCACTGCTGACACTGGTGTCCAACACCGCGAGAGAAAGAGCACAGCACAATGAAGAGCAAGCTCCTTGCAGCGATCGGCCTCGTGGCCGTCACCGCTGCGGCGCTGACCGGATGCAGCCCGGCCGCCGAATCCGCCAAGGCGGACTGCACCAACAAGATCGTCAACAAGGACGCCACCCAGGTGAGCGTCTGGGCCTGGTACCCCGCGTTCGAAGACGTCGTCGACCTGTTCAACAAGAACCACGACGACGTGCAGATCTGCTGGACCAACGCGGGCCAGGGCAACGACGAGTACACCAAGTTCTCGACGGCCATCGAAGCCGGCTCCGGTGCGCCCGACGTCATCATGCTCGAGTCCGAGGTGCTCTCGAGCTTCTCCATCCGCAAGGCGCTCGTCGACCTCACCGCCTTCGGTGCGAACGACGTCAAGGCCGACTACACCGACGGAGCATGGAAGGACGTCTCGAGCGGCAAGGCCGTCTACGCGATCCCGGTCGACGGCGGCCCCATGGGCATGCTCTACCGCAAGGACATCCTCGACAAGTACAAGATCCCGGTTCCCACCACCTGGGACGAGTTCGCCGCTGCGGCGCAGGCCCTGAAGGACGCCGGCGCTCCCGGCGTGCTCGCCGACTTCCCGACCAACGGCCGCGCCTACAACCAGGCGCTCTACGCCCAGGCCGGATCGGTGCCCTTCGCCTACGACAACGCCAAGCCCACCGAGATCGGCATCGACGTCAACGACGCCGGTTCGAAGAAGGTGCTCTCCTACTGGGACGACCTGGTGAAGAAGAACCTCGTCGCCACCGACGACGCCTTCACCGCCGACTACAACACCAAGCTCGTCGACGGCAGCTATGCCATCTACGTCGCTGCGGCCTGGGGCCCCGGCTACCTCAGCGGGCTCTCGGATGCAGACTCCGACGCCGTCTGGCAGGCTGCACCGGTTCCGCAGTGGGATGCCGCGAACCCCGTGCAGATCAACTGGGGCGGATCGACCTTCGCCGTGACGAGCCAGTCGAAGAACCAGGAGGCCGCGGCCACCGTCGCCAAGGAGGTCTTCGGCACCGAGGAGGCGTGGAAGATCGGCATCGAGAAGGCCGCCCTGTTCCCGCTGTGGAAGCCCATCCTCGACTCGGACTACTTCCGCGATCTCGAGTACCCGTTCTTCGGCGGACAGCAGATCAACAAGGACGTCTTCCTGGCTGCGGCATCCGGATACAAGGGCTTCACGTTCAGCCCGTTCCAGAACTACGCCTACGACCAGCTGACCGAGGAGCAGTACGCCATGGTGCAGGGTGAGAAGAGCTCGGACCAGGCTCTCGACGACCTGCAGGCCTCGCTCGAGAAGTACGCGACAGACCAGGGCTTCGTGCTCCAGTAGTCGCGCGGCGGGTGGCCGATTCGCGTCGGCCACCCGCTCCTGCACCGCACCATCTCAGCTTTCACCGACGAAAGAGCACGTCATGACAACCTCACCGGCCATCGCGGCACCGGGCACCACCCGGGTAGCTGCGAATCGCCCGCCACGGCGGGGAGCGAGCCTCGACCGCAAGCGCCAACGATGGGGCTGGCTGTTCGTCACGCCGTTCCTCGTGGTGTTCGCGCTGTTCCTGATCTTCCCGTTGTTCTACGCCTTCGGCATGAGCCTGTTCACCTCGACCCTCGCCACGGGAACGCAGTTCACCGGTGCCGGGAACTACGTCAAGGCCTTCACCGACCCGCTCTTCCTCGAGGGTCTCCTGCGGGTGCTCGGCTTCGCCGTCATCATGATCCCGACGCAGCTCATCGTGGCCCTGGCCGCCGCGCTCGTGCTCGACTCGCTCACCAGTTGGCTGTCGAAGCTGAGCCGCTTGTTCATCTTCGCGCCGTACGCCATCCCCGTGGTCATCGGCGCCCTCATGTGGAGCTTCCTCTACAGCCCGCGCTTCGGACCCGGGTCGTCGATCTTCGGCCTGTTCGGGCTCGACACCCCCAACTTCCTCGCGTCGGACACCATCTTCGGCGCCCTGGTCAACATCGTCACCTGGCAGTGGTCCGGCTACTACATGGTCGTCATCTACGCGGCCCTGCGCTCGATCGACCCGGCCGTCTACGAGGCCGCCCGCATCGACGGGGCCAACGGATGGCAGACGGCCACCCGCATCAAGGTCCCGATGATCTCGTCCTCGATGGTCATGGTCATCACCTTCGCGCTCATCGGCACCCTGCAGTTCTTCACCGAGCCGGTGGTGCTGCGCAACATCGCGCAGGGCGCCATCGACGCGGCCTACACGCCCAATATGTACGCGTTCTCGCTCGCCTTCTCCTACAGCCAGTTCAACTACGCCTCGGCGATAGCGTTCTCGCTCGGCATCCTGGTGTTCGGCGGGTCGTTCGTGTTCCTCTTCCTCACACGCAAGCAGAGCGGACTGAAGTGATGACCGTCTTCTCCCAGCGCCAGGCCGACCTGAGCGAACCGCTCACGACAGGCATCTCCACCCACGAGGTGCGCGGCCCGCGTCAGCGCGGCAAGCGCGCCGGCGGCCGTCGCATCGGATCGCACGTCTTCCTCGTGATCCTCGCGATCTACTTCATCATCCCGATCTGGTGGCTGTTCGTCGCCGCCACGAAGAGCAACTCCGGACTGTTCTCGAGCCCGGCGTTCTGGTTCGACGACACCTTCGCCCTGTTCCAGAACATCGCCGGCCTGTTCACCCACCAGGGCGGCATCTACTGGCGCTGGCTCGGCAACTCGTTCCTGTACGCCTTCTCCGGCGGCATCGGCGCGACCATCCTGTCGATCCTCGCGGGCTACGGCTTCGCCAAGTACCGCTTCAGGGGGCGCAGCGCGATCTTCACGATCATCCTGGGCTCGGTGATGGTTCCCCTCACGGCCCTCGTCATCCCGACGTTCATGCTGCTCAGCCAGTACGGCCTCATCAACACAGCATGGGCGGTCATCCTGCCGTCGCTGCTCAGCCCGTTCGGCGTCTACCTGATGCGGGTCTACACGCAGGATGCGGTTCCCGACGAGATGCTCGAGGCCGCCCGCATCGACGGCGCCGGGGAGATCCGCACCTTCTTCACCGTGGCGCTGCCGCTGCTGAAGCCGGCGATAGTCACGGTCCTCCTGCTCTCGGTGGTCGGCACCTGGAACAACTTCTTCCTGCCGCTCGCCGTGCTCACCGACCCCAACCTGCTGCCGGTCACGGTCGGACTCAACCGCTGGACGGCGCTCTCCAACGCCGGTGCCGGTGGCGAGCAGGTGTGGAACCTCATCACCTCGGGTGCGTTCATCTCGGTGCTGCCGCTCATCCTCTCCTTCCTGTTCCTGCAGCGCTACTGGCAGGGCGGCCTGTCGCTCGGCAGCATCAAGTAGCGCATCCGTCAGCCGAACCCGACCCTCGATCTCGTCTCGACCTCGACCCAGAAAGACCGCCATGCCCACAGCACGCCTCACCATCGACCCGCACTTCGCGATCGGGCCCATCAACCGCCGCCTCTTCGGCTCCTTCGTGGAGCACCTCGGACGATGCGTCTACGACGGCCTCTACGAGCCCGGCCACCCGAGCGCCGATGCCGAGGGCTTCCGCCAGGACGTCATCGACCTGGTCAAGGAGCTCGGCGTCTCGGCCATCCGCTACCCCGGCGGCAACTTCGTCTCCGGCTTCCGCTGGGAGGACTCGGTCGGTCCGAAGGAGGACCGCCCGCGCCGCCTCGACCTGGCCTGGCACTCCACCGAGACCAACGAGGTGGGCCTGCACGAGTTCGCGTCCTGGCTCGACAAGGTGGGCAGCGAGCTGATGCTGGCCGTCAACCTCGGCACCCGCGGCACGCTCGAGGCCCTCGACCTGCTCGAGTACTCCAACATCGCCGGCGGCACGGCACTCTCCGACCAGCGCATCGCCAACGGAGCCACCGACGCGTTCGGCGTGAAGATGTGGTGCCTCGGCAACGAGATGGACGGCCCGTGGCAGCTCGGCCACCGCTCGGCAGACGACTACGGCAAGATCGCCTCGCAGACGGCGAAGGCGCTGCGCCAGGTCGACCCGTCGCTCGAGCTGGTGGTGTGCGGATCGTCGAGCGCTCACATGCCGACCTTCGGCGAGTGGGAGCGGGTCGTGCTCACGCACACCTACGACGACGTCGACTACATCTCCTGCCACGCGTACTACGAGGAGAAGAACGGCGACCTCGACTCCTTCCTGGCATCGGCCGTCGACATGGACCACTTCATCGAGTCCGTCGTCGCCACGGCCGACCATGTGAAGGCCGTCAACGGCAGCTCGAAGACCATCGACATCTCCTTCGACGAGTGGAACGTCTGGTACATCGACCGCTACCACGGCGTCGACAAGATCGAGGGCGTCGACAACTGGCCCGTCGCACCGCGCCTGCTGGAAGACGCCTATTCCGTGGCGGATGCCGTGGTCTTCGGCAACCTCATGATCTCGCTGCTGAAGCACGCCGACCGCGTGACCAGCGCCTCCCTCGCCCAGCTCGTCAACGTGATCGCGCCGATCATGACCGAGCCCGGCGGCATCGCGTGGAAGCAGACCACCTACTTCCCGTTCGCCATCACCTCGCGTCTCGCGCAGGGCCGGGCGCTCGAGCTCAAGCTCGACGCCCCCACCTACTCGACCGAGGTCTACGGCGAGGTCCCCCTCGTCGACGCCGTCGCGACCCACGACGACGAGACCGGCCGCTCGGCCGTGTTCCTCGTCAACCGCTCGCAGACCGAGGCCATCACCGTCACGATCGACATCGCCGGCCTCGGCGCGGTCGACATCCTCGAGACGCACACCCTCGCCGACGACGACCTGACCGCCGTCAACACTCTTCAGGACCCTGAGCGGGTGGGCGTGCACGCCAACGACAGCGCGACGATCGACGGCCGCGAGCTCACCATCACGCTGCCGCCGGTGTCGTGGACCGCGATCTCGCTCGGCTGATCGAGGCGTGCGAATGACTCCCCGCATGCCGCACTGATCGTCCATGACGGTGCGCCATGCGGGGTTCTCTCCTGCCGACGGCGCACGGGGGCGCGGCGGCCGCCGCGGCCTCCGCGGCCTCCGCGGCTCGCTGCGCTCGGTCGCGGCGCTCGCCGCCGTGGCGCTGGCGGCAGGCATCGGGCTCGCCGGCTGTGCGGCATCCGGAGCCCGCGAACTCTCGGGCGACCTGGCCACGCACGATCCGGCGCTCGCCCACGACGGCGACACCTGGTACGTGTACTCCACAGGGAATCAGTCCGAGGCCGACGGCAACATCCAGGTGCGCACCTCGTCGGAGGGCGCCACCTGGCGCTATGCCGGCGAGGTGTGGGACGAGAAGCCCGACTGGCTGACGGATGCCGTCCCCGGGGTCTCGAACCTGTGGGCGCCCGAGCTCATCGAGCACGACGGCACCTGGTACCTCTACTACTCGGCCTCGACGTTCGGGAAGAACGACTCGGTCATCGGTCTCGCCACCAATACGACCCTCGACCCCGACGACCCCGACTACGACTGGGTCGACCGTGGTGCCGTCGTCACCTCGAGCACACGCGACGACTTCAATGCGATCGATCCCGGAGTCGTCGAGGACTCCGACGGCACGCCGTGGATGGCGTTCGGATCGTTCTGGAGCGGCATCCGCATGGTCGAACTGTCGTGGCCCGACGGCACGCGCGCCGACGACTCTGAGCCGCTGCGCCTCGCCGATCGGCAGAGTCCGCCGAACGCGATCGAGGCGCCGTACATCGTGGCGCACGACGGCGACTACTTCCTCTTCGTGTCGCGCGACTCCTGCTGCCAGGGCGTGAAGAGCACCTACAACGTCGCGGTCGGGCGGGCCGACGAGCCCGCGGGCCCGTACGTCGATCGCGACGGCACGCCGCTGCTGCAGAACGGCGGTACCCCGGTGATCGCCACCGACGGAGAGCGCATCGGGCCCGGCGGCCAGTCCGTGGCGGACGGCATGATGGCGCTGCACTTCTACGACGGCGACGCCGGTGGCGCCTTCGAGTTGGCGCTGCTGCCGTTGCAGTGGGATGCCGACGGCTGGCCGGTGGTGCGCTGGTGAGCCTCGCCCCCGGCACACCCGTGCGGCGCGGCGACGGCGTTCAGGAGAGGATGGACCCATGACTCAGCTGGACGTCGGAACGAACTGGGCTGGCAACCTCGCCTATCGAGCCCGCCAGGTGATGGCGCCGCACACCTACGGTGAGCTCGCCGGACTGCTGCGCTCCGAGACCCACGTGCGCATGATCGGCACGCGGCACTCGTTCAACGGCATCGCCGACACGACCGGGGTGCTCGTCTCGCTCGCCGCCCTGCATCCGGTGCTCGAGATCGACTCGACGGCGCGCACTGTGCGGGTGTCGGGAAGCCTGCGCTACGGCGACCTCGCGATCGCGCTCGAGAAGGAGGGGTGGGCGCTTGCGAACCTGGCGTCGCTGCCGCACATCTCCGTGGCCGGGTCGGTGGCCACGGGCACGCACGGGTCTGGCGACGGCGTGAGGTCCCTGGCAGCATCCGTCGTCGGCGTCGAGCTGATGACGGCGAGCGGAGACGTGCGCAGCTACGCGCGCGGGGACGCCGACTTCGACGGGGTCGTCGTCGGACTCGGGGCCCTCGGCGCCGTCACGACGCTCACCCTCGAGATCGAGCCGAGCTACTCCGTCGCCCAGACCGTGTACGAGAAGCTCGAGTGGGACGACGTTCTCGCCGACCTCGGCGCCGTCACGGGCCAGGGCTACAGCACCAGCCTGTTCACGACCTGGCGCGATCCCGATGTCATCGACCAGCTCTGGGTCAAGCGTCGTGTGGTATCGGGGGCGGATGCGGCAGCTCCCGCGGCGCCGACCCTGGCGTTGACGGTGGCCGCCGGCCCGCGGCATCCGCTGCCCGGAGTCTCGCCGGAGAACTGCACCGAGCAGCTCGGCGTGCCCGGCGCCTGGCTCGACAGGCTGCCCCACTTCAAGCTCGGCTTCACGCCGTCGAACGGCGCCGAGCTGCAGTCGGAGTACCTGGTGCCGCGCAGGCACGCAGCGCTGGCCCTCGAGGCGGTGCGGCTCCTGGCCCCGCGGATAGCTCCGCTGCTGCAGGTCTGCGAGGTGCGCACAGTGGCCGCCGACGAGCTCTGGCTGAGCCCGGCGTTCGAGACCGACGTGGTCGGCATCCACTTCACCTGGCTCCCCGACCAGGCCGGAGTCGAGGCGTTCCTGCCGCAGCTCGAGGAGGCGTTGGCGCCGTTCGCGGCCCGACCGCACTGGGGCAAGCTGTTCACCATGCCCGGCCGCGACGTCGCTGCGCTCTACCCGCGCTTCTCCGATTTCGCCGTGCTGCGCCACCGTCTCGACCCGCGTGGGGTGTTCCGCAACGACTTCACCGAGGCGCTCGGGCTGTAGTCGCCGGTCCGCTCGCTGAGGCCCGGACGGAGTCCGTGGCCGACGCGGTGCGAGCGCTACCGCTGGCCCTCACGGTAGCGTCGAGCCATGAGAATCCTTCTGGTCGGTGCCGGCGGAGTCGGCGGCGCGATCACCAAGATCGCTGCCCGGCGTTCGTTCTATGAGTTGATCGTGGTCAGCGATTACGACTTGGGTCGGGCTGAGAGTGCTGTGGCGTGGATCGCCGGCAGGCACGGTGCTGATGTGGCGGCCCGGTTCACGGCGGCGCGGATCGACGCGTCGGACCCGGAGTCTGTCGCGGCGGTGGCTCGGGAGTTCGCGGTGACGCATGTGATGAACGCGGTGGAGCCGAAGTTCGTGCAGGCGATCTTCGCCGGGGCGTTGGCTGCCGGGGCTGATTACCTCGACATGGCGATGAGCCTGTCCGAGCCGCACCCCACCGACCCGCACACCCTCACCGGGGTGATGCTGGGCGATGACCAGTTCGCGCAGGCCGGCGACTGGGAGGCATCGGGTCGGCTCGCCCTGGTGGGCATGGGCGTCGAACCGGGCCTGTCGGACGTGTTCGCCCGGTACGCCTCCGATCACCTGTTCCGTGAGATCGAAGAGCTCGGCACCCGCGACGGCGCCAACCTGGTGGTGCGTGACGCTGACGGAAACGAGATCTTCGCCCCGTCGTTCTCGATCTGGACCACCATCGAGGAGTGCCTGAACCCGCCGGTGATCTGGGAGAAGGATGCCGGCTGGTTCACCACGGCCCCGTTCTCCGAGCCGGAGGTGTTCGACTTCCCGGGCGGTATCGGCCCGGTCGAGTGCGTCAACGTGGAGCACGAGGAG
>NZ_LMMR01000008.1 GCF_001422325.1 Leifsonia sp. Leaf264
ACCCCGCACAGACAGCCTCGATGAACGACGCCCGCACCTGGCTCGAGTACCTCACACTCATCGCAACCCCTCACGTTGCAACGACTGTATGAATTCACCTGGCGCTGAACCCCCGAAAATGGCGCGAGGCGACGGGTGTGCCGGCGGGAGCGCTCAGTCGGCGGTGCGCGGTGGCGCCGTCGTCGCGCCGCGGTGGAAGGTGCTCGTGAAGGTGACGGATGCCGGATGCTCGCCGGCCAGCATCCGCACGACGGCCTCCCCGGCCGCCCGGCCCTTCGCCTGCGACGGCTGCACGAGCGTCGTGAGGTCGTAGTCGAGGCCGTCGACGCGTACGCCGTCGAAGCCGACGACGCTGAGGTCCTCCGGCACCCGCAGGCCGAGCTCCTCGGCGGCGCGGATGACGCCGGCCGCCAGCAGGTCGCTCTGCGCGATGATCGCGGTCGGGCGTGGTGTCGCGGCCAGCAGTTCGCGGGCAGCGATGAGCCCCTCGTCGAGGTAGCTGCCGGCTGCGACGACCCCGGCGGCGTCGGGGAAGACGTCGCGGGCACCGGCCAGGCGTTCGGTCGCGGTGGCGACACCGGAGGAGGCTGCGCGCTCCTCGGTGAGAGCTCCGCGGGCGCGATCGGGCGCGAGCGGCAGCAGCACGATGCCGACCCTCTCGTGTCCGAGCTCGCGCAGGTGCTCGGCCCCGAGCCTGGTGGCCTCGCGGTTGTCGAGGGCGATCTCGGGAACGTTCTCGCCGGCATCCCCCTCGATCACGACGGCCGGGATGCCCCGCTGCGTGAGCATGGCGATGGAGCGCTCGAGGGTGGTGCTGCATCCGAACAGCACGACGGCGTCGAGGGGTGCCGTCTCGAGGCTCACCGGCTTGTCGCTGCCGGCGCCGGCCGTGAGCAGGAGCAGTGCCGCGTCGATCTCGCCGATGGCCTCGCTGACCCCGTCGAGCATGGCGATGTTCACCGGGTCGCGGAAGGCCTCGCTCACGCGATCGTCGATCACGACGCCGACGATGCCGCTGCGGCCGCGACGCAGCGAGCGGGCTCGCGGATCGGGGCCGGCGTAGTGCAACTCACGGGCGGCGGCGAGCACCCTCTCGCGCGTGGCATCCGACACCGGACCCGTGCCGCTGAAGGCGAGCGAGGCCGTCGATGGGGAGCATCCGGCGCGCGCTGCAACGTCAGCCAGGGTGGGGCGTGTGATCGTGTCGCCGTCCACTGAATCCTCCTCGGCACGCGTGCGCCGGCTTGACCGCGGCGCTTCGTCGTCGGTAGTTTAGTCGAATCGATTCGATCGAATCGATTCGATACGCCAGAATGACAGTTCCGCCCGTTCCACCCCGCCCGGGCCTCTCAGCACAGGATCCTCCGATGTCGCAGACCACTCCCCCTGACAGCAAAGCCGACACCCCGGTGCGCACCCGCCGGGAGCTCCTCGCCTGGCGCAACGCCGTCTTCGCCATCTTCTTCCTCAGCGGCCTCTCGATCGCCAGCTGGGTCGCCAGGATCCCCGCCGTGCGCGACGACACCGGGCTCACCCTCGGCGGCATCGGGCTCGTCATCTTCGGGATGTCGGCCGGCTCGGTGCTCGGCCTCATCGCGGCGCCGTGGTTCCTGGCCCGCATCGGCGCCCGCCGCGGCATGGTGTCGGCACTCGTCCTCGTCGCGATCGGCATCGTCATCGTCGGGCTCGGCAGCACGGTGCTGGCGGCGCCCGCGGTCATCTTCGTCGGCATGGCCATGTTCGGCTTCGGCAACGGGGCCTGCGACGTGATGATGAACGTCGAGGGCGCCCTCGCCGAGCGTGAGAACGGCAAGACGCTCATGCCCCTCATGCACGCCTTCTTCAGCTTCGGAACCGTCGCCGGCGCCGGCATCGGGGCGCTCGCCTCGGGCCTCGACATCCCCGTCGCCCTGCACCTGATCGTCATCGGGGCGCTCATCGTGACGGCCATCCTGATCACCATCAGGTTCATCCCCATCCGCGAGTCGGCCGGCGACGCCCGCGCCGGCCAACCGCGCGAGCCGTGGCGCGAGCGCATGCGCCACTCGATCGCGGCGTGGAGCGACGTGCGCCTGATCTTCATCGGCGTGATCATGCTCGGGATGTCGTTCGCCGAAGGAAGCGCCAACGACTGGCTCGCCCTGGCCACAGTCGACGGCCACGGCTACGACAACACCACCGGAGCCCTCGTCTTCGGCCTGTTCGTGACGGCCATGACCGTGAGCCGCGTCGTCGGCGGACCCGTGCTCGACAGGTTCGGCCGCGTGCCCGTGCTGCGCACCTGCGCCGCCCTCGGCGTGCTCGGCCTGCTGCTGTTCATCTACGGCACCGAGACCTGGATGCTCCTCACCGGCGTCGTACTCTGGGGCTTCGGATGCGCCCTCGGCTTCCCCGTCGGCATGTCGGCCGCAGCGGACGTCGACGACGACGAGGCCGCCGCGGCTCGAGTCAGCGCCGTCGCCATCATCGGGTACTGCGCGTTCCTGGCCGGCCCGCCGCTGCTCGGCTTCCTCGGCCAGCACTTCGGCATCCTGAACGCCCTGCTCGTGCTCCTGGTGCTCATGGTGCTCGCGGGCCTCGCCGCCCCGGCCGCCAGGGAGCGCACGAAGGTCGGCGCCCCCGCCGCCTAGAGTCATCCGATCGAGCGCATAAACTCATCCGGTGCGTCTTGTCATTGCGAAGTGTTCCGTCGACTACGCGGGACGCCTGAGCGCGCACCTGCCCCTGGCCACACGGCTCCTCATGCTGAAGGCCGACGGCAGCCTCCTCGTGCACTCCGACGGCGGCAGCTACAAGCCGCTCAACTGGATGAGCCCGCCGTGCACGATCAGCATGAGCGAGCCGAGCGATGAGCAGCGCGAGTTCGGCATCACCGAACTCTGGACCGTGACGCAGGCCAAGACCGCCGACCTGCTCATTGTCTCCATCCACGAGGTGCTGCACGACTCGGCCCATGAGCTCGGCATCGACCCCGGCCTCCAGAAGGACGGCGTCGAGGCGCACCTGCAGAAGCTCCTGGCCGAGCAGATCGAACTCCTCGGCGAAGGACACAGGCTCGTCCGCCGCGAGTACATGACGGCGATCGGCCCGGTCGACATCCTGGCGACGGATGCCGACGGCGGCTCCGTCGCGGTCGAGCTCAAGCGCCGCGGCGACATCGACGGCGTCGAGCAGCTGACGCGCTACCTCGAGCTGATGAATCGCGACCCACGCCTGGCCCCAGTGCAGGGGGTGTTCGCCGCGCAGGAGATCAAGCCGCAGGCTCGGACTCTCGCCGAGGATCGCGGCATCCGCTGCCTCGTCCTGGACTACGACGCCATGCGGGGCATCGACAACGCGGACGAACGACTGTTCTAAGGCCTCGTCGACGCACCTCCGAGCCGTTCCACTTCCTGTGCGCGTGCTGAGCAACGGCTGAGTACGCATACAGCCCGCATTCCGGCTCTGCACACCTTGCTCCCCTACTATTTCCCCGTGAGCACCACCGACACCCTCAGCATTCCGACCACGGCCACCCGCACGTGGACCACCGTCCTCTTCGACCTCGACGGCACGATCGTCGACTCCGCACCCGGCATCACGGCCGCCCTCGAGCGCACTCTCGTCGCGCTCGGGCTGCCGGTTCCGGATGCGGCCGGACTCCTCTCCTACGTCGGCCCTCCGCTCCTGGAGAGCTTCATGGAGCGCGCCGGCATGACGGAGCCCGAGGCCCGACACGCCCTCAACCTCTACCGCGCCGACTACAACTCCACCGCCGTCGAGACCGCGGTCTTCCCCGGCATGGCCGGCCTGCTCGAGCGCCTGCACAAGTCGGGCGTCCCCCTCGCCCTGGCGACCAGCAAGCCCGAGACCATCGCCACCCTCGTGCTCGAGCACTTCGACCTCGCACGGTACTTCACCGTGATCACCGGGGCGACCGAGGACGAGTCGCGCAGCGAGAAGGCCGACGTCATCGCCGAGGCCCTGCGCCGCCTGCAGGCCCTCGGCATCGACACCAGCCACGCCGTCATGGTCGGCGACCGCTCGCACGACGCCCTCGGGGCAGCGGCCCACGGCATCCCGACGCTCATGGTCGAATGGGGCTACGGCTCACCGGCCGAGGCCGTCGACGCGATCGGAACCGTGTACTCGGCCGACCAGCTCGCCAAGAAGCTGCTCTCCTAACCGCAGGAACGCGGCGTCGTCGTCGCGACGAGAACGCCACGCCAGCCCCGTCGAAAGGCCCCACCATGCGCGCCGCCAACGTCACCGGTCCCGTCGCCCACCACGGTGAAGGCCCGGTCTGGAGCGAGTCATGGGGCGGCCTCCGCTTCGTCGACCTGACCGAGGGCGACCTCCTGACGCTCGAGGCCGACGGCACCTCGGTTCGCCGGCTCGATATCGGCAGCCCTGTCGCCGCCTTCGTCCGGCCGCGATCCAACGGCGGCTACATCGTCGCGACCGAGCGCGGCCTGGGTCTCAGCGATGATCCGGATGCCGCACCCACGCGCACCGTCGAGTTCTGGACCGACCCCGGCATCCGCATGAACGACGGCACCACCGACCCGCTCGGACGCCTCTACGCCGGTTCCATGTCGTACGCCGAGGAGACCGGCGCCGCGAAGCTGTACGGAGTCGGCACCGACCTGGCGGCGTCAGTGGTGCTCGACTCCGTGACCATCTCGAACGGGATCGCCTTCTCCCCCGACGGCAGCCTCTGCTACTACGCCGACACCCCGACCGGTCGCATCGACGTGTTCGACAACGTCGACGGGGTGCTGCGCGATCGGCGACCCTTCGTCACCATCGATGCCGCCATCGGCTACCCCGACGGCTTCACCGTCGACGCGGATGGCCGGGTCTGGGTCGCCCTCTGGGCCGGCTCGGCCGTGCACGCCTACGACCCCGACGGCGGGCTGGCCTCCATCGTCGAGCTCCCGGTCTCCCAGGTCAGCGCCTGCACCTTCGGCGGAGCCGACCTGGGCACGCTCTACATCACCACGTCTCGCCAGGGCTTCTCGCCCGATGACGAACCCGAGGCGGGATCGCTGTTCTCCGTGCGTCCCGGTGTCACGGGCCTGCCCGTCGTGCCGTTCGCCGGCTGACGGTTCTCGCGCACGACCGCCGCCGACGACGGCCACACCTCTGTGTGCACGGCCGGCGGCTTTCGGGTCCCCGCCATCCGTGCGCCCCCCACTGGGCGGTGCAAGCCGTCGTCAGGCGTTGCGCTCGAACGCTCGCCTGCGGCTGGGCCGACAGGACGTTCGGCGAGTCTATTGGTGGCGAACCACGAAAACAAACCAGTCGTCCCGTTTAGGTCGCGCGGCGACGACACCGCCCCATTGTGGGTACGCTTTTCTCGGGGCGAGCGGAGGAACGGATGACGCAGCAACAGCGCGCCCAATTGACACGGGAACGCGCCATCGAGGGCGCAGCGGCAGTGTTCGCCCGGGTCGGGTATGCGGCGGCATCCATCTCCGACATCTCCTCGGAGACCGGGGTGTCGAAGGGCTCGCTCTACTTCCACTTCAGTTCGAAGGAGGAGATCGCACGGGCCGTGCTGGAGCGCGAGCAGGAGTTGGGCAAGCAGTCGGCCGAGCGTGTGATCGCGGCATCCGCCAGCAGCCTCGAGGCGACCATGGGTCTCTGCGCCGACTTCGCGCACTGGATGAGCACGAGCATCCTCGCTCGTGCCGGCGTGCGACTCACCACGGAGACGACGACGTTCGACCCGCCGCTGCGCGGTCCGTTCGAGGACTGGATCCCGCTCATCGGCGCGCTCCTCGAAGGCGCTCTCGCTGAGGGCGACCTCCGTCCGGACGTGGATCCGCCCACTCTCGCTCACTTCGTCATCCCCGCATTCACCGGGGTGCAGATGGCCTCGGGGGTGCTCACGGGCTACGGCGACCTGATCCGTCGCGTGCGCGAGATGTGGATCGTCATCCTTCCCGGCATGGTGCGCCCCGAACGGATGGCGGCCGCCCTCGAGGCGCTCGACCGCGTGCTGCCGGACGTCTGACGCGACGCCTGACGCGACGTCGTGCCGACATCAGGCTCGCTGTCGGACCGACGTGATCGGACTGCGCCGACGCGCCGCGTCCGTCATCAGCGTCGACTCCTCCCTAGCGCGGCCCAGTCGCGCGCGCCTACCATGGCAGTCCGGGCACGACGACGTGGCCGGGCGAGGTGAGAGAGGGCGTTCGATGAGTCAGACCCCGAGTGACGAGACCGGCCGCGACGAGACCGAGGGCCAGTACACCGAGAAGGACGGCGAGGGCGCTTCCGAGCGCGAGGTGCACGGCCAGTACACCGAGACCGATGGCGTCGGCCCCGATCCCAGCGTGGAGGGCGCCTACACCGATGAGGATTCGCCGGCCGCCGAGTCCGAGGGCGACTTCACCCGCACCGACGAGTAGTCCCGGCGCTGATGGTACGACTGCTCCGAGCCGGCTGCCGGGGCAGGCTGACGGCGCGGGCTGTCAGCGACGGCTACTGCACCAGGCGATCATCGCGGTGGGCGCCGTAGAAGGCGGCCTGCCAGCGCATGATCTCGCGCATGCCGGCCTCGGGACCGACGCCGTAGACGGTGGAGACGAAGCCGAGCTCGCGCTGGATCGCCCAGATCTCGTCGTGCCGTTCCGGCGGCAGGATGCTGGCCGGCGTTCCGACCGCGACCCAGCCGATCGGCACGATCGCCCCCGGGTCGATCGTGGTGTTCACCTGCACCACGCCGTTGATGCGCACCTCCGCGTCGGCCCCGATCACGGCGCCGGGAAAGACCGATGCGCCCGTCGCGATGAACACCTCGTCGCCCACGCTGGCTCCGTTGATGTGCGCCCTGGGGCCGATCATCACGGCAGACCCGATGACCACCGGATGCCCCTCCCGGCCGCGCAGCAGGGCGCCCTCCAAGATCACGACGTCGTCGCCCACGGTGATCGGGCCGTCCTCGGCGCTCAGCACGGCGCCGTGCAGCACGCGCACGTTCTCACCCAGGGTCACGTCACCCGAGATCACGGCGGTCGACGCGACGACAGCGGAGGCCGGCACGACAGGGGTGCGGCCACGATGTTCGATGAGCATGCGGTCAGCCTAGGGGCGGTCCGGGGCGGGCGGGACGGGCGGCCGGGGGCGGCCGATCCGGTTCCGGCCCGCGCCCTTGCTCGCCAGGTACGGCCGCTGCATGCCAGGGCACGCGGCCGCACCTGGCGACCCGAAGGGTGCTCAGCGGCCACAACCGGCGAGCCGGGCGGTCCGCCCGATCCGGACGGGCCGGCCGCCACGCTCTCCGCTCGCCAACTACGGCCGCCCCCGGTCCCGGCGCACACCCCAGCTCGCCAGGTACGGCCGCTGCATGCCCGGACACGCGGCCGCACATGGCGATCCGAAGGGTGCTCAGCGGCCACAACCGGCCAGCCGCCCGATCCGCCCGGCCGATCCGACGGGCCTACGGACGGACGGTCGGTCGGACGGACGGACAGACGGACGGGCCGAACCTGATCGCGGCGCGCCAGCCGGCCGCCGAGGGTCGCCGCCCTAGGACGCGGCGTGCTTCTCGACGAACGCCAACGCCTCGTCGGCGACGGTGCGCCAGCCGTTGTCGATGGTGAGCGAGTGGCCGCGACCCGGGATGACGATCTCCTCGGTGACACCCGGGTTCTTCGCCTGGATCTTGTAGCTGGCGTTGCTGATCGCCAACGGCACCGTGTTGTCCTTCTCGCCGGCGATGATCAGCAGCGGTCCGCGATCGGGGTTCTTCGAGTCGACGGCGGTCTCCCCGCCGAACGGGTTGAAGTTCGCCGTCGCCGCCTGGAAGAGCGGCAACCCTGCTGCGGGCACGTGGTAGGTCTCGAACAGGTGGCGCGCCTCGGTCTCGTCGAGGTTGTTCGCCCATCCGAAGGTGAACTGCTCGAAGGTGAGCGAGACCCCGCGGTTGATATTGGCCGGGTTCGTGAGCACCGGCGACGCCGACTTGAGGGCCGAGACCGGCAACGGCAGCACGCCCTTGAACGGCGCGTTGTCGATCGACACGGTGGCCGCGGCGACACCCTCTCCGGCGATCTTCTGGGCGATGAGCCCGCCGAACGAGTGTCCGATCACGACGGGACGCTTCTCCAGCCTGGCGATGGCTGCGAGGTAGTGGTCGGTGACCTGGGCCACCATCTTCTTCGCGAAGGCCTCCGGGTGCTCCCGGGCCTCGGCGACGGTGTCGGGGTCGTCGGGCCAGCCTGGGGCGAGGGTGGCGTACCCGTTGTCGTCGAACAGGTCGCGCCAGTTCTTCCAGCTGCTGGAGAGGAGCCAGAGCCCGTGCACGAAAACGACGGGCGTGCGGCCCGATTCGTTCGCTGCGTCGATCTCGGCGATCTCCCACTCGGTGAGCAGGGGGACGGATTCGGTCATGCGGATCTCCTTGAGGTCGGTGGTACCGGTGGAGCCTGGAGGAGAGCGCTTTCATGATGGACGGCGATCCCCGAGCCTCAGTGTCGTCCCTGTACGCCCGCCACCGCTAGGGAGGCGGGCATACAACGTCGGAATGCGTCGATCGGTGAACGCTCGCATCCATCGTCCCGGCCCAGCGGGGAAACCGCCGCGCTCCCGGATGCGCCATGCTTGCGAGCATGGCCGCCTCACCGATCACCACCATCTGGGCGTGGGGCAACTCCGTACCGCCCAGCGCCGACGCGCGGGGCAACGGCTTCGCCGACATGACTCCGGATGCCGTGCTCCAGTTCGCGCGCAAGCACGCGTTGACCGCGGTGTACCTCAGCGTGCCGTGGGCAGCGGACCAGGGTGGCCCGATCCAGGACTGGCTCGCCGCGACCGTCGGCGGGTTGAAGGGCGCCGGGATCACCGTGCTCGCCCTCGGAGGCGACGCATCGTGGGTGTCGGAGCCGGCGCTGGCCGTGTGGTGGGCCCGTTCGGCCATCGCCGCCGCCCCGTTCGACGGGCTGCACTTCGACCTCGAGCCCTGGGTGGCGGGCATCGCGCCGGGGCAGTACGCCCCGCAGCTCGCGGCGCTGTACGACCTGGTGCGCTCCTCGCTGCCCGAACTCGGCGCACGCCCGATCCAGGCCGATGCTCCGTGGTGGTGGGCGGTCACGCCCACCGGTGCGCTAGGCAGCCCGACCGTGCTCGACGTGACGCTGCCGCACCTCGACGGGATCGCCGTCGTCGCCTTCGCCGACCACGCAGCCCGGAGCGACGGCATCATCGCCCTGGCGCGGCCGGCCGCGTCTGCGGCATCCGTCGCCGGAAAGCCGTTCACCATCGGCGTCGAGACCGACACCCCCGAGATCGCCGGAGGCGCCCAGTACACCTTCTACGACGAGGGCTCCACCGTGATGGGCCGGGAGACGAGCCTCGTGCGATCGACGTTCCGGGCCCTGCCCGGCTACTCGGGCATAGCCGTCGAGCACCTGCGCAGTTGGCGCGTGCTGAAGGGCTGACTCCGGTCTCAGGCCGGAGCGGGTCCGGATGCCGCCTCCGACGCGTCGCCCACGGCTTCAGGTGCAGCTGGTCCGGGGAGAGCCGCCCGCGGGGTGCGGATGCCGGCGAACGACACGAGCCCGCCCGCGATGAACAGCACGGCGGTCACGAACGCCACGCGGTGGAAGGCGTCGGTGTCGAGGGTCGCGCCGATGATGGCTCCGGCGCAGGCGATCGACACCAGGCCGGCCACGCGCGACACGGCGTTGTTGACCGCCGAGCCGATGCCGCTCTGAGCCGTGCTGACGGCCCCCAGGATGGCGCTGGTGAGCGGGGCGACCGTGATCGACAGGCCGAGGCCGAACAGCAGGATGCCCGGCATCATCTGCAGCCAGAACTGCAACGGCTCCGTCACCGTGAGCATCAACAGGAAGCCCGCACCCATCGTGAGCGGCCCGATGGTCATGAAGGGGCGGGGGCCGAACCTGCCGGCCAGGGTTCCGAACAGGGTGGAGAGGGTGATCGAGAGGATGGACAGCGGGAGCGTGGCGAGCCCGGCGGCCGTGGCCGAGAAGCCTCCGACCTCCTGCAGGTAGACCGCGATGATGAACTGGCCGAGCGAGATGGCGGCATAGACGGCGGCCGTGGTGATGTTGCCGACGGCGAAGTTGCGCGTGCGGAACAGCGAGAGCGGCATGAGCGGATGCGGTGCGCGCGTCTGCCACCACAGGAATGCCGCGAAGCAGAGCAGTCCGCCGATCAGCGGAACCAGCACCAGCGGGTGGTCCCACCCGAGACGGCCGTGCTCGATGAGAGCGAACACGGGACCGGCGAGGCCGAGCGAGGCCAGCACGGCACCGAGCACGTCGATGCGCACGCCTGCCGCCGCGTGCTCCGGGGCGCCGAGGCGGGCCAGGCGCACAAGCAGCAGCAACGTCACCGTGATGGGGATCACGTTGAGCACGAAGATCGAGCGCCAGCCGACGGTGTCGACGAGCAGACCGCCGAGGGGCGGACCCACCACGAAGGCCACCCCGGTCCAGGCCGTCCACGTGCCTATGGCCCTCGAGCGCGCCGGTCCGTCGAAGGTCGCCGTGATGAGGGCGAGGGAGCTCGGCACGAGCAGTGCCGCGCCGGCGCCCTGCACCGCCCTGGCTCCGATGAGGAACACCGCCGATGGCGCGAGGGCGCACGCGACGGACGCGAGGCCGAAGATCACGAGTCCCAGCCGCAGCACCCGGATGCGGCCGAAGGCGTCGGACAGCGACCCCGCCAGCAGGATCAGCGAACCGAGGGTCAGCAGGTACGCGTCGATCACCCACTGCTGGGTCTCGATCGATCCGCCGAGGTCGTCGGCGATGGACGGCAGCGCCACGTTGACGATCGATCCGTCGAGGAACGAGACGAAGGAAGCGAGCACCGCGACCCAGATGACCAGGCGTTGCCGCATCCGCTCGTCCATGCCCGCAGTCTGACACTCGGCACGGTGTCCGCCTAGCGATCACAGGTGAGGATCGCTCGTCTTCGAAGGCCCACCCCCGCATGGGTGACAGATTCTTGCGCCAAGGCCCCCCATCACGACAGATCCCCGCAAGATATTCATCTGTCCCTCCAATAAGGGCCACAGCCATTTACCAGCAAGGGGTCTTAAGGGCAGGATTCGGGTTACGCCCGTTCACACCTCGGGCGCCGTTTGTGCCCGGCAGGTATCGCTGCGGGGTACGTGGAGGGAGAAGCATGTCAGGAAGCAAGGCTCGCGTGCGCAAGCGCGTCGTAGCGGCCGTCCCCATACTCGCTCTCGTCGCCGCCGGTCTGGCGACGACGGCTGCCGTGGGGCCGGCAGTGGCGGGACCGCAGGTCACACCGGTGATCAGCGATTCCGAGTACTACATGAACTACGCCGAACCACGGGCCGAGGCGGCCTTCGGCACCGACCTGACGGTCGACGGATCATCGAATGCGCGGAGCGCGCAGGATGCGATCGTCGAAGCGCAGAGCATCGACGAGAAGTACGCCAGCGGAAACCCGGTGGCTGCGCAGGGCCTGGCCAAACTCGAGTCCGAGTCGATCAAGACCGGCAAGAGCCCCAAGGCGCTGAAGAGCATCTACAAGAAGGCGTCGACGACGCAGAAGGCCAAGCTCCTCACGATCCTCGTGGAGTTCAACCAGAACGCGGCCGACGACTTCTCCGACGTACAGGTGCCGACCGAGTTCGGTGCGACGGAATGCAAGCTCGGCGACGTGCAGAGCGGACCCCTCCACAACACCATCCCGAATCCCGCGAACGCCTCCAAGCTCGACAACAACTCGATGTGGGTGCCCGACTTCTCGTCGAAGCACTTCAACGACATGCTCTACACCGACAAGGGCATCACGAAGCGCGTGCGCACCGACCTGACGGGACCCGACGGCAAGAAGGGCTTCGACATTTCGGGGTACACCATGAAGCGGATGTACGAGGAGATGTCGCAGGGCGCGTACACCGTCACGGGATCGGCGACGCCGTGGATCACGGTGCCGCACTCCGAGGCGTACTACGGCGCGAGCACCTGCCACCTGAACGACGAGGGCGTCTACGAGGCCGGAGCCATCCAGGACATGCAGGGCCACCCCGACAACCCCCTCGGTGCCGGTCAGCTCCCGATCGACGCCGTGACTGCTCTCGCAGCCGCGCAGCCGAACTTCCCGTGGGCCGACTACGACCTCGAGGACCAGGGCGACCGTGACGGCGACGGCAACTACAACGAGCCCGACGGCGTCATCGACCACGTCGTGCTCGTGCACGCCGGATCCGACAAGTCGGGCGGCGGCGGTGCCGAAGGCACCTACGCCATCTGGGCGCACTCCTCCGCTGTCGCGGGTGGCGCGGCGATCCCCGGCACGAACCTCAAGCTGTCGAACTACATCGTGCAGCCCGAGGACTCGGGCGTCGGCGTGTTCGCCCACGAGTACGGCCACGACCTCGGCCTGCCCGACCTCTACGACACCTCGGGCAACGCCGACTCCGACGTCGACTTCTGGGACCTCATGTCGTCGGGATCGCACAGCGGACCGATCTTCCAGTCGATGCCCGCCCACATGGGCATCTGGGACAAGTACGTGCTCGGCTGGAGCGACCCCGAGGTCGTCAACCCCGGAGACAAGGCGCGCACCATCACGGTCAGCCAGGCCTCCCGTCCGATCAAGCACACCGAGGACGGCGTGAAGATCAACCTGCCCGACAAGGTGGTGACCCTCGCGACGCCGCACAGCGGTGAGGGCATGTGGTACTCCGGTGCCGACCAGTCGTGGGCCGATGTGCGCCTCAAGCGCAACGTCGACGTGCCGACCGACGCCAAGTTCTGGATGTGGAACAACTACGTGATCGAGGAGGACTGGGACTTCGGCTTCGTCGAGGTCTCGACCGACGGCGGTACCACGTGGGTCGACCAGAAGGTGTTCAACGAGGACGGCTCCGAGGCATCGACCCCGGATGACTACCCCGACCCCAATGGGAACCTGGCCACCTTCGGCAACCTCAAGTACGGCCTCACCGCCTCGTCGAACGGCTGGGCACACCAGTACGTCGACCTGTCGGCGTTCGCCGGGCAGAAGGTCGACGTCCGTCTCCGCTACGCGACGGATGCCGCCTTCGAGGAGCGCGGCTGGTTCTCCGACGACTTCGACCTGACCAGCGGTGACACGCCGGTCTGGAGCGATGACGTCGAGGGCGGCGACAACGGCTGGACCAACGAGGTCTCGACGCACACCGACACCACCGGCGCCGGATGGCACATCGATTCCGGAACCCAGGTGAAGGCGCAGTACTACCTGGTCGAGTGGCGCAACTTCGACGGCTTCGACGCCGGCCTGCAGTACGCCTACACGACCGTGTACAGCGATGACGCCTGGAAGGTGCAGAAGATCAAGTACAACGCGCCCGGTGCCCTGGTCTGGTACCGCGACACGACGTACGGCGACGTGAACCACGTCACCGGTGCTCTCACCTCGCTCCCCAGCGGTGGCGCCAAGGGCGGCCTCCTCATCGTCGACAGCCACTTCGATCCGCTCCGCCGCACCGGCGCCGCGGCGGAGCTGGACCCGTCGACGTTGAAGAACATGTCCTCCCGTGCCAACTCGTCCAACGCCGCCTTCGGGCTGAAGAAGACGTACCCGTTCACGGAGTGCATCACCGATGAGGCGTTCACCGAGTACTGCACCAAGGTCCCGGCGCAGGCACCCGTGAAGACCTTCACCGATGACAAGGGCTGGGTGCCCGGCATCGAGCTCCGCGAGGATGGCGCCTACTGGCGCTATGCCGAGGGCTCGGTCGTGGTTCCCTCGGTCGACGGCGCGCCGTACTCCACGCGCGTGGTCAACCCCGACGGCAGCCCCGCCACCGACGCCTACGGCGCCACTCTCGGCGGCATGACGCTCGGTACCGGCAACCCGGCTGACGCCGGCGTGGGGTATGGCACCAAGGTGGAGGTGAAAGCGTCGCTGTTCGACAAGGTGGCGTTCCTGCGGGTCACCCCGCCGCGCGGCTAGTCCGATCCAGCGAACACGAGGCGCCGATCCCTTCGGGGGTCGGCGCCTCCGCGTTGCGTCGCCCTGTGCGCCGGGCGCGCGGCATCCGTTCGCCATGGACACGGCCCTCGGGATGCGTCCCGAGGCCGCCCGGTACGCTGAGACGGTGCTCACTCCCCCGGTCACTCCGAAGCAGCCCACCGAACGCACCCATCACGGCGACACCGTGGTCGACGACTACGAATGGCTGCGCGCCAAGGAGGATCCCGCGGTCCTCGCCCACCTGCACGAGGAGAACGCGTACACGAAGGCGCGCACCGAGAAGCTGGGCCTGCTGCAGGAGCAGATCTTCGAGGAGATCAAGAACCGCACCCAGGAGACCGACCTCAGCGTTCCCCGCCGCGAGGGCGACTGGTGGTACTACACCCGCACCGTCGAGGGCAGCCAGTACGGCATCCACTGCCGCGCTCCCATCAGCGGGCCCGACGACTGGACCCCGCCGGTACTGGAAGGGGACGCATCCGTGCTCCCCGGAGAGCAGGTCCTGCTCGACGACAATGCCGAGGCGGACGGCCAGGACTTCTACTCGCTCGGCAGCTTCGACGTCTCGACGGACGGGAGCACCCTGCTCTACGCCACCGACCTCGAGGGCGACGAGCGCTACACGATCCGGCTGCGCTCTCTGGCCCCGGATGCCGCGGGCGACGAGTTCGCCGACGTCATCCCCAACACCTCGTCGGGTGCCCTCTTCGACCCGAGCGGCCGCTACCTCTTCTACGCCACGGTCGACGACGCCTGGCGCCCCGACACCATCTGGCGGCACGAGATCGGAACGCCGCAGTCGGCCGACGTCTCGGTGTTCCATGAGCCCGACGAGCGTTTCTGGATCGGCGTCGGCCTGACCCGCAGCCGCCAGTACCTGGTGATCGAGGCCGGGTCGAACGTGACCACCGAGATCCACCTGCTGCCGGCATCCGACCCGACGGGCGAGTTCTCGGTGGTCTGGCCCCGCGTCGACGGCGTCGAGTACGACGTGGAGCACGCGATCGTGAACGGCCACGACAGGCTGCTCATCGTGCACAACGACGGGGCGGTCAACTTCGAGCTCGTCAGTGTCGCGGCATCCGACCCCCAAGGCGACCGGCGGATGCTGCTCCCCCACGATCCGGCGGTGCGGCTCGAGAGCGTCGACGCGTTCCGCGACTTCGTGTCGGTGGAGTACCGCCGCGACGGCCTGCCGCGGGTGGCCGTGGCGCGCATCCCCGACGCGACCCACGACGACGCCCTGCACGAGCTCGGCTGGGACGAGCCGTTGTTCGCCGTGGGAACGGGGTCGAACCCCGAGTGGACGCAGCCGACCTTGCGCCTCGGCTACACCAGCTTCGTGACGCCGTCGACCGTGTACGACTACGTCGTGGCCACCGGCGAGCGCCGCCTGCTCAAGCAGCAGCCCGTGCTCGGCCACTACGACGCGAGCCTGTTCGAGCAGCGCCGCGAGTGGGCGACAGCGGCCGACGGCACGCGCATCCCGATCTCGCTCGTGTACCGCCGCGACCTGGTGACCCCGGGCGAACCCGCCCCGACCCTCTTGTACGGTTACGGCTCGTACGAGCACTCGATCGACCCGGGCTTCGGCATCCCGCGGCTCAGCCTGCTCGACCGCGGCATGATCTTCGCGGTCGCCCACGTGCGCGGCGGCGGCGAGATGGGCCGGCTCTGGTACGAGCACGGCAAGAAGCTGCACAAGCGCAACACCTTCACCGACTTCGTCGACGCCACCAAGCACCTCATCGAGGCCGGCTACACAACGCCGTCGAAGCTGGTCGCGCAGGGCGGAAGTGCCGGCGGCCTGCTCATGGGCGCTGTCGCGAACCTCGCGCCGAAGTACTTCTCCGGCATCCTCGCTGAAGTGCCCTTCGTCGACCCGCTCACCTCGATCCTCGATCCCTCGCTGCCGCTCACCGTCATCGAGTGGGACGAGTGGGGCAACCCGCTCGACGACGAGGAGGTGTACCACTACATGAAGTCGTACTCCCCCGTCGAGAACGTGCACGAGGTGCACTACCCGCGCATCCTCGCCGTCACCAGCCTCAACGACACCCGGGTGTTGTACGTGGAGCCTGCCAAGTGGGTGGCGCGCCTCCGCGAGGTCGGCGCGGATGCGCTGCTCAAGATCGAGATGGCCGCTGGCCATGGCGGCGTCTCCGGTCGCTACAGCGCTTGGCGTGAGCGCGCTTTCGCCTACGCCTGGGTCATCGACGCTGCTGGGGCGCACCCGAGCGGCGAGTAGCGACCTCCTGGTGACGCCCTGCCGCCCCAGCCCGGCGCCGTGCCTCCGTAGCCCGGCGCCCCGCCGCCGTATGCCCGGCGCCCCGCCGCCGTGTGAAGGCACCCCGAGAAGCCCCGCCCCGGAATTCCGGGCCTCAGCCGCAGTAGGCCTTCACACGGCGGCCGGATTGCCTTCAGACGGCGGCCCTGCACGGCGCGGGCACGGCTGAGCGGCGCGACGCGCAGGGCTGGGCGGCGCGCAGGGCGGAGCGCCGCTCGATCAGGAGGCGGCCCAATGCCGCGGATGCTCCAGCCCCGCCGGCAGCCGCGTCGACGCATCGCCCTGCGCCGAGGCCACCTGGGGGCCTGTGAGGAACAGCGCCGCCGAGAGGTCGGCTCCGCTGAGGTCGGCATCCCGCAGGTCCGCGCCGATCAGGTCGGCGCCGCACAGCTCGGCGCCACGGAGGTCCGCCGCGATCAGGTAGGCGCCCCGCAGGTTCGCCCCACGCAGATCGGCCGCGCGCAGCTTCGCGCCCATGAGGTCTGCGCCACGTCCGGCTCGCGGATGCGGCTCCCGGCCGGCGAGCGCATCCGCCCGCACCATCTCGCTCACCCGCACCAGTGCAGCGTTCACCCGCGCCCAGTGCTCGTCCACGTCGAGGGCGAGGAGAGCATCCGGAGTCCCTCGTGTCAGCCTCTCGGTCTCGGCGAGCAGGGTCTCGATCTCGGCACCGCTGACGGATGCCGCGACCGCGCCGCCCGCGAGCGCCGCAACCCGCTCCCTCGCCTCGACCAGGTACCAGAGCAGCTCGTGCAGCTCCTTCATCACGCCGAACGACGCGAACATCTCCGACGCGGTCGATCTGTCGCCGCGCCAGCTGCGGCCGCCGAAGGTCTGCTGCGAGATGTGCTGGCCGGCGCCGAAGCAGTCGTAGACCGTGCAGCCCCTGAATCCGATCTCACGAAGCTCGGAGTGCACGCCGCAGCGGTAGTCCTCCTTCAGGTTCGGGCACGGGTCGCCGGCGCTCTTGTCGATGGCGAAGTCGGCTGATGCCACGAAGTTCAGCGCCACGCAGCACAACGCGAAGCAGTTCGCGCAGTCGGCGCGGAGCGCGCTGCGATCGGTCAGCGGCAGGAAATCGGGCACGCGGTCCAGCCTAGGACGGCTGCAGTTCCCCGTCAGCGTCGAGGACGGCAGCGTGCTCCTGGGCGTAGCGGGCCGCCCGACGGATGCGGACGATGAAGATCGGGTAGTAGATGACGAGCACGACCACGAGGATCATCGCCAGCACCGTGTAGAAGAGCGGCGGCTCACCGTCGATGAGGACTCCGAGGTACTGGATCAGCAACGCGAGGTAGAGCAGCGTCGTGTAGCCAAGCTGGAACCCGAGCGCCGAACGCGCCACCACGGCGTAGCGCACCGCCGCCACGCGCTCATCGGGAGCGAGCTCGATGTCCTTTCCGCGCAGCACCACGCGGGCCAGCTTGCGCACGAGACCGAGATCGCGCCCCGCGCTCTCGCGCAGCGCGAGGTTGAGCGGGCGCGCCACGATGATGCCGGCGAACGTCGCCGCGAGCAACGCGATCTGCAGCGCGAACAGCACGAAGCGCCCCGAGGGCTCGGCCCCCGCATCCGCGAGCGCGAGCAGCGTCGTGAACACCAGTCCTGCAGCCATCGCGATGACGAAGGTGAGCGCGATGATGAGGATCTTGCGACGGATCTGCGCGCCGTCGATCACGCTCAACGCTCTGTCGTCGGGTGGACGTCGATCGTCGCGCACGCCCAGCCAGCGGCCCACGACGATGGCGACGGTCAGCAGAAGGGCAGCACCCCCGACGATGACGACGGGCACCCAGATCGGAGACGCTGCGGCGAGGGAGAACACGACGATGGCGACGGCCGCCAGAACGTCGAGGCCGACTACGATCCAGAACCACCACCGGTAGTAGCAGCGGCTCTCCTCGTTGCGGCGCACGTCCCAGTAGGCATTGAGCGACCCAGGAGCAGGGGACCGTAGACGAGGATCGTCAGCGCGAAGGTCGCGAGCGGGCCGAGCCAGGGATCAGCATCCGGCGTCAGCCTGACGATGAGCACCACGCCGCCCAGCAACGCGACCGTCGCCACCAGAATCGACATGATGAACGCGAGTACGCGCACGCTGACCCACCCCCTCATCGATAGCCGACTCTCAGCCAACACCGCGGGCGGGCGGCGACGCAAGGGCTTGCGTCACGCCGTGCTGCCGACGAGAATCGGCCTCGGGTCAGGCCTTTGACGACTCTCGGCGGGACGAGACTCGGCGGAGGGTGAGTGCTCAGGCGGATGCAGGAACCTCCGCCGCAGCATCGTCGGTCCGCCGAGCAGATGCGAGGCCGGTCAGGCCTTAAGGCCGCTCAGGCCTTCAGGCGCAGGCGTCGGGTGTTCGCGGCGGCCTTCTCGTTGACCTCCACGACGTCGGAGCGCGAGGCGATGAAGTCGGAGAACGACTTGAAGCCCAGCGGCTTCTCCTTGAACGCCGGGTCCATGCGGATCATCTGGTTCTTCACCTCGGATGTGAACGCCCACTCCTCGTCGTTCGAGCGGGTGTGCACCAGGCGCAGCGCACGCACGAGCAGGTCGGTCGCTGCCTTCTGCGTGGTGGCGGGGTCGACCGGCGCCTCCTCGACGTCCTCGTCGAGCGCCGAGTCGAGGGGCTCGAGCGGGTGCGAGAACTCGGGGATCGTCGTCGCCTTGCGCTTCGGTCCGCTCTCGGGAGCTGCGGATGCAGCACCGGATGCAGCGGGCTCGGCCTTGGCCGCGGCATCCGTCGACTTCGCCCGGCGGGATCCGGCCTTCGCCTTCGTGGCGGGGGCAGTCTGGGCCGCATCCGTCGCCGGAGCCTCTGCCGGAGCAGCGGCTGCAGGGGTTGCCGCCGCGCGCGGCGGAGCGACCCAGCGCTCGATGCCGGGCAGGTCGTCGTAGTCGGAGAACTCGTCGCAGGCGGCCATGAGGGCCCGGCTGGTGGCACCGGCCACGCCGATTCCGATCACGTGGCGGCCGAGGCGGCGAGCGCGCTGGGCGAGCGCGATGTAGTCGGAGTCGCCGGCGACGATCACGACGTGGGTGACGTCGGGCAGGCGGAACAGGTCTTCGACGACATCGACGGCGAGACGGATGTCGGCGCCGTTCTTGCCGGCGAGCGTCGTGGTGAACATCTGGGTGAGGTCGATCGCCCGGTCGATGAGCTGCTTCTGGTACGCCGCGTTCACGCGCTGCGACCAGTCGGCGTAGGCCCGGCTCACGACGATGGAGCCGAAGGAGGAGGCGTAGTCGATGACGGCGCCGACGTCGACCTTGGCCTGCTGCAGGCGGCCTGAGACCTCGTCGGTTCCGCCCGAGACCACCTCGTGGGTGCGGGCGCGGTCACGGGTGAAGGCGGCCTTGCCGAACATCTGGTTGTAGCGCGAGATGACGATGTTGTCGAAGTCGATGTAGACGGCGACGCGGGGAGTCTGGGGTTCAGCCATGCGCCCCATCATCCTCGGTATCGCTGGAGCCCGCTCGCCACCGGGGTCCGCCGGTCGCCAGTTGTGGCCGTCTGGCGGCCGCACGAACCGCTCGGCTCGCCACGTCCGGACGCTCGAGGTCTCGTCGACCGGCCACAGGTGGCGAGTGGATTCAGCGTGAACGGCCCCAAGTGGCGAGCGGCTACAGCAGGATGTCGCCGGGCTCCGTGAGCTCGCGCCAGCCGCCCGCGGCGACGGAGTGCGGCATCCGATCGGCCGCCACGAGCTCGTCGAGCACCAGCCCCGTCGCCGCAGCGATGTCGGCGATGGGCACCTGGAAGGTGCGGTACGGGCCGAGCATGGGCGGCTCGCCGGCGGCGCTCAGAGTTCGTTCGGCCTCGTGATCGCGCACCAGCGACGACTGGTCGAGGATGAAGCCGGCGGCGAACAGGTCGGGAGCGTCGGCCGCTGCACCGCTCGCCGTCCACGCCACGACCTTCCAGAACCTCAGCGGGATGCGGATGCCGCGGTACGGCGGATCGTCTGGCCCGAGGACTGGCGCCGTGAACACGCTGAGCTTCAGCTCGTTGACGCCGGCGAAGGCGAAGACGTGGTCCTCGAGGCCGAGCCAGAGCTCCTTGCCCTGGTTGAACGTCGACGCCTGAGGGGCCGCGTTGGTGAAGTGGAAGGTGTCGGACTCAGCGGTCTCGGCATCCGCACCCCAGACCGGATCGCGGCGACGAACCAGGTGCCCGCGATCGAGGTCGTTGCTCGCGTAGACCGCCGGGCCGGTCTGCCAGTCCTCGGGAATGCGCTCGTCGAAGCGCCAGTCGTCGCCACGCGGAAGATCGATGATGGCGGCCCCGTCGATGTTCACTCCCGTCGCACGGGCGAGCCTGCGCTCCCGATCGAGGTCGACCGAGAAGTGCACGTAGTCGAGCAGGGCCGATTCGGGTTCGACGGATGCCGCCGTCTCCGACTCCACGGCGGCAGGGGTCGGGAACTGAACGGGAACGGCGAGGAAGTTCGGATCGAAGCCCATACGCCCAGCCGACCACGGACCGCCGACAGCCACAAGGGCCGAACACACGATGGCTGCACACCACGAGGCACGGACGCAGCCCGCGGCGACCCAGTACCCGCTATGCGGCGACGACCTGCTCCTCTTCGTCACGGGTCACGGCGAGGGTCTCGTCGGCGATGCGCGTGCGCCGCACGCTCCAGCCGTGCACGACCACGATGAGCATCAGGCCGGCCGTCGCCCACAGCGCGAGTCGCAGGCCGTCGAATCCGAACTGCCGCCCCGGGAAGTAGGCGAGCGACTGCACGGCGTCGATGAAGGCGGCGCCGTTCCAGAAGGTGTGCAGGCCGGCGAACAGCGCCGGTTGGAACGGAGCGGCGAAGATGCCGCCGCAGCTGGTGACGTTGAGCATCACGAACAGCAGCGTGAGCGCCGGAGTCGTCCACTTGCCGAGCACCGGATGCAGCCCGACACCGATCGCGATGATGCCGAAGACGTAGAGCCAGGACACCAGCCAGATTCCCCAGACGCCGTTCGGGATCATCTGGAAGACGGGTTCGGCGACGACGACTCCGATGGCCGCGACCACTCCGGAGACGAGGGCGGCGATGCCCATGCGCCAGCCGATGCCGATGCGGGCCGTGACGGCGGCGATGGCGATGGCGCTCGCATAGGCGCCGACGCTCAGCGCCACCATGAGGAAGAAGAGCCCCTGGCCCGTGCTGTCGTGCTCGCCGACGGGAACGACGTCGTCGACGGTGAACGGCAGGTGCTGGCTGTAGGCGATGGGCAGAAAGATCTTCTGGGCCGCGGCCGCCGTGGTGTCGGATGCCGCACTCGCGACCACGAGCGTCGCTTCCGTCGCGGTGGTCTCATAGGCGGCTGCGACGTCGCCGTCCCGCACGAGCTTCTCGGCGGAGGCGTGGGTGGGCGTGGTCTCGACGTGCAGCTTGCCGTCGGCACGGTCATCGAGCGTCTGCGCGAACACCATCGATGCGGGCGAGTCGCCGACCACGGCCACGTGCAGGTCGTGCGGCGCCGGCTCGTGGAACGCGCCGAGGTACGACAGCGCCATGCCTGCAGCGAGGAACAGTGGGATGGCGAGATGCGCCGCGAGCGACTTCCAGAAGGCCGCGCCCGGAACGCCCAACGGCCGTGCAGGCGTCGGGGACGGGGAAGCGGACGAGCCCGAGGCGAGGGCGAGAGGCGGGGAGCCGGGGGTGCGGTGGGCAGACATGCTGAAGCCGTTCGAGAGAGGGAGGGGGAACAAGGCGCTCGGCAGCGTCGACGCCAGAAGTTGTAAATAGCAACCTACAAGGTTGCATCACTCAACTCAAATCCTCGAGGTCGCACTAGGTTGGAGGCATGGTCATGGAATTGACGGAGCCGACCGACCCAGCCCCCGCGATAGCCCGCATCCGCGACGAACTGACCACGGCCACGCGCCGCGGATCCGCTCGCGCCCGTCGCACGCATCCGTCGTTGTCCCTGGTCGACCAGTCGCTGCTCAACTTCATCGAGGCGAACCCCGGTGCGCGCGGCGTCGACATCGCCAACCACTTCCAGCTGCACAAGTCGACGGTCTCCCGGCAGCTCAAGATCCTGTTCGACCTCGGCCTGGTGCAGTTCGCTCCGGATGCAGCAGGGTCGGGCGCCGGTCCGGCGACGCGCGGCCAGGCCATCGAGCTCACGGCGAGCGGCCGCATCCTGCAGGCGGAATCATCGGCCGAGCTCCTCGCGGCCCTCACCGACCGCCTCGCGCACTGGGGTGCCGACGACCTCGAGACCTTCGCCGCACTGCTCTCGCGCTACAACAGCGGCGCGTAAGCGCTCGGCATCCGGCGGCCCCGGTGCCGACTGACGCCGGTCACTCCGGACCACCGCCGACGGAGGCCAACCACGGCAGCACCTTCGGCACGGCCCGCAGCGCGACCTCCCCGTGCCCGGTGCCCGGGATCTCGTCGTAGACGACGTCGACGCCGAGGTCCTTCTCGTGCCGCACGAAGTCGCTCGTGAGCTCGGGATGCACCAGGGTGTCGTCGAGCCCCTGCGCCACGAACAACGGCACCGGCAGTGCCGTCGCTCCGGGGGTGTTGTCAGCCAGCATGGTCTTCCACGGCTCGGTGGTGGCCGGGTCGGAGGACAGGAACCTCCCGATCAGGGGCGTCGCGATGGCGTGCAGCTGCTTGTTCTGGCCGAACAGGCAGAGCTTCGCCATCGCCGGCACCGCGGCGGCGCCGGCCGGGGTGAGGATGTCGCTGAGGTCGGCATCCGGCGTCGACGGCCCGTAGACCGAGCTGAAGGCCGCGAAGGCATAGGCCGAGATCGTCACCCCTGAGACGTCGCCGATGTCGGCGTTCATGAGTCCGCCGAGATCGGTCGCCGGAGCCGCGACGGCCACGGCCTCCAGAGCGAGCTCCGGCGCGTAGGTCGCTGCCCTCTGCCCGGCGAAGAGCGCCGCGTGACCGCCCTGCGAGTGGCCCCAGAGCACCAGCCGATCGCTCGCGCCGGTCGGGAGCGATCGGGCCGCTCGTGCGGCGTCGAGCAGGTTGTTGCCCTCGGTTGCACCGATCAGATACGAGGCGGGGCCGGCGGCACCCATGCCGGAGTAGTCCGCCGCGACGACGACGTAACCGGCCTCGAGGAAGTCGCGGAGGCCCTCGATGAGGATGAACGGGTCGACGCCGACGGAGGGCGCGCAGCGCTGCGCAGCCCCGGTGGTCGGGTGCCCCCACGACACGATCGTGCGCCCCTCTGCCGGCGCTGTGCCGACGGGGGCGACGACGATTCCCGACGTCAGGATGTCGTGACCCAGCACATCCGTGGAATGGAAGAGCACGCGCCAGGCCTCGGATCCGGTCGGAGCGCTCAGCAGCCGCTCCGACCGCACGATGGTTCCCGGTGGAGCGGATGCCTCGGACCCCGTCGTGCGGTAGAAGCCCGGCGCCTGCCACTCCTCGACGATTCCGGCGTCGACGCGGCGATCGACGGTGACGGTGAAGAGGGCGATGAGCGTCGCCGTCAGGGCCGCGAGCACCGTGACGATCCAGCGCCGCTGCCGACGCCGGGGCTGCGTTCCGTCGGGACTCTGCGCCACCATCGCACTGTAGCGCGGGGGCGGCTGGCGGCCTCAGCAATCGCCCGCATCCGCACGGTCGCCGGCCCTGTCGCTACTTGACGAGTGCGAACCCGCCGGTCCAGCCGATCTTCTCCTGCACCGCGAGCGTCAACTGCAGGAAGCCGAGTGCCTCGAGCTCGCGCGCCCGCTTCAGCGAGCCGGCGTCGATCGAGGCGACTCCGGCATCCGTCAGCACCGAGGCCAGCAGTCCCTTGGCCGCATCGTCGTCGCCGGCGATGAGCACTGTGACGGGCGCATCGCCCACGGTCTTCGAGGCGAGGGTGCCGGCGAAGGTCGTGTTGAACGCCTTCAGGACCTTCGACTCCGGGAGCGCTTTCGCGATGACGGATGCCGCCGACCCGTCGGCCGGAACCACCAGGCCGTCGAAGGTGGCGAAGTCGAGCGGGTTGGTGATGTCGACGACGACCTTGCCGGCGAGCGCGGCCCCGTGATCGTCGAGGATGCCGGCGACCGACGGGTACGGAACGGCGAGAACGACGATGTCGCCCGCGATCGCGGTGGACTGATGGTCGATGAACTCCACGGTGTGACCGCCCTCCGCCGCGAGCGCGCCGATGGCCGTGCCCATGTTGCCGTTTCCGATGATGCTGACCGAGGTCATGGCGTCTCCCTAATAAGTTGTTCCAACAACTAAAGACCGTACTCGTCTTAGGTTGTTTCTTCAACCAATCGAATAGAATCAGGGCATGGTCGACACTCGGATCCCCGATTCCTCAGGCATGACCGCGGCCGAGGAAGCGGCCTGGGTGCGCCTCATCGCGGTCACCGAACTGCTGCCCGGGGCGCTCGACGCCCAACTCCTGCGCGACGCGCGACTCACGCACTTCGAGTACCGCGTGCTCATGGTGCTGGCCGACTCCGACAACCACACCTCGCGGATGACGCGGCTGGCCTCGCAGACGAACGCCACCCTTCCCCGCCTCTCCCACGTGGCGCGGCGTCTCGAGGAGCGCGGACTCATCGAGCGCTTCCCGTGCCCGGAGGACCGTCGGGCGACGAATGCCCGCCTGACCGATGCCGGACTCGCCCTGTTCGCTGAAGCCGGACCCGGCCATGCCGAGAACGTCCGGGCACTCGTCACCGACGCGCTGTCCCCTGAGCAGCTCGAGCAGCTGTACGCGATCGGTGGCACCCTTCTCGAGAGGCTCGACCCCGAGGGACGGATGTCGGCGACGGCGTGCCGGCCGGCGCTGGGCTCGGAGGCAGCCGACGCGGCGTCAGCCGACACGACATCGGCGTCGGCATCGGCGTCGTCGGCATCCGCCTGACTGCGACCCTCTTGCACGAGAATCCGGCGAATCGGCCCGATCTCGAGAAATTCTGCGAATCGCGCTTCTTTTTCAACCGCGCCTGAAACCAGCTGCGAGACCCCGCCCTGCCCCGTCATCATGCGGATGCATGGGTATCAGACCCGGTGGCAGCGACATCCGGATTCGGATGACATTAACAGGACAACATGAGGTTTCGTCCAGAGAGCGTGTGCAGACTGGCGACTTCGCCCGGGCGCCCCCGCCCGAGGAACGAAAGATTCAGGCCCGCGCCAGCCGTAGCGCCGCGCGATCCGCCGAGTGAAAGTCATACGAAACCTGTTCTCCTCGCTGAAAACCCGTACCTCCATCTCGAAGAACGAGGCTCTCCACGCCTCTCCCCGCCGCTCGGTCTGGCACCGCGGCCGCGTTCCCATCCTCACGGCCGGCGCCCTCGTCGCCGTCGGGAGCATGGTCGGAACCGGCTTCGTGCTGCAGTCCGCTGTGACAGCGCAGAATGAGCGCAACGTGGCCACGGCCGCCTTCGCCCAGAGCACCGGCCTGCACTCCGAACAGCTCGCCGCACACGGCGGCATCCTCGAGGCCCAGGCCACCAAGTCGGCGACGGTAGCCCTCGCCGGCGCCAAGCAGACCATCGCCGCAGCGAAGGACAAGGCCGACGCCACGGCCCTCTCCACGCACTCCTCCGCGCTCAGCCACTACGAGCTCCTCGCTCCGCAGCGCGTCTTCGCGCTTGCCAGCCAAGTGACGGCGGATGCGAAGAAGGTCGCCGCCGCGACAGCCGAGGCCGACCGCGTCGCTGCCGAGAAGGCCGCAGCCGAAGCCGCCGCCGCGGCCGAGGCCGAGGCCGCAGCAGCAGAGGCCGCCGCCGAGGCCGAGGCCAGCGCGTCCACCGAGACGGCGTCGAGCGGATCGCGCCCGTCCGCCCCGTCGAACCCCAGCGAGGCTCAGTCCATCGCCCGCGACATGATGGCGTCGCAGTACGGCTGGGGCGACGACCAGTTCGGTTGCCTCGTTCCGCTGTGGGACAAGGAGTCGGGCTGGAACGCCAACGCCTACAACGCCTCGAGCGGTGCCGGCGGCATCCCGCAGGCCCTGCCCGCCAGCAAGATGGCGTCGGCCGGAGCCGACTGGGCCACCAACCCGGCAACCCAGATCAGCTGGGGCCTCAGCTACATCGCCGGCCGCTACGGCTCGCCGTGCGCCGCTTGGGATACCTCGGAGTCGCAGGGCTGGTACTGATCCAGCGCTGGGGTGATGCCGGCGCACCCGTCACCGCCTGAACCCTCCCGTCGAGTCGCCCCGATTCGTCGCCACTGCAGGCACAGGAAGGCCTGAAGTCGACGAAGCTGGGCGACTCGACGCGTTGCGGATGCCCGTCACCACGCCGACGGCGCCGGCGGCACCACGACGGGCGGACGGTCGTCGCACGTGATCGTGTTCGGCAGCTCCCAGGGCGCCAGCCACGGTCCCGTCGTGCCGCCACCGTCGTTGCCGCCGAGGTCGGTGATGCTGAACTCCGATCCGGTGGGCGTGAAGTTGAACGCTCCGCAGTTGTTCACGCCCACAGCCCCGACGTTGCGGGCGTCGACGTTCTCGAAGCTCGCCGATCCCATCGCCCGGGCGCTCAGCACCGAGGTGCCGGTGCCATCGACCCGGATGTTCGCGAAGTGCAGGTTCGTGACCGAGTAGAGGTCCTTCACCGGCCAGTCGGCCACGACCATGATCGCGTTGTAGGTGTTGTCGAGGAAGTGGTCGCCCGACACCTGGATGTCGGCGTCGATGTTCTTCTCCAGCGCGTAGAACCAGATGGCCCCGAGCCCGATGTTCCAGTTGAGCTCGTAGGTGCCGGCGCGCACCGTGGTGTTGTCGGTGATCCAGAGGTGTCCCGCGAAGGCCTCGGCGCCGAACCGCGACCCCACCTGGATCGCACTGCCCTCGCGGATCGGGTCGGCGATGAGGTTGTTCGACACCGTGTTGTCGCTCCCGCCGTAGATGGCGATGCCGTTCGCCAGGGTCGGCGTCTGCACGGTGTTGTGGTCGAAGGTGTTCCCGGCGTTGCCCACCTTCTCCGACCACATCGCGAGGCCGTCGTCACCGGTGTTGCGCACGAAGTTGTTCGCCACCGTCGAGTTCGTGACTCCGGTGTGGAAGTTGAGCCCATCGGCGATCTGGTCGACGATCACATTGTCGGTGATCGACAGGTTCGTCATCGGTCCGTCGAGCCAGATGCCCACCTTGGTGTGCTGGATGTACAGACCGTCGATCGACGAGTCGCTGAGCGCGCCGCCGATGCCGTTCACCTGATCGGTGTCGATGCGCTCCCGCACGTCGCCCTGGATGGCGAAGCCTGACAGGTGCACGTTGTGGCTGCCTCCGACCGAGGCATCCTTCCCGTAGAAGCCGACCCCTGTGTGCACAGACCCGTCGGGCGTCGGCGTCGAGAGGGCGACCTCCGAGCCGCGGATGGTCGTGTACCAGTTGCCCGCGCCCTCGATCGTCACGTCGTCGACGATGATGTGCCGGTTCACCTGGTAGACCCCCGGTGGCACGTAGACCTTCAGCTTGCTCTTCTTGGCGAAGGCGATGGCCTTGTCGAAGGCTCCGGCCGAGTCCTTCCTGCCGAGCGGATCGGCACCGAACAGCAGCACGTTCGCCGCCACGAGTCGTACGTGCGGAAGACCAACCTTCTCGGAATCCAGCAGGTCGATCACCGTGGCGGATGCCGCACTCCCGGCGGGCGCCGTGAGACGGATGACGTCGCCCGCCTTGTAGGTCTTGCCGAGCAGCAGTCGTTGCTCGTCGAAGAAGTGCATGGGGCGGAAGGGCGTCGAGATCACCGGCGTCGGCGTGGTCTGCGACGGCACGCAGGAGCACTCGGTGATCCACCAGTCCGGATGCAGCAGCCCTGCCTGCGGATCGTTCGTGAACGGGTACTGGTTGTACAGCCAGGAGTACTGCGAGGTGAGCGTCATGGTGCGCTTCGCCCCGCCGTTCGCCGTGACGGCCAGGGGTGCCGTGATTCCGCCGCCCGTCGCGGAATCGGGGATGCTGTAGCGCACAGTGATGGCGTTCGCGGCCTTCGGCAGCGTGAACTCCACGTACTGCCCCGGCGCGAGCGAGACGGCGCTGCGCCCCGAGGCCTCGGCGGCGAGGGTGTAGGCGGTGCGATCGGCGGCCACGATCGCACCGTTCGTGACCGCGGACTCGGCCTCCTGCTCGCTGAACGCCACAGCGGCGCCCCGCCCGGCGACAAGGGCCGGGTCGAGCGCCGCCCGGGTGACTGCGGGTGCCGGAGCTGGCGTGGCTGCCGGGCTCGCCGCCAGGGCGGCGGTCGCTCCGCTGAGGGTGAGGCCGGCCGCGATCGCGACGGATGCGGCAGCTGCGACGCCCGCGGTGAGCCAGCGGCTGCGGCGGTGGTCGGGGTTTCGGGGGACGTTTCGTGTCATCGTCGACTCGCTCCGTTATCAGTGGTGCACTCCGGTGGGCACTCCGGACGCTCTCGCGCCACGGGATGAGGCGACCTTACGGCCGCCATCCGGAAAGCCACAAGGGTATGTGAGGAATTGTCACGAAAGCATCCACTTCTTGCGCTATGCCGCGCATCGGCTTGCAAGGAGCACGCAAGGGATGCCGGATCCATCGGGAATGGGGGACAACAGTGGTTGCCGCTCGGGGCCGAGAAGGTCGATAGTGGAGACGACGCCGGAATGAGCGCCAACCCTCGCTGCACTCGAGGAGGCTGCCATGTACAGGGGACTCGTCCGCTGGCTGTTCGCCGCGGCCGTCGTGGTCACGCTCGCGGGCTGCGGCGGGCCGGGCTCGAACCTCGGTGAGGTCGATCCCGACGACCCAGTCGTCGTGGATCCCGAATCCGGGGACGAGGCACCGCCACCCGACGACGGAGGGTCCGATGAGCCGGCCCTCCACCTCGCGAACCTGCCGATCGGCGGAGGCGTCGTCGACAGCGCTGATCCGGCGGTGCAGTGCGTCGAGGTGAACTGGCTCGGCCAGGAGGACGCCGCCGACATCCCCCCGAGCGTGCACATCGGGGTGACGCAGATCGACTTCACTCCGGCGATCTTCGACCTGGGAGAGGGCGGATGCTCCAGCTCGCTGCCGCCGTGCACGGACTACGTCTACGGCGCCGACGCTCGCGCCTGCCTTCTCGTCATCCGGCCGAACGGTGAGCCGTTCGACCCCGACGGCGCCAGGCCCGTCGTCGCCCTCCAGGCCGACATCGCCTGCGATGATCCGGCCTCGACGGAATGCTCCGACTTCGAGGAGTCGATCCAGGACGAGACCCAGACCCAGTTCTCGCAGATCGAACTCGAGTTCCCGCCGACGGATACCGGCGACACCGACCCCGGCACCGACCCCGGCACCGACCCCGGCACCGACGGCTGATGCGGCGCGGCAGCAGGCGCGACGCGAGCGACGGCGCTCACCCCGACCCGACGACGCCGTCGCCGTCGCCGAAGGAGGAGACCGCTGCCCCCGCCGGCGCGCAGTTCGAGCGGTGGACGGGATTCATCGGCAACGTCGTCGCTCCGGCGACCCTGATCGGCGCACTGCTGTTCTACTTCGGCTACGTCTCGTCGCGCGCGCAGTTCGACTACTTCGGAGTCGACGTCGACGTGATCGGGCTGAGCACGCAGGACTACGTGATGCGCTCTCCCCAGCCCCTGCTCGTACCCGTGCTCGTCCTCACCCTGCTCGGCGCCGGGCTGATCGCGCTGCACGCCGGCCTGCGCCGACGACTGGCCTCGCCGCGCCTGCGCAGCGGCATCCGTGGTGCGATCATCGTGGGCCTCATCGTGCTGGCGGTCGGGCTGGTGCTGGTCTTCCTCTACCCGGTGATCGGCGCCTGGGCGTACTACCCCCTCGTCGCCCCGCTGGTGCTCGCCGTGGGTGCGGCCCTCACGGCATACGGCCTCGGCACCCTGCGGGTGATGGAGAGGGATGCGGCCACGGCATCCGGAGCCCCGCCACCCCGCCTCGGCGTCATCGTGCTGCTGTGGGCCACCGTGGCTGCTGCCCTGTTCTGGGCGACGGCCACTGTCGCGCAGTGGTCCGGCCTCGGCCTCGCCCAGGCCCAGGCGCGGCACCTGGACGAGCTGCCGAGCGTGATCGTCGACACCCAGCAACGACTGTACCTGCCCGAGCAGACGGGCGTGCACGAGGTCGCGCTTCCCGGTGCCGAGGACGACAGGTTCCGGTACCGGTACTGGGGGCTGCGCCTGCTGATCGTCGGTGACGACCGCATGTTCCTGGTGCCCGACACCTGGAGCAACCGCGACACCACCCTCGTCGTGCCGCTCGACGGGTCGACCCGCGTGCAATTCCAGTTCCGCAATGACGCTCCCGAGTGACGGATGCTCCGGAGTAGCGTGGCCGACATGACCGACACCAATCTCCCCGACGACACCAGCCCCGACGACCGCGACTTCGCCGACGACCCCGAGGTGCAGGCGAAGCTGCGCAAGGAGAACGACAAGGACCTCGGCGTCGACCCGTTCTTCGAGGGCGCGAACATCACCGAGAGCGACGGGCCCGTCCTCTAGTCAGGTGCCCACCCCGCGCCTGCCGGGCGCGCTCACGCCATTTCCGGGGGTTCCGCGCCACCTGACGTGGCGCACACCCCCACGAAATGGCGCGCTGCATCGCGGTCGGCATCCGGTCGCACCCACTCGGCTGGCATCCGCTCGCCCCGCTACTCTCGACATGGCCGATCGGCGGCCACGATCGAGAGGCGCACATGGCTGAGCACGTCTTCATCTCAGGACCCGCATCCTGGAACCGCCTGGTCTACCTCGACCACCTCCCCGAGCCGGTCCCGCACATGCAGTTCGCCACCGAGGAGTACGAGACGCTGGGCGGCACCTCTGCTGGCAAGGCGCTCGGACTGGTCGGGCTCGGGCGGCCCGTGGTGCTGCACACCCTCCTCGGCAACGATCCCGACGGCGAGCGCGTGCGTCGCGTGCTCACCGAGAGCGGCATCGGTCTCCTCGCCCCCGAAGCCGACGCCACAGAGCGCCACGTCAACCTCATGACTCGCGCTGGCGAGCGCGTCTCGCTCTACCTCTCGACGCCCACCTCGCCCGGGGCATCCGCCGACGACGAACTGATGACGGCGATGACGGATGCCGCAGCCCTCGTGCTCGACCTCTCGGTGCGCAGCCGCGACCTGCTGTCCGCTGCGCGCGCCACGGGAGTTCCGATCTGGACCGACCTGCACGACTACGACGGCGAGAGCGAGTTCCACCGGCCGTTCCTCGAGGCGGCAGACGCCGTCTTCTTGAACGCCGATCGACTTCCGGGCGACCCGTGGGACTTCCTCGAGGCGATCGTGAGCGTCGGCGCGAGCCTCGCTGTCTGCACCCTCGGAGCGCGGGGTGCCATCGCCGTGTCGGCATCCGAGCAGGGGATGCGGCGCCACGAGGTCGCGGCCGTTCCCGTGGTCGTGCGCGACACCAACGGAGCCGGCGACGCCTTCATGTCGGCCGTGCTCGACGCCAGCCTCGCCGGCACCGACGTCGATGCCGCCCTCGGCGCCGGAGCCGCCCACGCCGCCTCGGTACTCACGACCAGGCACCTGCATCCGTCACTCGACGCCCTGCTCGGAGACTGAGCCCGATGGCCAGGCTGAAAGATGCCGTCGCGTGGGCATAGTGTCGAAGCATCCGTTCGAGGGGGGGACCATGACGAGACTGATGATCATCGTCGGCAGCGTGCGACCGGGCCGGGTGGGGCTGCCGATCGCCGAGTGGGCGCGCGCCGAGGCCATCGAACACGGTGGATTCGACGTCGACTTCGTCGACCTGGTCGAACTCGGCCTGCCGTTCATGGACGAGCCCAACCATCCGCGGCTGCGGCAGTACACGAAGCCGCACACCGTCGCGTGGAGTGAGCGGGTGGACGCGGCGGATGCCTTCCTCTTCGTCACGCCGGAGTACAACTACAGCTCCTCCCCCGCTCTCAAGAACGCCATCGACTTCCTCAACCAGGAGTGGTGGCGCAAGCCCGTCGGTTTCGTCAGCTACGGCGGGGTCTCATCAGGCACCCGTGGTGTAGTCGCCCTGCTTCCGGTCCTGGTCAGCCTCGGCATGATCCGGGTCGGCGCCAACGTCGAGCTGACCTTCGGCGGCAAGCAGGTCGTCGACGGCGTCTTCGTCCCGCAGGAGAAGGAGACGGCGATCATCCGCAAGGAACTCGATGAGCTGCAGGCGCTGGCCGAGGGCCTGGCGCCGCTGCGCTGAGATCCGTTTCGTCATGACTGTCACCCCCTCTCGCGGCATCAGTGTCGAGAACTCGACCTAGTTCACCCTGATCAGGGTCTTCTGCAGGCCGCTCGATCCATCGGGCGCGATGGGGGCGCGCTCCTCGATCTGCTGCTCGCCGTTCTTGTCTGTCGCGCGCACAGTGACGTAATGGGTGCCTGAGGTGGCCTCCCAGTCGACGTACCACTGCACCCAGGTGTCGACGTTGACCGGAACCGAGAGTTTCGCGGCCTGCCAGTCGTTGTCGTCGATCTTCACGTCGACCTGCTTGATGCCCACGGTCTGGGCCCAGGCGACACCGGCGACCTTCACCGGACCGGCATCGATGGCCTTGTCGAGGCGCGGGGTGTCGATGCGCGATGAGAACTTGATCGGAGCCTTCGCGCTGTACCCCCGCGGAGTCCAGTACGCCTCGTCCCTGGCGAAGGTGGTGACCGTGAGTTCGGTCAGCCACTTGGTCGCCGACACGTAGCCGTAGAGGCCCGGCACGACCATACGTACCGGGAAGCCGTGCTCGAGCGGCAGCGGTTCGCCGTTCATACCCACCGCGAGGATGGCGTCCAGCTTCGGATCGGTGAGGGAGGCGAGCGGGGTGCTGGCCGTGAAGCCGTCGATGCTGCGCGAGAGCACCATGTCGGCTCCCGACTTCGGGGCCGCCTTCTTGAGTACGTCGCGCACCGGGATTCCCAGCCACTTCGCCGTGCCGAGCAGGTCGCCGCCGACCTCGTTCGAGACGCAGGTGAGAGTGATCGAGTACTCGTCGAGGCCCATGCCCACGAGGTCGTCGAAGCTCAGCTCGACCTTCTCGCCGACCATGCCGTCGATCGTCAGCGTCCAGCTGTCGGGATCGATGCTCGGCACGGTGAGGGCCGTATCGACCCTGTAGAAGTCCTTGTTGCTGGTGAACAGCGGCGTGATTCCCGGAATGTCGAGGTCGGCGCCATCCGGGACCATCACCTTCTCCCGGGCTGCAGGCAGCTTGAGGGCCTTGCGGACGGCGTCGATCGACCCCGTCGTCACGTTCACGACGCGGGCGCCGACACCGACGATCACGGCTCCGGCCGCGCTGATTCCGAGCAGGCGCAGGAATCCACGGCGGTCGACGGGGCTCTTCGCGGCCGAGCTGGCGGAGGTTGCGGATGCCGCGGGGCTGGTGTCTGCGGCATCCGTCACCGGAACCGCATCGCGGCGCGACGCCACCACGTCGTCGCGCCACGAGCGGAGCTTGGTGATGAGCAGCCAGAGGAGAAGGGAGCCGACGATCGTGCCGACCACCGGCGGCAGCCAGGCGAGGGCACTGGCTCCGGCCCTGGTCACGATGGCCGCCGTGGAGAGCACCCCGGCGAGGCCCAGCGCGATGACACCGAGCGGTGGACGCAGGAACTGCAGCACGCCGGCGACGGCGGCTGCGACGGCCACTCCGAACGCGAGACCGAGCAGCAGGAAGAGCTTGTCGTTGGCGCCGAAGGTCTCGATGGCGAATTCCTTGGCCCAGCGCGGAACGATGTCGATCACGAACGATCCGACCGCCAGGATGGGACTGCCCTCACGGGCGACGATCAGGGCGACGAGCTCGGCCGAGGCGAGGAAGGCCGCGGCACTCACCAGTCCGGCGAGCGCGCTCCACGCCCAGAAGCGCTTCCGGGGGTGGCGCTCGTCCTTCGCCATGGCAGGTCTCCGCATCCGTCGTCGCGGGAGATGACCCGCTACTGATGTGTTCGGAGCGCTCGGGCGAACGGATGGCGCGCCTCACTCCGCTCCACCTTCCGTTCGCTGAGGGCCGAGCGCAGCGACCGCCCGAAGCACTTGGACCGCAGACTGCGTCCGGCCTCAGCGAGCGGGGGCTCTGCGGCGCCGCAATCGCGGCCTCAGCGTGTGGAAGGCCGCGCCCACTCCAGGAGCCTCTCGACGGGCCAGGTGTTCACCACGCGCTCCGCCGGCACCCCCGCCTTCTCCGCCCGCGCCGCCCCCAGGTCGAGCAGACCGAGCTGTCCGGGCGCGTGCGCGTCGCTGTCGATGCTGAACAGACAGCCGATCTCCAGCGCCAGCGCGATGAGCTCGTCGGGCGGATCCTGCCGCTCGGGCCGCGAGTTGATCTCCACCGCCACCGAGTTCTCCGCGCACGCCTCGAACACGCGCCGGGCGTCGAACTCCGACTGCGGCCTCGTGCCGCGCGAGCCCTGCACCAGCCGCCCGGTGCAGTGGCCGAGTACGTTCGTGCGCGGATCGGTCACGCCGCCCAGCATCCGTCTCGTCATCGTCGCGGCATCCGCTCGCAGCTTCGAATGCACCGATGCGACCACCACGTCGAGCTGCCCGAGCATCTCGCGCGTCTGGTCGAGTGATCCGTCGACGAGGATGTCGACCTCGATCCCGGTGAGCAGACGGATGCCGCTGCCATGCGCATCGAGCGCCTCGATGACCTCGAGCTGCTCGCCGAGCCGCTCCGCCGTCAGGCCCCGAGCCACGGTGAGGTTCGGGGAGTGGTCGCTGATCACCAGGTACTCGTGTCCGAGGGCCTCGGCCGCGCGGGCCATCGTCTCGATGCCGGTGGTGCCGTCCGACCACTCGGTGTGGCTGTGCAGGTCGCCACGGAGCTTGGTGCGGAGCGAGCCGGGAGGAGCATCCGTCGCGGCATCCCGCTCCCGCAGGTCGGCGAGGTAGTCGGGCACGCGCCCATCCGTCGCCTGCTCGATCACGCGATAGGTCGTGTCACCGATGCCGGCGGTGCGCTTGAGGCGGCCGTCGGCCACGCGCGCCGCGACCTCGGCGGCTCCGAGCGGCTCGATGATGCCGGCGGCCTTGCGGAACGCCTTCGACTTGTAGCGCGACGCCAGTTCACGCTCGAGCCTGAACGCGATCTCCTCGAGGGCTTCGACGGGGTCCATCCCGCCATCCTCGCCGTCGCGGCGGCGCAGCGCTACGGGGTTGCGGGTAGCGTCGGCGCCCGTCACAGCGCAATTCAGGTCGGATTCGTTCTGCCCCGGCGTGTCGACACCGGCCAGCCGCGTGGCGCCCGATCGAGTCTGAATAGTGCGGCGACGGGCGTGCGGATGGGTGGCTCAGGCCAGGTCGGGCAGCAGCTCGCTCAGCAGGCTCCGGATGCGGGCCTTGATGTCGTCGCGGATCGGACGGACCGCCTCGATCGACTGGCCGGCCGGGTCGTCGAGCTCCCAGTCCTCGTAGCGCTTGCCCGGGAAGATCGGGCAGGTGTCACCGCAGCCCATCGTGATGACGACATCGGAGTCGCGCACGGCATCGGTCGTGAGGATCTTCGGCACGTTGTTCGCGATGTCGATGCCCTCCTCGGCCATGGCCTGCACGGCGATCGGGTTGATCTGGTCCTTCGGCTCCGAGCCGGCGGAGAGGACCTCGACGCGGCCACCGGACAGCGCCGTCATGTAGCCGGCGGCCATCTGCGAGCGGCCGGCGTTGTGCACGCAGACGAAGAGCACTGAGGGGGTCACGCTGCCGATTCTAGGCTGCCCGGGTGAACACCCTGCCGCCGCGCGTGAGGGGACGCTTCCGCACGGTGACGAGCCGCCGGCACCGTGCGGAGGCGTCCCCTCAGCGCCAGCGGCGCCGGCGGCGCGTGCGCGCGCCCCGGCGAGCGGCATCCGTCAGCGGAGCAGGCTGAACTCGCTCAACTCGTCGGCGGCCACGTCGGCGGGGTCGGGGGTACGGGAGAGCAGGTCGCGGAAGCGCACGGCGTCGTCGGGCTGGTCGGTGACGATGCCATCGGCGCCCGCCCGCAGGAAGTCGCGGATGCGGTCGTCTCCGTCGACGGTCCAGACGTAGACCGGCTTCCCCTCGGCGTGCGCCTCCGCGAGGAACTCCGGGGTGAACGAGGCCTGCTCGAGCGTGAAGAAGTCGCACGGGCTGTCGGGAACCCCGCCGGCGCTCACGGCGATGGTCAGTCCCACGGTCAGGGCCGGGCGCAGGGTCTTGAGCCTGGAGACGACATCCGGATCGAGCGAGTGGTAGATGTTCTGGTCGGTCACGCCCAGCGCGTCGAGCTGGGCGAGGAAGTCCTGCACGAAGTCGCCGTGTTCGTGGCCGTGCACCTTCACCTCGATGAGCAACGGCATCCCGATGGCGCGGGCGTGCGACACGTAGTCGGCCATCGTCGGGATCGTGCCCTCGAAACCACCCTCGCGCACCGTCGTCGACGTGGCCTCGGCCGTCGTCATGTCGAAGACGTTGCGATTGAGGCCGGAGATCATCAGCAGGTTGGTGTCGTGCAGAGCCACCCATCCGCCGTCGGCGGTCTGCTGGAAGTCGGCCTCGACGTAGTCGGCGCCGGCGTCGACCGAGGCGTCGAGGGCTGCGATGGTGTTCTCGACCCCGCCGGCCGAGAAGCCGCGGTGCGCGAACACGAGCGAGCCCGCCGCCGCCGACACCTGGGTCGACACGGCAGGGGCCGCCGTGATGGCGAGCGCGACGACGACGGATGCCGCGACCAGGCGCAGCGCGACCGCGCGCACGACCCGGCGAGGCCGGCGAGGAGACGCCGCGACGGGCGCATGGCCGAGCTGCACCCTGATCTCGTGCACCAGCACGTTGAAGATGAGCACCGCGGCGGCTCCAGCGGCGACGCAACCGAACACCTGGCCCGCTCCGATCGCCGCAGCCGCTGCGATGGACGAGACTTCGGACCCCGGCGCCCCGGTGCGTGAGGCGACGCCGAGGAGGACCTCGACGACCCCCGTGCTGAGCAGCGATGCCGCCAGGGCCGGCACACCGAGGAGGAAGGCGAAGTGCAGGAATCGTCGCCGGGTGATGCGGATGCTCGTGACCATCGCGGCGAGCGGCGACAGCCGCCCGGTGATGAGCGCCGGCACAGTGAAGACCAGCCGCGAATTGATGTACAGCACCAGCCCGATCACCGCCGAGTACAGCAGGGTGCCGGCCGGCGTCTTCAGGTACTCACGCGTGACGAACGGCGGAATGGCGATGCCCTGCGTCACGACCGAGAACAGTCCGAGCCCGCCGAGCGGGGCGACGATGAACAGGTAGACCAGGAGCAACGGCGACGGACGACGCAGCAGGCGGGCGACGGTGGCTGCGGCATCCGTCGCGATCCCCCGAAGGGTCAGCGCGCGACCGGCGTGCTGGCGATCGGCCACGGCGAACACCGCAGCCAACTGCAGCGCCACGGCCACGAGGGCTATCGCCGCGATGGCGATGAGCAGCAGGTCCGCCAGCGGATCGACGAGCAGTGCGCCGACGTTGCGGTCGGTGACATTCCGGATGCCTGCGCTGTCGAGCGCGAGCTGGAACAGCCACCGGATGGCCGGGACCGCGACGAGAAGGGTCGCACCCTGGATGATCACCGCCGCCGTGATGGTGGCGATGAGCCCGGAGCGGGTGAAGCGCGCGGCTGTGCGCAGTTCGACGATGTCGGCGGCGAGCCTGGTGCGAAGCGGCAGACGCGGGGCACGCGGGGAACGGATGCGGCCGGCCCGCGCGCTGCGGGCGGCATCCATCGCGGAGTCCTCCCCCGTCACCGTGCCGCTGGTCACTGTCGTCGCCTTCTGGTCGTGCTCTCCGACGGCTTCTGCGGCGCGGTTCTGCTGACTGCCGGTGGCTCGAGACCGGCGCCGAGCGCCGCACCACCGAGAGGACAATCTAGCCCGGAATTCTGGGAGAAGTCGGGGGTGGTCCCCGCGTGCTCGTGCCGCGTCGGGTCCCACTCGACGCGCGTGCGGGCTCCGGATGGCGCACACTGGATGGATCGAGCGCGAAGGGAGCGTGGGCGATGGCGAGCACCCCCACCCACGGCGCCATGTCCCCGGAGCGAGCGGCCGCGATCCTCGGTGTCGCACCCACGGCGAGCTCGAGCGAGATCCGCGCTGCCTACAACGGACTGGCGCGCCTGGCACACCCCGACCGCTTCGCCGGTGGAAGCACGAAGGAGCAGACGGATGCCGCAGCCCGATTCATCCGCCTGACCGAGGCCTACGAGGTGCTCCGCCTGACCTCCGGGGTGAGCGGCGGACGGGCCGGCGCAGCGGGCGGTGGCACGGGCGGTGCGCGTGGCGCTGGCGGCACTGCATCCGGGGGCCGACCGGGCACACGCCCTCCTCACGTCGACGACAACCCGGCGCCCCGCACCTCCGGCACCTCGCACCGGGCTGCGGCATCCGGAGACTACGGTCCGCCCGACACCGACGACGGGATCTGGGTGGTGCGGCCCGATCACGCCGTGCGCGAGGCCACCCGTCAGCAGCGTGCCATCGTGCGCGGGGTGGTGGTGGTCATCGCATCACTGCTGGCACTGCTGTTCTCGAGCAATGCCATCGGCCTCTCCCCCGGCAGCTTCGGCATTCCGCCGTCGTCGAGCTGGTACCTGCCGGTGATGCTCATCGCCGAGTCCGTCTGCCTCGCGGCCGTGGCGACGTGTGCCGGCTACGCCGCGTCGGGCGTGCCGTGGTGCGGCCGTGTCGGCGTGACGCTGGTCGGCCTCATCGTGCTGGCCTTCATCGTGTCGGCGCTGATCACGGCGCCGTTCACCTTCAGCACACTCGTGTTCACGTCGTTCGGGGCGTTCGTGACGGGCAGCCCGTTCCTGGCCCTCCTGCTCATCGGCCGCAGCAGCCAGGATGCGCGGGATCGCCGTCGTCGCACGGCAAACGAGGCCCACGCAGCCGAGCGCGGCGGGCCGGGCGACCCCACCGAGTCCGGCCAGTCCGGCGAGCCCGCCGAGCCCGGCTCCTAGCCCGTGTTCTGCAGCCCGGCCGCGACCCCGTTCACGGTGAAGAGCAGCAGGCGCAGCGGTTCGGCGGCGGCATCCGAGCCGTCAGCATCACGCAGGGCACGCAGGGCACGCAGCTGCAGCAGGGAGAGCGCGTCGACGTACGGACTGCGCAGGCGCACTGCGCGCTGCAGCACCGGGCGGCGCTCGAGGAGCTCGGCGTTTCCGCTGGTGCGCAGCACCCACTCGCGCGTGATGGCCATCTCGTCGAGCACCAGGTCGCGCAGGTCGTCCCGCGATCCCAGTGCGAGGTAGCGTTCGGCCAGGCGCACGTCGGTCTTCGCGAGCGACATCTCGACGTTGTCGATCATGGCGGCGAACAGTGGCCAGCGCGCGTAGGCGGCTCGCAGCTCGTCGATGTCGCCGACGGCCTTCAGCGCCGTGCCCAGGCCGAACCAGCCGGTGAGGTTGATGCGGGCCTGCGTCCAGGAGAACACCCACGGGATGGCGCGCAGGTCTTCGAGCGACTCGACCGAGAGGCCGCGGCGGGCCGGGCGCGAGCCCAGGGCGAGGAGACCGATCTCCTCCATGGGGGTCACCTGCGCGAACCACGGCGCGAAGCCGTCGGCCTTCACCAGCTCGAAGAAGCGTTTGCGCGAGGTCTCGTCGAGGCGGTCGGCGAGCGAGCTGAACTCGGCCGCCGCCACCCTGTTGGCCTCCTCGTTCGCCGGAGCCGAGGCCAGCAGTGCCGCGGCAGCCATCTGCTCGATGTGGCGCTCGGCGATCGACTGGTCGCCGTACTGCGCGAAGATCACCTCGCCCTGCTCGGTGAGCTTGAAGCGTCCGTCGACCGATCCGGGCGGCTGGGCCATCACGGCCTCGTTGGCCGGTCCGCCGCCGCGGCCCAGAGCCCCGCCACGACCGTGGAACAGGGTGAGCACGATGTCGTTCTCCGCCGCCCAGTCCGAGATGCGCGCCTGCGCAGTGTCGAGCGCGAGCGCTGCGGCCACGGGTCCCACGTCCTTCGAGGAGTCGGAGTAGCCGAGCATCACCTCGACCTTGCGTCCCGTGGCGGCGAGGCGTGCCTGCACGGCCGGCAGCTCGAGCATCCCGTTCAGGATCTCGACGGATGCCTCGAGGTCGGCGAAGGTCTCGAACAGCGGGATGGCGTCGAGCACTGGAGCGTCGGCGCCGAGGGCGGCATCCGCCAGCTCGTAGACCGTGGCCAGGTCCTCGGCGCTCTGCGTGAACGAGACGATGTAGCGGCGCGAGGCGTTCACGCCGTAGGTGTCCTGCAGGGTCTTGATGGTGCGGAAGACCGCCAGCACCTCCTGGCTCATCTCGCCCAGCTCGCCGCCCGCGCGCACCTCCGCGAGGGTCTCGCGGTGCACCTTGGAGTGCTGGCGCACCTCGAGTTCGGCGAGGTGGAATCCGAAGGTCTGCACCTGCCACACCAGCGCCTGCAGCTCGCCGTAGGCGCTGCGGCGAGCGCCACCCGCGCTCAGCGAGTCCTGGAGGATGCGCAGCTCGGCGATGAGCTCCTCGGGGCCGTTGTAGGCGAGGGCCGCGTCGCCGGTTCGCGTCGCCGCGATGCGCGCAGCCACCACGAGCAGCACCCGACGGTGCGGTTCGTGCGGGGCGCGGGTGCCGATCTGCGACGCCGCGGCTCCGGCCAGTTCGCTCTGACGCTTCCAGAGAGCCGTGAGCTCAGCGGATGCCGGGGTGTCCGTCGAGTCGATGGTGAGGGTGCGGCCGATGCGGGTCGCGGCCCTCTCGAGTCCGAACAGCACGTGCTCCGAGGCGATGCGGGCGGCCTCCAGCGTGGTGTCGGCCGTCACGAAGGGGTTGCCGTCGCGGTCGCCGCCGATCCAGGTTCCGAGGCGCATGAACGCCGGGGCCGCGGCCGGTGCGACGCCGGCGGCATCGGGCTGCAGGGCATCGTCGAGCATGCGGTACACCCGCGGCACGACCTCGAACAGCGTCTGGTCGAAGATGCTCATGGCCGTGCGCACCTCGTCGAGAGGCGTCGGACGCGTCGTGCGGATGGGCGACGTGCGCCAGAGCGTGTCGATCTCCTCGAGCATGCGCCGCTGCACCTCGATCGCCGCCGAGCTGTCGGGTCGCACGACATCGTGACGGTCGAGCTGCTCGGAGATACGACGAATGGCGGATGCCACGGCCCGGCGCCGCGCCTCGGTGGGGTGCGCCGTCAGCACGGGGTGGAAGCGCAGCCCCTGGAGCCGCGTCGCTGCCTCGTCGGCCCCGACCTCGTCGACGAGCCGGGCGAGGGCTCCGGGGAGGGTGTCGCTGGCGGCATCCGTCTTCGAGGTGTCGCGCGAGCGCAGCACGCGCACACGGTGGTGCTCCTCGGCGAGGTTGACGAGGTGGAAGTAGACGGTGAACGCACGCGCCACCTGCTCGGCGCGGGTGGGCGTGAACGACTCGACGAGCTCCTCGGCGGCCTCGATGGAGACGCGGCCGTCGCCCTCGTAGGCCTCGATGGCGAGGCCGCGCAGGCTCTCCACGTCGTGCAGGAGCTCCGGGCCGCCGGCCTCGGTGAGGATGCGGCCGAGCAGGCGGCCGAGCAGGCTCACGTCGGAACGCAGCGCATCGGCGACACCGCCTCGCACCACGTCGCGGCCGGGTTCTTCCAGGGGCGTCGAGATGAAGGTCACCCGCCGAGACTACGGCCTTCCCGTGTACGGCATGTTTCACGCCGTCTTCTGCTGACACCGTCGGTTCCGGATGCCGCGGGCCCGCGTCGCGCGCGATTCCGCGGGTTCGCGGTGGCCCGGCGGTGGATCGGCGGGGCCGTGGCGACTCGCTCGGGCTCTCCGCGTGACCCGGCGGAGTTCCGGTGGCTCGGCGGAGGTTCCTGCATCCGCCAGGTCACCGAGCCTCCGCCGAGTCGCAGAGGCCACCGAACCGTGGGGGCGGGCGCCTGCGCGGACGTCAGTCGAGGTGGAACACCTCGGGGATGCCCTTCCACCATTCGCCGTCCGCTCGATCCGGGAGCGGACGCTGCAACGGCTCGCACACGGCCCACCACTCCTGCGTCGCTGGGTCGGCGGCGATGGCGGCCATATCGGCCTCGTAGTCGTCGCCGACGTACTCCAGGTAGGAGAACAGCAGGTCGCCGTGACGGTGGATGGAGTAGTTCGTGACGTTGCTACGCGTCAGCCTGTCGAGCACGGCCGGCCACGCGGCCGCGTGCAGGCGCTCGTACTCCTCGACGTTCTCGGGCGGCAGCCCGATGACGGATGCGACCCGCCTCATGAGCGCGCCCCGGCTGCGCGCACCCGCAGGTGGGTGACGCCGCCGTCGACCTCGAGGGCCGTGCCCGTCGTCGAGCCCGACAACGGACTGGCCAGGTAGGCGATCGCTGCCGCCACCTCGACCGGCTCCACCATGCGGCCGGTCGCCTGGCGGGCGTCGAGGGCCGCGCGCTCGGCCACGGGGTCGGCGAATCCGGCCAGCATCCGATCGACGAACGGCGTGGCGACGGTTCCGGGGCTCACGCAGTTCACCCGGATGCCCTCGCTCACGTGATCGGTGGCCATGGCGTAGGTGAGGGCGAGCACGGCGCCCTTCGACGCCGCGTAGAGGGCGCGCTGCGGCAGGCCGTTGAGCGCGGCGATGGAGCACAGATTCACGACGGCTGCGGCATCCGACTCCCGAAGCCAGGGCAGGGCGGCGGCGGTCACGCGGGCCATGCCGACCACGTTGATGTCGAGCACGCGGGCCCACTCGGCGTCGTCGTTCTCCGCGACAGTGCCGACGGCGCTGATGCCGGCGTTGTTCACGACGATGTCGATGCCACCGAGCTCCGCGGCGATGGCCGCGACGGCGGCGTTCACCGAGGCACGGTCCGAGACGTCGGCGACGAAGCCGTGCAGCGGCGCCGGCAGCCCGTCGATGGCGCGGTCGAGAACGGCCACCCGGGCTCCACGCTCGGCGAGGGTCTGCGCGGTGGCCAGGCCGATGCCCGAGGCGCCGCCCGTCACCAGGGCGACGAGCCCGTCGAACTCGCCGGCGCTCATGCCTGCACCAGCGTCTGGCGCGCGCTGCCGAGGCCGTCGATCTCGAGCTCGACCACGTCGCCCGCGCGCAGGTACGGGTTGCCCTCGATGCCGAGGGCGACGCCGGCCGGGGTGCCCGTGTTGATGACGTCTCCCGGATGCAGCACCATGAACTGGCTCACGTACCAGACGACGTGCGCCACGGAGAAGAGCATGTTGGCGGTGGTGCCGTCCTGCCGAACGGTGCCGTTCACGCTGAGCCGGAGTCCGAGCGCCTGCGGGTCGCCGACCTGGTCGGCCGGAACCAGCTCGGGGCCGAAGGGGTTGAAGGTCTCGCAGCTCTTGCCCTTGTCCCACTGGCCGCCGCGCTCGAGCTGGAACTCGCGCTCGGACACGTCGTGCGAGACGGCGTACCCGGCCACGTGAGCGAGGGCCTCATCGGGCGAGTCGAGGTAGCGGGCCGTCGCGCCGATCACGACGCCGAGCTCGACCTCCCAGTCGGTCTTCACCGAGCCGCGCGGGATGAGCACGTCATCGAACGGACCGACGAGCGTCGTCGGGTCCTTCATGAAGATCACCGGCTCGGCCGGCAGCGCGGCTCCGGTCTCCTCGGCGTGGTCGCGGTAATTGAGGCCGATGCAGACGATCTTGCCCGGGCACGCGATCGGAGCACCCACGCGCAGGTCGGCCGCCGACTCGAGCTCGGGCAGGTCGTCGAGAGCCGCGCGGAGGCGGGCGACGCCGTCGGCGGCGAGGAACGCGCCGTCGAAGTCGGCCGTGACGCCGCGGGCGTCGAGGGTCCGCCCTCCGGCCAGGACGACGGGGATCTCGTCGCCTGCCTCCCCGAGTCGGGCGAGGCTGATGGGAGTGCTGGTCACGGTGTCTCCTTCTGGAGGTCGGCGGCCGTGTCTGGGCCGGTGAGAGGGTCGAGGTCGAGCGAGTAGAAGTCGGCGGCGGTGCCCGCGAGGATGCTGTCGCGAGCGCCCACGTCGAGGTCGGCGAGCAGTTCGCCGATGCCGGCGAAGACCCTGTCGTAGCCGCCGGCGATCAGCGACACCGGCCAGTCGCCGCCGTAGAGCAGCCGATCGGGTCCGAAGACGCCCATCGCGTGATCGAAGATCGGGCGGATGCTGTCCACGGTCCAGCTGGCGGGGTCGCCGACGGCGGAGTACAGGCCGGAGACCTTGCCGAACACGAGGGGGTTCTCGGCGGCCCGCGCGATGAGCGAGCGCCACGGCTCGCTGTCGGCGGCACCGATCGGAGGCTTGTTCAGGTGGTCGAGCACCATGCGCAGGCGCGGATGCCGCTCCGAGATCGCGATCACGGCCCGCAGGTGCTCCGGCAGCACGCCCACCACGTCGAACGGCACCCCGGCATCCTCGAGCAGGCCGAGGGTGGCATCCACGTCGTCGCGCAGCAGCCAGTGCGGATCGCTGCGGTCGTGGATGAGATTGCGCACCCCGCAGAACAACGGCTCCCGCTGCAACTCGGCGAGGCGCTCGGCCGCACGCTCCGGCTGGTGCAGCGGCACATAGCCGACGACGCCGAGCACCTGCGGCGAGCGCCGGGCCACCTCGAGCATGTACTCGGTGTCCTCATCGTTGTCGGCCGCCTGCACGAGCACGCTGCCCGTCACCCCGGCGGCTTCGAAGGACGGCAGCACCTCGCCCATCGGGATCGAGCGGTTCAGGATGCCGGCATCCGGACCCAGCCAGGCGTACTCGGCCCGCTGCAGATCCCAGACGTGCTGGTGCGCATCGATGATCAGGCTCATCCGCATCTTCCTCTGCTGATCGATGGGCCCAAAGATCTGATGACTGACGCGTCGGGCCCGCGGTGCCCGCCTAGGATGTGCCCATGGCCACACGCACCGCAGACGGGGAGTCGCCGCGTTCGCAGTCGAACGTGGTGATCGACGGCATCCGCGAGATGCTCACCAGCGGTCGGCTGGTCGCCGGAGCCAGGCTCCCGGTCGAGAAGGACCTCTGCGCCCTGCTCGGCGTCTCCCGCGGATCGCTGCGCGAGGGCGTGCGGGCCCTCGTCGTCCTGGGGGTGCTCGAGACCCGACAGGGCGACGGCACCTACGTCACCGATCTCGGACCCGGTCAGTTGTTCGAGCCCCTCGGCTTCCTCGCCGACCTGCAGTCGCCCGAGAACAGCGTGCACCTGCTCGGCGTTCGCCGCGTGCTCGAGCCCGAGGCCGCCGCCCATGCCGCCCTGCGGATGACGGATGCCGACCTCGACGCCGCCGTCGGCATCCTGGATCGCGGTGATGCCCTCCTGGCCGACGAGCCCGGCACCGACCTCGAGGCCATCATCGACGTCGACACCGAGTTCCACCGCCTCATCGCCCGCGCCAGCGGCAACCCGGCCTTCGCGGCCATCATCGAAGCCCTCGTCGGCCGCACGGCCCGCGCCAGGCTCTGGCGTGCCATCCACGAGCAGGGCGCCGTGCGCGAGACGCAGCGCGAGCACCGCGCCATCCTCGACGCGCTGCTGGCCCGCGATCCCGATCGCGCGCGTATCCGCATGATGGTGCACGTGCTGGGTGTGGAGGAGTCCACCGCGACGCACTTCGCCGAGGCGGATGCCGCCGTCGCTCCCGGCGCAAGCGCTCCCGCTGCAGGCGCAGCGGCCGGCGAAGGCGCGGTCGCAGGCGAGAGCGCACCGCCCGCCGCCGAGTGAGCGCTCAGGCACGCCGCACCAGCCCGCGCTCGTCGAGCGCCGTCCAGAACTCCGCCGGGATCTCATGCTCGTAGCGTTCGACGGTTCCGAGCACCTGCTCGGCCGTGCGCGTGCCGACGACCACCGAGACGACGGCCGGATGCCGCAGCGGGTAGGCGATGGCGGCCTCGGGCAGGGTGATGCCGAACTCCTCGCAGACGTCGGCGATGGCGTTGGCCCTGGCGATGAGCTCGGCCGGTGCCTGGGCGTAGTCGTAGTGCGCGTCGGCGGGCGGACGGGGGCGCGCGAGCAGTCCGGAGTTGTACACGGCGGCGGCGACGATCCCCACGCCGCGCTCCACCGCCAGAGGCAGCAGTTCGTCGAGGGCGCCCTGCTCGAGCAGTGTGTAGCGGCCGGCGAGCATGATCACGTCGACATCGTGGCGGCGCACGAACTCGGCTGGCATGGCCGACTGGTTCATGCCGGCTCCGACGGCGCGCACGACGCCTTCCTCGCGCAGCTCGATCAGGGCGGGAATGGCCTCGGCGTGCGCCTCGTCGCCGTGGTCGTCTGGATCGTGCAGGTAGCCGATGTCGATGCGATCGAGGCCGAGACGCTCGAGGCTCTCGTGCACTGATCGACGGATGCCGTCACGACTCAGGTCCCACTCGCGGCGCACCGTCGCCGAGACGGCGTATCCCTCGTCGTCCATCGTGCCCTCGGGATAGCCGCTCGGCACGATCAGCCGCCCGACCTTCGTGGACAGCACGTAGTCCTCGCGGGGACGACCTGCCAGGGCGGCGCCGAGGCGCCGCTCCGAGAGGCCCAGCCCGTAGTGCGGTGCGGTGTCGAAGTACCGGATGCCGGCGTCCCACGCGGCGTCGACCGCTGCTCGAGCCTCGGCATCCGTCGTCTCCCGATAGAGATTCCCGAGCTGCGCCGTGCCCATCCCGAGTTCGGTGAAGGTCAGCTTCGACCTCAGCGTGCGACTCAGCATTGAGGAACCTCCACAGCGATGGGCAAGGGTGCGACTAAAGATTAGATCAATCGCTCCGAAAAGGCCACAAAACGAGGCCGACCGCGATGAAGATGGCCGATTGGTTGGGTGAATCTGCCGGCTTCGGGCCGCCAGTCGGTCGGAGGTGCGACGGATGCCGCTCGATTCGTCAGATCATCGGCGGGCGTAGCGCCACCACGAGTCACCCGGGTGCCCCCCTGCTGCGCGTGGGCGCGCGGGGGTCAGCGCAGTAGTCCGCGCGCGGCAAGGGAGCGGTAGAGGGCGTCGATGCCGAACGTCCACGGGGCTGCCTCCGAGCTCGAGCGCACGCGGTTGACCAGTGTCCCGAGCCGCGGTTCGGCGATGCGCACGAGGTCGCCGTCGTGGTGGGTGAAGCCGCGTCCGGTCACGTCGCGGTCGTCGACAGGCGCGAACATGGTGCCCAAGTACAGCACGAATCCGTCGGGGTACTGATGGTGGGCACCGATGACCTGCTCCACGAGATCGGCCGGGTCGCGGCTGATGCGGGCGAGCTCACTGTGGCCGTCGAGACTGTAGCCGTCCTCGCCGTCGATCGACAGCCGCACGACGGATGCTCGCAGGTCGTCGAGGTCATAGCTCGCGTCGAAGAGACGCACGAACGGGCCGACTGAAGCCGAGGCGTTGTTGTCCTTGGCTTTGCCGAGCAGCAGGGCGCTGCGACCCTCGATGTCGCGCAGGTTCACGTCGTTGCCGAGGCTCGCCCCCACGATGCGTCCGTCGGAACTCACCACGAGCACCACCTCGGGCTCCGGGTTGTTCCACTGCGAGGCCGGGTGCACACCCACGTCGACGAGTGGCCCGACGGTCGAGAGCACGGGCGCCTTCGTGAAGACCTCGGCGTCGGGGCCGATGCCCACCTCGAGGTACTGGCTCCACCAGCCGCGCTCGAGCAGCAGGTCCTTCAGCGCCGACGCCTCCTCCGACCCCGGGCGCAGCGCGTCGAGGGAGCCTCCGATGGTCTCCAGGATCTCGGAACGGATGACGGCCGCCGCGTCCTGATCGCCGCGTGCCCGCTCCTCGATCACCCGCTCGATCATCGACACCGGGAACGTCACCCCGGCGGCCTTCACCACGTGCAGGTCGATCGGCGAGAGCAGCCACGGCCGTGCCTCGTCGCGGGTCTCGGGCGGCGTGTTGGCCACGAGCTCGTCGAGGGTCCCGATTCGGGTCCCGGATGCCGCGGCCAGTGCCCCCGCCGGATCGGCCTGCTCCGACAGCGCCCGCATCGTGGCGAACGACGACGACACGTCGATGACGCCGTCGGCGCGGATCGCCACCACGACCGGACCGGAGTGGCCGGCGCGTCCATCAGTGTCAGGGAGCCACGCCCGGCCCGCGAGTGTGCCGGCGTACCCGTCGTCGGGGAGCAGTCCGCTCGCATCCGTCGGCCATGCTGTCGTGGTCATCGGGTCTCCCGCACTGTCGGTTCAGCGGTGTCGAGTCGGGCGGTTCTCATGCGCGCAGGGCGATCAGCGCTCGACGAGGGTGGCGAGCTGGTCGGTCACCGAGCCCCAGCCCTCGAAGAAGCCGAGCTCGAGGTGCCGCGCGCGGTCCTCCGGGCTCCCGTGGCGCACCACCACGCGATAGTCGGTGCCGTCGGGGTGCTCGGCGAGCACGATCTCCGCTGTCATCGCCACGGGTTGCGGCCGCTGCGGCCGCCATCCGCTTCCGATGGCGTTCGTCCAGACGATCCGCTCCTCGGACTCGACGACCAGGAACGCGGCGTCGATGTGCGGAACGAAGTTCTCGCCGTCGTCGCTCAGGCTCGTGACGAGCCCGCCGCCGGGTCGCACGTCGAGGCGCTCCACCCGAAGCACCGTCGGGGCCGGCACGAACCACCGGCTCAGCTCATCCGCATCGGTCCAGGCGCGCCAGACCGCAGCACGAGGAGCGCGGATGACGCGCTGCAGGTCGAGATCGAGCTCGGGGTTCATGGTGATCAGTAGCCGAGGGTGAAGCGTTCGCGACGATGACGCGGGGACTCGATCTCATCGACGATCGCCATCGCGAGGTCGGCGCCTGAGATGAACGATTCGCCGTCCTCCTGGACGAGCATCACGTCACCGCCGACGCGGTAGCTGCCGGTGCGCTCGCCCGGTGCCATGCCGCCGTAGCCGGCCGCCGGATGCACGTAGAACCAGTCACAGCTCGTGGGCGAAGCCTCGAGATCGTCGAGGACGCCGATGAGTTCCAGCGACTCCGCCTTGTACGCCTCGGGGAAGTCGACGTCGACCACGCGCGGGCCGCCGGGTTCGACGAGGCTTCCCCCGGTTCCCCCGATGACGCCGATGCGCACGTGCCCGGGCAGTTCCCGCACGATCTCCGCGATCGCCGATCGCACATTGCCCGCCATGTCGCCGCGGGGTGCCACCGCGAACACCACGACCTCGACGCCCTCGATCGATTCCACCAGGTCGGGTGCGTCGAGGATGGATCCCTCCAGGTAGATGGCCCCGGGCGCGCGATGGTCGGATGGCCGCCGTGCGACCGAGACGACGGTGTGCCCCCGAGACGCTGCCTCGTGCACGATGTTGCTGCCGGTGTAGCCGGTTCCCCCGATGACGCCGATGCGAGTCATTGCGCTCCTTCTTGGTCGGACACCATTGTCGGGTGGCGAGCCGCTGGAGCGCACTACTTGACGAAAAAAGATCCCAGCCGATCGCCGCGGATCTTCCTGTTCGCACCCATCCGGTGACGCCGAACCTCGTGACGAGCTCAGCCGCGTGACGGACGCTGCTGACGCTTGTCCTGCCTGTCGGTGACCTGTTCCGCGGCGACTCCGGCGCCGGCGGCGCGGAGAGCGGTGACTGCTGCATCCAGTGTCGTCAGGTAGAAATCGACGGTGCTCCCCGCGGCAGCGAACCGGTTCCCTTCAACCCTCACCACGCATCCGCCTGGTCGTTCGTCGAGGACTGAGATGACGACCCGGAATGACCAGGACCATCGCCTCATCCCGGGGATGATTTCGGTTGGGAGGATAGTGGACAGCCATTCCCGGGTCCCGCTGCCGTAGGTGAGGGCGACTGTCGCCCCGGTCGTGTTCGTGCGCCGGAGGCCGGCAGCTCGGAACGTGTCCGTGATCAACGGGACGGCAACCTCTGCAGGGAGGCTGATGTTCAGGGTGCGGCCGGGAGCGGCCATCGTCCTCGGATCCTCACCTGCGTACTCCTGCACGTCGGCTGTCCCACGGTTCCAGCCGGGTTTCTGCATGAGCAGGTCGTCATGCCAGTGCTTCCGGCATTCGTTCACGAACGCAACGGCAGCAACAGGGTCAGCGAGAACCTGTCCGTACTGGTCGTCGGTCACCGCGTAGTACTCGTTGTAGTCCGCTGCGGAGTTGCTGACAGGGAAGGACACGTACCGGCGGCCGGAACGTTCCTCGACACCCAACGAGTACCGGTCGGGGATGGAGGTGAACTCGTCCCGGTACATGTTCCCGGCCGAAGCCAGTCTCTGCTCGCGCTCGAGGGTGCGTGCAGCCTGGCGGGCGGCTGCGAGCCGGTTGCCGGCGCGGAGACGTGCCAAGAACTCGTCGTACGCAGCCGACTCGTCGGAGAAGGTCTGTTCGTTGCAGGATGCTGCGCGTTCATCGGTCGTGAATACCAGCAACCCGTGAGGAGTGCGGCGGATCCCGACTTCATCCTCACGGATGCCGTGGTCGTCGAACAGGTTCTGCCCGGTGAGGCCTTCATTCCTGATTGCTTCACGGACATCGTCCACAGTCGTCACAGGCGCACTCGCTTTCGGTCCGGCTTCCACGGTAGAAGATCGCGGGGCAGACCTCCGACCGCCACCCCGCTGCCGGGCGGCTGCCTCCCCCTCCGGAGTGACGTTGAGCCCTGGGGTGGCGAAGCCATACATCGATGATCGTCCGGCAGGGATGATCGGTGCGGGTCGACCCATCCGCCAGCGGCACCGCTCTTCGAGGACGCACCAGCACCGATCAGGCCAGGGTGACGCGCACGGGCATGCTCTCCCAAGCGCGGAGCGTGTTGTTGAGGTGTCGACGCGGCCTGTCCGACAACTCGATGGTTCTGACCCGCCGCGCCAATGCGGTGATGAGCGTCGCCGCCTCCAGCCGCGCAACGTGTTGGCCCACGCACTGGTGGATTCCCATGCCGAACCCGACGTGCCCCGACGGGTCTCGCGAGAGATCGAACTCGTCGGGGTTGTCCCAGCGCCGCGGGTCCCGGTTGGCCGATCCCAGGAACATCAGGATCTTGTGCCCTTCGGGAATCACGGTGCCGTCGAGTTCCACGTCTCGTGTGGTGGTTCGGAAGAACGTCTGCACCGGGGACTCGAGTCGGATCGCCTCGTCGAAGGCCCGCCGAGCCAACCGTGGGTCGGATCGGAGTGCCTCCCATTGCGCGGGATGTGTCGCGAATGCGTGGAGCACCGCACCGATGGCGTGGACTGTCGTGTCGACTCCGGCGGAGAGCAGCGAGCGCACGATGAGCGGCGCCTGCGCCGTCGTTATGTCGCCGCGATCGGTCGCGGCCCAGATGTCGGCGCCGAATCCTGTCGCGGCGAGCGATTCCCGCGAGCACTGGGCGTTCACCCACGCGGAAAGTTCCGGTGCGCGCTGGGCGCCTCGTTGAACCAGGGAGTTCTCTGGACCGAACGTGTTGAAGAGGTGGTCACCGTAGGGAAGCAGGTGGTCGCGGTCCGATCCGGGGAGTCCGACCGCGTCGGGGAAAACGCGGAGGGGGAACGCCTCCGCCAGTTCCGGGACCGCATCGAACTCGAGCGGGCCGCCCAACAGGTCGTCGACGAGGCGCTCCGCATCATCCGCCCACATCGGCTCCAGTGCGCGAATCGAACGCGGGCTCAGCACCTTGGCGAGAACCTCGCGCGGCGCATTGTGGTGAGGCGGGTCAGCCTCGAGAAGCAGACTCGGCGGCCGCCAGGGTTTCTCCCGTGTGAAATTGCTCAGCCCGACGCCCGCCGCGGATTGGAACTCCTGCCAGTTCACCAACGCGGAACGGACGGTCTCGTACCTGCCCATGGCATGCACGTCGTACTTCTCCAACCGCACGACTTCGCCGGCCTCGCGCAGACGTTGCTGGAAGGGAAGCGGATCCTCGAGGATCTCGGTGCTGAAGGGGTCGTCGGTGCTGACGGCGGCCTGCGTGTCGGTGATGGTCATTGTCGTGTCCTTTCGTGAGCGGTGCCTGGTCAGACGGCGATGACCAAACGGTCGCTCCGGGACCGACTGACACACGGGAAGAATGAATTGCAGGCCGCTTGCTCGGCATCGCTGAGGATCGAGTCGCGGTGATCGGGCTCGCCGTCCACGACGACGGTCTCGCAGGTTCCGCACACTCCCCGGGAGCACGACATGAGGATGTCGACGCCGACGCTTCGCAATGCATCCGTGACAGAGGTGCCGGGATCCACACCGACCGTGATGTCGGTGCCGAAGACCTGTACCTGGAACGAGTCGTTCCGAGGAGGTGCACTGAACGAGCGCGCCGTGAACCGCTCCGTGCGCACCCACCCTGTCCGCCACGTGCGTGTGATGTCGTCCACCGATTCCAGGAGCCGTGCCGGGCCGCACGCGTACAGCTTGGTCGTCTCGTCGTAGCCTCCGATCCAATCGGCGAGTGGCATGGGTCCGCGCTCGGATGCCGGGTGCACGGTGACCTGACCGCGCCCGCCGGCGATCTCATCCGTCAATGCCATGGTGCTGATGTCCCGGCCGAGGTAGAGGAGTCTCCAGCGAGCGCCGAGAGCCTCGGCCGCGTGCACCATGGGAAGAATCGGCGTGATGCCGATGCCACCGGCTATGAATGTGAATGACTCGGATGGAACGAGACCGAAGTTGTTCCGTGGACCGCCGAGGCCGACCCTGTCCCCTACGCCGAGAACGTCGTGGATGAATCTGGAGCCGCCGCCGCCCGCCGGCTCGCGCAACACGGCGATTCGATATTCGACGCTGTCTGCGGGATCGCCGCAGAGCGAGTACTGCCGTGTGATTCCGTTCGGCAGGATCACATCGATGTGGGCTCCCGGTGTCCAGTCCGGCAATCGGCCGCCGTCGACGCGGCGGAGCCTGATCGACAGAACCTCCGACGCGATGGATTCCTTGGCGACGACGACGAGCTCACGAGAGGCCGAACCCTCGGATTCACGTGGGTCACGCAGGGTCGAGGATTTCATGAGGGTCTCCTGTTGTCACCGTTGACGACGAGTGATCACACCGTAGACATGGGGCCGAGACCGTAGGGAATCCTTTCCGTTGAAAGGAAAGTGCTACGCTCGTGGCGGAGGATTCATGGCCAAGGCTTCTGCGGGCAAGTCGACGCTCACACGGCAACTGCTGCTCCTCGACTCGTTCTCCGTTGGCCAGCCGTTCCTCACGATCTCCCAGCTCTCACGGCGAAGCGGCCTCCCGCTCTCCACGACGCATCGCCTCATGACGGAACTCGCCGATGCGGGTCTGGTCGAGAGGCTGGATGACAAGTCGTACCGGCTCGGCGTGCGGCTCTGGGAACTCGCCTGCCGCACTCCTGGTGCGTTGGGCCTGCGTGAGACCGCGTCCCCGTATCTCCTCGAGGCACATTCCGTCGTGCGGCAACATGTCCAGCTCGGCATAGCCGACGGGCGAGACGTCCTCTTCCTGGAGCGTCTGTCCATGATGGATGCCGTCGTCTCAACGACGATCATCGGAGGACGGCTGCCACTGCACGCATCGGCGACGGGGTTGGTGTTGTTGGCGAACCATCCCCCGGACGCCCTGGCAACCTTCCTGGCCGCGCCTCTTCCGTCGTACACCGAGGCGACCATCCACGATCCGCGAACGTTGCGAAAAGTCTTGTCCGACGTGCGCCGACAAGGGTTCGCCGTCACGGACGGGCACATCCATCCGAGCGCCCGCGGTGTCGCCGTACCGGTCGTGGGTGCGGCGGGTGAGACCGTAGCCGCGATCGGTGCAGTCGTGCCGAACGATGGCCAGCCCTGGATGCACATCGTCGAGACGCTGCGAACGGCAGCTCAGCAGACAGCCACGGCACTTCGCGGAGCATCGCTCCCGTCCAGCGACCCGGGGGCGAGCCCCGGCGGCCCCTTCCGATCCTTGGTGCATTCATCGAACCAGTCGATGGAGTTCCTGTCGCGGGGCCGTCGCACGGGTGGGTAGACGGCCGTCACGCTCCGGCGACGTCCTGCGCCCACACGGATCCGAGGTGCACGTCGCGATACAAACGTCGAATGGCCCCTTGCGGGACCATTCGACGACTCGATCGAGGTATTCATGAACTACCCCACTGCTGGTGGGTCAAATGCACTACTCGACTGCACGCGCCGGCACGGGGCACTTTTCCGCGAATTTTCGCCGATCCACCCGTTTGCAGAATCCTCCCGTTCGGGTCGGGCCGCCATTTCGCTCGTGTCCACTCGACTCGGGGGGCAGGTGCTCGATTCAGCGTCGACTACGAGCGAGCGGCCGCAACGGCCTCGAGCATGCGTTGGACGAGCAGCCTCGGGTCTCCCGCGCTGGTGAGGGCGCTCCCCACTCCCAGAGCGACCGCTCCCGCCCGAATCCAGTCCGCTGCATTCTCTATGTTGACTCCGCCTGTTGGAACAGCGAGCAACTGCGGCAGGGCCGCGAGCACATCCCGGAGCGCGTCCGGCGACCACAGAGAGGCTGGAAACAGCTTCACGAAGGTTGCACCCCACTCCACTGCTTGCATCGCCTCGGTCGGGGTAGCTGCTCCGGGCAAAACTGCGACGCCGGCGTGCACAGCTGCGCGAATGACGTCTTCCCGGGTCGTCGGGGCGACCACGAATGAAGCGCCCGCCTCAACAGCTTGTTCCACGTCGCGGGCGCTCATTGCGGTGCCGACGCCAATCGCCGCTCGCGCTCCGCACTCGCGCTGTGCGTGGCGGATAACGTCCAAGGCGTCGGGGGTGACGAGGGAGACCTCAACGGCGCGCAGGCCGGACATCACAAGGGTGTGGACATTCGCGGCCGCCGCCTCCGCGGTCTTCGCCCGAACGATCGCAATGATGCCCTGGTCTCGGATGGCGGCTTCTGCGTTCATGCGTTTCTCCTGACCTGGTCGGAGCGTGCCGACGGAGATGCGTCGAGATCGGCACGCCAGGGAATCCCCTCGACATCTCCTACCGTGGCGACGACGGATGCTGCCACACGGGTTCCCAGATCGATGGAATCCTCGAAGGGAAGATCCTCCAGAAGGCCCGCGATGAGGCCGGCCGCGAATGAATCGCCCGCGCCGACCGTGTCGACCACGCGAGTGGCAGCAGAAGGCATGGTGATCTCCCGGGCACCGTCGGTTGCGCGCACGCCGGCGGCGCCGAGTTTGGTGACTACCAGACGACAACCGCTTTCCAGCAGCGCCCTGACGGCCACATCCTCTTCAGTGCCTGCAAGCACGGCAAGCTCCGCGAGATCTCCGACCGCCACATCGACTCGACCTCGTAAAGGGCGGAGGGCACGGGCGTACTCAGTCCCTGTCCCAAGAGCAGGGCGCAGGTTCGGATCCGCGATGACGAGCGCCCCTTGCCGGCGAGCGAGCTCAACCGTGCGCTCAACTGCGCTAGCGGCACTCGGAGAACGTACGGCCGTGATGCCAGTTACGAACACGGCCGCCACGTCTGGACTCCATGCGCGGTCGACATCCTCTGGTGACAGAGCTGTCGCCGCTGAACCTCCACGTAGGTGGATCGCCCCGACACCGTTGAGGCCGCGAACGAGCACACCGGTTGGCCTGGGATCCTTGATGATCCGGGCGTCGATCCCCCAATCGCTGAGCTGAGTGGAGACGGAACCGCCCAAGTCATCCGTTCCCACTCGCGTCACCAAGGTCGCCTCGTGACCCATGCGCACGACTCCGACGGCGACGTTGGACTCACTGCCGGCCACGATTCGCCTGTAGTCGCTGTTCGCGACAGGGGGTGTGATCCGGCCCGCTGCGAAGTCGTCGGCGAGGAACACGGCGAGCGCTTCGCCCAGGGTGAACAGTCGACTCATGTCGCCACCGTCGTCGTCTGGCCGCCGTCAACAGCAAGTGCGACGCCCGTGACGTATGAAGCATCCTCGCTGGCGAGGAAGCGGATCACCGCTGCCACTTCTTCCGGCCTGCCGAGGCGCCCAAGCGTTGCCTGCCTGGCAGCGGCCTCCCGCCCAGCTTGGCTGGCGGCGTCCCAGACCCGTGTCTCGATGGAGCCCGGCAGGACTGCGTTCACTCGGACATGCGGTGCGTAGTCGAAGGAGAGTTGACGGGTCAGCGCGACGATGCCGCCTTTCGCCGCGGCGTACGCGGGATACCCGGGCCAAGCGAGCAGCGCGTGGACACTGGAGACGTTGACCATGCTGCCCCGGGCACTCGTCAAGGTGTCATGGAAGGTTCGGATGGAGCGCCAGACGCCCGACAGGGTGACGTCGAGCTGGCGGTTCCATTGTTCGTCGTCCATCTCGTGGGCTTGGCCGGGGATGTGTAGGAATGCATTGTTCACCACGACCCCGGGTGGGCGGCCAGCGTTCCTGAGCTCGTCGGAGAGTCGTGTCCAGTGGGCGGTCATGGAGACGTCGAGGGTGTGGGCTGTCGCCACTCCGCCGCTCCTGCGGATTTCATCGGCGACAGCTTCTGCGGCGCCCGTATCGATGTCGGTGACGACGACGTCGTCGCCGATCTCCGCGAAGGCTCGGGCTGTCGCGGCGCCGATTCCGTGACCCGCACCCGTGACGAAAACCGTCCTTCTCATTCGTGACCTCAGTTCGTTCTCGGGCGAGTGCGTCAATGCCTTCCGCCGACATTCTTACAGCCGCCTCAGATGCGAATGCGTGCGGTCGTTGGCTGTCTGTCGATCAGTAGATGTCTTATAGTATAAGCATACTAATAGCGAGGGCCATCGCCTCCTCGAGCGAGGAGGCGTGTCAGTCACCGTGCAGTCGACGAAGACACGACCGGAGATCACATGTCGAATCCATCCCCTGAGAGTGGGAACCCAGAGGAAGCTGCGCTTGGAGCAGATGAGGCCCAGCCGGAGCGGCGAGGTGCTCGCAATCTCGGCTCCACCGGGCTTCGCAGCCGATCGTGGCTTGGGGATGGCGGTAAGAACGGGTTCATCGCCCGGCACCACTTCCGTCAGGCCGGGTTCTCCGGCCGGCAGTTCGACGGGCGTCCGGTCATCGGCATCGCGAACACGTGGTCAGAACTGACCCCGTGCAACATGCATCTTCGCGGCCTAGCCGAAGCAGTTCGCCGCGGCATACAACAGTCGGGAGGATTCGCCCTCGAGTTCCCGGTCCTCTCCTTGGGCGAACCGTTCATGCGCCCGTCGACGATGCTCTACCGGAACATGATGGCGATGGAGCTCGAGGAGTTGTGCCGCGCCAATCCTCTCGACGCGGTCGTGGTGTTGACCGGCTGCGACAAGACGACTCCTGCGGCCTTGATGGCTTTGGCGAGCGTGGACATCCCGTCGATCATCCTGACCGGTGGCCCCATGCTGAACGGTCGATTCCGCGGGCGGACCGTGGGGAGTGGCACCGACATCTGGAAGATGACGGAAGCGCTGCGCGCCGGCGAAGTGACTCAGGAGGAGTTCACCGAATTCGAGAGCTGCCTCAACCGGTCACCCGGTCACTGCATGACCATGGGCACCGCCTCGACCATGGCCAGCCTGACCGAGGCGCTGGGCATGCAACTCCCTGGTGGCGCCGCACTCCCCGCTGTCGATTCCCGGCGGATGGTGCTCGCTGAAGACACCGGCGCTCGGGCGGTTGAACTTGCTACAGAGGGCCTGCTCCCGTCCCAGATCATGACGCGGGAAGCCATCGAAAATGCCCTCGTCGTCAACGCAGCGTGCGGCGGCTCGACGAACGCCATCCTCCATCTGCTGGCGATCGCCGGCCGACTCGGCGTTCCACTCGACCTGGACGACATCGATTCGGTGAGCCGACAGATCCCACTCCTCGTCGACCTGATGCCCAGCGGACGCTTCCTGATGGAGGAGTTCTCGGACGCCGGCGGAGTTCCCGCACTCCTCGCCGAACTCGGTGAGCTGCTGCATCGTGACGCGATCACCATCACCGGACGCACCCTCGGCGAGAACATCGCCGGTGCACGCAACGACCGCCCCGAGGTGATCCGCCACCTGGATGATCCGGTACAGGCGGCAGGTTCGGGGACAGCGGTGCTCCACGGGAACCTCGCACCAGGCGGCGCAGTACTGAAAGTGAGTGCTGCCGATCCCAACCTTCTGACGCACACCGGCCCAGCCCTCGTGTTCGACACGCTCGAGGAATACCACGCCGTGATGGGCGACCCCGATCTGGACGTGACCGCCGACACGGTCCTCATCGTGCGGGGATGCGGGCCGAAGGGGTATCCGGGAATGCCCGAGGTCGGCAACCTCCCGCTGCCGCAGAAGCTCCTCGATCAGGGAGTACGCGATCTCGTTCGCATCTCCGATGCCCGGATGAGTGGGACCGCGTTCGGCACCTGCGTCCTGCACGTCGCACCCGAATCCGCCGCCGGCGGGCCTCTCGCCTTCGTCCAGACCGGTGACACGATCGTTCTCGACGTGCCGAACCGTCGACTCGACATGCTGGTCGACGATGCCGAATTGGATCGCCGACGTGCTGGTTGGACGACTCCTCAACCACCCTCGGGACGCGGTTGGGCTCGGCTCTACACCGATCACGTCACCCAGGCCGATCGTGGTGCCGACCTCGATTTCCTGGTCGGTTCCAGCGGCAGCGAGCCCGCACGCGCACCATTCTGAGAGGACGAGATGATCAACGACATCCGAGTGCACGGAGTCTGTCCCGTCGTGGAGACACCATTCACTGCCACCGGCGAGATCGACGTGGCGAGCTTCGAACGACTGATCGACCGGTTGCTGGATGCTGGCATCCGCACGGTCATGTATCCCGGCTTCGCGAGCGAGTACTACAAACTGACCGACGAGGAACGCGACCTCCTCACCGGTGTTCTCGTGCAACGGATGCATCGGGTCGACGGGACCGTCGTCGTGATCTCCGTGCCTGACCACGCAACCCGGGTGGCGGTTGCCCGGGCCCGTCGCGCTGTCGAGCTCGGAGCGGACATGGTCAACATCCTGCCGCCGCACCAGCACGGACCAAGCTCGACAGCCGTCCAGACACACGTCCATGATGTGCTCGAGGCGATCGCGCCTGTGCCCGCCATAGTTCAGTACGCCCCTGCTCAGACCGGGACCGCCCTCACCGCTGCGATCATCGCGCAGATGGCCGTCGACTCGCCGAACCTGGTCCAGGTGAAAGTGGAGTCCACGCCGCCCGGGCAGCTCATCTCCGCCCTCCGGAAGGAAGCCCCCGAGCTGAGCGCTGTGGTCGGCTATGCCGGAGTTCAGCTCATCGACGCCCTCCGACGGGGTGCAGTGGGAGTCCAGCCCGGTTCCTCGTTCACGGAGATCTACCTGGAGATCTGGTCGCTCTGGGAGCAAGGCGATCGGGATACGGCGATCGACCTCCACACTCGGCTGCTTCCGTACATCTCGTACTGGATGCAGTCGGTGGAACTGATCATCGCGGCGGAGAAGCGCATCTCGTTCCTCCGTGGACTCACGGATACCGACGTCTGCCGAGCGCCAGCCCGAGCACTCGACGATGAAGAGCTGGCAATGATCGACCGGTTCATCAGCGGGTTCTCGGACTTGCTCGTCTGATCAGCGATCGGGGCCGAGGAGTCTGATCGTGAACGTGCCGTGCGCCTCGACTCCATCGACGCCGGTCTCGGCAACGGAGGGATCGAACCAGTCGAACGAGCCGCTGACCGGGTAGTTGCTGCGCGACAGCACGGCCAGGTGTGTCTCAGGCTGCGCGGAGAAGACCTCTGCGGACTGCAACCGGACTCCAGCACCGCGTGACGCCCGATTGCCTCGGCCGGTGACCTCGATTCTCACCTCATGCTCGGCCTCTGGGAGTCCACCGACGGTGTAGATCGCGTGACCGGAGCAGTCGACCGGGGAGAACAGATCGACATCAGCGGCCACCAACTCGCCGTCCAGAGTGATGTTCACAAGGCCGAGGTCGGGGCCCAGCGCGCCGATGCAGTCGATTCCAGAGCCATGGAAGCGGATGACCGCGGCACCGCCTGGCTGGTCGCACCGGTGATCGGCAAGACCGACAGATCCTTGGTTCAGACCGCCGTCAACTACGCGATACTCCCACTCGCCATCGAGCTCAAGACCTGGATCGCCGGGATGAAGAATCTCTCTGGATGGAAACAGGCGCGTCCCCACTGCACCGTCGGCGTTGAACTCGATCCCGGCGCCGTCAGGCCCGGTCACTCGCTGACGCAGCACGCCATCACGGCGCGCTCTGAAGTCCCGACTCCATCCATCGACGTTCGAGCGATCAATGCTCCCTGTGACGACGTCGTTCCAGGAAACGCGCTCGTCTCCGAACTGCCCAGGGTCGGGGAGAGAGTTCCGGGTGGCCTGTCCCCGCAGTCGCCCGAGGTATCCGTCGCTCGGAATGCCGTCATGACTGTCTGACTCCCAGGTGGTTGCAGCAGCGTCAGCGGTGAGCGCCAGCACCAGGCCGATCTCCGTGATTCGACCGTCGACGGCCCCGGGAGCCGCCTGCGCGTCGTAGGCGATTCCCAGCAGCCCTGCTGCGTCGGCCGCAATTGTGATCTGGACGTCGAACGGACCGGACCGACCACCGATGGACACCTGCACGGTGTGCTCAGCGTCGGCGATGGTCACAGCAGTCGGTTCCCAGGTTTCGAGGTCCACGCCGGGCGCGTGCAGCGATGGGCCTCCGGTCAGGAGTGTTCTGCCGCCGGCTTCACCACGGATGATCTCACCCGTCCGCGCGTCAATGATGATGGTGAAGGGGCCGTCGTCGCCGCCGATGACGATTCGGTCGGCGTCGTGCGACCACCGAGGCGGACTCGACAGCGGGATGCGTCGGTCGGCCGCCGGCGGGGTACCCGGCAACTGATGGTGATCGATGATCTGGCCGCTTGCTGTCTCGAACCGGAAGTCAGCGTGGTCGACGTTCGGTGGGATGACAAGTGTGCCGGTTCCGCGGGGTGCGATGCTCGGCAGCGCTTCTCGTGATTCCGTCCCATTCGCGTCCTTCCAGACGATTGCAAAGTCTGAGAGATCGGCGAAGACATGATCGTTGTGCAACGTGATCTCTCGTACTGGACCGGCCACCGTGCGCTCAGGGTCGTGTTCGACGCGAATCGGTGAGTAGGCACGTCGGAGAGCCCACCATTCCGGCTTGCGCCGCCTCCAAACGTCGACCACACCCCACGGCCCGAAGCCGGAAGTACGGGAGGGGAGGTGGAACTGCTCGTCGATGCCGCCCCAGATCGCGACACCCAACCCGCCGTCGGCGCGGCGGAGGCGGTTCATGAAATCGTCGATGCTCCCTGCCCAGTCGGCGTGGATGCCCGGGTCGCGGCGCAGATCGCCGGATTGATAGACCGGCAGGTGCACCACCTCGTCATGCAGCATCGGTTTGCTGTCCGAGCCCAAGTCGTCGCCGTAAGCCGGGTAGTGCGAGCTCAGGATGTCTTCTGGGCCGCCCGCAAAGCTCATAATCACGGGTCGCGAGGGGTCGGCCGCTGCCACAAGATCGTAGGAACGCCGAAAGTTCTCACCCCAGGTGCTCTCGTTCCCGATCGACCAGATGATCACGCTCGGGTGGTTGCGATCGCGTTCGACCATCTCGGCGAGGGGACCAAGATACTCCGGAGAGTGGTGCGGGTCGTCCTGCGTCGCCGGCCATCCGAACTGCCCTGCCCAGCACACGCCGTTCTCCACCTCGACATAGATACCGAGCTCATCCGCGGCCTCCAATAACGCGGGATGCGGCGGGTAGTGGGAGGTGCGCACGAAGTTGACGTTCGCCTGCTGCAGCAGTTCCAGGTCGATGCGTTCCAGCGTGCCGTCGCTTGCCCGACCGAGTTCCGGGTGGATGTCGTGTCGGTTGACCCCCCGGAGCAGCACGCTTCGCCCGTTCACGAGGAGCTCGTTTCCGACGACCTCGATCGAGCGGAACCCGACCTTCTGCCGGTAGGTCACGAGGGTTTCCCCCTCCACGGTCACGATCAGCTCGTACAAGTGGGGCGCCTCATCGGACCACAGGGAGACGGCGGAGAGCGCGACGGCGACGTGACCTTGACCGGTCGGCGCCAGTTCGAGCTGACGACCTTCACCAAGATCCACAAGCTGACCGTCAGGGTCGCGGAGCTCGAGGCCAACCGACGCGCTGCTGGCACTGCACGGAACCTCGAGATCCAGGACGAGGCGAGCATCGCCAGCCTCCGGATCATCGACAGGGGTGCTGACGTGGAACCTCGTGAGATGCACCTCAGGCACATGCACGAGGAAGACGGGTCGAAGGATGCCTCCGATAGCGTGGCCCGCGTAACTCGACGCCGTGGAAACGGAATCGGAACGGTCTGTGACGCCCACGGCTATCAGGTTGGACTCCCCGACGCGAATATGGTCCGTCACGTCGAACTCGAAGCGAGTGAAGCCTCCAAGGTGCTCCCCGGCGAACTTCCCGTTCACCCACACGCGCGCGAAGCTGTAGACCCCCTCGAAGCGCAGGATGACTGGGCCGGCATCGAAGTCCTCGGGAACTACCACGGAGGTTCGGTACCCCATCTCGACGTCCTGCTCGATCTGGAGGCCCTGCATCGCCGGTTCGCCCGGCACACGGATCGGCATCCATCCCGGGCCACCGCTTTGATCAGTGCCCGTCAAATCGCCAGGAGCAGGGTGGAACCACCACCCTCCCGCAACGTCGAGTACCGGCGTCTCGATTCCCGTCACAGTTTCCGGTGTAGGGATCAATGCCGGGCGTCGTCCCGGCTCGATTACTTCGGTGCTCACGCGAATCCTGTCTGCCTCGTACCTCATTGTTGGGCGGGTCTGTCTTAGGGGATCGGCGGGCGGTCTTCTGGGATACTTCACCGACGGACCGCCAGCGGGACGCCGGACCCATGAAATAATCGTATTATAGAAGTCGAGGGGAGTGTCAATGACTATGCATGGTGGACGAGGACTACATGGACAGGTCGTGCACGCGCTCGGCGAACGGATGATGCGAGGCGACCTTGTCCCTGGTCAGTCGATCAACACCGAGGATGTGATGGTGGAGTTCGACGTCAGTCGGACCGTCGTTCGCGAGGCGTTGAGGGTACTCACGGCGAAGGGTCTCGTCGATGCTCGGCCCAAGCACGGCACGTACGTCACTGAACGTTCTCGGTGGGAGCTACTCGACACGGATGTGATGCGGTGGCGCACGGAAGGCGTTCCCGACGCGCGTTTGGTCCGCGAACTGGACCAGGTGCGCGCGATCATTGAGCCCGCTGCGGCCGGGATTGCAGCTGGTTCGCGCACGTCGGAGCAGCTCGCTGCCATCGAGGCCGCACATGACAAACTCATCGCCAGTTTCGATGACGATGACGAGGCTGCCCATATCGAGACGGACGTCGCCTTTCACATCGCGATTCTTGCCGCGAGCGGGAACGAGCTCCTCGAGCGGTTCGAGGTGGTCCTCGAGCCCGCAATGCAGGCGCGCCATCGGCTCGCGCTGCGCCACGCCACGACGACGAGTTTCTTGGACAGCCATCGGGCCGTGTTCGAGGCGATAGCAGCAGGCGATCCGGACGCTGCTCGTGAGCGAATGCAGCTCCTCATCGACGACTCCGCCCGTGACATCGCAGCCATCGTCGGGGCTTGACCGGCGGCGCCAGCCCATCCGCGCAGTCCTGCATTCGCCCATCGCCGTGCTATCGCGCACGCCGCCAGACGAAAGAGCGGGTGTGCGACGAGCCTCCGTCGCACACCCGCCGTCAGGCTCCGGTCACTTGTTTGTGACGGTGAAGCCCTGTCCGGTCCCGTATTCCGTGGCAGCGTCTTGCCACGCCTTGAGGCCGGCGTTCAGGTCGCTCTTGTTGGCGTAGGCCTGACCGACCGTGTCGCCGAAGATGCTGTTGGCGTAGGTCTGGAAGGGAAGGTAGCTCCATCCGGGAACGACATCCTTCGATGCCTGCACCAAGACCTCGTTGATCTTCTGCCCGCCGAAGTAGTCGCTCTGGTAGTTCAGGAACTCATCCGACTCGAGGTCAGCGACCGTGGACGGGAAGCCGCCCTCGGCGGCGTGGATGGCTGCGCCTTCCTTGCCGTTCAGGAACTCCATGAAGCCGTACGCGACGAGCTTGTTCTTGCTCTGCTTGATCAGCACGTCTCCGCCGCCGCCGTTCTCGGCTGACGCCGGCTTCCCGTCGTACGTCGGGATCGGTGCAACGCGCCACTTGCCGGCGGCGTCCGGGACTCCGGACTCCAGGTTTCCAGGCATCCACGCTCCAGTGACGAGAGTGGCGATCGATCCGTCGCCGAGAGCCTTGTACCACTCATCGCTCCATGAACCGATGGGGGCGACGAGGTCGTCCTGGATCATCTGGTTCCACAGGGACGTCCACTTGTTCGTGCCGGCATCGTCGAAGTTGATGTTGACGTTCTCGCCATCCGTGGAATACGGCTTCCCACCGGCCTGCCAGATCATGCTCTGGGTGAATCCGGGGTCTCCCAGGTCGTTGGCGATGTAGTGCGTGGGATCGGCGGCGTGAATGGTGCGCGCGGCGGCGAGATACTCATCCCACGTCTTCGGCACCTCGATGCCCAGCTTCTCGAAGACATCGGCGCGGTAGAACATCGCCATGGGGCCCGAGTCCTGAGGCAGGCCGTAGATCCCGCCATCGATCGCGACGGAACTCCATGTGCCGGTGGTGTACTGATCCTCCAGATCGGCCGCTCCGTAGTCCGTCAGGTCGACGAGAGAATCCGAGAGCGCGAACTGCGGGAGCGCGTAGTACTCCATCTGCGCCACGTCGGGGGCGCCGGAGCCGGCCTTGATGGCGTTCTGCAGCTTCACATAGTGGTCGTTTCCGGTGCCGACGTTCTCGAGCTTCACGGTCACCTTCGGGTACTTCTTCTCGAATGCCGCGACGATGCTCTTCATCTGAGGAGTCCAGCTCCACACCGTGATGGTGCTCTCCTTCTGGAGTGCCGCATCGATCTGCTCCTGGCTGGCTCCGGAGCTATCCGAACCGGAAGACGATGAGGAACAGGCGGCCAGGGATCCGGCGAGGGCAGCCGCGAGAGCGACTCCAACCCACCGACGGGCTGTGCGATGAATCATGTTCTTACCTTTCACTTCGATGTGATGAGCAGGACTGCTCGGGGTAGTCAGCAGCGAATGCCTCACTGCTTGACGCTTCCTGCCGCGAGACCTGACTGCCAGTAGCGCTGGAGGAAGAGGAATGCGGCGATGATCGGGATGATGGTGAGCAAGGAGCCGGTGATGACCAGGTTGTAGATGGCGTCGCCACCGACGGTTGATGCCTGAGCACTCCAGGACTTGAGCCCCACGGTCAGCGGATACCAACTGGAGTCGCTCAGCATGATCAGGGGGAGGAAGTAGTTGTTCCACGTCGCCACGATGGTGAAGAGGAGCACGGTGACGAAGCCCGGCGCCAGGAGGCGTGCCGAGACGGTGAAGAACGTGCGAAACTCTCCTGCTCCGTCGATCCGTGCCGCTTCCAGAATCTCCGTCGGGACGGCATCGACCGCGTAGACCCAGATCAGGTAGAGCCCGAACGGGCTGATCAGCGACGGCAGGATGATCGACCAAGGCGTGTTGGTGAGCTGGAGCTGGCTGAACATCAGGAAGGTCGGTACGGCCAGGGCGGTTCCGGGGATGGCGACTGCGCCGAGGACGACAGCGAACACGGCACGCCTCCCCGGGAAGTCGAACTTGGCCAGCCCGTAGCCCGCCAGCGTCGCGAGCAGCGTGGCGCCGCCGGCCCCGATGACGACGTAGAAGAGGGTGTTTCCCAACCAGCGGATGAAGATGCCGTCGTTGTAGGTGAGGGTCTCGACGATGTTGTCCCACAGCGCGAACTTGCCCGAGAACCAGAGGCCGAAGGTGGAGAACAGGTCGTGCTGGGTCTTGGTCGAATTGACCACCAGCCAGAACAACGGGAGGAGCGCATAGATCGCAAGGACACCCATCACGATTGTGAGGATGATGGACTTCCGCTCCGTGCGCCCGCGGGAAGCCCGCGCAAGGGCCGGAGGGCGACGGAACGGGACAACTCGGGGTTCCGGGGCCGTCTCGATCTGGAGCATGGCCTGTGTCTCGGTGGTCATTTGACGCCCTTCCGGGAGCCTGACAGCTGCACGACATATGCGATGAGCATCGTGATCAGCCCCATGATGATTGCGATCGCTGCCGAGTAGTTGTACTGCTGTCCGGCGAACGACAGGTTGTATGCGTAGAGGTTCGGCGTGAAGTACGTCGAGATCGTGTTGGGAGCGAGAGCTTGGAGGATGCTCGGCTCATTGAAGAGCTGGAAGCTCCCGATCACGGAAAAGATGGCGGCGATGATGATGGCACCGCGGATGGCTGGGATCTTGATGTGCCGGATGACCCGTCCCGCGCCGGCGCCGTCGAGTGCGGCTGCCTCGTAGAGGTCGGTCGGGATGATGCGCAGTGCGGAGTAGAAGATGAGCATGTTGTAGCCGACGAACTCCCACGTGACGATGTTCCCGATGGAGGCGAGCACCCAACTGCCGGAAAGTGGTGCCGGAAGTTCGATGCCGAAGAATGTGTTCAGGTTGCCGACGAGCCCGAAGCGTGTTCCATAGATGAACCCCCACATGAGAGTTGCCACGACCGCCGGGACCGCGTACGGCAGGAACAGCGAGATTCGGAAGAACGACGACAGATGCAAACGAGCACTGTCGATGGCCAGTGCAGCAGCGAGTGCGATCACGAGCATGATCGGCACCTGGACGATCAAGAAGATGAGCACCCGACCGAATGCGTCCCAGAACTTCGGGTCAGCAGCGGCCTCCAGGTAGTTCTGCAGTCCGACAAAACTCGTGCCGCCGATGAGCTGGTCCCTGAACAGGCTCAGTCCGATCGAGTACACAACAGGCGCCACGAGGACCAGGGCGAACACGGCCAGGAAGGGGGCCACGAACGCCCAACCTGTCCAATTCCGTCTGTCGCGCCGAATCACCTGGACGGGTCGTGATGGTGACGTCACTGTCATCGTCGAATCCTTCAACTCGGGTGGTGGAGCCCTCTGCGGGAACCGGAGGCACCGGCAGGGTTCCCGCCTCTATCGTCGAGCCTAGCTCTTTAATCTGATAATCCTATTATTAGCCTAAATGGGTGCGAAATTCCAATCACACCCGTCCGGCTCGAAGCGTCGAGTGGCGATGATCAGGGATAGTGGCCGGGCTACTGACAATTGACCGCGAGAGGGCAGGGAGCCACACCGCATCGCAATGAACCCTCATGCGAGTCTCGACCCGCGACCCTTGCCCGCTTCGGCGAGGTTGCCCTTGACTAGAAGGATCGCGACGATCGCGAGGATGCGTCAGAGGTAGTTGAACACACCGGCGACGGTGAGGATATCTTCATCGCCGCGTTCGTACCGTGGCCCGCTGATGGCGGCGTGCAGCAGCGCGTCCGCGAGCTGATCGGCGGGTGCTGCGACTCGAACAGTGAAGGCCCAGCAGGAGAAGAATCTCCCGCTGGGCCTGACCCGGATCATACTGTCGGAGAAGGGCGAGACCTTTTCTCTGACTTGTTCCTCTGTCTGTGTGTGCGCGAGGGGGGACTTGAACCCCCACACCCTTGCGAGTACTGGCACCTGAAGCCAGCGCGTCTGCCAATTCCGCCACTCGCGCACGCTTGGTCACACCCGAGGGCGAACCAACCCAGTGACATTATCATTTTCTCCCGCCATAAGCCATTTGAGGCCGATCAGGCGGCCGACAACGGATCAGGGGCGCCGACGTGACGCGAGGCGACCTCCGAATGCGCCGTGAACGTCGGTGCGCGTCAACCGGGCGAGAGCGGCATCCGCGAACGCCCTGATCAGGTCATCCGCAGGAATGCGCACGAATGGAATCGGCCCGCGCGCTCGCATCGCCCAGCCAATGCGCAATAGGCTCGAACCCGTACCGCAGGGGTCGATGACGACCCTTTCTCGCTCACTACTTCACTGAAGCCGAGATGGGGGCCCGCGTGACGGACACCACTGAAGAATCATCGATCGACCTGCTGCACGGACGCACCATCCGCGCCTTCCTGTTCGACCTCGACGGCGTGCTCACGCCGACCGCCGAGGTGCACATGCACGCCTGGGCTCGACTGTTCACGCCGTACCTCGAGGGCCGCGGCGTCTCGCCCTACGTCGAGCAGGACTACTTCGACCACATCGACGGCAAGCCGCGATTCGACGGGGTGCGCGACCTGCTGGCATCGCGCGGCATCGAGCTCGAACCAGGGACTCCGGATGCCGACCCCGCCGACGACACGGTCTGGGGCCTGGGAAACCGCAAGAACTCGGTGTTCAGCGACACCATCGCCGAGGAGGGCGTCGCCGCCTACCCCGCGTCGCTCGCCTTCCTGAAGGCCGTCATCGACGACGGCTACGAGGTGGCCGTCGTCTCGAGCTCCAAGAACGCGCCGCCGGTGCTGGCGGCCGCCGGCATCGCCGACCGCTTCGACGTCGTCGTCGACGGCAACGTCGCGGCCAGCCTCGGCCTGCCCGGCAAGCCGGCACCCGATACCTATATACACGCGGCAGACGTACTCGGGCTCACCGTGCTCGAATGCGCCGTGGTCGAAGACGCCGTCTCGGGCGTGCAGGCCGGTGCCCGGGGAGCTTTCGGACTCGTCATCGGCGTCGACCGCGGCGTCGGACGCAAGGTGCTGCTGGATGCCGGAGCCGACATCGTGGTGCAGGAACTCGACGAGCTCATCGATGCAGTCTCGAAGACCGAGACGACGAGCTCCATCGCCGAGAACAACAAGGAGAGCAAGTGAAGATCCTCGACGCAGACCCGATCGACCGCATCCGTCACCCCCTCGATGAGTGGGCGCTGGTCGAGACGGCCTTCGACGCTGCCGACATGGGTCGGACCGAGACCATCTTCACCGTGGGCAACGGCTACCTCGGCCTGCGCGGCAACGTCGAGGAGGGCCGGGACGGCCATGTCCACGGCACCTTCGTGAACGGGTTCCACGAGACCTGGCCGATCCGTCACGCCGAAGAGGCCTACGGCTTCGCCCGCGTCGGCCAGACCATCGTCAACGCACCGGATGCCAAGATCATCCGCCTCTACGTCGACGACGAGCCGCTCGTGCTCACCGAGGCCGACGTGCTCTCCTATGAGCGCCGCCTCGACTTCGCCAGCGGCGTGCTCGAACGCGAGCTCGTCTGGCGCACGCCGGCCGGCAAGCGGGTGCTCATCACCTCGCGGCGCATGGTGAGCTTCACCGACCGCCATCTGGCCGTGGTCACCTACGAGGTCACCCTGCTCGATTCGGATGCCTCCATCACCCTGTCGAGCCAGATCCTGAACCGCCAGGACGGCCGCGACGAGTACCGCTCGAACGTGCACGGAACGGCCGAGGGCTTCGACCCGCGCAAGGCCGACGTCTTCACCGACAGAGTGCTCCAGCCGCGCATCAAGCGCGAGCAGGCCGACAGGCTCCTCCTGGCCTACCGCTGCACCAACTCGGGCATGACCATCGCCGTCGCCGCGGACCACCAGATCACCACCGTCGACGACTACACCTCGACGACCACCCTCGAAGACGACCTCGCCAAGCGCATCTACCGGGTGCACGCCAAGCAGGGTCACCGGGTGCGCCTGACCAAGCTGGTGAGCTATCACACGGCCAGCACGGTTCCCGTTCGCGAGCTCGCCGACCGCTGCGACCGCACGCTCGACAGCGCCCTCGAGGTCGGCGGGCCCGAGCTGTTCCGCCAGCAGCGCCTCTGGCTCGACGCCTACTGGAAGCGCACCGACGTCGTCATCGGCGGCCAGCCCGCGCTGCAGCAGGCCGTGCGCTGGAACCTGTTCCAGCTCGCCCAGGCGAGTGCCCGCACCGACGGCGGCGGAGTCGCGGCCAAGGGCGTCAGCGGCACGGGCTACGGCGGGCACTACTTCTGGGACAGCGAGATCTACGTGCTGCCCGCACTGACCTACACCTCGCCCGTCGTCGCCCGCAACGCCCTCAGATTCCGGCAACGGATGCTGGACGCCGCCCGGGCGCGTGCCCTCGAACTGAACGTGCGCGGTGCGCTGTTCCCGTGGCGCACCATCAACGGGCTCGAATCGAGCGCCTACTACGCGGCCAGCACCGCGCAGTATCACATCGACGCCGACATCAGCCATGCGCTCTGCCAGTACGTCTCGGCCACCGGAGACCAGGACTTCCTCAACCGCGGCGCCATCGACATCCTCGTCGAGACGGCCCGCATGTGGGCCGACCTCGGCTTCTGGCGCGGCAACGGTGATGACGTCTTCCACATCCACGGTGTCACCGGCCCCGACGAGTACACGACAGTCGTGAACGACAACCTGTACACGAACGTCATGGCGCGGGCGAACCTCGAGGCCGCGGCCACGTCGCTGCGCCTGCTCGCCGAGCAGGACCCCAACGCCTGGGCACAGGTCGTCAAGCGCCTGGAGGTGCAGGAAGGCGAGGCCGAGGAGTGGGCACGGGCGGCCCAGCGCATGCACATCCCGTTCGACGAGAACCTCGGCATCCACCCGCAGGACGAGGCCTTCCTGCAGAAGGAGATCTGGGACCTCGACCTCACCCCGCCCAGCCACCGTCCGCTGCTGCTGCACTACCACCCGCTGGTCATCTACCGCTTCCAGGTGCTCAAGCAGGCCGACGTCGTGCTCGCGCTCCTGCTGCAGGGCAACGAGTTCACGCTCGAGCAGAAGCGCGCCAACTTCATGTACTACGACCCGCTGACCACGGGCGACTCCACCCTCTCGGCCGTGGTGCAGTCGATCATCGCCGCCGAGGTCGGCTACGGCAAGCTCGCCACCGACTACTTCGCCTCGGCTCTGTTCGTCGACCTGCTGGACCTGCACTCCAACACCGCCGACGGCATCCACGTGGCCTCCACCGGTGGCATCTGGAACGCCCTTGTCTACGGATTCGGGGGCTTCCGCGACCACCGCGGCGACTTCACCTTCGACCCGCGCCTGCCAGAGGGCTGGGAATCGCTGCAGTACAGGCTGACGCTGCGCGGCAACCGCGTCCGCGTCGATCTCGTGCGCGATTCGATCACGTTCACGATCGAGGAGGGCGACTCGTTCCGCCTCACCGTGCGCGGCCAGAACATCTTCGTGACCGCCCAGAACCCCGTCACGGTGCCGCTCTCGCACCAGGGCGCGAAGCTCGTCGGAACCCCCACGATGGACGACGTGCGCGGGCAGCGTCGGGCTGACGGATCCCTGCTCACGGCGTCGATCCCGGCCATCGCGCTCGACTTCGACGAGGGCGAGGCGATGGGCCCCATCGACTGACTGGCGGCGCCGGTGAACGTGCTTTCCAGAGTCTCCGACTAACATTCAAGAGTCGCGAGAACCGGATCGGGAGACCTGTGGGGATACTGGACAACTTCGAGAAGGGTCTCGAACGTGCCGTCAACGGCGCTTTCGCGAAGACCTTTCGCTCGGGGCTGCAGCCGGTCGAGATCACGTCAGCACTACGTCGTGAGCTCGATACCAAGGCTGCAGTCGTCTCACGCGACCGCGTTCTCGTGCCGAACAACTTCACGGTTCGGATGGGAACCGCCGACTACGAGCGCATGAGCGCTCTCGGCCCCACCCTGATCGACGAGCTCACCGACCTCGTGCAGAAGCACGCGGCCAGCCAGCGCTTCCAGTTCGCCGGCGGCATCACCATCCGCCTCCGCGAGGACTCCTCGCTCAGCGTCGGCATCGTGGCGGTCGACTCCACGAACGTGAAGGGCGACATCGCCTGGACGCCGCTGCTCGACATCGGCACCAAGCGCTACCCGCTGATCAAGGCCCGTACCGTGATCGGCCGCGGAAGCGACGCCGACATCACCATCGACGACACCGGAACCAGCCGCAAGCACATCGAGGTGCTCTGGGATGGCAAGCGCGCCCAGGTGCGCGATCTCGGCTCGACGAACGGCTCGCAGTTGAACGGCCAGCCCGTGAAGCAGGCCGTGCTCGAGCCGGACTCCGTCATCACCATCGGCCGCACCCGCATCATCTTCCGGGTCCTCGCTCAGGCCTCGGCTCCCGAGGCCGGCGCGCCCGTCGACGACGCGACGCAGCGTCACGACATGGGCGGATTCTGGGGGCCCGCCTCGTGAGCGAACTCACCCTGCTCGTCCTTCGACTGAGCTTCCTCGTTCTGCTGTGGGCGTTCGTCTTCGCGATCGTCTACGCGCTGCGTTCCGACCTGTTCGGGCAGCGCGTTCGCAAGGTCAAGGAAGCGGATGCAGTTCCGGCGGCCGCTCCCCCGGTGCCGGTCTCAGCGTCAGCGGCCGCAGCGGCAGCCGCTGCCCCCACCGGTCCGATCGGCTCGATGCCGGCGGCTCCGGTGTTGTCCCCGTCCCTCGGACGAGAGATCGCCTCGACCGGCAACGCCCGCGCCATCGTCGTCACGAGCGGTACCAAGGCCGGGGCCGAGTTCCCTCTCGGCAATGACGAGATCACCATCGGCCGCTCCTCGGACTCGGCCATCGTCATCCGTGACGACTACACGTCGACGCATCACGCCAGGCTCATGCTCTGGAACGACCAGTGGATGCTGCAGGACCTCGACTCCACCAATGGAACCTTCCTCGACGGCGTGCGCGTCACGGTCCCCACCCCTGTCCCGCTCGGCGTGACGGTCAAGGTCGGCGCGACCACCTTCGAGCTGCGACGGTAGGCCCCATGGCGACGCTCATCGACAGCGCGGCCGTCTCCAACGTCGGACGCGTGCGCGCGAACAACCAGGACTCCGGATTCGCCGGCCACGGTCTGTTCCTCGTCGCCGACGGCATGGGTGGCCACGCGGGCGGTGACGTGGCGTCAGCCATCGCCACGAAGCGCATAGCCGAGGCCGACCAGTCCTACCTCACCCCGGAGGACGCCGAGTTCGCGATGCAGGCCGCCCTCATCGCCGCCAACCAGCAGCTCGCCGAGACGGTCTTCGAGCACGCCGAGCTCACGGGCATGGGCACGACTGTGAGCGCCATCTACGTACTCGGCGACAAGGTGGCCATCGCGCACATCGGCGACTCGCGCATCTACCTCCTCCGCGGCGGGACGCTCACGCAGATCACCACCGACCACACCTTCGTGCAGCGGCTCGTCGACAGCGGGCGCATCACCGAGGAGGAGGCGGCCGTGCATCCACGGCGCTCCGTGCTCATGCGCGTGCTCGGGGACGTGGAGTCCTCCCCCGAGATCGACACCAGCATCGTGCGCACGATCGCCGGCGACCGCTGGCTGATCTGCTCCGACGGGCTGTCCGGCGTGGTCTCCTTCGACGACATCCGCGAGGCCCTCGAGCAGTCGACGTCGGCGACGGAGGCAGCCGAGCGCCTCGTCAAGGAGAGCCTCGACGGCGGAGCACCCGACAACGTCACCGTGGTCGTCGTCGACATCGGCGCCGATGGAGCGCCGGCATCCGCGAAGCCGGTCGTCATCGTCGGTTCCGCGGCGGAGCCACTGGCGTTCGACATCGAGGAGCCACCGCGTCGCGCGCTCCGGATGCCGCCCTTCAGGCTGCACTCGGTTCCCGAGGCGCACTTCGAGCCGGACTCCGAGGAGTACCTCGACGAGCTCATCGAGGAGGACAAGCGCCGGGTGCGGCGCCGTCGCATCACCTGGATCACCGTGATCGTGCTGTTCGTCGCAGCTGCGGCGATCATCGTCGCCATCACCTACAACTGGACCCAGTCGCGCTACTTCGTCGGCAGCGACGGCGACAGCGTGGCCATCTTCCGCGGCATCCAGCAGGACATCGGCCCCATCTCGCTGCACAGCGTGTACAAGGACACGAACATCCCGATCGACAGCCTCACCTTCTACGACCGGCAGGCAGTCGAGGCGACGATCAGCGCGACCTCGCTCGACGACGCCATCACCATCGCGAAACGCCTGGAGGTGACAGGTGCCGACTGACCAGACGGGCGTCGTCCCCACTCCGGCTCCCGGTACGCAGACCGGGCCCATCCGCCGCATCCGCCTCCCGCAGAAGCTGCGCAACCTCGAGCTCGCCCTGCTCATCGTCGCCTGCGCCATCAACGCCATCGCCGTCGTGCTGGTGCAGTTCGGCGCGCTCGGCCACCTCGACCTCACGCTGGTCTTCCTCGGCGCCGTGCTGTCGGTGCTCGTCATAGCGCTGCACGTGGTGATGCGCTTCGTCGCCCGCGACGCCGATCCGTTCCTGCTGCCGATAGCGACCGTGCTCAACGGCATCGGCATCGCGATGATCTACCGCATCGACATCGCCGACGGCCACGACGGCTGGGACAGCGCCGCCGTGCGCCAGATCGCGTGGAGCGTGATCGCCATCCTGTGCGCCATCGCTGTCATGCTCGCCATCCGCAACCACAGGGTGCTGTTCCGCTACACCTACATCTCCGGCCTCATCGCCGTCGTGCTGCTGCTGCTTCCCCTCGTTCCGGGCCTCGGCAAGCAGATCAACGGCGCGCGCGTCTGGATCGGCATCGGCGACGTGCTCACCTTCCAGCCCGGTGAGATCGCCAAGATCGCCCTGGCCGTGTTCTTCGCCGGCTACCTCGTGCGCAATCGCGACTCGCTCTCGATGGTCGGACACCGCTTCCTCGGGATGCGGTTCCCCCGTGCCCGCGACCTCGGCCCGCTGCTGATCGTCTGGGCGCTGTCGATGTCCGTCATCGTGTTCCAGCGCGACCTCGGAACCGCCCTGCTGTACTTCGGCATGTTCCTCGTGATGCTCTACGTGGCCACGGCGAGGCTCAGCTGGGTCCTGCTCGGGCTCGCGCTGTTCCTCAGCGGCGCCTTCGCGGCCAGCCGCACCCTCGACTACGTGAACGGCCGCTTCAACAACTGGCTCGACGCGTTCAACCCCGACGTCTACGGTGCCGACGGCGGCAGCTACCAACTGGTGCAGGGCCTGTTCGGGCTCGCGCACGGCGGACTGATCGGCACCGGCCTCGGCCAGGGCCGACCCGACCTCACCCCGGTTCCGCAGAGCGACTACATCATCGCGAGCCTCGGTGAGGAACTCGGCCTCGCCGGCCTGTTCGCCATCTTCGCGCTCTACCTGCTCTACGTCTCCCGCGGCTTCCGCGTCGGCTTCGCCGGACAGGACGACTTCGGCAAGCTCCTCGGCGTCGGGCTCTCGTTCGTCATCGCGCTGCAGTGCTTCATCGTCATCGGCGGCGTCACCCGCGTCATCCCGCTCACCGGCCTCACGACCCCGTTCCTCGCGGCCGGCGGATCGTCGCTGATAGCGAACTGGATCATCACCGCCATCCTGTTGCGCCTCTCCGACACCGTGCGCAACCAACCTCGACTGGTGGTGGACTGATGAATCGCGAACTCAAGCGCGTGAGCGTCTTCGTCCTGCTGCTGTTCCTGGCGCTCTTCGTGTCGACGACGGTCATCCAGGCCGTCCAGGCCGACGCGCTGAATGCCGACCCGCGCAACACCCGCACCCTCTACGAGAGCTACCAGGTCGAACGAGGACCGATCCTCGTCGCCGGAACTCCCATCGCATCGTCGGCACCGTCGAACGACGTGTACAAGTGGCAGCGCACCTACACCAACGGCCCGCTCTACGCCCCGGTCACGGGTTTCTTCCCCGTCAACGGAGAGCCGACGGGAATCGAGGGCTCGTTCAACGACTACCTGAGCGGAACCGCCAATTCGCAGTTCCTGACCAGCCTCGAGCGCATCTTCACCGGACAGAAGCCGAAGGGCGCCGCCGTCGAGGTCTCCATCGATCCTGTCGCTCAGCAGGCAGCCTGGGACGCCCTCGGCGACTACACCGGAGCCGTCGTGCTGACGGAGCCGTCGACCGGCCGCATCCTCGCCCTCGTCTCCAAGCCCACGTTCGACCCCAACAGCCTCGCCGGCCATGACACCGATGCCGTCGACGTCACCTACGACGCCCTGGTCGCCGACCCGACCGACCCTCTCATCGACCGCAACCGCGGCGGCGACCTGAACCCTCCCGGCTCCACCTTCAAGCTCGTGGTGGCTGCGGCGGCGTTCGAGTCCGGCAAGTACACGCCGGAGAGCACCTTCCCCAACCTCTCCGAGTACCAGCTCCCCGGAAGCACGTCCGTCGTCATCAACTCGGGCGGCGGAACCTGCGGACCCGGGGCCACCGTGAGCATCGCGGATGCCGTACGGCTGTCATGCAACATCCCGATGGCCGAGCTCGGCGTGGAGCTGGGCGACAAGGCCATCCGCGACCAGGCCGAGAAGTTCGGTTTCAACGTAGAGCACCACATCCCGATGACGGTCGAGAAGAGCGTCTACCCGGCCGTGCTCGACGACGCGCAGACGGCGCTCAGCGCCTTCGGCCAGTACGAGGTGCGCGCGACGCCCATTCAGATGGCCATGGTCTCGGCCGGAATCGCCAACGGCGGGATCGTCATGGAGCCGTCGCTGGCCGACCAGATCACCGGCACCGACCTGTCGGTCGTGAAGAGCTTCGATCCCGTGGAATTCGGGCGTGCGATCAGCACTGAAACCGCTGATGCCCTCAAGAAGATGATGGTCGCCGACGTCGATGACGGTGCGGCCAGTAATGCAAGAATAGACGGGGTCAGCGTGGGCGGTAAGACCGGCACAGCGGAGAACATCGGGGCGGACGGGGAAGAGGATCCCTACACGCTCTGGTTCACCGGATTCGCCCCAGCAGAAGACACGCAATTTGCAATCACGGTCCTCATCGAAGACGGTGGCGGAATGGGAACGGACGGGTACGGCAATCTACTGGCCGCGCCCGTGGCACAAAAGGTACTAGAGGCGGTGCTGAACAAATGAGACCCACAGCAGGGCTCACCTTCGGGGGGCGCTACGAGCTGTCGACCCGCATCGCCATCGGCGGTATGGGAGAGGTGTGGCAGGCCACCGACCTCGTGATCGGGCGCCAGGTCGCCATCAAGATCCTCAAGGACGAGTACCTCGGCGACCCGGGCTTCCTCGAGCGCTTCCGCGCTGAGGCCCGTCACGCCGCACTCGTCAACCACGAGGGCATCGCCAACGTCTTCGACTACGGCGAGGAGGACGGCAGCGCCTACCTCGTGATGGAGCTCGTGCCAGGAGAGGCTCTCTCCACCATCCTCGAGCGGGAGCACGTGCTCTCGACCGACAAGGTGCTCGACATCGTCGCCCAGACCGCGGCAGCCCTGCACGCCGCGCACGCCGCGGGCCTCGTGCACCGCGACATCAAGCCGGGCAACCTGCTCATCACCCCCGACGGCCGCGTCAAGATCACCGACTTCGGCATCGCGCGCATCGCCGACCAGGTTCCGCTCACCGCGACCGGCCAGGTCATGGGAACCGTGCAGTACCTATCGCCGGAGCAGGCATCAGGTCACCCGGCCTCCCCGACGACCGACATCTACTCGCTGGGAATCGTCGCGTACGAGGCCCTGGCCGGCCGACGCCCGTTCACCGGCGAGTCCCAGGTCGCCATCGCGATGGCCCAGATCAACGAGGCGCCGCCCGAGCTGCCCGTGACAGTGTCCGAGCCCGTGCGCAACCTCGTCTTCGCGTGCATCGCCAAGAATCCCGCCGACCGCCCGCAGTCCGCCGCCCACCTCGCCCGTGCTGCCACGGCGCTCCGCCGCGGCGACGTGCAGGCTGCAGCTGCCTCGGTTCCCGCCGTCCTCGGTGGTGCCGACGCGGCGACCACCATGCTCATGCCGCAGGCGAACTCGACCAGTGCTGCCACGACGGTGCTGCCCACCGCCACCCGTGCGGCTGCCCTCGAGGCCGAGCAGGAAGAGGGTGAGAAGAAGAAGCGCAGTCCCTGGACGTGGCCGCTGATCACCCTCATCGCGCTTCTCGCCATCGTGCTCATCGGCACCATCATCGCCTTCGCCGTCAACGGCAACGGCGCCGACCCCGTGAAGACGACCACACCTCCGGCCACGGCATCCAAGACGCCGACTCCGACGCCGACTCCGACCAACACCAAGATCCCGGTGAACGAGGCCGACTTCGTGGGACTCTCGAGCGGGGATGCCCGTGCGAAGGCGAACGGCCTCGGGCTGAACGCCAACGTCGCCACCGGCAACGCCGCCACCGACCCGGCCAAGGTCGACACGGTCTACGCGGTGAACCCGACCGGCAACCTCGACCCCGGGGCCGAGCTCACGCTCACGGTCTACGGCGATGTCGTGGCACCCGGTAAGGCCACGGCGCCGACGCTCGACGGAACCGACCCCGTTCCGGCGAACACCGACGTGACGGTCAAGTGGGACACGCAGTCCTGCCCGGCCGGCCAGACGCTGAGCGGCTACAACGTCGCCGTCTCCGGTGCCACGCTCAAGGTGCAGGACCAGACGCCGGGTGGAACCCGTACGGCCGTCATCACCTCTGGCGACGCAGGGTCGAGCTTCCAGGTCACGCTGCAGTACTTCTGCGGCCAGATCGACTCGCCCATCTCCGACCCGCTGACGGTCAACGTCGCCGCGGCGCCGGCACCCGACCCCACCGAGACCCCGGCTGCCGAGGCACCGGCGGGTGACGCGCCCACCGACGATGGCGACTCGCAGTAGGCATCCACTCATCCACCTCCCGATACACTGACGAGTCCCGCACCGACCACCGAAGGAGTTCGCATTGACTGACGACGGCCGCCTGCTCGCAGGCCGTTACCGCGTCGGCGAACTCATCGGTCGCGGCGGCATGTCCGAGGTGCACATCGGAACGGATTCGCGACTCGGCCGCACCGTGGCGATCAAGCTACTGAAGGCCACCCTCGCCCTCGATCCGGCCTTCCGCACCCGCTTCCGCCAGGAGGCCCAGGCGGCCGCGCGCATGGCGCATCCCACCATCGTCCGTGTCTTCGACGCGGGCGAGGAGACAGTTCAGGATGCAGCAGGGCACGAGACCCAGCAGCCGTACATCATCATGGAGTTCGTCGACGGGCGCCTCCTGAAGGACGTCATCAAGGGCGGCGCGCTCGAGTCGAAGGAGGCCGTGCGCATCCTCGACGGCGTTCTGACCGCACTCGAGTACTCGCACCGTGCCGGCGTCGTGCATCGCGACATCAAGCCCGGCAACATCATGATCACGAAGTCCGGTCAGGTGAAGGTCATGGACTTCGGCATCGCCCGGGCGATCTCCGACTCCTCGACGACCGTCGCCCAGACCACGGCCATCCTGGGCACGGCCTCCTACTTCTCGCCGGAGCAGGCCAAGGGTGAGCTCGTCGACGCCCGCACCGACCTGTACTCCGCCGGCGTCGTGTTGTTCGAGCTGCTCACGGGCAGGCCGCCGTTCCGTGGCGACACCCCGGTCGCCGTCGCCTACCAGCACGTCAGCGAGACAGCGGCCAAGCCGAGCCACATCAACCCCAAGGTGTCGCCCGCCCTCGACATGGTCGTGGCCAAGGCCCTGGCCAAGGATCGCTTCGACCGCTACCAGACCGCCGCCGAATTCAAGGCCGACCTCGAGATCGCGGCATCCGGCAAGCTCCCCATCCACAAGGTCTCCGATGACGCCGGTGCCACGCTCTTCGGCACGCCGCCGCCCGTGCAGACCGGCACCGAGCTCGCCTTCAAGCAGCTCGCCGACGACGAGCGGATGGTGCGCACCCAGCGCCGTCCTCCGGCCGTCTGGGTCTGGGCCGGCATCCTGAGCATCATCGTGATCGTCGCCGCCGTGGTGTTCTGGGTCTTCAACCTGGCGCCGTCGAACGAGCTGCCGTCATCGTCGCGCGAAGTGCCGACCCTGACCGGGCTCACCCTCGAGGAGGCCACGGCCCAACTGGCCGATCTCGACCTCTCGACGACGCCCCTGGAAGAGGCGAGCGCCACTGTGGAGAAGGGCATGGTCATCGAGACGGACCCGCCGGCCGGCGAGACCGTCGCCCCGGGCACCTTCATCAAGGTCTACGTCTCGACGGGCAAGGAACAGGTCGATGTTCCCGACGTCACGAACAAGGCGATCGCCGATGCCCAGAAGGCCGTGACGGATGCCGGCCTCACCCCCGGCGCCGTGACCAAGGAGAACTCCCCCACGATCGCGGCCGACGTCGTGCTCAGCACCAAGCCCGCCGCGGGCACCGCCGTCGACGACGGCTCGACTGTCGACTTCGTGGTGTCGAGCGGCCTGGTGACCCTCCCCGACCTGACGACTCAGTCGCTGGAGGCCGCCACCGAGATCCTGCAGGGATCGATGCTGCAGCTCACGCCGAACCCCAAGCCCGACGACTCCTGCCCGCAGGAGCCGAACCTGCCGATCACCAGCCAGTCGCTCGCTCCGGGCTCGGTGCCCCAGGGCTCGACGGTCGACCTGGTCTACTGCGCCGGCTGATCCTCCCCAGCGGGCCGAGAGCCGAGCGAGCCTTCAGCCCGAACTGAGGTCCGCTACAACCGCACCAGCGGCGTGCGCCCGGCGGCCGCAGCGCGAGCGCCCACGAGCCCCGCGTCCTCGAGCCAGTTGCCGAGCATCGTGTAGCCGCCCTCGGTGAGCACGGATTCGGGATGGAACTGCACGCCGTAGAGCGGCGCATCGGCATGCCGGAGTCCCATGATCACGCCGCCGGGCGTACGCGCCGTCACGATCAGCTCGGCCGGCACCGTGCCGTCGACGACCGCGAGCGAGTGGTACCTCGTGGCCGTGAACGGCTGCGGAACGTCGTCGAACAGCACGCTCTCATCGTGCTCGACGACGCTCGTCTTGCCGTGCATGAGTTCCTCGGCATTGGTGACGACGGCACCGAAGGCCTCGGCGATGGCCTGGTGCCCGAGGCAGACCCCGAGCAGGGGCGTGCCGCTCTCGTACGCCGCACGCACCACGGCGATCGAGACGCCGGCGTCGGCGGGCTTACCCGGCCCCGGAGAGACCAGCACGGCGTCGTAGTCGGCGATGCGGGCGGCGGCATCCGTCGCCTCGAAGTCGTCGTTGCGCACGACCTCGGTCTCGGCCCCCAACTCGCGCAGGTAGCCGTTGAGCGTGTAGACGAAGCTGTCGTAGTTGTCGATCACGAGTACGCGGGTCATTGGTCCACCGTCACATTCTGCGGATTGACGATCTGGTCTATCCACGGGAAGACCCACGTGGAGAGGGCGAAGAGCACGGCGACGATCAGCACGATCACGAGGAGGATGCGCACCCAGATCGGTCCGGGGAGAAGACGCCAGAGGGCTGCGTACATGTCAGGCTCCACTCGTCTGGGCGGCGACCTGCGCCGCGATCTCGGCAGGCGGCCCCGCCGACAGGGGCTGCCAGCTGTCGAAGACCCCATAGGCGATGATGCGCTCGGCCGTCGAGTAGAGCGGGTTGCAGCTGGTCAGGGTGATGATGCGATCCGTCGCCGGCACGTCGGGCGATCCCGGCACCGGGGCCAGCACCTCCACCTGGTGGGCCAGCACGTACTGCAGCGACCGGAACTTGTAGGTGTACCAGCCGTCCTGCGTCTGCACGATGATCGAGTCGTCGAGTTGCAGTTCGTTGATCAGGTGCATGCCGCCGCCGTAGGCGCTGCGGTGAGCCGCCACCACGAAGTTGCCGACCTCGCCGGGCAGCTGCGTGTCGGGGTAGTGCCCCACGCCCAGCTCGGTGCTGTTCAGCACGTCCATGCCCGTGCCCTCGGCGATGGTGCGGTGGTAGGCGGGTCCGTAGCGCGGGATGTAGAGCACGGCGAAGGGCTGGCCGGCCGTCACGGAGGAGAGCACAACGGGATCGCCCGGATCCGTCGGCGCCGGCGTCGCTGTCGTCGTGGGGTCCGGCGTCGCCCGCGACTGCTCGATCCATTCCTGGCTGAGCGATGACGCCGCAGCGCTCTGACGGCTCGCGGTGATCCAGTCGTTCCACCACAGCTGCCAGGCTATGAAGAGCAGCACTCCCACGCCGGCCGTGATGAGCAGTTCGCCCAACACGCTCAGCACTGTGGCCCGACTGCGGGGGCGACGAGGGCGAACGGATGCAGCGGGCTGCTGTTCGCTGCCGCCGTCGGCGGAGCGGCCCTCGGCGTCATCCATGTGTCGATTCTAAGGTGGCTCGCCGATCACGATAGAATCGCGGGCATGGCACGCACCAAGTCACCGAAGCCCGCGCGCGCGGCTGAGTCCACCACCAACGCGGACACGCCGAACCCCGTCTGGTTCAAGCCGGTCATGTTCGGCTTCATGCTGCTCGGACTGGTGTGGATCATCGTCTTCTACGTGAGCAACGCCTCACTCCCGATCCCCGCCATCGGATCGTGGAACATCCTCGTCGGGTTCGGCATCGCCTTCATCGGCTTCCTCATGACCACCCGGTGGCGTTGACGCTCCTCCCCCACGTATTCGAACCGCCGGTATCCCCAGGATGCCGGCGGTTTCTCGTGTGCCCACCACGGGGTCAATTACACCGGTGTAATTATCCCCAGTGTTAATAAACCTGTGGATAACTTCTGTGGACAAAGCTGTGGAGAAGGGGAAAGTCACCGGATAGCCCGGTTACGCACGCAGGAGACCGGCGATTCGCCCACACCAAGGGCGCGACGCGGGAAATCAGGCCAGTGGGAAGAAGACGTAGCGCAGGCTGAGCACCAGCAGCACGATCGTGAGCGCGACGATCAGCACAGTCTGCAGGGTGCGCTGCCGCGGATTACGCGTCTCGACGAAGATGAGGCCCATGAGCGCTCCGCCGACCAGGCCACCCACGTGCGCCTGCCAGGCGATGTTCGTACCGGGGATGAAGCCGATGACCAGGTTGATGCCCACCAGGACGAGCAGTTGGGTCATGTTGCCGCCGAGACGGCGTTGGATCACGAGGAAGGCCCCCATGAGACCGAAGATCGCTCCGGATGCCCCGACGACGGCCGTGAGCGGGGGCGCCAGCCAGACGACGCCGACGGATCCGGCGAGCCCGCTGATCAGGTAGAGCGCCAAGAACCTGCCGCGCCCGAGCAGGCTCTCGAGCAGCTGCCCGAAGATCCACAGGGTGTACATGTTCAGGGCGACATGGAAGATGAATCCGGTCGAGTGCACGAACACCGACGTGAGCATGCGCCACGGTTCGAACGCGAACGTGCTCACGTAGACCGGCTGGAAGAGCAGGTACTGCGTGACGTTCAGACCGGGGATGAGCTGCAGGAGGAAGACGACGAACGTCACCCCGATGATCGAGTAGGTGACGACGGGCCTGCCGCGCCCCGTCAGACGGGTGAGGATCGCGGGCTTCGTGCGCGGCGCGTTGGCGCGCTGTTCCTTCATGCACTCCGGGCAGAACACACCGACGGCGCCGGGCGTCTGGCATTCCGGGCAGATGGTGCGGCCGCAGCGCTGGCAGAGGATGTAGCTCTGCCGATCCGGATGCCGGTAGCAGAAGGCACCGGCATCCGGTCGATCAGTCACGAGGGATCAGACCTCTTCGACGGTGACGCTCTCGATCACGACGTCCTGGAGGGGACGGTCGCGACCATCGGTGGCGACGGCGCCGAGCTGGTCGACGACCTTGCGCGACTCGGGGTCCTCGACGGCGCCGAAGATGGTGTGCTTGCCCTGGAGCCAGGTGGTGGGCGCGGTCGTGATGAAGAACTGCGAACCGTTGGTTCCGCGGCCGCCCTGGATGCCGGCATTGGCCATGGCGAGCACGTAGGGCTCGGTGAAGTCGAGCTCGGGGTTGATCTCATCGTCGAACTGGTAGCCGGGTCCGCCGATTCCCTGACCGAGCGGGTCGCCGCCCTGGATCATGAAGTTGGGGATGATGCGGTGGAAGACGACGCCGTTGTAGAGCGGGTCGGTGCTCTTCTTGCCGGTTCCGGGGTGGGTCCACTCGATCTCACCGGTGGCCAGGCCGACGAAGTTGCGGACTGTCTTCGGGGCGTGGTTCCCGTAGAGGTTGACCTTGATCGGTCCGAGAGTGGTGTTGAGGGTGGCGACTGCCGTGTGCTTGGACATGGAGACAATCCTACAGAGAGGCATCCGCGGCCCCGGAGGCTGTTCGCCCGGGACGAACTGTGAACTCGCCTGTAGGAATCATCAGGATCGGTGGCAAGATGGGAGAAGTTCGCCCCCGAATCGATGGAGGTCTTTCATGGGCTTGTCTCGCAAGCGCCGCAAGGAATTGAATCGTCTGCGCGCCAGTGCCGAAGAGCTCTGGAGCCGTCAGCAGGAGGTTCTCGATCACGCCAACTCCGTTGCCCGTGAAGCCAGCCGCCAGGTCAGCCACCTGACGCGCGAGGAGGTCACCCCTCGGGTGCAGGCGTCCTACGCGCAGTACCTGCAGCCGCGGGTCGAAGGTGCGCGCCAGTTCGCGCAGGAGACCGGCAAGAGCATCGAGCAGACGGTCCTGCCCGCGTTCGGCAGCGCTCTGGGAACCGTGCTCACCATCGGCGACATCGCCAAGGACAAGCGAGTGAAGGCGGCGATCGACCGCCTGAACCGTGGCAAGGTCGTCGTTCCGGTGAAGTCGGGCCCCGGCGTCGGGGTCTACCTGGCCGCTGCGGCCGGCGTGCTCGCTGCTGCCGGCGTCGCCTACGCGGTGTGGCAGACCTTCCGCGCCGATGACGAGCTCTGGATCGCCGACGAGCCACTTCCGGGCTCCGAGTCCTCAGCCAACGACTGACACGTAGCGCACGACGAGAGCCGTCATCCCCGCGGGATGGCGGCTCTTCTCATTCCCGCACGTAGGTTCCCGTCGGCGGCTCGCTCTCGTTCAGGGTGAGGCCCACGCGCACGAGCTCCACAGTGTGCAGCGCGTTCACCTCCTCGAGCGGCACCCAGCGTGCCTCATCCGTGCTCCCGCCGATCTCGTCCGTGAGATCCCCCGAGACGACGTGGGCGCGATAGACGATGCGAAGCGCCTGCAGAGGACGATTGAGCGGCCCCGGCCTGTTGCGCCCCGGGATGACATGGGTGTCGATGCCGAGCAGCCGGTCGAGTTCGGCGACGTAGCCGGTCTCCTCGAGGATCTCCCTGACCGCAGCGACGGCCGGGTGCTCCCCGTTCTCGATTCCGCCACCGGGGAGTGTCCAGCCGCTGCGCCCGTGTTCGTTCCAGTGCGAGAGCAGGATGGCACCGTCACGGATGATCACGCCGTACGCGCCCACTCGGATGTCCATCCCCATGCGGCAACCCTACAAGCCGCCCATTCCCCGACCGCGCGATTCCTGACGAAGATTCAGTGCGTAGCGAGAAGGGCGAGCCGTGGCGCCGGCAGCGCCGGTGATCCAGCGGGAATCCGATTAGACGCCGAGCGCCGGATGCGGCATCCGCAGGTGGAGAAGAGTGTGGAGCCTGGGAGAATCGAACTCCCGACATCCTGCTTGCAAAGCAGGCGCTCTACCAACTGAGCTAAGGCCCCGTGAAACGGGTCGTGCTGTGAAATTGTCGTGCTGTGTGAAATTCACTGTGGGGATACGAGGACTTGAACCTCGGACCTCTTCGTTATCAGCGAAGCGCTCTAACCGCCTGAGCTATATCCCCGAAATGGCCAGATAGAAGACTACCTGACGCTTTCCGATTGGAGAAATCGAGTCGATCTCGCCATCGTGCGGCCTGCTAGTTGTTCGTGAAACCGACCAGGACGCCGCCGGTGACCTTCACGCTGAGGTTGTAGAGCAGGGCCGTGATGGCGCCGAGCGCGGTGGTCACGACGAGGTTGAGCAGGGAGACGACGACGGCGAAGCCCATGACCTGTCCGAGCGACAGGATCGCCTTCAGGTCGTTGGAACCGCCGGCCACATCCTTGAACAGCTTGTTGGCCGCATCGAAGATGCCGGTCTGGCTCACCACCGTGTAGACGAGGAAGGTGCCCACGATCGTCACGATCGCGAGGCAGATCGCCACGAGGAAGGACAGCTTCACAGCCGACCAGAAGTCGACGTACACCAGACGGAGTCTGACCTGCTTCGACGTCGCGCGGCGCGGCGTCTTCTTGGCGAGCTTCTCAGCGACGCTACTCATCTACGGTTTCTTCCTTTCCCGATTCGCCGTCGGTGTCGGGCTGCTCTTCAGCACCCGTCAACCCGCGTTCGGAGTTCTTCGCTATAGCGATGATCCGGTCGGAATCCGCGAATTTCGCGAAGATCACGCCCATGGAGTCGCGTCCGGTGCGGTTCACCTCGGCGACGTCAGAGCGTATCACCTTGCCACTGGCGAGAACCACGAGCACCTCGTCCTGGTCGGCGACGATGAGGGAACCCACCAGATCTCCACGGTCTTCGCTCAGCTTCGCCACCTTGATGCCGAGGCCGCCACGGTTCTGCACCCGGTACTGGTCGACCGAGGTGCGCTTGGCGTAGCCACCCTCGGTCACGACGAACACCGAGGCGAGGCCGGAGGCATCGGCATCCGTCCCCTCGACTCCGCCCGCGTCCTCGGCGACCGGAGCCGCCGGAACGACCGATGCGCTCAGCAGTTGGTCGCCGGACCTGAAGTCCATGCCCTTCACGCCGGAGGTGCTGCGGCCCATCGGGCGCAGCGCCGAGTCGGTCGCTGCGAACTTGAGCGACATGCCCTTGCGCGAGACCAGGAGGATCTCGTCGCCCTGGTCGACGAGCATGGCGGAGACGAGTTCGTCGCCCTCGCGCAGCTTCACGGCGATCACACCGCGCGACCGGTTGGTGTCGTACTCCTCGAGGGCGGTCTTCTTGACCAGGCCGTCGCGGGTTGCGAGCGCCAGGTACTGGGCGACGGAGTAGTCGCGGATGTCGAGAACCTGGGCGATCTGCTCGTCGGGCTGCAGCTCGAGCAGGTTGGCGACGTGCTGTCCCTTGGCGTCGCGGCCGCCCTCCTGGATCTCGTAGGCCTTCGCCCGGTAGACGCGACCCATGTTCGTGAAGAACAACAGCCAGTGGTGAGTGGTCGTGACGAAGAAGTGCTCGACGACGTCCTCGCCGCGGAGCGCTGCTCCCTTCACTCCCTTGCCACCGCGGTGCTGGTTGCGGTAGTTGTCGCTGCGGGTGCGCTTGACGTATCCGCCGCGGGTGATGGTGACGACCATCTCCTCCTCGGGGATGAGGTCCTCGACGGTCATGTCTCCGCCGTAGCCGTACATGATCTCGGTGCGGCGGTCGTCGCCGTACTTGTCGGTGATCTCGGCGAGCTCGTCCCGCACGATCGTGCGCTGGCGCTCCGGGGTGGCGAGGATCTCCTTGAGGTCGGCGATGGCGAGCTCGATCTTCGCGAGGTCGTCGAGGATCTTCTGGCGTTCCAGGGCTGCCAGGCGACGCAACTGCATCGCGAGGATGGCGTCGGCCTGCAGCTTGTCGATCGTGAGCAGCTCCATGAGGCCGGTGCGGGCCTCATCGGCATTGGGCGAACGACGGATGAGGGCGATGACCTCGTCGAGGGCGTCGAGGGCCTTGGCGAGACCGCGCAGGATGTGGGCGTCGGCCTCGGCCTTGTCGAGTCGGAACTGGGTGCGGCGGACGATCACTTCGATCTGGTGGTCGACCCAGGCGCTGATGAAGCCGTCGATGGCCAGAGTGCGCGGAACGCCGTCGACGATCGCGAGCATGTTCGCGCCGAAGTTCTCCTGCAGCTGCGTGTGCTTGTAGAGGTTGTTCAGCACGACCTTGGCGACGGCGTCGCGCTTCAGCACGATCACCAGTCGCTGGCCCGTGCGGCCCGAGGTCTCGTCGCGGATGTCGGCGATGCCCGAGAGCTTGCCGTCCTTGACGAGGTCGGCGATCTTGATCGCCAGGTTGTCGGGGTTCACCTGGTACGGCAGCTCGGTGACGACGAGGCAGGTGCGACCCTGGAGCTCCTCCACGCTGACGACGGCGCGCATGGTGATCGATCCGCGACCGGTGCGGTACGCGTCCTGAATGCCCTTGACGCCGAGGATCTGGGCTCCGGTCGGGAAGTCCGGACCCTTGATGCGCTGCAGCAACGCCTCGTGCAGTTCCTCGCGCGACGCCTCGGGGTTGTCGAGGTACCACTGGGCGCCGGATGCCACTTCCCGGAGGTTGTGCGGCGGGATGTTCGTCGCCATGCCGACGGCGATGCCGACGGATCCGTTGACCAGAAGGTTCGGGAAGCGCGACGGGAGCACAGCCGGCTCCTGCGTGCGGCCGTCGTAGTTGTCCTGGAAGTCGACGGTGTTCTCGTCGATGTCGCGGACCATCTCGAGGGCGAGCGGGGCCATCTTGGTCTCGGTGTATCGCGGGGCGGCAGCGCCGTCATTGCCCGGCGAACCGAAGTTGCCCTGGCCGAGAGCCAGGGGGTAACGCAGGCTCCACGGCTGCACGAGTCGCACGAGGGCGTCGTAGATGGAGGAGTCGCCGTGCGGGTGGAACTGACCCATCACGTCGCCGACCACGCGCGAGCACTTGGAGAATGCCCGGTCAGGGCGGTATCCGCCGTCGTACATCGCGTAGATCACACGACGGTGAACGGGCTTGAGACCGTCACGCACGTCGGGGAGGGCACGCCCGACGATGACGCTCATCGCGTAGTCGAGGTACGACCGCTGCATCTCGAGCCGCAGGTCGACCTGGTCGATCCTGCCGTGCACGCCGGGACCGTCTTCTGTCGGTTCGGTCGGTGTCGCGTCTGCCATCATTCTTCTTTCTCAAGTCCGCTGGTCGAAGGGCGCGACGCAGGAGCCGTCGCGGAAATCGACCGAATCAGATGTCCAGGAACCTGACGTCCTTGGCATTCGTCTGGATGAAGTTGCGTCGGCTCTCGACGTCTTCGCCCATGAGGGTGGAGAAGATCTCGTCGGCCGCGGCCGCATCGTCGAGGGTCACCTGCAACAGGGTGCGGGTCTCGGGGTTCATCGTGGTCTCCCACAGCTCCGAGTAGTCCATCTCACCCAGACCCTTGTAGCGCTGGATGCCGTTCTCCTTCGGGATGCGCTTGCCTGCTGCCGCGCCGTCGACGAGGAGGGCGTCGCGTTCCCGGTCGGAGTACACGTACTCGTGCGGCGCGTTCGTCCACTTCAGCCTGTACAGCGGCGGCTGCGCCAGGTAGACGTAGCCCAGGTCGATGAGCGGACGCATGTAGCGGAACAGCAGGGTGAGCAGCAATGTGGAGATGTGCTGGCCGTCGACGTCGGCATCGGCCATCAGGACGATCTTGTGGTACCGGGCCTTCTCGGGAACGAACTCCTCGCCGATGCCGGCTCCGAAGGCGGTGATCATGGCCTGGATCTCGGCGTTGCCGAGGGCGCGGTCGAGGCGTGCCTTCTCCACGTTGAGGATCTTGCCGCGCAGCGGCAGGATGGCCTGGGTCATGGGGTTGCGGCCCTGCACGGCCGAGCCGCCGGCCGAGTCGCCCTCGACGATGAAGATTTCGGAGAGCGACGGATCCTTCGACTGGCAGTCCTTGAGCTTGCCGGGCATGCCGCTCGATTCGAGCAGGCCCTTGCGACGAGTCGCCTCGCGAGCCTTGCGAGCAGCGAGTCTGGCCGTGGCCGCTTGGAGTGCCTTGCGGATGATGTCTCGAGCCTGCGTGGGGTTGCGGTCGAACCAGTCGCCGAGCTGATCGCCGGCGACGCGCTGGACGAACGACTTCGCCTCGGTGTTGCCGAGCTTGGTCTTGGTCTGGCCCTCGAACTGCGGCTCGGAGAGCTTCACCGAGATGACGGCCGTGAGGCCTTCGCGAACATCGTCACCGGAGAGGTTGTCGTCCTTCTCCTTGAGGATGCCCTTCTCGCGGGCGTACTTGTTGATCAGGGTCGTGAGCGCGGCGCGGAATCCCTCTTCATGGGTACCGCCCTCGTGCGTGTTGATCGTGTTCGCGTAGGTGTGCACCGACTCGTTGTAGGCGGTGGTCCACTGCATCGCGACCTCGAGCGCTATGTGGCGCTCGGTGTCCTCCTGCTCGAAGGAGATGATCTCCTCGTGGACGAGGTCGGCACGCTTCGAGTGGTTGAGGTACTCGACGTAGTCCTTGAGGCCGTTCTCGTAGAGGAAGGTGTCGTTGCGCTGGACACCCTCGGCGTCGCGGGAGATCTCGCGCTCGTCCGTGAGTTTGATGGTGAGTCCCTTGTTGAGGAACGCCATCTGCTGGAAACGGGCGCGCAGGGTCTCGTAGTCGAACTCGACGGTCTCGAAGATCTCCTCGCTGGGCCAGAACGTGATCGTGGTACCGGTCGCGTCGGATTCCTCATCCATCGAGAGAGGAGCATCCGGGACTCCGATGCTGTAACTCTGGCGCCACACGTGACCCTGACGGCTGACGGCGACGTCGAGCTTCGTCGAGAGTGCGTTGACCACGGAGGAGCCGACGCCGTGCAGGCCACCGGACACCGCGTAGCCGCCACCGCCGAACTTTCCGCCGGCGTGCAGCACAGTGAGCACCACCTCGACGGTCGAACGACCCTGCGCCTTGTTCAGGTCGACGGGGATGCCGCGGCCGTTGTCGATGACGCGGACGCCACCGTCGGGGAGGATCGTCACGTCGATGAGATCGGCGTGGCCCGCGAGAGCCTCGTCCACCGAGTTGTCCACGATCTCGTAGACCAGGTGGTGCAGACCACGAGGACCGGTGGAACCGATGTACATTCCCGGTCGTTTGCGAACGGCTTCAAGTCCTTCGAGGACTTGGATCTCATCCGCACCGTATGCGTGCTCGGGAGACGTATCCTTCGGTTCCGCTGTCATATGAAATTGGGCTCCTGACCGTCGTTCAAGCGACCCCTCATCCTACCAAACGGGGGTCACGACTGCGGCCACGACAGCCGATCTGAGGGACTTTTCGAGCGAGTCCGACCGAATTTGACGGCCTAGCCGTAGGTATCGCGTGGACCACGCCCTGGAATTGATCTGGGACCCTTTTTCCATGAAGGAGCGTCCGGCCCCAGAAAGCGCACCGAGGTGATGCCGGCATCCGGATAGCGCTGCGCGATCGAGGTCATGATCGCCACCCGCATGAGTCTCAACTGCGTCGCCCATGCCGTCGACTCGCACTGCACGGTCAGCCGGCCGTCCTCGATTCCGGCGGGGGTGGAGTGCTTCGCGGTCTCGGCGCCGGCGATCTCCGCCCACGACTCCATCAACGACGACTGGGCGAGCGGGGACTGCCAACCGAGCTGCGCGGTGAGGGCATCGAGGGCCGACCCGAGGCCCTTCGGGTCGCGTCCGGGTCCGAACGGTTGGCTTCCCCCGTCCTCTTTCGTCTTGTAACGCTTGCGGGTGAGGCGCGGACGTGAGCCCGATTCGGTGAAGACGCCCTTCAGTCGCAGATAGAAGCGACTCGACTCGGTGTCGGCGAGGTCCGCGGTCTGCGTGAGATCGGCCTGCCCCGCGGCATCCGTTGTTCCACGTGAAACATCGCCCGGAATCTCAGGCATCGACGACCTCCCCTGCACGGATGCGAACCACGGTTCCGGCCAACGCCTCGGGAACGTCGTCCAGCACCGCCGCGGTGATGAGCACCTGCTCGTAGCCCGTCACAGCGTCGGCGAGGCGACGACGCCGGGCCTGGTCGAGCTCGGCGAAGACGTCGTCGAGGATGAGCACCGGATCACCGCTCGCGAAGTCGTGCCGCAGCAGTTCCGCCGATGCCAACTTGAGTGCCAGCGCATACGACCACGACTCCCCATGACTCGCATAGCCCTTGGCCGGCAGGGCGTTCAGCATCAACACGATGTCGTCGCGGTGCGGGCCGACGAGCGTGATGGCGCGATCGAGCTCGCGACCGCGCAGTCGCGCCAGCATGTCCCGGAAGCGAGTGGCGATCTCGGTGACGGATGCCGCGCGGGGTGCACCGTCGGCGGCGGGAACTGCATCCACCGTCGACTCGCCCTCCTCCCCCGCTCCGGATCCGTCGATCGAGAGCGCCGGAACCAGGCGCGGAACCTGATCGTCGCCGGCGACGGACTGGTACGCCTCCCGCAGTGGATCCTGTAACCGGTCGATGAGGTTCAGGCGTTCGGCGATGATCTCGGATCCGAGAACGACGAGTCGCTCGTCCCAGATGTCGAGGGTGCTCAGCTTCGCGTCGCGCAGCCCACTGGCCCGCGCCGACTTCAGTAGGGTGTTGCGCTGGCGCACCACCCGCTCGTAGTCCGACATGACGCCGGCCAGGCGCGGAATCCGCTGCACCAGCAGTTCATCGAGGAATCGGCGACGTCCAGACGGCTCTCCGCGCACGAGTGCGATGTCTTCAGGAGCGAACAGCACGCTGTGGCAGTACCGCACCAGCTCCCGCGGCTTGACCACTCCGCGATTCAGCTGGGCTCGATTGGCCCCGACCCGATTGATCTGCAGCTCGGCGAGCAGCTCGCGGTCTGAGCTCTGCAGCCGTGCCCGGATGATCGCCGCATCCTGGCCGGCTCGGATCAGCGGCTGGTCGCTCGAGACCCGATGCGACGACAGAGTCGCCAGGTACCCGATGGCCTCGACGAGATTCGTCTTGCCCTGGCCGTTGCGGCCGACGATGAGCGTCGGCCCCGCTTCGAAGGCGACCTCGGCCCTCTCGTAGTTGCGGTAGTCCGTCAACGAGAGGTGGGCGATCCGCATGGGCTCATCCTCTCGTCCGTCTCTGACACTGCTGCGCTGCTGATTTTACGGCCGCTGATCTCGCCCCGTCCCGAACCTCAGTCCGACCCCACCCGTCTCAGCCTCCCGAAACGAGCCGGGGGAGGCGGTCCGATATGTCTGGGGTTCGGCGGGCATCTTTGGGCGAGACATATCGGATCGCCTCCCCCGGCGACCCCACCCGCCGCCAAGACCTCCAAGAAATGAAGGCCCCGTCCACCGCAGCAGACGGAGCCTTCATTTCGACGACGAGAAGTGGCTAGCCGGCATCCTTCACGCCATGCCCACCGAACTGCTGGCGGAGGGCCGCGACGGCCTTCATGGCCGGCGACTGGTCCTGGCGCGACACGAAGCGGGCGAAGATCGACGCGCTGATGGTCGGAACCGGAACTGCACTCGCGAGAGCCTCTTCGATGGTCCATCGGCCTTCGCCGGAATCCTCGACGTAGCCCGCGATCTTCTCGAACTCGGGGTCCTGCTCGAGGGCGCGGACGAGGAGCTCGAGCAACCAGGACCGCACGACGGTTCCGCGCTGCCAGGCCTTGAACGTTCCGGGAACGTCCTTGATGATGTCCTCGCGCTTGTCGAGGAGTTCGTAGCCCTCGGCATAGGCCTGCATGAGGGCGTACTCGATGCCGTTGTGCACCATCTTGGCGTAGTGGCCGGCGCCGATTTCGCCGGCGTGCACGAAGCCCTCGTCGCGAGGACCTTCGGGACGCAACGCGTCGAAGATCGGCATCGCGCGCTCGACCTGCTCGGTCTTTCCGCCGACCATGAGGCCGTAACCGTTCTCGTGGCCCCAGATTCCGCCTGAGACGCCGGCATCGATGTACTCGATGCCCTTCGCCGAGAGCTCCTCGGCGTGGCGCAGGTCCTCGGTGAACCTGGAGTTGCCGCCCTCGATGATGAGGTCGCCCGCCTCGAGGTGCTCACCGAGCTCGGTGATGACCGAGTCCGTGATGGCACCGGCGGGAACCATGACCCAGACGATGCGCGGAGCGGGGAGCGCTGCGACGAGATCGGCAACTGATGCCGCATCCGTCACTGCCGGATTCTGGTCGAAGCCGGTCACTTCGATGTCGTGTTCGCGAAGGCGGGCGCGCATGTTGCCGCCCATTCTGCCGAGGCCGATGAGCCCGATGTGCATGGGAGTGCTTTCTGTTGTGTGCGAGATGTCAGCGCAGAAGCAGGTTGGGCTGCAGCAGGTAACGGTAGCTGTCAGCGCCGGCCTGGTCACGGGATGTCTGGCTCGTGATGAGCACGGGTCCCGGCTTGTTGGGGTTCTCAGTCTTGGTGAAGGAGATGCGCACGAACTCCGAGTGCACGGCTCCCAGTCCATCGAGGAGGAACTGCGGCTTCAACGATACGACTGTCTCGCCGCCGGTGAGAACGGCATCGATGGTCTCGGATGCCTGAGCCTGCTCGGAACCGATGGCTTCGAGGGTCACGCCGTCGGGTGTGAAGGAGTACCGCAGGGCCGCCTCGCGCTCGAGCACGAGCGAGACACGGCGCGTGGCCTCGATGAGATCGGCCGTGTTCATCACCGCGTAGTTCTCGACCGTGTCGGGGAACAACCGGCGCACGGGCGGGAAGTTGCCCTTGATGAGCAGGCTCGTGACGGTCTTCTTGTCGGCGGTGAAGGCGATGAGCTCGCGCTCGTCCTTGCTGGTGATGGACACCGAGATCGTGCCGCTGTGGCCGAAGGTCTTTCCGACCTCCTGGAGCGTGCGGGCCGGTACGAGCGCTGTGATGGTCTCGGCAGTGCCCGTGGATCCGCCGTCCCAGTCGATCTCACGGACGGCGACCCTGTAACGGTCTGTCGCCACGAGTCCGAGGCTGTTCTCGGTGACCTCGAGCTGCACGCCGGTGATCACCGGGGTGACATCGTCGCGCGAGGCCGCGACGGCGACCTGGGCGACGGCGGATGCGAATTCCTCGGCCGGCACGATACCGGTTTCGGAACTGATCTGCGGGATGCTCGGGTATTCCTCGACGGGCATCGAGAGCAGGGTGAACGAGGCCGAACCGCAGCTCACGAGGATGCGGGAATCCTCGGTGCTGAAGCGCACCGGGGCGTTGGGCAGCCGGCTGGCGATCTCGGCCAGGAGTCGGCCGGAGACCAGGATCGTTCCGGTCTCCTCGACATCGGCACTGATCTCGGTGCGGGCTGACACCTCGTAGTCGAAGGACGACAGGACGAGTCCGGTGGCGGTGGCTTCGATGAGCACCCCGCTGAGGATGGGCAGGGTCGTCCGCTGCGGGAGGAGCTTGACCGCGAAGGACACTGCTTCGCTGAAGACATCCCGATTGGCTTGGAACTTCACTGAGCCACTCCTGTCGTACGTACGTGTAGTGCTGCCCATGCTAGCCCGTGGGTGTCAGGGGTGGAGTGCGCTTCGGCGTGCACGATTCGTCATTCGGCATCCGGCGGCAAAAGTTGTCGAGCTGGAGTGTTTAAAGAATTGTGTTTAACGGTGTTAACAAGTGTGGAAACTGTGGATAACTTCGGCGATCCCGCTGTTTGTCTGGGAACTACAGGCGTGTGAGTTGTTGGCGGCCTGTTGGCGTTAATGGGATGGCCCGGGGCTCGATCCCAGTGATGACGGGCGAGTTTCACAGTGATCGGGAAGTAGTCAACATTAATCGGGCAGTTACTCGTTAAGTTTCCACAGGTTATGCACAATGTGTGAGTAGCGGCATATTTCGGCGGGCGTATTCCACAGGTGGGCGTGTCGGGCGGTCCTGGAGGCGCGCTGAAGGAACCCGGCCGGCCGCACGGGTCAGAGCAGGTGGGCTGCCGAGCAGGGCTACTTGTAGCGGTGCGTCTGCTTGATGCGGTTGGTGAGCTCGGTCACCTGGTTGTAGATCGAGCGCCGCTCCTTCATGAGCTCGCTGATCTTCTTGTTCGCGTACATGACCGTCGTGTGGTCGCGGTTGCCGAACAGCTGCCCGATCTTGGGCAGTGAGAGGTTCGTCAGTTCACGGCAGAGGTACATGGCGATCTGTCGCGCCGTGGCGACGGCCTGCGATCGGCTCGACCCGTAGAGGTCGTCGACGGTCAGCTTGAAGTAGTCGGCCGTGTGGGTGATGATGTCGACCGGTGCGATGACGTTGTCCTCATCGAGCGTGATGAGGTCCTTCAATACGGTCTGCACCAGGGCCATGTCGACGGGCGTCCGGTTGAGACTGGCGAACGCCGTGACACGGATGAGCGTGCCCTCGAGTTCGCGGATGTTCGACGACACCTTTGTCGCGATGAACTCGAGGATGTCGTCCGGAACCTGGAGCTTGTCGTTCTGGGCTTTCTTGCGGAGGATCGCGATGCGGGTCTCGAGGTCGGGGGCCTGCACGTCGGTGATGAGGCCCCACTCGAAGCGGCTCCTCATGCGGTCTTCGAAGCCGGTCAGATGCTTCGGCGGCAGGTCGGAGGTGATGACCACCTGCTTGTTGTGGTCGTGCAGCGTGTTGAAGGTGTGGAAGAACGCCTCCTGCGTCTCCGCCTTGCCCTGCAGGAACTGGATGTCGTCGATCAACAGGATGTCGATGTTGCGGTAGCGCGCCTGGAAGACGGAACCGCGGTTGTTCGCGATCGAGTTGATGAAGTCGTTGGTGAACTCCTCGGAGCTCACATACCTGACCCGGATGCCGGGATACAGGCTCATCGCATAATGACCGATGGCGTGCAGGAGGTGGGTCTTGCCCAGTCCTGATTCCCCATAGATGAAGAGCGGGTTGTACGCCTTCGCCGGGGCCTCGGCCACGGCCACAGCCGCGGCGTGGGCGAAGCGATTCGACTGGCCGATGACGAAGTTGTCGAAACTGTACTTCTGGTTGAGGCGGGTGTCGCTGGAACGTTCCGGCTGGGTGTTCTCGAACACGGACTGCGGAGTCGCGGGTGTCTCGACCTCGTTCGGCTGATCCACCGGCGCGGCGATGTCGGGGCGGAAGTTCTCCTGCTCGAGCTCGGGGTTCACGACGACGTAGAAGTTCGTGACCTCCGTCGGCAGGGCACCGAGAGCGGCCAGGAGGGCCACGCGCATCCGCTGGTTCAGCATGCTCGCGGTGAAGTCGTTCGGAACCTCGAGGTAGAAGGTGCCGGCGGCGATGCCCTTCGGCTCCACGAGACCGAGGAACCCGTACAGCATGGGAGTGACGCTCTGGTCGTTCCCCAGTCGTGCAAGGACGTCCTGCCAGACCTCTTCGATCGGTCGTTCGGCCTCAGCCATACCCACTCGCATCCATTCGACATGCCACCGGAAGGAAATGCCTCGACGCTGAGCTTGCCCGGTCGGCAAAGTATTCACAAAGTTATCCACCTCCTGTGTGGAATACAGGCGATTTCTCAGGTTTGATGCACCCAAAGCTGGGGATAACTTGGTTCATCACGCTACTGGGGGCACCGGAGGGGATCAAATCCCCGCCAAGTCGCGGCGTGTCGGTGCGCAGAGAAACCTCCGAGTGTGTGGAGAATTTCAGGTTTGGCCCCGCCCCGGTTTGACCGAACGTCGGGCAGGGCCTAGTTTTAATCAGTTGACGACGAGCCCTCGGGCTCCCCCCTGCCTTCCCGCCGATTCCTACGGTGCGTGGAGAACCAAGACTGTGGAGATCACCCCATGAGCAAGAGAACGTTCCAGCCGAACAACCGCCGCCGCGCGAAGGTTCACGGTTTTCGCCTGCGTATGCGCACCCGTGCGGGTCGCTCCATCCTCGCCGCGCGTCGTCGCAAGGGCCGCACCGAGCTCTCCGCTTAAAGCGTCTGAGCGACAGACGTGCTCGCTCGAGCCAACCGCGTGACGAGCGCCGGCGACTACAGAGTCACCGTGCGCCGTGGTCGGCGGTTCGTCGGAGCACACACTGTCGCTTATGTGCGGCCGAATCCGGAGAGCACCCAGGTGCGCTTCGGATTCATCGTCGCCAAGAACGTCGGTTCTGCCGTTCGCCGCAATACGGTGCGGCGGAGGCTGAAGGCGGCGAGTTTCGAGATGGTCGGCTCCATGGCTCCGGGCACGGATGTCGTCATCCGTGCCCTGCCCGGGGCTTTCGATGCTTCGTGGGTTACCCTGCGGGCTGAGGTTGTTCGGGCCGTGACCAAGGGCGTGATGTGAATACCGCTGTGACTGCCGCCGTTCTGGCGCCCCGTAACGCGGCCGTCGTGCTGCTGCGCGGATATCGCGCGGTCATCTCACCCTTGTACGGCGATGTCTGCCGCTATTACCCGTCCTGCTCGGCGTACACCCTGCAGGCGATACAGGAGCATGGCCTCGTGATCGGATCGGGACTGGGTGCACGGCGCATCGCGCGATGCCATCCATGGGCCGAGGGCGGGATCGACGACGTTCCCCTGAAGAAGGTCCGTCGCTATCGCGTGACCCCGTTCGGTTTTGTAGTTGCTGAGAGCCAAGGAAAGGGCTGACCCTCACAATGGACCTTATTGGAACGATTCTCTGGCCTCTCAAATGGGTGGTCGAGCTTCTCCTGGTGGGCTGGCACCAGCTCCTGGCGGCCATCGGCATGGACCCGGCAGCCGGAATCACCTGGGTGCTCTCCATCGTGGGCCTCGTGCTCGTCGTGCGTGCCGCGCTCATCCCGATCTTCGTGCGGCAGATCAAGAACCAGCGACGGATGCTCGAGGTCGCTCCGCAGCTGAAGAAGATCCAGGAGAAGTACAAGGGCAAGAAGGATCAGTTCTCGCGTGAGGCCATGTCCCGCGAGACCATGGAGCTCTACAAGAAGACGGGCACGAACCCGCTGAGCTCCTGCCTGCCGCTGCTCATCCAGATGCCGATCTTCTTCGCGCTCTTCTCGGTGCTGAACGATGCCCAGCACTCCAAGGCCGGCGTCGGTCCGTTGAACGAGACCCTGGCCGAGCAGTTCGGATCGGCGAAGCTCTTCGGTATCGCCCCCCTCCACGACTCGTTCGCGTCGCAGTGGACGCTGATGACCGCCGGCGAGCCCTATGTCGCCGCGGTCATGTGGATCGCCGGAATCATGGTCGTCCTCATGACGGCATCGCAGTTCTTCACGCAGCTGCAGATCGTGTCGAAGAACATGTCGCCTGAGACCAAGGCGAGCCCGATGTTCCGTCAGCAGCGCGTCCTCCTCTACCTTCTCCCGCTCGTGTTCGCCTTCTCGGGCGTGGCCTTCCCGCTCGGCGTGATGTTCTACTGGCTCACCTCGAACATCTGGACCATGGTTCAGCAGTTCATCGTGATCCGCAGCATGCCGACTCCCGGCAGTGAAGCGGCCAAGGCCCGTGAGGCTCGTCTGGCTCGCAAGGGCAAGCTCGAGGCCAAGGACGGCGACATCATCACCATCGATGAGCCGAAGAAAACGACCCAGCGCCAGCAGCCGATGAGCAAGGACCGGGCCAAGAAGCAGGCCAAGCCCGGCGACGCCGCCGGCTGACCCACGGAATTCAAGAGAGCAGAACTATGACGGACGTTCAGAACGCCACCACCCACTCCCCCACGCGTGAGCAGTTGGAGCAGGAAGGCGATGTCGCAGCGGACTACATCGAGGAGTTCCTGGACATCTGCGACATCGACGGCGACATCGACATCGATGCTCGCAACGGGCGCGCCTATCTGTCCGTGAACGCTGAGGACGGCGCCAACCTGCGCGTCCTGGCCAAGGCCGACGTCGTCAACGCCCTGCAGGAGCTCACCCGCTTGGCCGTTCAGGCCAAGACCGGCGCCTTCTCCCGCCTCATCCTCGACATCGGCGGATCGCGTGATGCGCGCCAGGCCGAGCTCTCCGCTCTGGTCGGCCGCGCCATCGAGCGCATCGAGGGCGGCGCTGCCGAGGCAGCCCTCCCTCCGATGTCGTCGTACGAGCGCAAGCTCGTTCATGATGTCGTGGCCGAGCGCGGCTATGTCTCGGAGTCGCGCGGCGAGGGTTCGGACCGCCACACCGTCATCACCCCAGCCTCCTGACCAGCGCGTCCGGCGATGTTTCACGTGAAACGAGGCACGCATGGCTGAGGAAGCCGTGACTGTGGAGGCCGAGCCCACCGTCGCCGAGTCGCTCTTCGGGGCGCAGATCGACGTGGCCCGCGCCTTCACCGCGAACCTCGCTCGCTTCGGCGAGGAGTTGGGGCTCATCGGCCCTCTCGAACTCCCCCGCCTGTGGACCCGTCACGTTCTGAACAGCGCGATCATGGCTCCGCTGCTGCGCCCGGGCAGAGTCGGAGACATCGGCAGCGGAGCGGGCCTTCCGGGTCTGGTGCTCGCCATCGCCCGGCCGGATGTCGACTTCATTCTCATCGAGCCCATGGAACGTCGCGTGGCCTGGCTTCAGAGCCAGGTCGACGAACTGGGCCTGACGAACGTCGAGGTCGTGCGCGCACGGGCCGAAGAGGCCAAGCTCTCACCTCTCCTCGACCAGGTCACCGCGCGCGCCGTCAGCGCCCTGCGGACTCTCATCCCCCTGGCGGCTCCCCTGGTGAAGACCGGTGGAGAACTCGTCCTCATGAAGGGCGCCAACGCCGAGCGGGAGATCGAGGCCGCAGCCAAGGTGATCCGTAAGTACCACCTGCTCGATGTCGAGATCGTCATGCTCGGCGAGGGTGTGCTGGACGAGGTGACGCGGGTCGTTCGGGCTACAGTGGACTAGTCCTCTCCCCTGCTGTTCGAGGGCGGAGGTCCTCCACAGATTCGACGTTTTTCGAGCGTCGTGTTCCGCGGATTCGGCACGATCGCCGGATGAGACGCGTATTCATCGAGTTGCGAAGTAGGAGTTTTCTGCAGATGCCGAACGAGACCCGTCGCGGATGGTTCCACCGCAAGGACGACGACGATCGATCGGTAGCAGCTTCCGTCGATGACACGCAGTCCACGGCGCCTGAAGAAGCCGATTCGGGGGCGGATTCGACCCAGGACGGTGCTGTGGGAGCCATCCTAAGCGCTGACGCGGCGGCTCCGACCGGCGGATCGACGCTGGAATCGCCCTCAGAGCCTCCTGCTGACGACCTCCCGACCGTTCCCGAGCCGGAAGAGGCCACGTTTCACGTGAAACAATCCGACATCGCGACAACTGCGACCCCCTCCCCATCGTCGGCATCGAACGAGTCGGAGACTCCGCTCGCCCGGGAGGTTGCCGACCAGACCCGCCGGCGCCAGGCGCTGGCGTCGGCCCCCCTCCCCCTCCCCGACCACACTCGGATCTTCACGATCTCGAATCAGAAGGGCGGCGTCGGTAAGACGACGACGACAGTGAATCTCGCCGCGGCGTTGGCGTTGTCGGGTGCGAAGGTGCTGGTCATCGATCTCGATCCGCAGGGCAATGCGTCGACGGCCCTCGGTGTCGAGCACCGTTCCGACACCCCGAGCGTGTACGACGTGATCATCGGTGATGTCCCCCTGGGAGACGTCATTCAGGCGAGTCCGGAGGCGGGTGACCTGTCCTGCGTTCCGGCGACGATTCATCTCGCCGGTGCTGAGATCGAACTGGTATCCCTCGTGGCCAGGGAGCAGCGGTTGCGGCGGGCTCTCGACCTGCATCTCAAGCAGATGGCGGAACCGTATGACTACGTCTTCATCGATTGCCCGCCATCACTCGGACTTCTGACGATCAACGCGTTCGTGGCGGCCAACGAGGTGCTCATTCCCATTCAGTGCGAGTACTACGCCTTGGAGGGGCTGAGCCAGCTTCTGAAGAACATCGAGTTGATCGAGAAGCACCTGAATCCTGAACTCAATGTGTCCACGATCCTGCTCACCATGTACGACTCGAGAACCAATCTCGCGAACCAGGTGGCGCAGGACGTGCGTGACCATTTCCCCCAGCAGGTTCTCGGAACGATCATTCCCCGATCGGTGCGAGTCTCCGAGGCACCGAGTTACGGCCAGAGCGTGATCGGCTACGACCCGGGATCCTCCGGTTCCCTGTCCTATCTCGAGGCTGCGGCCGAGATCGCCCGTCGGGGCGCCCCCATCATCGAAGGAGCACGCAGGTAATGGCGAAGCGCACAGGACTCGGCCGAGGCATCGGCGCCCTGATCCCCACCGGAGACGAGGAGCGTACGAGCCGTCCAGTCGACGTGTTCTTTCCCGGAGGTCCCGTCGAGCCGGAGGAGCAGAACGACGAGCTTCTCGCCGTTCCAGGCGCACGACTCGCCCAGCTGAACCCCGCGGACATAGTTCCGAACGCACACCAGCCGCGATCCGTCTTCGTTGCCGAAGACCTGGCCGAACTGGTGCACAGTGTGCGAGAGTTCGGTGTCCTCCAGCCCATCGTGGTTCGCCCGCATAACGATCTCCCGGGCAAGTACGAACTCGTCATGGGTGAGCGACGCCTGCGTGCCACCAAGGAAGTCGGCCTCGAGACCATTCCTGCGGTCATCAAGGACACGGCCAACGAGGACATGCTTCGCGATGCGTTGCTCGAGAACCTGCACCGGTCGAACCTGAACCCGTTGGAGGAGGCTTCCGCCTACCAGCAGCTCCTGGCCGACTTCGGCATCACCCAGGAAGAGTTGGCCGGACGGATCGGGCGCTCTCGTCCGCAGATCTCCAATACTCTCCGCCTTCTGAAGCTTCCGGAGCCCGTGCAGCTGCGGGTTGCAGCCGGAGTCCTGACTGCTGGTCACGCCCGCGCGATCCTGTCCGTCGGTGACGGGGAGGCTATGCAGGTGCTTGCGGACAAGATCGTAAACGAGGACCTCTCGGTGCGTGCTGCCGAGGCGGCTGCCGGCGCTACGCCGAAGATCGCGAAGACCCGCCCGAACGCCGGAAAGCACCACGGACATCTCGATGAGATCGCCGGGAGGCTGGGCGACAGGCTCAACACCCGGGTGAAGATCTCGCTGAGCGCCCGGAAAGGCCAGATCACCATCGACTTCGCGACGATCCAGGACCTCAACCGCATCCTCGAGGAGATGGGCGAGAACAACTTCCCCGGTTGAGTCGATCCATCCAGAGAACGCCCCGTTTCACGTGAAACGGGGCGTTCTCTGCGTCTGGCCTCAGAGAGGCGCTCGCAGGATTCCGGGAGGCCGGGGCATGTCGGCGAGCTGCGAGGGGTCAGCCCAAGCGCCGCTTGTCTCCGGCCACCGACAGGAATGCGAGTGCCTCAGGGTTTCACGTGAAACTCTCCGGTTCGGTCGGCTGGAAGCGCGGTAGCGCCAGGTGAGTGTGACTACGCCGCCAACTCCTCGCCCGTAGCCGACGCGATCCAGAAGTGAGGCCGGGATCGGGGACGTTTCACGTGAAACACCCCCTCCTCCACCCAACACGTGAGGGTGGGTTCCCAGAGGAGCCCGCGGTGCCGCTTCTGGTGGGGCAGGGGCCGCAGCACTCCCCCGTCACCGTATGGGCGAGTGCAGGCAACCGCGATGCAGAGCTGTTTCACGTGAAACATCGGCGTTCGGACACCGAACATGGCCGACCCGTCGGCGCAGACGGGTCAGCGCGCCGCCTGGATGGCGAGGGCGGAGTACAAGCCAGGCAGGGTGAGTCCGGCTGCCTCGATCGCCTGGGGCACGAGTGAGGTCTCAGTCATGCCAGGCAGCACATTCGCCTCCAGGAACCAGGGGGTTCCTTCTGCGTCGACGATGAGGTCGATGCGTGAGAGTTGGCGCAAGTGCAGGAGATCGTGGATGGCCACCGCGGTGTCCGAGACCCGTCGCGCCACCTCATCGGTGAGTCGAGCGGGACTGTAGAACAACGTCTCCCCGGCGTTGTAGCGGGCATCGAAGCTGTAGACGCCACTGAGGGGCTCGATCTCGACCGCCGGAAGAGCGTGGGCACCGTTGCCATCGTCTACGACGGCGACGGCGACCTCCGTGCCGGTGACGTGACGTTCGACCAGGGCGGTGTCGGAGTAGCTGTACGCCTCGACCATGGCACGCGGGAGTTCCGAGGGCTCCTGAACGATCGAGACCCCTTGGGCCGACCCCCCTTGCGACGGCTTCACCACGACCGGGAAGGTCAGGGCTGCTGCCACCCGCTCCAGGACGTCAGCGGCACCGAGGTCGCGGAAGGTCTCTCGACCGAGCGTGATCGAGTCCGGCGTCGCGTAGCCGGCGCGGCGGATGAGAGCCTTCGCCACCGGCTTGAGCCATGCCAACGAGGCATCATCGCCCCGGGCGCCGATGAATGGGATGCCCGTGGTCTCGAGAAGGGAGAGGAGTGCTCCGTCCTCCCCCGTCGTGCCGTGCAGGGCCGGCCAGATCACATCGGGTCGGTGCTGCGCCAGGCGGGAGAACAGTGAGGCGTCGGGATCGACGAGACGAACCGTGTGTCCGGCTGAGGTTAGGGCGTCGGCGATACGCCGCCCACTGCGCAGCGACACGTCGCGCTCGTGTGAGATCCCTCCGGCAAGGACGACGATGTCGAGGGCTGACGCGGAACTCTCCGACGGCGTGTTGGTGTTCATGAGGGTCCGTTCGTCAGTTGAGGTCGGTCGGCGGAAGGCTGAAGCGGTTGCTGGAGCGAGCCGAGGCGAGGCTGCCCGTGCCGGCGAAGGTGTCGAGGAGCTCGAGCTCACCGCGCAGGACATTCGAGAGACGACGGATGCCGAGTCGAATCTGATCAGGAGTCGGATAGCAGAACGACAACCGGATGTTCTGTTGCCCGCCGCCGTCACCGTAGAAGGCCGTACCCGGGGTGTACGCGACCAGTTCCTTGACGGCGCGTGGAAGCATCGCCTTGGAATCGAGCGGCTCCGGCAGAGTCACCCAGACGTAGAAGCCCCCGGTCGGGTCCGTCCAGGTGAGCTCGGGCAGGTACTCCCCCAGCGCCGAGATCATCGTCTCCTTGCGTTCCTTGTAGACGCCACGGAAGGTGTCGATCTGTCCCTTCCAGTCCGCGGTCTCCAGGTACTTGGAGATCACGAGCTGGCTGAAGGAGCTCGGCGAGAGAACCGCAGCCTCGTTGGCGAGCACGAGCTTCTCGCGGATGGCGTGCGGTGCCAGGGCCCAGCCGGTGCGGAAGCCGGGCGCGAGCGTCTTCGAGAAGGTGCCGAGGTAGATCACGCCGTCCTCTTCGACCGAGCGCATGGCATCGGGGGCGGGCTGATCGAAGTAGAGCAGTCCGTACGGGTTGTCCTCGAGAACGAGGATGTCGTTCTCCCGCGCGATCTGCAGGATCTCGACCCGACGCTCCCAGCTGAGTGTGACGCCGGCCGGGTTGTGGAACGACGGAATGGTATAGAGGAACTTGATGGTCCGACCCGCAGCCTTGAGCCGCGCGATGTGCTGGCGGAGAGCCTCAGGAATGAGCCCGTGCTCGTCCATGGGAACGTGGTCGATGTCGGCCTGGTAGGACCGGAAGATCACCATCGCCGTGACGTAGCTCGGCCCTTCCGAGATCACGACGTCGCCGGGATCGAGGAACAGCTTGCTGACCAGTTCGAGCGCGTGCTGCGAGCCCGTGGTGACCACCACGTCGTCGGCGTGCGCCCGGATGCCCTCGAGGGCCATCACCTCGAGTATCTGCTCCCGCAGCTTCGGCACGCCCTGACCGGAGCCGTATTGCAGCGCGACCGGGCCTTCTGTGCGCATGACCTCGTCCATGGCGCCCTGGATCAGGTCGCGCGGAAGAGCGGAGACGAACGGCATCCCGCCAGCGAGGGAGACGACTTCGGGGCGTGAGGCCACGGCGAACAGGGCGCGCACCTCACTGGCGCGCAGACCGGCGGCTCGCTCGGCGTAGTGGTTGAACCACGGGTCGAGGTTGTTGCCGGACTGCGCTCTGTCGTTCACTGGGTGATCCGTTCTGTGAGGGTTCCATGCTATTCGCCGCCGCCGATCGGCCGTGACGTGTGTCGCGCACTGCGTGCGCCGCCGGTCAAACGAAAGACCCGCCCGGCGTGTGCCGGGCGGGTCTCGAGTCGTTCGAGCGGCCGGCTACGAGATGTAGGCGGCGAGGTCGGCCTCGAGGGCGGGCTTCGGCTTGGCGCCGATGACGGTCTTGACGACCTCGCCTGCCTGGTAGACCTTGAACGCGGGGATCGAGGTGATCTGGTACTTCATCGCGAGCTGCGGGTTCTCGTCGACGTTGACCTTGACGATGTCGATCTTGTCGGAGTGCTCGGACGCGATCTGGTCGAGGATGGGAGAGACGGCGCGGCAGGGGCCGCACCATTCCGCCCAGAAGTCGACGAGAACCGTCTTCTCGCTCTTCAGGACCTCGGCGTCGAATGTGGCTTCGGTGACGGCACGTGCAGTCATGTTCATTCTCCTTCTGTGGATGTCGGGTGCGCGGGTCGAGTGACCCGCGAGATCAGTGGGTGGCGACGAGAGCGTCGGCGTCCGCCGGGACGACGCCGCTGGGCAGGATCTCGGGGATCGATGCCAGGAAGTGCTCGGCGTCGAGGGCGGCGACAGTTCCCGATCCTGCGGCGGTGATCGCCTGGCGGTACGTGGGATCGATGACATCTCCCGCAGCGAATACGCCGGTCAGAGACGTTTTCGACGAGCGACCGTCGACCGCGATCGTGCCTTCTGCTGTCAGCTCGAGCTGACCGTGCACCAGGTGCGTGCGCGGGTCGTTGCCGATAGCGATGAACAGCCCGCCGATCTCGATCTCGCTCTGCTCGCCGGTGACGGTGTCGCGGAGCACCAGGCCGGTGGCGGCATCCGTTCCCGTGATGCCGACGACCTCGCTGTTCCAGATGAACTCGATCTTCGGGTCGTTGAAGGCGCGCTCCTGCATGATCTTGGAGGCGCGCAGTTCATCCTTGCGGTGGATGACGATCACCTTGGAGCCGAAGCGGGTGAGGAAGGTGGCCTCCTCCATGGCGGAGTCGCCGCCGCCCACGACAGCGATGACCTTCTCCTTGAAGAAGAAGCCGTCGCACGTGGCACACCAGGAGACGCCGCGGCCCGAGAGGCGCTCCTCGTCCTCGAGGCCGAGCTTGCGGTAGGCGGAGCCTGTCGCGAAGATCACGGCCTGCGCCTCGAGCGTCTCGCCCGAGCCGAGCGTGACCTTCTTGATGTCGCCGTCGAGCTCCAGGTTGACGACGTCGTCGTAGACGACCTCGGTGCCGAACTTCTCGGCCTGCTCCTGCATCTGCATCATGAGCTCGGGGCCCTGGATGCCTGCGGGGAATCCGGGGAAGTTCTCGACCTCGGTCGTGTTCATGAGCTCGCCACCGACCTGCACCGAGCTGGCGATGAGCAGCGGCTGGAGCTGGGCACGCGCCGCGTAGATCGCAGCGGTGAAACCGGCGGGGCCAGAGCCGATGATGATGAGCTGACGCACGTGAAACTCCTTGGATCACAAGACCGTGGCGCCCATTCGGACGCCTGGCTGTTGGGTACAACACAGTGTACGGGGGTGCTATTCCAGAGCTGTGAGGAGGATGGGAGCGGCGCGGAGAGGCCGACTCAGCTGCGACGGAAGCGAGCGATCACAGGGTCGGCGAAGGTGCGCAGTTCGGTCGAACGCATGATCCACAGGGCGCCGAAGTACAAGGCGCTCATGACGATGCCGATGACGACCATGGAAAGCACGGCGGAGATGCGGCTGGACAGGGCGAATCCGCCGGGAGATGTCCCGCCCAGTGCCACGAGCAGTGCGATTCCGGCGATCAGGGGCAGAACGGCCGCGACGGCGTACTTCGTGAGGGACTGCAGGATGTGGCGGCCATCGATGCCCGAGAGTCGGCGGCGCAACAGGAAGGCCGCGATGAACATCTGCACGATTCCGGCGATGCTCACGACCAACGCGACCCCCGCCGCGATCCACTCGATCGGGAGCAGTCCGCACGCGAGCACACCAGCGATGACGAGGACGACCTGGACGAGCGTGAAGTAGAACGGGGTGCGGGTGTCACCGAGCGCGTAGAACGCTCGCTGGAGGACGAACAGGATGCAGAAAGCGACCAATCCGAGGATGTAGGCGATGACCACGTTGCCCACGGCGATCTGCTGCTCGAAGACCGGGGCGAAGACGGCGCCTATCGGATAGGCGCAGACGCCGATGCCGACAGCGGCCAGCACGATGATCAGGCTGATCCCCCGAATCGCGGCCGAGACGTCGGTGCGCAGCAGCCCGAAGCGCCCCGCGGACACATGCTCGGCCATTCCGGTGAAGTAGGCAGTCGCAATGGAGACGGTGATGACGGAATGCGGAAGCATGAAGATGAGCCAGGCGAAGCTGAGCGCTGCTGTCGACGCCTCGTTCCCGGATGCCGAACTCACCACGCGGCTCTCCACGAGGCCGGCGACAGTCGTGAGGAGGAGCATCCCGAACGTCCAACCGGCCAGCTTTCCGGTGGCACGAAGGCCGACGCCGCGCCAGCGGAAGTCGGGCCGATAGCGCAGGCCGATGCGCCGCCAGAAGTAGAACAGCGACACTGCCTGCACGATGACGCCCAGCGTGGCGCTGCCGGCAAGCACCCCGATCATGGCCGGCGTGTAGTCGACTGCAGTCCTCGATCCCGTGCCGTCGGATCCGAACAGGACCGCGAAGACGACCAGGCCGGCGATGGCGATGACGTTGTTCAACACCGGGACCCAGGTGAACGGGCCGAATGAACGCCGCGCGTTGAGCACCTCGCCCAGCACCGTGTAGAGGCCGTAGAAGAAGATCTGCGGCATGCACCAATAGGCGAGTGCGATGGCGAGGTCCTGTTGGCCCGGGTTGCGGAAATTGCTCGCCAGGTTCGTGATGACGGGGACGAGCAGTGTGGCGACGACCGTCGTCGCCGCCAGGATGATGAGGGCCACGGTGAGGAGTTTGTTGATGTAGCCGGCTCCGCCGTCAGCATGCACGGCTGATCGGACGATCTGCGGGACGAGAATGGCGGAGAGCACGCCACCCGCCACGATCACGTACACGGTGTTCGGCAGTTGATTGGCGACGGCGAAGGCGTCAGCGCCCTGTCCGACCGCTCCGATGACTCCGGCCAGGATGATGACCTTCACGAACCCCAGGATGCGCGAGACGATCGTGCCGGAGGCGAGGAAGGCGCTGGCGCGCCCGATGCCGTCAGCCACGCGGCTCCTCGGGATCAGTGGAGTCGTCGCCGTCGCCCTCAGAGACGCCTTCCGTGGCCTCGCCCGAGCCCTCCTCCGGCGTAACCGCATCATCGGGTTTCGCCCCGCCGGCATCGGCGAGCGGAGGTGTAACCACATCGTCCGGTTCGCCCGCAGCGGCCGGGGCCGTGCCGGCGGCATCCGTCTCAGCAGCAGCCCTCTCGCGTCGTCGACGACGGATGGTGCGCACGACGCCGAAACCGAAGAACAGCACGACGAGGGTGCCGAGGATGGCGGCGCCGAGGCTCTCCCAGTCGGCCTGGACATTGGCGACGACGGTGTAGGGCTGGCCGATCGCGACGCCGGTCGCGCTCGTCATGGCGATGGTGAGCGAGACTTTCCCGCTGCCCACCTGCGCACTGACGGGGATCTTCACCGACGCGCTCGAACCGGCCTCCACCGTCACGTCGACTCCGCGGTCGACGACGAGGCGTCCGTTCGACGGCGTGGCCTCGACGTGCACGTTGACCTCGGACGTGAAGTCGTTGCGGATGGACACCGGGATGAAGGTGGGACTGCCGACGACCAGCACCTCGCTCGACGGAGACACCGACACCGAGTTCAGTGTCGCGACACTCGCCGTGCGATGTTCGGAGAGGGCGTCGTTCCAGGTCTCCGGCTGCGGGATCCAGCCGACGGCGAGCAGGCCGAGCAACTCCGAGCGCTCGCGACCGGTGAGCAGCGCGGGATCCGTGAGCGCTGTCGAGAACGCTGCGAGCTGCGCCTCGTCATCGAGGAGGGGCGGAACGGCCCCGATGCGCGCCGCTGCTTCGCCGTCGTCGCCGATGGTGACGGATGCCGCCGGTGAGCCCAGTGAGGACAGCAGCGGTGCCGGGGCAGCCCAGGCGAGCTGCGCGAGGGCGTCGAGGGTGGCCGGCAACCGGGTCGAGGTCGGCGGCCAGCCCCGGTCGAGGGCGGCCAGCACCGTCGACTCCGCCGTCCCCTCGGCCGATGCGATGGCGAGGGTGGCAGCGACCTCGTCCATGGCCGTGCGCCACTCGAGGTCGGTGACAGCGCCGACGGCCGCGCTCAATGCCGTCGAGAGCCGGTCGTCGGCCAGCGCCACTCGCGCGTCACCTGCGACAGCCGATGCGCGCGGGGTCGCCGTGCCGGCATCCGCCAACTCGGAACTCGAGATGATCGTGGTGGTCAATCCGTTGGCCGAGAACACGGCGGGGTCGGATGCCGCCACGCTTCCCGCGGCGGGCCAGGCGACGTTCGTCGCGGTGTACGGCCACGCGAGCAGGTCGGCCAGCGACGGGAGGGTCGTCGGCATGGCGTCTGTTGGTGACACCGTGGGTGCATTCGGGCTGTCCGTGGGACTCGGTGTTGCGGCATCCGTGCTGCGTACCCCTGAACCGGTGGAGCTGGGCTTCGCGTCGGGCGCTTCGGACTCGGCTGTGGGCGTCGGCGTGGGAGTGGGTGCGACAGTCTCGCCGGAGAAGTTCGCCGGGTCGATGGCGTAGTCGAGCGAGGTCGGCCCGAGCAGCTCCGTCACACCGGCCTGGGCCTGAACGGAGACATCGGCGTCGGCCCACGCGAGCGGGAAGGTCTCGTTGTCGATGCCGGCGAGCTGTTCGAGCCAGGAGACCGCACTCTCGGGGGCACTCGTTCCCAGCAGTCGGATCGACGCGATGACCATCGGATCGATACCGACGGCGACATCGCGCCCCACGACGCCGTCGAGCTGACGCGTCAGGAGACCGCCCGGTCGGGTGAGCTGGGCGAGTTCGTCGGCGTTCAGCAGGCCCGCGGTTCCGACGGGGGCGGTGATGGTCATGGCCACGGCCACGGGCGTGATCGTGGTCTGCTCGCCCGCGTACCAGGTGACTATGCCGCGACCCTCGGCCACCTCGGAGTCGCCCGAGGTGTACGAGGCCGCGAGGCCCCGAACGCCCCACTCGGATCCGGTGAGCCCGATGGAGGAGGCGGGGATGGATGCGGTGAGCGTCGTGTTGCCGGCCGCCGCCAGGCGCGGTGTGGCCACCGTGACCGACGGGCCCTCTGCATCCGCTCCGGCGTCGAGGTCCTCGGCAGAGGGGGAGAGCCAGGCATCGAGGCCGGCGCGGGTGCCGATGCGGTCGGGATCGAGCACGACCTCGACGGAGCCTGGTTCGATCGCCGTCATGCCGGAATTCGTGATGGTCACCGTGACCGCGAGGTCCTGGCCCGGGCCGATCTCCGGCTCCGTGGCGATCGAGACCGACACATCATCCCCTGCCGCAGCGGCGGCGACAGCGGCCGGGCCTGACGACGAGACGGCCCCGGAGGCCGGCGGGACGACGAGTCCGAAGACGGCCAGGGAGAGGCCTCCGAGAGCCGCGATCGAGGTCGCGCGCAAGCGCATCCGGCGGGGGGAGGTGGCGGAAGGTGCACACCGACGCGCAGCATCGGTGTCGGCCATCATGCGTGCGATTCTACGGCGTGAGGCCCGCGTGGCTCCTGTGCGCCGAGCCGAGCGGTCATTCTTCGACCGCCTACCATGGAGGCATGCAGAGCGTCGCGGCAGCCCTCGAGCGGCTGGGTGAGGTCGCCGCCTCCCCCACCGTCTCGCGTCTGGCGACCGCGTTCGCCGAGGCCGGGCACGAGCTGGCCCTGGTCGGCGGACCTGTGCGCGACGCCTTCCTCGGTCGCGTCGCGCACGATCTGGACTTCACCACCGATGCCACCCCCGAGCAGATCCTCGCGATCGTCGCGCCCATCAGTGAGGCGCACTGGGACATCGGACGAGCGTTCGGCACCATCGGCGCGAAGATCGCCGGCGAGACCGTCGAGGTCACCACCTACCGGGCCGACAGCTATGACGGCGAGAGCCGCAAGCCGGACGTCGTCTTCGGTGCGTCCCTCGAGGACGACCTGGTGCGCCGCGACTTCACCGTGAACGCCCTGGCGCTGCGCCTGCCGGAGATGCAGCTGGTCGACCCGTCCGGCGGCATCGAGGACATGCTCGAGGGTCGACTGCGCACCCCGTCCTCCCCTGCCGTCTCCTTCGGCGACGACCCGCTCCGGATGATGCGCGCCTGCCGCTTCACGGCCCAGCTCGGTTTCCTCGTCGACGAGGAGACCGAGGCAGCGCTCATCGACCTGGCCCCCAGCATCCGCCGCATCTCGGCCGAGAGGGTGAACGAGGAGCTCTCCAAGCTGCTGAGGACCGACGAGCCGCGTCGCGGCCTCGAACTGCTCGTCGACTCGGGGATCGCGGCCTTCGTGCTGCCCGAGCTGCCGGCGCTGCGCCTCGAGGTCGACGAGCACCACCACCACAAGGACGTGTACCAGCACAGCCTCACCGTGCTGGAGCAGGCGATCGGCTACGAGAAGGCACGGGGTCACCTCACCAGCCCCGACCTCACGCTGCGGCTCGCCGCCCTGCTGCACGACATCGGCAAGCCGGCCACGCGCAAGCTCGAGGCCGGCGGGGTGGTGAGCTTCCACCACCACGACGTCGTCGGCTCGAAGCTGGCCCGCAAGCGGCTGCGCGAGCTGCGATTCGACAACGACACCATCGCAGCCGTCTCCCGTCTGATCGAGCTGCACCTGCGCTTCTTCGGCTACACCGAGGGTGCCTGGACCGACTCCGCAGTCCGCCGCTACGTCCGAGACGCCGGGGACCAGCTCGAGCGCCTGCACATCCTCACCCGAGCCGATGTCACCACCCGCAACAAGCGCAAGGCCGACCGCCTCGCCTTCGCCTATGACGACATCGAACGACGGATGGCGGAGCTCGCCGAGCAGGAGGAGCTCGCGGCCGTGAGGCCCGACCTCGACGGCGAGCAGATCATGGCGATCCTCGGCATCCGTCCGGGTCGAGAGGTCGGCGAGGCGTACCGCTTCCTGCTCGAGCTGCGTCTCGACGAGGGGCCGCTGGGCGACGAGGTGGCGACCGAACGGCTGCGAACCTGGTGGGCCGAGCGCTCCCCCGCCTGATCGTCGCCCGCTCCCCTGGCTGGGAGTTCGTGGCGGATGCCGGCGCCGAGGTGCGCGGAAGCGCCGCATCCGTTACTCTGGGAAGGTTGCCCGTGTGCCGCGATTGTGCGGCCTCCACGAATCAACACATGCACAACCCTCCTGTTGCAGAAATACTGCAGCCGTTCAGTCCGAAGGAGGTGGGTTAGTCATGCATCAGTACGAATTGATGGTCATCCTCGATCCCGAGATCGATGAGCGCACCGTCGCTCCGAGCCTCGACAAGTTCCTCAATGTGGTGCGTAACGATGGTGGATCCATCGACAACGTCGACATCTGGGGCCGTCGTCGTCTCGCCTACGAGATCAACAAGAAGAACGAGGGCATCTACGCCGTCGTCAACTTCACCGCAGAGCCGGCAACCACGTCGGAGCTCGACCGCCAGCTGGGTCTCAGCGAGGCAGTCATGCGCACCAAGGTGCTCCGCGCCGAAGAGGGCATCGCCCAGGTGGCCGCCGCCAAGAAGCTCGCCGACGAGAAGGCCGCCCGCAAGGCAGCCAACCCCAAGGTCGAGGCTCCCAAGGTCGAGAAGGACGCCTAGTCCCGATGGCCGGCGAGACCGTAATCACCGTGGTGGGCAACCTCACTGCAGATCCCGAACTGCGTTACACGCAGGGCGGACTGGCGGTTGCCAACTTCACCATCGCATCCACTCCTCGCAGCTTCGACCGTGCGTCGAACGAGTGGAAGGATGGCGAGGCTCTGTTCCTGCGCGCGAGCGTCTGGCGTGAATTCGCCGAGCACGTCGCAGGGTCCCTCACCAAGGGTTCCCGTGTCATCGCTTCCGGGCGTCTCAAGCAGCGTTCCTACGAAACCAAGGAAGGCGAGAAGCGCACCACCTTCGAGCTGGAGATCGACGAGATCGGTCCCTCGCTCCGGTACGCCACCGCTTCGCTGACTCGCGCACAGTCGTCCGGCCCTCGTGGTGGAGGCGCCCCTGCTGGCGGCTCCGACGAGCCGTGGGCACCGAGTGCACCCGCCGCCGCTTCCGGCGGCTCGGATGTCTGGGCCACCCCGGGCAGCTACAGCGACGAGACCCCCTTCTAGGCCATCTGGCCTGACGGATGCCTCTCGGCATCCGCTGCAGAATTACTTCAACTAAGGAATAACAATGGCTGGAAAGAGCAGCGGCGACCGCCGCAAGCCGCTCCGCGGAGGCAAGGGCAAGAACGCCGCCCCCGCCAAGAGCATCCGCGTCGGCGTCATCGACTACAAGGATGTCGCGACGCTTCGCAAGTTCATCTCCGAGCGTGGAAAGATCCGCGCCCGCCGTATCACCGGCGTCTCCGTGCAGGAGCAGCGCCTCATCGCCCGTGCCGTCAAGAACGCCCGCGAGATGGCCCTGCTGCCGTACGCCGGCAGCGGCCGCTAAGGAGCACCGACATGTCAAAACTCATTCTGACGCACGAGGTCACCGGCCTCGGCACTGCCGGTGATGTCGTCGAGGTCAAGAACGGCTACGCCCGCAACTACCTCATCCCCCAGGGCTTCGCGGTTTCGTGGAGCCGTGGCGGCGAGAAGCAGGTCGAGCAGATCAAGGCGGCCCGTGTCGCTCGTGAGCTCGCGACGCACGACGAGGCAGTCGCCCTCAAGAACGCCCTCGAGGGCACCAAGGTCAAGCTCGTCGTGAAGGCGGGTGCTGAGGGACGTCTCTTCGGCTCCGTCAAGACGGCTGATGTCGCAGACGCCGTGGCCGCTGCAGGCCTCGGAGCCATCGACAAGCGCAAGGTGGAGTTCTCGAACCCCATCAAGTCGGTCGGTGAGCACCAGGCGACGGTTCGTCTCTTCGACGAGCTCTCGGCAACGATCACCCTTCAGGTGGTCGCCGCCAAGTAAGGCAGCGAACACCTCGGTGTAGCGACGGACCTCTGGTCCGTCGCTACACCTGTTTAAGGGCATTGCACAAGCTGCGAAGGCCTGAGTTACCCCCAATTCTGTGCACAGGCCTGTGGGAAGATGAGCGACCTTCAGCCACACGTTCAAACAACTTTCCACACACAGGTGTGAGTGGATTAAACGCCCGGTCAAAGGTTATTTCTACTCCGAAAATAGTTTGGTTTCCACAGCTGTTTCTACAGGCTTTGCACATGCAGCCCGGCGTTTCGCCCACTTTTCCCACAGCGTTATCCACAGGGCGAGTTGATGGACGTCGACACCGTCCGTAGTGTTGGCCATCGCCATCGATTCCGGTGGTCTCGGCCGGCTCCCACCGGCGGTCGACCGCACTGTCGGCGGGTGCTGTTCTGATGGTCATGGAACGCCTCATCCGGCGTCCTGCACGGCCCGGACACCAACGCCGCAGCACCGGCACGACAATTGCAGCATCCTGGAGGAACCGAGTGTCGATCGCCCACCTTGGACTCGCCGAACCGTGGGACGGCGATGACGCTCGGAAGGCCGAACGCACTCCCCCGCACGACCTGCTGGCCGAACAGAGCGCCTTGGGCGGAATGCTGCTGTCGAAGGACGCCGTCGCCGATGTGGTCGAGTCCGTGCGCGGCAACGACTTCTACGTGCCGAAGCACGAACTCATCTACGACGCCATCCTCTCGCTCTACTCGCACGGTGAACCCACCGACGTGATCGCCGTCACCGACGAGCTCTCCAAGACCGGTGAGCTCTCGCGGGCCGGCGGGGCCGAGTACCTGCACACCCTCACGGCCCTGGTGCCGACGGCGGCCAACGCCGGCTACTACGCCGAGATCGTCGCCGAGCGCGCTCTGCTCCGCCGCCTCGTCGAGGCGGGCACCCGCATCGTGCAGATGGGCTACGCGGCCGAGGGCGAGCCGCTCGACCTGGTCAACAATGCCCAGGCCGAGATCTACGCGGTGAACGGCAACACCGAGACCGAGGACTACGTTCCCCTCACGGATGCCGTCACCGTGGCCATCGACGAGATCGAGGCCGCGAAGCACACCGACGGCAAGATGACCGGCGTGCCGACGGGCTTCGCCGACCTCGACGACCTCACCAACGGCTTCCACCCCGGCCAGATGATCATCGTCGCCGCGCGTCCTGCCCTCGGAAAGTCGACGCTCGCCCTCGACTTCGCCCGCGCCGCCGCCATCGGCAACAACATGCCCACGATCTTCTTCTCCCTCGAGATGGGCCGCTCCGAGATCGCCATGCGCCTGCTCGCGGCCGAGGCATCCGTTCCCCTGCAGAGCATGCGCAAGGGAACCGTCGACTCCCGCGACTGGACCACGATCGCCTCGACCCGCGGTCGCATCAATGACGCCCCGCTCTACATCGACGACTCGGCCAACCTCACTCTCGTCGAGATCCGCGCCAAGTGCCGCCGCCTCAAGCAGCGCATCGGCCTCAAGATGGTCGTCATCGACTACCTGCAGCTCATGACGAGCGGCAAGCGCGTCGAGAGCCGCCAGCAGGAGGTCTCGGAGTTCTCCCGCGCGTTGAAGCTGCTCGCGAAGGAATTGCAGGTTCCGGTCATCGCGCTCTCGCAGCTGAACCGTGGACCAGAGCAGCGCGCCGACAAGTTGCCGGCCATCTCCGACCTGCGCGAGTCCGGCTCGATCGAGCAGGATGCCGACATGGTCATCCTGCTCCACCGCGAGAGCGCCTACGAGAAGGACAATCCGCGCGCTGGCGAGGCCGATCTCATCGTGGCCAAGCACCGAAACGGCCCGACCCGTACTGTCACCGTCGCGTTCCACGGCCACTTCTCGCGCTTCGCGGACCTCGCGCAGGCGTAGGAGCCCTGGGAGGTCGTCCCGGCTGCGAGTTGGTGACTGCCGCTATCGCTGATCCGCGGTCTCGAGGAACTGGGTCAGCTGGTCGCGGGTGGCGTCGAGGCGTCGGGCTTTCTCGTCCATCTCGTCGCGGATCTCGATGACACGCTGCATCAGGGCGCTGCACTCCCCGGCGATGGGGCCGGCTTCTCCGGTGCAGGGGAGCACGCGGGAGACGAGCTCTGATGGGAAGCCGAGTTCGAAGAGGGTGCGGATCGTGGTGACGATCTGGATGGCGGTGTCATCGAACTCGCGGTATCCGTTCGACTGCCGCTCGGACTGCAGCAGACCGGTCTGTTCGTAGTAGCGGATCGCACGGGGACTCGCGCCGGTCTGGCGACTGAGCTCTCCGATTCTCATGACGCCGCACCTTCCATCTTGACATTGACGTTAGCGTCACACTTTAGCGTCGTTCCTGTCCGGGCAGTGTCCCGCACGGAAAGGATGAGAGATGAGGATCTTCCTCACAGGCGGCACCGGGTACGTGGGTTCGGTTCTGCTGGAACGGTTGCTTGCCGCAGGGCACGACGTCAGCGCGCTCGCGCGTACCGCCGCGGGTGCCGAACGGCTGACCGATGCAGGCGCCAACGCCGTCCGCGGTTCGCTGGACGATACCGACGTGCTTCGCACTGCTGCCACGTCGGCGGATGCGGTGGTGCATGCGGGATTCGACGGGAGCATGTCCGAGGCGGCGACGGAGCTCAGCGCAGTCACCGCCCTTGTCGCAGGTGCGGGTGCGTCTGGAATCGACAAGCCGGTGCTGTACACGCGTACGGGACTGGTCTACGGGATCGATCCCGGCCAGCCTCGCGACGAAGACGCACTCCTGCCGGAGCGTAGCGCGCAGCCCGTCAAAATCCAGGCCGAGCGTGTCGTGCTGAGCGCTGCGGGCATCACTCCGATCGTGATCCGGGCCGCTCTCGTGCACGGACGCGCGGGTTCTGGCCTCGTGACCGGGCTGATCGGCGCCGCCGCAACGACGGGTGCGGCCGCTTTCGTCGAAGACGGTGCCCAGCCCTGGGATGCGATCCACGTCGACGACCTCGCGAACCTGTACGTCGCCGTCCTCGGGCGGCCGACGCCCGGCGTGTTCAACGCGAAAGGGGAGCATCGATTCACGATGCGGGAACTCGCGGAAGCGATCAGCGCGAGCACCGGGGCGCAGGCCGTCTCCCTTCCCCGCGAGAGAGCGACAGCGGTGCTCGGCCCCCTCTCGCTCATCCTCGGTGCTCCGGGCACCCTCGCCGGTGACAAGGCGAGGAGGACGTTCGAGTGGGCACCGGTCGGGGAGTCGATCCTCGACGACATTCGGACCGGGAGCTACCGTGGGTCCGGCGCTGCGACCGTGAAGGCGGGGGCGTGATGTCCAAACCGGAACCGTTCCACCCGGCCGTCCGCGCTGCACGCTCGTTCCCCCGCGCCGGCGTCTCGCGCCGCACCCTGCCCCTGTTTCGCAAACCGCCCCGTCCACGTGCATCCACGGCCGACGTCGACGGCCTCCCCAGCGCGATTAGACTGGGACACGATTCCCGAATTCCTCTCGAAAGGTCGCTGCGTGGCCCACTCGGATGCCGCCGCCTATTCAGCGCGGTACTGGATCGTCCCCGTGGTGCGAGCCGTTCTCGCGTTCCTCCCGGCCATAGCGATCACCTTCATCCCCGATCACTCGGCCGACTTCGGACTCGTCGTCTTCGGATGCTGGGCCGTCGTCTCCGGCGTCGTCCTCGGAGCGCTGGCGCTTCGCACCCTGTCGGGCCTCGCACGCACGCTGTTCCTCATGAACGGCATCGTCACTGCAGTGGCCGGCCTTCTGGCGCTCAGCTTCCAGGGCGCCGGACTCCCGCTCTACCTCTACCTGGTGAGTGTCTGGGCTGCGATCACAGGGTTCGTCGAGCTCTACGCCGGCATCCGTGAGCGCGGTCGCACGGACCGCGCCCTGGCCGGCACCAGTGCCAGCACCGACGCCGCTGCCCGCCGTCCGAGCGTGGCGCGCGATTGGATCACCGCTGGTGCACTGACGGCGATCTTCGCCATCGCGTACCTGCTGCTGCCACCCAACGCCGTGGTGGCCGTGGGCCTCCTCGGCGCCTACCTCGTGATCCTCGGCGTCTACCTCGCCATCGCGGGGTTCTCCCTCAAATGGGACGGCGCCCGCGTCACCCCCGAAACCGAAGAAGTCGCATGAGCCAGTCCCCCGTTCCGCAGCCGAGTCGTCGCGACGTTCTCCGTCCGCTGGAGATGGTCGGCGGCGCTGCCATCGCCGCCGTGTTCCTCGGGCTCGTCGTACTCATGGTCACGCGGGAGCCCGTGCTCGCCGCGATCGGAGCCGGCGCCGTGTTCATCATCGTGCTGGTGGTGCTGGCGATGTTCGCCATCACGCTGAAGCCCGATGAGACGGAGAACGCCGACATCGCCGAGCAGAATCAGGGCGCGGCGGATGCTGCAGGCTCGACCCCCGGCCCGCTCGGCGAGACCGGCACCGACGGCGAGACCCCCGGCACCCGAGGGCACTGAGGGTCTCGGGGACCGGCGCAGGAACGCGGGTCAGCCCAGGTAGTCGACCAGCTCGGAGGCCAGCCCGACGTAGCCGGCAGGCGTGAGCGCCAGCAGGCGAGCCTTTGCCTCGTCGCCGATGTCGAGCCCGGAGACGAACTCGGCCAGGTCGGCGGCGCCGATGCGGTGGCCGCGGGTGAGGTCCTTGAGCTTGGCGTACGGGTCCTCGATCGATGAGCGGCCGGCGGCGACCTCGGCCCGGATGACCGTCTGCACGGCCTCGCCGAGAACCTCCCAGTTGCCGTCGAGGTCTGCGGCGAGAACCTCCTCGGCGAGGGCGATCTCGCGCAGGCCGCGCTGGATGTTGTCGAGCGCGAGCAGTGAGTGCCCGAATCCGACGCCGATGTTGCGCTGGGCGCTCGAGTCGGTGAGGTCGCGCTGCAGGCGGCTGGTCACCAGCGTCGCCGCGAGCGAGTCGAGCACGGCGGAGGAGAGCTCGAGGTTGGCCTCGGCGTTCTCGAACCGGATCGGGTTGATCTTGTGCGGCATGGTCGATGACCCCGTCGCACCGGCGACGGGGATCTGCCGGAAGTAGCCCATCGAGATGTAGGTCCAGATGTCGGTGGCCAGGTTGTGCAGGATGCGGTTGGCGTGCGAGATGCGGCCGTACAGCTCGGCCTGCCAGTCGTGCGACTCGATCTGCGTGGTGAGCGGGTTCCAGTCCAGGCCGAGGCCCTCGACGAACTCGCGGGAGATCGCGCGCCAGTCGGCATCCGGAGCAGCAGCCAGGTGCGCGGCGAAGGTTCCGGTCGCTCCGGAGAACTTGCCGAGGTACTCCGACGCCTGCACCTGAGCCGAGACCCGGGCCAGGCGGTGGGCGAACACCGCGAGCTCCTTGCCCATCGTGGTGGGCGTCGCCGGCTGGCCGTGGGTGCGCGCGAGCATCGGCACGGCACGATGCTCGATCGCCAGGGCGGTGATGGCGTCGATGACGGCGGCGAGCTTCGGCTGCCAGACCGTGGTGACGGCGTCGCGCACGATGAGGGCGTAAGAGAGGTTGTTGATGTCCTCGCTGGTGCAGGCGAAGTGCGTGAGTTCCGCGATGGCGTCGAGGTCGAGCACGTGCAGCGCATCCCGCACGAAGTACTCCACGGCCTTCACGTCGTGGCGGGTGCGAGCCTCATGGGCACCGATGGCGTCGATGGAGGCCTGGTCGAAGTCGCTCGCGAGAGCACGGAGCGCCGACTTCTGCGCATCCGTCAGCGGGGAGGAACCGAAGAAGCTGCGGTCGGTGAGGTAGAGGAGCCACTCGACCTCGACGTGCACGCGCGCACGGTTGAGTCCGGCCTCGGAGAGGAACTCGCCCAGTTCGGAGACTGCGCTCTGGTAGCGGCCGTCGAGCGGGCTGAGGGGCTGGGCGGGCAGGCTCATGGAGGATCCCTGTCTGAGTTCGGGAGGGGGAAGGAGGAGGTGGGCGCCGCAGCGCCGACTCCCCTATCATCCCAAGAAAGCGTGGGCATCCCAAAGGCATCGGTGGCGTCGTGGCACCCGATCGATCCCGCGGAGAGGGGAACCGCTGTGCCCGATGCTCCGGATGCCGACATCGACGTCGATCCGCATCTCGTCGATCGCCTCGTGCGGGCCCAGCGTCCCGACCTCGCCGGACCGCTGCGCCTGGTCGCCAACGGCTGGGACAACGCGGTCTTCAGGCTGGGCGACGACCTCGCCGTGCGGATGCCGCGGCGTCGCTCGGCCGCCCACCTCATCGAGCACGAGCAGCTCTGGCTGCCGTCCATCGCTGAGCGCGTGCCGACACCGGTCCCGCTGCCGGTGCACGCCGGAAGCCCGACGCCGGAGTTCGGGTGGCCGTGGTCGATCGTGCCGTGGTTCGATGGCAGGTCGGCGGCGTCCATCGACCCGGCCGAGCGCACGGGCATGGCGCAGGCACTGGCCGAGTTCGTGCACGCCCTCGCCGTTCCGGCTCCGAGCGGCGCACCGCACAACCCCTACCGGGGAGTGCCGCTCGCCGAGCGTGAGGACGTCGTGTGGGATCGGCTGGCCGGAGGCCGGATGCAGCACGCCGCCGAGCTGGCCGTGCTTTGGGACCACCTCGTGCAGGTCGAGCCGTGGAGCGGGCCACCGCAGTGGGTGCACGGCGACCTGCATCCGGCGAACATCGTGGTGACGGATGCCGCTCCCCCTTCCAGCGCCGACCTCGCCGACCTCGCCGACCTCGCCGACCACGCCGACCTCGCCGACCACGCGTCGCTCGTGGCGGTCGTGGACTTCGGCGATCTCACGGCCGGCGATCCGGCGACTGACCTCGCCGTGGCGTGGCTGGCTTTCGACGCAGCAGGTCGAGCGGCCTTCAGGGCGCGCATCGACGAGCTGGGGCGGCGCGACGAGGCGACCTGGCAGCGTGCTCGGGCGTGGGCCTTGATCTGGGCATCGGCCGTGGCCGAGTCCACTGACGGCGACGGGCCCATCGCCGCCATCGGCCGGCACGCGGTGACGCAGGTCCTGCTGCGGGATTGAGTTCAGCCCTGCTGCCGGAGTGCCGGGGCCAACTGCCGGAACAGCGATGCCGTGGCACGCTCGATCATCACGAGCACGGCATCGAACATGTCGCGGTCGGAGTAGTACGGGTCGGGCACATCGCGCAGCGCTGCCTGCTCGGGGTCGAAGCTGAGCAGCATCCGCACCTTGTCGCGTTGATCGTCGTTCTGGGCCCAGTTGCGCAGGATCCTCTCCTGCGAGCGATCGAACACGACGACCAGGTCGTAGTCGTCGAAGGCGAGCGGATCGAACTGCCTGGCACGGTGCTGGGAGCCGTCGAGGCCGTGCTCGTGCAGCGCCGCGATGGTGCGCTCGTCGGCCCGCTCGCCGACGTGCCAATCGCCGGTGCCGGCCGACGACACCTGCACCTGCGCCGACAGTCCGGCCTGGGCGACCTGTTCGCGCATGGTCACCTCGGCCATGGGCGATCGGCAGATGTTGCCGGTGCACACGAAAGAGATGCGGAACGGCGTCGCGTCGTCCGTGGGGCCAGCGGGCATGGCACCCATTCTGTCCGACGGCGGGACTCCTGCACAGTGGCGGAGCGTGACCACTCGCCCCCCGATCGGGCTCGGCATCCTCCCCTGGGTCCGTGAGGTCGCCAGGCTCGCATCAGTGCATGACGCAGACGAGGGGGTGACGGATGCAGCCGATCGGCACGGATGCGCTGCTCACCCCGGCTGAGCGGGTCGACCTCGAGAGCCAGGCGCGCGTGCTGGCGCGACTGCGAGTCGAGGTCGACGACGCCATCGGCCTGGCGGTGCTCGAGCCCGGCGTCTGGCACTCCCCGGCCAGGGACGCGTGCGCCGTCAGGGTGGCCGAACTCCGTGGAGAACTCGGGACACTCTCGGCGCGCATCGACGAGGCGGCGGCGCTCGTGCGATACCGACTGCACGCGCTCGATGCGACCGGATCGCCGGGTGCCGGGTGAGCGTCAGTTCCGCACTCGACGGCGCCCCGGCACCGGGCGGTCCGCTGATGGTGTCGGGAGGTGGCTCGACGGCTGTCGCGACCGAGGAGCTGTCGGCCCTCGCGGCGCGGCTGCGCAGCATCTCGGCATCCGGAACCGATTGGACGCAGGCCCTGGGGACTCTCGCCTGGCTCGGCGGGTCGAGCGGGCTGGTGATCGCCCTCGATGACGCATGCTCGGCGGCTCGCACAGTGTCAGCGGATGCCGGCAGCATCGCCGACGCCCTTGATCGCTCGGCCGAGGGATACGGCGAGGTGGAACGCCGCAGCCTCGGGTTGCAGCAGGCTCTCGGCGGATTCGCCGGCTGGGTGGGCGGCTTCCTCGCCGTGGGGATGCTGCCGGCGCTGCTCTGGGGTGGCGGGTTGCTGGCCGTCGACGTGGTGCTGGCCTGGTTCTTCGTGCAGGGGGTGAACAGACTGCTCGGCCGGCCCGTCGATGATCCGGCGGGTTGGCTGGAATGCAACTCCCGGCTGCTCAACTCACCGGAGTCGGTGGCCCTGATGCGGATGCTGGTGTCGTCTGTCGACGACGCGGCGGGTGGTGTCGTGCGGCTGCCGTACCCCCTCAGCCAGGCGCTGGGCGACTCCGGACTCGACGTGTTCGGCGTCGGCACGTCGGCCTTCGGTCTCACGGTGCTCGCGGGCATGGTCGGCGCCGTCCGGGAGACGCCGGTGCGCGTCGGCCAGGTGACCGCCGACGGTTCACGCCTGCCGACCCGGACGCGTCGCGGTGCCGCAATCGGTCCAGCAGCGGGCGCCGCAGTGGTGGCGCCGGTCAGCGTCGCCGAGATGGTCACGCGGGTGCCTCCGTCGGTGCCCGGGGGACCGCAGGTGCGCGTGGAGCGCTACGGTGGCGACGATCCGCACTGGGTCGCCTACATCGGCGGCACCATCTCGTGGGATCCTGTCGGCTCCACCGAGCCCTGGGACCTCACCTCCGATGTGCACGCCGTGGCAGGAGCGGGTTCGGGCTCCTACCGCGCCGTGCTCGATGCCCTCGACCAGGCCGGCGTCGCCGAGGGCGACAGCATCGTCGCCGTCGGGCATTCGCAGGGCGGACTCCTCGCCGCGCAACTCGCGAACGACGGCCGCTACGACGTCTCGGGCCTGGTGACGGCCGGGGCGCCGATCGCCCAGCTCGCGGTGCCCGCAGACATCCCGCTGCTGCAGATCGAGCACAGTGACGACATCGTGCCGGCCCTCGGCGGCTACGGCGACGCTGATCCCTCGCCGGAGCACCTGGTCGCGCGGCGGGAGTACCTCGCCGGGCGAAGCGGGCCGACCGAGGGTCCGGTGCCGGCCCACGCGCTGACGTCGTATCAGGAGACCGCGGCGATGGTCGATGCCGCGCAGGATCCACGGCTGGCGGCGGTGCGCGACAGCATCATCGGGGCCTCGGCGGGTGCAGGGGCCGGTGTCGGAGCGGCAAGCTGGTGGCGGGGCGAGCGGCGGTGACGCTGCGGGTCGCCGAGCTCTCGTTCCGGGTCGTCAGTCGGCGGCGCGCGGGCGGATGAAGATGCCGAGGATCGCGGCGATGATCGAGAGCACGAGTGCTCCGAGCACGGCCCACCAGAAGTTGTCGACGGTGAGCCCGAAGCCCATGAGGCCACTGATCCACGACACCAGGAGCAGCAGCAGAGCGTTGACGACGAGCGACAACAGGCCCAGCGTGAGGATGTAGAGCGGGAAGGCCACGATCCTGATGGCGGTGCCGATGATGCCGTTCACCAGGCCGAAGATCAGGGCGACGATCAGGTAGGTGAGCACAGTGGCGACGGGGGTGTCCTCGTATGGGGTCATGTGCACACCGCCGTAGACGATCACCGTGGTCAACCACAGCGCCAGGGCGTTGACGATGAGACGCAGGAAGAATGCCATTCCTCAACTATGGCATCGAACATCCGTGGCCCCGCGGATCTTCAGCCTGAATCGCATGCCCGCCGTGGAATCGGCCGTGTCTAGACTCGTCAGCGTGACCGCTGCGACACCCCCCACTCCTGCTGCGCCGTCCGCCGGCATCCGCCTGCGCCCCGAGATCGCCGCGCTCCCCGCCTACAGGCAGGGGCGGGCCGCCGCGCCGGACGGCTTCAAGCTGTCGAGCAACGAGAACCCCTACGACCCGCTTCCCGGCGTTCGAGAGGCCGTCGCCGCGGCATCCGACTTCAACCGCTACCCGGACGCCAGCGCTCTGGCCATGCGGGAGAAGCTCGCGGAGCGCTTCGGCCGCACCGCGGACGAGGTGCACATCGGCGCCGGGTCCGTCGCACTGCTCGCCCAGCTCATCCTCGCCACCTCCGGCCCCGGCGACGAGGTCGTCTACTCGTGGCGTTCCTTCGAGGCCTACCCCGGTCTCGTCACCGTGGCCGGTGCCACCAGCGTGCAGGTGCCGAATCGCGCCGACCATGCCCACGACCTCCCGGCGATGGCGGCTGCGGTGACCGACGCCACACGCCTCGTGATCGTCTGCTCCCCCAACAACCCCACGGGATCGGTCGTCTCGGCCGAGGAGTTCTCGGCCTTCATCGCCGACGTCCCCGAGGACGTCCTCGTGGTGCTCGACGAGGCCTACGCCGAATTCGTCACCGATCCCCGTGCCGTCGACGGCGTCCCGCTGCTGGCTCGCCACCAGAACCTCGTCGTGCTGCGCACCTTCTCCAAGGCGTACGGACTGGCGGGCCTCCGAGTCGGATACGCGCTCGGGCCCGTGGCCGTGCTCGATGCCGCCCGTGCCACGGCCATCCCCCTGTCCGTCACGGGCCAGGCCTCAGCGGCCGCCATCGCCTCACTCGACGCCGAGGACGAACTGCTCGAGCGCGTGCGCCACATCGTCGCCCGCCGCGACACCGTCTACAGCGGCCTGATCGAGCAGGGCTGGGACGCCCCCAAGCCGTCGGGCAACTTCATCTGGCTGCCGACCGGCGAGCACACCACCGCAGCGGCCGAGCGCCTCTTCGAGGCCGGACTCGTGGTGCGCGCCTTCGCACCTGAAGGCATCCGAGTGTCGATCGGAGAGGAAGAATCGGTGGACAAACTCCTACAGATCTCAGGAGAGATTGTGCGCTCTCTACCAGAAGGGCACTCCGCCCGGCGGATAGCGTAGAGAAATGGCAGCCAACTCGAACGACTTCAGCGTGCCGACGGTGCAGCTGCTCGCGCCGGATGGAACCTTCGCCCCGAACGAGGCGGCCGAGGAGTTCCTGCCGTACTTCGAGCGCCTGACCGATGCAGACCACGAACGCTTCTACCGCGAGATGGTCGTCATCCGCCGCTTCGACCGCGAGGCAGCCAACCTGCAGCGCCAGGGGCAGCTCGCGCTCTGGGTGCCGAGCCATGGCCAGGAGGCCGCCCAGGTGGGATCGGCCTTCGCCACCCGCCCGCAGGACCACATCTTCCCGTCCTACCGCGAGCACGTCGTGGGCAAGATGCGCGGACTCGACGTCGTCGACGTGCTGCGGATGCTGAAGGGACTCACCCTGGGAGGCTGGGTTCCCGAGGAGAACGGCAACTTCCACCTCTACACGCTGGTGCTCGCGTCGCAGACGCTGCACGCCACCGGGTACGCCATGGGCATGCAGTTCGACGGAGCCACGGCCACCGGCGACCCCGAGCGCGACGAGGCCGTGATCGTCTACTTCGGCGACGGAGCATCGTCGCAGGGCGATGCCAACGAGGCGCTCGTCTTCGCCGCCAGCTATCAGACACCTCAGGTGTTCTTCCTGCAGAACAACGGCTGGGCGATCTCCGTGCCGGCGAGCCGCCAGTCACGCACGCCGTTCGCGCTGCGCGGGCACGGCTTCGGGATGCGGTCGAACCGCATCGACGGCAACGACGTGTTCGCGAGCTACGTCGTCACCGCCAAGCACCTCGATGACGCCCGGGCAGGGCATGGCCCCGCCCTCATCGAGGCGATGACCTACCGCGTCGGGGCCCACACCACGGCAGACGACCCCACCAAGTACAGGCTCGACGCCGACCTCGCCGACTGGGTCGCGAAGGACCCGATCGTGCGGCTGAAGGCCTACCTCGAGAACCGTGGTGTCGCCCAGGCGTTCCTCGACGACGTCGAGGAGGAAGCGGCCGACTTCGCCGCCGACACGCGCCGACGCGCACTCGAGGTGGTGGCACCCGACCAGGACGTCATCTTCGACAACGTCTACGCCGAGGCCAGCGCGACCCTCATCGAGGAGCGCGCCTGGTTCGAGGCGTACGAGGCATCCTTCGAGGAGGCGCAGTCATGACAGACACCGACACCAGGCCCGCCGCATCCGTCACCGGCACAGGCGATTCGGACGCGACCGCGCCAGCTCGCCGCACCGGCACCGAGAGCCTGCCTCTCGGCAAGGCCATCAACGCCGGCCTCCGCCAGGCCATGCTCGACGACCCCAAGGTGCTCATGATGGGCGAGGACATCGGCCCGCTCGGTGGCGTGTTCCGCGTGACCGAGGGACTCATCCAGGAGTTCGGCGACAAGCGCGTGCTCGACACACCGCTCGCCGAGTCCGGCATCGTCGGCACGGCGATCGGCCTCGCGATGCGCGGCTACAGGCCTGTGATCGAGATCCAGTTCGACGGCTTCATCTTCCCCGCGTTCGACCAGATCACCACCCAGCTGGCGCGCATGCGCAACAGGCACGAGGGCGGCGTCACCATGCCCGTCGTCATCCGGGTGCCCTACGGCGGACACATCGGCTCGATCGAGCACCACCAGGAGAGCCCGGAGGCGTACTTCGCGCACACCCCCGGCCTTCGCGTGGTCAGCCCCTCGACGCCGAACGACGCCTACTGGATGATCCAGCAGGCCATCCGCAGCGACGACCCGGTTCTGTTCTTCGAGCCCAAGAGCCGGTACTGGCCCAAGGGCGTCGTCGACTTCGACAGCCAGCCCACTCCCCTGCACGCCACCCGTGTCGTGCGCCAGGGAACGGATGTCACGGTCGTCGGCCACGGGGCCATGGTCACCACCCTGCTCGAAGCGGCCGACATCGCCGCCGAGGAGGGCACCAGCCTCGAGGTCATCGACATCCGCTCGATCTCACCGCTCGACTACGGCCCCATCCTGTCGTCGGTCGAGAAGACCGGGCGCCTCGTCGTCGCCCAGGAGGCGTCAGGATTCGTGAGCGTCGGATCCGAGATCGCCGCGACCGTGGCCGAGCGCGCCTTCTACCTGCTGCAGGCTCCGGTGCTTCGAGTGTCGAGCTACGACACCCCCTTCCCACCGGCCGCTGTCGAGACGCAGTTCCTGCCGAGCCCCGACCGGGTGCTCGAGGCCGTCGACCGCGCCCTGGCGTACTGAGAGGCTCCCCATGAGCGACCTGACCTTCCGCCTGCCGGACGTCGGTGAAGGACTCACCGAGGCCGAGATCGTGCAGTGGCGCGTCTCCCCCGGCGACAACGTGGCCGTCAACGACGTGCTCGTCGAGATCGAGACCGCGAAGTCTCTGGTCGAGCTGCCGTCGCCGTACGCGGGCGTCGTCGGCGCGTTGCTCGTGGCCGAGGGGCAGACCGTCGATGTCGGCACGGCCATCATCACGGTGGCGACGGATGCCGCGGGCGCGGCGTCGGCGTCGGCGCCGGCTCAGGCTCCTGCTCCCCCCGCCGCCGCGACACCGGTCGATGTGGTTACGCCACCCGCCGGCGAAGCCGAGAAGCCGGAGCCCATGCTCGTCGGTCATGGCAGCTCGGCCTCCGGCGGCACCCGCCGACGCCGCACGCGCACAGCCCCGACGGCGCACGAGCACCTCGCCCCGACGCCGGTGCACCAGACCAGCGCGGCGCCGCTCGAGCGCCCGGCGCCCGCGGCATCCGTCGGCCCCGTGCTGGCGAAGCCGCCGATCCGCAAGCTCGCGAAGGACCTCGGGGTCGACCTCTCGATCGTCACCCCCACGGGGCCCGTCGGTGATGTGACCCGCGACGACGTCATCCGCGAGGCCAGCCAGGTGAGCGTGTTCCGCAACATCCAGACGCCGGAGTGGCCCGACACCCGCGAGGAGCGCATCCCCGTCAAGGGCGTGCGCAAGATGATCGCGCAGACCATGGTGAAGAGCGCCTACAGCGCCCCGCACGTGAGCCTGTTCGTCGACGTCGACGCGACGCGCACCATGGAGTACGTGAAGCGCCTCAAGGCCGGAACCGACTACGCCGGCATCCGCATCTCCCCGCTGCTGGTGATGGCGAAGGCCATCATCTGGGCGGTGCGCCGCAACCCCACGGTGAACGCCATGTGGACCGATGAGGAGATCATCGTCAAGCACTACGTCAACCTGGGCATCGCCGCGGCGACCCCGCGCGGACTCATCGTGCCGAACGTGAAGGACGCCCAGGCCATGAGCATGGTGCAGCTGGCCTCGGCGCTCGAGCAGCTCACCATCACCGCCCGCGAGGGCAAGACCAGCCCGGCCCAGATGGCCGGCGGCACCATCACCATCACGAACATCGGCGTCTTCGGCATGGACACCGGAACGCCCATCCTGAACTCCGACGAGGTCGGCATCGTGGCGCTCGGCACCATCAAGCCCAAGCCGTGGGTCGTCGACGGGGAGGTGCGCGTGCGCCAGGTCACCACGATCGGTGCGTCGTTCGATCACCGCGTGGTCGACGGCGATGTCGCCAGCCGCTTCCTCGCCGACGTGGCGTCGATCATCGAGGAGCCGGCGCTGCTGCTGGAGTAGGCGGGGCTCTCGCGGTGCGCTGCCGAGACTGCAACGCGCTGCTGAGATCGGAGGCGCGCAGCCGAGGGTCGACAGCGCGGCGAGCAGTGTCGCGCGATCGGGGCGCGAGTTCTCAGAACCTGACTTCGTAAGCGACGGATGCCGCCGAGCGCTCGACCTCCGTCATGCCCGCCTTCTCCATGACACGCTGCGATGCCACGTTCGCCGGCGTGGTGTCGGCGCGCGCGACGCGGGCTCCATGCTCGGCGGCCAGTTCGAGGGCAGCGACGACGGCCTCGGTCGCGAGGCCGAGGCCGCGTGCCGAGGCCACCAGGCCGTACCCGAACTCGACGGCGCCGTCGGCGGCATCCGGAGGCCCGAAGAATCCGACCCCGCCGATCGCCTCGCTCGTCCCGCGCAGCCGCACGACAAAGGGCCCGAACGGTGCCGGGTCGCCATGCTCGGCGACGATGCGCAGGTACAGGCGGGCGACGTCGAGCTCGTCGGCGAAAGGATAGCCGTCCGCCCACCGGTCGGAGCCGGCGGGATCGCCGGCCAGCATGCGTTCGGCGTGGGCGACGGTGTACGGCTCGAGCAGGAGGCGCGGGGTGAGGACGGGCATCGACATCCAGCGTACGGCGAGCGACTCGCGCGCGGTCGCTCTCGTGCCCTGCTGGCACGCTGCGCTACCGAAGCGTGCCGCCGCGGCTGAAATTCGAGGCGCGCGGCTCGGAATCGATGGCGTGGGCGGCTCGCCGCGCGAACAGGACACGACGAAGCCCCGCCGATCCGAGGAACGACGGGGCTTCGGATGCTCGGGCGGAGGCTAGCTTGTCGCGAGGATGTCGATCACGAAGACGAGGGTCTCGCCGGCGAGCTCGGCGGTGTTGCTGTCGCTCTTCTCGCCGTAGCCCTCTGCGGGCGGGATGACCACGACGACCTGCGAGCCGACGGTCTGGCCGGCGATGGCTTTCGCGAATCCGGGCACGACGCCGGAGAGGGCGAACGAGCTCGCGCCGCGGCCCCAGCTCTGGTCGAAGATGGATCCGTCAGACCACTTGGTGCCCTGGTACTGCACGGTGACTGTGGCGTCATCGGCGACGACGGCGCCGTCGCCCTTCTTGAGGACGCCGATCTTCAGCTCGGTGGGGGCGTCGCCCTTGGGCAGGGTCACGGCGGGGGTGCCGTCCTTGGCGAGCTTCACCGTCGGGAGGCCCTCGGGTGCGGGCTGGTCGGCGCCCCACGCCTTGCTCGGAACGACATCCTTGACGTCGAGCACGACGACGAGGGAGTCATCCGCCGCGACATCGAGGTCGGAGTTGCCGGTCGTGCCGAAGGCGTCGGCGGGCGGGATGACCGAGACGACGCGCGAGCCCTCGGTCACGCAGCCGATCGACTTGGCGAGGCCGGCCATCAACGAGTTGACGCTGGCCGTGAAGGTGGGCGTCACTCCCCCGTCGTACCCGGCCGCGTCGATCCTGTCGCCGGTGGTGCCGTTGAAGACCACGTAGGCGACCGAGGCGCTGCCGCCGGCGGCGAGCTCGTCGCCCTTGCCCTTGACGACGACTGTGCGCTCGGTCTCGGAGGAGGTGAGGCCCTTGTCGAAGGTCGCCGTGGGTTCGGCCTTGAGGTCTGTCGACACCTTCACAGCATCGGATGCCTTCCCCGACGGGGTCGCGCAGACGTCGACGTCGGCGGCAGCGGCGGCCGTCGACGATGCAGGGGTCGGCGAGTCGCTCGAGCACGCCGCGAGGGTGGCGATGAGCGCCACGGCGGCGAGAGAGGCGAGAACGGGCGCAGTGCGACGACGCATGAGTCACTTTCGTTTGAGGGCGTGAGCCTCGACAGGCTATCGGGCGCACTGGTGAGTGGGCTGGCAGGAGGCTGGCAGAGTGCTTGCCGAGAGCCATGCGACACCTGACGGGCGACTGTTGGTTTTGACAATCATTATCATTAGCCACTACCGTCGATCCCGTGAAGAGACGCAGCAGAGTGACCGCGACCATCGCCGCCGCGATCGGCGCTGCCCTGGCGTTGACGGGCTGTGTCGGCGACGACAACGGCTTGGGCGGAGTCGCCGCCCAGCTCGGCACCCTGCGCGTCGTCGCCACGACCACCCAGGTCGCCGACTTCACCCGGGAGATCGCGGGGGATGGGGCATCCGTCACCCAGCTCATCCAGCCCAACCAGAGCGCGCACAGCTACGACCCGTCGGCCGCCGACCTGATGGCGCTGTCGAAGGCCGACGTCCTGGTGCAGAACGGCGCCGGCCTCGAGGAATGGCTCGACGACGCCGTCGAGGCCTCAGGCTTCAGCGGCGTCACCGTCGACTCCAGCACCGGGATCGACCTCGATGAGACCCAGGGCGACGAACACGACGACGCCGCGGACGCCGACGACCACGATCATGCAGCCGGCAACCCGCACATCTGGACCGATCCGGCGAACGCCGAGCAGATGGTGGAGACCATCACCACGGCGCTCAGCACCTCGTACCCGGCAAAGGCTGCGGACTTCCGCGCCAACGCCGACGCCTACATCGCCAAGCTGACCGCCCTCGACGACTGGTCGCGCACCAACATCGACACCGTTCCCTCCGCCGAGCGCCTGTTCGTGAGCAACCACGACGCCTTCAGCTACTTCGTCGACGCCTACGGCATCGACTACGTGGGCAGCGTCATCCCGAGCTTCGACGACAGCTCGGAGCCGAGCGCCGCCGAGATGGACAAGCTCGTCGCCGACATCGAGGCCACGGGAACGAAGGCCGTCTTCTCCGAGACCTCGCTTTCACCGAAGACCGCGCAGACCATCGCGAAGGAGGCCGGCGTCGAGGTCTACTCCGGCGAGGATGCCCTGTACGGAGACTCGCTCGGCCCGGCGGGGAGTGACGGCGCCACCTACATCGATGCGCAACTGCACAACGTGCGCATGCTGCTGCAGTCGTGGGGCGTGACGCCGACCGCGCTGCCGGCATCCTTGCAAGAATGACCCACGTGGAACCAGACGAGCAGTCGGGGGCCGGGGGAGTGACGGATGCCGTCGCCCCGGTGCTGAGCCTGCGTGCCGCAGCGTTCTCCTACGGCGGGGCTCCGGCCATCCACGGCGTCACCGTCGACGTGCACGCCGGAGAGGCCGTCGCCCTCATCGGGCCGAACGGCTCCGGCAAGTCGACGCTGCTGAAGGGGCTGCTCGGCCTCATCCCAGTGACGGAGGGCGGCTTCGAGGCCTTCGGTGCCGCGCGCAGCGGTCTCCCCGCCCGGCAGGCTGATGCCGCAGCCAGGCTCTCGCGTCGGCGCATCGGCTACCTGCCGCAGAGCGACGAGCTGGACCCCGAGTTCCCCATCACGCTCGAGCAGGTCGTGATGATGGGCCGCTACCGCGCCCTCGGCTTCTTCCGGTGGCCGGGCCGTGCCGACAGGGCGGCCGTGGCCGACGCGCTCGCCACAGTCGGCCTGGCGCATCGCGCCAAGGCGCGCTTCGGGGAGCTCTCGGGCGGACAGCAGCAGCGCGGCCTGCTCGCGCGGGCACTCGCATCCGGTCCCAGGCTGCTGCTGCTCGACGAACCGTTCAACGGCCTCGACCAGGCCAACCGCGACGCCCTCGTCGAGACGCTGAGGCTGCTGAAGGCCCGCGGCGTCGCCGTGATCGTGTCGACCCACGACCTCGAGCTCGCCCGTGACGTCTGCGACATCGTGCTGCTGCTCAACGCGCAGCAGGTGGCCTGCGGGCGCACGGAGGACGTGCTCACGCTGCCCAACGTCCAGGCCGCATTCGGCGAGGTGGGCGTCGAGGTCGACGAGCACACCCTCGTCGTGCCGGGGCACGAGGGCCACTGATGGACGTGCTCGTCTCCTGGTTCGTCGAGCCGTTCTCGCTGCCGTTCATGGCGCGCGCGCTCGGCATGCTGCTCGCGCTGGCTGTCGTGGCCGGGGTCGTCGGCGTGATCGTGAACCTGCGCGGACTCGAGTTCATCAGCGACGGCCTCACCCACGCCGTGTTCCCCGGGATCGCGATCGGCTTCGTCGCCGGCGGCCGCGACGGGCTGCTGGTCGGTGCGATCATCACGGCCCTGGTCGCCGCCGTCGTGCTCACCCTGCTCACCCGCAGCGGCGTAGCCTCGGACGCGGCCATAGCCATCGTGCTCACGGGCTTCTTCTCCGTCGGCGTCCTCGTGGTCTCGCGCCAGACCGACTACGCCGGCCAGCTCGACGCCCTGCTCTTCGGTCGCCTGTTGACGGTGACGGATGCCGACCTCTGGCGCACCGTCGCCCTCTGCGCCGTGGCGCTCGTGGCCGTGCTGGCCACGCTGCCCGCCCAGCTGTACCGTGCCTTCGACGCACGGGGGAGTGAGGCATCCGGATTCCGTCCGCTCGTGAACGACCTCATCCTCAACGGCGCCATAGCCCTCGTCGTGGTGGCGGCATCGAGCGCCGTCGGCAACCTGCTGGTCCTCGCCGTCCTCGTCGTGCCCGGTGCCGTGGGCCGGCTGCTCACCCGGCGGCTCTGGCTGCTCTTCCCGCTCGGAGCAGCGGCGACGGCGCTGGCCGCCTGGATCGGTCTCGGCATCGGCTTCGGCGTCTCCGTCGACGACGGACTGAGCCTCCCGGCTGGCGCCACCGTCGTCCTGACGCTGGTGAGCCTGTACGCGATCGTGCTGCTCGCCCGACTGGGCGTTGACAGGGTGCGCGGCACCCGCGTACCCGCGGCGGCCATCGACAGGCGCGTCGAGGTGAGCGCCTGATGGGCTACTTCGAACTCGCCCTGGTGGCTGCTGTCGTCATCGGCGCCTCCAGCGGCCTCGTCGGCACCATCGTGGTGCTGCGCAAGCGGGTCTTCTTCGCCCAGGCACTCACCCACGCCACCTTCCCCGGCGCCGTGGCCGCTGCCATCCTCGGGCTCAGCATCCCCCTGGGTGCCGCGCTCGCCAGTGTCGTCATCGTCGGCATCATGGCGCTGATCAGCCGGGTGCGACGCCAGGGCACCCAGGTCGCTGCGGGCATAGTGCTCACGGCCGGATTCGCCCTGGGCGTCGTGCTCCAGGCCATGAACCCCGGCGTCCCGGTGGAGATCGAGTCGTTCCTCGTCGGCTCGATCCTCTCGGTGAGCACGGCCGACGTCGTGCTCGCCTCGGCGGTGCTGTTCGTCACGGTTCTGGCGCTGCTCGCCTTCGGCAAGGAACTCGTCTTCCAGACCTTCGACCGCCGGGGTTACGCCGCGGCCGGCTATCGCGAGTGGCCGATGGAACTGCTCGCCCTGGTGCTCATCACGGCCACCGTGGTCACGACCATGCCGGCTGTCGGCGCCATCCTCGCCATCGCACTCATCGCAGCACCCGCCGCGGCCGCTCGGGTGGTCGCTCCGTCGCCGCGCTGGATGTTCGTGATCGCCCCCGTCATCGGGGCGGCATCCGGGATCATCGGCGTCGTCCTCTCCCGCGTCGCCGACGTCGCGGCGGGGCCGACCATCGCGTTGGTGGCTGCAGGGTTCTTCCTGCTCGCCCTGCTGCTGCGACGGATGCCGCGGATAGGCTGGAGAACCGGAGTGGAGACAGCATGAAGCGCAACACCTGGCAGCGTGAGGCCGTGCGCGCGGCATTGGACACCTCGGGTGGATTCATAAGCGCGCAGGGCCTCCATTCGGCTCTGCACGCCGGAGGATCGCCGATCGGGCTCGCCACCGTCTACCGCGCCCTCTCCGATCTCGCCGAACAGGGCGAGGCCGATTCGCTGCAGTCGCCAGAGGGCGAGAGCCTCTATCGGGCCTGCTCGACGACGGGGCACCACCATCACCTGATCTGCCGCAACTGCGGCCTCACCGTGGAGATCGGCGCCGCCGAGGTCGAGGCCTGGGCCCAACGCGTCGCCGGCGAGCACGGCTTCACCGAGGCCGCCCACGTGGTCGACGTGTTCGGCCTGTGCGCCGACTGCTCACGCGCCGCGACGGCTACCGCCGGGTCGCAAGCGACCTAGCGCTGAGTGCGCCCGCATCGGAACCAGGCGGGATCCGGCGCCGGGCCGACACGGCCCTCGATCGGCGCTACTCGGCGGGCTGGCGGTCGAGCACGTCGAGCACGTCGAGCACCTCGAACGGCCGCTCGATGTGGGCGAAATGGCCGGTGTCAGGCAGGACGAGGCTGCGTGTCTGCGGCACGACGGCCGTGAGTCGCTCCAGGTCGTCGCGCGCGAGGAACACGTCGCGCCGCCCGCGGATCGCCGTCACCGGGCAGGCGACGCGGGGCCACAGGCCGGCGGCCGGGTACACGGCGGCCGCGTCGGAGGCCAGTGCGAACGCGTGCGGACGCACCTCCTCGGCGATGGCGTCGAAGACCGAGGCGTCGATGAATCCCGGATGGCTGAACAGCGGCGATGCCAGCGCGCGCATGAACCCGAGCCGGCCGAGGCCGCGCACGAGGCTGCGGCCGGCCGGCTCGTGCCAGTCGAGAAGCTGCATCGTACGCCGCATGCCGGCATAGGCGGGGAGCGTCAGCAGGGCCGCCGACGGATGCCGCACGGCATCGAACACCCCGAACGTCGTCGGTGACACCAGGGTGAGCGCCGTCGTCGCGGTCGGTTCGATGGTGGCGATGTGCAGGGCGACGGTGGCTCCGAAGGAGTGGCCGACCACCCGCCAGCGCTCGTAGCCGAGCCCCCTCACCGCGGCCACGAGCGCCCGGGCGATGTCGTCGATCGTGAAGAGGGCGGCATCCGTGGGGAACGGGCTGGCGCCCCAGCCCGGGATGTCGGGGATCACCAGGTTGTCGAGGGCGTCCCCCCGCAGCTCGGCCGCCTGCAGGAGAGGGGTGAACGTGGTCCAGGACCCGGCGGCGCCGTGCAGCATCAGCGTCGCGGTCTCGTCGGTGCGATCACGGCGACCCGTCTGCAGCTCGAGCTCGCCGACGGTCGTGTGGATGGTGCGAGTGTCGAGGTCGAGCTCCGCCGCACGCGTGAGGAGTCCGAACGGCGCGTAGCCCGCCGAGGTCTGCTCTGCGATCATGGGAGTGATTCGGAGCTCGCGGCGGAACGGATGCCGCCCTCGTAGTCGCACATCGCCCTCGTTTTGCGCGACACGCCGTCGATGGCGTAGACTCTCCCTTTGGCTAGGCGTCATCTCAGCGCCTGGATTCGTATGCCGCCTCCCCGACTCGCAAGAACCCGGGGTGAAGGCATGCCGACAAGAGATCTTGGGAGGGGCATGCGCCCCTCGGTATTGGAGGAATCACAATGGCAGCAGTGTGCCAGGTGACAGGAGCCGTTCCCGGCTTCGGTCACAACATCTCGCACTCGCACCGACGCACCAAGCGTCGTTTCGACCCGAACGTGCAGCGCAAGACGTACTACGTCCCGTCGCTTCGCCGTAGCGTCACCCTGAACGTCAGCGCCAAGGGAATCAAGGTCATCGATGCCCGTGGCATCGAGTCCGTCGTCAAGGACATTCTCGCTCGTGGGGTGAAGATCTAATGGCCAAGCAGCAGGACATCCGTCCCATCATCAAGCTCCGTTCGACGGCAGGCACCGGTTACACCTACGTGACCCGCAAGAACCGTCGCAACAACCCCGATCGTCTCGTGCTGAAGAAGTACGACCCCGTAGTGCGCAAGCACGTCGACTTCCGCGAGGAGCGCTAAACATATGGCTAAGAAGAGCAAGATCGCCCGCAACGAGCAGCGCAAGGTCATCGTCGCGCGCTACGCCACGAAGCGCGCCGAGCTGAAGAAGGCTCTCGTCGACCCCAACGGAACCGACGAGTCGCGCGAGGCAGCTCGCGTCGGCCTGCAGAAGCTTCCCCGCAACGCTTCGCCCATCCGCGTTCGCAGCCGCGACGCCATCGACGGCCGCCCCCGCGGTGTCCTCACGAAGTTCGGCGTCTCGCGCGTCCGCTTCCGTGACATGGCACACCGTGGCGAGCTGCCCGGCATCACCAAGTCGAGCTGGTAGCACCCAGCCCGGCCTGATGGCCTGAATCATCCTGAACGGGATGCCCGACTCCGGTCGAGCATCCCGTTCAGTGCGTTAAGGCGTGAACGGATGCCGCGAGTCCGCTGAAACGCCGGAGAACGGCCGATGTGCCGCATCCGGGGGCGACTTGCGTGACGAATGTGACGAATGCGGCCGATTCCGCGTGTCGCGAACGCCCATACGGGCCTGAAATCCGCGGAATCTCGCGGATCTCTGTTACATTCGAGGCGGTCATCCGACCAGAGGGGCAAGCGGAGACGCCCACCCCGCCATCTCGAAAAGCTGTACGGCTCGATATCGAGTCGGCACGCAGATGTACGTCCGAGGAGGACACTCAATGGCTGACAAGTCGCTTAACAAGACCGAGCTCGTCGCAAAGATCGCTGCGTCCACGGGTCAGAGCCAGGCCACGGTCGACGGCGTTCTCGGCGGTTTCTTCGACGCTCTCGCCGAGTCGGTCGGCAACGACGTCAAGGTCTCGATCCCGGGATGGCTCGCCGTCGAGCGCACCCACCGCGCCGCACGCACCGGCCGCAACCCGCAGACCGGCGCCACCATCGAGATCGCAGCCGGCTACTCGGTCAAGGTCTCGGCTGGTTCGAAGCTCAAGGCTGCTGCCAAGTAGTCTTCGCTCCACCACCCGCGAGGGGCTCGGCTTCGGCCGGGCCCCTCGCGTCGTTAACATCTCGCGTCGGCTGCGCCTCGACCGCGCCCTCCGCAGGACGCAGCGCGCGGGAGGAAGCATCGGTGCTGGAACGTAGACTTGACGAGTGAAGCGATCCGCCCGAGTGCTCGGCCCCGCCGTGCTCGTGGCGGCGGCGCTGGTCAGTCTCATCGCGGCTCTCGCCTATGGCGGGGGAGCGGCCCCGCAGGCCCTCGAGGACCCCGGAGCCGTCGTGCGCTGGGGCCTGCCGGCAGCGAAGCTGTTCGTGAACCTCGGTGCCGCCGGCATGATCGGCGCACTGATCCTCGTCTGCTGGGCGCTGAGTCCCGACGAGGACGAGTTCGACGGGGCGCTCGATGTTGCAGCAGCATCCGCCGGCGTCTTCACGGTCTCGGCCGGAGCGACGGGGTTCCTGACGTTCCTCTCGGTCACCAACACGCCGCTCACCTTCGACGATCGCTTCGGCGCCACCCTCAGCCAGTTCCTGACGGCCATTCCGCTCGGTCAGGCCTGGCTCGCGACGACTCTCATCGGCGCCCTCGTCACCGTGCTGTGCTTCGCCGTGCGCAACCACACCGCTCTGGTCTTCGTCACCGTCGTCGCCGTCGCGTCACTCGTCCCCATGGCGCAGCAGGGCCACGCCGCCGGCACGGCCGGCCACAACGCCGCCATCATCGCGCTGGGCCTGCACCTGGTCTTCGCCGCAGCCTGGCTGGGCGGCCTGCTCACCATCGTGCTGCTGCGCACCAGGCTGCAGCCGGGTCGCCTCATCGCCGTGCTCGGCCGGTACTCCACCGTCGCGCTCATCTGCTTCATCGTCGTCGCGGCATCGGGCTATGTCAGCGCCGCGCTGCGCATCGGCACCTTCCAGAACCTGCTCACTCCCTACGGCGTGCTCGTCTTCGGAAAGATCGCCGCTCTCCTGGCCCTCGGATGCTTCGGGGCCGTGCAGCGTCGCTACGCGATCGGTCGCATCGCACGCTCGACGAGCGGCGGCGCCGGCAGCGCGCGGGGCTGGTTCTGGAGCCTCGTCGTGGTGGAGCTCGCCTTCATGGGCATCGCCGCCGGGCTCGCCGCGGCCCTCGCCCGCACGGCCACGCCGATCGCCGAGACGCCGCCGGGCTCGGGCACTCCAGCCGAACTGCTCACCGGCGAGCCGCTTCCGCCGGTGCTCACGGCCGTCCGCTACCTCACCGCGTGGAACTGGGACCTGCTCTGGGTGCTGGCCTGCGCCTTCGGCGCGTTCTTCTACCTCGCCGGAGTCTGGCGCCTGAACCGCCGCGGTGACCGCTGGCCGATCTTCCGCACCATCTCGTGGATCGCCGGACTCGTCGTGCTGTTCTACGTGACCAACGGCGCCGTCAACCTCTACGGCCAGTACCTCTTCTCCACGCACATGCTCGCCCACATGGTGCTCACCATGGCCGTGCCCGTGCTGCTGGTTCCCGGCGCACCGGTGACGCTGGCCCTGCGCAGCATCCGTCCCCGCAAGGACGGCAGCCGCGGCGGGCGCGAGTGGATCATGCTCGCCGTGCACTCGCGCTTCGCCGGGTTCATCGCCAACCCGATCGTGGCGGCGATCCTCTTCGCGGCCAGCCTCTGGATCTTCTACTACACCTCACTGTTCAGCTGGGCGACGACCGACCACCTCGGGCACGAGTGGATGACCGTGCACTTCCTGCTCACCGGCTACCTCTTCGTGCAGTCCATCATCGGCATCGACCCGGTGCCGTACCGCCTGCCGTACCCGTTCCGCCTGCTGCTGCTCCTGCTCACGATGGCCTTCCACGCCTTCTTCGGCCTCGCCATCATGACCGGAACCGGGCTGCTGCTCGCCGACTGGTACGGCGCCATGGGGTGGGGAACCGACGCGCTGGCCGACCAGCAACTCGGCGGCGGCATCGCGTGGAGTGTCGGCGAGATCCCGACGGTGGCCCTCGCTATAGCCGTGGCCATCCAGTGGAGCCGGGCCGACGAGCGCGAGACCAAGCGCCGCGACCGGAATGCCGACCGCACGAACGAGGCCGAGCTCGAGGCCTACAACGCCCGCCTCGAGGCCATGGCGAAGCGGGACACCTCGGTTCGCTGACGATGTCGTCCGCTCGTCGACGATCGCCGTGGTGCGGCGCCCGGGATCAGTGCAACTGGATGTTCAGGTTGCCGTCGGGCCCGATGACCACCGTCGCACCCATCGAGTAGCCCTCGTCGCGTTCGACGGTCGACTCCTCGCCGTCGTAGAGCGACTGCACCCCGACGGAGATGTGGGCGACGCCGGGTGTCGACGGCATCTGGAAGGCCGTGTCATCGGGCACCAGCGTCACGTCGGGGTAGCTCACGATGCTCCAGACGGGTTCGCTGATGACGCGATCATCGATGACGGTGCCGAACGGGCATCCCGTCGGCTGCAGCACCTTCTGGGTGGCGCACTGGTCGAGGAAGCCGTTGATCTCCGTCTGCACCTCCGCGATGAAGGTCTTCGTGGGCTGCACGTCGATCGTGACGTCCTGGGTTCCCACCTTCGTCACCGGGATCGACTGCGCCGGAGCCTCGAGCTGCAGCGAGGAACGGCTGAACTCGTAGACCGCCGGAGCGAGCACGAGGTAGTCGGCCGAGTTGTTGAACGTCGGTTCGGCATCGGGAGCCGCGTGGGCCCGAGCATCAAGGGTGAGGCCATTCACGGTGAAGGTGTTGTCGTGCAGCACTGTGACGGTGAGGGCGGCGATGGGGCTGGTGGCGAAGCGCCAGGTGTGGAAGACGCCGGCCCAACTGCCGTCGCGCTGCACGTCGAACGTCATGGACTTGCTCACGCCGCCGACGGTGACCTTGTAGGTCACGCTGTGGTGACCGTCGTCGTCGTTGGTGTCGCTCACCAACTCGACGGCGCTCGGGCCGCGCAGCACGGAGTCGCGCAGCAGGGTGTCGGCCGACTTCGGCGGCAGGCCGGCCGAGGCCAGGTCCTCGGGGGCTATCCTCACTCCGGGCATGGCCAGAGCCGCGTTGGCATCGCCGTCCTCGATGGCCGAGAGGTACTGCTCCACGAATCCGGCGGCGCTGTAGATGCTGCGGTTCAGGGCGCCGATGGCAGCCAGCAGGGCGGCGACGAGCAACAGGGCGATGGCCAGCCAGATCAGGACCGCCGCAGTGGGGTTGGTGACCCGGCTGGGCGGCGCCACCGACGTGGCAGCGGGCACGGCGGCGGTTCCCGCCACGACAGCACCGACGCGCGGACCCGGGTCGCCGGCTGCGTGCGCTCCGTGGTGGCCGATGCCCAACTCGCGGTCGGACACTATCGGCACCGGGATGGTGATGCCGAACGGGCTGGTCGCCGGAACCGACGTCGGTTCGATGTCGGGGTCATCGGCCGGGTGCACGAGCGGAGGCTCGGGCTCTGGACCGTGCATGGGCGGAGGGCCGTCCGACGGGGCGTCCTGCTCGGTCTCCGGTCCGGATCGGGGCTCGGGCGGGGGCACGGATGCGGGCACGCCGTCGCGCTCGTCGTCCCACCCCGGTTCCACGTGGTCATTCTATGGTCGACGCCCACCTCGGGATCGGACCCGACCCGGCCAGTACAGTGGGATCACCGTCTCCTGTCGTGAAAGGCCGCCGTGTCAGTCCCCGCTCTGTCGGCCGAGCAGGCCGCGGTCTTCGAGGCCATCGAGGCCACTCGCGACCATGTCTTCGTCACGGGACGTGCCGGCACGGGCAAGTCCACCCTGCTCAACCACCTGAACTGGAACACCGAGAAGCAGATCGTCATCGCGGCTCCGACGGGCGTGGCCGCGCTCAACGTCGGCGGGCAGACGATCCACTCGCTGTTCCGCCTTCCCATCGGGCTCATCGCCGATCACGACATCGACCAGAACGACGCCACGCGGAAGCTGCTGAACACCATCGACACCCTCGTGATCGATGAGGTGAGCATGGTGAGCGCCGACCTCGTCGACGCCATGGACCGCAGCCTCAGGCAGGCCCGCAAGAAGCCGTTCACCCCGTTCGGCGGCGTGCAGGTGGTGCTGTTCGGCGACCCGTACCAGCTCGCGCCGGTGCCGGGCGACGCCGACGAGCGCGCCTACTTCACCGACCATTACAGGTCGATGTGGTTCTTCGACGCCAAGGTGTGGGCAGAGGCCGACCTGCGCATCTTCGAGCTCGGGCAGATCCACCGGCAGAACGATGCCGAGTTCCGCCACATGCTCAACGCCGTCCGGCACGGGCAGGTCACGGCGGAGATCGGCGGTCGGCTCAACTACATGGGTGCCCGGCGTCCGCTGCCGGAGGAGGGCGCCATCACCCTCGCCACCCGCAACGATGCCGTCAACCGCATCAACGCATCAGCCCTGGCGCGCCTGACGGGCAGGTCGCAGGCGAACGAGGCCGACATCTCCGGCGACTTCGCCGGGCGCGCTTACCCCGCCGACCTCAAGCTCGAGCTCAAGGTGGGGGCGCAGGTCATGTTCCTGCGGAACGACTCGGCCATCGACGGGGGGCCGCGCTGGGTGAACGGCACCATCGGCGTCGTCACGGGCATCACGGACACGGTTCAGGTGGAGGTCGACGGCGAGGTCCACCACGTCGAGCCGGCCACGTGGGAGAAGTTCAAGTACACCTACAACGCCGCCACCAAGAAGCTGTCGAAGGACATCGTCGCCGAGTTCACGCAGTTCCCGCTGCGTCTGGCCTGGGCCGTCACCATCCACAAGTCCCAGGGGGCGAGCTACGACACCGCCATCGTCGACCTCGGTCCGCGGGCGTTCAGCCCGGGCCAGACCTATGTGGCGCTCAGCCGCCTGACGCGGCTGGAGGGGCTCTACCTGACGCGCCCGTTGCGACCGAGCGACATCATCGTCGATGACGACGTGCGCCGCTTCATGGACACTGCTCAGCAGATCCCGGCGATCGAGGCCGACGCCGCACTCTGAGGCCCGCGTCGACCCCGTCTGCGTCAGTGCTCGTGACCCGGCACGACGAGCTCCACACCGTGCTCACCGTGCGGGTGGGCGTACTGCCCGGCCTCGGTGGCGGCGAGGGCCGGGGTCGCGATGGCCGACACGAGGGCGGCACTCGCCGCGAACGCCCCGACGAAGCGCCAACCACCGCCCGCGGACGCAGCAGGCGGGGCGGGGACAGCGGACGAAGTCGAACCGGTTGATCCGGTTACAGTGGTTGCGGCATCCGCGCGCCGCAGCGATCGAGCGCAGATGGCCGCGACGGACAGGGTGAACACGCTCGCAGCCACGAGGGGAAAGAGGGGGACGGATGCCGCGGGCTCGGCGGCTCCGACGGCCACGAGCGAGAAGGCCACGGCCACCCAGAGCGCCGACGACGACGCCGACACCACGAGGGCCAGGCGTACGAGCAGGAGGCGCGAGGTTCGGAGCACCGCGATGCCCCACGTGATCTCGGCGACGCCGAGCAGCACGAGCGCACCCGCGAGGAAGACGGGGGCGCTCGCCGCGACGGCGAGATGGACGAGACCCGCGCCCAGGGCCGCGAGCGGTGGCCAGGCCAGGCCCAGCGACGATGCCGACGGGAACGGCGACCTCGTCGACGGGACCTGGGCCGGGGTCGTCGCGGCCGGCTCGATCGGGGCGGCCGGGGGGACCGCTCCGATCGAGGGGCGCGGGCGGCTCATCCGAGCGCTCATGGCGTTATGCCACGGCCGCGTTCTGACGAACGGCGCGCTCGGCTCCCAGACCGACGCCGAGCAGCAGGATCGCGCTGGCGAGGTGCAGGAAGTGGTCAGGCGTGTTGAGCGCCAGGATGTTGGCGGAGGTGCCGGCGAGGAAGAAGCCGACGATGCCGAGCAGCAGGTAGGCGGCACCGATCACGGTGTTCACGCCCTTCGCCGCCTTCACACCCGAGAGGCCGCCGATGAGGAGGACGGCGCCGATGAGCAGGTGGGCGATGTTGTGGAACGGGTTCACCTCGAAGATGCCGAGGAGCAGGCCTCCGCGGGTGGCGACGAAGTCGACTCCGCTGGTCACGAAGAAGCCGAGCACGCCGACGAGAAGGTAGACGGCTCCGAAGATGACACCGACGATGCGGTTGGGTGATGAACTCATGGCTTTCGCCTCCAGTTTCCTGTCGACGCGGCATCCGCCGCGCTGATCATGCGTGACGTCTGTCGCGCTCAGATGGTTCGCCGCGGAGGACGGGATCGGATTGGGAGCTGTTCGTTACCCCGTCCGACCGGCCCGGTTCACGCGCGCGGATAAGATCAGGTGAGCGGAACTCGAGGGGGATCGAAGTGACCGGCAGGACCAGGACTCGTGGCTTCGCCACAGCGGCGATGTTCGCCGCCGTCGCCCTCCTGGCAACGGCCTGCTCCGCCACCGGAGCCGCTCGTGCGGCCCTCCCCGAGCAGGTCGACACGCCGTTCGACAAGAGCGTTGAGGAATCTCTCAGCGACACCCTGAAGACGGCTGTAGCCCTGTCCGACTCCACCGGCGGCGTCGCAGGAGTGTGGGCCCCGTGGGCGGGGCAGTGGCTCGCCGCAACAGGCCAGCTCGGCATCAAGGACAAGAAGCCCGTCACCACGGACACGCACTTCCGCATCGGAGAGCTGACGCAGGGGATGACCTGCACGGTGCTCATGCGTCTCGTCGACGAGAAGACCGTGACGCTCGACGACTTCGTCTCGCATGTGCTCCCGTCCATCCCGGGAACCGAGGGCATCACCCTCGGGCAGCTCTGCCAGGGCACCTCGGGCATCGCCGACACGCATTCGGCGCTCGGCTCGCAGTTCACGAAGAACCCCGAGCGGCCGTGGCCGCCCATCGAGATCGTGTCCAACGCGCTCGCCCTGCCGCGCACCGGCGCCCCCGGCGAGAAGTGGGCGCGGTCGGACGGCGGCTACATGCTCCTGGGCCTCGCCCTCGAGGCGGCGACGGGGCGCAGCTGGGCGGATCTGGAGAAGCAGTACGTGCTCGATCCGCTCGGACTCGAGCAGACCGGCATCCCCGCGGACTCCGAGGTGACGGTGCCCGGGGAGCACCCGGCCGGCTACCTCGTCCCGTCAGCAGACGGCGCGCTGAAATGCGATGCCGTGCGTGACGTCTCCACGCTCTCGCCGTCGATGGCCGGCACCGCCGGCGGCGCGGTGTCGACCGTCCCCGAGCTCAAGACCCTCGTTCAGTCCCTCGCCTCGGGAACGACGCTCACCGAGAAGACCCACACGAAGCAGTGGCAGACGGTGCCTCTCGGCGGCTCGGCACCGCAGTGGGAGGGCAGGGGCTATGGCGGAACCCAGATCGGCCCGCTGCGCGGAGGCTCGGCCAGCTTCGGCGGCTACATCAGCGCGGCGTACTCGGATCCCGACAGCGGCCTCACCGTCGTCGTCATGCTGAACAACGCCACGGCCGGCGCCGACTTCGCCCAGAACCTCGCGCTGCAGTTGGCCTCGCTCGGTGCCAGAACCGCCGCCGCGAAGGAGTCGGCGCTCGACAAGCCCGTCATCGAGCTGCCCTGGTCGGCCGAACAGATGGCCGACAAGCTCAAGGCCGACGCGATCTGCCAGAAGTAGCGTTCGTCGGACCGCCGGGTCGGAGCCGCCCGGGCGCATGGTGTGCGAGCGACTGTCGGCCGATGCTGCGACCATGGCCTGATGACCGAATCGACGAAGGATGCAGCGCTCGAGGTGCTGCGACGGCTGGTCGGCAATGACAAGGCCGACTTCCACGACGGCCAGTTCGAGGCGATCGAGACTCTCGTCGACGCCCGCCGACGGGCCCTCGTCGTGCAGCGCACGGGCTGGGGGAAGTCGGCCGTCTACTTCGTCGCCACGCTGCTTCTGCGCCAACGTGGCGCCGGCCCCACCATCCTGGTGTCCCCGCTGCTCGCCCTCATGCGCGACCAGATCGCCGCCGCCGCCCGCGCCGGGGTGCGTGCCGTCGCCATCAACTCCACGAACGCTCACGAGTGGGACGACGTGCTGGCCCAGCTGGCCGCCGACGAGGTCGACGTGCTGCTGGTCTCGCCTGAGCGCCTGAACAACCCCTCGTTCCGCGAGCAGCAGCTTCCCGCCCTGGTGCAGCGCGTCGGCCTGCTCGTCGTCGACGAGGCGCACTGCATCAGCGACTGGGGCCACGACTTCAGGCCCGACTACAGGCGACTACGTGAGCTCATTGCCCGCATGCCGGCGTCGGTCCCCGTGCTCGCGACGACGGCCACGGCCAACAGCCGCGTCGTCGCCGACGTGGCCGAGCAGCTCGGCGCCGGTGCCGACGGCACGGCGGTCGACGTCGTGACGATCCGGGGTCCGCTCGCGCGAGCCTCGCTGCGCCTCGGCGTGCTGCGCCTGCCCGACGCCCAGGCCCGGCTGGCCTGGCTGCTCAGCCATCTGGGCGAGCTTCCGGCATCCGGCATCATCTACACGCTCACCGTGGCCGCCGCCGAAGACACCGCCAGGCTGCTGCGTCAGGCCGGCCATGATGTGCGGGCCTACACCGGCCAGACCGACCCGGCCGAGCGCGAGGAGTCGGAGGGCATGCTCAAGCGCAATGAGGTGAAGGCGCTCATCGCGACGAGCGCTCTCGGCATGGGCTTCGACAAGCCCGACCTCGGATTCGTGCTGCACCTCGGCGCACCCTCGTCGCCCGTCGCCTACTACCAGCAGGTCGGCCGAGCCGGCCGTGCCACGGCGAACGCCGACGTGCTGCTGCTGCCGGGCCGAGAGGACCCCGACATCTGGCACTACTTCGCCACGGCCTCGATGCCCAACCAGATCCGCGCCGAGCGCGTGATCGCCGAGCTCGCAGCATCATCGACGCCGACGTCGACCCCGGCGCTCGAGGCCCTGGTCGACATCCGTCGCACCCCGCTCGAACTGCTGCTCAAGGTGCTCGACGTCGACGGTGCCGTCAAGCGCGTGCAGGGTGGCTGGGTCGCCACCGGTCAACCGTGGACCTACGACGCCGAGCGCTACGCGCGCATCGCGGCCGAACGCACGGCCGAGCAGCAGCACATGCTCGACTACGAGACGACGACGGGATGCCGCATGGAGTTCCTGCAGCGTGCGCTCGACGACGAGACCGCCGCGCCGTGCGGCCGCTGCGACAACTGCGCCGGGGTCTGGTTCCCGCAGGACCTCGCCGAGGGAGCCGCCGCGACGGCATCGACGGCCCTCGATCGCGTCGGTGTTCCCATCGATCCACGGGCGCAATGGCCGACGGGCGCCGACAAGCTCGGTGTGCCGGTGAAGGGACGGATCCCGGCGGAGGAACGGATGCTCGAGGGTCGCGCCCTCGCCCGGCTCACCGACCTGGGCTGGGGCGGAACCCTGCGCAGCACCTTCGCCGCGGGAGCCCCCGATGCGCCGGTGACGCCGGCGCTCCTCGACGCGTGCGTGCGGGTGCTGGCCGAGTGGGGCTGGAGCGACAGGCCCGTAGGCGTCATCGCCATGCCGTCGCGGCGGCATCCGCTCCTCGTCGACTCCCTCGCCCGGGGACTCGCGTCGGTCGGCCGCCTGCCCTACCTCGGCGAGCTCGGAACCCGCAACGGTGGACCGACGGGAGAGCCCGGCGGCAACAGCGTGTACAGGCTCGGAGGACTGTGGGATCGCTTCGACAGCTCCACCCTCGACCTGGCGGCGGCGTCAGGCCCCGTGCTCCTCGTCGACGATCTCGTCGACAGCCGCTGGACCATCACAGTGGCCGCGCGGGAGCTGCGGCGCGCCGGCGTTCCGGCCGTGCTGCCGTTCGTGCTGGCGCTGCGCGGTTAGAGCTCGGACCGCCGCGGCCTCAGGGTGCGACAGCGTAGGGAGAGACAGGCCAGGTCAACGCCGCGATCCTGGCCTGACCCTTCACGCTCGGATGGAAGTAGTCGAGCGTCGAGATGTCGGCTGAGGTGAATGCGTAGCCTGCCAGGGCGCCGCGGTCGGTGCTGCAGCCGGCGAAGCTCGCGCACACCCGCACGAGAGCCGCGTTGAACTCGGTCACACGCTGTTGGACTGCATCCCGTCGCGCAGTGTCCGTGGCTGACGTGCTCGTGGGCCGGGCGAGCATGGACTGGCAGATCCGGGCGCTTGCCCACACGAGACGGGCCCCCAGCTTGCCCTTGTTCACGGCCCACAACGTCTTCAGGTTCGGCACGCTCGCCACGAAGACCCTGGTCGATGGAAGCGAGGTGGCGATGAGGGCCACAGCCGCCCGCACGTTCGCCTCGTAGGTGGCGACAGGCGTCATCGCGGCGACAGTCGGGGTGCACGCGTCGTTCGCACCGATCTCGATGGTCACGTACTGCGCCTTCTGCGCGACGGCCTTCTGCGCCTGCGCGAGCAGGCTGGCCGAGGTGCTGCCCGAGACGGCGTCGTTCGAGACGACCAGAGTGGTGGCGCCGGCTGACCGCAGTCGGCTGGCATGGGACACCACCGATGTCGAGGTCCCCGTCGACCAGCTGTTCGCCGGGCAGTCCTTGTAGCCGCAGCTGTCGAGCGCCTGCGTGATCGAATCGCCGAGTGCGGCCATCGATCCCGGTGGCGGAGTGGCCGCCTGGGCGCCGACCGAACCGAACAGGCCGGAGACGACGAGGACGGCCGCCGTGGCGACGGAGAGCGAGAGGGTGTGGAGGTTCCGCTGGAGTGACATGGCACGTCCTTGTGCGTGGAGGGAACAGCGAGAGAGACGTTCGGGTCGACGGACTGTCGCGAGGGCATCACCAGATGCTGTCTGCACCGTACTCCTGTGACGGCACCCCCACAACGAGACGATTCAGAGCGGTGCCGGGCGTTTCCCCAGCCGCCCCTTGATAGCGTCGCGGAGGCGATCTGCCAGCATCACCATCACCATCCTGCCGAGACTTCCGTACATGAATCCCCCGCCCCCGCGCCCCCGGCCGACGTCGACGACGCCCCCGCCTCCGTCGTCGCGTTCGACGCGCGTCGCGTCGACCCCGTCCGGCCCGACGCGTCGTCTGCGCCGGCGAGCCGTCGCCGTCGCCTCGGTGCTCGCCGCCTCCCTGATCGCCATCGTCAGTGTCGCCGTCGGCGCCGGCATCTCCGGCCCCGATGCCGGTGGTCCGGCTGCGCAGGGCGCTGCGGCGGAATCGGTCGCGACGGATGCCGCTTCAGCGCCGACGCCGTCGCCGACGTCGATGCCGACCGACGTCGCCCCGAGCGAGAACCCGACCACGTCGGCGACGCCCAGCGCGAGCCCGACCGCCACACCGGACTCCACGACGACGCCGGCTCCCGTCGGCACGGCACTGGCGGCCCTGGAGACCCTGCAGATCAAGGGTCGCGCCCCGAAGACCGGCTACGACCGCGAGGGCGACTTCGGCAACGCCTGGAAGGACGTCGACCACAACGGCTGCGACACCCGCAACGACGTCCTCGCCCGCGACCTCACAGAGATCGCGACGTCGGGACCCTGCAAGGTCATGACGGGAATCCTGGTCTCGCCGTACACCGGCACGACCATCGACTTCGTGCGCGGACAGGGCACGAGCGCGCTCGTGCAGATCGACCACCTCGTCGCGCTGTCGAACGCCTGGCAGACCGGGGCCCAGCAGCTGACGCAGGCTCAGCGCGAGGCCCTGGCGAACGATCCGCTCAACCTGCTGGCCGTCGACGGGCACTCCAACATGCAGAAGGGCGACGGCGACGCGGCGACCTGGCTGCCGGCGCAGAAGTCGATCCGCTGCAGCTACGTCGCCAGGCAGGTCTCGGTGAAGTCCGTCTACGGGTTGTGGGTGACGCAGGCGGAGCACGACGCCATCGAGCGCATCCTCGACACCTGCCCCACCCAGAAGGCGTATCCGGCGACCGCCGACCTGCTTCCGAAGGTCTGAGCTGGTCAGCGAGCGGAGATCGCCGGAGGCGCCGTCAGCGATGCGAGCTCCCACTGCCGCACCCGCAGGCGGCGGGTGGCGGAACAGGTCGAGAGCAGCGGCTCGGACTCGGTCTCGGCGAGCTCGACGGTCACGGGGCCGGCATCCGTCCCCAACGTCACGGTCCAGCCGCCCCCGGTCGCCGTCCCAGATCGCTCGGCCAGGGGCGGGTACGCGTCGATTCCGTCGTCGCCGAGAGCCAGACGCGCGTAGTGCTGCGCCGCCTGAACCGGATGCGACAGTGAGCTGCGGCCGCGGTAGTGCTCCTCGACCACCCGCCCGTCGAGGTAGGCCTCGCCGATCCGCACCGCATCATCGTCATCGGCGTTGCCGTAGTAGAGGCCGTGCGGCAGCATCACGAGGGTGCCGGCGAAACGGTCGCCGCCGAGGTGCGAGCACTCCCACGTCTCCTCGGGGAAGGCCCGCGACAGCGTCGTGACGACCTGGCGTCCACGCACGGCGCAGCACTGGTCGTGACGCGCGTGGGCGCAGACGGCGAAGATCCTCCGGTCGGATGCCACTCCCGTCGAGCCGTCGAGCGGCACGTCGAGCAGGTCCTCCGGCCTGTCGACGGATCCCCATCGCACCGACTCGTGGCCGGGACGGGAATCGACACTCGCCCACGACCATGTGGTCTGCTCAGGTCGGCGTCCGGTGCGTCTGATGGCGAGAGCTCGCATGCCGGCGCCCTCGATGCGGTGGATCAGCGCCCGCCCGAGAGTGGTGTCGAACGGGGGATCGAGGAACGCGCGGGAGCCCCACGGCCCCGAGATCTCGATGAGGAACCACTGCAGGCCCCGCGAACCCGTGCCGGCCAGGGCGTCGCCACGCTGCCGGGCCCGGTCGCTGCACGGCTGCCATCCGCCATCGCCGAAGGGTTCGTCGGCGTCGTCGGCGGTCACGGTGCTCCCGGCCGTCACTGGAGCCACACGAGGAAGCCCTCGCGCAGCAGCCGTCGCACCACGACGACGGCGTCGGCCTCATCGAGGCCGGGAAGCTCGGAGACCACGCTCTCGCGTCCGGTGATGAGGTGGTGCAGCGCCGCGCCGGCCTCCCCGGGCAGTGACAGCGTCGCGAGCCGGGAGACCACCCGCACCCGGCCGTCGGCCTCGTGGAGTCGGGCGCCCAGCGATCCGCGCCACCGCACCCGGCTCGCGCCGTCGAGCCTGGCCGCAGCCGCGACCGTGGCGAGAGGTGCGATCGGCTCGGGGCGGGTGGCGTCGGTCAGCCTGGATGCCAGGCGGCGTGCGACCCTGCCCGTCGTGTCGGCATCCGCCATCGACGCGCCCAGCACGCCGAGCAGGTCCTGGAGGGTCTGCTCGACGATGGTCCGCATCGACGCCGGGTCGTCCAGGTCGATGCCGAGCGGAAGGGATGAGCGCAGGGCGGGGGAGTCGCCGGCGACGGAGACGAGGGTCTGCACGATGTCGGCTCGCGTGTACGCGGCCATGCCGATCGTGAGATGCACCGAGGTGTCGCCGAGGGCCTCGGCCGAGTGGATCCAGCCGCGGGGCAGGTAGAGCACGTCGCCCGGACGCAGCACGGCATCGATCACCGGCTCGTGCGAGGCCGCCTCGCCGACGGCTTCGCTGTGATCGCTCCACGGCTGGTCGCGCAGCGGATCGATGTGAACGGGCGCGTGGATGCGCCAGTGCTTCTCGCCGCTGATCTGCAGCACGAAGACGTCGTGCACGTCGTAGTGCGGGTCGAAGCCGCGGGACGACGCCGGCGTGACGTAGGCGTTTACCTGCGCCGGATGCCCGATGTCGTCGATGAGGCGCCGGGTGAAGTCGATCAGCGGCGGCCACAGCCTGTGCAGGCCCTGCAGCACGATCGTGGCTCCGCCGGCGAACTCCGCCAGCACCTTGTCGGAGCTGACCTGGTCGCCGATCTCGGCGCCGAAACCGCCCGGGGCGGTGTACGAGGCCGGCTTCAACACCGAGCCCTCGTGCGCCATACGGATGAACGGCGTGCGCAGCCCGCGTTCGGTCACCAGTTCGTCGACGGCATCCGTGGAGAACAGGTCGTCGAAGGTGCCGGACAACGTCGCGGCCTCCGACAGGAGCGGTTTCCGACCCCAGTAGTCACGGGCGAACTCGTCGACCGGAATTCGGATGCAGCGCGAAAGCGCGGGCCGGTCGCCCGGCCCGCGTTCCGTGTCGTTCATCTCAGGCAGAGCCGTCGGCGCCGCCGTCATGACCGTCGGGGTTCGCTCCGCCGTCGGCCGTGCCCTCGCCGGCCGAGCCGTCTGCTCCGCCGTCGTGGCCTCCGGGGTTCGCTCCGCCGTCTGCGGGGCCTTCTCCGCCCGATGCCGAGCCGTCGGCGCCGCCGTCGTGGCCGCCCGGGTTGGCTCCGCCGTCTGCGACGCCCTCGCCGCCGGTCGCGGCCTCGTTCGTGATGTCTTCGTCGTTGATCGCCATCGTCATCCTTCCCACCCATGCGACTGGTCGTCGCCTTCCTCACAGTACGCCCGCGTCTCGCCGGATTCACCCCCTTGCGTCACCCGGCGGAACGGGTGCGCGGGTGGCCGCGGCGTCGCTCAGCCGCTGTAGGCCGCTGCGCAGGTCTGCGTCGTGGCCGTCATGCCCTTCAGGCCCGAGATGACCTGCGCCGGAGCTGCTGCCGGCGCAGCAGCAGCCGGCGCGGCCGCCGCGATGACCTCGGGGTCCTCGGTCGGCGTGGGGGTGGGGGTCGGCGCCACCGGCGTCGGAGTCGCGTTCGGGTCGAGAACTGTTCCGCGACCGAGCGAGTCGCCGTCGAGGCTGAACGGCTGGTCTGCCGCGATGGCGGCGAAGAGCTCGTCGGCGAGGTCGGTGTACGGCACCACCTTGCCTGGATAGTCGGCATCGCCCGTCCCGCCGGGATACTGCACGAAGACGAGGTGGTCGAGGTCGATGTCCTTCAGGGCATACGCCATCGCCACGATCGAGTCGAGGCTCGTGAGGTTGCTCGACAGCTTCACGTTCGACGCGGCGGCTCGCGCGAGTCCGTAGAGCTTGCTGAGGTCGCCCAGGGTGTCGGCACTCTTCATGGTGCGCATCAGCGACGACATGTACGTCTGCTGCGAGGAGATGCGGCTGAGATCGCTGCCGTCGCCCACTCCGTGACGACTGCGCAGGAAGCCGAGGGCGGTCGCCCCGGAGATCGTGCTGGTGCCGGCCGGAAGCACGAGGGCGGCATCGGGATCGTCGATGGCCTCCTCGACGCAGACCGGGACTCCGCCGATCGCGTCGGTCATGGCGATGACGCCGTTGAAGGAGACGGTTCCGGCGTAGGGGATAGTCTGGCCTGTGAGCTCGGACACCGTCGCCACGACGCAACCGAGGCCTCCCCGCGACCAGGCCTCGTTGAGCGGGCGGCCCGACATCGCGTAGAACTCCTCGCCGGTATCCGGATCGACGCACTCGGGATGCGGAACGATGAGGTCGCGGGGCAGGCTCACGACGACGCCGGAGGTGTGGTCGGCCGAGACGTGCAGGAGGATGTTCACGTCGTTGAGGGTGGCGTCGCGCACCCCGTAGGCGTCGCCCTGGGCGGCGTCGTTGTCGGTGCCGACCAGCAGGAAGTTGAAGCCGCCCTCGATCGCTCCGATCCGGGGCACGGGCAGCGGCGTCGCGGTGGCCGCATCCGCTCCGTTGGAGATGTCGATGCCGTTGTCGGCGACTCGTTGGCCGAGGTCATTGAGCTCGAACGCGCCGATCCCGCCGGCGGCGACCACGGCGACGGCTACCGCGATGCCAGCGGCCTTGAGCACCGTGACGACGGCGTGCGGGCGGCGCAGCCGTCCATGACGGGGCGGGAATGCAGCTGCAGGGCGCTCCGGGTTCTCCGTCGCCATCGCCGCTCCCTTCGCCATCCGCGTGGAACTCATGCTCCCATGAGTATGTTTCGGGGCTGTCACGGCGTCGACCGGCGCGTCGCCGGCACCTCCAGCGAGGCCTCGTCGGCGGCGGAGACCGTCAGCACCACCCGGGCCAGGTGGGGATCGCGTTCGAGTTCGCGCTCGATGCGGCGGAGTTCAACGGCGAGGGCGTCCTCTGCGACGTTGCCGGCGAGGTCGACGGCGGCGATGAGGAACAGCTGGCCCGGCCCGATGAACTCGACGTGCAGGCTCGTGACGCGATCGACGTCGTGCCGGGCGAGCAGGCGCAAGAGCACGGCCTGCCTGTCGGCCTCACCGATGGCCTCGCCGAGCAGGAAGGCGCGATTGCGGGCGATCAGCAGCACGGCCACGACACCGAGCAGCACCCCCACTGCTATCGAACCGATGGCATCGAACGCCGACGATCCGGTGAGCTGATGCAGCAGGATGCCGAGGAACGCGATGGCCAGGCCGATGAGGGCGGCGGCGTCCTCGGCGAACACTGCTCGCAGCGTCGGGTTCGAGCTGGCGATGACGTGGTCGAGGGTGCCGCGGTTCAGCTCGTGGGCCGCCGCTCGCGCCTCGCGGAGGGCCCTGATGAACGAGATCCCCTCGAGCACGAAGGAGACCCCGAGCACCACGTAGGCGATGACGTAGTCCGTGGCGGGCTCGGGTTCGAGCAGGCTCTGGATTCCGTGCTGGATGGACAGCACGGCGCCGGCGGTGAAGAGCCCGAAGGCCGCGAACATCGACCAGATGTAGGCATCCTTGCCATAGCCGAGCGGATGCCGGGAGTCGGCCGGGCGCTGCGATCGCCTCTCGGCGATGAGCAGCAGCACCTCGTTTCCGGCGTCGGCCCAGGAGTGCGCGGCCTCGGCGACCATCGATGCTGAGCCGGTGATGACGGCGGCCACGCTCTTGGCCACGGCGATGAGGACGTTGGCGGCGAAGGCGATGATGACCGTGAGCAGGGTCTCGCCCGTCTTCGGCGGGGCGTCGGCGACGTCGTCGGCCTCGGCATCCGCGGCGTGATGGTCCGCGGGCAGGACCGGCTGGTCGAGCCTGATGTCGGGGTGGGTTCGCTGGTCGCGCGGAGCGACGCCGTCGGTGTCAGTGCCCATACGCCCCTCCGTTCGCGGTCGATGCTCCTGCGAGTCTGGCACTGCTGCATCCGCGGGTCGAGACCGCCTCGCGGCGTGCCCGTAGGATCGACTGGTGACGGACGAGGCGGTGACCGAGGTCCCAGGTGCCGCCCCGGATTCGCGGCGGGCGACGGTGGGCGCGCTCACCCAGGTGGGCACAGAGGTCAGCATCAACTTCGGCTCGTCATTGGCCGGCGTCGTCATCCCCATCGTCGGATCGTTCGTCGTCGTGGCCGTGCGCCAACTGGTGATGGCAGTGGTGGTGCTCCCGCTCTACAGGCCGAAGCGGGCCGAACTCACCTGGACGCGACTGTGGCCCGCCCTCGCCCTCGGCGTCGTGCTGGCTGTGATGAACCTCGCGTTCTACGAGTCGGTGCACCTGCTCGGCCTGGGCGTCGCCGCGACCATCGAGTTCCTCGGACCCCTGCTGCTCGCCCTCACGGCGTCGCGTCGCGCGCTCGACGTCGTCTGCGCCATAGCGGCCGGGATCGGCGTCGTGCTGCTCACCGGGCTCGACGGAACCATCAACGCGCTGGGCGTCGCGCTCGCGCTCACAGCGGCGGCGAGCTGGGCGGCCTACATCCTGCTGACCCGGCGGGTCGCCCTCAAGCTCCCCGGCCTCGAGGGCCTCACCGTCGCCAGCATCGTCAGCCTGGTGCTGCTCGTGCCGGCTGCGCTGATCACCCTCGACGTCTCGGTCATCGACTGGCGGGTGCTGGGCCTGCTCCTCGCGATCGGCGTGCTGTCCTCGGCGCTGCCCTACAGTCTCGACACCTTCATCCTGCGGCGCATCCCGGCACGGGTGTACGCCATCATCACGTCGTTCGGGCCCGTGATCGCCGCCATCTTCGGATGGCTCATCCTGGCCGAGCAGTTCACCGTCGTGCAGGTGCTGGCCATCGGCCTGGTGTGCGCCGCTGCCGGCACGGCCATCGCCACGCAGCGTGTTCCGCCGGCATCCGACCTCGAGATGACGGCCGAAGGTCAGCACTGACGTCGGCGCCGGGTCGACTCAGAGGTCGCCCAGTCCGACGCCGAAGATGGTGACGCCCACTGTGATCGTCACGATGAAGGTGATCACGCCGCTCTTGGCGAGGATCCAGTCGCGCATGCGCAGCAGCCGTTCCCCCATCGAGTCCGGCCGGGCGAGAGTCATGATCACGGGCACGCTCACCGTCACCGAGCTCAGCACCGTGTAGATCACCAGGCACGTCACCAACTCGGTGGGCGACAGCTTGGCCGTGCCGAGGGCGAGGCCGGCCGCGGTGGCGAGCAGGATGGCCTTCGGTCGGATGTTGAGAAGCAGTGCGAACCCGATGGACGCGCCGACGCCGAAGGTCGACACCCGGTCGAGGAGGGCGTTCGTCGACGCCGGTTCGCGGTCACGGGTGCGGAGCCAATGGATGACCCCGACCGCCACGAGCAGGAGGCCGATCACGATCTCGACGATGGCGACGGTCGTCCCGAGCTTGACGCGGCGAGGCAGGGCGGCGAGGCCGAAGCTGAGCGCCCCGGCCACGACGAACAGGCCGACGAGGTAGGCGATCAGGTACGGCAGTGCTGTGCGGCCGCGCTTCGGCGACAGCAGCAGGACGACCGTGGTCAGGAAGGGGACCGAGCTCAGGGCCATGGCCAGGGCGATGGGCAGGAGCGCTCCGATGGCCTGGGGCATCCGCTTCCCTTCATCTCGGGTTCATGGGTCGATCGCGTGCGAGCGTCGAGGTCACGCTATCGCGACGCTGAGCCGTGCGTGCGGAATGTTCCCCTGCACGCGGCGGAGGCTTCGACGTCGCGCTCGCCGGCACTGCTGGGGCGCTCGGCCGGACCTCGTCGCTTCGGAGCCTCGCGCCGCATAGTCTGGGCTCGATGCCCCACGACTACCCCCTGCACACTCCGCTCGAGGCGCGCTGCCTCTGCTGCGGCTCGCTGCAGCCGTTCACCTTCACCGCGGACTCCGACCAGGTCGTCTGCGTGCACTGCCGATCGCACCTCGGACCGGAGAAGGCCGAGCGGCGCGACCTCGCGCACATCGCGCTCTGGTCGGCGATCAGCGAGGCGCAGGCCATCGCCGCGTCGGAGGCCGAAGCGCTGGCGGCGGCTGATGCCGCCGCCGCCGCGCGCTCGATCGCGGAGCTGGAGGCCACGGTCGCCGATCTGTCGGCCACGGTGATCGGCCAGTTCGACGCGGCTCCCGCATCCGGGGTGCGCGAACAGCTGCAGAGCGACCTCGTACGCCGTGCCGAACGGGCGACGGAGCTGGCGAACCGCCGCACCGATCGCATCATGGCGGTGCTGTGGCGTCTCGGTGTCCTCCACAGTGCGGCGAGCGGTGGCTCGACCTGCACCTGCGGGAAGTCGATCACGGCCTGCCCGGAGTACCGCATCCTGAGCTCGGAGCAGCAGGTGCTGCGCGAGTGGGAGGCGAAGAACGTGGCGTTGGCCGCGGCGGGCTCTCGTCATGCCCTCCCGCCGGAGCATCCCGCTGTGACGGATGCCGCCGGCTCGGCGCCAGCGGCGACGTCAGCGACCCGCCACTCCACGAGGCCCTCGCGCCAGGAGCGATCCGGGCGCTTCGATCGGCGCTGACGGAGCGGGCCGCTCGCCCGGCCGTCAGGACCGGTGGGCGTTCAGCGCGTATCGCCGGAAGCGGCCGTGCGCTCGGCTTCGAGCTGGAGGTAGGACGCGGCGTCGCTCTCGCGCATCACGAGCATGCCGCCCTCACTGAAGGCGCTGGCGTCGAGGGCCTGCAGCCACTGACGGTTGAGCTCGGGCGGGCGCGATCCCGAGAAGTGGAACTGCAGCGGGATCGACGGCGATGCCCAGATGCTGATGCGGCCGGAACCCTGGTTCGACGGGATGGCCCAGGACACGTAGAACGACTCCTGCCGCCGAAGCCGAAGCCCCGTCGCCACCTTGATGTGCGCCAGCGTGCGGTCATCCATCTCGTATGACGTGCCGGCCCCGTAGATCAGTTCTCCCACCGGGCAAGCATCTCACTTCCGCCGTCGACGGTTTCGCCATTCCGTGCACGTTTTCGGCGGATCGAGCGCAGGCGATGGTCATGGATGGCGTCGCGTCAACCCCCTGATGATGGAACCGGGCTCCGGCGTAGTCTCCTCGAATGCTTCCCCAGACACTGTCCGCGCCGACGGCGCCCCCCGACACTGCCGGGCTCGCCTCGGGAGGTCCCGCTGCCCGAGCCGTGTCATTGGGGGCTCCGGGATGGCAGGACAATCCGCCGATCCTCGAGGCCGCACTCTCCACCCTGCCGGGCCGCGATGCCGGAGTCCAGGCACTCCTCGACTGGAGTGCGGCGATCGGCATCGAGCTCCCGCGGCCGGGCTTCGGCGACACGGCCCTGGTCTGGGAACTGCTGGCGTCGGTGGCCGCTGTCGACCTGGCCGCGGCGCGCACCCTCGAGCCGCACCTCGACGCCCTCGCCATCCTCGAGCAGGCGGGCATCGTCGACATCGCGTCGACCTTCTCCGGCATCGGCGCGACGGACGAGAGCACCTGGGGCGTCTTCGCCGCCGAGGGACCCGGCGTGCGGGTGACCGCTGTCGCCACCCCGGACGGATGGCAGCTCGACGGCGTGAAGCCGTGGTGCTCCCTCGCGAGTCGCCTGTCCCATGCCCTCGTCACGGCTCACACCGAGAACGGCAGGCGACTGTTCGCCGTCGCCCTGCGCCACGACGGCGTGACGGCATCCGACGGCCCGTGGGTCTCACGCGGGCTGCCCGACATCGTGAGCGCACCCGTCACCTTCGACGGGGTGCCCGCTGTCCCCGTCGGCGACGACGGCTGGTACCTCCAGCGGCCCGGCTTCGCCTGGGGCGGCATCGGGGTGGCGGCGTGCTGGTGGGGTGGCACCGTCGGTCTGGCCCGCACGCTGTACGCGGCATCCGAAGCCCGGGAGCCCGACCAGATCGGGCTGGCCCACCTCGGGGCCGTCGACGTCGCCGTCGACACGGCGCGGGCTGCGCTCGCCGACGCGTCGGCCGTGGTCGACGGGGCGGCCGAGCCGTCGCAGCGGCCGAGCGTGATCGCGAAGCGGGTGCGGTCCATCGTGGCCGCGGCCGCCGAGACCACGCTCGCCCATGTCGCGCATGCCCTCGGCCCGCTGCCCCTCGTCGCCGACGAGGCCCACGCGAGCCGGGTGGCCGACCTGCAGATCTACCTGAGGCAACACCATGCGGAACGCGACGATGCGGCCCTCGGCCGTGCGCTGCTCGAGGCCGGAGGTGCACCGTGGTGACGTTCGACAGCTCCCAGACCGGAACACTCGAATCGGAGTGGGCGGATGCCGATCGCTGGCAGCGCCTGCCGCGCTACGCCAGGCCGATCGAACACCTGGTGGTGCTGGCCGCGCATCCCGATGACGAGACCCTGGGCGCCGGCGGCTTGATCGAGAGCGCCGGCCGCAACGGCACGCGCATCTCGATCGTGGTCGCGACCGATGGCGAGGCCTCGCACCCCTCGTCGCCGACCCACACGCCGTGGCAGCTCAGTCGCATCCGTCGCCGGGAGATGCGGAAGGCCATCGATCACCTGGCGCCGGATGCCGTCATCCACCACTGCGAGATTCCCGACGGCCAACTCATCGACCACGTCGACGAGGTCGTCGACTGCGTGGTCGGCATCGTCAACGACGCCGGCGGCGGGGCCACCATCGTCGCCCCGTGGAGCGGCGACGGGCATCGGGACCACCGGGCGGCTGCCGCTGCGGCGCGACAGGCCGCCGAGAACACCGGCAGCGCCCTGCTCGAGTACCCGATCTGGATGTGGCACTGGGGCCGCCCCGACGACGACAGCCTCCCGTGGAACGACATGGTGGCCATCGACCTCGACGCCGACACCCGTATGGCCAAGAGCTCGGCCCTGATCGAGCACGTCAGCCAGACCGCTCCGCTCTCGGACCAGGCCGGAGACGAGGCCGTGATCGGCGTCGAGATGCGCAGCCACTTCGAGCGCCCGTTCGAGGTGTTCTTCGCTGACGGCCATGCGCAGCGGGAAGAGACACCCGAGACCCGGGAGACCGCGGCGACGGATGCCGCCCCCTCGGCGCAGCCGGCCACGCTGGAACGCGACTTCTTCGACAACTTCTATGCCGGTCGCGACGACCCCTGGGGCTTCGAGACGCGCTGGTACGAGAAGCGCAAGCGCGACATCCTGCTGGCCTCACTGCCGCACGAGCGCTACACGACTGCACTCGAGGTCGGCTGCTCGACGGGGAAGCTCACGGCGTCGCTCGCCGGACGCGCCGATGCGCTGCTGGGCATCGACATCTCGCCGGAGCCGTTGCGCGCGGCTCGGAAGCGCCTGGCCGAGCACTCGAACGTCGAGCTGCGCGTGGCATCGGCGCCGGCCGAGTGGCCCGACGGTCACTTCGACCTCGTGGTGCTCTCCGAGGTCGGCTACTACTGGAGCCGGGCCGACCTCGATCTCGCCCTGGATCGGGTGGTGGACTCCCTCGACGCCGACGGAGTCCTGGTGGCCTGCCACTGGCGGCATCCGGTCTCCGAGTACCCCCTCACGGGAGACGATGTCCACGCCGCGATCGCTGCGCGGTCGGAACTCGTCGCGACGGTGCAGCACCGCGAGGAGGACTTCGTGCTCGAGGTCTTCCGTCGCCCGCCCGGCGCCTCGGTCGCGCGGGAGACCGGCCTCCTGTGAACGGGCTCTGGAGGGACGTCGTCGACGCGATCGGGGTCGTGATCCCGATCAACGACGAGGAGGCGCTGCTCCCGCGCTGCCTGGCGGCGCTGCGCGAGGCCCTCGACGAGCTCGCCGTTCACCACCGGCATCCGCCCGCCGTGCACGTCGTGCTGGTCCTCGACGCCTGCACGGACGGTTCGGCCGCCATCGCGGCGGCCTCGGGTTTCACCGCGATCACGACGGACGGACGCAATGTGGGCGCGGCGCGCGCAGCCGGAGTGGACGAGGTCTTCGCACGGGTCGCCGCAGGAGCGGAGAGCAGCGGCGCGGAGATCGAACCGGGTCACGTCTGGATCGCCACCACCGACGCCGACTCCGTCGTGCCACGCAACTGGCTCGCCGCGCAGATCGCCATCGCCGAGGACGGCGCCGACCTGATCGTCGGCACGGTGCGACCCGACTTCGCCGACCTCACCGTGGAGCAGACGGCGGCGTGGCTCGACACCCATGTGCTCGGCCATGCCGGCGGGCACGTGCACGGCGCCAACCTCGGCGTGCGGGGTGACAGCTACCTCTCGGTCGGAGGGTTCGCGGCCCTCGCCGAGCACGAGGACGTGCTGCTGGTCGAGAGCCTGCGCACAGACCCGTCGTTGCGCGAGGTCGACACCGACGAGTGCTGGGTCCTCACCTCGGGGCGGTTCGTCGGCCGCTCACCGGGCGGGTACGCCCGTCACCTGCGCGATCGCCTGCAGCGCTCCGACGAGCCGCCGGCCGAGCCCATCGCCGCGAGCGGCGGACAGGCTGACAGCTAGTGGCGCTGTCAGCCCGCGGTTACCGCTCAGCCCGGCGGCTACCGCTTCTTCGCCGGCGTGCGGTTCTCGGCGCTGACCATCCAGGCGTACTGCTCGAGCTTCTCGATGATCGCGTGCAGCACATCGGCGCTGGTGGGGTCCTCCTCGTCGACGTCGTCGTGCACGCGGCGCATGGTGCCGACAGTCGCCTCGAGGCGCTGCGTGATCAGGTCGACGGTGTCGCTCGTGAGGACCTCGCCGTGCGGGTACTCGGGCAGCGTGGTCGTGGCGGCCACGGTGTCGCTGCGTCCGTCGGGCAGTCCGTGGAGGGCGCGCATCCGCTCGGCGACGACATCGCTGAACTCGCGGGCGTCGTCGATGATCTCGTCGAGCTGCAGGTGCAGGTCGCGGAAGTTCTTGCCGACGACGTTCCAATGCGCCTGCTTGCCCTGCAGGTGCAGCTCGATGAGGTCGACGAGCACCTCCTGCAGTGCATCCGTGAGCTTCTTCGAGGCCGTGAAGCCCTTCTCGGCGTTCTGACGTCGGGTGAGCTTGGCGCCGGCTCCGGCCGGGGCCGACGTGGTGGTGGGGCGTTCTGCTGTCGTAGTCATGCCTTCGACGCTACCCGCGCCGGCTGCCGGGCGGCAGGGGGTTGCTATTCGGAGAGTTCCGCGGCCTTGTCCGGCGTGGGCGGAGCTGTCGCGTCCTCGCCGACGATGACCATCCCACCTGTCGTGCTGGCCGCGCGCAGCAGGCGCTCGATCCACTCGGTGTTGATCTCGGGGCTCGTGGCGGTCTCGAATTCGTAGCGGATGAAGCTGGCCGGGCCGATCCAGAGGGAGGTTCGTCCACCCTCGCGTCCGGGTGGATGCACCCAGGACAGGGTGAAGGACTCGCCGCGACGCAGCTTCTGGGTGATCGCGACCTTGAGGTGCGCGAGCAGCCTGTCGTCGAATTCGAGGGGCGATGACATCTCGCCGTAGTAGAGGAGGCCCACGAGAGTGAGAGTACGCCTAACCCGGCTGAACGCCGAACAACCCGTTCGGCCCGAGCGGGGAGGGGAAGCGCGGCCCCTCGCCTGAGAGAGGGGCCGCGGCAGGCTCGGCGTGACGCACGAACCGGCTCGATCGGGAATCCACCCAGAACCCGATCGAGCGCCTACTCTACGTGCCGCGCAAACGCGCTGCAGACCCTTGACAAGAGGCATCCGTTCATGTCCTGCTGTCTTCTGGCTTCCGCGTTCTCGGCGTGGTCGCTAACCAGGTAAGATACATGGGCGAAGCCATCCGGCCGAGTCGGCAGGCTGAATTGTGGGGGACGAGTTGCTCGGTTCGATCGATACTCCGAGCGGCGAGCCCACCCGGCAGTCGACCTCGCGGTACGAGTTCCTCGAGCACCTCGGTAGCGGTGGCATGGCCGAGGTGTACAGGGCGCGCGACCGCGAACTGGGGCGCGACCTCGCCATCAAGCTGTTCCGCGAGAACACGGGCAGCCCGTTCGACGAGCTGCGTCGCGAGCGCGAGATCCAACTGCTCGGAGCCCTGCACCACCCGGGTCTCGTCGAGATCTACGACGCCGGGGTCTTCGACGACCGTGGACGCTCCCGCCGCTACATCGCGATGGAGTACGTGGCCGGCCGCTCCCTGGCCGCGCGCCTCCGTGCGGGTCTCCCGACGCATCGCCAGGTCGCCGACATCGGCGCCCAGGTCGCCGATGCCCTCGCCTACGTGCACGCCCGCGACATCGTGCACCGCGACGTGAAGCCCGACAACATCCTGGTGACGGATGACGCGGCCTACGGCTACACGCTCATCGCGAAGCTCGCCGACTTCGGCATCGCCCAGTTCATCGACGGGTCTCGTTTCACCAACCACGACTCGGTGCTGGGCACGGCGTCGTACATCTCGCCGGAGCAGGCTCGTGGCGAGGATGTCGGAACCCCGACAGACATCTACTCGCTCGGCCTCGTGCTGCTGGAGGCCATCACCGGTGAGCGCGAGTTCCGCGGCGCACCGCTCGAGGCCGCGCTCGCCAGGCTCTACCGCCAGCCCCGCATCCCCGAGAGCCTTCCCGAGGAATGGGTGCGCCTGCTCGCCGGCATGACCGCCGCCGACCCGGCGGCGCGCCCGACGGCGCACGAGGTGGCCGGGACCATGCGCGACTTCATCCGTGCGTCGATCCTCGACGAGCGCTCACGGCACGGCGGCGGCACCCGCCGGGCGCGCCGGGAACGTCGGAGGGATGCCGACGGCCGGCGCACGGCCTCGATGGGCTTCATAGCCCTGGTCGCCATCGCCAACGCCGTGATCGGCCTCGTGATCGGGCTGCTCCTCGGCCTGCACGTCTGGGGCTAGCGCCGGCGAAACGAGAGCGCCGGCAACCGCTGCGGCATCGCGGCTCACTCCGCGTTGATGTCCGCCAGCAGCTTCTCGAACTCGTCGTCGGAGATCTCGATGCCGGAGTCTCCGAGGCGCCGGCGGAGATCCTCCTCGGGGTCGGGGCTCACTCCGGTGTGGAAGTCGCGGCGGATCTGCGCCACGAGCCCGCGCAGCTTCTCCTCGATGGTCGCGTCGTCGCTGCCGTCCTCGACGGGGGAGTCCTGGGTGCCGGTGCTGTCAGTCATGTCTGCAGAGTAGGCAGCGGGTGCGACGTCCGTCAGGGGGTTGACGCTGAGCGCAACAGGGTGAAGGAGACGTCGCGCACGATGATGGTCGTTCCCTCGCCGGTCACGGCCTGCTCGTCGTCGCTGCTCGCCACGAGCTCCCAGGCACCGCCCGGAGGAGCCGGGATCGTGAACTCGACGCCGTTCTCGGCGGCGTTGAGCGCCAGCGCGAAGCTGTCGGCTCCGGCGTGCTGCAGGAGGAACAGGATGGAGCGGGCATCGGGGTTCGCCCAGTCGTCCTCGGAGAACGGCTCGCCGTCGCTCCGCAGCGTCACCACGGTGTCGGTGTCGCCGTGCTCCGGCGCCTGGCGGAACCAGGGCGGGCGGAGCGCTGGGTTGTCGCGACGGACCGCGATGAGCTGCTGCGTGAACGCGAGGAGGTCGGCATCCGTCGACGACCAGTCGAACCACGAGATCTCGTCGTCCTGGCAGTAGGCGTTGTTGTTGCCGCCCTGGGTGCGGCCGAGTTCGTCGCCGCCGAGCAGCATCGGGACACCGGCGGAGAGGAGCAGGGTGGCGAGGAAGTTGCGGCGTTGGCGTGCGCGGCGCTCGTTCACCGCCGCGTTGTCGGTCGGGCCCTCGGCACCGTTGTTGGAGGAGCGGTTGTCGTCCTCGCCGTCGTTGCCGTCCTCGCCGTTCGCCGCATTGTGCTTCTTCGAGTAGGAGGTGAGGTCGGCGAGGGTGAAGCCGTCGTGCGCCGTGATGAAGTTGACGCTCGACAGCGGTGAGCGGCGCGACGCCTCGTACACGTCGGGGCTGCCCAGCACGCGCTGGGCCACGGTGCCGAGCACGCCGTCGGCTCCGTTCCAGAAGTCGCGCACGTCGTCGCGGTACTTCCCGTTCCACTCCGACCAGGTGGCCGGGAATCCGCCCACCTGGTAGCCGGCGGTGTCCCACGGTTCGGCGATCATCTTCACGCCGGCCAGCGTCGGGTCCTGCTCGATGAGCGTGAGGAACGCGCTGTGCAGCTCCGCGTCGCCGTCCTGCCGGGTGAGGGTCGTGGCGAGGTCGAAGCGGAACCCGTCGACGTGCATCTCGGTCACCCAGTAGCGCAGCGAGTCCATGATGAGGCCGAGTGCCGCCGGATGCCCGACGTTCAGGCTGTTCCCGGTGCCGGTGGTGTCGAAGTAGTTGGCCCTGTCGTCGGCCACCAGCCTGTAGTACGACGCGTTGTCGATGCCCTTGAAGCTCAGCGTCGGACCGAGGTGATTGCCCTCGGCCGTGTGGTTGTAGACCACGTCGAGGATGACCTCGAGGCCGGCGGCGTGCAGGGACTTCACCATGTGCTTGAACTCGCCGACCTGGCTGCCGTCATCGCCGGCCGCGGCGTACTCGCCGTGCGGGGCGAAGAAGCCGATGGAGTTGTAGCCCCAGTAGTTGCGCAGGCCCTTCTCGAGCAGGTGGCTGTCCTGCACGAACTGGTGCACGGGCATGAGCTCGACGGCTGTGACGCCGAGGCTGGTGAGGTGCTCGATCGCTGCCGGATGCGCCAGGCCGGCGTAGGTGCCGCGGATGTCCTCCGGCACGTCGGGGTGCAGCTTGGTGAAGCCCTTCACGTGGGTCTCGTACACGACGGTGTCGGCCAGCGGGATGGCGGGTGGAGCGTCGTCGCCCCAGTCGAATGCCGGATCGACGATGACGCAGCGTGGAACGCAGCCGGCGTCGTCGGACTCGTCCATGAGCAGCGGATCGGCCTGGTTGTGTCCGAAGACCTCCTGGCCCCAGGAGTACTCGCCCTCGACGGCGCGGGCATGCGGATCGAGGAGCAGCTTGTGCACGTTGTGGCGCAGGCCGTTGGCCGGGTCCCACGGTCCGTCGACGCGCAGTCCGTAGCGCGCGCCCACGCCGACCCCGTCGACGCGGCCGTGGAACACGTGGCCCGTGCGCTCGTCGAGCTCTGTGCGCTGCTCGCCGTCATCGCCGAAGACGCAGAAGTGAACGGCATCCGCCGTCTCGGAGTAGACGGCGACGTTGATCCCACCATCCACGATGGTCACGCCGAGGGGATAGGGGAGGGAACGGACCGGTGTCATGGCCCCAGTATGCAGCGGCCGGATGACCATCGTGCGACAGGGGGCGCCCCGCCGATCCGCACGAGATTGTCAAGCCCCCCGCGCCCGTTTCCTCGCGCGGCCTACACTCGGGCGTGACCGACAGGATGTGACGCCATGACGGATGCGAACGACCCGCCCACTGCTCGAACCGAGGGCGCGCGCCCACCCCTTCCCGACGATCCCGAGACCGCCAACGGCGCCAACCCGGGATCGGCCGCAGACCCCGTGGCGGACAACGCCGTGGAGCAGGACACGGTTGAGGCGACAGCACCGGGTGGCGACTCGGAGTAGCTCCCTCCTGTTCGGATGCCGGATGACCGTCTACCGTGATGGGCATGACCGACAGCACCGAGAGCGCGCTGGACTCCGATCGCCGTATCGATCGGCGGGAACGGTGGGAGGCCGTGACCACGGTGCCGCTCGTCGTGCTCGGCGGCGGTTTCATCCTCTTCTACTCGCTCTTCGTGCTGCTTCCGAACGACGGCGAGTGGTTGCACGTCCTCGTCGGCGTCGAGCTGCTCATCACCTGGGTGGTGTTCCTCATCGACTACCTGGTGCGGCTGCTGCTCACGCCGCGGGCGCTGCGCTGGCGATTCGTGCGCGGCAATCCGATCGACCTCCTGTCGGTGATCCTGCCGCTGTTCCGCGCTCTGCGCGTCCTCGTGCTGTTGCGCCAGATCCCGTACTTCCGCGATCGCAGTCGCGCAGGGATCCGCGCAGAGGTGATCACCTACGCCGCCGCGTACGCGATCGTGTTCGTCTACTTCATCGCCCTGGCGACGCTTCATGCCGAACGCGATGCGCCCGGTGCCACCATCACCACGTTCGGCGACGCCATCTGGTGGGCCATCGTGACCGTCGCGACGGTCGGATACGGAGACACCTATCCGGTCACGTTCGGCGGCCGGGCCTACGCCGTCCTGCTGATGGTCGGCGGCATCGCGATCGTCGGCACCTCATCCGCCGTCGTCATCTCCTACCTGGGCGATCGGATGGCCGTGTTGCACCACCGCGTCGAGGTGCAGAGGAATCCAGACGGGTCTCCCGCTGAGGCGCAGCCGACGGCGGACGACCCGATCCTGCCCGCCCTCTCCGAGGCTCGCGATCGATTGGATGACAGCGTCAACCGGTTTAGAATCGAGGAATGAGCACCGCCGAGTCGACAGTCTCGAGCGTCGACGAGACGTGGGCGTCGTTCCAGCGCCTGCGCACCCAGCTCACCGGTCGCATCAACCGGGAGCTCACCCAGTCGACGGGCCTGTCCGAGGCCGACTTCGACATCCTCTTCGCCCTCGACCAGTCGGAGGACAAGTCGTTGCGCGCCCTCGCTCTGCGCTGCGGGCTCGACTGGGAGAAGAGTCGGCTGTCGCACCAGCTGCGACGCATGGAGGCGCGCGGCCTCGTGGCGAAGGAGGCGTGCATCGAAGACGCCCGCGGCACGACCATCGTGCTGACGGATGCCGGTCGCGAGGCGATCGACGCGGCACGGCGCTGCCATGCCGCCGCGGTGTCGCGCTACTTCGGCGAGGTGCTCACGCCCGAGCAGCTCACCGCGCTGAGCTCCATCTCGAGCGCCGTGCTCGAGCGCCTCGCCGAGGACGCTCCCGCGGTGGTGCACAAGCTGTAGGCGCGCTTCGCCCGCGCGCTGCGCTCGGGCCTCAGCGAGCGGGGGTGCGTTCCACCACGCTGAAGTTGTCGCGGAACAGGTTCTGCGGGTCGAGCTCGGCCTTGAGCGCCCTCAGCCTGGCGAGCGTCGCCGGCGGGAAGGCATCCGTCACCCGCTCCGGGCGCAGGTCGGTGTCGAAGCTCAGGTAGAGCCCGCTGAAGTGCCCCTGGAGTCGATCCCACGCGGCGTCGACGCGCTCGTGGTCGGCGCCGATGGCGACGACGGAGAAGTTGGCTGAGCGATGGGCGTAGGCGGTGGCGTCGGGCGCGATGTCGGCGACGGCTCCGCCGGCCGCACGGATCTGGAAGAAGTGCACGGCCCCGCTGTGGATCAACCGGGACGCGGCGTCGGCGAAGTCGGCGTCGACATGGTCGAGCAGTCCCGACCTGGATGCCGGCTGTCCCTGTCCGTTGTGCGCGGCATCGCTGGCATTGGCCATCACGCCGGCGTAGCTGGTGAGCACGACGGACTGGTCGAGAAGCGGGCCGAGGTCGACGAAGGGGGTGAGCCTGTCCATGATCACGTCGGGTTCGGAGGAGTCGACCATGGCGAAGACGACGGCCGTCGCTCCGCGTCCACCGCGGGGCGGCGCGACGAGCACGAAGCTGGTGAGGTCGCGCGGCGACGCCTCGACCAGTGCGCCCCAGCGCTCGAGGAATCCGGCGGTGTCCGAGGCGTCGAAGGTGAGCTGGGCCCAGCCCACGTCGCCCACCTCGTCGACCTCGAACTCGAACGACGTCACGATGCCGAAGTTGGCGCCGGCGCCCCGCACGGCCCAGAACAGCTCGGCGTTCTCCTCATCGCTGGCCCGCACCACGGAGCCGTCGGCCAGCACTATCTCGACGGCGCGCAGGTGGTCGATGGTGAGCCCGTGCTCGCGCACCAGGAAGCCGATGCCGCCGGCCGTGGCGAGCCCGCCGACGCCGACCCCGCCGTAGTCGCCGGAGCTCAGCGCCCAGCCGTGCTCGCCGAGGGCGGCTGCGACGTCCATCCAGCGGGCGCCCGGCTCGAGGCGCACGCGCCGGGTCGCGGCATCCGTCACCTCGATCGCATTCATGGCCGACAGGTCGATGACGATGCCGCCGTCGTTCGTGGAGCGGCCGCTGATGCCGTGGCCACCGCTGCGGATGCCGAGCGGAACCGTCGGGTTGGCGCGGGCGACGGCGACGGCATCGACCACCTCGGCCGTGGAGCGGACCGGGATCACGAGACCCGGCGATCCGCCGCGCATGTAGGTGGAGCGCACCCGGGAGAACTTCACGTCGCCGGGTTCGATGACCGAGCCCGCGAGAGAGGCCGGCACCGCGTCGTAGTCGATGCCATCGCGACGCTTGGCGAGTGCGGTGGTGCTGCGCACGCGCGCTGCTGCTGTCCCGCCGCCGCCGCCGCCGCCGGTGCCGGCTCCGCGTGAGGCCAGCTCGGCGTCGACGGCCTCGCGGAGTGCCGGAGCCACCTCCTCGGCGAAGCGCTGCATCGTGCCGGGGTCGTCGGAGGCGAGGATGAACGTGCCGATGCCGTCGTCGAGCACGTAGGGGAGCAGTTCGTCGACCCACTGCGTGCTCGGACCGTTGAGGAACCCGCCGTACGACGGCGTGAAGCGGCCCGAGATGTTGACGAGGCGTCGGATCTCGCGCGGGTCCCGCCCGGCCTCGATGGCGGCCTCGTCGATCGTGGTGTTGCCGCGGGCCAGGTCGCCGGGCTGGAGGTAGGCGAGGGATGGCAGCCAGCCGTCGCCCTTGCGGCCGATGAGGCGCAGCATCCGGGGCTTCAACGCCCCGATCCAGAGCGGGATGTCGTGGGCCGGAGCCGGGCCGCGCTTGGCCCCGTTCAGGCTGTAGTAGTCGCCGTCGAGGCGCAGCACGCGGTGGTCGTCGACGTCCCAGATGCCCCGGATCACGTCGATCGCCTCACTCAGGGCGTCGACGGCCTGCCCCGGGGTGAGGCGGCGGCCGCCCATCGCCTCGATGGCGTCCCAGAATCCACCGGCGCCGAGGGCGAGCTCGAAGCGACCGCCGGAGAGCAGGTCGAGGCTCGCGGCCGCTCGGGCCGTGACGGCGGCGGGCCGCAGCGGAACGTTGAGCACGTTCGGGGCGATGCGGATGCGCTCGGTCTGAGCGGCCACCCACGTCATCAGGGTCCACGTGTCGTGGAAGGCCGGCTGATAGGGGTGGTCCTGGAAGGTGACGAGGTCGAAGCCGAACCGTTCGGCCAGCTGCGCCCGCGCGACGGGCCCGGTGGCGGGGTCGTGCGTCGGGGTGATGAAGGTTCCGAACTCGAGCGCGTGGCCGTAGTGCATGAGAAAGATGATACATCAACCAATAGCGAGAAGCCTGTTCGCAGCGGCACGGATGCGGTCCACGGCGAAGCACGGCCGGGCGGGCGGGCGTTCGGTTCCCCGGCCCTCTGAGAGGCGATCGACGTCCCGGGGGAATGCCTCGCCCGTCGCTCCGGTTTGCACGAGGAGTGCCCCATCCCTGACGAAAGGCCCGCTGCATGCCCACCATCGGATCATCCGACCTCGACGTCTTCCCCCTCGCCCTCGGCGGCAACACCTTCGGCTGGACGTCGGATGCCGCGAGCTCTCACGCCGTGCTCGACGCCTTCACCGCCGGAGGCGGCAACTTCATCGACACCGCCGACGGCTACTCGTCGTGGGTGCCCGGCAACTCGGGTGGCGAGTCCGAGACGATCATCGGCGACTGGCTGCGCTCGCGCGGCAACCGCGACGACGTCGTCATCGGCACCAAGGTGAGCCAGCACCCCGACTTCACGGGCCTGTCGTCGTTCAACGTGACCGCCGCATCCGAGGCCTCCCTCGCGCGCCTCGGCGCCGACCACATCGACCTCTACTACGCGCACTTCGACGACGCGGACACGCCCCTCGAGGAGACGGTGGCCGCCTTCGACGCCCTCGTCACCGCGGGCAAGATCCGCTACGTGGGCGTCTCCAACTACTCGGCCGCGCGCCTGCAGGAGTGGATCGACATCGCCACCCGCGAGGGCTACGCACTGCCCGTGGCCCTGCAGCCGCACTACAACCTGGTGCACCGCGAGCCGTTCGAGAGCGAGCTCGCTCCCATCGCGGCCGCCTCCGACCTGGCTGTCGTGCCCTACTTCTCGCTCGCGAGCGGCTTCCTCACCGGCAAGTACCGCACCGCCGCAGACCTCGAGGGTGCGGCACGTGCCGGGGGTGCCGGCGGCTACCTCAACGAGAACGGACTCGCCGTCATCAGCGCGCTCGACGAGGTCGCTGCGGCCCACGATGCCGCTCTCGCCACGACGGCGCTGGCGTGGTTGCTCGCCAAGCCCACTGTCGTCGCCCCGCTCGCGAGCGCCCGCACGGTCGAGCAGCTGCCCGAGCTGCTCGCCGTCGCCGAGCTGAGCCTCACCGACGACGAGATCGCCGCGCTCGACGCCGCATCGGCACCGCTGGCCGAGGCCGCCTAGCCGGAGACAAGCCGGTCAGGCAGGCAGCGGAGCGAACGAGCCGATTCGGCCCGCCCGCTCCCCGGCCGCTGACCGTCAGCGGCGGCGAATCAACGCAGCGCGTCTCGGGCCGCCGTCGCGACCGATTCCGCACGTTTGAGGGCAGCGGCGGCCTTGTCGCGCTCGTCTTCGCACGCAGCGACGTCCTTCTCGGCGGCCGTGAACTTCTTCTTCGCAAGCCTCAGTCGTTCCTCGAGGTCGTCGCGGTCGTGTTCGGCCTCGTCGCGGCGCCGCTCCGCCTTCGCGATCTTGCCCTCGGCATCGTCGAGCGCACGGCGGGCGGATGCAGCGGCCTTATCGGCCTCGTTGGCGGCCTGTTCGCGCCGTTTCTGCTCGCGGCGCACGGCGATGTCCTCGACGGGTCGCATCGGCTGCTGCACGGCTGCGGGCCCTCCGGCCACGGCTCCGTCGAGGTCGACGGGGTCGAAGCCCACTGTCACCAGCGCGCGCAGGAGCCTGCCTGAGAGAACGGCATCCGTCGCCGCGGCATCCGCGATGCCCGCCGTCACGGTCTGCTCCACCTCGTCGAGGGTCGGCCGACCCGGTGCGGCGCCGAGTTCCTCGGCCAGCGCCGCGGCCTCGCGGCCGAGCGCAGCCACGGCGGTGCGGCGCGTGCGGGTGAGGCGCGAGAGCTCGGGTCCGTCGCGGCGCTCCTGGGCGTCGCGCAGCTCGTCGCCGAGGTCGAGCACCTCGCGCAGTTCGTCGGCGCGGTGGCGCACCAGCTGATTGACCAGCCACGCTGCCGGCGTCGGCTTCTTCAGCGCCTTGATGCTCTCCGACAGCGCACGATCGTCGCCACGCGCCGCCAGCGCACGAGCATTGCGCGCCGCGGTGAAGTCGCTCGGGGCGAGAGCATAGAGCTCGTCGGCCGCGGCGATCAGCGCGTCATCAGGCATGCGCCCATCCTCCCGCGTCGGGGGCGTTGAGTGCAGGGCGGATCGCGTCAGCGATCGCGGAGGGCCTCGATGAGCTCGCTCTTGCGCTTGCCGGAGTAGCCGGTCAAGCCGATCTCCTTCGCGCGCTTCCTGAGTTCGGGCACGGTCCAGTCGTCGTAGTCGCCCGATTTCCCGCCACGCTTCCCCACGGCCTTGCGTCCGTCGCGCGCTGCGGCGTTCGAGATGCGAGCGGACTTCTCCTTCGAGTTGCCCTCATCGCGCAGCTTCTCGTACAGCTCCGGATCCTTCAGGCTGGGATTGCTCGGTCCCGGCATGGCATGCTCCTCACGTGAGTCTCGGCTCATCCGTCTCCATTGTGCGAACCGGAGCTGCGGCCCGGGCAGTGCTTGACAGGAGTCAGCCGACCTGTCCGCTGGCCTTGTCTGGTGGTCCGGATTCGGTTGCGGCGAAGGCGACGCCGGGTGGGAACGCCGTCACCGGCGCGCGGCATCCGGACGCCGGTGTCCGGTCCGTGGCAGGATGGGCCGACCGTGACATCGAGGAGGATGCATGTCGGCTTTCCACCCGGATCTGGCTCTGGCCCGCTACGTTCCGAAGTTCTCGTTCGGACCACGGCTGACGCGCCTGATGCAGAAGGCGAAGCCTCGGGTTCCTGCCGCCCCCGACGACGTGCTGATCGAGGACGTCACGGCGACGGGTCCGGATGGCGTCGGCGAGGTGTCGCTGCGGGTGTACAGGCCTCGGTCACTGCGCGATGCGGCGCCGGCCCTGTTCTGGATCCACGGTGGTGGCTTCATCAGCGGCTCGCCCGAACAGGACGAGGCGTCGAGCATCGGATTCGCTCGCTCGCTCGGCATCACGGTCGTGGCCCTCCGGTACAGGCTGGCCCCGACGCATCCGTCGCCGGCAGCCGTCGAGGACGCGTATGCCGGACTGCTCGGGGTGTTCGACCAGGCCGAAGCGCGGGGGATCGACCCTGAGCGGATCGCCATCGGTGGCGCGAGCGCTGGAGGCGGGCTCGCGGCCGGCCTCGTCCTGTACGCGCACGATCGCGGAGAGGTGCGGCCGGCGTTCCAGTTGCTGGTCTACCCGATGCTCGACGACCGCACCGTCACGCGCACTGACATGGACACCCGCAACGTGCGGATCTGGTCGCCGGGAAGCAACAGGTTCGGCTGGACCTCCTACCTCGGAGTCGAACCCGGGTCGGATGGCGTCTCGCCGTATGCGGCGCCGGCCCGGCGCGGCGACCTCAGCGGGCTGCCGCCGGCGTGGATCGGGGTCGGCTCGCTCGACCTGTTCCACGACGAGGACCTGGCCTACGCTGCACGGCTCGAGGCGAGCGGGGTGCCCTGCGACGTCGTCGTCGTGCCTGGAGCGCCGCACGGATTCGATGCCGTGTTCCGGAAGGCGGCGGTGTCACGCGAGTTCTGGCGAACCCAGGCGGAGGTGCTGCGGCTGGCCCTGTTCGAGGTTCCCGCCCGCTGAGGCATCCGTGACTCCCGTCTCCCGATGCACGAGGGCGAGTGGGAGATGATTGACCCGATGCCGAAATCCACCCGCCTCAGCCCCGACGGACTCGCCTTCGTCACCGACCGCCACCTCGCCACGCTCTCGACCATCGCGCCGGACGGCAGCATCCACGTCGTCGCCGTCGGCTTCACGGTCGAGCAGCGGCAACCGGGGGAGGCGCTCGTCGCGCGCATCATCACCTCGGGTCCGTCGCAGAAGGTGCGCAACATCGAACGCGGCCGCCTCGCCACCATCGGCCAGGTCGACGGTGGCCGGTGGCTCTCGCTCGCCGGGAACGCCGAGATCCTCCGGGATCCCGAGAGCGTCGCGGATGCGGTGGATCGCTACGCCGCGCGCTACCGCCAGCCGCAGCCCAACCCGTTACGCGTCGTCATTGCGATCACCGTGACGAAGTTGCTGGGCTCCGCCGACCTGCTCCAGAATTAGTGGCTCCATCAACGACGAGGGAGCCGACCCGATGACGAAGTACCTGATCTCGTTCCCGAGTGCCGCCATGATCGTGGCGGAGGGCGAACTGCAGTCCGTCGCGGACGCAGCGCACGCCGTCGTGCAGGAGGCGAAGGATGCCGGGGTGTGGGTGTTCGGCGGCGGCATCGACGAGAGCATCCCGCCCGTCATGGTCGACGGTGACGGCACAGTCACCGACGGAACGTACCCCCAGACGGCGCAACTCGAGGGTGGATACACGGTGCTGGAGCTGTCATCCCGGGAAGCGGCACTGGACTGGGCGGCGAAGATCGCGGTCGCCTGCCGCTGCGCCCAGGAAGTGCGGGTCTTCCAGGACGACCCCGCCAGCTGACGCCGCGACGGTGTCGACGGCGCGCGCTCACAGCACCGTGGCGAGCGACTCCAACGCCTCGTACGGGTCGCCCACAGGGATGAACACGCTGCTGGTGACGCCGGCCTCGGCCAACTCGGCGAGGCGCTCGCGCACCTGGGCTGCCGTGCCCGCCAGCGCGAGCTGAGGCACCCAGTCGGCCGGCATCCGCTCGACGAACTCCGCTCCCGAGGCCGAGTCGGCCCGCAGCGCCGCGAACTCGGCGGCGAACGGCAGCGGCTCGATGTGGGGCACCCAGTCGGGCTCGCCGATCGCTGCGAGGCCAGGGCGGGCGGCATCGATGGCGACGGACGCCTCCGGATGCACCGAGCCGATGTTGAAGGTCACCAGCCGATGCGCCCCCGCTGCGGCGATGTGGCCGAGGGAAGCGCGCGCGTACTCCGGGCCGGCGGGCTCGGCGAGGATCGTGCCGTCGGCCGAGCGGCCCGAGACCGCGAGCGACTTGGGGCCGCGCACGCCCGCGAGCACGGGTGGGGAGGCATCCGGAATCGAGGAGGGTTCGAGGGCGGCATCCGTCAGCTTGACGTAGCGCGCAGTGTCGGCGGTGGACACCCTGTCGCCACGCAGCAGGGCGCGCACCGTCGTGAGGTACTCCTCGAGCAAGGTCAGCGGGCTCGCCGGCCAGGCGCCGATCGAGCGCATCCAGTGCGGCATCCCGTGTCCGACGCCGGCGATGAGGCGTCCGGGGAACAGCTGCTCGAGGGTGGCGAGCTCCATGGCGGCGAAGACGGCGTTGCGGGCGCCTGCCGGCAGGATGCCGATGCCGACCGCGATGCGCGACGTCGAGGCGAGAACCGAAGCCGCCTGGGCGATGCCGCCACGGAAGCCCAGGTCTTCGACGACCCAGAGTTCGGCGAATCCGAGTTCTTCGGCCCGCCTCGCGAACGGGACGACATCGGCGGGCGGCAGGTCTCTGGGGAGCATGACGCCGACTGCGGCGCCGTGAGATTCGGTCACCTCGCCACGCTAGCAGCGGGCTCGGAACGGGTGCCCGACCGCTAGGGTCGCGTCATGGAGTTCCCGCTGCTGGAGGTGATCGGCCTCGTTCTCGTCGGCCTGCTCGCGGGCGAGGAGTTCATCGTGCGCTGGGGCGTGCAACCCGCTCTGGCGGCCCTCGACGACAACGCGACCATCCTCGCGCGGGTGGCGCTGGTGCGGAGGTTGCGCGTGGTCGTGCCCGTCATCATGGTGCCGACGGTGCTGGTCGGCATCGCCGTGCTCATCGTCGGCGGCACCGGAGACGGCTTCGGATGGCGGATCGCGGGGGTGGTGGCCCTCGTGGCCTTCGTGCTGTTCTCGTTCCTCGGCACGGTGCCCATCAACATCAAGGTCATCGACTGGGACGCCGACAATCCTCCCGACGACTGGGCGGCCGTCATCAAGCGCTGGGAGGTCATCGACGTGTTCCGCTCCTCGGCCGCTGTCATCGCGTTCGCCTGCTTCGTGGTGGCGCTCGCCGTGCAGGTCTAGCCCTCGGTGAACGCGGCGCGGAAGATGCCCCGCGCGCGCTCGGCCACGTGGGGGCGCTCCTCGGCGTCGGTCTTCGCCAGCAGGAAGGCGAGCATGCCGATGGCCAGCATCACGTCTTCGGTGGTGACCTGCTCATGGATGCGTCCGGCGGCCCTGTCGCGGATGACGAGGGAATCGACCAGGGCGGTCATGCGGCTGGCGAGGTGCTCGGCGCGCTCGTCGTGACGGGCGGCGGCGGTGAGCTCGATGAGCGCCGTCGAACTCATGGCCTGCTCGGCGATGCCGTCGAAGAGCTCGACGAGGCTGGAGTCGGATGCCGCAGCCAGGGCCTCGAGCTCGGCGATGTTGTCGTCGAACACGGCCACGGCGAGGGCGATGCGGTCGGGGAAGTGCCGGTACAGGCTGCCCTGGCCCACCTCGGCCCGGCGGGCCACGGCGCTGAGCGGCGCGTCGAGCCCGGATTCCGCGAAGACCTCGCGGGCCGCGGCGATCAGAGCGGCACGATTCGCGGGCCCGGCGCTGGGTCCGCGATTCGCTTTCGGGTTCTCAGGCACAGGTGTTAGCGTACAACCGGACAACGGAGTCCGGTTTGGGAGAGTGTCATGTCGAATCATTGGGACCGCGAGGTCGATCTGCTCGTCGTCGGGACTGGAGCTGCGGGCCTGACCGCTGCCATCACAGCCGCCGACGCCGGGCTCGCAACGCTCATCGTCGAGAGCACTGAACGCTGGGGCGGCACCACGATGCGCAGCGGAGGCGGGCTGTGGATGCCCACCAATCCGCTGATCAGCACGTTCGCCGCGCCGGACTCGGTCGAGGACGCCCTCACCTACCTGGAGGCAGCCATCGGCGATGCGGGGCCGGCGTCGTCGCCGGAGCGTCGCCTCGCGTTCGTCAACGCCGTCATCCCGGTGTTCCGCATGCTGGAGCGCCTCGGCATGCAGTGGTCGCCCGCCAAGCAGTACCCCGACTACTACCCCGACCGCCCGGGCGGCCGCGTCGGGCGCTCGATCGAGCCGAAGCCCTTCGACGCCAAGCGACTGGGGAACGCCTTCGCGACCTCGCGCGCCGGTGACGGCCTGCCGGTCCCGCTCAAGAACGACGACGTCTGGCTGCTCTCCAGGGCCTGGTCCACTCCGAGCGGCTTCGTGCGCGGAGCCCGCTTCGTGTTCCGGATGCTGGGCGGCATCGTGACGGGCAAGAAGCTGTACGGCATGGGATCGGCGCTGGCCATGAGCCTCATGCAGATGGTGCGCACGCAGGGCACCGAGGTGCTGTTGAGCAGCCCGCTGACCGATCTCGTGCTCGAGGACGGCGTGGTCGTCGGCGCCGTGGTGACGACTCCGACCGGTGAGCTGCGCATCCGTACCCGTCGCGGCGTGATGCTGGGGGCCGGCGGCTTCGCCATGAACACGGCCTGGCGGGAGAAGTACCACGGCATCCCGGGCTACAGCTCGGCCGCGGACGGCGACCTCGGCACGGCCATTGCGATCGGGCGTGACGCCGGCGGCGCGCTCGCCCTCATGGACGACGCCTGGTGGGGAGCATCCGTTCCCATCGACGGCAAGCAGGCGCTCTTCGTCCTCAACGAGCGCAGCGACCCGTACAGCATCGTCGTCGACCAGTCCGGCCAGCGCTACCTCAACGAGTCCGAGAGCTACATCGACTTCGGCCACGACCTCCTCGAACGCAACCGCACTGTTGCCGCGAACCCGTCGTGGCTTGTCGTCGACAAGCGGCACCGCCAGCGTTACATGTTCGCGGCGGCCCTGACCGACGGCAAGAAGCTGCGCTCGTCGGGAACTCTCGTGAAGGCCGGCACCATCGCCGAGCTCGCGAAGCGCATGGGCGTCGACGGTGCGACGCTGCAGTCCACCATCGACAGGTTCAACGGCTTCGCCCGCAGCGGCGTCGACGAGGACTTCGGCCGCGGCCGCACGGTCTACGACAACTACTACGGCGACCCGCGCGTGAGGCCGAACCCCAACCTCGGCGCCATCGAGAAGGGGCCGTTCACGGCCGTCAAGCTCGTGCCCGGCGACCTCGGAACCAAGGGCGGACTACTCACGGATGAGCACGCCCGCGTGCTCGACGACTCCGGCGCCGTCATCCCGGGCCTCTACGCGGCAGGCAACACCACGGCATCGGTCATGGGGCGCACCTACCCCGGCCCCGGCTCGACCATCGCGCCCGCCGTCATCTTCGGCTACCTCGGAGCGCTCCACGCTGCCGAGGCCGAGGTGTTCGGGGTCGACCCCGCTGCATCCGTCGGCTCCGGCGATGCCTCCACCCCCGACCCCACCGACATCGAAACCACCCCAGAAGAACAGAAGGAAACATCAGTATGAGCACCTCAGCACCCCTCACCGGCGACTCCTCCATCAAGACCTGGCTCGAGCACCCCGTCGGTGGCCCGATCATCCGCGAGATGCTCGCGCAATCCGGTCAGGACCCCGACGTGCTGCGTCCCGTCAGCAGACTGGCCATCAAGCGACTGATCAAGCTGAGCAAGGGCCAGTTCTCGCAGCAGATGGTCGACGACCTCGTGGCCCGCGCCGCGGCCGGCGACGTGCCGGCAGGGTCGACGGATGCCGCCGACGCCGCATCCCTCACGACCGACACCGAAGAGGTCGTACCCGTCGTGGAGGCACCCGAGTGGGTCGAGAAGGTCACCGGCGGACGCTTCGCCGGCCAGACCGTGATCGTCACCGGTGCCGGCTCCGGTATCGGACGCGCCACGGCATCGCGCGTGGCCCGTGAGGGCGGCCGCGTCATCGCCGTCGACATCTCGCAGGAGCGCCTCGACGAGTTCGTGGCCGACCACGTCGGCGCCGATGTGGTGGCCGTCTCCGGCGACATCACCGACGACGTCGCCATCGCCGCGATCGTCGCAGCCGCGGGCGACCGCATCGACGGCCTGGCGAACATCGCCGGAATCATGGACGACATGACGCCGGTCGGCGAGGTCAGCGACGCCGTGTGGGACCGCGTGTTCCGCATCAACGTCACCGGCACCATGAAGCTCACCCGCGCCGTCATCCCCGCCATGCTGGCGCAGGCGAAGGGCTCCATCGTGAACACCGCGTCGGAGGCCGCCCTGCGTGGATCCGCCGCCGGTGTCGCCTATACCGCGTCGAAGCACGCCGTGGCCGGCATCACCAAGTCGAGCGCGTTCATGTACGGCCCTAGCGGCATCCGCGTGAACGCGGTCGCCCCCGGCCCCACGATCACCAACATCGAGGCATCGTTCGCCTCGCCGCTCGGCGCTCAGCGCGTTCAGCTGGCGATGACGATCCTGCCCGACGCCGCCGAGGCCGAGGCTCTCGCCGCCTCGATCACCTTCCTGCTCAGCGACGACGGCGTGAATGTGAACGGCGTCATCCTCCCGTCCGACGGCGGCTGGTCCGTCGCCTAGCGGTCACCCGCAGCTCGCGCAGAGTTCCCGGCGGATCCACTCCGCCGCGGAACTCTGCTCGAGCGTTCCGTTCCGGATGCCGGTCGCGAACGCCACCGCGGACTCGGTGAGCCGACCGTCCGCCGAGTCGGGAGCGTCGCGCCCCACATGCACCGAGAGCCAGCGCGTGAGCGGCGCCCCGAGGCGTGCGCAGACCGCGACCAGTCCGGCGAAGTGCCGCGCCTGGCCGTCGGTGCCGTCATCGAGTCGTCGGCGGAAGCCTCGACCGTGCAGCACGTTGCGCCCGCCGAGCCCGGCGTCGATGAACCACAGCGGTCCGGTGCGCACCCCGCCCGCAGCCGAACCCAGCTCGACGAGGAAGCGCCGCGAGGAGTGCCCGGACGTCGCGAGGTGCTCCGCGGTCTCGGCGAGGGCAGCGCAGGCGTCCATCGCTCCAGCCTAGGCATCCGGCCGTCTGCATCAGGACCGGTCGCGCGCAGTGGCGGAGCCGGTGCCGCCGCTACTCCGCCGCGGCCGCCTTGCGCTCGCGGAACGCGATCATGTTCATGCGGCTGCCGCAGCGCACTGTGCAGAAGCGCTTCGAGCCGTTCCTCGACAGGTCGAGGATGAGTCCGGTGCAGTTGTCGGCCTCGCAGATGCGCAGCCGCTGCATCTCGTCCATGCGGATGACGTCCATCAGCGCCACGGCCGCCTCGACCCGCATCCGTTCCCCGAGCGGGGCGTCGTTCGACGTCGCGTGCAGGTGCCAGTCGATGTCGTCGTGCCTGGCGAGGTAGGGCAGCGCGTTCGCCTCGCGCAGCATCCGGTTCACCTCCACGACGGCGTCGTCGCGGTTCAGGGTCCAGAGGTGCCGGATCTGGTCGCGCGTGCTGAGCACGTCGAGACGCTCGGCCTCGTCGCCGTCGATGCGTCCGGTGAACGGATACTGCTGCAGAAGCGCCGCCAACTCCTCGACCGTCCCGAGCTCCTCGAGGTCGCTGCGGGAGGCGCCGGCGGCGGTGTTCCCCAGCTCGACGGCGAACTCGAGCGCGACGACCGTGTCATGGGCAAACTGCATGTTGACTCCTAACGAGCGTCGCAGTAGCGTTATGGGCTAAGAGCAGTTTAGTCCTAACGCGTCGCCGATTCCGGCGAGCGGATGTTCACCGGAGGCATCGTGAGAATATCGTCCACAGCATCCGGTCTGGCGATCGCCGTGATCGCCGCAGCCTCGTTCGGCACGTCGGGCGTGCTGATGAAGCCGCTCCTGGAGGCCGGGTGGTCTCCGGCCGCAGCCGTCACCGCCCGGGCCATCGGCGGGGCGATCATCCTGCTGCCGATCACCCTGATCGCGCTACGCGGGAAGTGGGACGCGCTCTGGCGGGCGCGCTGGCGCGTTCTCATCATGGGCGTGGTCGGCGTGGCCTCCACGCAGTTCTTCTACTTCGCGGCGATCCGCACGGTTCCGGTGTCGACGGCGATCCTGATCGAGCTGCTCGCCCCTCTGCTCCTCGTCGGAGTGGTCTGGCTCAGGACGCTCCGGATGCCGCGACCCCTCGTGCTCGCGGGCTCGGCGCTCGCCATCGTCGGCCTCGTGCTGGTGATCGGTCCGGGCTCGCTCGGCGCCCCTGACCCCGTCGGCCTGCTGTTCTCGGTGCTCGCGATGGTGGCCTGCGCCGTCTACTTCGTGATCGCCGCCCGGCCCAGCGACGGCCTGCCGCCTGTCGCCTTCGCCGGGGTCGGCCTCGTCATCGGCGCACTCACGCTGAGCCTGCTCGCTCTCGTCGGCGTGCTGCCGTTCACGGCGACGTTCGGCGACCTTCCGTTGTTCGGCACGGCACTGCCCTGGTGGGTGCCGCTGCTGTTCGTCGCCGTGGTGAGCACCGCCCTCGCCTACGTGGCCGGCATCACAGCGGCGGAATCGCTGGGCTCGCGCCTCGCCTCCTTCGCCGGCCTGCTCGAGGTGGTGTTCGCGGCCCTGTTCGCGTGGATCCTCCTCGGCGAACAGCTCCAGCCGCTGCAGCTGGTCGGTGGCGCACTCATCCTCGGTGGCATCGCAGCGGTGAAGGCGTCGGAGCCTGACGAGAAGCCGGTCGAACGTCCGCTCGCTGACGCCACCACGAGCGCGGCCCACGCACCCGCTCGCTGAGGGCCGAGCGCAGCGGCCACCCGGGCCTCAGCAGACGGGAGGGGTCACGCCCCGGCCACCGTCGCCGCGAAGGCTGCAGCGCGCACGCGGAGGCCCAGCATCCGTTCCGCCCGCGCAGCCTCCACGTCGAAGCCGATGTAGGCGACGGGCGGCTTCTTGCGTACGTTCGCCGAGCACTCGAAGTCAGCGCACACGAGGGTGCCCGCGGTGTCGCCGTTGCGTCCGGCCGGCCCCGCGAGACGGGCGCCGAAGAACACCACGTCGTTGGGCAGGGTCACGTCCTGGCACCACGAGCACTGCGCGCGCTTCTGCGGCGAGGCCTTGGCCTGCTGCAGCATGACGCCGATGAGCTCCCCGCCGGGCTCGCCGTCGAGCTCGCCGAGCTCGTCGAAGGCCGGCACCACGATGTAGGCGCGGCGGGCGATCCTGCGATCCCGCCAGCCGAGGAAGTCGAGGCGGTTCCAGTCGAGTTCGGCGAACTCGGCGGGCAGGGTGATGTCGGTGGTCTCCTTGCGCGAGGCGTTCACGAAGCTCGCGCGGATGGTCTTCTCGTTGATGGGCAGCATGGTCGTTCTCCAGATGATGGGCCCGGCATCGACGTCGGTGGGCGACGGATGCGGCGGGCGGGGTGTGTTCGAGCGGGAAGGGTAGCGACTACCTGCCGCCGGCGGGTGAAGCGCCGACGACCTCCCGACGCCCCGAGGGCAGTGCGAACGAACCGGAGGAACTCATGGTGTCAGCCTACGCCCGCCGGCCCGGCGCATCCTGAGCGCTCGAGAGAGGGATGCCCGATGCGAGATGATCGGCACATGGGAAGCGTCGTGGTGCTGAGTGGCCGGGGGGACTACGCCGATCCGTGGCATCGGTTCACCCTGACGTCGCAGCGTCTAGCCGAGCTGCTCGCTCCCCTCGGCGAGGTGTCGGTGCGCGATGACGTCGAGGCGGCGCTCGCCGGGTTGATGACGACGGATGCCCGTCCCGACCTGCTCGTGCTCAACATCAGCCGCAACGAGGGCGTCGAGCGTGCTGCACCGCCGACGCCGTCGCGCGACGGGCTGCTGGCCTACCTCGCCGCCGGGCGCCCACTCCTCGCCGTGCACTCGACGGCCCGCGCCTTCGCCGCCTGGCCGGAGTGGTCGCCGATCCTCGGGGGTCACTGGGAGGACGGGCTCACCTTCCACCCCGCGAAGGGACCGGCTCGCATCATGCCGACGGCGCTCGCCGCTGAGCTCTTCGATCAGGGGCGGCCGTTCGACACCGTCGACGAGCGCTACACGGCGCTCGTCCTCGAATCGGGTGCGCGGGCACTCGCTGCGCACGAGCACGAGGGCTCCGAGCATCCGTTGGTCTGGTTCCAGCGCTTCGGCGACTCCGACATCGTCTACAGCGCGCTCGGTCACGATGCCGAGGCGTATGAGGCTGCGGATTCCGCGGCCTTCCTGCGCGCTGCCGCGGCCTGGCTGCTGCGCGACCGGCGCGGCCGGCGCGGCTCCGCCGAACTCAGCGGTTCGCCGGACTCCCGACACTGATCGGCCCGAGCACGACGTCGACCAGCCGTTCGGCCGTACCGGGCGTCAGCGGCGTTCGGCTGAGCATCCGCACGATGAGCGGCCCCATGAGCGCCTCGCCGATCTCCTGCACCGAGGCATCCGCTCGGATCTCGGAATCCGCGATGGCCGTCTCGAAGCGATCGACGAGTGATGAGGTCGCGCCCATGCTCTCGTAGAGGCGGCGACCGACGTCGGGGTTCTCGGCTGCCGCGGCGATGAGGGAGAGGATGAGGCTCTCGCCGATGGGCTGGCCGACCAATTCGAAGATCTCGTCGAGCCAGGAGATGAGATCGGCGCGGATGTCGCCGGTGTTCGGGGGGCCGAGACGGTTGGGCAGCAGCAGGCCCTCGAGCAGGCAGTCGGCGACCAGGGCGCTCTTCGATGGCCACCAGCGGTAGATCGTCTGCTTACCGACGCCGGCTTCGTGGGCCACGCCCTCGATGGTGAGGTGGTCGTAGCCGCGCGCGGCGAAGAGTCGTGCCGTCGCCTCGAGGATGGCGCGACGGGCCGCTTCACTGCGGACCGCTCCGCGACGTTGCTCGGACATGCTCACATCGTATTCCCAATCAACGAGACGAACCGTTGCGTATTATCGACGGAGGCTTTCGAGAGGCGAAGAATCACACATGGCTGAACTCCTGTACCGGTTGGGCAAGTTCGCGGCACGCCGCGCGTGGACGGTCATCGTGGCCTGGGCCGCCATCCTCGGCATCGCGATCGCCGGCTTCGCCGTCGGCTTCGCGGGCCTCTCCACGAGCTTCGACATCCCGGGAACCGCGTCGGGCGCCGTGACGGAGGAGCTCCAGGAGAAGCTGCCCGACTTCGCCGGGGCATCCGGAACCATCGTCTTCCAGACCACCGACGGCTCGGCCTTCACCGACGAGCAGAAGAGCGAGATCAGTGCCCTCGCGGCGGATGCCGCCGACCTGCCCGACGTCGCCAAGGTCGTCGACCCCTTCGAGACCGAGCAGCAGCGCGCCGACCAGGAGGCGCAGCTCGCCGACGGCCGCCAGAAGATCGCCGACGGCGCTGCACAGCTCGATGCGGGTCAGGACCAGCTCGATGCCGGCCAGGCCCAACTGGATGCCGGCCAGGCCCAGCTCGACGCCGCACGCCAGCAGGCCGAGGCCGCAGGCGCCCCGGCCGAGCAGCTCGCCGCCCTCGACGCGCAGCAGGCCACGATCGACGCACAGCAGACCGAGCTCACCGCACAGCAGGCGAAGCTCGACGACTCCCGCGACGAACTCGCGGCGCAGACCACGAAGCTCGACAACGGCGCCACTCTCATGGATCTGTCGAAGGACATCCGGGTGATCTCCGAGGACGGGTCGACGGCTGTCGTCAACGTCGCCTTCACCGAGCCGCGGCTCGAACTCGACCAGTCCTCGAAGGACGCCGTCATCGAGCACTTCGAGTCCGAGTCGATCGACGGCGTCGAGGTCTCGTTCTCCACCGACCTGGCTCAGGGCGTTCCGCAGATCGTCGGCATCGGCGAGATCGTCGGCGTCGTCTTCGCCGCCATCGTGCTGCTGGTCGTGCTCGGCTCGGTCATCGCCGCCGCACTCCCCCTGGTCACGGCCCTCGTCGGCGTCGCCATCGGCGCCCTCGGCTCCCTGGCGTTCTCCGGCGTCGTGCAGATGGCCTCGGTCACCCCCTTCCTCGGACTCATGCTCGGCCTCGCCGTGGGCATCGACTACTCGCTGTTCATCATCAACAGGCACCGCAAGCAGCTGCTGCAGGGTGCCGACGTGCGCGAATCCGTCGGCCTCGCCAACGGGACCGCCGGCAACGCCGTCGTCTTCGCGGGCACGACGGTGATCGTGGCCCTCGTCGCCCTCAACGTGACGGGCGTGCCGTTCCTCGGGCTCATGGGCACCGTCGGTGCCATCAGCGTCGCGATCGCCGTGCTCATCGCCGTCACGCTGACCCCAGCGCTGCTCGGCCTGCTCGGCACCCGCATCCTGACCCGCAAGGCCCGCGCGAAGATCGGCGAGGTGCACCACGAAGACCTCGACGCCAAGCCCATGGCCACCTGGCGCGCGATCGTGACTGTCATCGCGGCATCCGCGGCCCTGCTCATCGTCGCTATTCCGGCGCTCTCGATGCGCGTCGGACTGCCCGACGGCTCATCCGAGCCCGTGGACTCGACTTCCTACAACGCCTTCATGACGACGGATGAGGCGTTCGGCGCCGGCGCGAACGGTCCGCTGCTCGTCACGGCCGAACTGCCGGACGGCCTGGACGACGACGAGGTGCTGCAGGCGCAGGTCGACGTGGCCCAGACCCTCGCCGACCAGGACGACGTCGTTGCCGTCGCGCCCATCGCGGTCTCCGACGACAAGCGCGTCGCAGCATTCCAGGTCGTGCCGGCCGAAGGGCCGAACAGCGTGTCGACCGAGGAGCTCGTCGTGGCGCTGCGCGGGCTGGAGCCCGTCGACGGCGACATCACGCTCGGGGTCGCCGGCCAGGCCGCCAGCAACATCGACATCTCCGAGAACCTCGCCTCGGTGCTGCCGACCTACCTCGCCGTCGTCGTCGGGCTGTCGCTGCTCATCATGGTGCTGGTGTTCCGCTCGATCCTCGTGCCGCTCATCGCGACGGGTGGCTTCATCCTGTCGCTGTTCGCCACCTTCGGTGCCATCGTCGCCGTGTTCCAGTGGGGATGGGGAGCCGATGCGCTCGGCATCCACACCGGGCCGATCCTGAGCTTCCTGCCGGTCATCCTGGTCGGCATCCTGTTCGGCCTCGCGATGGACTACCAGCTGTTCCTGGCGTCGGGCATGCGCGAGGCCTATGTGCACGGCGCTCCCGCGAGACTGGCCGTCGCACGGGGCTTCCGGGCCGGTCGATCCGTCGTCACGGCCGCGGGCCTCATCATGGTGTCGGTCTTCGGCGGCTTCATCTTCTCGGAGTCGACGATGATCCGCTCGATCGGCTTCGGCCTCGCCTTCGGCGTGCTGGTCGACGCCTTCGTCGTACGGATGCTGCTCATGCCGGCCCTCATGCACCTGCTCGGCCGTTCGGCCTGGTGGCTGCCGCGCTGGCTCGACAAGATCCTGCCGAACGTCGACGTGGAAGGCGCCGCCCTCGAGCGGCGGCACCACGCGAGCTGACGCGCGGGCTTCGCGTTCCCGACCGGCCCTCTCCGACATCGGAGCAGGGCCGGTCGGCGTTTTCCGCCACGATCCGGCGGGGTTTCAGTGGCTCGGCGGGGGTTCCTGCACCCGCCGAAGCACCGATACCCCGCCGAGCGCGCCGCCTCACCCGAGCGCGCCGCCTCACGCGAGTCGCGTCGCCCGCACCACGACGTCGCGGAGGTGGACGCTCCCGTGGCCCCGTGCGTCGACGGTGCGGTCCGGCTCCTCCGCCGTCTCGACGCGCCAGTGCGCTGCATCGAGCACGGCCGTGATCGCGCCAGCTGTCACCGTCGTCTCCTCCGGCGGGTGGTGCCCGTTCGCGGTCGTGGTCGAACCGTGCAGGTGGCCCACGATCAGCAGCGTGCCGCCGGGAGCGACCCAGCGCGAGATGCGCCGGTAGAAGTCGAGCTGCGGGATGGTCGGGTGGGCGTAGTTCGTGGTCACGAGGTCGAACGGCTCCGCCGGTTCCCAGGTCGTGAGGTCGGCCTCGATCCAGGTCACATTCTCGGTGACGGATGCCGCCCCGGCACGGTCCGCCGCCTGCGCGAGGGCGCTCGCCGAGATGTCGGCGCCGGTCACGGTCCAGCCGTGCTCCGCCAACCAGACGGCCTCGGCGCCGGCACCGCAGCCGGCATCGAGCGCCGTGCCCGGAGCGAGCCCCGCCGTCTCGTGCTGGACGTACGGGTTGGCGGCGCTGGAGGGTGCGGCATCCGTCATCGGATCAGCGGGGGAGCCGGGCCCGCCGTGCCAGTGCTGTTCCCAGTAGTCCTTGTCGAAATCGCGGCTCATGCCGTCGATCGTGCGCCGAGACCCGTCGAGCGCGCAAGCGCCGTTGCCGGAACGGCAACTCCGCCGGCAGGGCAGACGACAGGGCTGGCGACGACCTCAGAGGCGGCCGTAGAGAGCCAGCGGATTCTCGATCGCCCGCACGATCGACCCCAGGAAGCGCGACGCGTAACCGCCGTCGCAGACCCTGTGATCGAACACGAGCGAGAGCTGCACGATGCGTCGCGGCACGATCGCGCCGCCGACCACCCACGGCCGTTCGATCATGCGGCCCATTCCGAGCAGGGCCACCTCGGGGTGGTTGATGATGGCCGCGGATCCGTCCACGCCGAGGCTGCCGTAGTTGTTCATAGTGAAGGTCGAACCGCTCAGCTGCGCCGGCGAGGCCGTCCCCGCGCGGGCGAGGTCGGAGAGGTGGCGGATCTCGGCATCCAGCTCGACGATCGAGCGGCGCTCGGCGTGCCGGATCACCGGCACCATCAGACCTCGTGGCGTGTCGGCGGCGAAGCCGAGGTTGATGCCGTCGAACTGGATGAGTTCCGTTCCGTCGTCGCTGAGGCGTCCGGCGAGCACGGGGTGCTCGGCGAGGGCGAGCAGCACGAACCGGGCGACCATCGCGGTGAGCGACGGGCGGCCATCGCCCATCGCCTGACGGAGGGTCCAGAGCTCCGTCGCGTCGACGTCCACCCACACCGTGGCCTCGGGGATCTCGGCGCGCGAGCGCGAGAGCTTGGCGCTCACGGTTCGGCGCAGCATCCCGAGCGGCTCCCGCTTCGCGATCGCGAGATCGTCGTCGTGGATGGGCGGTGTCGCCGAAGAGGCCGGCGCCGCCGACAGCGATGACGGAGCCGCAGCCACAGCCCCGAGCACGTCGGACCGGCGGATGATTCCATCGGCCGCCGCGGCATGCACTGTGCGCAGGTCGACACCCCGGCTGCGTGCGAGTGACCTCACGATGGGCGACCTCACGGCGACGGGACCGGTCGCTCGCGCCTGGGGAACCCGGGGGGCCTCGACCGCACCGATGCGGGCACGGCGGCGGGTTCGGCCGACGGCGTGGTTCTCTGTCGTGCCGTAGCCGATGAGCACGTTGCCCGAGCCGGCCCGCTCCTCCTCGCGGTTGACGTCGTGCTCGACGGCGTTGTGATTGCCGGCGCTCTCGGGGGCGGCGGGTTCGCCCGCCCCCTCCGATGTCGAGACCTCCATGAGCGGAGCCCCGACGTCGATCGTGTGGCCCTCCTCCCCGTGCAGCGCCGTGATGACACCGGCGAAGGGAGAGGGCAGCTCGACGATGCTCTTGGCCGTCTCGACCTCCGCGATGGGTTGGTCCACGGCCACGTGATCGCCCACGGCGACGATCCAGCGAACCAGCTCCGCCTCGGTGAGGCCTTCGCCCAGGTCGGGCAGTCGGAAGACGGCTGCGCTCATCAGGCGTCCCAGTTCAGCGTGTCGACGGCGTCGAGCACCCGGTCGACGTCGGGCAGGTAGAAGCGCTCGAGCTTCGGCGGGGCGAACGGCACGTCGAAGCCCGTCACGCGCCGCACGGGCGCCTCGAGCCACGAGAAGCACCGCTCCGACACCCGGGCTGCGATCTCGGAGGCGACGCTCGCGAATCCGGGGGCCTCCGCGATCACGACGGCGCGTCCGGTCGACCGTACGGCGGCGTCGACCGTCGCGTCGTCGTAGGGGGTCAGGCTGCGCAGGTCGACCACCTGCAGGCTGCGACCCTCGGCTTCGGCGGCTTCCGCCGCGGCGATGGCGATCGGAACGGACGTGCCGTACGCGATGAGGGTCGCGTCGGTTCCCTCTCGAGCCACGCGGGCGCGGCCGATGGCGACCTCCTGCGCGGTGTCGACGGTGCCCTTGGTCCAGTAGAGCTTCTTGGGCTCGAGGAAGATGACGGGGTCGGGGTGACGGATGGCGGCGCGTAGAAGGCTGTAGGCGTCCTGCGGAGTCGCTGGCGCGAGCACCGTCAGGCCGGGCGTGTGCACGTAGTACGACTCGGACGAATCGCAGTGGTGCTCGACTCCGCCGATGCCGCCCGCGTAGGGGATCCGGATGACGATGGGCATGCGCATCGCCCCGCGGGTGCGGTTGCCCATCTTCGCGACGTGGCTGACGACCTGCTCGAACGCGGGATACGCGAAGGCGTCGAACTGCATCTCGACGACGGGGAGCAGCCCGTTCATGGCCATGCCCACCGCGGTGCCGATGATGCCGGATTCGGCGAGCGGCGTGTCGAAGCACCGGTTCTCGCCGAAGCGCGCGGTCAGTCCGTCGGTCACCCGGAAGACGCCGCCGAGGGCTCCGACATCCTCACCGAAGACGAGCACGCGCTCGTCGGCCGTGAGTGCGTCGGCGAGGGCCAGGTTGATGGCCGCCGCCATGGTCATGGTGGTCGTCGTCGCGGATGCCGTCGCCGGCCTGTCGTCGATCATGGTCATGCCCGTGCCTCCTCGGCCGTGCGGTCGAGTTCGTCGCGCAGCTGCGCCGCCTGTTCATCGAGCTGGGTGGAGGGCGTCACGTAGACGAAGCGGAAGAGATCCTGGGGGTCGAGTTGCGCGTCGGTGTTGAGCGCCTCGCGCAGGGTCGAGGCGATGGCATCCGCCTCTCCGGCGAATGCCGACTCGATGTCAGCGGTGAGCACGCCGGCGGCCGTGAGGTGGTTGCGCAGGCGGGTCAGGGGGTCGCGGGCGACCCAGGCCTGCACCTCGGAACCGGCTCGGTAGCGGGTGTCGTCGTCGGCGTTCGTGTGCGCCTGCATCCGGTAGGTGTGGGCTTCGACGAGGGTCGGCCCTCCGCCGGCACGGGCGCGTGCCACCGCGGCTCCCACGACGGATTCGAGCGCGGCGAGGTCGTTGCCGTCGACGCGCTCGCCGGGCATCCCGTACCCGATGGCCTTGTGGGCGAGAGACTCGGCCGCGCTCTGCCGTGCGAGCGGTACCGAGATGGCGAACTCGTTGTTCTGCACGAAGAAGACGACAGGAAGGTGGTAGACGGCCGCGAAGTTCAGGGACTCGTGGAAGTCGCCCTCGCTCGTGGCTCCGTCACCGCACATCGCCAGCACCACTGTCGGCTCTCCCTTGAGCACGGCCGCGTGTGCGAAGCCGACGGCATGCAGCAACTGGGTGGCGAGCGGGGTGGCCTGGGGCGCGACGTGGTGGTCGTGGGGGTCGTAGCCGCTGTGCCAGTCGCCCTTGAGCAGCACCATCGCGTCGGCAGGCGCGACCCCGCGGAGCATGACCGCGACCGAGTCGCGGTAGGTCGGGAACAGCCAGTCCCCGGGCTCCAGTGCCGAGACCGCGGCGACCTGGCACGCCTCCTGACCGTGCGAGGACGGGTACACGGCGAGACGGCCCTGGCGCACGAGCGCGTTGCACTGATCGTTGACGCGACGACCGATCACGAGCGACCGGAAGCCCTCGAGAAGGGCGGCGTCTGTCGGTGCCGGATAGCTCTCGTCCGTACTGAGCGCACCCGAGGGATCGATCAGCTGCACGGGCGTCTCCCGAGGGAGGTAGTCGTTCATTCAGTCTCCATTGACGAAGTGGACGCTTTGTTTCTCGAGGATGCGCTTTCGTCCCAGATGTAGCAAGCACATCCATCAACGGTGGACGTCAGGGCAGCAGAATGGCGATTTCACTTACACTTCGTCTGACGGATGTCGGAACCGGAGGAGTCGCATGCCCATCGAACTGGACGATCTGGACCGACGCATCCTGCACGAGCTGCGCAAGGATGGCCGGGCATCCGTCAGCGCCATCGCCGCGCTCACCCACATCTCGCGGGCGAACGCCTATTCGCGCGTCAATCGCCTGGTCGAGTCCGAGGTGATCCGCGGCTTCGGAGCCCGGATCGATCCCGTACTCGCGGGCCTGCACTCGTCGGCCTACGTGACGCTCACGCTCGAGCAGGAGGTGTGGCAGGACACGAGGGCCAGGCTCACGGCGATCCCCGAAGTGCAGCACATCGCCCTCGTCGGGGGCGACTTCGACGCGATCCTGCTCGTACGAGCCCGCGACAACGGCGACCTGCGCCGGGTGGTGCTCGAGGAGCTGCAGGCGATTCCGGGAGTGAGGTCGACGAAGACGGCGCTCATCTTCGAGGACTTCGACACCGTCTGACATATACTGTCTGAACGATCGGTCACTAATTATCTCGATGACCGCAGGGTGCAGCGCCGCCCCGACTCGATTGGACTGAGCATGCCCGAGGCTTTCCTCATCGGAGGAGCACGAACCCCCGTCGGACGATACGGGGGCGCGCTCGCCGGGGTGCGGCCTGACGACCTGGCCGCGATCGTCGTTCGGGCAGCGGTCGAGCGGGCGGGAGTGGATCCAGCGCCCATAGACGAGGTCATCCTCGGGGCGGCCAACCAGGCAGGCGAGGACAACCGCAACGTCGCGCGCATGGCAGTGCTGCTCGCGGGCCTCCCCGACAGCGTTCCCGGCCTCACCGTCAATCGCCTCTGCGCCTCGGGGATGTCGGCCATCACGCTGGCCTCGCAGGCGATCCGCTCGGGGGATGCCGACATCATCGTCGCCGGTGGCGTCGAGTCGATGACCAGGGCGCCGTGGGTGCAGGCCAAGCCCGAGAAGGCCTTCGCCAAGCCCGGAGCCCAGTTCGACACCTCGATCGGGTGGCGCTTCACCAATCCGCGCCTCGCGGCTCGCGACAAGGCGACATTCTCGATGCCGGAGACGGCCGAGGAGGTCGCCCGCCTCGACGGCATCAGCCGCGCGGATGCCGACGCCTTCGCCCTGCGCAGCCAGGAGCGAGCGGTCGCGGCGATCGACGCCGGTCGCTTCGCTGCCGAGATCGTCGGCGTTCCGACCGCCCGCGGTGAGGTGCTCGTCGACGAGGGCCCGCGCCGGGACACCTCGCTCGAGGCGCTCACCGCCCTCCGGCCGGTCGTGGCGGGCGGATCCGTCGTGACGGCGGGCAATTCGAGCTCGCTCAACGACGGTGCCTCGGCGATCGTCGTGGCGAGCGGAGAGGCCGTCGCGAGGTACCGGCTGACACCGCGGGCCCGGATCGTGGTCGGCACCTCCGCGGCCCTCGAACCCGAGATCATGGGGCTGGGTCCCGTGCCCGCCACCCGCAAGGCCCTCGAGCGCTCCGGACTGTCCATCGATGACCTCGGCGCGGTCGAACTCAACGAGGCGTTCGCGACCCAGTCGCTCGCGAGCATGCGGCGGCTCGGCCTCGACCCCGCGATCGTCAACGCCGACGGCGGCGCCATCGCCCTCGGGCATCCGCTCGGATCGAGCGGGTCGCGTCTCATCGTCACCCTTCTCGGCCGCCTCGAACGCGAGGGCGCACGCTACGGCCTCGCCACGATGTGCGTCGGAGTCGGCCAGGGAACGGCGATGATCATCGAGAGGATGTCATGAGCGTCGTAGCGGACTACCTCGACGACCGCGTGGTCGTCACCCTCGATCGCCCCGATCGGCGCAATGCCATCGGGCAGGAGACCATCGACGCCCTGCACGCGGTGTGCGAGGAGCTCGAGGCGCATCCGCGCATCCTCATCATCACGGGTGCCGGTGGGGTGTTCGCGTCGGGGGCCGACATCGCCGAGCTGCGCGAGCGTCGAGCGGCAGATGCACAAGTGGGCATCAACGCCCACGCCTTCATCCGCATCGCCGCCCTCGACCTGCCCGTCATCGCGGCGGTCGACGGCTATGCGCTGGGCGGAGGAGCCGAGTTGGCCTACGCCGCCGACATCCGCCTGGCGTCCACGACCGCCAAGTTCGGCAACCCCGAGACGGGTCTCGGCATCATCGCCGCAGCGGGGGCGTCGTGGCGCCTGCCCGAGATCGTCGGACAGGCTCGTGCGGCAGAGCTGCTGCTGACCGGCCGCATCATCGATGCCGACGAGGCCCTCGCGATCGGCCTCGTGTCGGCGGTGCACGAGCCCGACTCGCTCCTGGCCGCCGCGCACGCCGTCGCCGACCGGATCGCGCGCAACGACCGCGCTGCGACCATCGCGATGAAGCGCGCCCTGTCGGCGCCCCGGGCGCAGCATCCGGGGCTCGATCTCGAACTGCAGGCAGCGCTCTTCGAGAGCCCCGAGAAGGAGCGACGCATGACCGAATTCCTCGAGCGCCGAACCCGATGAGCGCCGACCAGATGAGCGCCGCGACGCCCGCCCTCGTCGGCGTGCTCGGCGGCGGACGGATGGGCGCGGGCATCGCGCACTCCTTCCTGCTCGCCGGCAGTCGCGTCGTCGTCGTCGAACGCGATGACGAAGCGGCGACGGCCGCGGCCGACCGCATCCGCTCCTCGATCGCTACGAGCGTCGCCCGCGGAGCGACGTCCCGTTCGGCCGAGTCGCTCGCCCACGCCCTCTCGACCTCGACCGATGTCGCCGAGTTCGCCGCAGCCGGGCTCGTCGTCGAGGCGGTTCCCGAGGACTTCGCGCTCAAGCGGGCGGCGCTCAAGCGCGTCGAGGCGGTTCTGCCTCCGTCGGCGGCGATCGCGAGCAACACCTCCTCGATGTCGATCGACGCTCTCGCCGACGAACTGGCCCGCCCCGCCCGCTTCCTCGGACTGCACTTCTTCAACCCCGTTCCGGCCTCGAAGCTCGTCGAGATCGTGCTCGGATCATCGACGGATGCCGCGCTCGCCGCCGAGGCGACCGGTTGGGTGGCGGCGCTCGGCAAGACGCCGGTGACGGTCTCCGACGCCCCCGGCTTCGCCTCGTCGCGGCTCGGAGTGGCGCTCGGCCTCGAGGCCATCCGCCTGCTCGAGGACGGCGTGGCCTCGGCCGCCGACATCGATGCCGCGATGACGCTCGGCTACAGGCATCCGGTCGGGCCGCTCGAGACCACCGACCTGGTCGGCCTCGACGTGCGTCTCGGCATCGCCGAGTACCTGCACCAACAGCTCGGGGTGAGATTCGAACCGCCGGCGCTCCTGCGCCGACTCGTGGCCGAGGGCAAGCTCGGCCGGAAGACGGGCGAGGGCTTCTACGTCTGGACCGATGGAGAGAAGGAGATCCGATGACCACCATGCTGCAGAGCAATGTTCTGAACAGCTACGTGAACGGAGCCTGGTGGGCGCCCGAGACCGACGAGGGTGCCGTGGAGGTCGTCGACGCCTCCACCGGGGACACCGTCGCCCGGGTGTCGACAGCCGGGCTCGACTTGGGCTCCGCCATGGAGTACGCACGCACCGTCGGTCAGCGCAGCCTCGGCGACCTGACGTTCCACCAGCGGGCTGTGCTGCTCAAGCAGATGGCGCTGGCGCTCACCGAGCGGAAGGCCGAGCTCTACGAGCTGTCGGCCCGCACCGGGGCGACGAAGGCCGACTCCTGGGTCGACATCGACGGCGGCATCGGCGTGCTGTTCACCTACTCCTCGAAGGGCCGACGCGAACTGCCGAACACCCAGGTCTACGTCGACGGCCCCGTCGAGCAGCTCTCCAAGGACGGCTCGTTCCTCGGCCGGCACATCTACACACGTCTTCCCGGCGTCGCCGTGCAGATCAACGCGTTCAACTTCCCGGTGTGGGGCTCGCTCGAGAAGTTCGCGCCGGCCTTCCTCGCGGGCGTGCCGTCGCTCGTGAAGCCGGCGACGCCGACGGGCTACCTCGCCGAGGCCTTCGTGCGCATCCTCACGGAGTCGGGGCTGCTGCCCGAGGGTTCGCTGCAGCTCGTGTCCGGAGGCGTTCCGACGCTCCTCGACAACCTGCGCCTGGGCGACCTCGTCGCCTTCACCGGCAGCGCCTCGACGGCTGAGAAGCTGCGCGCGCACGACTCCGTGCAGACGGGTGGGGTGCGCTTCACGAGCGAGACCGATTCCATCAACGCCTCCATCCTCGGAACGGATGCCGTCGCCGGCACCCCGGAGTTCGACGCTTACGTCAAGCAGCTCGTCGCGGAGATGACGACGAAGGCCGGGCAGAAATGCACCGCCATCCGTCGGGCCATCGTTCCCGTCGAGTCGGTGGATGCCGTCATCGATGCCGTGCGCGCCCGCATCGCCGAGCGCACCGTCGTCGGCGACCCGCGCACCGAGGGCGTGACGATGGGACCGCTCGCTTCGCTCGCGCAGCGCGACGAGGTGCTGCGTCAGGTCGGCCGGCTCATCGAGGGCGGGGGAGAGCTCATGATCGGCAGCGCGGAGGCCGAGCCTGGCCCCGGCGCCTTCGTGTCTCCGATGCTGCTGCGCTTCACCGAGTCGGCCGACGAGGCCGTGCACTCGATCGAGGCGTTCGGCCCGGTCTCGTCGATCATCGGCTACTCGACGCTCGACGAGGCATCCGACCTCGTGGCCCGAGGCGGCGGTTCGCTCGTGACGAGCATCGCCACCCACGACACCGCGGTCGCGGCCGAGCTGGCCTCACGCATCTCGGCGTTCAACGGCCGCGTGCTGTTCCTCGACCGCGACGACGCGCGCTCCTCGACGGGCCATGGCTCGCCGCTGCCGCAGCTCGTGCACGGCGGACCCGGTCGCGCCGGCGGCGGAGAGGAGCTCGGCGGCATCCGTGCCGTGCTGCACCACATGCAGCGCACGGCGGTGCAGGGCTCGCCCGAGATGCTGACCGCGATCACGGGCATCTGGCACGCCGGAGCGGCCTCCCAGCCCGGCGGGCGGCATCCGTTCCGCAAGAGCCTCGCCGAGCTCGTGATCGGAGACCAGGTGGTCTCGGGCTCGCGTGAGGTGACCCTCGACGACATCGAGACGTTCGCCCGGTTCACGGGAGACACCTTCTACGCGCACATGAACGAGGAGGCAGCAGCGGCCAACCCGTTCTTCCCCGGCAGGGTCGCCCACGGGTACCTGCTCGTGTCGTGGGCCGCCGGCCTGTTCGTCGACCCTGAGCCTGGGCCGGTTCTGGCCAACTACGGCCTCGAGAACCTGCGGTTCCTCACCCCGGTCTCACCGGGCGACTCGATCCGCGTGGAGCTCACCGCCAAGCAGATCACTCCGCGGGAGACCGACGAGTACGGCGAGGTGCGCTGGGATGCCGTGCTGCGCAACCAAGCTGACGAGGTCGTGGCGACATACGACGTGCTCACGCTCGTGGCGAAGGAGCCGGCGGCGGCCTAACGGCGGAGGCCGTCGAAGGCGACCGCGAGAACGTCGTCGGCGAGCCGCTCGGCGTCTTCGGGGCCTTCGGGGCGGTACCACTCGACGATCGAGTTGATCATGCCGAACAGCAGGCGCTCGGCGACCCTGGCATCGATGTCGCTGCGCAGGGACCCCTCGGCGCCGGCGTCGACGACGAGCTGCGTGACGGCGCGGTCGAACGCGCGGCGCCGGGCCAGCGCACGCCGCTCGATGTCGGTGTTGCCGCGCACGCGCAGCAGCAGGGTGACGTAGGGGAGCTTGTCGACGAGCACGAGCACGGCGCCCCTCAGCACGGCCGCGAGCCGATCCGATGCGGAACCGCTCGTAGCCGCATCCGTCGCCAGAACCCCTTCGAGCCCGTCGAGGGCCTCGGAGAGCGCGCGGTCGAGCATCTGCTCCTTGGAGTCGAAGTGGTGGTAGATGGCCGACTTCGACACCCCGAGCCGCTCGGCGAGCACGCCCATCGAGGTGGCGTCGTAGCCGTGCTCGATGAAGGCCGCCACGGCGACGGCGAGGATACCGGCCTGGTCGTAGCCCGGTCGGCCGCGGCGGGCGCCCGTCGGCTCCGCCGGGCTCGACCCGGCGGCGTCAGGTGCTGTGGTATCGGCTGCGGTCGTCATCGGTCCCAGTGTGCCATGCGGCGACCGAACGGTCGGTCACCCGGCGACGGCCGCTCAGCGCAGGTCGTAGACGCGCTTGTACTTGCCCTCGCTGCGCGGAAGCGTGCCGGGCTCTTCGAGCTGCACGGCGACGCTCGACCCGATGTGCACCTTGATCTTCTGCGCCAGCACGACCGCTGCAGCCTCGCACGTCTCGCGCGCCAGGTCGGGGTGACGCTCGATGCGCACCGTGAGGGCATCCATCCGCCCCTGCTTGGAGAGCTCGAGGATGAAGTGCGGAGTCAGGGTCTCGATGCCGAGCACGATCTCCTCGATCTGCGTCGGGAACAGGTTCACGCCGCGCAGGATGATCATGTCGTCATTGCGCCCGGTGATCTTCTCGATGCGGCGCATCGCCGGACGCGCGGTCCCCGGAAGAAGGCGGGTGAGATCGCGCGTGCGGTACCGCAGCACGGGGAAGGCCTGTTTGGTGAGCGAGGTGAACACGAGCTCGCCCCGCTCGCCGTCGGGCAGCGACTCGCCGGTCTCTCCGTCGATCACCTCGGGCAGGAAGTGGTCCTCCCAGATGTGCGGGCCGTCCTTGGTCTCGACGCACTCGTTCCCGACGCCAGGACCCATGACCTCGCTGAGGCCGTAGATGTCGACGGCGTCGATGTCCATCCGTTGCTCGAGCTCGTGGCGCATCTCGTTCGTCCAGGGCTCCGCGCCGAGCACGGCGACCCTGAGCGAGGTCGATCGCGGGTCGATGCCGGCCGCCTCCATGGCATCCGCGATCGTCAGCAGGTAGCTGGGAGTGCACAGGATGGCGTCGGGCTCGAAGTCGGTGATGAGCTGCACCTGCCTGGCCGTCTGCCCGCCCGACATCGGGATGACCGTCGCACCCAGCTTCTCGATGCCGGCGTGAGCTCCCAGCCCGCCGGTGAAGAGGCCGTAGCCGTAGGCGTTGTGCACCTTCATTCCCGGACGGATGCCGGAGGCCCGTAGGGAGCGGGCGACGAGGCCCGCCCAGGTGTCGAGGTCGCGTGCCGTGTAGCCGACGACCGTCGGACGCCCGGTCGTGCCCGACGAGGCGTGGATGCGGGCGACCTGCTCCATCGGAACGGCGAACATGCCGAACGGATAGGTCTCGCGCAGGTCGGCCTTGGTCGTGAACGGCAGCAGGCGGATGTCGTCGAGGGAACGGATGTCATCCGGTCCGACGCCGGCCTCGTCGAGCTTGCGCGTATAGAGCGGAACGTTCTCGTAGGCGTGACGCACCGTCCACTGCAGGCGCTCGAGTTGCAGGGCCTCGAGCTCCGGTCGGCTCAACAACTCGGCGGCGTCCAGCGGGGAGGGGTTCCGCTGGGCGGCGAGTGGGGCTGCTGTCGTCAGTGACATCGGTGTCTCCTGGTGGATCTGTGTTCTCAGGCGGTGGGTGCAGTGCGGCGGGTGGCGAGGGAGCGGCCGCGGAACTCGGCGACGGGAGTGCCGTCATCCGCCACGACCGAGACGTCGTAGAGGCCGGTGCGTCCGCTCACGATCACGCGGCGAGCGGTCGCGGTCAGCGTCTGTCCTGCGCGGGTCGACGCCAGGAAGGTGATGTCGGCGCCTGCTGCGACCGTGACCGAGTCGTCCTCGTTGCACGCGATCGCGAAGGCCGTGTCGGCGAGGGCGAAGACCAGTCCGCCGTGAGTGATGGCGAAGCCGTTGGTCATGTCATCCCGAACGAGCATCGAGACCACGGCGAAGCCGGGTTCGTCGCGCTCGGCGACCATTCCCAGGGCGGCGGAGGCCTGATCACGCTCCATCATCGCCCGGGCCGGCGTCGTCGCATCCGTCATTCGTCACTCCTCATCGAGCAGGCCGTGTTGCCGACCACCGGAACCGACTATATACTAACTGAACGATCGGTTGGTAATGCCGGTCGCGAACGAGGAGTCGACGATGACCAGTCCCGCAGATCTCACCGCCATGGCGGCCGACCCTTCGAGCGCCCGCGCGGAGGAGCAGCAGTTCGCCGACCTCATCGCCGCCGACGGCCGCATCGAGCCGCGCGACTGGATGCCGGACGCCTACCGCAAGACGCTCGTGCGCCAGATCTCGCAGCACGCGCACTCGGAGATCATCGGCATGCAGCCGGAGGCCAACTGGATCTCCCGTGCGCCCAGCCTCAAGCGCAAGGCCATCCTGATGGCGAAGGTGCAGGATGAGGCCGGCCACGGTCTCTACCTCTACTCCGCCGCGCAGACGCTCGGCACCACCCGTGATTCGATGACCGAGGCGCTCATCGCCGGCAAGGCGCGCTACTCGTCGATCTTCAACTACCCGACGTCGACGTGGGCCGACATGGGAGCCATCGGATGGCTCGTCGACGGCGCCGCGATCTGCAACCAGGTGCCGCTGTGCCGTGCATCGTACGGACCCTACGGACGCGCGATGGTGCGCATCTGCAAGGAGGAGTCCTTCCACCAGCGCCAAGGCTTCGAGATCCTGCTCGAGCTCATGCGGGGCACCGACGCCCAGCGTGAGATGGCGCAGGATGCGGTGAATCGCTGGTACTGGCCGGCGCTGCAGATGTTCGGGCCGCCCGACGACCAGTCGCCGAACTCGGTGCAGTCGATGGCGTGGAACATCAAGCGCTTCAGCAACGACGAACTGCGCCAGCGCTTCGTCGGGATGCTCGTTCCCCAGGCCGAGGTGCTCGGCGTCACCCTGCCCGACCCGAACCTGCGCCTCGACGAGACGACCGGGCAGTACGAGATGAGCGAGATCGACTGGACCGAGTTCCACGAGGTGCTCGCGGGCCGAGGACCCATGAACGCCGAGCGGCTGAAGCGCCGCCGGGATGCCCATGACGAGGGCGCCTGGGTGCGCGAGGCTGCTGCCGCCTACGCCGCCAAGCAGGCCGCCCGCAGTGAACGAGAGGTCGCCTGATGCCCACCCCCGGTGAATCCGCCGCAGAACCCTGGCCCCTCTGGGAGGTGTTCGTGCGAGCCAACCGCGGCCTGAGCCACGTGCACGTGGGCTCGCTGCACGCGCCCGACTCCGAGATGGCCGTGCGCAACGCCCGTGACCTCTACACGCGCCGCAACGAGGGCGTGTCGATCTGGGTCGTGCCTGCCGCGGCGATCACGACGAGCGATCCGGATGCCAAGGGCGCCTGGTTCGAGAGCCCCGCCGGCAAGAACTACCGTCACGCCGTGTACTACACCGCGAGCGAAGGGGTGAAGCACCTGTGAACGCCTCTGCAGACCCAGTCGCCCCCGACACCGTCGACGAGTTCGACCACCACGGCGACGTCTCGGTCGATGCCCTGAAGCTACAGGCCGAGCTTACGGGCGAGCTCGGCGCCGTCGCGACGCGCGATGTCGCCGAGTACGCCCTGTGGCTCGGCGACGACGCCCTCATCCTTTCCCAGCAGCTCGGCTGGTGGATCTCGCGGGCACCCGAGCTCGAGGAGGACGTCGCGCTCGGCAACATCGCCCTCGACCTCATCGGACACGCACGGTCGCTCCTGCGCTACGCGGGCACCGCGGATGGCCGTACGGAAGACGAGCTCGCCTACTGGCGCACCGAGCCCGAGTTCCGCTGCGCCTGGCTGTTCCAGCAGCCGAATGGCGATTTCGCCCACACGATCGCCCGCCAGCTGGTGGCATCCGTCTATCTCTTCGAGCTGTATTCGCGGTTGCGGGCCTCGGCCGACCCGACCCTCGCCGCTATAGCGGAGAAGAGCGTCAAGGAGGTCGACTACCACCGCGACCACGCCATCCAGTGGGTGCTCCGGCTGGCCGGTGGCACCGAGGAATCACGCCGACGGATGCTCGTTGCCATCGCCGACATCTGGCCCTACGTCGACGAGCTCTTCGTCGATGAACCCGTCATCGACAGGCTCGAGGGCATCGCCGTGCGGCCCTCCACCCTGCGCCCGGCGTTCGATGACGTCATCGCCGGCGTCTTCGCCGAAGCCGAGCTCGCGGTGCCGACGGGCTTCGTCTCCTCCGGTGGCGGCCGCCGCGGACAGCACTTCTCCACGCTCGGCTACCTGCTCGCCGAGATGCAGGTGCTCGCCCGCCAGCACCCTGGAGCGTCATGGTGAGCCGGGCGTGGGAGATCGCGGCGACAGTCGCCGACCCCGAGATCCCCGTGCTCACGATCGAGGACCTGGGCATCCTGCGCGCCGTCGAGGAGGACGGCACGAAGGTGCGCGTGCGTATCACTCCGACGTACAGCGGATGCCCCGCGATGGACGCGATCCGCGACGACGTCACCGACGTGCTGCGTGACTCGGGCTATGAGGACGTGCGGGTGGAGCTCGTGCTGTCGCCTGCCTGGACCACGGATTGGATGAGCGAGAAGGGCAAGTCGAAGCTGCGCGACTACGGCATCACTCCGCCGAGCGGACTCGCGGCTGCTCGGCCGGCCGGACCCGTGCGGGTCGCGCTCGCCGTCAAGTGCCCGCGTTGCGACTCGCTCGACACCCGTGAACTCGCCCGATTCGGCTCCACCTCGTGCAAGGCGCTCTACGAGTGCCGCGCGTGCCTTGAGCCCTTCGACTACTTCAAGGTGCTCTGATGCCGGCGACCAACCTCGGCTCGACCGGACTGCGCCGAGCCCGCACCCGCGCACGGTTCCACGAGCTCCAGGTGTCCGAGGTGCGTCCACTGACCGCCGACAGCGTCGAGGTGACCTTCGCCGTGCCCGACGCGCTCGCTGGGGACTACGACTACGTTCCCGGCCAGCACGTCGCGCTCCGCGCGGAGATCGACGGGCACGAGGTGCGGCGCAGCTACTCGCTGTGCCGTCCGCCGGCGCGCGGCAGCATCAGCATCGCGATCAAGCGCGACCTGGGCGGTCGCTTCTCCAGCTGGGCGAACGACGAGCTCCACACAGGCGACCGCATGGACGTCATGAGTCCGCAGGGAACCTTCACGAGCGTTCTGACCGATCTCGACGGCGCCCACATCGTCGGCATCGCCGCAGGATCGGGGATCACCCCGCTGATGTCGCTCGCGCACACAGTGCTCGCGGCATCCGACACGGCCCGCTTCACCCTCGTCTACACGAACCGGTCGACGCTCGACGTGATGTTCCTCGAGGAGCTGGCCGACCTGAAGGACCGCTTCCCCGCGCGGCTCGCCCTGCACCACGTGCTGTCGCGGGAGCAGCGCACGTCGCCGTTGCTGTCGGGACGGATCGACGAGCCCAAGCTGCGCCGCATGCTCGAGGTGCTCATCCCACCGGCGACGGTGGACGAGTGGTTCCTGTGCGGCCCGTTCGAGCTCGTGCAACTCTGCCGCGACACCCTCGCCGACGTCGGCGTCGACCGAGACCACGTGAGGTTCGAGCTCTTCACCACGGGCGAGCCCGACCGGGTGGCCGGAGACACGGGGCGCCCCGTCGCGGTTCGCGCCGGCGAGGCGACAGTGCGCATCGACTTCACGCTCGACGGCCAGTCGGCCTCGGTCGAGAGCCCGGTCGACGCTCACGAGTCCATCCTGAACGCCGCCCTGCGCGTGCGTCCTGATGTGCCCTTCGCCTGTGCCGGTGGCGTCTGCGGAACCTGCCGCGCCCGCCTGATCGAGGGCACGGTGTCGATGACCGAGAACTACGCGCTCGAACCCGACGAGCTCGAGCGCGGCTACGTGCTCACCTGCCAGTCCCACCCCACGACCGAGCGCGTGCTCGTCGACTACGACGTCTAGGAGCCACCCATGATCGAGTTGAGCATCGTCGACGGTGTCGCCGAGGTGGCGCTGAACGCGCCGGAGCGGCTGAACGCCCTGGATCCGGCGGCGCTCGGCGAACTCCTGGAGGCCTACGTCGAGGCCGAGCGCGCTGGTGTCCGAGCGCTCGTGCTGCGCGGTGAGGGGCGCGCGTTCTGCGCCGGTCGCGACATCGCGAACGTCGACCCGGCCACCGATGACGTCCTCGCCTACCTCGGCGACCTGGTCACTCCGTTGCTCGAACGGATGAGCCGCTTCCCCGCGCCCACCTTCGCCAGCGCGCACGGCGCCTGCCTCGGAGTGGGCCTGGGCCTGCTCATCGCGACCGATGTCGTGTACGTGGCCCAGTCGGCGAAGATCGGCTCGCCGTTCGCGAACCTGGGCGCCACCCTCGACTCCGGAGGACACGCCCTCTTCTTCGAGCGCCTCGGCGCCCACAAGACGCTCGACCTCATCTACACGGGCCGGCTGATGAGCGGCACCGAGGCTGTGACGTCGGGGTTGTTCTCGCAGGTGCTGCCGGATGACGACGTGCTCGACGCGACTCGGGCCGCCGCGCGAGGAGCGGCATCCGGTGCCACCGCTGCCTTCGTCGAGAGCAAGAGCCTCATCGCAGCGCTGCGCGACGAACGCCTGGGCCTCTGGCGATCGATGGATGCCGAGAACCGCGCGCAGGCCGCGCTCTGCGCCACCGCCGACTACCGTGAGGGCTTCGCCGCATTCCGCGAGAAGCGCCGCCCGGTCTTCACCGGCCGCGGCTGAGCGCCTGAGTGCCGACGCGGGGGCCCTGCCCGGCGCCGGCCCGATCAGCGGGCCGTCGGTTCGGGTTTCCCACCGGCGGTCACTGCACGACGTGCTCGACGCCCTGACCGACGTCGATGACCACCCCCACGAACGACGGCACGACGTCGGCGACGGCATCCTGCAGTTCATCGATCGGGGGAACGGATCCGTCATCGGTCGTGACGTCGAGCGTCGCCGTGAAGCCGCTCCACTCGATGCCATAGGTGCGCGCGCCCTCCTCGGTCTCCAGCCACGTCTGCGTGGCCTCCTGGATCGCGACGGACCAGCGCGCCGTGGCGATCGAGGCGATCGAGTTCAGTGCGAGCGGGATGGTGATGATGGCCGCCAGCACTGTGACGACCGTGTACGCACGCCGACGGTTCGCGCTCGGTGACGAGCCGGGCTCGCGCGCATAGCCGGCCAGCGTGAAGACCACGCTGCCCGCTATGACGAGGGCGACGACATTCGAGAGGAAGAGGAGGAGCGCCCCGACGGCGTCCTCCCAGAGCCCCTGCCCGATGCAGACGCCGACGACGCCGAGGGGCGGCACCAGGGAGATCGCGATGGCGACGCCCGGCAGGACGGCGCTCAGGTCTTTCCGGCACATGGCGAAGCCGCCGGCCAGGCCGGTGGCGAGAGCCGCGATCAGGTCCATCAGGCTGGGAGACGTGCGCCCGACGACCTGGGAGTTGGCGGCGAGGCTCTCCGGCGTGGCGACGAAGATGGCGAATGCGAGCCCGAGTACCACCACGATCACGAGGCCGACGACGACCCAGGTGATCGATCGGATGACGAGCCCGAGGTGTCCCGTGACGATGCCGAGGCCGATGCCGAGGATCGGCGTGCCGAGCGGAGCGATGATCATCGCTCCGATGACCGTCGCCGTCGAGTCGGACAGGACACCGGCGATGGCGATGGTCCCGGCCAGGGTCAGCATGATCAGGAAGCCGCTGCGCTTGCTCGCGCTGTCGCCGACGTCGAGATCGAGGGCGTCGTTCAGGAACTCGACGGGCTGGCGCTTCGAGGGCGGGATGAGTGCGTCGACCAGCCGAGACATGGCAGCTCCTTCGAATGGCGATGCATTCATGCTGGCACGCTCAGGCCGTCGGCGCCGAGGTTCTCCTCCAGAGACGCCCCGGACCCATGACGATGGGGATCGGCGTGGGATTCCTCGCGCCGGCGGCACCCACCTCAGCTCGGGCGCCTGACCCCCGAAAGCACTCACCGGGTCGCCCACGTTCGTCGTCACCGCATCCGTTTCGACCTGCGGATGCGACGAACGTGGGCGACTCGGCGAAGGAAGAGTGAGGACCTCGACCGCAATGGAGCGGATGACGGGAATCGAACCCGCGCTATCAGCTTGGGAAGCTGAAGTTCTGCCATTGAACTACATCCGCGCAACGGCCGTGAAGCCGTGCGAGAAATACTAGCAAGCGCGCCGTTAGGCTGACGACGTGCTTCTCTCCGACCGTGACATCAAGGCCGATCTCGCCGCCGAACGCATCAGTCTCGAGCCCTACGACGAGGCGATGGTGCAGCCCTCGTCGATCGACGTGCGGCTCGATCGCTTCTTCAGGCTGTTCGACAACCACAAGTACCCCTTCATCGATCCGGCGGAGGACCAGCCCGAGCTCACCCACCTCATCGAGGTCGCCCCCGACGAGCCGTTCATCCTGCACCCCGGCGAGTTCGTGCTCGGGAGCACCTACGAGGCCGTCACCCTGCCCGACGACATCGCCGCCAGGCTCGAGGGCAAGTCGTCGCTCGGCCGGCTCGGCCTGCTCACCCACTCGACAGCCGGCTTCATCGACCCCGGATTCTCGGGTCACGTCACCCTCGAGCTCTCGAATGTGGCGACGCTGCCCATCAAGCTCTGGCCGGGCATGAAGATCGGCCAGATGTGCTTCTTCCGGCTCACCTCGCCGGCCGAGAAGCCCTACGGCTCGGCCGAGTACTCGTCGCGCTACCAGGGTCAGCGCGGCCCGACGGCATCCCGCTCGTTCCAGAACTTCCACCGGACCGATGTCTCGACGACGGATGCCGGTCGCCCCGGCGCCTAGCCCTCGCTCCTGAACTGTCCCGCCCGCCCCAACCTTTTCGGCGAGGTCGTCGTCTAGACAGGTAGAGGGAACTTGTCGTGAGGGGGAGGCATGGCCGAGAGGTCTGGTTGGGAGCAGGTCGTCACCGACCTGGTTGCTGAACGCGGCGTCAGCCTCACCCGCTATGCCTACCTGCTGTCAGGCAGCCGTGACGACGCCGCCGATCTCGTGCAGGACGCCCTGGTGCGCACCTTCGGGCGCCTGCGCAACGGCTTCACCGTCGAGAGCGCCGAGGCCTACGTGCGCCGCGCCATCCTCAACTCCTACCTCGACACCGGACGGCGCCGGTCGCGCTGGCTGTCGACCGCGCACCTGCATGTCACTCCGGAGGGACGCGAGTCGTCGTCCGGGGCGACGGATGCCCGCCTCGACCTGCACGCCGAGCTCGCGAAGCTCACGCCTCGCGAGCGAGCGTGCATCGTTCTGCGCTACTACGACGACCTCACGATCGAGGGTGTCGCGAAGGCCCTCGGAATCGCATCCGGAACCGTCAAGCGCTACCTCAGCGACGGCCTGGCCAAGATGGCGATCGCGCTCGCCGACGATGACGTTGCGCTCGAGGCGGCGCTCGCCCTGAAGGGATCCGATCATGTCGAGTGAAGACGAACTGCGCGCCCGACTGCACGACGATGCGGCCCGGTCGACCTACACCGACGCCGCGCACTCCATCGACGTCGCCCAGGTGATCAGCCGATCACGAGGACGCCGCAGGCCCCGGATGCTGCTCGCCGGCGGAGGCGCGACCCTCGCCGTGCTCGGACTCGCCGTGACCGCCGTCTTCGGACTGCCCGCGCTCGCCGATGTGTACACGACGCCCCCGCCCTACGCGGAGACGGCCACGCCGACGCCCGACCCGACGCCCGAGCCGACACCTGAGCCGACCGCCACGCCGTCGCCGACCACGTTCACCGTCGCGATCCCGGCCGATTGCTCGGCCATCTACACGAAGGACTGGACGCCGGAGATGAAGAACCTCGTGCTCAATCCGGACGGCACGAACGTGGGCCCGAACGACGTGCTGGGCACGACTGACGAGGAACTGCGGCCGATTCTCTCCGACTCGGTGAAACTCGCGTGCTACTGGATGGTTCCGCCCGAGATCCAGCACGGTGACCTGGGCGAGGTCCACACCAATGTCGCTTCAGTCTCAGCACAGCAATCGGACGCCGCGCTCGCGCGCATGGCGGAGGCGGGCTACTCCTGTTCTGCAGAGCTGGGTGGAACGAGCTGTGTCATTCAGCAGGAGACCACCGAGGGTGCCTACGGGGAATCGCAGTTCATCCGAGATGGGGTCTGGATCGCCACGAGCTGGGGCGTTCAGCTGCCGGATGGCTACACGGAAGACATCGTGGCGGCTCTCTTCGGCGCGTCGAGCGAGACCGGGCCGCCGGCATCCGACGTGACCATCCCGAGTGATTGCTCGGGCATCTACACCAAGGACTGGACGCCCGAGATGCGCGGCCACGCCCTCAATCCCGCGTGGGTGGACGGCCCGGACGGCCCGGGCATCTCTGGTTCGAACGACGACGAGCTCATGGCCGTGCTCACGGATACCACCGTGCTGTCCTGCTACTGGGTGAATGCGCGGGGACCGAGTGACAACGGACATGTGACGACCGACATCGCTGCGCTCACGGAGGAACAGTCTGCCGACGTCCTCGCGCGCATGAACGAACTCGGTTTCTCGTGTTACGCCGAGCATCTCGGCACGCGTTGCGTGATGGAGCAGCAGAGTACCGAGGGACCGTACGGGGAGTCGCATTTCCTCCGCGACGGAATCTGGTCCGCGACCGCGTGGTACAGCATCTCCCCCGACGGCTACACCGCCGACATCGAGAAGGCGCTCTTCGGCGAGTGAGCGTCTGACCCATCGGCGAGGTGACGCGAATCGACGCCCGCCCTCACGCCGCCATGAACGGCTGGTACTCGTAGCCCGACTCGTCGAGGATCGCCACCGTGGCCTCCGGCACTTCTATGAACGCCCCGGGAAGGTTGTTGAGCGGCTCTGAGACGACCACGCGCGCGCGGTCTCCGAACAGGTTCAGGCGCTCCGCATCCGGGTACAACTCGCGCAGGGCCGAGATCTCGGCGGAGTGGAACAGCGAGCGGGTCTGCCCCTGGCTCGAGTATCGGAAGGTCCAGAGCGTCCTCCCGTCCGACACGGCGAGCGTGCCCTGCATCGGGAACGTGACACCCTTCTCGCGGCCCACCGACTCCACCATGCGCACGGCCTTCGCCATCGCACCGATCGGGTCGTCCTGGAGCCCCAGGGTCAGCGCGAGGTGGAAGAGCACCTCCGAGTCGGTCGTCCCGTGGATGGCCGGGTAGAGCGACGGATCGACGGCGAACGTCAGGTCGCGCTTGTACTTGATGAAGTCGGAGAGGAAACCGTTGTGCATGAACATCCAGTTCTCGTGACGGAACGGATGGCAGTTGGTCTGCTGGATGGGCGGCCCGCCCGCGGCCCGCACGTGCGCGAAGAACAGGGGGCTCTCGACGGCCTGGGTGATCTCGCGCAGGTTCTCGTCGTGCCACGCCGGTTCGATGCTGTGGAACAGGGCCGGGATGCCGCGCGTGCGGTCGTCTCTCGGATACCAGCCGAATCCGAAGCCGTCTCCGTTCACTGTCTCGGCTCCGAGTGGGGAGTTGAGCGACTGCGCCACCAGCGAGTGCTGCGCGTCGAGGATCAAGGTGGACGGTTGGATCGGTTCGCCAGAATAGGCCAGCCAACGGCACATTGAGCCACCTCCGTAGCATCGTCATCGATGCTCGTGATGCTACTCGCGCAGCGCCAGTGCGTCACCCGACAGAACGAGACAGTTCGTCGTCGGCTCGCCAGTTGTGGTCGGGTCCGGAGCGCTCGCTCACCACATGTGGTCGCCCGGCGCCCGGCGGGCGGCTACAGGTGGCGACCGAGGCGCCCGAAACCGGCGCTGACGCCGTGCGCAACGGACACCTGTCTGTAACCGGGCCCCGGTATCGTCGGAGTATGAATTTCGCCACCACGTCAGCGTTCACGGCGGCACTCGTCGCCGATGGTCCGGCGCCCGAGAGCAGCGTGTACGCGCGCGGGTTCGGTTCGCTGGTGGGCTCGTGGGCCGTGACGGGGCGACGCCTCGATGAGGCATCCGGCGAGTGGACGCAACGCGAGTTCACCTGGATCGTCTCGTTCATCCTCGGTGGCCACGCCATCCAGGACGTCGAGGTCGTGCCCAGCGACGCCGATCCCGAGGTGATGGAGACCCTCGCCACGGGAGTGCGTGTCTACGATCCGGATGCCGGAGTGTGGCGGGTGAGCTTCTTCGCGCCGCAGACCGGCGACTTCTGCCACCTGGTCGCGAGCACGCATCGCGACGGCATCCGCCAGGACGGATCACAGACCGATGAGCGGCCGATCCGCTGGAACTTCAGCGCCATCACCGAGACCAGCTACGTCTGGGACGCGTGGGTGTCGAACGACGACGGACGCACCTGGGAGCTCACGGAGCACAACGAGGCCGTGCGCCTGAGCTAGACGCCGCTCGCGAGGGCGAGTGCGGTCCGCGCGCCAGCTCGATCAGGCGTCGTGGACGTACGAGGACAGTCGCGGACCCGGATGCACGACGGCGTTGACGATCGCCTCGATGGCGAACTCGCTCACGTCGGCGAGATCGACGGCGGTGGGATCGAGGAGCCACTGCAGCTGCAGCCCGTCCATCACGGCGAGGATCGATGCCGACGCCTGATCGATCCTGACGGAGTCGCGCACGTTCTCCTGTGCGCACAACTCGCGGAATGCCCCGTCGACGTCGTCGCGGAGCACGCGATAGCGCTTCTCGAAGTACTCGCGGGCGGCGTGGCCGTCGGTGACGGACTCGGCTGAGAGGACCGTGTAGGCCTGGACGATGCCGGGTCGCAGCGAGTTCCGCAATGCCGTCCCGACGAGGTGGAGGAACAGCGCTGGGCCCCCCGGGATGTGGCGCTCTGCCAGAGCGGCGACGTCGTCCCGATCGCGGAATTCGAGCACCTCAAGCAGTAGGCGCTGCTTGGATCCGAAGTGGTGCAGCACGCCTGCGTGAGTCATCCCGACCTCGTCGGCGATGTCACCGAGGGTTCCGTTCGTCGATCCCTTGGCGCCGAAGATGTCGAGCGCGGCGCGGAGGATCTCGGTGCGTCTGCGCTCCGTCTCAGGGCGCGCGTTGCTGGTGCTCATGACTCTCCGTCGGGCTCTGCTTGTGGAAATGAAATACTATCCAGTAATCTCTGTTCCACTTACTTACTAGCAAGTAAGTAGTCTGACCGGGTCAGCCGGTCCATCCCGCACAGAGGGGCACACTGATGTGTCCTACGAAGGAGAAGCAATGAGGCTCAAGAATCACCTGATCGTGGGGGGCGCGGTCATCGCGCTCAGCGCGCTCGCACTGACCGGATGCTCCGCACCGTCATCCAGCAGCAACACGGCGGCCGCCTCCGGCTCGCTCACGATCGCGAAGCCGGACGGCTCTGCCGTCCTCGCCACGCAGATCAACAACCCGTTCATCACCACCGGCTCGGGCATGTCCCTCGGCTACGACCGGATGATCTACGAACCGCTCGCCATGGTGAACCCCGTCGGCAAGAACGAGACGACCCCCTGGTTGGCATCGAAGGTGGAGTGGAACAGCGACTACACCCAGCTGACCGTCACTCCGCGTGAGGACGTCAAGTGGAACGACGGAAAGCCGTTCACCGCTGACGACATCGTGTTCACCTTCACCATGATCAAGAACACCCCCGCTCTGGACCTCGCCGGTCTGAAGCTCGCCGACATCAAGAAGGACGGCGACAACGTCGTCATGACCTTCAGCGAGTCGAAGTTCGTCAAGCAGGGCGATGTCCTGCAGACCACCATCGTGCCCGAGCACCTGTGGAAGGACATCAAGGACCCCGCCAAGGACCCGGTCAAGGACGCCGTTGGTACAGGCCCGTACACGGTCGACAGCTTCTCGTCGCAGGGCGTCGTGCTCAAGGCTCGCACCGACTACTGGGGCGGCGCCGTTCCTGTCGCAACGCTCAAGTACCTCGAGTACAACGACAACACCGGCCTGCTTCGCGCGCTGCAGAGCGGCGAGACCGACTGGGCACAGATCTTCATCACGGACTACCAGACGAACTACGTCGACAAGGACCCCGAGCACAACGTCTTCTGGGGCGCCAACATCCTCAGCCCGGACATGATCCTGGTCAACACGACGAAGGCTCCGTTCGACGACGTGGCATTCCGCAAGGCCGTGAACATGGTCATCGACCGCAAGGCCCACGCCGAGAAGGCCCGCAGCAACGCCGGCCCCGAACTGACGAGCGTCACGGGCATCCCCCAGCCGACGGGTGACCAGTACATCGCTCCCGAATACCAGGACGAGACCTTCTCGATCGACGTCGACGGTGCGAAGAAGATCCTCACCGACGCCGGCTACACGTGGGACGGCGACGCACTGGTCGATCCGTCCGGCGCGAAGGTGTCCTTCACGCTGCAGGATCCGCAGGGCTGGAACGACTACGTCACCGGCATCCAGCTGGTCGCGTCGCAGATCAAGACCGCTCTCGGTGCCGACGCCAAGGTCGCGACTCCGGACGCCAACACGTGGTTCGGAAACATCGCCTCCGGCAACTTCGACGCCGCGCTGCACTGGACTGGCTCGGGCTCGAACCCGTGGCACATCTACGACGACACGATGAACGGTGCTTACCTCGATCAGGAATCGGGTGGCCAGGTCGCCGACAACTTCGGGCGTTACGACAACCCGGAGGCGACGAAGCTGCTCCAGCAGTACGCCAGTGCATCGGATGATGCGACTCGCACGGATGCGCTCAACAAGATCCAGAAGATCTTCGTCGACGACGTGCCCGCCATCCCGATCGGTACCCACCCGACGTTGGGCGAGTACAACACCCGCTCGTTCACCGGTTGGCCCAGCGAGGACGACCAGTACGCGACAGCCGACCCGACGCAGCCGTCGGCCGTCCAGGTTCTGATGAGCCTGAAGCCCGTCAAGTAACCATCCAGCGCATCTGGGGTGGGTGGGGGATACCTTCCCCCTCCCACCCCAGACCGCGCGTGCTGTGAGTGAAGAAAGTGTTCCTCCCATGACAGAATCCCTCCTTTCCATACGCGACTTCTCAGTCGTGTATGACGTGGATCCGCCGGTCGCGGCGGTCAAGAACGTCACCATCGACATCAAGCGCGGCGAGATCGTCGGACTCGCCGGAGAGAGCGGGAGTGGGAAGACCACACTCGCGTACGGCGTGCAGCGCCTGCTCAAGCCGCCGGCGGTGATCACGAGCGGCAGCGTCGTCTTCCACGACGCCGACGGAGACGACATCGACATCAACACCCTCGACGCCGAGGCGATGCGTCGGTTCCGCTGGGACAAGATCTCGATGGTCTTCCAAGGGGCGATGAACGCCCTCAATCCGGTCATGACGATCGGCTCGCAGCTGGCCGACGTGTTCCTCGTGCACCGCCCTGAGATGAATCGCTCGGAGCGGCGTGCGGCCGTCATCGAGCTGCTCGAGATCGTCAAGGTCGGCGGACAGCGCATCCGCTCCTATCCTCACGAGCTCTCCGGTGGCATGCGCCAGCGCGTGATGATCGCCATGGCTCTCGCGCTGCGCCCTCAGCTGATGGTCATGGACGAGCCGACGACCGCGCTCGACGTGCTCGTGCAGCGCGAGATCCTCAAGCAGATCTCTCAGCTCCGCCATGAATTCGGGTTCTCGGTGATCTTCATCACCCACGACCTGCCGCTGCTGCTCGAGATCAGCGATCGCATCGCGATCATGCGCGAGGGCGAGATCGTCGAGATCGCCACCTCCGAGCAGATCTGGTCCGACCCCGAGCACGAGTACACCCGGAGCCTGCTCCGCTCGTTCCCACGCCTCACCGGCGAGAAGGGAGTGGTGGTCCGATGACCACTCTCGAGTTCAAGAACGTCACGAAGATCTACAACGTCCGCGGTTCCGGCCAGCTCAAGGCTCTCGACGACGTGAGCTTCACTCTGCGCTCGCACCAGACGATCGGCCTCGTCGGCCAGTCGGGCAGCGGCAAGTCCACGATCGCGAAGATCCTCACGCAGCTGGAGACTCCCACTCGCGGCGAGGTGCTGCTCGACGGCGCCCCCATTCCCCGGAGCGGCGCCGGCTTGCGCACGTACCGCCAGCAGCTCCGGATGGTGTTCCAGGACCCGTTCGCGTCCCTGAATCCCTCTCACTCCATCCGCCATCACATCGAGCGGCCGCTGCGGCTCGACAAGGTGGTTCCCCGTCAGGAGCTCGACGACGAAGTGCGCCGCCTGCTGCTGCGCGTCCGTCTGGATCCGGATTCCGTGATGGAGCGCCGTCCGCACGAACTGTCCGGCGGACAGCGACAGCGAGTGGCGATCGCGCGTGCACTGGCATCCCGTCCCGCACTGCTGGTGGCCGACGAACCTGTATCGATGCTCGACGTGTCGATTCGACTCGGAGTTCTGAACCTGCTCGCCGACCTCCAGCGCGAGGAGGGGCTCGGGGTGCTCTACATCACCCACGACCTCGCCACGGCCCGCCACTTCAGCGACGAGATCATGGTGCTCAATCAGGGCAAGGTCGTCGAGCGCGGAACGGCCGACGACGTCATCCTTCGCCCGCAAGACCCCTACACTCAGGAGCTGCGCGCGGCTTCACCCGACCCGGAGGACTTCTTCCGCAACCGGTCGGTACCGACTCTCGGAGGTGCGCGATGAGCGCCGACCTGTCAACCGGCCACCACGATCCCGAGACGGTCGCATCCACGGACGGCCAATCGCTCGTCACGTTGCCAGTCGACCAGCCACCAGCGGAAACGCTGCCGGTCGATCCCACGCTCGTCGGGACGACCGCCACGAAGGCGGAGCGCACCGGACATCGCCTGCCGTGGCGATTCCTCGGCGGCCGCGTGCTGTTCTATGCGTTCACCGCGTGGGCGGCCATCACCATCAACTTCTTCATCCCGCGGATGATGAAGGGCGATGCGGTGCAGGCCTATATGGCGCAGAGCCGAGGTCTGCTGCAGCCTGAGGCTGAGAAGGCACTGCGGATCCAGTTCGGCCTCGACAACTCGACGTCGCTGTGGGACCAGTACCTGCACTACTGGAACATGCTGTTGCACGGCGACCTCGGCGTCTCGATCTCGAGCGGCATGGCGCCGGTGGCCGACGTCATCGCCGCGGCCCTGCCCTGGACGCTCTGTCTCGTGGGGTTCGCGACCGTCATCTCGTTCGTCGTCGGCACCATCCTCGGGGCCATCGTCGGCTGGCGGCGCGGCGGGCGACTCGACCTGCTCGTCCCGGTCACGACCTTTCTGGGCACGGTGCCCTACTTCTGGCTCGGGCTGATCTTCATCGCGGTCTTCGCGTCCCTGCTCGGTTGGTTCCCGGCCGGACACGCGTATGAGCTCGGAGTGACACCGGGGTGGAACATCGAATTCATCGGCGACGTGATCTCCCACGCCGCACTGCCGGCGCTGACCATCGTGATCGCCTCGGTCGGCGGTTGGGTGCTCGGCATGCGCAACATGATGCTCACCGTCCTCGATGAGGACTACGTCACAGTGGCCCAGGCCAAGGGGATGCCGGACAAGCGGGTGCTCTGGCGTTACGCGGCGCGCAACGCGGTTCTGCCGCAGATCCAGAGCTTCGCCCTCGCCCTCGGCTTCATCGTCGGCGGCACGCTCGTGATGGAGATGGTGTTCTCCTACCCCGGCGTCGGACTGCTGCTGCTCAATGCGACCAACGCGAAGGACTATGCCCTGATGCAGGGGATCTTCCTCGTGCTGGTCCTGGCTGTACTGGCCGCCAACATCCTGGCGGACATCGCGTACGCCATCCTCGATCCCCGCGTACGCGAGACGGAGGCCTGAACATGAATGCTCCTGAAGAGAAGTCGTCGACGCTGGTTCGCCCAGCCGGCGCCGGCGCACCGGAAACCGCGAGCGTTCTCACGGCCAACCTGTCGACCGTCAAGAAGAAGACGTTCCGAAGTGAGCTGAAGACATCCCTGGCGATGTTCCGCAATCCGAAGTCGACCGCCGGACTGATCATCCTCGGAGTCTTCGTGCTCGTGGCGATCTTCGCGCCGTGGATCGCGCCGTACGACCCGACGACGCAGAACCTGGACGAGACCCTCCAGCCGCCGTCGCTCGATCATCTCCTCGGAACGACTCACATCGGCGAGGACATCTTCAGCCAGCTCGTGTACGGAACCCAGGGCGTGCTCGTCGTCGGGTTCCTCGCGACGATCATGGCGACGGTCATGGCGATCGTGGTGGGCGTGACCGCTGGCTACCTGCGCGGATGGAAGAGCGAATCCCTCTCGGCGCTGTCGAACGTGTTCCTCGTCCTGCCCGCGCTGCCGCTGATGATCATCATCGCGTCGCAGTTCCAGGACCCGCCCCTCGTGCTCATCGCGGCCGTGCTGGGACTCACCGGATGGGCCTGGGGTGCACGAGTCCTGCGCGCACAGACGATGTCGCTGCGCAACCGCGACTTCATCCAGGCCGCGCGCGCCAACGGCGAACCGCTCCACCGCATCATCCTGGTCGAGATGCTGCCGAACCTGCTGGCGATCATCGCATCGAGCTTCGTCGGTACGATGACGGCCGCGGTTCTCGGCCTCACCACCCTCGCGTTCATCGGCGTCATCCCGGTGTCGAACCTGAACTGGGGAACCATCCTGTTCTGGGCGCAGCAGAACAACGCGTTCCCGGACTACTGGTGGTGGTACGTGCCGGCCGGACTGTGCATCGCACTTCTCGGTGTGGCCCTCTCGCTGATCAACTTCGGCATCGATGAGTACGTCAACCCCCGTCTCCGCTCGGCCGGCGAGCGCGCTCGCGCCATGAAGAAGAAGGGCATGGACGTGAACGCCGCCGTCACCGAGGTACGCACGGACATCGTCGTTCCGGGTACGGACTCCGGCCGATCCGCGGTGAAGGGATCGAGCGCATGACCTCGACGCAGACCGTGAGCATCGAGCACACGCAGAAGGTCCTCCCCTACCTCGACCCATCGCTCACCACCGCGGAGCGGGTCTCCGACCTCCTCGGGCGCATGACCGTCGAGGAGAAGGTCGGGCAGATGCTCCAGCTCGACGCGCGCGACGACCTGGATGACATCGTCCTGCGTCGCCGCGCCGGTTCGATCCTGCACACCTCTCCGGAGCGGATCCTCGAGGCGAACCGGCTCTCCGCCGGAACCCGCCTGCGCATCCCCCTGCTCGTCGCCGAGGACTGCATCCACGGGCACTCGTTCTGGCCCGGCGCGACGATCTATCCGACGCAGCTCGGCATGGCCGCAGCGTGGGACGCGGACCTCATGGAGCGGGTCGCGAGAGCGACCGCGGAGGAGGTCGCTGCGACCGGCGTGCACTGGACGTTCTCGCCGGTGCTGTGCATCGCCCGGGACCTGCGCTGGGGTCGCGTCAACGAGACGTTCGGTGAGGATCCGTTCCTCATCGGCGAACTCGCGAGCGCCATGGTGCGCGGCTACCAGGGCGATGGACTGCAGGACCCGACCGCGATCCTCGCGACGGCCAAGCACTTCGCCGGATACTCGGAGACGCAGGGCGGGCGCGACGCGAGCGAAGCCGACATCTCGCGGCGCAAGCTGCGCAGCTGGTTCCTCCCGGCGTTCGAGCGGGTCGCACGCGAGGGATGCCGCAGCTTCATGCTCGGCTACCAGAGCATGGACGGCGTGCCGATCACCGTCAACGATTGGCTGTTGAACGACGTGCTGCGTGGCGAGTGGGGATACACCGGAACCCTGGTCACCGACTGGGACAACGTCGGCCGCATGGTCTGGGAGCAGAAGCTCCACGCGGACTATGCCCACGCCGCCGCCGCTGCCGTCAGGGCGGGCAACGACATGGTCATGGCCACGCCGAAGTTCTTCGAAGGCGCATTGGAAGCGGTCGCGCTTGGCCTGCTCGCCGAGGACGCCTTCGACGAAGCCGCGGCACGAATCCTGACCCTCAAGTTCGACCTCGGACTCTTCGAGGATCCGCGCCTTCCGGTCGATGGCCTCGACGACGTGGTCGGCAGCACCGAGCATGCGGAGCTGAACCTCGAGGTCGCACGTCGCTCGATCGTCCTGCTCGAGAACGACGGAACCCTGCCGCTCCCGGCCGAGGGTCCCGTGCGCGTGGCCGTGGTCGGCCCGCTCGCCGACGATGCGCAGACCCAGCTCGGCGACTGGGCCGGCGGATCCGGCCAGGCCGGCTGGCTGGACGGCCAGCCTCGCGAGATGATCACGACCGTGCTCGATGGATTCCGTCAGATCGACGGCTGGGAGATCCGTCACGCACGCGGAGCCGACATCCTCACGCTCGAGAACGACCCGCAGGGCACAGTGTTCCCGGACGGGCAGCCGCGGCCGCAGATCGTCGTGCCCTGTGCCCCCGATCAGGAGCTCATCGACGAGGCCATCGCGGCCGCCGAGAACTCGGATGTCGTGGTCGCCGTCGTCGGCGACCGCATCGAGCTCGTGGGCGAGGGTCGGTCGACGGCGACGCTCGAGCTGATCGGCGCGCAGATCGCGCTCCTCGACGCCATGATCGCGACCGGCAGGCCCGTCATCGTGGTGCTGCTCGCGTCGAAGCCGCTCGTGCTGCCGCCCTCGGTGGCGAGGGCCGCGGCCGTGATCTGGGCGGCGAATCCGGGCATGCTCGGCGGTCAGGCGATCGCCGAGATCATCGCCGGTCGGGTCGAGCCGTCAGGGCGGTTGCCGATCTCCTTCGCACGGCATGCCGGTCAGCAGCCGACGTACTACAACCAGATCCGTGGTCAGCACGGCGACCGCTACGCTGATCTCACCATGGCGCCCGCGTGGGCGTTCGGTGAGGGCCTCTCGTACACCACGGTGGAGTACACCGACCTGCTCCTGGCAGACGTGGAGCTCAGCACGGGCGACACCATCGTCGCGGAGGTGACGGTGACCAACACCGGCGAACGTCCGGTCCTGGAGACGGTGCAGGTGTACGTGCGCGACTGCGTCACGAGCGCCAGCTGGACCGACAAGGAGCTGAAGGGCTACAGCCAGGTGGACCTCGCTCCGGGTGCCTCGACACGGGTGCGCATCGAGCTGCCGGTTGCGGAGTGCACGATCGTGGACTCCGCCGGATGCCGCCTCGTGGAGCCAGGTGATTTCGAGCTGCTGGTCGGCGCATCCTCCGTCGAGGAGGCGCTGCTGGCTGCACGGTTCACCGTGCGAGCCGGGGACTGACGCAGGAGGGTCGGAACTCCAGGAGAACCGACTCGCGATTCGGCTGGAGCTTCGCGGCACAGGCTCCTCCCGCCCCGTGTTCCCCGAGCGTCGCCGTGCCTTGCCGAATGCTCCGGGCGCGGCCAGACTGTGGCCGAGCCCGGAGGACGGATGGCACGTACCCACGTGACCGGCGCGCCGCGGCCCTGGAGGCGTGATCATGAGCGAGGTGCGGGTGCCCACGAGCGTGCGTCTCCGTCGTGAGGCGTGGGCCTTCGCCATCGGCTCGCTCTTCTTCATGGTCGGGGCGGTCCCGTTCTACGCCGAGGCCGTCGGGTCCGTCGCCGACGGGCTCACCTTCTTCGTGGGGTCGCTGTTCTTCACAGCGGGCGGCTTCATCCAGCTGAGCCTGAGCGGTCGGCGCCCGCCGCGGCGCACGACCGCTGCGCCCGACCTGTTCGACTGGTGGGCGGCAGCCGTGCAGTTCCTCGGCACGCTGTTCTTCAACGTCAGCACGGCCGAGGCGCTCATCACGGCGATCAACAGCGAGACCCGCGTCTCGAGCGGCTGGCGGCCCGACGCCTACGGCTCGATCCTGTTCCTGGTCTCCAGCGTGCTCGCCGTGATGGCCACGACGGGTCGCGACAGGCTCTGGGACCCGCATGCCCGCACCTGGCGCTGCACCTGGCTCGGCATGGCCGGGTCGGTGCTGTTCGGACTCTCGGCCATCGGGGCCTACGTGATCCCGACGACCGACACCTTGGTCAGCCTGTTCTGGGCGAACGTCGGCACCTTCCTCGGCGCGGCCTGCTTCCTGGCGGCGGCGCTGCTGAGTCGTCGGGAAGCCGCATCCGCTCGCCCGGTGCGTGCTCAGCCGCTCAGTGCGTGAAGCTCGAGACCAGACCCTCCGTCGGCATGGGTGCCTCCAACGCGTCGAGGTAGGCGACAGCCTCGCGGATGTCGACCATCAGGCTCTCCGCGAGATTGCGGCTCAGGCCGTTGCGCACGACGATGCGCTGAACGACCATGTCGGTGAGGTCGTCGGGCATCGGATAGGCGGGAATCAGCCAGCCCTTCAGCCTGAGTCGCTCGGACAGGTGATAGAGGTTCCACTTGTCGGTGTAGCCGGCTCGAAGCTGCCACGCGAAGACGGGGATGTCGGTTCCGTCGTTCCAGAGGACGAAGGCGGGCATCTCGGCGATGGCCTGCGCCAGGTAGACGGCGACGTCCTGCGATGCCTTCTGCACCTTGTAGTAGCCGTCCCATCCGAGCCGCAGGAACAGGTAGTACTGCAGCAGCACCTGTGAACCCGGCCGGGAGAAATTGAGGGCGAAGCTCGGCATGTGGCCGCCGAGGTAGGTCACGTCGAAGACGAGCTCCTTCGGCAGGTCGTCGACCGTGCGCCACACCACCCAGCCGAGCCCGGGGTAGACCAGGCCGTACTTGTGGGCCGAGGTGCTGATGGAGGCCACTCGCTCGAGGCGGAAGTCCCACACCAGGTCAGGCTGCAGGAACGGCGCGATCATGCCGCCGGATGCCCCGTCGACGTGGATCGGGACGTCGAGGCCGGTCTCCTCCTGGATGCGGTCGAGCGCGGCGGCGATCTCGGCCACGGGCTCGTACATGCCGGTGTAGGTGACGCCCATGATCGCGACGACACCGATGGTGTTCTCGTCGACGTACTTGTCGAGGTCGTGGCCGTCCAGAACCTTGTGCTCGTCGCTGATGGGCACGTAGCGTGCCTCGACGTCCCAGTAGTTGCAGAACTTCTCCCAGCACACCTGCACGGCGCTGGAGAGGATGAGGTTGGGCTTCTCGGTCGACTTCCCGGCCGCGCGGCGAGCGATCTGCCAGCGGCGCTTGAGTGCCAGGCCGCCGAGCATGCAGGCCTCCGACGATCCGATGGTCGAGGTGCCGATGGCTCCGTCGACGTCGGGCGCGTTCCACAGACGGGCGATCATCTTCCAGCAGCGCGTCTCGATCGCCGCGGTCTGCGGATACTCGTCCTTGTCGACCATGTTCTTGTCGGCGGACTCGGCGTAGATCTTCTGTGCGTAGGGGTCCATCCACGTGCCCACGAAGGTCGCGAGGTTGAGGCGCGAGTTGCCGTCGAGCATGGCCTCGTCGTGCACCACCTGGTACGCGGTCTCGGGGAGTGACTCACCGGGTGGGATGGCGTCGAGCAGGAAGTCCGTCGCCTCGCCGACACGGGCGAACAGCGGGTTGAGCTGGTTCTGGCCCGAGGTGCCGACGAAGGCATGGGGCGGTTCGGCTGTGGTGACCTTGGCGGCCTTCGACGTCTTCGTTCCGGCTCTAGTCATGTGCAGTGCCCTTCGATCGCGCCGATGCCCGACCGACGTCGGTTTCAGTGTGGTCGCGCGTCGGAGCCGCCGTCAAGGTCGCGGCGCGAGGATCACCCGATCTGGTCCTGCCTGGCCTTCACCGGGATGAGCAGGAGCAGGCCGACCAGGAGCACCAGCACGATTCCCAGGATGCCCCAGTACTGCGCACCGCCGATCGTCACGAACAGGGCGAAAGCGGTGGGGGCGAGGAACGTCGCCGCACGTCCTGTCGTCGCGTAGAGGCCGAACACCTCGCCTTCCCTGCCCGCGGGGATGAGGCGGGAGAGGAACGTGCGGCTGGCCGACTGGGCCGGCCCGACGAACAGGCACAGCATGAGGCCGAAGACCCAGAACACGACTGTTCCGCCGTCGTGGAGCAGGAACACCAGCGAGCCTGAGATCACCAGGCCGATGAGCGCCGTGACGATGACGGGCTTCGCTCCGAGGCGGTCGTCGAGGTAGCCGACACTGATGGTCGACACGCCGGCGACCACGTTCGCGGCGATCGCGAAGATGATGACGTCGCCGGGGGAGAAGCCGAAGGTGCCGGCCGCGAGCACGCCGCCGAAGGTGAAGACGCCGGTGAGCCCATCACGGAAGACGGCGCTCGCGAGCAGGAAGTGCACTGTCGGGCGGCTGGTCTTCCACAGCCGCGCGATGTCCCTGCCGAGCACGGCGTACGACTTCAGGAAGCCGATGCGCTCATGCTTGGCGGCATCCGTCACCGGAAGCTCGGGAACCGCGAACAGCACGGGTAGGGCGAAGACGGCGAACCAGAGCGCTGCGATGACCATCGAGACGCGGACGGCCAGGCCGTCGTCGCCCGTCACGCCGAACAGCCCGACCTCAGGCTTGATGAAGCCGAAGTAGACGATGAGCAGCAGCACGATCCCGCCGATGTAGCCCATGCCCCAACCGAATCCGCTCACCCGGCCGACGGTCTTCGGAGTGGAGATCTGGGCGAGCATCGCGTTGTAGTTGACGCCGGCGATCTCGAAGAACACCGTGCCGACGGCCAGCAGGATGAGCCCGAGGAGGAGGTAGTCGGGGCTCGGCTGCACGAGGAACATGAGAGCGAGGCATGCGACGACGACGGCCGTGTTCACCGCCAGCCAGAGCTTGCGCCGGCCGGAGGTGTCGGATCGCTGACCCGTCACCGGGGCGATGAGCAACACGACGATACCGGCCAGGCCGAGAGCCCAGCCCAATTGGGCCGACACCGCCGCCTCCTCGCCGAACGACTTCCCGGTGAGGTACACGGTGAAGACGAAGGTGGTGGCGACGGCGTTGAACGCGGCCGATCCCCAGTCCCACAGGCCCCAGGCGAGGATCTGCCCTCGAGTGGTCGTCGGATCGGCAACGGTGCTGGTCATGCGCTCAGGCTAGTGCCGTCTCGTGAACATCCGGGTGCGCGGCACCCGGCGGCATCCGCGGGATTTGGCACCCGATCGGGGGACGTGTGAGACTGTCCACACCGAACACCCGAAGGATGCTCATGAAGGCACGACTGTGGCGTCGCATCGCTGCGGTCGCCGGATCCCTCCTCCTCGTCGCCGGCGTCGGCGTGCTCGGCCAGACGGCTGCCCAGGCGGATCCGGCCTTCACCTATCAGACGGTGTCATCCGGCCGCTATCCCATCGACCTCGCCCTCAGCGCAGACGGACAGGACCTGTTCGTCATCTCGCGGGGCGACGGCGGGATCGCCGACCTGCGCGTGTACGACACAGCGACGATGGCAGAGACCAACGTCATCCCCTTCGGAGATGCCTCCGCGTTCAATCCCACCGCCATCACCGTCAGCGGTGACGGCTCGCAGGTGTGGGTGTCCTTCTACAGCCCGGGCGAGGTGTGGGTCTATCCGACCGCCGCGCTCACTGGGGCGGTGCCGACGGCACCGACCGTGCTCTCCGGCGGCGGCGGCTTCGTCGGACTCGCCGCTGATCCGACAGGTCGATTCGTCTACGCGGCGACCCTGTTCAATCCCCAGTACCAGTTCGACACCGCGAACCTCGCGGCATCACCGCGCACCGTCAACCTGCCGTCATCGGGATCGCGGGGCGTTGCAACCCGGAGCGACGGGTCACAGGTGTACTTCACCGCGAACGCTCCAGCCCCGGCCGGTGGAGTGTTCGGTGTCGCCGTCGCGTCGGATGGGAGCCTCGCCCCGGATGCGGCGGTCATCCCGACCGGCGACCTTCCGTGGGGCCTCTCCTACAGTGCGGCACAGGACCGGGTGGTGAGCAGCAACTCCGGGACACCCACCTCGGTGAGCGGATTCACCCCGGGCGATCCGGCATCCGTCGTCACGGCGGAGGTGCCATGCGGGCCCCGGCTCGTCGACACCTCACCGGCCGGCAACCGCGTGTACGTGGCGTGCCTGACCGGCGGGATCGTCACCTACGACTACCAGACCGGCGCGCTCGCGCAGGTGCAGGCCGGCGACAACGTGGAGTCCGTGAAGACCTACGGCCAGCCCGGAGGTGACGCTGACAAGGTGTACGCGACGAGTGGCGGTTCCGACGAGGTGCTGGTCTTCACCAAGCCCACGATCGATCCGATCCCCGCCCAGAGCGTGGTCGTCGGCACGGCCGCGACCTTCACGGCGACGATCAACGACTTCTGGCAGACGCTGCAGTGGCAGCAGAGCAGCGACGGCGGCGCTACCTGGTCTGACGTCGACGGTGCCACGAGTGAGTCCCTCACAGTCGACGGTGTGGAGTCCGCATCGGGAACCCTCTACCGGATCGTCGCGATCAGCGATCTCTTCGATGACGTCGTCGGTGCTCCGACGACGCTGACCGTGACGGTCCCGCCGACGCCGACGCCGACGCCGACTCCCACTCCGACGATCACACCCACGCCTACTCCGACGCCGACGGCCTCGCCCACCGCGACCGCGAGCCCCGCGCCGACCGGTGCGCAGACACCCCCCTCTGATCCCGCGTTGGCGGCGACCGGCGTCGAGATCGGTTGGGTGGTCATCGGCGGGCTCGCGATCCTCCTCGCCGGAGCCGTGGTCCTGATCGTCGCCCGGAACCGTCGTTCCCGCTGAACGTCACCAGAGTTCGGCCACGAGAGCGGCGAAGAACGACTCGGCGTCGCGCTCGAGGCCGCGCCTGGTGAACCAGGTGCACACGTTGACGACGTCGCGGTGCAGGAAGTCGAGCCCTCCGGGATTCGCGGCGAGGTCCACGAGCTGCGGCAGGTCAATGACCACGACCCGCTCGTCGTGCACGAGCAGGTTGTAAGCCGAGAGGTCGCCGTGCGCGACTCCCGCACGGGCGAACGAGCGCATGATCTCGAAGGTCTGGTCGAACAACGGCTCGAGCTGGGCGCGAGGTGCCCGCAGTTGCGCGAGCCGGGGTGCGGCCGTGCGCCCGTCGCCGATGAACTCCATGAGCACCTCGGTGGAGTTCACCTGCACGGGATACGGAACCGGCACGCCGGCATCGAACGCCCGGCAGAGCGCCTCGAACTCGGCGAAGGCCCAGCGCCCTGACGCCACGCCCCGGCCGTAGGACGATCCCCGGGCGATGGCGCGGGTGTCGCGGGTGTTCCGCATCCGTCGGCCCTCCTGGTACTGGGCCGAGCGGTGGAAGTCGCTGACCTCGAGGCCGCGGTAGCGCTTGGCGGCCAGCAGGCAGCTCGGCCCGGGTCGGCCGCTGCCGTCGTCGGGGATGCCGCGCTCGATGAGGAAGACGTCGCCCTCCTTGCCCGTCTTCACTATGCCGAGTTCGGTGTCGAAGGCGGCGGCGCTGGTGACGAGCCAGGCCGGGTGCGGGAGCGGGCCGCGCTCGGTCGGGGTGACCGCGGGCCAGGTCGACCAGCGCTGGTCCTCCCCCGGTTCGGCCAGGGAGAAGGTGCCGACGGAATCGACCGAGCCGATGGAGACGGAGCCGGAGCCGTCGGCGCCGGGTTCGTCGAGAGGCGCCTCGACGGGAGCGTCGAGCCGAGGGTTGAGAGGGATGTCGAAAGTGGTGCCGAAACTGGTGTCGAAAGACAAGGTGATGTTCTCCGGATGAGAGGGAGGCCATCGGATGCCTGCGCCGCGTGTGGGCGGGCGGGTGTTAGCGGATGACCTCGAGGAAGGAGGAGTGAGCAGGTGTCACTGAGAAGACGGCCATGCGGTATCACTCCCTTCGATCTCCGGTGGAACGGATGCGCGAGCGCGCGCGCCCAGCCTATGCCCGCGCGCGGGCAGGGGGCAACGCTATTGCAACTCCACGACCGAGGCGAGGATGTCGGCGTAGCTCGCGAAGTGCAGCACGCCGTCGTGGATGACGACGGTGGGCCGGTAGTTGCCGTCGTAGTCGGCCGGGGCGAGCATGGCGCCGTCCACGGGGTCGTTGCTCACCGTGAATCCTGCGGCCGTGAGCTTGGACTCCCACGCGGCCTGCGCCGCGGCGTCGACGGGCAACCTCGCATACCAGACGGCGATGTCGCTCGAGGGTTTCGTCCACCGGCATCCGGCGGCACCGGCTTCCAGCATGTCGGCCATGGTCTGCCCGAGGGCCGAGGTGTCGTCGAGGGTGAGCCCATCGGCCGCGAGCGAGGCGTTCTCCTCCTCGGTGAAGACCGACTCGCATCCGACGATGGGGGTCTCCGGCGTGTGCGTCGCCTCGTCACGGGGCGCAACGGCTGTCGAGGTCGGGCCGGGGCTCGCGTCGGGGCTGGTGTCGGTGTCGGCATCGGTTCCGGACGACTGAGAGGTGGTCGGCGCCGGGCTCCCCGCCCCTGCGCACCCGGCGAGCAGCGTTGCGAGCGCGACCCCTCCGGCGATCAGCGCGCCTCGGACCATCCGATGTCTTCTCGTCAACAGCATGCAGACCTCATTGCAGGACGGTGACGGATGCCGCCAGCTTCGGGTAACTCACATAGACGAGGCAGCCGTTCGCGTAGACGAATCCCCCGTCGATATCGGGGGCGCCCGCATCGGGCAGTGCCAGGAATCCGGGGTAGCTCGCATCGTCCTCGAGCGCGCCCTGGGCGACCAGGTCCGCGCGCTTCTTCTGCCAGACGGCATCCGGAATGGCGACCTGTCCGGCGTGGAAGCCGGGGCTGCCGTCAGCGCTCTTCCAGGCACACCACGTACCACCGTTGGCAGCGGCCTCGGCCATCACGTCGGGCCAGGTCGAGGTCGGGTCGGGGACGAAACCCTCGGATGCCAGTTCCGACGTCTGCGCCTCGGTCAGGAAGGTGTCGCAGCCGGCCGCGGCGATCGGAGTCTCGGCGGTGGGCGATGGCTCGTCGCGAGGGGCGACCTGAGTGGCCTCCGGCGTCGGGGTGGCCGATGGGGAGGCATCAGTGAAGGTGGGTGTCGGGTTCGCTGATGCCGATGCGCTGCTCGCGCTTCCGGTCTGCGCCGTGCATCCGGCCAACATCGCCGTGACTGTGAGCGCGGCGGCGGTCAGTGCGGTGATGGCCAAGGGCCTGCGAGTCGACATGGCGCCATAGTAGGCAGCGCCGATGACCAATGGCAGGGGATCGGTGCGATCGTGGCACAAGCGCAATCGGCCGCCGCATCCGGAAATCACGCATGGTCAGGGGTTAGGACGCTCTTGAAGCTGAGAGTTGAGTGTATTCGACTCAACTTTGAGCAGCTCGGCTTGACACCATTTCGCCCCGGTGGAACACTTGAGTCATCAAGGCTCAAGTCTTGATGGACAGACTTCGGATCGCTCTCACGGGCCTGCCGAAGGGCAGGCCGCAAGGCCGAACCACAGGCCGCGGAACCATCGCGGCAGAAGGAGAAACATCACATGTCACGTGCAGTAGGTATCGACCTCGGAACCACCAACTCGGTCGTCAGCGTCCTCGAGGGCGGCGAGCCCAAGGTCATCGCGAACGCCGAGGGCTTCCGCACCACCCCGTCGGTGGTTGCGTACACGAAGGACGGCGAGGTGCTCGTCGGCGAGACCGCCAAGCGCCAGGCCGTGACCAACGTCGACCGCACCATCTCCAGCGTCAAGCGCCACATGGGCACCGACTGGAAGACCGACATCGACGGCAAGAAGTACACGGCGCAGGAGATCTCCTCGCGCATCCTCTCGAAGCTCAAGCGGGACGCAGAGCAGTACCTCGGTGACACCGTTACGGATGCCGTCATCACTGTTCCCGCCTACTTCAATGACGCCGAGCGCCAGGCCACGAAGGAGGCCGGCGAGATCGCGGGCCTCAACGTGCTCCGCATCATCAACGAGCCGACGGCCGCTGCTCTGGCCTACGGCCTGGATCGCGGCAAGGAGGACGAGCTCATCCTCGTCTTCGACCTCGGTGGTGGAACCTTCGACGTCTCCCTCCTCGAGGTGGGCAAGGACGACGACTTCTCGACCATCCAGGTGCGCTCGACCGCCGGTGACAACCGCCTCGGTGGAGACGACTGGGACCAGCGGATCGTCGACTGGCTGATCAAGCGCTTCAAGGACTCGACCGGTGTCGACGTCTCCAACGACAAGATCGCCAAGCAGCGCCTCAAGGAGGCGGCCGAGCAGGCGAAGAAGGAGCTCAGCTCCTCGATGAAGGCCAGCATCCAGCTGCCCTACCTGTCGCTCACCGAGAACGGCCCGGCCAACCTCGACGAGACGCTCACCCGCGCCGAGTTCGAGAACATGACCAGCGACCTGCTCGACCGCACGAAGAAGCCCTTCGAGGACGTCATCCGCGAGGCCGGCGTGAAGCTCGACGAGATCGCTCACGTCGTGCTCGTCGGCGGATCGACCCGCATGCCCGCAGTGTCCGAGCTCGTCAAGAAGGAGACCGGCCAGGAGCCCAACAAGGGCGTCAACCCCGATGAGGTCGTCGCCGTCGGCGCCGCCCTCCAGGCCGGCGTCCTCAAGGGCGAGCGCAAGGACGTGCTGCTCATCGACGTGACCCCGCTCAGCCTCGGCATCGAGACCAAGGGCGGCATCATGACCAAGCTCATCGAGCGCAACACGGCCATCCCCACCAAGCGCAGCGAGACCTTCACCACCGCAGACGACAACCAGCCGTCAGTGGCCATCCAGGTCTTCCAGGGCGAGCGCGAGTTCACCCGCGACAACAAGCCGCTCGGCACCTTCGAGCTCACCGGCATCGCGCCGGCCCCCCGCGGCGTTCCGCAGGTCGAGGTCACCTTCGACATCGACGCCAACGGCATCGTGCACGTGTCGGCGAAGGACAAGGGCACCGGTACCGAGCAGTCGATGACCATCACGGGCGGCTCGTCGCTGCCCAAGGAGGACATCGAGCGCATGGTCCGCGAGGCCGAGGAGAACGCCGCCGACGACAAGAAGCGTCGTGAGTCCGCCGAGACCCGCAACTCCGCCGAGCAGCTCGTCTACTCGATCGAGAAGCTCATCAAGGACAACGACGACAAGCTCCCCGAAGACGTCAAGTCCGAGGTCCAGGGCGATGTCGACGGTCTGAAGAGCGCCCTCGCCGGCGATGACGACGAGGCCGTGAAGACCGCGTTCGACAAGCTGAACGCGTCGCAGGGCAAGCTCGGCGAGGCGATCTACTCGCAGTCGCAGGCTGCTCCGGATGCCGCCCCCGCCGATGGCGCCGAGGAGCCCACCTCATCCGATGAGGATGTCGTGGACGCCGAGGTCGTCGACGACGAGGAGCAGAAGTAACCATGGCCGACGATCGGGACAACGAGAACACGGCTCCTGAGCCTGGGAACGACGGACCCGAGCAGCCCGAGACCGACGGGGCGTCCGCACAGGACGCCCCCGAGGCGGGACTGTCGGACGTCGAGGACGGCTTCGAAGGCCCTGACATCGAGACCAGCCTGTCGGATGCCGACCTGAGCTTCCTCTCGGGCCAGTCGTCCGCCGAGGAGCTCGCCCAGCAGCACCTCAACGACCTCAAGCGGGTCACCGCCGAGTACGCGAACTACCGCAAGCGCACCGACGCCAACCGCGAGGTCGAGCGCGAGCGGTCGATGGGCGAGGTCGTCAAGATCCTGCTCCCGGTGCTCGACGACCTCGACCGCGCCGAGAAGCACGGGGATCTCGACGGAGACTCGCCGTTCTCGACCATCGCGTCGAAGCTGCGCGCATCCGTCGAGAAACTCGGCCTCACTCCGTTCGGAACGGCCGGCGACCTGTTCGACCCGACCATCCACGAGGCGATCTTCCAGCAGCCGACCGACGAGGTCGAGACGGACACCGTCGCCGATGTCGTCGAGACCGGCTACTACCTGGGATCCTCCATGCTTCGCGCGGCCAAGGTCGTCGTGAAGGTTCCGGCCTAGGCCTCCCGAACCCCCAGAAGGGAGCCAGATGGCCAGCCAGGACTGGTTCGACAAGGACTTCTACAAAGTGCTCGGCGTCTCGAAGGATGTGACGCAGGCCGACCTCAAGAAGACCTACCGCAAGCTCGCCCGCAAGTACCACCCCGATTCAAACCCGGGGAACGCCGCGGCCGAGGCGAAGTTCAAGGAGATCAGCGAGGCCAACTCGGTGCTCTCCGACCCTGAGCAGCGCAAGGAGTACGACGCCGTGCGCGCGATGGGCGGCGGTGCCCGCTTCACAGCGGGCGGCGCCGGCGGTCAGGGTGGCTTCGAGGACGTCTTCGGGGGCATGTTCGGCGGCGGCGCTCGTGGCCAGCAGTCCAGCCAGCAGACGCAGTTCGACGACCTGCTCGGCGGCATGTTCGGCGGTCAGGGCGGCAGGTTCGGGCAGCCGAGCGGCGGATACCGCGGCTTCGGCGGCCCGACGCCTGGGCGCGACGTCTCGGCGTCGACGACCCTCGACTTCCAGACGGCGGTCACGGGCGAGACGATCACCCTGCAGACGTCGGCCGGGCGCGAGATCAAGGTCAAGATCCCGGCCGGAGTGTCCGATGGACAGAAGATCCGGCTCCGCGGCAAGGGCGAGCCGTCGCCCGACGGTGGCGCTGCCGGTGACCTCATCCTGACGGTCGCCGTACGCAAGCATCCCGTCTTCGAGCGCGACGGACTCAACCTGCGCGTGACGGTGCCGGTGACCTTCGTGGAGGCCGCCCTCGGCGCCACCATCGAGGTGCCGACACTGGGCGGCGAGACCGTCAAGCTGCGCGTGACTCCGGGAACCCCCGGCGGTCGCGTGCTGCGCGTCAAGGGTCGAGGGGTCGCCACGGCGAAGGGCACGGGCGACCTGCTCGCCGTCGTGCAGATCGCCGTGCCGTCGCATCTCTCCAAGGAGGCGCAGGAGGCGGTCGAGGCCCTCGCGGCAGCGCTGCCGGCCGAGAACCCCCGAGACGAGCTGCTGGCTCGCGCCCGCGGCTAGCTCACAGAACGTCAGGGAGGGTCTGCGGATGAACGAGCACAGCGCCATCTTCGGCATCTCGGTCGCGGCCGAGCTGGCCGGGATGCATCCGCAGACCCTTCGCCAGTACGACAGGCTCGGACTGGTCTCGCCGTCGCGCACCTCGGGCAAGTCCCGCCGCTACTCCATGCATGACGTGGTGCAGCTGCGCGAGGTCGCCCGGTTGAGCGCCGAGGGCGTGAGCCTCGAGGGCATCAAGCGCGTACTCGAGCTGGAGAACCAGGTGGTCACCCTCTCCAAGCGCGTGCATGAACTCGAGGCCGCACTCGCCGACGAGCTGCTGCAGCGCCCCGGCCGCCGCGTCTTCGCGGCGGGCTCCGAAGGCGACGTCATCTCGCTCAAGGCCGGCACCCGCGTGCGGCGTTCGACCCAGCTCGTGGTCTGGCGGCCGCTGGAGCACGAGTAGTCGGCTTTCCGCCCCGCTCGCGCAGCGACGCAGTCGCCGCCGAGGTGGAGGCAAACCGGGCGGAGCACAGGCGCTTCGCGGCGCTTCGCGTCGTTCCCGGCGCTCCCGTCGCTCCGCGGGCGGGTGCGTGGGCCCCAGCGAGGGGAACTACCCTTGGCACATGTTCGAGTTCGAGTCCCTCCGCCGGTACCCCGACGTCGAGGCGCCGAACCTGTTCGCCTCCGATGCCGCCGACAGGCTCATCATCGATGAGGCCGGGCCCGCGCTGCTCGATGCCGCCCCGGCATCCGTCGTCGTCATCGGCGACGACTACGGTGCCCTCACCCTGGGCGCTGCGGCCCTCTACGACGTCACAGGCATCCGTACCCACCAGGACGACCTGACCGGCGAGCTCGCCCTGGCGAACAACGCGGCGGCGGCAGACCTCAGCGACGTCTACAGCTCCCACGCGCTCGACGCCGAGCTGCTCGCCGGAGCCTCCATCGTGCTGCTGCGGCTTCCGCGCGGCCTCGACGCCCTCGACGAGATCGCCGAGGCCATAGCGCGCCATGCCGCCCCCGACGTGCGCGTCATCGCCGGCGGTCGCCTCAAGCACATGACGCCGACCCAGAACGAGGTGCTGCTGCGCCGCTTCGGCCGCGTCGACGTGAGCCTCGCCCGGCAGAAGTCCCGCGTGCTGCTCGCCACCGAGCCGCGACGGCCGGCCGCCGAGGCCGAGCCGAGCTGGCCCCGGCACAGCCACGACGAGGCCCTGGGCCTCGAGATCGTCGCCCACGCTGCGGCCTTCGCCGGGGCATCCGTCGACATGGGTGCCCGCATGCTGCTCGGGCATCTCGGGACGGCGGCTCCGGATGCCGGCACCGTCATCGACCTCGGATGCGGCACCGGCGTGCTCGGCACTGTCCTGGCGCTCCGCCGCCCCGGCCTCAGCGTGCTCGCCACCGACCAGTCGGCTGCTGCAGTGGCCTCGGCGCGGGAGACGGCGGAAGCCAACGGCGTCGGCGACAGGGTGACGGTCGTGCGCGACGACGGCCTCAGCCTGCAACCCGACGCCAGCGCCGAGTTCATCGTGCTCAACCCGCCGTTCCACATCGGCGCGACAGTGCACACGGGCACAGCCATGAAGCTCTTCGCCGACTCCGGCCGCGTTCTCGCGCCGGGCGGGGAGCTGTGGACCGTGTGGAACACCCACCTCGGCTACAGCTCGGCGCTCACCCGGCTCGTGGGCCCGACCCGTCAGGTGGGCCGGAACGACAAGTTCACCGTGACGGTGTCGACGCGCCTCGGCTAGGCCGATCGGGCCGGGCCGTCCCTCCCACGAGCCCCGAACGGCCAGTGCGAGTGAAGCCCACGGCGGCGTCCGCGGCCGAGGTGCCACCACCGTCGCGGCCGAGGCGCCAGAGCTCGCGCACGGTCCAGCCGAGCAGCACGACGAGCAGCAGGTTGCGCACGCCGAGCACAGTCGCCGCTCCCGGATCCAGGTCGATGAGCTGCAGGTAGAACAGCGGGAACACCAGGGTCGTGGCCACGGCGATGGCCGTGAGGAGTACCGTCGGCACCCGCCACGCCCGACCGAGCTGTGCGATGCCGACCACCACGATCGGTGCGAGCCACAGCATGTACTGCGGTGATCCGACCTTGTCGAACACGATGAATGCTGTCGCGAGGGCCAGCGCACCCGTCAGGAACAGACGCATGTCTGCGTCGGATGCCCCGCGACGACGATGCGCCCACCCGATGAGCACGGCGATCACCGCGACGGCCGCCAGCATGACGCCGGTTCCGTTCTCCATGATCCAGATGTCGCCTGGGCCGCTCACCTCGCGGGTCTCGAGCGCCCAGTCCTGATAGACCTCGGCGCCGGGAACGTGGGCTATCGCCATCCACAGCCACGGGGTGCCGAGTACGGACTCCAACTGCAGGTGACGGCTGCCCTGGGTGGTGAGGAAGCTCGCGACATGCCAGAGGCCACCGGCGGCGACGGCGATGGCGAGGATGCTGAGGGAGGTGAGCCCCGCCGAGATCGCGATGATCCGACGGCGCCCTGACGCGATGAGCGCAGCGAGGAGCACGGCGGCGGGCCAGACCTTGATCCAGGCTGCCGCGGCGAGGAGGGCCGACGCGAGGCGGGGTCGGGTTCCGAGCAGCACGAGGGCGACGATGACCATGGGGCCGGTGAAGCCCTCGAGTCGCAGCAGGGCGACCGGGCTCAGGATCAGCAGGATGGCGAGCCACCACCACGCCGCCGGGTACGCGCTGCGCCGGCGGCCGGCATCCGTCAGCACCCAGAGCGAGATGCCGTTGGCGGCCGTCAGCAGCAGGAACCAGACCAGCTGGTACGCCGCCGCCCCGAAGACGGCCGGCAGCACGACGGGGAGCAGGGCGCCGACGGGATAGACCCAGTCGGCGTCGACGCCGACCCAGACGCCGTGGTCGAGGGCATGCATGGCCCACTCCCTGTAGAGCGGCAGGTCGCCGTCCACGGCACCCGCGAGCATCAGCGGCAGCAGCCAGGCCAGGAAGGCGAGATGCAGGGCCACGAACGCGACGACCAGGGCGCGGCGGGAACGCAGGGTACGTGTCGTGATCGCGCGCCAGCGGATGCCGCGAACCGACCGGAGCGAGGTCAGGGGGCGCGAAGTGGTGACGGGCACGTCGGCACGTTAGTACCCGACTCTGAGCCTTCGTTGAACGTCGGCTGAGATCAGGGCGCGGCCTTCTCCGGATTCGCGGCCGCCTCCTCCGGACCGGGCTGCGGTGCGCGGATGAGGAAGGGCGGTTGGCGGGTGACCATGAGCCACGCCGGCAGGATGACGATGCAGAGGATCGGCAGCACCGTCGGGTCGCCGACGATGATCGCCGCGAGGAACAGGGCCAGCCAGCCGTCGCGCGCTATCACGAGGACGAACCCGAGTACGCCGCAGGCCACGGCGAGGCTCGTCGGTACGGCGGGCACGATGGCGTGGGCGACGAGGCCGATGGCGACGCCGATGAACGCCGAGGGGAAGATGCGCCCGCCCCGGAACCCGGCGGAGGCCGCGATCAGGAGGGCGGCGATCTTCACGAGGGCGACGAGGGTGAGCTGCCAGACCGTCATCGAGTCGGCGTCCTGCGCCAGCTCGCCCATCTGGGTGAGGCCCTTGAACAGGGTCACCTCGCCGCCGATGACACCGAGGATGCCGAGGATCGCACCCGCGACGGTCAGTGGGATCACCGGGTTCCTCAGGAGGTGGAAGACCCTGTGCAGCAGCGGGTACACGTGCACCGCGCCGAGTCCGAGCAGCACCGCGACGACCGTGACGACCACACCGCTCAGGATGTCGCCGGCCTCGGGTGCACCGAGCGGCGGAAGGGCGATGGCGAACTGCGGTTCGCCCAGCAGCAGCATGGTGATCGAACCAGTGCCGGCCGCGACGAGGGGGAGGAACAGTCGGTCCCAGAGGGCCCCTCCGCCCTTCGCCATTCCCACCATGCCGGTGAGGATGAGGGCGGCGCCCACCGGAGTGCCGAAGAGTGCTCCCATCGTTCCGCTCGCCGCGAGCATCACGGCGAGCATCGTCGGCACCTTCGGGAACAGGCGCGCCATCAGTGCGACGACGAGCGCGGTGTTGATGGCGATGATCGGGTTCTCCGGGCCGAGACTCACCCCGCCGGCCAGGCCGATGATCGTCACGAGGAGGAGCCCGGGCAGCGTGCGCAGTCCGAGCGGAGTGGACACCAGTTCGGTGGTGGCCGGATCGGGTCCGGCGTGGCCGGGCATGAGCCAGACGATCAGCCCGACGACGAGACCCGTGAGCGTCAGGACGCCGAAGGTCCACCAGCCGGTCGTGTCGTCGACGCCGAGTCCCGTCGGCAGGGTCGTCCACACGACGTCCTCGAGCGCATCCGCCACCCGCGAGACCGCGAACAGGATCACCGCGGTCAGGACCCCGATGGCGATGGCCGGGAGCGAGAGGATCAACGTCGTCCGCAGCGGAGGAGCGCCTGCCGGTGGAGTGCTCGGATCCGTCATCGTGCCTCGTTCCGTGGTCGGCGCCTTGTCACACCGTATTGACCATCGGACGGCACTGCAATGGATCGGCACCGAGTGAGATGCGACGGCGCCCGGATCGTGCAACGCTGGGCTGATGCCCGAGACTCTCGAACGTGCGCAGACCCACCTGGAGGGGGACGTTCGGGCTGCCATCGATGTTCCCTGGGTGACCATCGTCTGGAACGACCCCGTCAATCTCATGAACTACGTGGCGTTCGTGTTCCGCAGCTACTTCGGCTACTCCGCGCCCGAGGCCGACAGGCTGATGCTGCTCGTGCACAACGAGGGCCGCGCCATCGTGGCCGTCGGCAATCGCGAGCAGATGGAACGGCACGTCGCGGCCATGCACGGATACGGGCTGCAGGCATCCGTCGCCAGGGAGGACTCATGACGAGCGTGCAGGTGACCGATGCCGGCCGCATACGGATCGACTTCGAGCCCGACGAGGCATCGATGCTCGCCGACCTCGCCGGTCAGATCGCCGAACTCATCACCGACGCCCCGCACGACAGCGCGTTCACCAGGCTGTTCCCACCCGCGTACCGCGACGACTCGGCGGCGGCGGCCGAGTTCGAGCGCTTCGAGCGAGCGGGACTGGCTGAGGGCAAGGTGAACGCGGCCCGCACGGTGCACGCTGCGGCATCCGTCGGCGAACTCGATCCCGGCGAGATCGTCGAGGTCGAACTCGATGACGACGACATCTGGCCCTGGCTCACGCACCTCACCGACGTGCGCAGCGTGCTCGCCGACAGGCTCGGCATCGAGGACGACGACAGCGAGATCGAGCCCGACGACGAGCTGCTCACCCTGCTCCCGCTCTACGACTGGCTGGGCTGGCTGCAGGGCGCGATCATCGCGGCGCTGGAGTCACTGCACGAGGCCGCGGCCACGCCCGACACACAAGACTGAGCCGGGAGGGGCCGGCGCGTTAGGGTGATTCCTGCTGCATGAAGGGGGTTTCGATGCTGGTCGATTACGGACAGTTGTCGTTGGTACAGCAGGTGGTCGAGCGACAGGGTGCCGTGCACGCTGCCGGGATGGTGCGTTACGTGCGCGCGGAGTGCGAGATCGCGCCGTTCGATCTGGGGCTGCTGTTGGTGGCCCTGTATCCGCTCAACCAAGTCGTGGTCGAGGTCGGGGCGCAGGTGTTCACCGGCCTCGAGGCGTTGACGGATGCCGTCGCCCGCACCCTCACCGCCACCATGGACGAGTACGCCGATGCAGACAGGGCCGCGGCCGAGGCTGTCGCCGCGCTGATGCAGGCGCTCGGTGCCTCCGCACCGCCCTACAGGGATCCGACGGCGAACCTGCCGGCGCTCGGCGCCGCCCAGGGCTCTGCCCCGTCGAGTTACGGCGAGGGCGAGGGGAACATCCTCAGCCAGGCCGCCGACGAGGGCGGCGACCTGCGCGAGTACCTCGAGGATCGCGCGAACCGCGCAGGCGACAGGCTCTCCAGCATCACCGGCTCCGGCTCCGGCGTCGTCGAACGCGTCGATGTGTCCTCCTATCTCGTGCCGCCCGTCGGCGCGACAAGCGAGATCGAGGAGATGCGCTGGTCGTGCGGCGTGATCATCGGCGGCATCGACTGGGTCTTCGAGAAGATCTTCGGGTTCAGCTTCATAGCCGAGGTGATCATGAAGCCGTTCCGCGGCGACTGGGAGGCCATCGATCGGGCTTCCATCGCGTGGGGCCACCTCGCCGACGCGAACCGCGAGATGGCCGGCAACTTCTCCGGTCTCGTCGACGGCACCAGGTTCTGGGAAGGTGAAGCCGGGGATGCCTACAGGAATGCGATGGCCGCGCTGAGCGCAGCGTTGCTCGGCCTGGCCACAGCCTGCGAGTCGGCGTCGTCGATGGTCGGCATGGTCGGAACCGTGTCGAAGCTGGCCGCGGCGACGATCGGCTTCGCCATCAATCAGATCTCCATCAAGCTGCTGAGGATCGCAGCGGAGGCCGCCATCCCAGTCGCCGGCTGGATCGCCGCTGCCGCCGAGATCGCCGTGACCGTCTACCAGATCGTCGGCATCCTCCGGATGATCTATGCGGTCGTCGACGCCATCTTCGATGCGATCTACGACGCCGTCGCGGCCAGGGAGGCTCTCGTCGATGTCGCACTCATCGTGGAGGACCTCGTGGCTTACTACGTGCGTGCAGGAGCGAAGGCGGTGACGGCATGACCGGCGACGCCTACGCCGACGTCACGGCACGGATGCAGACCAGGATCGACATGATCACCGGCGCGCTCGCCGAGCTTCAGCGTCAGGCGGCTGACACGCGGCCCGACAGCGACGACCGCGACGCCGAACGTGCGCGGGCCGCGAGGAGCGGGGAGCTCGGTCCGCACTGGCGCGCAGTGCAGCAGCGCATCGACCTGGGTCAGACGACCCTCGCCGACGTGATGAGCGGTGCCGACGACTCGACCGCGGCGAGAGCCCTGCGGACGAGCACCCGGCAGGGGCTGGATGCAGCTGTGGAACGCGAACGCGACCTCGCTGCCGAGGAGGAGCGCGAGAGCGTTTTCGACGAGGCCGCAGCACTGCAGGGGCGCATCGCGTCGCGCAGCGCGGACGTCCGTCGGCTGCTCCAGGAGAGGGGTCTCGCATGAGCGCGGGAGAACTGCGGGTCGAGTTCGACGCCGTCGCGGCGACGGCCACGCGCCTCGCCGATGCGAGTTCCGGCATCCGGGAGGAGCTCGCGGCACTCGACGGCCGGGTCGCGGGGCTACGTGCGATCTGGACGGGTGAGGCACAGGAGGCCTACCTGCGCGCCCAGGCCGACTGGAACGGGCAGATGGCAGAGCTCACCACTCTTCTCGCCGACGCGGCGGCCGAGCTGTCCGCGGCGGAGCGGCGTTATCAGCACGCCGAGCACGCGAACGCCTCTCGGTGGCGGCCGTGATCGGCCTCCCCGCGCGCATCATGCAGGTCTCAGGCTCGGCTGACCGTGCCTTCGCGACGGCCGAGGCCGCTTTGCTCCGCCACCACTGGACGGTCAGGAAGCGTGTCACCGACGTGTCGGCCCTTTACGAGTGCGGCAGTTCGATCGGCCGGCTCACGAGTGGTTCCGGGCTCGACGTGCTGCCCGGCGCCCTGGGCCGCTTCTTCTCCCACGACTACGCGACGCTCTCGGTGAGCGACGGAGGGGATCCAGGCACGAGCGTCGTGACCATGGCGGTCTCGCGCGGCTCGTCGCAGAGCGCGGAGTTCCCCGCCGCCCTGTCCGATCTGATCGCGAGCTTCACCGAGGCTGGAGTGCTCATCTCTGCCGGATCCGACATCCCGGCGCGTACCCTCCCGGCCGACTCGTTCTGCTCCCCCGCCAACATCGCCAGGCTGCTGGCGGACTGATCAGGCGACGCGCGTGATGTCCCCGAGCTTCCAGCGGCGGTCGAAGTACGGCTCGAGCGGACCGTAGAAACGGAAGTAGGAGAACCAGTGCCGCCCCGGTATGGTCTGCACCCAGTTCGACTCACCGGCATCCGGAGCGGTCGGACCGAAGTGGAGGTCGACCGAGCCGTCGCCGTTGTAGGTCAGGTCGGCGTCGCGTGACCCGCGATCTCCGCGCTGCTGCTCGTTGTCGATGAGGCACCGGGTGGCGACGTCGTAGACGGTGGCCGACCAGAACAGCTTGGCCGGGACGGCGGCCGGAACGTGCAGGGTGTACCGCGCTCCACCATCGAGCCAGTCGCCCGCCGCATCGGTGTAGGAACCGAGGTACGCCTGGCCGACGCCGGGGGTCTGGCTCTTCATGGCCTCCGAAAAGCTGACGGCCTCGTAGAACCAGGCAGCGCGCTCGAGGAGCTCGTCGTAGCCGTCGCCTCTCTGGGCGGGGTTCTCGAGCATGATCGCCGTGTCCCACGCTCGGTCGGGCCAGACTCGGGAACCCGCGAAGCGCTTGGCGAAGGCGTTCGCCTGTGCCATGAGCTCGCCGGCGGCGGATGCGCGCTCGAGAATGCGCACCAGGCGATCGTCCGGCGCGAACGGCTTGCCTTTCTCGATGCCGAGCTGCTTGAGCATCGCGAGGAAGAACCTGTCGCGCTCGTCGACGACCTCGGTCTGATAGATCCCGTGCAGCCGCTCCCAGTATTCGAGGCCGCGCGGCTGGTCGCCCGACCACTCCCGGCCGTCGGGCGAGACGATGCGGGTCGGCGCGGGATTCGCCCGCTCCGCATAGGGGTAGATGCGGACCCCGGCGACCAGGGCCGCAGCCGTTTCGGGATCGGGGTCGAGCGTGCGGAACCCGAAGAAGATGTTCACGCCGCTGGACTCGAGCACCCGGTACCCGGTGTCGTCAGGAGCGGCTGTGCCCGGCGGGACGATCAGGTATCTGCCGCCTTCGCCGTGATCCGGCCCCATCTCTCCCATGGCGCCGATCTCGCGTTGCCAGAAGTCCGAGACCCCTCCAGCCGTCGGGCCGGCCGGCAGCTCGATCACGAGGGGGCCGGATGCCGCCAGGTCGAAGAAATTGAGGATGTACGGTGTCGTGGCGTTCGCCGTGATGATGCCGAGCCGATCGCGGTAGCTGACGTAACGCACGAGGTCGCTGCCGGTGGCGCCGAAGACGTCGTAGTGGACGTGCTTCCACTGGGCGTAGGAGACCAGCGGAAGCGCCCAGAGGTACGTCTGGCAGGCCTGCTGGAAGTCGAGCTCGTCGAAGATCGTGGGGAGGTCCTGTCGACGTGGCACATCCCCGTCGAGCCGGACTCCGGCCAGGGCTGTCGGGCTGTCGTCAGGGTTGGGCGGAGTGCTCGTCATGGGCGCCAGCCTAGGCCGAGCCGTTGACGGATCCTCAGCCCTCGCGGCGCGTCAGCACGAAGACCGGGATGATCCTGTCGGTCTTGGTCTGGTAGTTCGCGTAGTCGGGCCAGGCGGCCACGGAGCGCTCCCACCAGGCCGCGTACTCGTCGCCGGTGATCTCCCGGGCGTCGTAGTCGTGCTTCTCGGCGCCGTCCTGCAGCTCGACGTGCGGGTCGGCCTTGAGGTTGAAGTACCAGACGGGGTGCTTGGGGGCGCCACCGAGCGAAGCGACGACGGCGTACTCGCCGTCGTGCTCGACGCGCATCAGCGGCGTCTTGCGGAGCTTCCCCGACTTGGCTCCCCGGCTCGTGAGCACGATGATCGGCTTGCCGCGCATGGTGTTGGCCTCGGCCCCGCCTGACGCCTCGAACGCCTCGACCTGCTTGCGCGCGTACTCGGCGCTCCCGTGCTCGTATTCGCCTTCCAGCGGCATTCGTCGTCTCCTGTTCGTTGAACGTGCGTCATCTCCACCCTCCCACGTCCGCCAGCCGCATCCGCCTGTTCGGTACTGTCGACAGTGTTCGCAGCGTCGACAGGGGAACCATGCAGAAGCCGCTAGCCGGTCTCAACCGCCGAAACGTCGTGCGCGAACTCACGGCCGGCGTCACGCTGCTGGCCATCGCCATCCCGCTGAACATCGGCTACGCCCAGATCGCCGGCCTGCCGCCGACGGCCGGCCTCTACGCCCTGGTGCTGCCGGCCGTCGTCTACGCGCTGACGGTGTCATCACGCCAGCTCGTCGCGTCTCCGGATGCCGCTGCCGCCGCCCTCGTGGCCTCGTCGATCGGCGGCCTCGCCGTGGCCGGCAGCGCCGACTACCTGACGCTGGCCCTCGCCCAGGCGATCCTCTGCGGGCTGATGTTCCTGGCCCTCGCCTTCTTCAAGCTGGGTTTCCTCGCGAACTTCCTGTCGAAGCCGATTCTCGTCGGGTTCGTCGGCGGTCTTGCCCTCGACATCCTGGTCAGCCAGGTCGCCAAGATGCTCGGCGTGAAGATCGACTCGGGTGGCGAATTCGTCGACAAGGTCGCCGGACTCCTCGGAGGGCTCGACACCGTGAACGGATGGTCGCTGCTCATCTCGCTCGCCGCGCTCGCCGTGCTCATCCTGGGCAAGCGATTCGCGCGGGCGGTGCCGTGGGCGCTGGTCGTGCTGATCGTCGCCACCGTCGTCGTCGTCATCGCCGACCTCGACAAGGCCGGGGTCTCGGTGCTCGGCGAGGTGCAGGCAGGCCCACCGACTCTCACCTGGCCGGTCATCGACTGGAGCACGTGGCTCGTGCTCGTGCCCTCGGCCATCGCCCTCACCTTGGTGACGACGGCAGAGGGACTGCTGGTCTCCCGCTCCTACGGTGAGAAGCGCCACTACGACACCAGCCCCAATCGCGACCTGTTCGCCTTCGGCCTCGGCAACATCGCGGCGGGTGCCTCGGGCGGCTTCTCGGTCGGCTCGTCCACGTCGCGCACGGCGGCCATGGACCAGGCCGGCTCCCGCACCCAACTGCCGTCGCTCGTGATGGCCGTCGGAACCTTGTTGCTGCTCATATTCGGCACCGCTCTGCTCGCGGACATCCCGTCACCCGCGATCGGCGCCATCGTCGCCTTCGCCGTCGTGCCCCTGCTCGGCATCCGCGATTTCGTCGGGCTCTGGAAGGTGGATCGGTTCGAGTTCGCCATCGGCGCCGTGTGCTTCCTCGTGACCCTGTTCATCGGCTCGATCCCCGGCATCGTCGTGGCCTTCGTGCTCGCCCTCATCAATCTCGCCAAGCGCGCAGCCAATCCGGCCATCGACGTGCTCGCCGCCGACGACAACGCGACGGACTCGCTGCTCGATCGAGCGCCGACCGGCGCCGTCACGGCCCCGGGAGTGATCGTCGTGCGGCTCGCCGCTCCCCTCTTCTTCGCGAACGGTTCGGTCTTCAGCGACGCCGTGAAGCGCGCCATCACGGCGGCGCCGGCCGGTGCGGTGCATCACCTCGTGGTGGACATGGAGGCTGTGACCGACGTCGACGTCACCGGCGCGGAGGCCTTCGCCTCACTGCGGGAGTGGCTCGCGGCCCAACACGTGGAACTCGCCTTCAGCCGCATGCGTCCCGACGCGCGCGAGCGCCTGGTGAGGCTCGCCATCCTGGAGCAGGAGCCCGTCTTCGCGACCAACCGGGCGGCCATCGCCGCCCTCTCCGACACCGTGCACTAGCGTCGGAGAGGAGGGGTGGCGCTCGCCGAACCCTCCGACCCGATGGAGGCAACGCATGGGTAGTGTCATCGGCGACATCCTTCCGCTCGCCCTGGGCGTCGCGATCAGTCCGATCCCCATCATCGCGGCCATCCTCATGCTGCTCTCGCCGAAGGCGAAGGGCACGAGCATCGGCTTCCTGCTCGGCTGGGTGCTCGGCATCATCGTGGCCGTCGTGGTGTTCGAGCTGCTCTCCTCGATCATTCCCGCCAGCGATCCGGATGCGGCCAAGCCCGTCGCCGGAGTCATCAAGATCGTGCTCGGCCTGGGCCTGCTGTTCCTGGCCTGGCGTCAGTGGAGCTCACGGCCTCGGGCCGGTGTCGAACCCGCCCTTCCAGCCTGGATGGGCGCGATCGACACCATGACCACGGTGCGCGGCTTCATCCTCGGCTTCGTGCTCGCGGCGGTGAACCCGAAGAACCTGCTCATGGCGGCCGGTGCCGGTGTCATCATCGGAACAGCAGGCCTCGAGCTCGGCTCGATCGTCGTCGTGACGGTGATCTTCGTGATCATCGCGGCCATCTCGGTCGCGCTGCCGGTGATCGCGTACCTCCTCGCGGCTGACAGGATGGCCGCTCCCCTCGAGTCGCTGCGGACGTGGCTCGTGCACAATAACGCCACGGTGATGTCGGTGCTGCTGCTGGTGCTTGGCGTCGTGTTGATCGGCAAGGGAATCGGCAGCTTCTAACGCCCCGCCGAGCAGAGAAAGTCCTGATCGAGGCCTGATTGACGGTTCCCTCGTGGAATAGAACGCGCCGCGATAAAGTTGATATAAGCAGACTCAACTTAAGGATTGGACTGCCATGGCGAACATGCAGGGCGCGCCGAGCTCCCAGGAGGAGCAGAAGTCGGCGCTGGAACAGTACGGCATCGATCTCACGGCCATCGCGGCCGCGGGCAAGCTCGACCCCGTCATCGGACGGGATGCCGAGATCCGTCGCGTCAGCCAGGTGCTGACCCGGCGCACCAAGAACAACCCCGTGCTCATCGGCGAGCCCGGGGTCGGCAAGACCGCCGTCGTCGAGGGCCTCGCCCAGCGCATCGTCGCCGGCGACGTGGCCGAGTCGCTGAAGAACAAGCGCCTGGTCTCGCTCGACATCTCGGCCCTCGTGGCCGGCGCGATGTACCGCGGCCAGTTCGAGGAGCGGTTGAAGGCCGTGCTCAAGGAGATCAACGACGCCGACGGGCAGATCATCACCTTCGTCGACGAACTGCACCTGCTCATGGGAGCCGGCGGTGGCGAAGGGTCGGTCGCGGCCTCCAACATGCTGAAGCCCATGCTGGCGCGCGGTGAACTGCGCCTCATCGGAGCCACCACCCTCAACGAGTACCGCGAGTACATCGAGAAGGACGCCGCCCTCGAGCGCCGCTTCCAGCAGGTTTACGTGGGCGAGCCGTCGGTGGAGGACACCGTGGCGATCCTGCGCGGACTGAAGGGACGCTACGAGGCCCACCACGGAGTCACCATCACGGATGCCGCCCTCGTCGCCGCGGCATCCCTCAGCAATCGCTACATCTCGGCCCGTCAGCTGCCGGACAAGGCGATCGACCTCGTCGACGAGGCCATGAGCCGGCTCAAGATGGAGATCGACTCCTCGCCCGTCGTGATCGACCAGCTCAAGCGCTCCGTCGACCGCATGCGCATCGAGGAGCTCGCCCTCAAGAAGGAGAAGGACGACGCCTCGAAGGCACGACTCGCCAAGCTGCGGGCCGAGCTCGTCGAGAAGGAGCGCGAGCTTCTCGGCCTGGAGGAGCGCTGGGCTCGGGAGCGGGCATCCCTCAACCGCGTCGGCGACCTGAAGAAGCAGCTCGACGAGGCCCACACGGCCCGCGATCGCGCGATGCGCGAGGCCAACTACGCCGAGGCTTCGCGTCTGGAGTACACGACCATCAAGGAGCTCCAGGAGCACCTCCTCGCGGCCGAACAGGCCGAGGACGCGCCGGCCGAGGGACGCATGGTCAACGAGCAGGTGAGCGAGGAGGACATCGCCGCCGTGATTGCGGCGTGGACCGGCATCCCCGTCGGCCGTCTGCTCCAAGGTGAGACCGAGAAGCTGCTGCATCTGGAATCCGAACTGGGTCGGCGTCTCATCGGCCAGAAGCGGGCGGTGGCCGCCGTGGCTGATGCCGTCCGCCGTTCGCGTGCCGGCATCAGCGACCCCAACAGGCCGACCGGCTCCTTCCTCTTCCTCGGCCCGACCGGCGTGGGGAAGACGGAGCTCGCCAAGGCCCTGGCCGACTTCCTGTTCGACGACGAGCGCGCCATGGTGCGCATCGACATGTCGGAGTACGGCGAGAAACACAGCGTCTCGCGGCTCGTCGGCGCTCCTCCCGGCTACATCGGCTACGAGCAGGGCGGACAGCTGACCGAGGCCGTGCGCCGCCGGCCGTACTCGGTGATCCTGCTCGACGAGGTCGAGAAGGCGCATCCGGAGGTCTTCGACATCCTCCTCCAGGTGCTCGACGACGGACGCCTCACCGACGGCCAGGGCCGCACGGTCGACTTCCGCAACACCATCCTCGTGCTCACCTCGAACCTCGGATCGCAGATCCTGGTCGACCCCTCCCTCGAGTGGCCGGACAAGGAGCGCGCAGTGCAGCAGCTGGTGCGGCAGGCGTTCAAGCCCGAGTTCGTGAACCGCCTCGACGACATCGTGGTGTTCTCGGCCCTGTCGGAGGACGAGCTGGCCGAGATCGTGAACCTCTACATCGACAGGCTGTCGACACGTCTCGGCGACCGTCGCCTGCAGCTGGGGGTGACTCCGGATGCCCGAGCCTGGCTGGCCGAGCGGGGCTACGATCCCATCTACGGCGCGCGGCCGCTGCGCAGGCTCATGCAGCACGAGATCGACGACAGGCTGGCCAGGGCGCTGCTCGGCGGCGTGATCCGCGACGGCGACTCCGTCATCGTCGGGCTCTCCGACGACGGGGAATCGCTGACGGTGGCTCGCGCCGACGGGTAGCAACCGCATCCGTGCGCTCTCCGTCCGGGTCCAGGCCTTGGCGGAGGCGCGCGGGTCACTCGGTCGCGGGCTGCGGCTCCGTGATGCCGTTCGCGCTCGCCGGGATCCGACGTTCGAGGGCGACCGCCATCACGCCGATGCCGAGGCAGCACACGACCATGACGGCGATGAAGACCGCGTACAGGCCGTTGCCGAGCAGGACACCGGCGGCGATGGGACCGACGATCGCCCCGCCCTGGAAAGCGGCGGAGTTGATGGCGTTGTAGCGCCCGCGATTGTGGTCTGAAGCGAGGTCGTTGTAGATCGCCGGCACCGTCGGCTGCAGCAGGGTCTCGCCGAAGGCGAAGATCCCCATGAAGGCGATCACCCCGATCGCGGCGGCGATGGTGTCGGGCAGGAGCCCCGTCGACCCGAGCACCAGCCACGAGGTTGCCCACACCAGCGCCATGATGCACATCACCCGGGTGCGCCTCCTGCCCGAGATCCAGCGCAGCACGGCGAACTGGAACAGCACGATCACGAGAGTGTTGACGGCGAAGGCGAAGCCGACAGTGCGGGTGGAGACCTCGGACACCTGCCGGGCGAACGCGGGGAACCCGGCCTCCATCTGGCCGTAGCCCACGAACATCGCGATGAAGGTCAGCAGGCTCACCCAGATCACGGCCGGCCGGCGGATGATCTCCCTGTAGCCTCCCGTCGGCGGGGCATCGTCCGTCGGCACGGCCTGTGTGCGCACGTGCCGCAGCGGGCCGAGCAGCAGGCCCATGGGGATCAGGCAGGTCGCGGCGTCGACCAGGAAGATGAGCGTGAAGGTCTCCGGGGCATTCACGTTGACGTAGAACCCGCCGATGATGCCGCCGATCCCGATTCCGAGATTGACCAGGGCGAAGTTGACTCCGAAGTACTGCTGCCGGAGATCCCCCGTCACCACGCTCGCAATGAGCGCGTTGAGCCCCGGCCAGGAGACGCCGAAGTTGATCCCGATGAGCACGAGCCCGACGGCCGCGACGGCGGGTACAGTCGCGAAGGCGAGCAGGGAGCATCCGGCGATCATGGCGGCCAGTCCCGCGATGAGGATGCGGCGGGCGCCGTAGCGGTCGATGAGGCTGCCGCCGGGTCCGGTTACGACGAGTCCGACCACGGCGATGATGCCCATGAGAGTGCCGGAGAGGGCGAGGTCGAATCCCCGCACCTCGTGCAGGTAGATGATCGTGAACGGCAGGGTCAGTCCGCGGCCGAGCGTCTGCACGGCCACGGTGGAGAGCAGCCACCGGCCCTCGGTCGACAGGGCGCGCCAGAAGCCTCGGATCCCGTCCATGCTGCAATGCTCTCGCATGCCGCCGACATCGGGCGGGCCGCCCGCCGGAGACCGTGGAGCGGCCGCCTGATCGGCGATTCTGCCTCTCGCGCTGGAGGAGTCGTTGACGCTATCGTCTGAAGAAGTCGAATGGAGCTCACCATGACCGAGAACGTTGGCGCAACGTCCACCGCCGTATCGAAGCCGGCCCGGGGGTTGAGGGTCATCGGGCTTCTGGCGATCATCGGCGGCACTCTCTTCCTGCTCGTGGGCATCATCGCCTGGTTCGCCGTCTCGGCGCAGCTGAGCGCCGAGAAGATCACGGTCTCCGATGACGCGCCGATCCTGGCCGGTGCGCCCGTCAACGGGCCGATCACGGCCTACGTGCAGGCGAACATCATCAACACCCACGCACTCGATGCGAGCGGTGGCAAGACCTACGCCGAGCTTCCCCAGGACGACCCCGTGCGGAACACCGTGATGACGGCGTCGTTCCTGCGCGCGTCGTTGTTCACCTCCGTGGTCGCCTTCGGCGTCTCCCTGTTCGCTGCGGCGGTCGGCGTTCTGTTCATCCTGACCGGCTGGGCGATCCGCCGACTCGCCCTGACGTCGGCGCTCGCACCCCGGGCTCCGTAGGCGGCACCACGGCCGCTTCGGCGTAGGCTCGGTGCATGCTGGCTACCCTCATCTACGGCGAACGCGACATCAGGGTCGAAGAGGTCCCCGACCCCGAGCTCTCGACCGGAGCCGACGCCATCGTGCGCGTCGTCGCCGCGTGCGTGTGCGGCTCCGACCTCTGGCCCTATCGCGGCGTGACGCCGACGAACGAACCTCACCGCATCGGCCACGAATTCGTGGGCGTCGTCGAGGAGGTGGGGCCGGATGTCGCCCGCATCAAGCCGGGCGACTTCGTGATCGCCCCGTTCTACGTCTGCGACGGTACATGCGTGAACTGCCGCAACGGCGTGAGCACCTCCTGCCTGCAGGGCGGTTGGTGGGGCAACGACGACAGGGTCGGCGGCTTCGCGGACGGTGGCCAGGGGGAGCGCGTTCGCGTGCCCCTCGCCGACGGCACCCTCTTCGCCCTCGAGGAGCAGCCCGACGACGCTCTCATCCCCAGCCTGCTCACCCTCAGCGACGTGTTCGGCACCGGCCACCACGCGGCGGTCTCGGCCGGCGTCGGCCCGGGGTCCGTCGTCGCCGTCGTCGGTGACGGCGCCGTCGGTCTCTGCGCCATCCTGGCGGCGAAGCGCCTCGGCGCGACCACCATCATCGCCATGTCGCGGCACGCCGATCGCCAGGCCATCGCGCGCGAATTCGGGGCCACCCACATCGTCGAGGAGCGCGGAGAGGAGGGTGTCGCGGCTGTGAAGTCACTCACCGGCGGCATCGGCGCAGACCAGGTGCTCGAGTGCGTCGGCACCAAGGAGTCGATGGACCAGGCGCTGCGCTCCACCCGTCCCGGCGGCATGGTCGGCTATGTCGGCGCCCCCAACGGCGGTCCGGAGCTGCCCGTCCGCCCCATGTTCAACCGCAACGTCGGCGTCAACGGCGGCGTCGCCCCCGTGCGCGGTTACATCGCGGAGCTGCTTCCGGACGTGCTGTCAGGCGCAGTCGACCCGGGCCGGGTCTTCGACCTCGAACTGCCGTTGGCGGATGCCGCAGAGGCCTACGCCGCGATGGACGAGCGCCGCGCCACGAAGGTGTTGCTGCGCCCGTGAGCTTCTACGACGAGCTGCTCGAGCAGGAGCAGGAACTGCAGTTCACGACCTTCACGCACGACGACGCGTGGACGCTCGGCAGCGGCATCCGTGCCGCAGCGCACGACGGCTCGCTCCCCGTCGCCATCGCCGTGTGGTTCGGCCCGCAGCGCTTGTTCCACGCCGCGCTGCCGGGAGCGAACGCCGACAACGACGCCTGGCTCGAGCGCAAGTACCGGGTGGTGCAACGCTACGGGCGCGCGTCGATGGCCGTCGGCGAGATGTTCCGCGAGGGCGGCAAGAACTTCGACGTCGACTCGCGGCTCGATCCCACGGAGTTCGCGGCGCACGGCGGGGTCGTGCCCATCCGCATCCGGGATGCCGGGATCATCGGCGCCGTCGGTGTCTCGGGCCTGCCGCAGCGCGACGACCACGCGCTGGTGGTCGAGCACCTGCGGAAGCTGCTGGCGGCGCAGCAGAGCTAGCGTCGCGAACCGCGACGTGACGCACCGCGCCGCGACGCACCGCGACGCGGCGCCCCAACACCGAACTGCCCACTTCCGCTAGTCCGGCGGGTGCTGGACTGGCGGAAGTGGGCAGTTCGAGGGGTGGATGACCGCGCCGGGGGCGCGGGCGGCGAGGCGACTACGCCGACTTGAGCACGATCTCGTCGAGCGGGAGGCGCGTGCGGGGAGCGACCTCGCGCTCGCGCAGCACGTCGGGAAGCGACGCGGCGTCGCCGAGAACGCCGAGGGCCGTGACCGAGACGATCTCGAAGCGCTCGTCGAGGCCGAGGGCCTCGTGCAGCTTGGCGATCTCGATGCCGCCCATCTGGTGCGTGTGCAGGCCCTCGTGCTGCGCCTGCACGGAGAGGTGCGCGACGGCCTGGCCGAGGTCGTAGCGGGCGAAGTGGCGCGGCTTGCCCTCGGGGTCGACCGTCTCGGCGATGTTCACGATGAGCACGGCGGCGGAGTCGGCCCAGGCCTGGTTGAAGCCCATGAGGTTGTCGTGCACGGTGGTGAAGACGTCGCTGCCACGGGTGGCGACGACGAAGCGCCACGGCTGCACGTTGTTCGCCGAGGGTGCCCAGCGGGCGGCCTCGAGGATGGAGTGCAGGGCGGCGGGGTCGACGACAGCGGTGGGGTCGTAGGCACGCGGGCTCCAGCGCTCGACGAGCGGGGTGATCAGAGCGGCGGTGGTGTCGGCGTGACGAGAGGTGTCGGTGATGAGAGTCATCGGGATCACAGCTTTCCAGTGGATGCGAATAGGCCGGGGCGACGCTGTCCCACGCTCTACAACATCACACGTCGCTGCTTATTCCATGAGTGCGCATAGAACGGCGACGACCGGCTCTCCGCTGCCGCCGTGTGAAGGCATCCGGAAAGCCAGATCCGCGGCATTCCGGGCCTGCGCCGGGGAGTTCCTTCACACGGCGGCGCGGATGCCTTCACACGGCGGCAGCACTGGCAGCACTGGCAGCACTGGCAGCATCGGCTGCACTGGCGGCAGCACAACCGGCGGCAGGCGCAACGCCGAGCGCGCTGCTACGCCGTCGTCTCCCGCGCGATGGCCGCGACGAACGCGTCGATGTCGGCCTCGGTGGTGTCGAAGCCGCACATCCAGCGCACCTCGTTGCGTGCGGCATCCCAGTCGTAGAACCTGAACGAGGAGCGCAGCCTGTCGGCGACGCCATCGGGCAGCGTGGCGAACACGCCGTTCGCCTCGGTGGCCTGCGAGAAGGAGACGCCGCGGATGGTGCCGTCGGCCACGCCGGCCTCGATCGAGGAACGGAGGCGCGCCGCCATGGCATTGGCCTGCGACGCGTTGCGGTGCCAGAGGTCGCCCTCGAGCAGCGCGATGAGCTGCGCCGAGATGAAGCGCATCTTCGAGGCGAGCTGCATGTTCATCTTGCGGAGGTAGATCAGCCCATCGGATGCCGCCGGCTCGAGCACCACGATGGCCTCGCCGAACATCAGGCCGTTCTTGGTGCCGCCGAAGCTCAGCACGTCGACGCCGACGTCGCGCGTGAAGGCGCGGAACGGCTGGTCGAGGGCGGCGGCGGCGTTGGAGAGGCGCGCGCCGTCCATGTGCAGCTTCATCCCGTGGATGTGCGTGTACTCGGCGATGGCGGCGATCTCGTCGACCGTGTACAGCGTGCCGAGCTCGGTCGACTGCGTGATCGAGACGGCCAGGGGCTGGGCGCGGTGCTCGTCGCCCCAACCCCAGGCCTGCTGCGCGATGAGCTCGGGCGTGAGCTTGCCGTCGGGGGTGTCGACCGTCAGCAGCTTGATGCCGCCGATGCGCTCGGGAGCGGCGTTCTCGTCGGTGTTGATGTGCGCCGTCGACGCGCAGACTACGGCGCCCCAGCGCGGGAGCATCGACTGCAGCGCATTCACGTTCGCGCCGGTTCCGTTGAACACCGGGAACGCCTGGATGCCGTCGCCGAAGTGCTCCGCGAACACCTCCTGGAGGCGCTCCGTGTAGGCGTCCTCGCCGTAGGAGATCTGGTGGCCGCCGTTGGCAGCCGTGATGGCCTCGAGGATCTCGGGGTGCACGCCCGAGTAGTTGTCGGAGGCGAAGCCGCGGGTGTTCGGGTCGTGGAGCGTTTCAGTCACCTCTCCATCCTCCCATCGACGCCGGGCGCCGTTCGACTGGGTACGCTACGAGAGCCGTGCAGTGCGGCGGAGGACAGAGGCGGATCATGGCCACGGATGCAGGACCACGCCGCCGCACGCGCGCCGAGACCGCGCTGGCCATCGAGTCCGCAGCCATCGAGCTCGTGCTCCAGCACGGCTACGCCGACGTGACGGTCGACATGATCTGCGAGGCCGCGGCCGTCTCGCAGCGCACCTTCTTCAACTACTTCAAGACCAAGGATGCCGCCCTCCTGGGCAACGCTCTCCCCGAGATCGACGCCGAGCGCGCTCGCGTCTTCCCGCCATCGACAGGGCCGTTCCTCACGGAGGCCATCGGCCTGATCCGCGTCGACACCGAGTTCGTGTTCGACGACGAGAGGCTCTTCGCCGACCGCATCCGCGCGATCTCCTCCCACCCCGAGCTGCTCGCCCGCCAGATGGAGCGGCTCGCGGGCATCGAGACCGAGCTGCGCCAGCTCATCGGCGCGCGACTCGAGCTGCAGCATCCGGAGCTCGATGCAGCCGACCGCACCCTGCAGACCGACTTCATCACCAACATCGTGGCCGGAGCCATGAGGTTCCTCGGCCAGGCGATCGCCCGCTCGATCGAGAGCGGGGAGCCGCCGCTCGACCAGGCCAGGCTCGGCAGGCTCATCGCCGACGTGCTGCCGCGGCTGGGGTGACGGCCGGATCCCCCCGAATCCGGCCGTCGGCTCAGCCCTTGATCGCCTCGGCCAGCTTCACGCGGCCGCCCATCTTGAGCAGCGAGTTGGAGTAGACGCGCTCGCCGATCCAGAGCACCACAGCGGTCGTGACGAGCAGGATGCCGAGGGACAGGAACGGCTCCCACCATTCGGCCTGCCCGAGGAAGATGCGCATCGGCATGCCGACCGGGGCGGAGAACGGGATGTAGCTCATGATCGCGAGCACGGTGGCGTTGTCGTTGAAGAAGATGACCAGGAAGTAGGGGATCATCACGAGCATGGTCACGGGTGACGTGACGCTGCCGACGTCTTCAGCGCGGGAGACCAGGGCGGCCGTCGCGGCGAACAGGGCGGCGAGCATCACGAAGCCCACGAGGAAGAACACCACGAACCAGAGCACCGATTCGCCGAGGCCGCCGATGAGCACGCGTTGGCCCGTGACCATCAGTCCGCCGATGGCGATGACGGCTATCGCCACGATCTGACCTATCGCCAGCACGCTGTTCCCGATCACCTTGCCGGCGAGCAGTGCACGCACGGGAACGGTCGACAGCAGGATCTCGACCACGCGGGTCTGCTTCTCCTCCACGACGCTCTGCGCGATGGTGGAACCGAAGGTGATGGCCGACATGAAGAACACGATGCCGAACCCGAGGGCCACGATGTAGCTGAGGAACGGATCGGGCGCGTCGGGGTCGAGCAGCTCGACGCCGGGGGCGACGCTGAGACTCGCGACGACGGCGCTCGGCACCGAGTCGTAGCCGATGACCGTGACTCCGGTTCCGCCAGAGCCCGGCACGACGATGGCCTCGATCTCGCCATCGCGCAGCATCTGCTCAGCCTCGGCGCGGTCGCTCGCCGGCACCACCTCCAGCCCGGTCTCTCCGACGACCTGCTCCGCCGAGCCGATCACGGCCACCTTCGGCTCCGACTGGTTCGCGCTCGCGATGCTGCCGAACAGCACGGACGCGAGCACGGCGAGCATGAGGATGCCGGTCGAGATGAGGAAGGCCTTGCTGCGCAGCCGCATCCGGATCTCGCGGCCCGCGACGAGGGCGACACTGGATCCCAGCGATGGCGGGGCGTAGTCGGTGGTGTTCCGGGTGATGCTCATCGCACGACCTCCTTGAAGATCTGGGCCAGGGTGACCTTCTGGCGGCCGAAGCTGACGACCTCGCCGTGCGTCAGCGCTTCTCGCAGCACGGCCTGGCGGGCGGCATCCGTCTCGGCCTCGAACAGGGCATAGCCGCCGTCGAACTCGATCACGGTGATGCCGGGAAGGGAGCGCAGCCAGCCGACGTCGCTGTCGAGCAGCAACTCGTAGGTGGCCGGCGCGTGGGTGTCGCGCAGTTCGGTGCGTGGTCCTGCGGCGCGGATGCGGCCGCCGGAGATGATCACGAGGTCGTCGCAGAGCCGCTCGACGATGTCGAGCTGATGCGAGGAGAACAGCACGGGCGCGCCCTGGCCGGCGTAGTCGGTGAGCACCGCCTGCACGGCTTCGACGGCGATGGGGTCGAGGCCCGAGAACGGCTCGTCGAGGATGAGCACATCGGGGTGATGCACGAGGGCCGCGGCGATCTGCGCGCGCTGCTGGTTGCCGAGCGACAGGCTCTCCACCGTGTCGTCGATGCGCTCGGCGAGTCCGAGCCGCTCGAGCAGGTCGAGGGCGTTGCGGCGGGCGGATGCCGGATTCCAGCCGTGCAGTCGTCCGAAGTAGACGATCTGCTCGAGCACCTTCATCTTCGGGTAGAGGCCGCGTTCCTCGGGCATGTAGCCGAAGCGGCGCCTGTCCACGGCGGTGAGCGGCGACCCGTCGGAGGTGACGGAGCCTGCGTCGGCCCCGAGCACTCCGAGGATGATGCGCATGGCCGTGGTCTTGCCGGCGCCGTTGCCGCCGACGAAGCCCGTCATGCGTCCGTCGCCGACGGTGAAGCTGACGTCGTCGAGAGCCGTGCGCTCGCCGTAGCGCTTGGTGATGTTCCTCAGTTCGAGCATGGCTCTACGCTACGGACGGCGATGGAGTTTCGGCATCCGTCGCACGGGTGGTTCTTCGCTGCGATCCGGCAGCGGTCTCACCCGAGCGGCGGATGCCGCCCGCACTGGCCGACTACGCAGACCGACTGTGCCGCCGACTACGCCGCCAGGCGCTCGTCGAGCACGCCGAACGCGCTCTCCCAGCCGTCGTAGACGTCGTCGTCGCCGGCCTTGCCATCGATGCCGCGCACGGTGAAGGTCATCTCGGTCTGCTGGCCGTCGTCGCCGTGTTCGGCCAGTTCCACCGTGAGCAGCGGTTGCGGTTCGTCGGGCCGATCGGGGTGGCCCCAGGTGAAGACGAGTCGCTCGGGCTCGACCACCTCGAGGTACTCGCCGTAGGTGGGATAGGTGCTGCCGTCGGGAGCGACCATCGTGTAGCTGTAGCTGCCGCCGACACGGGTGTCGATCTCGACGCTCTCCCGGGGAGTCTCGATGCCACGCGGATGCCACCAGAACGCGGCCTCGTCAGGGTCGGTCCAGGCGCGCCAGATGTCGGCGCGCGGCGCATCGAAGACGTGCACGATGGTGAAGTGCTTCGCGCTCGTGGCGAGTGTCTCAACCATGGGGGTTCTGCTTCTCCTTGTTGTCCTGCTCCGGGTGGTTCTTCGTCTGGTCCTGCTGCTGTCTCTCCTGCTTCAGGGCGCTCAGGCGCTCGAGCAGGTCGAAGCGCTCGGTCCAGAGTGCTCGGTGCTCGTCGATCCAGGCGGAGACGTCGTCGAGGGGTTCTGTGCGGATCGTGCAGGTGCGCCACTGCGCGCGTGCGTTGCGGTCGATGAGCCCAGCGGACTCGAGCACCCGCAGGTGCTGCGACACGGCCGGGCGGCTGATGGCGAAGGGCTCCGCGAGCTCGCCCGCCGTCGCCTCCCCTGTCGAGAGGCGCGAGAGGATCGCGCGCCGCGTCGGATCGGCGAGAGCATGGAACACCAGGCTCAGTTCATCTGTCGCCGAATCCGGCATGTAAGTAACTCCTTAATTAATGAATTGCTTAAATGTACGGCGGATGCTGGCGCTGGTCAAGAGCTCGGCGGTAGGCGCTCCTCCACACCCCGCTGCGGAGAAGCAGGAGTCCACAGGGTGTGGACGAAAAATACCCGGTCAGTTGGCCTATCGGGCAGCTCGAGTGTCGGTGGGTGTCCGTAGTGTCAGGGTATGGAAACGCTCCAGTCGCTGATGCAGGAGGCGCTCGCTGCGGCGATGCCGCTGCTGGCTGAGGCCACGACTGTGGGGGTGTTGCCCGGCACGACGGACGAGGATCTCCTGGCCGGGGCGGCGTTGATGGAGGAGTTCGGCCGCCCGGCCGATGCCGGCCGGATCGCGTTCGCCGGCGAGGTGGCCGACAGGTCGCGGGGCATCCTGGGCCCGCAGACGCTGCCAGAACGGTTCGGCTGCGCCACCCCGGTGGAGTTGTTGGAACGCGTCGCCCGGGTGTCCCCGCAGACCGCGCGGGCCCGGCTCAAGCTCGGCATTCAGACGAGGCCGGGGTTGTCGTTGTCCGGAGAAGCCTTGCCGGCGCCGTTCGACGTGGTGCGTCGCGGACTCGCGACAGGGCGGCTCGGCATCGACTCGGCCACCGCGATCACGACAGCCCTCTCGAAGGCGATGGTCGGTTGCCCGACCGACACCCTGTCGAGGTTCCTGCCCGCCGAACACGAGTTGGTGTGCGCCGCGATCGGGGCCTCCCCGGCTCCGGATGCTCCGGCGTTGCCGCCGGTGACTCCGGCCGAGACGAACGATCAGGCGTCGGTCTGGGTGCTGGCCTTGAACCCTGATGGTGCCGAACCTTCGGTGACGGAGTTCGAGTCGCGATCGTTGCGACTGCATCGGCCACGGAACGGCCTGATCCCGGTGAGCGGGTCCCTGTTGCCCGAGGTAGCCGGTCAGTTGCAGGCCGTCTTCGATGCCACCACGAACGTGCACTCGTCGCTGAAGTTCCTCACCGAGGAGGAACGCGCGGCCCTGGAGGCTGACGAGGGACCGCGCGATCCACGCAGCCGAGTGCAACGCCAACACGACGTCCTGGCTGCGGTGTTCGCACTGGCAGGCCGGTCCGAGGAACTCCCCACCCTGAACGGCGCGTCGGCGACGATGGTCACCCATGTTCTGGCGACCGACCTCGACGAGCACACCGGTGCTGTCACCGGTGCTGGTCACGTCGACGGGCTCGACGTACCGTTGTCGGCCGGTGCTGTCGAGCAGCTCTGCTGCGCGAACGGCATCCAACCCGTCACCATCAGCACCGACGGGGAGATCCTTCGGCTGGGCAGCACTGAACGTTGCTTCAACCGGGCCCAACGACGCGCCCTCGCCGCCCGCGACGGTGGCTGCATAATCTGCGGGATCGCGCCCCAGTTCACCGAAGCACACCACGTCATCGCCTGGGCGGCGGTCAAGGCGACACACGTGTCCAACGGGGTGCTGCTGTGCTGGTTCCACCACCGCACCATTAACACCTCGGGCTGGCGGATCCGCATGGTGAACGGGCATCCCGAGATCATGCCGCCGCCTGCCCTCGGACTCCAGGTGTGGCGGCCGCCCCGAGGATCACGCACCCGGCAACAGGACGCCCTCGCACGACGTCTGCGCAACTGAAGATGCGCTGCGACTTCGACTGCGACCGCGACCGCGACGGTGACCGACCTCAGCGAGCTGGCGCCGGACGCACCACGCCGTTCTCGTAGGCGTAGACGACGGCGTGCACGCGGTCGCGCAGGCCCAGCTTCTGCAGCACTTTCGACACGTGAGTCTTCACTGTGGCCTCGCCGACGAAGATGCGTGCCGCGATCTCGGCGTTCGACAGTCCTTCGGCGAGCAGCACCAGCACCTCCCGCTCGCGGTCGGTGAGCGGGGTCGCGGCTGGCGGGGTAGCCGAAGCCGGAGGCGTCGAGGCGGCCGGCGGTGCGGCAGGTGCAGCAGGCGCAGTCACCGCTGGCGCCCCTGATACTCCGAACGCGGCGATCACTCGCCGGGTCACCGCGGGCGAGAGCAGGGCCTCGCCGCGCGCGATCACCTGCACGGCCTCGATGAGGTCCTCGGGCGTCGAGTTCTTGAGCAGGAAGCCGCTCGCGCCGGCACGCAGGGCCGTGAACAGGTAGTCCTCGCGGTTGAAGGTGGTGAGCACGAGCACAGCCGAGTGCAGGCTGGCATCGGCGGTGATGATGCGCGTGGCGGCGAGGCCGTCCATTCCGGGCATCTGCACGTCCATGCAGACCACGTCGGGGCGGAGCTCCCGGGTCAGCTCGATCGCCGTCTCCCCGGATGCTGCTTCGCCGACAACCTCGATCCCGGGTTCCGAGGCGAGGATGGTGCGGAATCCGCCGCGCACCAGCGCCTGGTCGTCGACGATCAGCACGCGGATCATGCTGTGTCCTCGACGTCTGAAGCCGTCGCCCCGGAGGCCGACACCTCGGAAGCCGACCCCTCGGAGGCCGACCCCTCGGAGTCCGCCACCCCGACGGCCAGCGGAAACCGTGCGCGCACCAGCCAGCCGCCGCGGCTGCGCGGGCCGGCCTCCACGACTGCGCCCACGGCATCCGCCCGCTCCTGCATGCCGATGAGCCCCAGCCCCGAACCGCTCCCGCGACGCGGAGAGCTCGCACCGGTGTTCGCCACCTCGAGCTCGACGGCGTCGTCGAGGTAGCGCAGGCGTACGTCGGCCGTCGCGCCGGCTCCGGCGTGCTTGCGCGCATTCGTGAGCGCCTCCTGGGTGATGCGGTAGGCGCTGAGCTCGACCGTCGCCGGCACGGCACGTTCCGCGCCGATCACGGTGAACGTCGAGGGGAGCCCGGCGGATGCGGCCTCGTCGACGAGAGCGGGGAGTCGGGCGAGCCCGTACGTGCTGGCGGCATCCGTCACCGCGACAGCACCCGAGTCGACACTGTCATCGCGCAGGGTGCCGAGCAGGCGATGCAGTTCGTCGACGGCCGATCGTGCGCTGGCCTCGATGGCGCTGAGGGACGCGGATGCCGCCTGCGGGTCCGATGCCAGGACTCGACGCGCCGCCCCGGCCTGCACCCCCATCACCGAGACGTGGTGCGCGACGACGTCGTGCAGTTCCCGGGCTATGCGCACGCGTTCGAGCGCGACGGCCTGGGCCTCCGCACGGGCGCGGGCGCCGGCGAGCTCGGCCGTGCGCTGCTCGAGGGCGGCGCGTTCCCTGGCGGCTCGGAAGGCGGAGTCCCCGAAGTACCAGGCACCCCAGAAGAACAGCAGGTTGGTGAAGATCTGGATGGCACCGAAGGCGATGTACGGCGACATGTAGCCGTCGGTCGAGCGCTCGAGGTCGGGCAGGTAGTCCTGCACGGCCGAGAAGAAGATGAGCTGCCAGAACAGCCAGGCGAACATGCCCACGACGATGGCGCCTCGGGTGATGTTGGCGATCAGTCGGCTGCGGCCCCACGCCCCGACCGTGTAGACGGAGATGAACAGGACGATCTGGCTGATCAGCAGCTCGGCGACCTGTCCGACCACTCCGGCGGCGTAGACGATGCTCACCACCACGGCGACGATCTCCGGGAAGCGACGACGTGCGGCGAGAGGCAGGCTCATTCCGGCCGCCCACAGCAACGCGATCCACCACGGCTCCTCGGCGTAGGTGCCCGTCGCCCTGTAGAAGATGAGGCTGACGGCCGTGCCGACCAGGAGTACGAGGGCGAGGATCGCGTCATTGCGATAGCTGCGAGGATCCGGCCGCGGGCGCACCCACTCGACGCCGTCCTCGACGACGGGCGCGGCGGGACCCGGCCCAGGACCGGCGGCGGGTCCGGCGGCTGGTGCCGCGGCGGAGGAGCTCATGCCCTCACGCTAGCGAAACGAGGCAGGGGCGCCATCCGTCGTGCGGGGGATACCTGCACACAGGAGCGCAGCGCCTCAGCGAGTCGCAGCGGCCTTCGGCGTCGGCAGCAGGTACTTGAGCAGCAGCCAGGTCGCGAGGGCTGTGATCACCCACACGATGACGGTGGCGAGGATCCACGCGAAGAGGCCGTCGAAGCTGAGTCCGTCGGTGACGAGGGAGGCCACGAGCAGCGCGATGAAGGTCGACAGCAGTCCGGCGATGCCGGCGATCACGGGCACGGAGGACGTCGTCAGCCTGCGCACGAGCCATTCGACGGCCGCCTGCACCAGCGCGAACACCACGATGGCCACGACGAAGCCCGCCGTGTGCACGTGGAAGTCGGGAATGATCAGTGAGGCCACGAGCAGGCCGAGGGCGGCGCTTCCGAGGAAGATCGCCGCACGGATCAGGATTCGCACCATGACCAGAAGCTACTCCTCGCCGGGCTGGCTGGGTAGGTGCGAGTCCTCCCGTGCCCCGAGGAGTCGGCGAGTGAGCTGTTCCCGCGTCGACAGGAGCGCCTCGAGGGCGTCGGCGAGGTCGGTGTCGGTCGGTGCGCGGTGCTCCTCGGCCGCCAGCAGCACCGTGCGGCGCATGAGCTCCTTGGCGAACGACCCGGTGACGCCGTCTGCGTGCTCGGCGGCATCCGTCACCGCAGCTTCCGACAGCGGCAGGTCACGCGCATAGAGGGAGAACAGGCGCCGGCGCGCATCCGCGTCGGGCAGCGGGATCTCGACGGCGAGGTCGACCCGGCCCGGACGGTCGGCGAGGGCGCGCTCGAGCACCTCGACTCGGTTCGTCGTGAGCACGAACGCCACGTCGGCGTCGCCGTCGAGACCGTCGAGGGCGTCGAGCACGGCGAAGAGCAGCGGCTGCGGACCGTCATACATATCGCGTTCCATCGCCACGAGGTCCACGTCCTCGAGCACCACGATCGCGGGTTGCATGGCCCGTGCCAGGTCGGCCGCGTGGGTGATGAACCGGATGCTCGTGCCCGTGAGCAGCACCGCCGTGGTTCCCGGCGTGCTGCTCAGCAAGTGGCGCACGGTGAGGGTCTTGCCGGACCCGGGAGGCCCATAGAGCAGTACACCTCGCTTCAGGTGCTGACCGGCGGCGCGCAGTGTGGTGCGTTGCTCGCCGATGCCGACGACGTGGCGCACGATGTCGTCGAGGATGCCCGGAGCGAGCACGACGTCCTCGGCTGACACGACCGGGCGCGGAAGGAAGTCGGCGCCCGCTCCGCCGCTGCCGTACTCGTTGCCGCTGAACGCGAGCACCTGGCCGCGCAGGACGCTGCGTTCCAGCATGAGGCGCCGCACCTCGGTGAGCAGGCGTGCCGCAGACTCGGGTTCCGCCGCGAGGATCTCGAGCCGGGCACTGCTTCGCCCGTATTCGTCGCGGGGTCCGCGCTGCAGCACAGCGATGGGCTTGCCGTCCAGGTGGAGCAGCCGCACCCCGAATGACACCGTGCGACGCTCGGTCGCCGGCCCCGTCGCGCTCGACACGTAGTCCACAGGCGCTGGCATGAACTGCACATGGGGGTTCCGCAGCAGCTCGGCGAACGTCGAGTGTTCACGCTGGGAACCGCCACCCACTCCGATCACTCGAGGGGGATCCAACGCAGTATCGGCTCCGGATGCCGCCAGCTCGTCGAGCGCGATGTCGGCATCGACCAACCGATGGGGAGCGAGGTCCTCGCTGATCACTGGAAACGCCTCGATGTCAGCGCGAAGGAATGCGGCGACGACATCGCCGAGCGGAGTGCGCTGCTCGACGAAGGCGCGTGGACTCTGCAGGACCTCCTCGATGAACGTGCGGAACGTCTCGATGAATCGGCTCTGCTCTTCGTCCACGGTTCCCCCAGGCTCGCTTCGATCCGCTCAGGCTAGCGGTACCCGAGTACTCGCTCACGGTGGCTGCGCCGGTCGGCCAGTCGCGCCGCCGCACTAGCGGAAGGGCCGTCTCCCGAGGACCATGGGCAGGGTGAACCCCGCCGCCCGTCGAGTGCAGCGCATCTACCTGGTGCTGATGCTCGGCAACACCCTCGCCGCCTCGCTGATCTGGGGCATCAACACGTTGTTCCTGCTCGATGCCGGCCTCACGAACTTCGAGGCCTTCGCGGCCAACGCCTTCTTCACCGCGGGGATGGTGCTGTTCGAGGTGCCGACGGGGGTCGTCGCCGACACCGTGGGGCGCAAGGCGTCCTACCTGCTCGGAACTGTGACCCTGGCCATCACGACGGGGCTGTACTGGATGCTCTGGGTCTGGCACGCGCCCTTCGTCTGGTGGGCGATCGTGTCGGTGTTCCTCGGACTCGGTTTCACCTTCTTCTCCGGCGCCGTCGACGCCTGGCTGGTCGATGCACTGGCCTCTGTGGGGTTCACGGGCTCGCTCGAGGGCGTCTTCGGCCGGGGGCTCATCGTCACCGGCATCGCCATGTTCACGGGGTCGGTGCTGGGCGGATTCGTCGCGCAGCTGACGAACCTCGGAGTGCCGTTCGTGCTGAGGGCCGTCGTGCTGGTCGTCATGTTCGTCATAGCGGCACTGGTCATGAAAGACCTCGGATTCACGCCCGACCGCTCCGAGGGTCCGATCCGGGCCACGCGCACCGTGCTGCGGGCATCGATCCAGTACGGCCTCAAGAAGCGGTCGGTGCGCTTCATGATCCTGGCGGCCCCGTTCGCGTCCGGCGTCGGCATCTACGCGTTCTACGCCATGCAGCCGTACCTGCTCGAGCTCTACGGTGACCCGACCGCGTACGGTGTCGCTGGCCTCGCGGCCGCGATCCTCTCGCTCGCCCAGGTGGCCGGCGGGGTGCTCGCCCCTCGGGTGCGCGGCATGTTCCACAAGCGCACCACCGTCGTGATCTCGGCATCCGTGGCCAGCGTCCTGCTCCTCATCGCCCTGGGGCTGAACTCGATCTTCTGGCTCGCTCTCGTGCTGCTCGTGCTCTGGGGCTTCGTCTTCGCCGTCGTCGGCCCCGTTCGCCAGGCGTACCTCAACGGGATGATCCCGTCGAAGCAGCGCGCGACGGTGCTCTCCTTCGACTCCCTGTTCGGCAGCGCCGGCGGCGTCGTCATCCAGCCGGCCCTCGGTCGTGCCGCCGACCTCTGGGGCTACGGCACGTCTCTGGTCATCGGCGGGGTCATCGAGCTGATCGCCCTGCCGTTCCTGTTCGCGAGCCGGGCGCAGCACGATCCGTCCGACACCGCCGTCTCACTGGCGGATGCCGATACCGGACCTGCATCGGATGCCGACCCCGCGGTCTCGCAGTCGTGACCGACGAGGCGCAGCACGGCCGGATGCCCGATGGACCCTCCGCCGACCTCCAACGGGAGGTTCTCGAACGGATGCGTGCAGGCCTGATCTACTCGGAGTCGGAGGCCGCGTTCCTGAACCCGCTCCGCAGGGCCGACCTCGTCTTCGACTACAACCGCACGCCACCGAGCCGGGCCGGGCGTCGTCGCGAACTCCTCGAATCGATCCTGGGCTCGGTCGGAGAGCGCACCATCCTGCTCCCGCCGTTCCATGCCGGCTTCGGAAGCAACGTCCACATCGGCGATGACTTCTTCGGCAACGTGAACATCACCTTCGTCGATGACGTGGAGATCCGCATCGGCGACGGCGTGATGATCGCGCCGAGCGTGACTCTGACCACCACGGGACACCCGGTCCATCCTTCCCGCCGCGTCGATTTCGCCCGCTTCTCGGAGCCGATCGTGCTCGAGGACAGGGTGTGGATCGGCAGCAACGCCGTCGTCCTCCCCGGGGTGCGCGTCGGCTACGGATCGGTGATCGGGGCTGGCGCCGTCGTCACCCGCGACGTGCCGGCGATGTCCGTCGCCGTCGGCACGCCGGCTCGCGTCGTGCGCGAGATCACCGACGCCGATCTCGCGACGCGGACCTCCGCGCACTGATTCCCTCGGGGCGAACAGGTCACGAAGACGACACGCCCCTTGTGAGGAATCCTCAACGGCGTCACCATGGGCAGGTACGGTCCTCCTCCCTACGACTGCGAGGTACTCCCGTGAAACAGCGCGCTCTCCCCCTTGTCGCCCTCCTCGCCGGAGCAGTGCTGGCGATCACGCCGGCTCTGGCGGCCTCGGCGGCCCCGGCATCCGCGCCGGCGGCCTCGAAACCGAGCCCCGGTGCGCCCGGCATCGGCGACCCGTACTTCCCGCTCTCGGGCAACGGCGGCTACGACGTGAAGCACTACGGCCTCAACATCGACTACGTGCCGGCGACGGATGTGCTCACAGGGCACGCGATCATCACGGCGAAGGCGACCCAGAACCTGAGCCGCTTCGATCTCGATCTGCACGGCCTGACAGTGAAGTCGATCACGGTGAACGGCCGTAAGGCGACCTGGAAGCGCACGGGGGACGAACTCGTCGTCACGCCGGCAGCGGCACTGCGGTCAGGGCTGCCGTTTTTCACGACGGTCTCCTACACCGGGGTGCCGGAGATCTACGAGGATTCCGTCCTCGGAGATGCCGGCTTCTACAACACCGACGACGGGACGCTCGTGGCCGGACAGCCCTTCGTGGCCGCCAGCTGGTTCCCGTCCAACGACCATCCGGCCGACAAGGCGCTCTACTCGGTGCGCATCACGGTTCCGAAGGGCGTCGAGGCGCTCTCGAACGGGAAGCTGCTGCGCCACGGACGCATCGGCAGCAAGGACGAGTGGATCTGGAACGTCGACGAGCCCATGGCGAGCTACCTCGCCACGGCGACCATCGGCCAGTTCGACATCGACGAGCGCGATGCAGACGGCATCCACTACCTCGACGCCGTCGACCCCGATCTCTTCACGCCCACGATCACTCCTCGGACCGGCGCCTCCTTCGCGTATTCGCAGAAGGCCGACGACGGGTACAAGCGGCTGAGCCGCAGCTTCGACGTTCCGGCCACGGGCGGGTCGCTGACCTTCTGGATGGATCGCGCCGTCGAGGACGGCTGGGACTTCACCTTCGTCGAGGCGGCACCCGCCGGCAGCGACGACTGGACCACCCTGCCCGAGGAGAGCGGCATCACGACGACGGATGCCGGCAACTCGGGCTGTGCCGACCTGTTGGCGCAGCATCCGTTCCTCGGCCACTACCTCGGCGACGACGGCAGCGGCGACGCCTGCCTGCCGACCGGGTCGACCGGAACCTGGTCGGCGGCGACGGGGTCGGGAAACGGCTGGGAGCCGTGGACCATCGACCTCTCGGCCTACGCGGGCCAGACGATCGATCTCGCCATCGCCTCGGTCAGCGACTACGCCGTCCAACTCGACGGCGTCGCGATCGATGACGTCACCGGACCAGGCGGACAGGGGTCGACCTCGTTCGAGGCCGATGCCGACCCGCTCGACGGCTGGACGGTTCCCGGTGCACCGGCAGGCAGCCCGGGCAATACGAACGACTGGATCGCGACGAGCGACGGCCCGCCGCCGATCGGCGCGCAGGTGACGTCCAGCCTGGGTCGCGAGCCCGAGATCATCTCCTTCCTGCAGCAGCAGTTCGGGCCGTATCCCTTCGACGAGGCCGGTGGGATCGTCGATGACTTCAGCGGCCTGGGCTTCGCCCTCGAGAACCAGACCAGGCCGATCTACGACAAGGCGTTCTTCACGGGTACGCCGGAGCAGGGTGACGGGGTTGTCGTGCACGAGCTCGCTCACCAGTGGTTCGGCGACGACGTGGCCCTGAAACGCTGGAGCGACATCTGGCTGAACGAGGGTTTCGCCACCTACGCCGAGTGGCTGTGGGCTGAGCATGAGGGCTACGCCGATCCGCAGGCGTACTTCGACGACCTCTACTCGGCGCCCGCCGATGACCCGTTCTGGCAACTCACCATCGGCGACCCGGGAGCTGATGACATCTTCGACGGAGCCGTCTACGACCGCGGAGCAATGACCCTGCAGGCGCTGAGGCTGACCGTCGGCGACGAGGCATTCTTCGACATCGTGCAGACCTGGGCGCACAAGAAGTCCGGAGGCAACGGCACGACGACGCAGTTCATCGCGCTCGCCGAGTCGATCTCGGGAGCCGACCTGGGCGACCTCTTCGACGACTGGTTGTTCACGGGGGAGAAGCCGGTGGCGCCGGATGACGCATCCGCGGCTCGGACCTTCGGCTCACCGAGCGCGCCGACGAAGCTGCTCGAGCCGGCGCATCCGGAGCAGCGCCGGGGATGACGTCGGTGTCGGGGGCGGAATGACGGCGTCTCGGATCGTCGGGACGGCGTTGGCGGTCGCGCTGCTCTCGACGGCGCTCGCCGGATGCTCGGGGAGTCCGTCGTCACCGTCGGCATCCACGGGCACCGCGGTCGCGACAACGACGGCCATTCCGACACCGACGCAGACACCGACACCGACTCCGACTCCGCCGGGTGGAGCCGCCGCGGCCTGCCAGGACGAGCAGCTCACCGGCACGTACACGGCGAGACCGCAGGATTCCGGCGCCGGCCAGTTCTACGGCGACCTGACCTTCACGAACGTGTCGGCGGCGGCCTGTTCCTTCGACGGCTTCCCCGGGCTGGTCGCCCAGGACGCCGACGGGGTCCAACTCGGGGCGGCCGCGGACGGCGAAGGACCGGAGTCGGCCGTGACGATCGAGCCGAAGGGGGTCGCGGTGGCCCGCCTGCACGGTACGCAACCTGGGGCCTTTAGCTGCACCGAGGCGCAGTCGACCACTCTGCTCGCGCGCTTCACCGCGGACGGGGCCGGTCCGGGAGTCCCCGTCCCGGCCGCCATCCCGGTCTGCGCGGATGACACGAGAACCCTGTCGGTGGGTTCGCTCGTCCTGGCGGGTTGAGGACTAGGCCGTGGCGCCGGTGATCCCCACGGTCGACTCGATGACGACCTTCATCTTCTTGTCGAGGGCCTCGAAGAACATCGACAGCGGGAACTCGTCGTCCAGCACGAGGTCCGTGTAGCCCTTCGGCGCTCCGGCGAGAACGTCGATCGGCAGCCCGCGCGCCCAGTTCGATGCCGGGTTCGGCGTCAGCACGCCGGCGACGAGGTCGTAGGCGGCCAGCCAGTGTGCGGTCTTCGGGCGGTCGATCGACTTCCAGTACAGCTCGTCGATCGCATCGCCCAGCGCGACCACCGCATCCGGGACGGCGTCCCAGTCGAAGGTGAGCTGGGTGTCGGTCCAGTGCAGCACGTGGTGCTGGTGCAGCCACGCGAACAGCAGCTGGCCGCCGAGCCCGTCGTAGTTGCGCACTCGGGAACCCGTGATCGAGAAGCGGAAGATGCGATCGAAGATCACCGCGTACTGCACCAGCGTCGAGTGGTGCAGCGTCTCGGCGTCGAGCTCTCCGAGGGACTCGCCCTGGGCGACCCGCGCCCGCAGCGCCCGGGTGATCTTCACGGACTCGCGGAATGCCGTGAGGTCGCAGCGCAGTTCCTCGAGCGAGTAAAGGAAGAACGGCATCCGCTGCTTGATCATGAACGGATCGAACGGCAGGTCGCCGCGCATGTGCGTGCGGTCGTGGATGAGGTCCCACATCACGAAGGTCTCCTCGGTGAGCTGCTGGTCGTCCAGCATCGCCGCGGCGTCATCCGGCAGCTCGAGCTTCGTGATGCCCGCAGCCTCGCGCACCACGCGGCGGTAGCGGGCGGCCTCGCGGTCTTGGAAGATCGCGCCCCACGTGAAGGTCGGGATGGCGCGCATCGCGACGGTCTCGGGGAACAGCACGGCCGAATTGGTGTCATATCCGGCCGTGAAGTCCACGAAACGGATCGGCACGAACAGCTTGTTGGCGTAGTCGCCGGCCTCGAGCGCGGCGATGAACTCGGGCCAGATGACCTCGACGAGCACGGCCTCCACGAAGCGGTTCGTCGATCCGTTCTGCGTGTACATCGGGAACACCACGAGGTGACGCAGTCCGTCGATGCGGTGCTGCTGCGGCTGGAACGCCAGCAGCGAGTCGTAGAAGTCGGGCACGCCGAAGCCGTCCCGTGCCCAGCGGTCGAAGTCGACCACGACGGCGTCGAGGTAGGCGGCGTCGTGCGGGAACAGCGGGGCGAGTTCGGTGATGGCGTCGGTGAGCACCGAGACCAGGCCGTGCGCGTGCGCGTGGTTCTCGGCATCCGGAACCGAGCCGTCCTTCGTCTGCAGCGTCTGAAGGGTGCCGGCCGCGTCCTTGAGACGGAGCCAGGCCGGATGGGCCTCGACCTCGGCGGCGAGGGGACGGGCGTCCTCGAGGACCTCGGGCTCTCCGATGACGGCCTGCGTTGACAGCGTGGCGTTGGACATTGTGAACCTCCGATCCTTCAGGCGCGCGAGGAAACCCCCGCTTCATCAAGGCTAGACGGGCTCACCGGGCGTTTTCTTGAGGGCCGACGCGGCTTTGCTGCGTGGCCAGCCAGTGGTGAGCGGGTTCCCGCTGCCTCGCGCAACGGATGTCCGAGAGCACGTCACGAGCGGTCACAGCCGGGCCCCTTCACAGCTTGCTCATAGGCTGGTCATAGCGTGCGTCCCTAACGTGGCGCGCATCCACACCCCTTCGAAGAAGTCAGAGGTTCGTTCCGTGTCAACTCCCCGCTCCAGCAGCATCTCGCCCGCCAAGCTCGCCCTGCCGATCATCACCCTCGTGCTTGCGCTCGTGGCCGCCGTGGTGGGTTACGTGCAGACGACGACAGGCCTCGCCGCCCTCAGCAAGGCACTCGAGAGCCAGACCGCCACGGCCACGGACGTCTACGGCGGCCAGTCCGCGATCAGCGTCTCCTCCGCCGTGCTGTCGGCCGGCATCATCGGCGTCGTCATCTCGCTCGCCGCGATCGGCATCCTCATCGGCCTGAACGGATTCCGCCGCGACGCCGTCGTGGCCGAGATCGACGTCTTCGAGGACGACTTCCTCGATGACGACATCGACGGCGTCGACGAGCTCGAGACCGCCACCGCTGCGCCGGTCGCTGCCCCCGTTGCTGCCGAGCCGGTCGTCGTGAGCGAGCCCGCTGCACCGGCCGCCGACCCCGAGGCACCCGCAGCGCGCTAGTCGCACACCTCTCCGACGGCCGCGGACTGCGGTGCGTCATCCGTCAGCGGTAGAGTCCGCTTCCATGACGGATGCAGCACCGCAGTCCGCGGCCGTCGTCGTGCAGGCGCTCGCCGAGCTCGCCGACCCCGAGCGCGCAGCGAGCAGTCAGGGCTTCTTCAAGACCGCGCCGGGCCAGTACGGCGCGGGTGACGTGTTCATCGGCATCACCGTTCCGGCGCAACGTCGCGTGGCGAGACTGTTCCCCGCACTGCCGGTCACCGAGCTGGATGCGCTGCTCGACTCGGAGGTGCACGAGCACAGGCTCAGCGGACTGATCATCGCCTGCAACAGTCTCGAGCGCGCCTCGCGGCCCGCTGCTCGCGACGAGGAGCGCCGTGCGGCCATCGCCGACTGGTACCTCGCAGCCGTGCGCCGCGGCCGGGTGAACAACTGGGACCTGGTCGACGCCTCGGCCGGAGTCATCCTCGGCGGCTGGCTGTTCGACCGCCCGCGCGACGTGCTGTTCGAGCTCGCCGCCAGCCCGGACCTCTGGGAACGCCGGGTGGCGATCATCGCGACGCAGGGCTTCATCAACCGCGGCGATGCCTCGACGACTCTCGACCTGGCGCCCCTACTGCTCGGCGACACCGAGGACCTCATGCACAAGGCCGTCGGCTGGATGCTGCGCGAGGTCGGCAAGCGCGTCGACCGCGAGTTGCTGATCGGCTTCCTCGACGAGTACGCCGGACGGATGCCGCGCACGGCGCTCTCCTACGCGACCGAGCACCTCTCGCCGGAGCTGCGAGCGCAGTACCGGGCGGTGCCGCGGGAGCTCCGCTGATCGAGGACCGGGTGACACGCTGCTGGCGGTCGCTTCGCTCGGCCCTCAGAGACCGGAGGCGGTCAGGAGGTCGCGGCGGTGAGGAGCTCCGCGATCCGCCCCGGAACGCTCTCGTCCTGAAGCGACGTCGTGTCACCCAGCGTGCGACCCTCGGCGATGTCGACGAGCAGACGGCGCATGATCTTGCCCGAGCGGGTCTTCGGCAGGTCGGGCACCAGCAGGATGTCGCGCGGCTTGGCGATGGGTCCGATCAGCTGGGCCACGTGGCGGCGCAGCTCGTCGAGCAGCGCCGGGTCGTCGAGCACGCCGGACGACGGGACGACGAACGCGGCGATGGCCTCGCCCGTGAGTGCATCCGTCACTCCGACGGCCCCGGCCTCGCCGACGGCCGGATGCGCGACCAACGCCGACTCGATCTCGATCGTCGAGAGCCTGTGGCCCGACACGTTGATCACGTCGTCGACCCGTCCCAGCAGCCAGATGTCGCCGTCGGCGTCGTACTTGGCGCCGTCGCCGGAGAAGAAGAGCCCCTGCTCGGCGAAGCGCGCCCAGTACGAGTCGCGATAGCGCACGGGGTTGCCCCAGATCGTGCGCGCCATCCCGGGCCAGGTGCCCGCGATCACGAGGTAGCCGCCTGCGCCCCGTGGCACCTCGACGCCGTTCTCGTCGACGACTGAAGCCCGCAGCCCGGGCAGCGCTCGCAGGGCCGAGCCCGGCTTCAGGGTCGAGACGCCGGGGAGCGGAGCCATGATCGCGGCGCCGGTCTCCGACTGCCACCAGGTGTCGACGATGGGCGCGTGGCCCGCTCCGATGTTCTCGCGGAACCACATCCACGCCTCGGGGTTGATCGCCTCGCCGACGGATCCGAGCAGGCGGATGCTCGACAGGTCGTGCGCGGCGGGAACGCCGTCGGGGAACCAGGTCATCAGGCTGCGGATCAGCGTGGGAGCGGTGTAGTACGTCGTGACGCCGTAGCGTTCGATGATCTCGAAGTGCCGCGCCGGGTGCGGAGTATTCGGCGTGCCCTCGTAGATGACGCTGGTGACGCCGTTCGAGAGCGGGCCGTAGAGCACGTAGCTGTGCGCCGTGACCCAGGCCAGGTCGGCGGTGCACCAGTACACGTCGGTCTCGGGCTTGGCGTCGAAGACGGCCCAGTGCGTGTACGAGGCATGGGTGAGGTAGCCACCGCTGGTGTGCACGAGCCCCTTCGGCTTCCCCGTCGTGCCGCTCGTGTAGATGATGAACAACGGGGTCTCGGCGTCGAAGAACTCCGGAATGTGCACATCGGATGCCGCAGCCACGGCCTCGTGCCACCAGACGTCGCGCCCCTCGGTCCACGGGATGTCGGGCGTCTCGTCGCCGGTGCGCCTGATGACGAGCACGTGCTCGATCGACGCGACGCCGGCGACGGCCGCATCCGCGGCCTCCTTGACCGCCACGGCCCGGCCACGACGGAACTGACCGTCGGTCGTGATGAGCAGCTTGGCGCCGGTGTCCTCGACGCGGAAGCGCAGCGCCTCGGCCGAGAAGCCGCCGAACACCAGCGAGTGCACGGCGCCGATGCGGGCGATGGCGAGGGTGGCGATGACGGTCTCGAGCAGCACCGGCAGGTAGACGACCACACGGTCGCCCTGCGTGATGCCGAGGGCGGTGAGGGCGTTGGCGGCGCGAGCCACCTCACGCTGCAGCTCGGCGTAGCTGAGGGAGCGACGGTCTCCGCGCTCGCCCTCGAAGTGGAAGGCGATGCGCTCGCCGTTACCGGCGTCGACGTGCCTGTCGACGCAGTTCACGGCGACGTTGAGCCGACCGCCCGCGAACCACTCCGCACGCGGTACGGAGAGGTCGCCGGCGGCATCCGTCACCGCAGGGGCCCAGGCGTGATCGGTGTGCCACGGCTCGGCCCAGTCGAGGCGCTCGGCCTGCTCGGCCCAGAACGCCACGGGGTCGGATGCCGCCCGCTCGTACTCCGAGTGCGGAACGTTCGCCTCCGCGGTGAACCCGGCCGGTGCCGGGAAGCGGCGCTGCTCGTCGAGCAGGGCGCTGATGGTGTCGTTCACGCCCACTTGCGCACCGCCCACTTCTCGAAGAGGCCGACGAGCGCATCCGTCAGCTTGCCCAGCAGGGCCAGCAGGATGATCGCCAGGAAGATGCGGTCGATGCGGCCGTTCTGGCCGGAGTCGTTCAGCAGGAATCCGAGACCCATCGACGAGGCGATGAGCTCGGCAGCCACCAGGAACAACCACGACTGGGCGAGCGCGAGGCGGAGGCCCGAGATGACCGAGGGCACGACGGCGGGGAGCTGCACCGACGTGAACAGACGAACACCGCTGAGGCCGAACGCTCGCCCGGCCTCGATGAGGTGACGGTCGACATGCCGCAGGGACGACGCCACGATCGTGTAGACGGGGAAGAACGCACCGATCGAGATGAGGATGATCTTCGATTCCTCGCCGATCTTGAACCACAGGATGAGCAGCGGGATCCAGGCGAGGGACGGCACGGCGCGGATGGCGCCGAGCGTGGGAGCGAGGAGGATGTCGGCCAGGCGCGACAGTCCGACGACGGCTCCGATCAGGAGGCCGAGTGCGCCGCCGATGGCGAAGCCGATCAGCACGCGCTGGGTCGAGATGGCGACGTAGAGGCCGAGCTGGCCGCGCTGCGCGAGGTCGACGGCGGCGAGCCAGACCATCTCGGGCGACGGCAGCTGGGAGATGGGAACGAGGCCGGTGGTCGAGGCGACCTGCCAGACGGCGAGGATGAGCAGCGGCAGGAGTGCGCCGCCGACGATGACGAACCAACGCCGGCTGGTGAGGCGCTTGCGCCCGTTCTCGCGCGGGGCAGTGCCGCCCGGAGGCCGCTGGCTCCCGGCATCCGGAGCAGCAGGGTGCTCGACGATGGAGCTGCCGAAGACTCCGGCGACCACCTGCGTGCGCGCGTCGGGTTCGGTCTGATAGCTCATCGGTCTCTCCTCTCTCGGGTGCGGGATTCGTGCTTGCGGTCGTGCGGGGCGCCGGTGCAGCGCCCCGCACGACTGGGGGTGCTAGCCGATCGCGTCGGGGTCGGCGGCCTTGGCGTAGACGTCGTTGACGATCGTGTCGATGGCGTCGTCGACCTGGGCCTGCGTCTGCACGTCGCCGTTCTCGACGAACACCGGGCCGATCGTCTTCAGCACGGCGATCTGGGCGTCACCGGGCACGTTGTCGACGTCGAGGTTGGTGCGCTCCGAGATCACCTTGGTGGCGACGGCCGGGTCGAGGCTGGCGACGGATGCGAGGATGTCTGCAGTCTTCTCGGGGTTGGCGATGGCCCACGCGCGAGCGTGCTCGTAGGCGTTCACCACCGTCTGCGCCACGTCGGGCTTCTCCTTCAGGAACGACTCGGTGGCGTTCAGGAAGCCGTAGCTGTTGAAGTCGACGTTGCGGTAGATGAGCTGTGCGCCCTCCTCCTCGGCGCCGGCCATGATCGGGTCGAGGCCGGCCCAGGCGTCGACGGATCCGTTCTGCAGGGCCGCCCAGCCGTCGGCGTGCTGGAGGTTCTGCACCGTCACGTCGGAGGCCGACAGTCCGGCCTCCTCGAGAGCCTGCAGCAGGAAGAAGTACGGGTCGGTGCCCTTGGTGGCCGCGACCTGCTTGCCCTTGAGCTCGCTCACGTCGGTGATCGTCGAGTCCTTGCCGACCACGATGGCCGACCACTCGGGCTGCGAGAAGATGTCGATGACCTGGATGGGGGAGCCGTTCGAGCGGGCCAGGAGCGCTGCAGAGCCGGCCGTCGAGCCGACGTCGATGGCGCCGGCGCGGAGCGCCTCGTTGGCCTTGTTGGAGCCGGCCGACTGCACCCAGTTGACGGTGATGTCCTGGTCGGCGAGGGCGTCCTCGAGCCAGCCCTGGTCCTTGATCACCAGGCTCAGCGGGTTGTACGTGGCGAAGTCGATGTTGAGCGTCCCGCCTTTCGTGACGACGGCATCGCCGTCGCCCGAGCTGGTCGAGGCCGGCTCTGACGCCGCGCCTTCACCCGCTACGCAGCCTGTGAGCATGAGGGCGACGGATGCCGCGGCCGCGACGATCGCGGCTGTCGTGGAGGTCTTTCGAAGGAAGGTCATGGCGTGTCTCTCCTGGTGCTGTGAGGGGAAGTGGTGCAGGGAGGTGCTGTGGTGCCGTGGTGCGATTTCAGTAGGGGAATGCCGGGATGGTCGTGGTGCTCGCGATCCCGCGGGCGTGACCGTGCCTGTCGATGCCGAGCCCGGCCAGCAGGCTGGCGCGCAGTTCGGCGAGCTCGGCCGATCCGCGGTCGCGCGGCCGACGTCCGGGAACCGTCACGATCTCGAGGATCGAGGCCGCTCCGCCGTCGTCGCCACGGCCCAGGAGCACGATGCGGTCGGCCAGTTGCAGTGCCTCATCGACGTCGTGCGTGACGAGCAGCACCGTCGTCGGCTCCGCCGCATGGATGTCGAGCAGGAGATCCTGCATCTTCAGCCGCGTGAGGGCGTCGAGGGCGCCGAACGGCTCATCGAGCAGCAGGACGCCGGGCCGTCGGGCGAGGGCGCGGGCCAGTGACGCCCGCTGGGCCATGCCGCCGGAGACCTCGCGCGGGCGCTGCTCGGCGGCATCCGCGAGCCCGACCAGGTCGAGCAGGCGGGCGACGCCGGCACGGGCGGAGGCCTTCGGGGTGCCGCGTGGGACTCCGAGGGCCACGTTGTCGGCGATGCTGCGCCACGGGAGCAGCCGCGGCTCCTGGAAGCCGACGGCGGTGCGTGCATCGAAGGTGGCCACGGGCGTGCCGTCGATGCTCACGCTCCCGGCCGTCGGGGTATCGAGTCCGCCGGCTATGCGCAGCAGGGTGGACTTGCCGCATCCGCTCGCTCCGATGATGGCCACGATCTCGCCGGGCTCCACCCGCAGGTCGACATCGGCGAGCACGGGCTTCGCGGGGTCGAACGCTCGGCCCAGGCCCGCGAAGTCGACCGAGACCGCTACGCCGGCGGGCGTCGTGGAGGTCGCGGAATCGGAGGGCATCCTTCGAAATTACCCACCGTATGCAGGCGCCGGACAGGCACGTGAGACACGGCGTAACAGTGCGCTGTCCGGCGTAACAGGGGGTCTCTTCAGAGGGTCTTGCGCATGTGCACACTGGTGACCGAGTAGCCGACCCTGTCGTAGAGCCGCCGGGCGGTGTCGTTGCCGCCGAAGACGTTGAGGCCGATCGCCTCGACTCCGGCGGCGCGTGCGACGTCTTCGGCGAGCAGCATCGTGGCCTCGGCGATGCCGCGGCGGCGGAAGGCCTCGTGCACCTCGATGTCCCAGATCCACCAGTCGCCAGAGGGACCGTCGGCCGTCGGTCCGATCCACAGCCAACCCGCGTCGCTCCCGTCGACGGTGATGGTGAAGATCCTGTGGCCGTCGCTCGGCACGTCGTCGGGGAAGAACCGCGCTCGTGAGCTCTCCGCAGCCGTCGCCGCCTCCTCGGGGCTGTCGCCGGCATCGACGCGTGCTTGGGCGTAGAGGGCGTTCGCGATCGGCAGCCACACGCCGAGCTGCTCGGGGGTCTTGTCGACGAGGGTGACGGATGCAACGGCGGTCATGGCCTCCATTCTGCCGGGGCGGCGACCCCAGCTGGCAGAGGCCCGGGAGCGCAGCGAGGGCGCCGAAGCCGAGGGACCCCTGCGACAATGAAGTCATGACGAGAACCGTGCGCGGGGCATCCGTGTTGATCACCGGAGCGGCCATGGGCATGGGACGGCTGTACGCGGAGCGCGCCGTCGCAGAAGGGGCGGCATCCGTCGTGCTGTGGGATCGCGATGCTCACGCGCTGGCCCAGACCGTCGGTGAACTCGGAGCCGCGTCGAAGGGGCGCACCCGCATCCACTCCTACGTCGTCGACGTCGCCGATCTCGGCGCCATCGCCAAGGCCGCCCAGAAGGTGCGCAAGGAGGTCGGCAACCCCGACGTGCTCATCAACAACGCCGGAGTCGTGCGCGGCAACGGCTACTTCTGGGAGACCGACAACGGCGACGACACCCGCCCGACCATGCAGGTGAACGCCCTCGCGCCCATGTACATCACGCGGGAGTTCCTGCCGGGCATGGTGGCTCGTGCCTACAGGGCGTCGCGCATCGTCAACATCGCCTCGGCGGCCGGCATGATCTCCAACCCCCGGATGAGCGTCTACGCGGCCTCGAAGGCGGCCCTCATCGGCTGGAGCGACTCACTGCGGCTCGAACTGCTGCGCGATGACCACTCCAACGTGAAGGTCACCACCGTGGCGCCCAGCTACATCTCCACGGGCATGTTCGCCGGAGCGCGTGGTCCGTTGCTCACCCCCGTGCTGACCCCGGAGTACGTCGTCGACCAGGTCTGGAAGGCCATGCTCGCTGGGCGTCCGATGCTCATGCTGCCGTGGACCGTCGGCGTCTCCAAGGTGCTCCGCGGCGTGCTGCCCGGCGCGGCCTTCGACGCCGTCGCCGGCCGCTTCTTCGGCGTCTACAGTTCGATGGACCGCTTCACCGGTCGCTAGCCGGAGGGGCCGGCAGGGGGACAGTGGCCCTGCGCCATTCGTGGGTGCGCGCGCCATCTCAGGTGGAGCGCAGGCCCACGAAATGGCGTGGCGCTAGAAGATCATCGGCCGATCGTCGTCGTCACCGTCGTCTGCGAGGTCGACGAGCACGGGCACGTGGTCGCTGGGCGCGTCGCCCTTGCGCTCATTGCGGTGGATGGAGGCATCCGTCACCCTGTCGGCGAAGGCGTGCGAGCCGAGGATGAAGTCGATGCGCAGGCCCTCGTTGCGCGGGAAGCGCAGCTGCTTGTAGTCCCAATAGGTGTAGCCGGTCGGCAGGATCGGACGCACGACGTCACTCACCCCGGCCTGTTCGAGGGCGGCGAAGGCGGCGCGTTCGGGTGGAGAGATGTGCGTCGACAGGCCGGGCACGAGCGAGGGATCCCCGACATCGCCATCGGTCGGCGCCACGTTGTAGTCGCCCATGAGCGCGAGCGCCAGGTGGGGATCAGCGGCCAGGGCGTCGCGCGTGTAGGCGGCGAGAGCCTCGTACCAGTCGAGCTTGTAGGCGTAGTGCGGGTCGTCGAGCGAGCGGCCGTTGGGCACGTAGAGGCTCCACAGGCGCATGCCGTCGATCGTCACGCCGAGGGCGCGAGCCTCCTGCGGCTGGTCGGGGCCCTCGACCCCTTTGAGGAAGCCCGGCATGGCAGGGAACGCGGTCTCGACGTCGGTGATCGCCGTGCGGCTCGCGAAGGCGACGCCGTTCCACTGGTTCAGCCCGTGCGCGATGACTTCGTAGCCGGCCTCCTCGAACTGCTCGTAGGGGAACTGCTCGGGCTTGCACTTGATCTCCTGCATCGCGAGCACGTCGACGTCCTCGCGCACCATCCAGTCCACGGTGCGGCCCACGCGGGCGCGGATCGAGTTGACGTTCCAGGTGGCGATGCGCATGGGGCAACGGTACCGGCTGCCCCGGACGTCGGACGAACCGGGCAGGAGCGAGCACAGCCGCGGCGAAGCCGAGGAACTGTCACCACAAATGGGGGGCGCTCGAACGAGGGACGCGGCGTACCGTCAGAGTGTCTATCACCCGAAGACAGACCGGAACCCGAATCCGAATCGCGGAGGCCATTGTGCTCCGAAGTATCCCTGCTGCCATTTTTCTCGCTGCCGTCCTGGTGCTCGCACCAGCCGCAGCCCACGCGGAGGACTATGTTCCTCCACCTCCCCCCGTCGCGCCGTCGATCGCCAACTCGAGCCTGAGTTCCGTGTGCGTCGCCGACGTGCCGTACATCTCGTACGACATCACCCTCGTCGATCCCGACAACCAGGCCACCAGCCACACGGCCTACCTCACCTTGAGCGGCGGCGGCCAGTCCGAGACGTTCCTCCTCGGCGAGATCGTCGACGGACAGCTCAGCGGGACCATGCTCTGGCCCGGCGCGAGCGTCGGCGATGACGGCCAGCCGACGGGCTGGCCGGGCTGGATGCTCGTCGGCGGCACCTGGGTGCAGACCGACGGGAACTACGCATGGACCCGCGATGTGACGTCGGCCCTGATCACGGTCAACCCCGAGACCACGGTTCCACTCAGCTACCCGCCGAGCGCACCGGACTGCCTGACGTCGCCGTCCGACAGTGCGACGACGACCTCGTCGTCGAGCTCCGGGCTGGCCTCCACCGGCGTGAGCCAGGCGATGCTGCCGATCGGCATCGGCTCGATCCTGGTGATCCTCGCCGGCCTCGCGATCTTCCTGCTTCGACGTCGCGCCAGCACCCACTGACAGCGTGAGTGACGAATCGGCGGAGGGGGCCCCCGCTGCAACACCACGGCGTCGACGTCGAGGGCTGATCTGGCTGGTCCTCGGCGTCGTGCTCGTCGCCGTGATCGGCGCAGCGGTCTGGGTGGGTGTGCGCGGGTGGCTCGCCAAAGGAGAGTTGGAGGCCGCCGCGTCGACGGCCGGTGTGCTCCAGAAGCACATCGAGGCGGGCGACACGGCCGACGCCGGCCACGCGGCCGACAGTCTGGTCGATCACACCGGCGAGGCCGCGAGCCTCACCGGTGACCCCGTCTGGCGACTGGCCGAGCTCGTGCCAGGGGTCGGAGCGAACCTGCACGCCGTCAGGGTGCTCTCGGCCGAGCTCGACACCGCGGCGAGCGACGCCATCCGCCCGCTCACGGGATTGACCGACTCGATCGGCGCGGCCTCTTTCCGCCCGGTCGACGGACATGTCGACGTCCAGCCCCTCATCGACGCGCAGCCGACTGTTCTGTCTGCACTGGGTGCCCTGACCGAAGCGTCCGCAGGTGTCAGTGCCATCAAGGACGACGGGCTTCTGGGGCCGATAGCCGCGGCCCGAGACGATGTCGCCGCAACTCTCGCGAAGGCCGTGGGAGTGGCTGACGTGCTCGAGAATGCACTGCGGGTCGCACCCACGATGCTCGGCGCCGACGGTCCTCGGAACTACCTGATCCTGTTCCAGAACAACGCCGAGCTCCGCTCTGCTGGTGGCATTCCCGGCGCGCTGGCCCTCCTGCACACCGACGGCGGGACGATGCGGCTCACCGCGCAGGTGGCCGCGTCCGACTTCGCGACACCACGCCAATCCGGGCTGCCTGTCGACGAGACGACGCGAGCCATCTACGGTTCACTCCCGGGACAGTTCATGCAGAACGTGACGATGACACCGGATTTCGCCGTCTCCGCGAGTCTCGCGAAGGCGATGTGGGAGCGACGGTTCGGGGGTGTCGTAGACGGAGTCATCGCCGTCGATCCTGTCGCCATCGGCTACTTTCTCAAGGCGACGGGGCCGGTGGTGCTGCCCGACGGCTCGAAGCTGACCTCCCAGAACGCTGCGAAGTCATTGCTCCAGGATGTCTATCAGCGGCTGGAGGAGCCGGCTGACCAGGACGCCTATTTCGCCGAGGCCGCTTCAGCCGCCTTCGACGCGGTGTCAGGTGGCAACGCCGATCCGACGAAGCTCGTGCGAGCGCTGATCCGCGCCGGAGATGAGAGTCGCGTCGCTCTCTGGAGTGCCGACCCGACCGAACAGGCCATCTTCGCAAGCACGACCCTGGGTGGGTTGGATGCCGCTCAGCGGTCGGCGGGTGATCAGGCGTACGGCGTGTACTTCAATGACACGACACGGGCGAAGATGGACGCCTACCTCGATGTCGCTATCGACACCGATGTCGTCCCACGCTCGGACGAACGCTCGGTCGTCACTGTGACGGTGACGCTGCGTAACAGCGCTCCGTCAGATTCAGCCACATCGTTGACGGCACATGTGACAGGCGGAGGTCGAGTCGTTCCGGAGGGTCAGATCGGAACCAACGTCACCGTCTACTCTCCGTCCGGTGCCTATGACTTCGGCGTGCAGAAGGATGGCACGAACGTCGCGTACGCCAGCCATGACGACGGTGATCGACTCGTGAAATCACTCGGTGTGAGACTCTCTCCGGGCGAGTCGACGACACTGAAGTTCGGCTACATCTCGGCGAAGGCGGGCCAGGATTCTCCCGTCATCGTGCACACCCCCACGATGACACCTCTCGAGGTCGGCTCGCTCTGAAGCGCTCGGCGCCGACTCATCGACGACAGGTCTGACGGATGGGCCTGCCGATGGTGAGGAAGAGACCCTCGCGTATTACCCCCGAAAGGGGTACAGTCATCTAAACCGGTTTAGACGAGCAAAGCTCACTGACGCTCGCGAATCGGCCTCGACGAGGAGGAACGATGACCGACCAGCCCGTGGTGCCGGCATCCGTTTCGCGTCCGACCATCGCCGATGTCGCGCGTCGTGCCGGCGTGAGCAAGGGCCTCGTCTCCTTCGCGCTCAATGATCGCCCCGGAGTCAACGCGGAGACCCGGCAGCGCATCCTGGGCGTGGCCGAGGAGATGGGCTGGACGCCGAGCGTCAGGGCCCGCTCCCTCAGCATCGACCGCTCCTTCGCGCTCGGCCTCGTCATCGCGCGTGATCCGGGCATCGTCGCCGCCGACCCGTTCTTCCCGACGTTCATCTCCGGGGTGGAGAGCGAGTTGTCCGAGGTCGGCCAGTCCCTCGTCCTGGCGTCGACGACCTCGCAGCGGCAGGAGGCCGAGACCTATCGGCAGCTCGCCCGCGACAAGCGCGTCGACGGGTTCTTCCTCACCGACCTCCGGGCAGACGACGAACGCATCTCGCTGCTCCAACAGCTCGGCCTGCGTGCCGTCACCCTCGGGCATCCCGACGTCGCATCGCCGTTCCCCGTGGTCTCCAGCGATGACGGCGCCGGCATCCGTGCTGTCGTCGCGCACCTGATCGTGCTGGGCCACACTCGGATCGCCCATGTGGCCGGTCCGGCAGACATGCTGCATGCGACGCACCGCCGCATCGCATTCGAGGAGGCTATGACTGAAGCCGGACTCGACGCGAGCCGCGTCGTCGAGACCGACTTCTCGGCGCGCGAGGGGGCCGAGGCGACGAGGCGCCTGCTCGCCGTGCGTTCGTCGATGCGGCCCACCGCCATCGTCTACTCCAACGACCCGATGGCCATCGCGGGTATCGCCGTGGCGCGCCGTGCCGGACTCGACGTTCCGCGCGACCTCTCCGTGGCCGGATTCGACAACACCGACATCGCCGAGCACGTCTATCCCTCACTGACCTCGGTGGCGACGGATGTCGCACGCTGGGGTGCCACGGCGGCCCGCGTGCTGCTCGCGGCCGTGGCCGGCGACGCCATCGACGGCCGCGTGCCGCTACCGACCCGCCTCGTCATCCGCGAATCGACGGCAGCAGCGCCAGAGGCGGCACGCACGCCGCCGCCCTCGCCCCTGCAAACCCCGTCCCCGCCGGCCTCGCCCGGCACCACAACCGTCTGAACCGACGGCACGACCCGTCGCAACGAAAGGAAGAAATCATGCGAAGAAGCATGACGATCGGAATCCTCGCAGCAGCAACAGCCATCGCCCTCGTGGGCTGCTCGGGAGGTGGAGGCGGGGGAGACGCGAAGACGAAGGGCCCGATCACCATCTGGTACTCGAACAACCCGGCCGAGATCGCCTGGGGCAAGCAGATGGTCGAGGCGTGGAACGCCGACAACCCCGACGAGAAGATCAAGGCGCAGGAGATCCCGGCCGGTGACTCCAGCGAGGAGGTCATCAGTGCGGCCATCACCGCGGGCAACGCCCCGTGCCTCATCTTCAACACCTCGCCCGCGGCCGTGCCGCAGTTCGAGAAGCAGGGCGGCCTCGTCTCCCTGAGCGAGTTCAAGGACGGCGACGACTACATCACGAAGCGCACCGGCGACCTCGCGACGCAGTACGCCTCCGCCGACGGCCAGTACTTCCAGATGCCGTGGAAGTCGAACCCCGTCATGATCTTCTACAACAAGGACCTGTTCGCGAAGGCGGGGCTCGACGCTGAGAACCCGAAGCTCTCGACCTACGACGACTTCCTCACCGCCTCCCGCGCCATCGTGAAGTCCGGCGCCGCCAAGTACGCCATCCACCCGGCGCCCACGAGCGAGTTCTTCCAGAGCTGGTTCGACTTCTACCCGCTCTACGCGGCCGAGACCGGCGGCACCCAGCTCGTCGAGGACGGCAAGGCCACCTTCGACACCGACGAGGGCGAATCGGTCTCCGAGCTCTGGCGCACCATGTACGACGAGAAGCTGGCCGGCCAGGAGCAGTACCAGGGCGACTCCTTCCTCGACGGCGAGGCCGCCATGGCCATCGTCGGACCGTGGGCGATCGCGGTCTACGGCGACGACGTGAACTGGGGCGCGGTTCCGGTTCCCACCTCGGAGGGAACGGATGCCGCTGACACCTACACCTTCAGCGACGCGAAGAACATCGGCCTCTACAGCGCCTGCGAGAACCAGCAGACGGCCTGGGACGTGCTGAAGTTCGCGACCAGCGAGGAGCAGGACGGCAAGCTGCTCGAGCTCACCGGACAGATGCCGCTGCGCGCAGACCTCACCACCGTCTACCCCGACTACTTCGCCAAGAACCCGGCATACGAGGCGTTCGGCGACCAGGCGAGCCGCACTGTCGAGGTGCCGAACGTCACGAACTCCGTCGAGATCTGGCAGAACTTCCGTGACGGCTACTCCAAGGCCGTGATCTTCGGCGAGGGAACCATCCCCGACTTCCTGAAGGACACCGCCGCCAAGATCGACACCCTCGCGGCAGCGAACTGAGGCTGTCATGACAACGATCACTCGACCGACGGAGGTCGAGGCGCAGCGACATGACGCGCCTCGGCCCCGCCGCCGGCGCTGGATGGGGCGCAACCCGCTCGGACTGCTGTTCACGGCCCCCTACCTGGTCTTCGTGTGCGTGGTCTTCGCGTATCCGCTGGTCTTCGCGGTCTGGATGTCGTTCCAGGACTACTTCTTTTCGGCGCCCGGCGTCGAGGTGGACAGGCCCTTCGTCGGCTTCGCGAACTACGTCACGGTGCTGCAGGATCCCGCCGTGTGGCAGTCGTTCCGCAACGTGGGCGTCTTCCTGATCATCAACGTGCCGCTCACCGTCGTGCTCTCGATCGTGCTGGCGACGGCACTGAACAAGGTGGTGCACGCCCGGGCGTTCCTGCGCGTGAGCTACTACGTTCCCTACGTCACGGCGTCGGTGGCCGTGGTGGGAGTCTGGCTGTTCCTGTTCAGCGGCTCGGGCCTGGTGAACCACCTGCTCGGTCCGTTCGCGCCGCAGCCGTCGTGGCTCATCAATGCCCAGCTCGCGATGCCGGTCATCGCGCTGTTCGTGACCTGGAAGCAGTTGGGCTTCTACATCCTGCTCTACCTCGCTGCCCTGCAGAACGTGCCGAAGGAGCTGTACGAATCCGCGGCGACGGATGGCGCGGGCGGAGTGCGCACCTTCTTCTCCGTCACGGTCCCCGGCGTGCGCCCGGCGACCCTGCTCGTGCTGCTGATCTCGACCATCACCGGCGCGAACCTGTTCACCGAGCCCTACCTGCTGACAGGCGGCGGCGGGCCCAACGGCGCATCGACGAGCCCGGTGCTCCTGATGTACCAGAAGGGCATCGAACAGGGGAATCCCGATGTCGCCTCGGCGATCGGCGTCATCCTCATCATCGGCGTCCTCATCATCGCCTTCATCCAGCGACGAATCGTGGGAGATGAGGAGTCATGATCCGATTCGGAATCGTGCTGCGGTACATCCTGCTGTTCCTGGGCGCGCTGATCTTCCTGTTCCCGTTCTACTACATGATCGTCGGGTCGCTGCAGACTGAACCCGACGCGACCCCGGCCGGAGCCTTCCCGGCTCCGGGCAACCTCACGCTCGACAACTACGTCGCCGTGAACGAACGCATCAACCTGGCGCAGGGACTGGTCAACTCCGGCATCTTCACCGGTGGCGTGCTGCTCGGAACCGTGGTCTTCGGACTCCTGGCCGGCTATGCGCTCGCTGTGCTGTCCTACCGCGGGCGGGGCGTGACGTTCGCGCTGGTCCTGCTGGTGCAGGTGATCCCGTTCCAGCTGCTGATGATCCCGCTGTACGTCATGATCGCCCGCAATTACGGCCTGAGCGACAACTACCTGGGCATGATCCTGCCGTTCTTCATCAGCTCGGCGGCCGTGCTCATCTTCAGGCAGTACTTCCTGCAGTTGCCCAAGGACCTCTTCAACGCCGCCCGCATCGACGGCGCCAGCGAACTGCGCATCCTCTGGAGCGTCGCCATCCCGTTGGTGCGACCGGCGCTGCTCACCGTCGTGCTGCTCACCTTCATCGGACCGTGGAACGAGTTCCTCTGGCCGTTCCTGATCACCAAGGAGGCGTCGATGCAACCGCTCGCCGTCTCGCTCGCCAACTACATCTCCTCGATCGCGGCAGCGACGGCGAACCCCTTCGGTTCGCTGCTCGCCGGAGCCGTCGTGCTCGCCGTGCCCGTCGTGGTGCTGCTGCTGATCTTCCAGCGCCAGTTCACCTCGAACGACATCGGATCGGGAGTGAAGGGATGACCATGCAGATTCCATACACGCTCACCAGGGCGGGAGTCATCATGACTCCGCAGCCTGGGAACGACCTCGAGGCCGAGGGGGTGCTCAACCCCGCGACGGCCAGGAGCGCCGATGGCGAGCTCTACCTGTTCCCCAGGCTGGTGGCATCAGGCAACGTCTCGCGGGTCGGCATCGCTCGCGTGGTCATCGCCGACGGCGTGCCCGTCGGGGTGGAGCGCGAGGGCATCGTGCTCGAGCCCGATCGCGGCTGGGAGCGCGGGGTCGGCAACGCCGGGGTCGAGGACCCGCGCATCACGCGGATCGACGAGCTCGGCCTGCACGTGATGACGTACGTCGCGTACGGCCCGCTCGGGCCGCGCACGGCCGTCGCCGTCTCCGAGGACCTGCGGGACTGGCAGCGGCTGGGTCCGGCCCTGTTCGCCTACGACGACGCGCTCGACGCCGACCTGAACCTGTTCCACAACAAGGACACCGTGTTCTTCCCCGAGGCCGTCACCGGACCCGACGGGGTGCGCAGCCTCGCCGTGCTGCACAGGCCCATGTGGGATCTCGACGAGGTGAAGGTTGGCCAGGGCGTCCGCACTCCCGCGAACGTGCCCGACGCCCGCCAGTCCATCTGGATCAGCTTCGTGCACCTCGCCGACGTGAAGGAGGGCCTGGCGGCGCTCACCTTCTGGCGCAACCATCGCTTCCTCGCCGGACCCGAGTATCCGTTCGAGGCCCTCAAGATCGGCGGCGGTCCGGCGCCCCTGCGAGTGCCGGAGGGCTGGCTGCTCCTGCATCACGGCGTGACGGGCACCATCGCCAACGCCTTCGACCAGCAGCAGAACGTCAACTACGCCGTCGGGGCGATGCTCCTCGATGCCGACGACCCGACCAGGGTGATAGCCCGCAGCTCCGAGCCGCTGCTCGCCCCGGAGACAGCCGAGGAGCGCAGCGGCATCGTGCCGAACGTGGTCTTCCCCACCGCCATCGAACTCGTCGACGGCGTGCACTACCTGTTCTACGGAATGGCCGACTCGAAGATCGGCGTCGCCAGACTCGATCGCAGCACCGACTGAGGAGCACCACCATGACCACCACGACGACTCGACGGATGCGGGTGGGCATGCTGCTCGTCACCGCGCTCGCCGCCACCGGCCTCTCCGCCCTGGCGGCGGCACCGGCGACGGCGGCGACGCCTACCGCGGCAGCGACTGCTGCCGCGGCATCCGCCACCCCCCTCACCAACCTCGCCCATCTGGACTTCCTGCTCGACACGGCCGAACCGGCCGCAGTCGACGGGCACACGACCTACAGGCTCGACGAGGAGCCGCAGCTCGTGCTGCCCTGGACCTACGCCGACGCCCGCGACGGCGGCACCTTCGAGCGCGTCGGCGGCGGTCAGCTCGATGCGGCGACAGGCGGCTGGGGCCAGGGTGCCTACAACGCCGACGACGTGGCCAGGGCGGCCGTCGTCTACCTGCGGCACTGGCAGCTCACGGGGGAGGACTCCAGCCGCACGAGCGCCTACGAACTGCTGCGCTCGCTCGCCTACCTGCAGACCTCGTCGGGACCGAACTCGGGCAACGTCGTGCTGTGGATGCAGCCAGACGGCGAGCTCAACCCGAGCGCGGAGCCCGTCGAGCTGCCGGATCCGTCGGACTCCGGACCGAGCTACTGGACCGCCCGCGCGCTGTGGGCCTTCGGTGAGGGCTACGCGGCCTTCGCCGCCGCAGGCACTGCCGACGATGCGGCCTTCGCGTCCTTCCTGGGCGACAGGCTCGCCCTCTCCCGTGCTGCGGTCGACACCCAGGTGCTGAGCCACTACGGGGAGTACGAGCAGAGCGACGGCCTGAAGGTTCCGGCCTGGCTGATCGTCGACGGGGCGGATGCCTCGGCCGAGGCCGTGCTCGGACTCGCGGCCTACGTCGACTCGAGCGGTGACCCGGCCGCCCGCGAGACCCTGCGCAAGCTCGCCGAGGGCATCGCCGCGATGGGGGCGGCATCCGGAGCCGACACGAGGGCGTGGCCGTACGGCGCCATCCTGCCGTGGGCCCAGTCACGCACGATGTGGCACGCCTGGGGATCGCAGATGCCGGCGGCGCTCGCCGCAGCGTCGGCCGCCCTCGGATCGTCGGCCCTGCTGAAGCCCGCCGTGCGCGATGCCGCAGTGTTCACGCCGACGCTGCTCCTCGCCGGTGGCCCGGACAACGGCTGGTTCCCGACGCCGACCGACACCACCCAGATCGCCTACGGGGCCGACTCCCGCCTGCAGTCGCTCCTCGCCGTCGCCGATGCGACGGGTTCGCCGGCCTTCGAACAGCTTGCCGCCATCCAGGCGGCGTGGTTCTTCGGAGCAAATCGTGCGTCGTCTCCGATGTACGACCCGGCGACAGGCGTGACCTTCGACGGCCTGGCTCCCGACGGCACCATCAATCGCAACGGCGGCGCCGAGAGCACCATCCACGGCCTGCTGTCGATGATCGCCCTCGACGCCAGGCCGGAGGTCGCCGCTCGAGCGCAGGGAGTCACCACGCTGGCGAGCCGCGACGGGCTGCGCCTGGTCGAGGCCGAGACGGCCTCGGGCGGAGCAGTATCGACACCGGCGTCGGCGTGGACCGGCGAATCGCTCTACAGCGGGAACGTGCTCACGGTGAAGACCGGCTCGAAGGCCGTCATCCCGATCGGCTCGGCCGACCAGCCGCGCGTGGTGGAATCGGTGCAGTGGATCGAACCGGGTGCGCTCGTGCGCTCGGGGTGGACCAGCGGCATCCTGCCCCTCGGCCTGCTCTCCATCCGTGGGCCAGCGCAGGGCATCAGCCCGACCCCGGGCGTGCTCCTGCCGCAGTCGCTGCAACTGCCGGTTCCCGGTCGGGCGACGTCGGTGACCGTGCGCCCCCTCGCCGGGTCCGCCACCATCGACAACCTCATCGTGCGACCTCTGGTCTCACGGATGCTGCTCACGGGCGAGACCGCCGATGCCGGTGCGACGCAACTGCTGCAGTCGGCCGCCCGAATCCCGCTGCCCGCCAGGGTCGGCGTCGGTGCCGCAGCCTCCCTCAGCGTCTACGACGCCACGGGGAGGCTCGTGACGGAGCGCCGTATCGGGGCGACGGCCACGACAGTGCTCCCCGCCGGAGGATTCGCCGTGGTCACGCGGTAGATCGGTGCGGCTCCGGCGGGTGGCAGGATGGAGGGGTGGGTGACCTCCAGCTGGGCTACGCGGCGATGCTCGAGCAGTTCGCGCCCGCGGAGGCCGTCGCGCTGGCGGCGTACGCCGAGCAGCACGGCTTCCGCGGAGTCATGGCCGACGACCACTTCCAGCCGTGGGTCCCCCAGCAGGGGAACGCCGGTTTCGTGTGGAATGTGCTCACGGCAGTCGCCGAGCGCACGACGGGCGACATCGGCCCCGGCGTGACGGCACCGACCTACCGCTGGCATCCCGCCATCGTCGCGCAGGCATCCGCCACGCTCGCCTCGATGTATCCGGGCAGGCACTGGCTGGGCATCGGATCGGGCGAGGCGCTGAACGAGCACATCGTCGGCGCCTACTGGCCGGAACCGGCCGAACGCATCAACCGCATGTTCGAGGCCATCGAGGTGATCTCGAAGCTCTTCGCCGCGTCGATCGCCGGCCGGGACGTCAAGCACTCCGGTCCGCACTTCACGCTCGAGTCCACGCGCCTGTGGACGATGCCCCGGGTCGCCCCTGAGATCCTCGTCGCCACCAGCGGTCCGCTGACGGCCCGGCGCGCCGGTCGCGTCGCCGACGGACTCATCACTGTCGCCGCGCCGCTGGAGCGCATCGCCGGTCTCTTCGATCGCTTCGCCCTCGGCGCGCGCGATGCAGGCAAGGACCCGGCCACCATGCCCAGGGTGCTGCAGCTGCACCTGTCCTGGGCGCCGACCGACGAGGAGGCCATGCGCAACGCCCTCGTGGAGTGGCCGAACGGCGGCATGAGGTTCCCCAAGAGCGACATCCGCTCGCCGTTCGAGTTCGAACAGGTCGCACGGATGGTCCGACCCGAGGACTTCGAGGGCAGAATGGTGATCTCGAGTGATCCCGACGTGCACCGCAGGTCGATCCAGCAGTACGCCGACTTGGGCTTCGACCGCATCTACCTGCACAATGTGGGCCGCAACCAGCGGGAGTGGATCGAGGTCTTCGGCCGCGACGTGCTCCCCTTCGTCAGGAGGTGACGATGTACTCCGTCAGTGTGATCGATGACATTCCCGAGGTGCGTCCTGGTGACGACCTCGTCGAGCTGATCGGCTCGCGGGTCGAGCTCGTCGACGGCGACATCGTGGTCGTCACGTCGAAGATCGTCTCCAAGGCCGAAGGGCGCTTCGTCGCGGCGGATGACCGTGAGCAGGCGATCTCGGACGAGACTGTCCGCGTCGTCGCGACGCGCATCTCGGCCGAGGGCGGTACCACCCGCATCGTCCAGAACCGCCTCGGCATCGTCTCCGCGGCGGCCGGCGTCGACGCCTCGAACACGCCCGATGGCACTGTGCTGCTGCTGCCGGTCGACCCCGACGGGTCGGCCAGGTCGATCTGCATCGGCCTGCGCGAGTTGAGCGGGGCATCCGTCGGCGTCATCATCTCGGACACCCTCGGGCGGGCGTGGCGACAGGGGCAGACCGATGTGGCGATCGGTGCGGCCGGCGTGCACGTGTTCGACGACCTGCGCGGCACCCTCGACAACAGCGGCAAGCCGATGGCCGTGACGCTGCCCTGCATCGCCGACGAGCTCGCCTCCGCGGGCGACCTGGTCAAGGGCAAGACCGGCGGGACCCCCGTGGCCGTCGTGCGCGGTCTCGGCCGATTCGTCGGCGACCTGGACCTGCCCGGCGCCGCCACGATCGTGCGACCGGCCGAGCAGGACATGTTCCGCACCGGAAGCGACGAGGCCTACGACGAGGGCTATCGCGATGGCTTCGCCGAGGGCCAGCAGGAGACTGTCGGCTCATGATCATCCCCGCGACGCGCCAGCGTCCGGCAGCAGGCACGACGAAAGGCAGCACCGCATGACGCTCACCCTGGGATACAAGGCATCCGCCGAGCAGTTCGCGCCACGGGAACTGGTCGAGATCGCCGTGGCCGCGGAAGAGCACGGCTTCGAGTCGGCCTTCGCGAGCGACCACTTCCAGCCCTGGCGCCACGAGGGCGGGCACGCTCCGTTCTCGCTGGCCTGGATGGCGGCGGTCGGCGAGCGCACCTCCACCCTGCGCATCGGCACGAGCGTGATGACGCCGACCTTCCGGTACAACCCCGCCGTGCTGGCGCAGGCCTTCGCGACCCTCGGCTGCCTATACCCCGGCCGCATCATCGCCGGCTTCGGAACCGGAGAGGCGCTCAACGAGATCGCGACGGGCTTTCGCGGAGCCGGCGAGCAGGACTGGCCGGAGTTCAAGGAGCGCTTCGGCAGGCTGCGGGAATCCGTTCGCCTCATGCGCGCGCTGTGGAGCCAGGACCGCGTCGACTTCGAGGGCGAGTACTACTCCACGCACGGCGCCTCGATCTACGACCGGCCGGAGGGCGGCATCCCCGTCTACATCGCGGCCGGAGGACCGACCGTCGCCAAGTACGCCGGTCGTGCCGGCGACGGCTTCATCTGCACCTCCGGCAAGGGCTGGGACCTCTACACCGAGAAGCTCGTGCCCGCCGTCAAGGAGGGCGCCGAGGCCGGCAACCGCTCCTACGACCAGCTCGACCGCATGATCGAGATCAAGCTGTCCTACGAGGAGACCGAGCAGGCGGCGTTGGAGAACACCCGTTTCTGGGCCCCACTGGCCCTCAGTGCTGAGCAGAAGTCGAGCATCCACGATCCGATAGAGATGGAGAAGGCGGCGGATGCGCTGCCGATCGAGAAGATCGCCTCGCGCTGGATCGTGGGCAGCGACCCCGACGCCGTGACGGCCGAGATCGCGAAGTACGTCGACGCGGGCTTCAACCACCTGGTCTTCCACGCCCCGGGAGAGGACCAGCGGCGCTTCCTCGGGCTGTTCGAACGCGACCTGGCGCCCCGCCTGCGCGCCCTGCCGTGACGAGAGGCTGGTTCCTGATCGTTCCAGTCAAGGGCACGATCGACGCCAAGAGCCGCCTCGGCGATCAGCTCTCGGCTCGTGCGCGATCGTCCCTGGGACTGGCGTTCGCCTACGACACCGTCGTCGCCGCAGCATCGAGTGCGCGCGTCGCGCGCGTCTTCGTCGTCACCGACGCCGATGTCGATGTCGATTGGCCGGCCGCCGTCGTCGTGGTGCCAGAGGGAGAACGCAACGGGCTGAACGCGGCGATCGAGCGCGGCATCCGTGCTGCCGAGAAGGCGGCGGAATCCTCGCCGGGTTCCTCCCCGCAGGCGGCCGGCATCGCCGTGCTCCTCGGCGACCTGCCTGCGCTGCGCGCCCCGGACCTCGATGCCGCCCTCGCTGCGGCCGAGGACGTCGACCAGGGCTTCGTCCCGGATGCCGAGGGCACGGGAACCACGCTGCTCACGGCGCGCGCCGGCCTGCCACTGGTGCCACGCTTCGGCGCCGGCTCGGCCGCCGCGCACGCCGGTCACGGCCATGCTCGTCTGGATGCCGGTGCGTCGCTGCGCCGCGACGTCGACGTGCCGACAGCGCTGGACGACGCCGTGGCGCTCGGTGTGGGCGAACGCACGCGTGCCGCCCTGGCGGCGCAGGGGATCCGCTCATGACCCGCGCTCAGTCGGGACGGCGAGCATGAGGGCTCGGTTGTGGGGTGTCGTCATCGCGGCTGTCGGCGCCATCGGGGTCGCCGTCTGGGTGGCCTGGCTCAGGGGTCGACGAGAGCACTGGCGCGGCGTGCTCTCTGACGCGATCCCCGTGAACTCGACGTACTGGCGGGATCTCGGATCGAAGCCGGGCGAGATCCTCTACGCCGCCATCGGCGACTCGGCCGCGCAGGGAATCGGCGCGAGCCGCCCGGCGCACAGCTACGTCGGGTTCATCGCGCGGCACCTGCGCTCAAGGACGACGCGCACGGTGCGGGTGGCCAACCTCAGCGTCTCGGGCGGAACCGTGCGCACGGCCATCGACACCGAGCTGCCGCTGCTGGCCGCCCTCGGCCACGAGCCCGATGTCATCACGGTCAGCATCGGCGCGAACGACATCGCCTCCTGGGACCCTGAGCGCTTCGACCGCGACATTCGCGAACTGTTCGCGGCACTGCCGTCGCACGCCATCGTCGCCGACCTGCCGAGCTTCTACTTCCTGCCCGGGGAGCGGAAGGTGCTCGTCGCGAACCGCCTGCTCCGCGCCGCGGCAGCGGACGTCGGGCTCGAGGTCGTCGACCTGCACGCGATCACGAACCGCCAGGGCCTCTGGGGAGTCTCCACGCAGTTCGCCGGCGACCTCTTCCACCCCAACGACCGCGGCTACGCCCTGTGGGCCCGGGCCTTCACCGCGGCGGTCGACCGCCGGATGGACCTGGTGCTGGGCGAGCGCGACTGACCGCGTCGCTGGGGGTTTGATGGAGAACCCGCCATCACCGGCGCGCCCGACGTACGCTGGAACGATGCAGAGGCGTTGGGCGATGTGGCTTCCCGCGGTGGTAGTTCCCGTGGTGATCGGCGTCGGCGTGCTCGCAGTGCCCCTGACCGCCGGAGCAGCGGTCGACCTGCCAGACAAGACTGCCGCCGAGGTGCTGGAACTGGCGCAGGCCGCCGACGTCACGGCGTTCTCCGGCACGGTCGAGCAGAGCTCGGACCTCGGGCTGCCCGACCTGTCGTCGCTCGGCACCCTGGGCGGCAGCGGTGGGGCATCGTCGGGAGCCGCATCCGGCACCGATATCTCCAGCGCTCTCGAACTCCTCACCGGATCGCACACCGCGCGGGTCTTCGTCGACGGGACCGATGCGCGCCTGCAGGTCCTCGACTCCCTCGCCGAGCGCGACGTCGTTGCCACGTCCGACGGCGTCTGGATCTACGACTCCGAATCGGCGTCGGCGACCCACGTCGCCGCACCGGCCGACGGCCACGCCGCTGCGAAGAAGGCTCCGGATGCCGCCGACATCCCGACGCCGAGTGCTGTCGCGACCGAGATCCTCACGACGCTCGACCCGAGCACGACCGTGAGCGTCGGCACCGACGCCACAGTCGCCGGTCGCACCGTCTACGAGCTCATCCTCACCCCGAAGAGCGCAGACACCCTCGTCGGATCCGTGGCCATCGACGTGGATTCCGCGACAGGCCTTCCGCTCGGCGTCGCCGTGACGGCGGCAGGATCCGATGAGCCCGCATTCTCGCTGGCGTTCTCGCAGCTCTCTCTCGATGCTCCGGATGCCGCCCTCTTCGACTTCACACCGCCGGCGGGCACGACCGTCACCGAGCAGCCGCTGCCCGACGCCGCGAGGCCCGGCGACCACGACGACGTCGCAGCCCCTCAGGGCGACGGCGCCGAGCCCACGGTTCTCGGCACCGGCTGGTCGTCGATCGTCGAGATCGCGGCATCCGAGGTTCCCGCCGAACTCGCCGACTCCCCGCTGCTCGACACCGCTGCCGAGGCCGTCGACGGCGGCAGGGTCATCTCGACGACGTTGCTCAGCGTGCTGTTCACCGACGATGGCCGCATCCTCGCCGGAGCCGTCCCGCCCGCTGCGTTGGAGGATGCCGCTGCCGGCCGGTGAGTCCTCCGATCTCGCGATCGAGACTCACGACCTGACCAAGCGCTTCGGCCGCCAGACGGCCGTCGCCGGCATCGACCTCGCTGTTCCGCGCGGCTCGGTGTTCGGCTTCCTCGGGCCCAACGGCTCGGGCAAGACCACCAGCATCCGCATGATGCTCGGGCTCGTGAGCCCGAGCAGCGGATCGGTGCGCCTGCTCGGCGAGGAGATGCCCCGACGTCTCGCCGAGGTGCTGCCGCGGGTGGGCGCGCTGGTCGAGGGGCCGGCCTTCTCGCCGTTCCTCTCGGGAGCCGCCAACCTGCGGCGCTTCGACTCGGCCGATCCTCTGGCCCCGTCACGCAACCGTGGGGAGAGGGTGCACGCCGCTCTCGAGCGCGTCGGGCTCGGGCACGCCGCGACGAAGAAGGTGCACGCCTACTCGCTCGGCATGAAGCAGCGGCTCGGACTGGCGAACACCCTGCTCATGCCACGCGAGCTGCTCGTGCTCGACGAGCCGACCAACGGGCTCGACCCCCAGGGCACCCGCGAGGTGAGAGCTCTCATCCGATCGCTCGCCGACTCTGGCACCACTGTCTTCGTGTCGAGCCACCTGCTCGCCGAGATCGAGCAGATCTGCACCCACGTCGGGGTGATGAGCGCCGGGTCGCTGGTGGCGACGGGCACTCTCGACGAGCTGCGCGAGGTCGGTGCAGCCCGTGCCGTGCTGCAGACTCCGGATGCCGCAGACGCCCGGCGGGTGCTGGCGGGGCTGGGCCTCCAGATGCTCGAGGGTGCCGATCCCGACACTGTCGTGGCAACTGTCGCCGACGGCATCGTCCCTGAGACCATCGTGGCCGCCCTCGTCGATGCCGGCGTGCGGGTGCGCGGCTTCGCGGTCGAGCAGCCCAGCCTCGAGGACCGCTTCGTCGCGCTCACCGGAGAGGGGTTCGACGTTGTCCAGTGATGTCGCATCCGGGGCGCCGGGAGGAGGGGGCGCGGTGACGGTCAGCCTCCTGCTCTCGGAACTGCGCATCCTGTTCGCCCGACGGCGCACCATCGCCCTGCTCGTGGCCCTGGCGGCCATCCCCATCCTCATCGCCGTCGCCATCAGGTTGTCGTCGTCACCGGGAACCGGCCGGGGTCCGGCCTTCCTCGACCAGGTCACCCAGAACGGGCTCTTCGTCGGGGTCTCGGCCCTGGTCGTCGCCATCCCGCTGTTCCTTCCGCTCACCGTCGGCGTCGTGGCCGGCGACACCATCGCCGGCGAGGCCAGCCTCGGAACCCTGCGCTACCTACTCGTCGCGCCGGCGGGGCGGGCGAGGCTCCTCGTCGTCAAGTACCTCGGGGCCGCGGCGTTCTGCATCGCCGCCGCGCTCACCGTCGTCATCGCCGGCACAGTCATCGGCGCGATGCTGTTCCCGGTCGGACCGGTCACCGTGCTCTCGGGCACCACCATCGATGTGGGCGAGGCGCTCCTGCGCTTCCTCGCCATCGCGGGCTACGTCGCCGTCTCCCTGCTGGGACTCTCGGCGATCGGGCTGTTCTTCTCCACCCTCACCAGCGTGCCCGTCGGGGCGATGGCGGCCACGATCTCGCTCTCGGTGGCGTCGCAGATCCTCGACGCCCTGCCGCAGACCGAGTGGCTGCATCCGTGGCTCTTCAGCCACTACTGGCTCTCCTTCGCCGACATCTTGCGCGATCCGGTGTCGTGGGCCTCGTTCGCCGACAACGCCGCCCTGCAGGCCGGCTACATCGCCGTGTTCGGAGCGCTGGCCTTCGGGCGGTTCCTCACGAAGGACGTGCTGGCCTGACGGATGCCGCCACGGCAGCGGTCAGCGCGGGATCAGGGCGTCGGGCGGGCAGTTCCACAGCCTGATGACGTGATGGTCGTGCTCGAACGCGAGCACGCTCACCGTGCCCGTCGACAGGGAGAAGACCGCGCCGTCCTGAGGCCGCAACCCCAGCCAGGCCGCGGCGATCGCCCGCAGCATGTGCCCGTGGGCGACCAGAAGCACATCGCCGCCGGCGTCGAGGACGGCATCGCAGCGGGCGATCACGGCCAGCGCCCGGCGCTGCACGTCGTGGGCGGTCTCGCCAGGGGTGTCGCCAGGCGGAACACCGTGCAGCCAGAGATTCCAGTCGTGGCCGAGATCGGCCACGATCTGTTCGCTGGTGACGCCCTCGTAGGCGCCGTAGTCCCACTCCACGAGATCGCGGTCGATCTCCACCTGGTCGCCGTAACCGGCCAGGCGTGCAGTGTCACGGGCGCGCCGCAACGGGCTGGAGATGACGAGGTCGAAGGCCTGTCCGTCGAGAGCCCGACCGAGCGTGCGCGCCTGCTCCTCGCCGGCATCGGTCAGCGGGAGGTCGGTCGTGCCGGTGTGCTGGCCGCTGCGGCTCCACGCCGTCTCACCGTGTCGGGCCATGACGAGACGCGGCGTCGTCGGCACGTCGTGCGATGCGGCGGAGTCGACGGTGGCGGGAGTCACCTTCCCGAGTGTGGCACGTTCGCGAGGGAGAGTGCATCCCCCGCGATGGCCGCGGTCTCCTCGACCGAACTGAACCAGAGCGGGCGTGCTGACGAGCGGATGCCGTCGGCATGGAGCGCCGAGGCGGCCTCAGCGTCGACCTCGTCGACCAGCCAGCCGTCGATGAGCCCACCGTCCCGCCGCGCGCCGTAGTGCCGCGCCACCGCGACAGCGCTGGTCTCGACGCCGATCGCGCTCAGGCAGGCGTCGGCCATACCGCGCAGGACGGCGCCGCCGATGATGGGCGAGACGCCGATGACCGGAGCGGACGTCGCGCGCACGGCATCCGCGATCCCGGGAATGCCGAGGATCGTGCCGATGGAGACGACGGGGTTCGAGGGGGCGAACAGCACGACGTCGGCCGTCGCGATGGCCTCGAGAACGCCGGGTGCCGGCCGGGCCACGGATGCATTCCGCTGGGTGAAAGCCAGAGCAGGTCGCGAGGCACGCAGCCGCACCCACCATTCCTCGAAGTGCATGTCCTCGATGGCGATGTCGGCGCTCTCGTCGCCCGCCACGGTGACGATGGTCTCGACCTCGTCGTCCGTCGCGGGAAGCAGGGTCGCGCCGAGGTTCCAGCGCGCAGCCAGCCGAGCCGTGGCCTCGCTCAGCGGCAGGCCGTCACGCAGCCACGAGGACCGGGCGATGTGCGTGCCGAGGTCGAGATCGCCGAGGGTGAACCACGGCCAGCCGACGCCGTAGGCGGTGAGTTCCGCGCTCACCCGCTCGCTCTCGCCCATCCGGCCCCAGCCGCGTTCGTCGTCGTTCGCGCCACCGAGCGTGTACATGATCGAGTCGAGGTCGGGACAGACGCGCAGGCCGGTGAGCCACAGGTCGTCGCCGGTGTTGGCGATGACCGTCACGCTGGAGTCGGGGTCGACGGCGCGCAGGTGGGCCAGCAGGCCGCGCGTGAAGCGCGCCCCGCCGACGCCGCCGGCGAGGACAGTCATGTTCGTCACGGCAGGGGCTCCAAGTCGAGGGTGGTCGGGGCGTCGGCCGCGGCGGCGGGTGCGGTCTCGGCGAAGGCGAGCAGGGGGCGCCCCGTGATCGGATGGCGCAGCACCTCGGCGCGCACGCCGTAGACCGCGAGCACGAGCTCGGGGGTGAGGATCTCGGCCGGGTCGCCGGCCGCGACGACGGCGCCGTCGGCCAGCACGATCACGTGATCGGCGTAGGCCGCAGCGTGTCCGAGATCGTGCAATGCCGCGAGCACGGTGAGACCGCCGCGCGCGAGTTCGGCGAGCAGTGACAGCGCCGACAGCTGCGCCCGGATGTCGAGGTGGTTGGTCGGCTCGTCGGCGAGCAGTAGCGACGGTTGCTGGGCCAGGGCGCGGGCGAGCGTGACCCGCTGGCGCTCGCCGCCCGACAGGGTGTGGAAGCGTCGGGTGGACAGCTCGGCGGCGCCGACAGCTGCCAGGGCGTCGCGCACGACGGCGGCATCCGTCGCCGAGGCGCTCGAGAACACGCCGAGATGCGGCGTGCGGCCGAGCATCACGACCTCGACCACGCTCAGGTCGAGCTCGGTGTCGGACTGCTGCTCGGCCACGGCCACGGTTCGCGCGCGCTGACGGCGCGGCATGGTCGGCAGCTGGGTGCCGTCGAACACGATGCTGCCGGATGCCGCGGGCTCGATGGACGCGATGAGGTGCAGCAGCGTCGACTTGCCAGCCCCGTTCGGCCCCACGAGGGCGCCGAACGAACCGCGTGGAAGGGTGACGTCCACCCCGTCGATGATGAGTCGGCCCGTACGCGAGAAGGAGACGCGATCGAGCGAGAGGCCTGTGGCCGGCCGGGCGGCGGGAGTGCCGGGCCGAGCGCCGGGCTGGGCGGCATCCGTCATGAGATCCTCCGGTTGCGCAGGATGAGCACGGCGAACACCGGGCCACCCACCAGGGCGGTGAGGATGCCGACGGGAAGCTCGCGCGGATCGAACAGGGTGCGGGCGCCGGTGTCGGCCCAGATGAGGAAGATCGCACCGGCGAGGGCGGAGAGCGGCAGGAGGGCCCTGTGCCCGGGGCCGGTGAGCAGGCGCACGGCGTGGGGGAGCACGAGGCCGATGAATCCGATGGAGCCGCTCACCGAGACCATCGCCCCGGTGAGCAGGGCGGTTCCGCACAGCAGCAGCCAGCGCATGCGGTCGACGTTCACGCCCAGCGCCGCCGCCGATGCATCACCGAAGGCGAAGGAGTCGAGGGTGCGGGCGCTCGCCAGCAGCGGCAGCCCCACGATCACCAGGGCGCCGACGGTGATGGCGACGGCCGGCCACTCCGCGCCGGCGAGCGAGCCGAGCAGCCAGTTGAGGATCTCACGGTAGCTGTCGCCGGTGGCGCTCCAGAAGATGATGAGGCTGGTGACGGCGCCGAAGACGCTCGAGACGGCCAGGCCGGCGAGCACGGTGCGCGTCGGCGTGATGCGGCCGGCGGCTCCGGCGAGCAGCAGGGTGAGGCTGAGTGCGACCAGGGCTCCGACGAACGCCGCGAACGGCAGCGCCAGGCTCACCCCGAGAACGAGGACCACGACAGCACCGACGGATGCGCCCGACGAGAGGCCGAGCAGGTAGGGGTCCGCCAGCGGGTTGCGGGTCACGGCCTGCATGATGGCACCGGCCAGCGCGAGGCCGGCACCGACGGCTGCCGCGGTCAGGACTCGCGGCATCCGGAGCTGCCAGACGATGCCGTCGCGCAGCGGAGACAGGGTCGGCTCGCCGATGCCGAGGTGGGAGAGGATGCTCGCCCACACGTCTCCGGCCGTGAGGCCGGCGGGTCCGATGGTGACGGCCAGCACGATCGAGACGATGAGAAGGAGACTGAGCCCCACGGCCCAGACCGCCGTCGGCACGGAACGGAGCGGCGACCCGCCGGTCTCCGGGTGCTGTGCCGGAACGGCGGCGGCCTGGCGCAGTGCTGTCATCAGAGTCCCAGCTTCTCCAGCTGATCGGTGATGCCGGTGACGGCGTCGACGTTGCGCACTCCCGCCTCGCCGGCGGGGAACGGCACCGTCACGTAGTGCTTCTCCTTCACGGCGGTGAGCTCGGCGGTGGCCGGGTTCGCCTCGAGCGCCGCGATCTTGGACGCAGCGGTGTTCCAGGTGGCGTCGACGAGCACGATCACGTCGGGATCGTCGGAGACGATGGACTCCCAGCCCAGGGCCGACCACGTGTCGTGCACGTCGGCGGCGATGTTCGTGAGGCCGGCCGCCTCCATCATCATCTCCGGTGCGCCGATGCCGGCGCCGACATAGGGCGTGTCGGTGCCCGAGCTGTACCAGAGGGCCGTGAGGCCGGACTTGTTCGGCGTGACCGCCGCGAGTTCCTTCTTCTGCTCGGCCACGAGTGCCGTCGCGCGGTCCGACACGTCGAAGATGGTGCCGACCTCCTCGATCTCGGCGAAGACGTCGTCGAAGGTGAGCGGATCGGGCTTGTACGCCTCCTCCTTGCAGGCGGACGGTGCGACGTAGCTGTTCACTCCGAGACCGGCGAGGGTGGCACGGTCGCCGGCGCCCTCAGCCGTGAGGTTCGACTCCCAGCCGGCGTAGACGAGGTCGGGCTCGAGGGCGAGGGTCGCCTCTTGGCCGGGCACGAAGTCGGAGATCGACGGGATGGCGGCGGCGGCATCCGTCTGGTCGTCGGGGACAGGGCCGTCGGTGAAGGCCGATCCGACGACGTGGTCGCCGAGGCCCAGCGCGAGCAGGGTCTCGAGGGTCGTCGACTTGACCGTCACCACCTTCTGCGGCGCCTGCGTGAAGGTCACCTCGGTGCCGCAGTTGTCGATGGTGAGCGGGTAACCGGTCGAGGCGGTGTCGGTGCTGCCGCTCGCAGGGGGCGTCGCCGCGGGTGCCGGCGTGGCGGCGCATCCGGAGAGCAGGGCGACGGATGCAGCCAGTGCGACGAGGGGGGCGACGGATCGATGGACGGAACGACGGATGATGACCTCCGGAGGGCGTGGCGACAGGACGAGGGGATCGAACCCGGACGATCGCGCTCATTCGACGCGATCTCGGGCGACCTGCGGCTCAAGTCCAAGCCGGCGCGACCGGTCAAAGCCAACCGGTGGTCTGGTCACGATTCTAGCGCCACCGCTGATCGAGTCGGCCGCGAGCCAAGCGGGCTGCCGAATCGAGCTGCCGAATCGAGATCGCCAGTCCGTCGCTGCTCGATCGGGCACCGGCGCATCATTGACGCCACCTCACGCGCAGTGCTTGACTCATGGCACCGGGCGCGATGGGGTGTCCACCCGTATCTACTCCGTCGGTCCGCTACGCCAGGGGATTCCCATGGAGCGTTCCACCCGTAGACGTGCAGTTCTGGCCACGGCGATGCTCGCTGTCGGATCGGTGTTCGCGCTGGCCCTGCCGACGGCAGCCTGGGCCGCCGCTCCATCGTTCGTCGATCCGCCCACGCGGCTCTACATGCTGCCGAACGCCGATGGCCCGCTGCCGGCATCCGTTCCGTTCCCCGTCGTGCCCGATGGCGTGATGACCTTCGACGGCACCACGGACCTCATCTCGCTGCAGGACCGCAAGCTCGAGGTGGAATCAGCGGAGAACGACTGCACGCCGGGTCCGGAGTTCGCCCTGTCCGGGTGCACGGCGATCCAGTTCGACGTCGGCCACGGCACCCTCGACTTCTTTCCGGCGCCCAGCGCGGTCGACGACTCCGACAGCACCTTCGATGCCTACGTGCTCCCCTCCGGTGCCATCGTGCGCGACATGGACTCCGCCGACGACCTGCCAGCCAAGATCACGGCGATCGTCGGGACGACGCAGCAGGTCAACGAAGCCATGCAGACGCTGCGCTACACGCCGGACGAGGATTACTACTACAACGGCTCGAACCCAGAGACCCTGCGCGTCGACCTGATCCCGGGTGACGGCACGCTCGGCACCGTCGAGGCCGACGTCGAGATCCGGGTGCAGGATCTCAACGACTTCCCCGAGGCCACGGTGCCTCCCGACCTGTTCACTGTCGATCCAGGGCTCGAGGTGACTCTCGGCACTCCCGATCAATGGGAGGTGACGGATGCCGACAACGATGAGGTGACGGATGGCGAGGAGTCCCCGGGGGAGGGCGACACCATCGACGGCGAGGGAACCGAGCTCCTGGTGATCGCGTGGGCGACCTGCGGGCGCATCCACCTGCAGGGGGCATCCGGATTCGAGATCGGAGACGACCTCGAGGAGCTCGTCGGCTCGGCGCTCGGCTTCGACGATCCGCCCACGGTCGACCAGCAGGCCGTGATCGACGCCTTCCTCGAGATCGTGCCCGACGAGGTGGAGAGCCTGCCGTTCGCCACCGGCAACCAGAACGAGCCGACCGCGGCGTTCGCCGGCGTCGCCGACGACATCAGCTGGGTGAACTACGCCCTCGACGAGGTCGTGTTCGAGGCGGTCGACCCGACCACCCTCGCTCCCCTCGGCGACCAGACCTGCGACGTGAACACTCTCGTGAGCGACCTCGGCAACAACGGACTGCCGCTCAACTACGTCGGGAGCCCGCCGAGCGGTGTCGAGACGCCGTTCTTCGGCTTCGACGTCGACACGAATGAGGCACCGGGCGTGGAGCGGGTCACAGTGAAGGTGGGCGAGGGCACCGAGATCGATGTGACGATGCCGACGGATGCGACAGTCGCCGAAGGGGCGACCGACGTTCTGCCGATCGCCATCACGCCGGCGGTGCATCCGGCGTTCGACCTGACGGTCTCGTCGACGCCGAACGCGCCGGCGACGGCGGGCGTCGACTACACCTCGCTGTCAGCAGTGACGGTGCCGATTCCCGAGAATGCGACGGACGCCTCCGTGCCTGTCGACGCCCTCCAGGACCTCGATCTCGATCCGGGCGAGACCTATTCAGTGACCCTCACGCCTCCGGCGACGCCGCCCCCGGGCTACACAGTGACGTCGTCGGACCCTTCTGCTCTGGTGACGATCGACGATGACGAAGTGGACCCGGGTGATGCGGTGGCGCCGACGGTGACGTTGAATCAGGGTGCGACCCAGGTGGATCCGACGAGCGTGTCGCCGATCGTGTTCGACGTTGTCTTCTCGGAACCGGTGGTCGGGTTCACGGCATCCGATGTGGTGTTGGGCGGCACGGCGGGAGCGACGACGGTGGTGATCAGCGGTGCTGGTCCGGCGTACACGGTGTCGGTGTCCGGGATGACGGTCGGGGGTGACGTTTTCGCGACGATTCCGGCGGGGGCTGTGGTGGATGCGTCGCCGAATGCGAACCCGAGTGCGGCGTCGACGTCGGAGGACAACACCGTGATCTTCACGGTGGACCCGGGTGATGTGGTGGCGCCGACGGTGACGTTGAACCAGGGTGCGACGCAGGTGGATCCGACCTCGGTGTCCCCGATCGTGTTCGACGTGGTGTTCTC
>NZ_LMMR01000009.1 GCF_001422325.1 Leifsonia sp. Leaf264
GACGTGTCCGAAGCGGTGCTCAGAACAAATCATTACTGACTTGCTTTGTTGTTATAAATGTTTTCCAAAGGAATCTCCCACAATCATCACCGCTAGAAACGGATCAAACTGCACGAGGTTTTGGCATTTGACATTGTGCACGCTGTTGAGTTCTCAAGGATCGGATGCTCCCCGCTTCACACCCCAAAAAGGCGATCAACTCGAAGGCAACTTCTCTATCTTACACGATCTTCACGCGGTCATGACCACTGATTCTCAGATGAACTGAGACGCGGTTGTTCTCGCGTTTCGAAGCTTGTGAGCTTCGCGACCGGGACTTGCAATCTTAGGCTTGAAAGCCGTGTTTCGCAACTCGAGGTTGCGGACCTTATGGCTAAGATTCGATCCCCACTTGAGGCCGGCGAGCTGATCCGCTCTGCCGCACCTTTGGGGTGATGAGTAAGAATTTACGTGGCCGCAGGAGACCTCGCAAATCGGCCGTGCACGCCGGGCGTGTCGCTCCCAGCTTGACGGATACTGACGATATGAGTCCCTCTCGGGTACGCCCGCTACTCCCCCGGATTCTCGCGGATCTGGGCGACGATGCGTCGCTCGCAGCGGCCGTCGTGGATCCTGAGAACGCCGTTCCGCTGGCTTCCCGTCTGCCGATCGGCTCCCTCGCACAGGACAGCGTCGACGCGGCCGCCCTCGAGGCGGCCGCGCTCGTGCTCGCGAGGACGGGCTCGCTCCCCACCGTCGGCTCCGACCCGCGTCGCATCGCCGCCGCCTACTCGAGCGAGCGATGGTTCGCGGTCGATGGCGAGACACCCGACGCCTGGGCGCCGTTGTCCGGGTTCTGGAAGGCGACCGACGGCTGGGTGCGCACCCACGGCAACTACCCGCATCACGCCGAGCGACTCCGCACAGCGCTCGGCCTCGATCCCGACGCCGACGCCGCTGCCATGCGGGAGCGGGTGTCGCGCTCGGGCTCCGCGGAGATCGCCGACCTGATCAGCGCTGCCGGTGGAATCGCCGTCCCCGTCGGGCGACGGGCCGAAGCGGCCGAGCGCGCTGCCACTCGTCTCCTGCTCGAGGCCGTCAGCGTGGGCCGCGCGCCGGCTCGCTCCTGGCGCGGTGGCGGTTCGCCGCTCAGCGGCATCCGCGTGCTCGACCTCACCCGCGTGATCGCGGGACCAGTGGCGACGCGCACCCTCGCCTTGTTCGGGGCCGATGTGCTTCGGATCGACTCCCCCGGCCTTCCGGAGATCGGGTGGCAGCACCTCGATACCGGCGCCGGCAAACGGAGCGCATTGCTCGACCTCCAGGAGCTCGACGATCGGCACGCTTTCGATGACCTGCTCGCCGAGGCCGACGTGGTGGTACTCGGTTACAGGCCCGAGGCTCTGCAACGGCTGGGCCTCGCCCCCGCCGCCATCGCCGCGCGACATCCCGGAATCGTGATCGGGCGGCTGTCGGCCTGGGGCTTCGACGGGGCGGATGCCGGGCGCCGGGGCTTCGACAGCATCGTGCAGGCCGCATCCGGAATCTCATGGATCGAGTCGGCTGACGGCACCGCTCCCGGCGCGCTGCCGGCGCAGGCCCTGGACCATTCGGCCGGCTACCTGCTCGCCGCCGGGATCATGTCGCGGGTGCGACGCCAGCGGGCCGAGGGCGGAAGCCATCTCGTGTCGGTATCGCTCGCCAGGGTCGCGGCGGAGCTGCTGACCCTGCCCGATGATGCCGGAGCCGAGTCCGACCTCGGGCTCGGCGACCAGACGCAGGAGTTCGCGACGTCGGCGGGGCTGGTGCGATCGGTCGGGCCCGCGCCGCACTTCGACGGCTCGCCCGAGTGGTTCACTGCCGGGCCGCATCCGTGGGGAACCGATTCCGCGGGGTGGCTCGCCCGCTGACGTTCGTCGGGCGCAGGCTTCGACGGCCCTCAGCGAGCAGGAGTCACAGGACGAAGACGCCGGCCAGGGTCTTCTTCCCTCGACGGAGAACAGCCATGCCCGACGGCAGCGTGGAGTCCGCGATCGTCGCCGCGTCGTCGGTGACCTTGACACCGTTGATGGAGACCCCGCCCTGGGCGATGGCCCGCCGAGCCTCGCTGATGCTTCCGCTCAGGCCGGTGTCGAGCAGGAGCTGCACCACCGTGGCCGTCGGTGACGTCGTGGTGTTCGGCAATTCGCGCAGCGCGCTCTCGAGCGTCTCGGAGTCGAGGGCGGCGATGTCGCCCTGACCGAAGAGAGCGTCGGCGGCCGCGATCGCCTTGTCTGTGGCATCCGCTCCGTGAACCAGGCTCGTGACCTCCCGCGCGAGGGTACGCTGCGACTCACGACGGAACGGCTCACTGGCGACGAGCGCCTCGAGCCGCTCGATCTCGCTCCGGTCGAGGAAGGTGAACACCTTCAGGCGACTGATCACGTCGGCGTCGTCGGTGTTCAGCCAGAACTGGTAGAAGGCGTACGGGCTGACCAGGGCCGAATCCAGCCAGATGGCGTTGCCCTCGCTCTTGCCGAACTTGGTGCCGTCGCTGTTCGTGATGAGCGGCGTCCCGATGGCGTGAACGCTCACTCCCTCGGCCCGGTGGATGAGGTCGGTGCCGCTGGTGAGGTTGCCCCACTGGTCGCTGCCGCCGGTCTGGAGGACGCATCCGTACTGACGGAAGAGTTCGAGGTAGTCGTAGCCCTGCAGTATCTGGTAGCTGAACTCGGTGTAGCTGATGCCGGCGTCCGAGTTGAGCCTGGCGGCGACGGCGTCCTTCTTGATCATCGTTCCGACGCGGTAGTGCTTGCCGATCTCGCGGAGGAAGTCGATCGCCGACAGCGGCGCCGTCCAGTCGAGGTTGTTGACCAGGCGCATGCCGTTGTCGCCCTCGGCGCTGAGGAATCTGGAGACCTGCCCCTGCAGGTACCCCACCCACTCGGACACGGTCTCGCGGGTGTTCAGGGTGCGCTCCGCGGTGGGCCGGGGATCACCGATCAGGCCCGTCGACCCGCCGACGAGGCCGAGCGGCCTGTGGCCGGCGAGTTGGAGTCGGCGCATGACGAGCAGCTGCACCAGGTTGCCGAGGTGCAGGCTCGGAGCTGTCGGGTCGAAGCCGCAGTAGAAGGTGATGGGGTCGCCCGCCAGAAGCTCCTGGAGCTCGCTCGCATCGGTCGAGACGTGCACGAGGCCGCGCCAGACGAGCTCCTCCCAGATGTCGGAGAAGCTCGGGTCATTGGCCTGCTCGGCGAGGATGGCTGGGTCGGACACGCCTGCAAGGTTACCAGCGGGGGTGGGCGGCGGAATGAAGCCTCTCGCCTAATGTCGCCGAAATGAAGCTTCAGAACTTCAATCATTTGGAGTAAGCTTGCAACCTTCACTGGGAGGTGTTCATGTTCGTCATCACGGCAGATCAGGTCGATTCCCGGCACGACGTCGACCGAGCGGATGCCGCACTCGCCGCGCTCGAGTCCGCCTATGGCGAGGACCTCGCCCTCCCGATCGACCAGACGGCCGGCGATGAGATCCAGATCCTCACCCCCACGGCGGCGTCGGCCCTCGCGATGGTGGTGGCCCTCGCCCGCAGCGGGCACTGGAGCATCGGCCTGGGCGTGGGAGACGTACGCGCACCCCTGCCCGATGCGGCGCGGAAGGCGACAGGCCCGGCCTTCATCGGCGCCAGGGAAGCCGTCGACGCCGCCAAACGCTCGGACTCGCGGTTCGCGCTGCGCGCACCTGACGCCCCGGAGCGCGCCGACATCGTCGAGCCCCTCATGAGCATGCTCCTGCTCATCCGCTCCCGCCGCTCCGAACAGGGGTGGGAGGTCGCCGACCTGATGCGCGCCGGGCACTCCCAGAAGGAAGCGGCTGGCATACTCGGGATATCGGCCGCCGCCGTGAGCCAACGCCTGCGGGCTGCGCTCTGGCGGGTCGAGGAAGACGCTCGAGAATCCCTCGGCGTCCTCCTGGCCGAACTCGATGCAGAGGCGTCGCCACCGACGCGGAATGGAACGGACACCACCGAATGATCGCTGTCACCATCATCGTCTGGCTGCTGCTCGTCCTCGTGCTGGGTGCCGGAGCCACCTTCGCCGTCATCGCCTTCCTGCGACCGGATCGGACGATGACCTGGGCTGCAGCAGGCTCCCTCGGCGCGGCATTCGTGCTCGCCTGGCTGGCGATCGGCCAGGTCGAGCCGCTGCTCACGATCGTCGTGGTGGTCGGGGCCGTCACGCTCGCGGTGTTCGGCGGCGGACCGGCCGCGGTGTTCGCGCTCGACCTCGCGACGAAGGGCAGCGTGCGCAACGGCGTGCACGGAGGCATCCTCGTCGAGGGCATCCGCTCCGATGGCGAGCCGACAGGCCGCGAGATCCTGCGAGGCGGCCAGACCATCGGCGTCCTGGAGCGCTTCGCCACAGTGGCGACGATCATCGCCGGATTCCCCGAAGGACTGGCGATCGTGGTGGCCGTCAAGGGTGTCGGCAGGTTCACCGAACTCGAATCGTCCGAGGCTCGCGAGCGGTTCATCATCGGCACCATGGCCAGTCTCATCTGGGCCTGCCTGTGCGGGGCCGTCGTGCACCTCGCCCTGAACTGAGGCCGACGGCCATTCGCTCAGTCGTGCGAGCGCGCGTGCCGACGATAGACCGAGACCGTCGGGTCGCCGGGGATCCAGAACCGCCAAGGGAACGCTGCTCCTCCGCCGGCGCCTGAGACGCCGACGCGGGGGCCGCTCGCGACGTCGGCTGCTGCATCCGCCTCCATCAGGGAGAAGGGGCCCGCGAAGAGGTCGGCGCCGTTCTCGTCGAGGCTGATTCCGAGGGCGTTCGCGAGTCGAGCCGGACCGCGCGCCAGATCGCGATCGGAGGTCGCCGAGGGGCGGCGCCGTCGCGCGAGGTCGACGCCGTCGATGACCTCGCCGGCGCGAAGGAGCAGGGCGGATGCCGTACCCGGTGCCGAGCACACGATGTTGACACAGGTGTGCATCCCGTAGGTGAAGTAGGCGTAGAGGTGGCCGGCCTCCCCGAACATCGCGACAGTGCGCGGGGTCATGCCCCGATGAGCATGCGAGCCCGGGTCCTCTCCGGTGCCGCGATACGCCTCGACCTCGGTGAGGCGGACAGCGACAACGCCCTCCGGCGTGCGGTGGCTGAGGACTGCGCCCAGCAGCCGAGGCGCGAGCTCGACGGCATCGTGCGACAGGGCTGAGCGGTCGAGCATGGCCGGATCAGGCTCGCGTCGGCGTCAGGCCCTCGGCGAGCACGCGCACCCGCGCGGTGAGGGCGGCGAGCTGCTCGGCGACACGCTCGGGAGCCGTGCCTCCCAGACCAGTACGGCTGGCGACAGATCCCGACACCGTGAGCACCTCGCGTACGGCAGGGGTGAGGTGTGGGGAGATGCCGGCGAGGACGTCATCCGGGACCTCGTGGAGGTCGAGGTCGTTCGCTTCGGCGTAGGCGACGACGGAACCGGAGAACTCGTGCGCATCACGGAACGGGACATGCTGCTTGACCAGCCATTCCGCGATGTCCGTGGCCAGCGAGAATCCCTGCGGTGCGAGCTCGGCCATGCGATCGGTGTGGAAGCGCAGGGTGGCGACCATTCCGGTGAACGCCGGCAGGAGCACCTCCAGCGTGTCGACCGAGTCGAACACCGGCTCCTTGTCCTCCTGGAGGTCGCGATTGTAGGCGAGCGGCAGGCCCTTGAGGGTGGTGAGGAGACCGGTGAGGTTGCCGATGAGGCGACCGGCCTTCCCCCTCGCCAGCTCGGCGATGTCGGGGTTCTTCTTCTGCGGCATGATCGACGACCCCGTGGAGTAGCCGTCGTCGAGCGTGACGAAACCGAACTCGCGCGTGTTCCAGAGGATGATCTCCTCCGCGATGCGGGAGAGGTCGACGCCGATCTGCGCCGTGATGAAGGCGAACTCGGCGACGAGGTCGCGGCTCGCCGTCCCGTCGATGGAGTTCTCGACGACGCTGGAGAAGCCGAGCTCGCGGGCCACGAGGGCGGCATCCAGGCCGAGAGTGTTCCCGGCGAGCGCGCCGGAGCCGTAGGGAGAGGCATCCGCTCGGCGTCCCCAATCGGCGAGGCGGTCCAGGTCGCGGACGAACGGCCAGCAGTGCGCCAAGAGGTGGTGCGCGAGGAGCACGGGCTGGGCGTGCTGCAGGTGCGTGCGTCCGGGCATGATCGCACCGTCGTGGGCGCTGGCCTGGGCGGCGAGAGCGTCGATCAGGTCGATGAGCAGCTCGGCGATGCGTGCGGCGTGGTCGCGCAGGTAGAGGCGTACGAGGGTGGCGATCTGGTCGTTGCGGCTGCGGCCGGCACGCAGCTTTCCGCCCAGTTCCGGCCCGACGACGGTGATGAGTGCGCCCTCGAGGGCGCCGTGCACGTCTTCGTCGCTCGGCGCTGCGATGAGCTCGCCGCTCTCGATGCGGGAGAGCAGGGTGTCCAGGCCCGCGAGCATGGCCGACAGCTCGTCGTCGCTCAGGTAGCCGGCGGCGGCGAGCGCCCGCGCGTGAGCTCGGGATCCGGCGATGTCGTACCCGGCCAGGCGCCAGTCGAAGTGCGTGGACCGGCTGAGCAGCTGGAGTTCGGGAGACGGTCCGGACGCGAAGCGCGCTCCCCAGAGCGATCCCTCGTTCGTCCCGTGCTTCTCGGCCATCAGTTCGCTCCGTTCTGCTCGAGCAGCCAGACCAGCAGGGCCTTCTGGGCGTGCAGGCGGTTCTCGGCCTCGTCCCAGATGATCGACTGCGGCCCGTCGATGACATCGGCGGCGACCTCGAAACCGCGGTCGGCGGGAAGGCAGTGCAGGAACACGGCATCCGCTGCAGCCCGCTTCATGAGATCCGCGTCGACGCTGTAGGCGCCGAAGGCGGCGACGCGCGCGGCCTTCTCGTCCTCCTTGCCCATCGACACCCAGGTGTCCGTGACCACGACGTCGACGCCATCGACCAGTGCGGCGGCATCCGCCCCCACCGTGACGGACCCGCCCGTTGTCGCTGCAATGGCGCGCGCATCGGCCACGACCTGATCGGACGGCTCGAACCCGGCAGGCGACGCCACCTTGACGTGCATCCCGGCCGTGGCGCCGGCGAGCAGGTAGGACTGCGCCATGTTGCTGGCGCCGTCGCCCAGGAAGGTGAGGCTGAGACCCGCGAGCTCTCCCTTGTGCTCGCGCAGGGTGAGCAGGTCGGCGAGCAGCTGGCACGGGTGGAAGTCGTCGGAGAGGGCATTGACGACCGGAACTGTCGTTCCCTCGGCCATCTCCTCGAGACCGGCCTGGCCGTAGGTGCGCCACACGATGGCGGAGACCATGCGCTCGAGAACGCGGGCGGTGTCGCTCGGGGTCTCCTTGCCGCCCAGCTGGCTGTTGGCGGTGGAGATGATGAGCGGCGAGCCGCCGAGGTCAGCGATTCCGACGGCGAAGGAGACCCTGGTGCGCGTCGACGACTTGTCGAAGATGACTGCGACGGTCTGCGGTCCGGCGAGCGGCTTCACGGCGTAGCGGTCGCGCTTCAGCTCGACGGCCAGGTCGAGGATGGCGGCCTGCTCGGCCGGCGTGATGTCGTCGTCGCGGAGGAAGTGGCGGGTCATGTGGTCTCTTTCGCGGTGACGGGGCGGACGCTCTCGAGAGCGCGGGTGAAACGGGCTGTGAACTCCGCGATCTCGGTGTCGCCGATGATGAGAGGCGGGGCGATGCGGATGCTCACGGGATTCGGGGCGTTGATGATGAGGCCTTCGCGCAGGGCCGCTGCGACGACCTCGGAGGCGACTGGCTCGGAGAGGGAGATGCCGAGCAGCAGACCCGCTCCCCTCACCCCGGTGACGAGGGGAGAGTCGATTCCGGTGATGGCCGCGCGCAGCTGCTGCCCCCGGAGTTCGGCGTTCGCCACGAGGCCGGCCGACTCGATCTCCTGCAGGACGGCGTTGGCCGTTGCCGTTGCGAGCGGGTTGCCGCCGAAGGTGCTGCCGTGCTGGCCCGGACCGAAGAGCTCGGATGCCGCCCCATAGGTCACGAGGGCGCCGATGGGGAAGCCTCCGCCGATGCCCTTGGCCAGCGTGACGGCATCCGGAACGATCCCGGCGTGCTGGAAGCCGAACCAGCGACCCGTGCGCCCGGCACCGGTCTGGATCTCGTCGATGATGAGCAGCGCACCGTGCTGGGTGGTGAGCTCGCGGGCGCGCTCGAGGAAGCCGTCGGGCAGCGGGCGCACCCCGGCCTCTCCGAGGATCGGCTCGACGAACAGCGCGGCGACGGTGCCGTCGATGGCTCGCTCCAGCGCGTCGAGGGTCGGCTCGATGTGCTCGACGCCGCCGGGTACCGGCTCGAAGTCCGCGCGCATCGACGGCTTGCCACTGAGGGCGAGGCCGCCCATGGTGCGCCCGTGGAACGAGTCGACGAGGGTGATGATGCGGGTGCGCTCCCCCGTGGACTGCAGGCGCGCGAGCTTGAAGGCGGCCTCGTTCGCCTCGGCGCCGGAGTTGCCGAAGTAGACACGGCCCCTCTCCCCTGCGCCGGTGAGCCGCTTGAGGCGTTCGGCGAGGGCGACCTGCGGCTCGGTGGCGAAGTAGTTCGAGACGTGGGCGAGGCGTGCCGCCTGCGCCGAGACAGCCTCGACGAACACCGGATGCGCGTGGCCGAGCGAGTTGACAGCGATTCCGGCGAGGAAGTCGAGATAGCTCATCCCGTCCATGTCCCAGACCCAGCAGCCCTCGCCGCGGTCGAGCATCCCCAGCGGGGTCGCCATGCTGCCCATCATCGACTGGTGGAAACGATCATGCCAGGCGTTCATGCGGGCACCACCTCCGTTCCGATGCCGCTCTGCGTGAAGATCTCGAGCAGGATCGCGTGCGGCTCGCGACCGTCGATGATGGCGGCCTTCGCGACGCCGCCGTCGACGGCGTCGAGGCAGGCGGCCATCTTGGGGATCATGCCCGACTCCAGCGTGGGGAGCAGTTCGCGCAGTTCGGGGGCGTCTATGACCGAGACGAGCGATTCGCGATCGGGCCAGTCGCGGTAGAGCCCGGCGACGTCGGTGAGGATGACCAGTTTCGCGGCCCCCAGTGCGATGGCGAGCGAAGCCGCCGCCGAGTCGGCGTTGACGTTGAGCGACTGCCCCGGAGTGTCGACATCCGGCGCGATCGAGGAGACGACGGGAATGCGGCCGGCATCCAACTGAGCGAGGACCGCGGCGGGGTCGACCTCGATGACGTCGCCGACGAGCCCGAGGTCGATCTCCTCGCCGTCGACGACGGCTCCACGCCGGCGCCCCTTGAACAGTCCGGCGTCCTCTCCGGAGAGTCCGGCCGCGAGGGGACCGTGTCCGTTGATCGAACTCACCAGCTCGCGGTTCACCTGGCCGGAGAGCACCATACGCACGACGTCCATGGTCTCGGGGGTCGTCACCCTGTAGCCGCCTCGGAACTCGCTGGCGATGCCGAGCCTGTCGAGCATCGACGAGATCTGCGGACCACCGCCGTGCACGATGACGGGGCGGATGCCGGCATAGCGGAGGTAGACCATGTCCTCGGCGAATGCACGCTGCAGCTCGGGGCTGACCATGGCGTTGCCGCCGAACTTCACGACGATGATCTGGTCGTGGAAGCGCTTCAGCCAGGGCAGCGAGTCGATGAGGATCTGCGCCTTGGAGGCAGCCGTGGCTGCGGCGGCATCGGGGATCGTGTCTTCGAGGGTCATCGGTGCCTCCTAACTCGCGTACGCGCTGTTCTCGTGCACGTAGTCGTGCGTGAGGTCGTTGGTCCAGATGGTGGCCTGCGCCTCGCCGACCTGCAGGTCGATGAGCACGTGCACGGCGCGCGGCGAGAGGTCGACCTCGTCGCGGGGGCGGTCGGGGCGACCTTCGGAGCAGACGCGCACGCCGTTCATCGAGACGTCGACGTTGTAGGGATCGAACGTCGCGCTGGTGGTTCCGATGGCGGCCAGTACGCGGCCCCAGTTCGGATCGTTGCCGAAGATCGCGGCCTTGAAGAGGTTGTTGCGGGCGACGGAGCGGCCGACCTCGACGGCCTCGAGCTCGCTCGCCGCCCGGACGACCTCGATGGCGATGTCGTGGCTGGCACCCTCGGCGTCGGACTGCAGCTGCAGCGCGAGGTCGCGGCAGACCTCGGTGAGGGCCGCCGTGAAGTCCTCGATCTCCGGCGTGATCCCGGAGGCGCCGGAGGCGAGCAGCGACACCTGGTCGTTGGTCGACATGCAGCCGTCGGAATCGAGCCGATCGAAGGTCACGCGGGTGGCCGAGCGGAGCGACGCATCGAGGGCGGATGCCGTGAGGAGGGCATCCGTCGTGATGACGACGAGCATGGTGGCGAGGCCCGGTGCCAGCATGCCGGCCCCCTTGGCGATGCCGCCGAGGCTCCAGCCGTCACGCTGCACGACGGTGGTCTTCGGCTTGGAGTCCGTGGTCATGATCGCCCTGGCGGCGTCGGCTCCCCCGTCGGCACTCAGCGCGGCTGCGGCGGTCGCGACTCCGGCTGCCAGCAGTTCGGCGTCGAGCTGATCGCCGATCAGGCCGGTGGAGCAGACGAGCACGTCACCGGCGGAGACGTCGAGCGCCTCGGCCGCGGCCTCGGCCGTGCGATGCGTGACCTGGAAGCCCTGCGGGCCGGTGAAGCAATTGGCCCCGCCGGAGTTCAGCACGATCGCGCTGGCGACGCCGTCGACGATGACCTGCTGCGACCAGAGGATGGGGTTCGCCTTGGCACGGTTGCTCGTGAACACGACAGCCGCCTGCTGCGACGGGCCGCGATTGACGATGAGGGCGAGGTCGGGGGCGCCGGAGCTCTTGATCCCCGCTGAGATTCCGGATGCCTCGAAGCCGAGGGGGGCTGTGACTGTCACGGTGCTACTCCGTTCACGGGGAGACCTGTCGTCTCCGGCAGGCCGAGGGCGATGTTCGCCGACTGGATGGCGGCACCGGCTGTGCCCTTGACGAGATTGTCGACCGCGGCCGTCACCACGACACGACCGGCGGCCTCGTCGATGGAGAGCCCGATCAGAGCCGTGTTCGCTCCCTGGACATCGGCCGTGCGCGGCTGATCTCCCTCGGGCAGCAGCTGCACGAACCGCTCGCCGTCGTACGCGGTCTCCCAGGCGCGACGGATGCTCGCGGCATCCGTGCCGGGAACGATGCGCGCTGTCGACACGGCGAGGATCCCGCGCGACATCGGCACCAGCATCGGCGTGAAGGAGATGGTGGGGGACGTGGCGCCGGCCGCCCGCAGAGCCTGCTGGATCTCGGGGATGTGGCGATGGCTCCCACCGACGGCATAGGGGCTGGCCGAGCCGAGGATCTCGCTCGCGAGGAGGTTGACCTTGAGGCTCTTGCCGGCACCCGACGGCCCGACCGCGAGGACGGAGACGAGGTCGCGCTCCTCGATGACGCCGGCCAGGATGCCGGGCGCGAGCGAGAGTGCGACGGTGCTGGCGTTGCAGCCCGGGGCTGCGATACGGCGGGATGCGGCGAGGTCGGCGCGCTGATCGCCGGTCGTGCGCGGGAGTTCGGGAACGCCGTAGGTCCATGCCCCGTAGTGCTCTCCGCCGTAGAACGCGGCCCAGTCGGTCTCGCTCTCGAGCCTGTGGTCTGCGCCGCAGTCGATGACGAGAGTCTCGGGCGCGAGGTGCTCGGTCACCTCCCCCGACTTGCCGTGCGGAAGCGCGAGGAAGACGACGTCATGGCCGGCGAGCACTTCGGGAGTCGTCGGCTGCAGCACGAGGTCGCCGTAGCTGCGCAGATGGGGCTGCGCCGCGATGAGCTTCTGCCCGGCGTTCTGGTGCGCGGTGACAGTGCGCACCTCGAGATCGGGATGCGAGGCGAGGAGGCGGAGCAGTTCGCCGCCTGCATAGCCGGATGCGCCGGAGACGGCGACCGAGAACGTCATGATTCCACCTTAGGGTCGAGAGCAGTCGAGGCTGATGCGGCGACGCTCACGACGAACGGCTTCACCGTCGTTGCGAGGTCGCCTAGAGTCGGCGCTCGACCCGGCGTCGGAGCAGCACGGAACCCACGCGCGCGATGCGCGAGACGGTGGGCTGTGCGGTGGACATGCAGCGACCCTACCGGGCGGTGACACAATCGTGCAAATGACGCAAGAATCTGGCGTGATGCGCGCTCACTGCGGATGAACTGCGGCTCCATGGGGCCGCATCCGAACCGGCTGCGCTGTCGAATCTGCGCCACGCCACCGATGCTTCGGGGGCGCGGTGCAGATTCAACAGCGCAGCGGCATTAGTCGCGCAGGTGCGCCCCGAAAAGCTCCGCGGCCCGTGCGGCACCGGCGAGCTTCGCCTCCGTCGCCTCCGCCGCCGTGAGCGTGCGGTCGGCGGCACGGAAGCGCAGCGCGAACGTCAGGCTCTTGGTGCCATCGGGCAGCCCGGCTCCGCGGTAGTCGTCGACGAGGCGGGCGTCCTCGAGGAGCTCGCCCGCACCGTCGACGACGGCCGAGCGGACGGCGGCTGCCGGCACATCGGTCGCGACGACGAGTGACAGGTCCTGCGTCGCCGCCGGTTTGGTCTGCACCGGGCGCGCGTGGATCTCCGACCGGCCGAGGCGGATCAGCGCGTCGAGGTCGAGCTCGACGGCTGCCACCGTGCGGGGCAGGTCTGCGGATGCGGCGAGGTCGGGCAGCAGTTCGCCGGCGAAGCCGACGGTCTCCCCTGCCGCGGCGATCCGCGCTGTGCGACCCGGGTGGAACGCCGGGTGCGCGCCCTGCTCGATGACGAGTTCGACGTCGAGGGCCGTGCCGAGCCGGCGGGCGACGCCGATGGCGTCCTGCCAGTCCCAGGCGACAGCCGCCTGACCGGGCTGGCGGGCGACGGCGTTGCCGATGAGGAGCGCCGCGACGTTCTGCGGCTGCCGCGGGATTCCGGCGTCGAGCTCGGCGAGCACGGAGTCGTCGGGTCGCGCGTCGCCGATCGGCAGGGTCGCCGATCCGAAGGCGCCCGAAGACGACGGCAGCGAGACGAGCCCGGTCTCGAAGATCGCGAGATCGGTGGTGCCGCGCGACAGGTTGCGGTGCGCGATCTCGGCCAGGCCTGGCAGCAACGAGGTGCGCAAGAACGGACGAGCGCCGTCGAGCGGGTTCGCGACGCGCACGGGCCGGGAGATCTCGCCCTCGAGGCTGGCGAAGGCAGCGGCATCCGTCGCCCCCACGAACGGATAGGCGAGAACCTCGGTCAGGCCGCTCCCCGCGAGCACGTTCAGGGTGATGCGGCGAAGGCGCTGGGCGCGGGTCAGGCCACGGCCAGGAGGCGCGACGGGCAGGACGGCCGGGATGCGGTCGTAGCCGTTGATGCGTGCAACCTCCTCGGCGAGGTCGGCCTTGCCGACGATGTCGGGGCGCCAGCTCGGCGGTGTGACGACGAGCCCGCCGTCGCCCTGCTCGACCTGCGCGCCGATCTCGACCAGCACCGTGCGGATCTCCTCGTCGGTGTACTCGACGCCGATGAGGCCGGAGACGAAGCCGTCGGGAAGGAAGACCGACTCGCGGGGCTCCGGTCGTGCCGTGCTGGTGGCGGCCTCCTCGACGGTGCCGCCGGCCAGTTCGGCTAGCAATTGGGCGGCGCGGGCCGCTGCGGCTTCAGCGACGGCCGGGTCCACTCCACGCTCGAAGCGCTTGGATGCCTCGCTCGGGAGCTTGTGGCGGCGGGCGCTGCGGGCGATCGACACGGGGTCGAAGTTCGCGGCCTCGATGAGGACGTTGACGGTGTCGCTGCCGATCTCGGTGCGGGCACCGCCCATGACACCCGCCAGACCGATCGGCCCCGACCCGTCGGTGATGAGGAGGTCCTCGGGGTGGAGGATGCGCTCCTTCTCGTCGAGGGTGACGATGCTCTCGCCGGCTGCGGCCCGGCGCACGACGATGCCTCCGACGAGGGTGTCGAGGTCGTAGCCGTGCAGCGGCTGGCCGAGTTCGAGCATCACGTAGTTGGTGATGTCGACGACGAGCGAGATGGAACGGATGCCGGCCAGCTTCAGGCGCGCGATCATCCACGCCGGGGTGCGCCGTGTCGGGTCGACGCCGCGCACGATGCGGGTGACGAACGTCGAAGCACCCACGCGGCCGCGCACGGGAGCGTCGTCGGCGATGGTGACGGGGAACGCGCTCGAACCGCTGCCGGCTCCGGCGAGGGCCGGGTCGCGGAAGGCAGCGCCCGTGGCGTGGGCGTACTCGCGGGCGACGCCGCGGATGGAGAAGGCGTAGCCGCGGTCGGGGGTGACGTTGATCTCCACGGCGGCGTCGTCGAGCGAGAGCAGGCTGATCGCATCCGTTCCCACGGCGGGATCGAGGTCGAGCTCGGCCAGGCGCAGGATGCCGTCGTGCTCGTCCCCGAGACCGAGCTCGCGTGCCGAGGCGATCATGCCGTCGGAGACGTGGCCGTAGGTCTTGCGAGCGGCGATCGGGAACGGGCCGGGCAGCACGGATCCGGGCAGGGTCACGACGACCTTGTCTCCGACGAAGAAGTTGCCGGCACCGCAGACGATGCCGTGTACGGCGTCGCCGCCGTCAGCCGCCGTCTCACCGTCGGGGGCGACGCGCACCTGGCACCAGCGGATGGTCTTGCCGTTGGACTGGGGCTCTTCGACGAACTCGAGGACCTCGCCGACGACGATCGGACCGCTCAGCTCGAAGCCGTGCACGTCCTCCTCTTCGAAGCCGACGCTGACGAGGGCCTCATGGAGCGAGCCCGTCGTCGTACCGGGAACGAGGTCGACGTACTCCGCCAACCAGCTCAGGGGAACTCTCACGACTAGACCACCATTCCGAACTGCTGGCTGAACCGCACATCGCCCTCGACGATGTCGCGCATGTCCTCGACGTCGTTGCGGAACATGAGCGCACGCTCGATGCCCATGCCGAAAGCGAAGCCGGAGTAGACCTCGGGGTCGATGCCCGCTGCCTTCAGCACATTGGGGTTGATCATCCCGCAGCCGCCCCACTCGATCCAGCGGGCCCCGCCGACGAAGGTGGGGTGCCAGACGTCGAGCTCGGCCGACGGCTCGGTGAACGGGAAGTAGTTCGGGCGCAGGCGGATCTTCGCGCCGTCGCCGAACAGCGTGCGCGCGAAGTGCTCCAGAGTGCCGCGCAGGTGCGCCATGGTGAGGCCCTTGTCGACGGCCAGCCCCTCGAACTGCGTGAACACCGGGGTGTGGGTGGCGTCGAGCTCGTCGGTGCGGAAGACCCGGCCGGGGGCGAGAACGTAGATCGGCACCTCGCGCTCGAGCATGGTGCGCACCTGCACCGGACTCGTGTGCGTGCGCAGTACCAGGTGCGCCTCGGGCGGATCGATGAAGAAGGTGTCCTGCATGGCGCGCGCGGGGTGGTCGGCGTCGAAGTTGAGCGCGTCGAAGTTGAACCACTCGCTCTCGAGTTCCGGCCCCTCGGCGATCTCCCAGCCCATGCCGACGAAGACGTCGATGACCTGGTCCTGCAGCAGCGAGAGGGGGTGGCGGGCACCGCTGGCCTGACGCACCGCGGCTGCAGTGACGTCGACACGCTCCGCCTCGAGCCGGGCGGATGCCTCGGCTTCGACGATGGCCGACTCGCGAGCAGCGAAGGCCTGGTTCACCTGTCCGCGCGCCTGGCCCACCAGCTTGCCGAGGGCGGCCTTCTGGTCGTTCGGGACACTGCGCAGCAGGCCGTTGAGTCGCGCGAGCGGGGATGACTCCCCCGTGTGCTCGGTGCGGACCGTCTTGAGGGCGGTGGAGTCGGATGCTGCCGCGATGGCCGCGATGGCCGCCTCGACGGCGGCGCCGACACTCGCCTCGGTGATTTCGGTGGGTTCAGACACGAGGCACAAGTTTACCGGCGCGGCGCGGCCCGCCGCGAACGTGTCCGGATCACCGGAGTCGACTGTGCCGCGATCGCACGCTACGACCTGTGGGCGAACGCCGATTCGTAGAGGCAGACCGAGGCCGCCGTCGCGAGATTCATCGATTCGGCGCTGCCGTAGATCGGTACCGACACGGCACGGTCGGCGAGAGCGAGCTTGTCGTCGGGCAGGCCCCGGGCCTCGTTGCCGAACAGCCAAGCGGTCGGTGCGTCGAGCAGTCCGTCGCGGCGGGCTGCGAGCAGGTCGTCACCCTTGATGTCGGCTGCCAGGATCTGGAGGCCGGCGGCACGGGCGCGGTCGCGGACGTCCTCGAGCTCGACGTCGACGGCGATCGGCAGGTGGAAGATGGAGCCGGTCGAGGAGCGCACGACCTTGGGGTTGTAGAGGTCGACGCTGCGACCGGTGAGGATGACGGCGTCGGCGCCTGCGGCATCCGCTGCCCGCACGATCGTTCCGGCGTTGCCGGGGTCGCGCACTTCCTCGAGGATGGCGATGAGGCGGGGGCCCGCAGCGAAGATGTCCTTCACCGACGTCGGGAACTGCTGGCACACGGCGACGAAGCCCTGCGGGGTGACGGTGTCGCTCATGGCTTCGAGCACCTGCTCGGTGACGTACTCGACCTCGATGTCGGCGTCGGCAGCGAGCTGGGCCAGCTCCGGGTAGCGCTCGAGGGCCGTTGGCGTGGCGAACAGGTCGATCACGAGATGGGGCTTGAACGTGAGGGCCTCGGAAACCGCCTGCGGACCTTCGAGGAGGAAGTACCCGCTGTCGACACGGGCGGGCTTCTTGGCGAGCTTGGCGACAGCGCGGACACGGGGCGAGCGCGGGTTCTCCAGCATGCGGCCAAGTCTACCGATGGGATGCGAACGGCCCCGTCACCTGCTGGTGACGGGGCCGTTCGGGATTCGCTGAGCGCGAGGGCGACTAGCGCGCGACGGGCGCGTTCACGTCGGCCGGGAGAGCCTTGCGGGCGGTCTCCACGAGAGCGGCGAAGGTGGCGGGCTCGTTCACGGCGAGGTCCGCGAGGATGCGACGGTCGACACCGACACCCGCGAGGCCGAGGCCCTGGATGAGACGGTTGTACGTGAGGCCGTTCGCACGCGAAGCCGCGTTGATGCGCTGGATCCACAGGCGACGGAAGTCACCCTTGCGGGCGCGACGGTCGGCGTAGCTGTAGACGAGCGAGTGGGTGACCTGCTCCTTGGCCTTGCGGTACAGGCGCGAACGCTGGCCGCGGTAACCCTGGGCGCGCTCGAGGATGACCCGACGCTTCTTGTGGGCGTTGACCGCCCGCTTTACTCTTGCCATTTCTCTGTCTTCCTAACGTGTTGCGCGGCTCAGCGGCCGAGAAGCTTCTTGATGACCTTGGCGTCGGCCGGAGCCAGCACCTGGTCCTGGTTGAGGCGGCCCTTGCGCTTCGAGGCCTTCACCTCGAGGTTGTGACGCATGCCGGCCTGCTGCTTCATGATCTTGCCGCTGCCGGTCACCTTGAAGCGCTTCTTGGACCCGGAGTGGGTCTTCTGCTTAGGCATTGTTTTCCTCCTGCTTGGATGCCGCCTTGGTGGCGGCCTTGTGTGCGTTGGCCTCGGCCTTTGCCTCTGACTTGTTCTTCAGAGGGCCGATGACCATGACCATGTTGCGACCGTCGATCATGGGGGTCGATTCGACAGAACCGAACTCCGCCACATCTTCGGCGAATCTCTGGAGAAGACGCACGCCCTGGTCGGGACGGGACTGCTCACGGCCGCGGAACAGGATCATGGCTTTGACCTTGTCGCCGGCCTTGAGGAAGCCCACTGCGCGCTTCATCTTGGTTTCGTAGTCGTGCTTGTCGATCTTCAAACGGAAACGAACCTCTTTGAGGATCGTGTTCGCCTGATTGCGTCGGGCTTCTTTGGCCTTCTGCGCCGCTTCGTACTTGAACTTGCCGTAGTCCATGATCTTGGCGACAGGCGGCTTGGAGTTGGGAGCAACCTCCACGAGATCGAGGTCGGCCTCCTGCGCAAGACGCAGTGCTGCCTCGATCTTGACGATGCCGACCTGCTCACCAGCTGGTCCCACGAGGCGGACCTCGGGAACGCGGATGCGGTCGTTTGTACGGGGATCGGTGATGCGAGTCTCCTCTAATCGTGCTTCAACGCTGTCGCGCGACGGGATGCCGCACGGCATCGAGAGGGGAAATCCACATAGTCCTCGCGTGATTTCACAACACGCTGTACTACGGCACCCTGTCTACTTCCCCATCGTGAGACGAGGAAGCGGAGTGCAATCAACCCGGTAACCTAGTGAAGCGGTCAAGCGCGGGTGGGAGAATCTCCACTTTCGTTTCCAACCAGAAATGGCCGGAAGCCTGCATCAGTCTAGCAGAGGATTTCAGTGAGTCACAGTTCAGAGCACGTCAGCCCCTACGACGACGCCGAGGACGCCTCCATCGGCGCCACCCGCGATATCGCGGAGGTGCCGGCCGTCGAGGTCATCACGACCGCCGCCGTGCACCTCATGAGCGCCGCCGCGGTGAAGTGCGGCCTCGCCGACGACCCGGAGTCGCAGATCGACCTCGATGAAGCGCGCAAGCTCATCAACGCCCTCGCCGGACTGATCACGGCCGGTGCTCCCGAGATCAGCGACATGCACGCCAGGAGCCTCCGCGACGGCCTGCGCTCGCTGCAGCTCGCGTTCCGGGAGGCGTCGAGCATCCCCGATCCGATCGGCAAGGGCCCCGGCGAGAAGTGGACCGGCCCGGTCACCTAGGCTGCGCTGCGGCTGCGGACTCCGTCCGGGCCTCAGCGAACGACTAACTCTGGCAGCGCGGACACCACCACGTCTCGCGCTGCTCGAGCTCGGTGCGGCCGAGCTGCCCGTGCTGGATGCGCGTGCCGCAGCGGCGGCACGGCTTGCCGGCGCGTCCGTAGACCCAGAGCCGCTGGCCGTTGCGGTCGACGCCCGTGGTCGTGCGGGCGGTTCTGTCGACGTTGGCCGTGATGAGGCGATGAGCGAGCGCCACCAGGCCAGCGGCATCCGGAACCTCCTGCATCGGACGCTGGGGCCGGATGCCGCGCAGGAAGCACAGCTCGTTCACGAAGACATTGCCGAGCCCGGCCAGATTGCGCTGGTCGGCCAGCGCCACCGCCACCGGGACCTCGGGATGCGCCTCGAGGTTGGCGACGGCCAGGCCGGCGTTCCAGTCGGAGCCGAGCAGGTCGGGTCCGAGATGGCCGACCGCAGTGCTCTCGTCGACTGTGGCGACGATCTCGAGCACGCCGAGTTCGAAGCCGACGGCGACCCAGTCGGCCGTCTCGAGGACGATGCGCGCCTGGAACGCGGGTCGCTGCCACGTGGTGCCGTGGCGGTAGAGATGCCAGGCGCCCTCCATCTTGAGGTGGGAGTGCACGGTGAGATCGCCCGCGTGCAGCAGCAGGTGCTTGCCTCGGGAGACGACGTCGTCGACAGTGCGGCCGCTGAGGTCGACCGTCGCGAAAGCCGGAACACGGATGTCGCACACGGTGATGAGCGCTCCGGCGAGCGCCGAGTTCAGCGACCTGGCGGTGCGGAAGACGGTGTCACCCTCTGGCATGGTCGTCGGCGCCCGATCAGACCCGCGCGCTCAGGCGCAGGCCGCGGGGAGTCTCGCTGAAACCGGCGCCCCGGAGGGCGAGTCCGGCCGGGACGCCGAGCACGAACAGGCCGTTGACGGTCTCGACGGCGAGTTTGCGCATGCCTCCGCGGGACACGGCCGACGCCAGGGAGGACGCTGCCGCCGCGAGCACGGTCTCGTCGTCGGTGAACGCCAGCATCGTCTTGCCGCCGCGCTCGACGTAGAGCGCGATGCCGCCGTCGACGAGGACGACGAGGGCGCCGGCCTTGCGGGCCGGGCGATGGGTGGTGCCCTCGGGGAGAGCCGGCCAGGCGAGGGCGGCACCGAAGGGGTTGGCCGGATCCGTCGCGGCGAGAGTGAAGGCCACAGGTGCCGGCGGCGCCGATCCGTCGTCACGGTCCGCGTTGCTGCGGAGGCGGTCGACCGCTCCCGGAGCGGCGAACTGAGCGGCACCGAGCTTGTCGACGAAGTAGCCGCGGCGGCTGCGGCCAGAGTCCTCGAACTCGCGCAGGGTGCGGTACACCAGCGCGAAGCCGCCGATCACGCCTTCGGCCACGACAGCGCCACGGGTCACCACGCCGTAGCGCTCGAGAAGGGTCTCGCCGAGCGCGTGCGCCCGTCGGGTGGCCGAGCCGTCGGGGAGGGGCAGGATCGACCAGCGACCGGCGACGGTCGGCGGTCCGCCCCGGCTGGGCATCTTCGCCCGCGGCAGCGCTCGACCCCGGTGCATCCGCGCGCGGGGCGCCGCACGCTGCGGTTTGTGGGCACTGCGCCCGCCGGCCACCAGAGCCCGGACCGGGGCGAAGGTGTCGTTCGTGACCAGTCCCGACCAGGCGAGGTCCCAGAGCGCGTCGACGAGGGCCGAGTCGTCCTCCGAGCCGACGGCATCCGACAGCTGACGGAAGAAGAACGCCCCACCGGACCCGAGACTGGAGAGGACCTCGCGCTGCAGGGCCGTCGTCTCGGCCTCGAGCGAGATGGGCAGGGTGAGCGCGGCGGTGTCGGCCAGATGCAGGCTGATCCAGCCGTCGTCGCCGGCGAGCGATCCCGAGCCGCACCACACCACCTCACCCGTCGCCATGAGCTCGTCGAGCATGGCCGGGCTGTAATCGGAGACCCTGGCGGGAAGGACCAGCGATTCCCAGGCCGACGCGGGCAGCCGGGCGCCCTCGAGTTGCTCGATGACGGATGCCACTCCATCGAGCCCACGAAGCCTGCCGCCGACGTGCTGCCACGCCGGGAGGAAGCGTGCGAGGGCACGCTGCTCCACCGGCTCGATCTCGTGCCGCAATGCGGCGAGGGAACGTCGTCGGAGCTTGCGGAGCACCTCGGCATCGCACCACTCGGCGCTCGTGCCGTTGGGCCGGAACTCCCCCTCGACGATGCGCCGCGCCTCGGCCAGCCGGCGGAGGGCGGACCGGGCGACGGCGATGCCGATGCCGAGTCGCTCGGCGACCTCCTCGGTGGCGAAGGGTCCGTGGGTGCGTGCGTACCGGCTGATGAGGTCGCCGAGCGGGTCGGCGACGGCTTCGAGATACGCCTCGGGCACGCCGACCTGGATCGGGACGCCGAGGGCATCGCGCAGCCGCCCGACGTCATCGATGGCTGCCAGTCGATCGGCCCCGGCCACGGCCGTGCGGATGATGCGCTTGGCGCGCAGCAGTTCCTCGACGTGCTCGCCCACCGCGGGCAGGGTCTCGGCCGTGACCCGTGCACGGATCTCCTCGACGGAGAGCGCCCCCAGTCCGCGCAGGAGGTCGACGATGCCCTCGAGCCCCTTGGCCCGGCGGTCGGGCGCCAGTCGTTGCAGCTCGCGCTCGGTGTCGTCGATGACCGCGGGGTCGAGCAGCTCCCGCAGCTCCACCCGCCCGAGCAGCTCGGCCAGCAGGGTGGAGTCGATGGCGAGCGCCGCCGCCCGCCGCTCCGCGAGCGGGCTGTCGCCCTCGTACATGAAGGCGCCGACGTAACCGAACAGGAGGGTGCTCGCGAACGGGCTCGGAGCATCCGTCGTCGTCTCCACCAGACGGATGCCGCGCGATCCGATCTCCCGGGCCAGGCCCAGCATCGACGGCAGGTCGTAGACGTCCTGCAGGCACTCGCGCAGGGTCTCGAGGATGATCGGGAAGGTCGGGAAGGTGCGGGCGACGTCGAGCAGCTGGGCCGACTTCTGGCGCTGCTGCCAGAGCGGGGAACGCGTGCCCGGCCTGTAGTGCGGCAGGAGCAGGGCCCGCGCCGCGCACTCGCGGAACCGCGACGCGAACAGTGCGGATCCGCCGACCTCGTCGGTCACGAGCTGCTCGAGCTCGTCGGCCTCGAAGACGAACAGTTCCGCTCCGGGAGGCTCCACCCCGGTATCGGGGATGCGCACGATGATGCCGTCGTCGCTGGCGATGGATGCGCCGTCGATGCCATGACGCTCGCGCACGCGCGCACTCACCGCGAGCGCCCACGGCGCGTGCACGTTCATGCCGTACGGGGAATGCAGGATGACCCGCCAGTCTCCGAGCTCGTCGCGCACCCGCTCGACCACGAGTGTGCGGTCGGTCGGGACCTGGCCTGTCGCCGCCCGTTGGTCTGCGAGGAACGCGATGAGGTTCGTCGCCGCCCTGTCATCGAGTCCACCCGCACGGATGCGGCTTCTCGCGTCGGCATCCGTCGCCGACGAGACGTCGCGCATGAACTCGCCGAGAGCGCGACCGAGTTCGGCCGGACGGCCGAGCGAGTCGCCCTTCCAGAACGGCAGGCGTCCGGGTTGGCCGAATGCCGGCGTGACGTTCACGCGGTCGTGGGTGATCTCCTGGATGCGCCAACTGGTGGCGCCGAGGGCGAAGACGTCGCCGACGCGCGACTCGTAGACCATCTCCTCATCGAGTTCACCGACGCGACGGCCCGTGAGCTCGTCGCCGCCGACGAGGAACACCCCGAACATGCCGCGGTCGGGGATGGTGCCGCCGCTCGTGACGGCGAGGCGCTGGGCCCCGGGCCGCCCGGTGAGGATCCCGGCCTCGCGGTCCCACACTATGCGCGGCCGGAGCTCGGCGAACTGGTCGGACGGATAGCGCCCGGCGAGCAGGTCGAGTGTGGCCTCGTAGGCGGAGCGGGGAAGCGCGGAGAACGGGGCGCTCCGCCGCACCGTGTCGAACCAGGCGTCGACGCCCTGCTGGTCGAGCGCCACGGCGGCCACGGTCTGCTGCGCGAGGATGTCGAGCGGATTCGCCGGGATGTGCAGCGTCTCGATGGCACCGGCGAGCATACGCTCGGCCGTGACGGCGGCGTGCACGAGGTCGGCACGGTGCTTCGGGAAGATCACCCCGCGGGACACTTCGCCCACCTGGTGGCCGGCACGGCCGACGCGCTGCAGACCGCTGGCCACCGAAGGCGGCGACTCGACCTGCACGACGAGGTCGACGGCGCCCATGTCGATGCCGAGCTCGAGGCTGGAAGTGGCGACCACGCAGCGCAGACGACCCGACTTGAGGTCGTCCTCGATCTCGGCTCGCTGCTCCTTGCTCACGGATCCGTGGTGCGCTCGGGCCAGCAGCGGCTCCGCGCCCTGCATCTGCCCGGCTTGCCCCATGAGGGCGGCCGGAGGGGCGGCATCCGTCGACAGGGATTCGCCCGTTCGTTCGGCGTAGATGTCGTTGAGCCGTGCCGTGAGCCTCTCGGCAAGGCGACGGGAGTTCGCGAACACGATCGATGATCGGTTCTCGAGCACGCGGTCGACGATCGCCTCCTCGACATGCGGCCAGATCGATCCCGTCTGCGGCGATGCCGCGGACGTCGCACCCTCACGCTCGGGCGCCGGAGGCAGGTCGGCCATGTCGTCGACCGGAACCACGACGCGCAGGTCGAAGCGCTTCTCGGATGCCGGGGCGACGATCTCGACCGGGGCGCTGGCGCAGAGGAAGCGCGCCACCTCCTCGGGTGGGCGCACCGTGGCGGAGAGGCCGATGCGCTGGGCCGGCCGCTCGAGCAGATCGTCGAGGCGCTCGAGCGAGACGGCGAGGTGAGCGCCGCGCTTGGTGCCGGCGACGGCGTGGATCTCGTCGACGATGATCGTCTCGACCGTGCGGAGGGTGTCACGCGCGGCCGAGGTGAGCATGAGGAACAGCGACTCCGGCGTCGTGATGAGGATGTCGGGCGGCGACTTCTGCAGGGTGCGGCGGTCGGATGCCGGGGTGTCGCCCGAGCGCACGCCGACGCTCACGTGCGGCGGCTCGATGCCGAGCCTGTCGGCGACCCTGGCGATGCCGACGAGCGGCGCGCGCAGGTTGCGCTCGACGTCGACGCCGAGGGCCTTGAGCGGAGAGATGTAGAGCACCCTTGTGCCGGGCTGGTCGTCCGCGGCCTTCCCGTGCAGCGCGTCGAGCGACGACAGGAAGGCGGCGAGGGTCTTGCCGGATCCCGTCGGTGCCACGACGAGAGCATGCGAACCGCGGCCGATGGCGTCCCAGGCGCCGGACTGCGCGAGAGTGGGCGCGCTGAAGGCCTCGTCGAACCACGTGCGCGTGGCCGGCGAGAACCGGTCGAGGGCGGAACCCATGCGTCCTATCCTGCCGCTACCCGACGACACATCGCCCGGACGACCGGACGACGTCGCTCAGCGCGAGGCGACCAGACGCACCTTCAGCGAGTCGACGGCTGTCGCGATCTGGTCGTCTGCCGCCCAGCGCTGTGCCAGTCGACCGAGGATCGTGTCCAGCTCGGCACTGTCGAGGCCGTCGACGAGTTCGAGTTCGACGACGAGTTCGGGACCGACCAGGCGGGCGTGCGGGTCGCCGGAGGCGAGACCGACGCCGAGGACGGCGAGCTCCGACTCGATGGAACGTCCGAATGCGGCGGCGACGCTCTGGGATTCGAAGCTCGGCGTCCACGGCTGGCTCTGCGCGACGGCCCAGAGCGCCGGGCGTCGGATGGCGAACTCGGTCTCCGAGGTCGGATCGAGGACGACGAGTTCGGTGTCCTCGCTGGCGGCAGCCAGGGCGACGCGCACTCCGTCGGCCGGCACCGGGCGGGCGGCCGGATTCCACGCCGCCATGGCGGCGACCGAGCTGAAGACCGGGAGCACGTCGCGACCGTCGGGACCGGCGACGGTGACGATGGCGAGCTCCTGGCTCTTGTCGACGGTGTGGCCGTTCTCGTTCACCCCGGCCTCTCCGAGCTGGGCGACCAGAGGGATGAGCAGACGGGAGTCCCGCACGGCGTCGACCACCTCAGCCTGCCCGAGTTCGCGCGCCCGGAATCGTCGCAGCGCCTCGATCAGTCGGGGCGGCGCACTGCCGTCATCGGAGGCACTCGTGTTCGGCTCGAACGAGCGCCCGGCCCACGGCTGGCCGGCCGAGTCGGCGAGATGGGCGGGAAGGGACGGTGCGGACTCGGGAGCTGCCGGATGGCGCTGCCCGGGTTCCGCGCCGGGCGGGTCAGTCGGCTGCGACATCCAGCGCCTCGGACAGGGTGAAGGCGCCTGCGTACAGTGCCTTGCCCACGATGGCTCCCTCGAGGCCGAGCGGCACGAGGTCGCGGAGGGCCTGGATGTCGTCGAGGCTGGAGATGCCGCCCGAGGCGACGACGGGGCGCTCGGTCTTCTCCATGACGAGCTTGAGCAGCTCGATGTTGGGGCCCTGCAGGGTGCCGTCCTTGGTGACGTCGGTGACGACGTAGCGGGCGCATCCGGCCTCCTCGAGGCGTTCCAGCACCTCCCAGAGGTCGCCGCCTTCACGGGTCCAGCCGCGGGCGGCGAGAGTGGTGCCGCGCACGTCGAGGCCGACGGCGATGGCCTCCCCGTACTTCGCGATGACATTCGCCGCCCACTCGGGGTTCTCGAGCGCCGCGGTGCCGAGGTTGACGCGCTTGGCACCGCTGTCGAGGGCTGCCTCGAGGGAGCGGTCGTCGCGGATGCCGCCCGAGAGCTCGACGTTGATGCCGTGCATCTGGCGCATCACCCGACGGAGCACATCCAGGTTGTCGCCTCGGCCGAAAGCGGCGTCGAGGTCGACGAGGTGGATCCACTCGGCGCCCTGCGACGCCCAGTCCTCGGCGGCCTGCACGGGGTCGCCGTAGTTGGTCTCGGTGCCCGCCTCGCCCTGGGTCAGGCGCACGGCCTTCCCGTCGGCGACGTCGACGGCGGGAAGCAGCACCAGTCCGGGCGTGGAGTGGAAGTCGCTCATGTCATCCTCGGTTCCTTCGCAGCGTACGGCCGCGCGTTGATAGTACGCCGGGTGGGCGTGGGGGTCGGTGGGAAGAGCTCAGTCGCGGAGCGATCCGATCCAGTTGCGGAGCAGACGGATGCCGGCCTCACCCGACTTCTCGGGGTGGAACTGGGTGGCGGCGAGCGGGCCGTTCTCGACAGCCGCCAGGAAGCGCCCGCCGTGCTCGGCCCAGGTCACTCTCGGCTGCGGGAACGGCGGGATGACGTCGAGCGTCCAGGCCTGAGCGGCGTAGGAGTGCACGAAGTAGAACCTCTCGTCGCGGATGCCGTCGAACAGCACCGAACCCTCGGCCGCGTCGACGGTGCTCCAGCCCATGTGCGGCAGCACCGGGGCGTCGAGCCGGGTGACGACGCCAGGCCACTCCCCCAGGCCCTCCCGGTCGACGCCGCGCTCGATGCCGCGCTCGAACAGTACCTGCATGCCGACGCAGATGCCGAGCACCTTGCGGCCGCCCGCGAGCCGGCGATCGATGAGTTCGTCACCGCGCACGGCCTTCAGGGCGTCCATGACGGCGGAGTACGCGCCGACCCCGGGAACGAGGAGGCCGTCGGCATCCATCACGGCGCGACGGTCGTGGGTGATCTCGACCTCCGCCCCGGCGAGCTCCACGGCCTTCGCGGCCGAGTGCACATTGCCCGAGCCGTAGTCGAGGACGACGACCTTCGTCACAGGGCTCCCTTGGTGGACGGGATGCCGACCACGGCCGAGTCGAAGGCCTTCGCCTGCCGGAAGGCGCGCGCGAAAGCCTTGAATTCGGCCTCGGCGATGTGGTGCGGGTCGCGGCCGCGCACGAGCTCGAGGTGCACCGTGAGACCGGCGGCGAAGGTGATCGCCTCGAAGAAGTGGCGCACCATGGATCCGGTGAAGTGCCCGCCGATGAGGTGGAACTCGAAGCCGGCCGGCTCTCCGACGTGCACCAGGTAGGGGCGGCCGGAGATGTCGACGACCGCCTGCGCGAGGGACTCGTCGAGAGGGACGAGCGCGTCGCCGTACCGGGCGATGCCGCGCTTGTCTCCCAGCGCCTCGCGGATGGCCTGGCCCAGCACGATGCCGGTGTCCTCGACGGTGTGGTGCACGTCGATGTCGGTGTCGCCGCTCGCGCGCACGGTGATGTCGGTGAGCGAGTGCTTGGCGAAAGCCGTCAGCATGTGGTTGAAGAACGGGACCGTCGTCTCGATGTCGCTCGTGCCGGTTCCGTCGAGGTTCACGGTCAGGTCGATGTTCGATTCGCTCGTCGCTCGCACGGCGCGGGCCGTGCGTGGTGCATTCTCGCTCATGCTGAGATCCTATTCGGCGCGTGATCGGCGATGGCGTCGAGGAAGGCCGTCGTCTCGGCCTCGGTGCCCGCGCTCACCCGCAGGGTGTGCGCGATCCCGACATCGCGAACGAGGATGCCGCAGGCCAGGAGCGCCTCGAAGACGGCATTCGGGTCGTCGACGCCGCCGAACAGCACGAAGTTGCTCGAGCTGCGGTAGGGCTGGAAGCCGAGTTCGCCCAGACGGGTCACGATGCGGTCGCGCTGAAGGCGGATGTCGTCGACCATGGCGAGCAACTCGGGGGCGTGCGCCACGGCCGCTGTCGCCGCAGCCTGCGTGAGAGCTGACAGGTGGTACGGCAACCGCACCAGGCGGAGGGCATCCGTCACCGCGGGATCGGCGGCGAGGTACCCCAGGCGAACGCCGGCGTACGCGAAGGCCTTGCTCATGGTGCGCGAGACGAGGAGGCGCGGCCGACCCTCGAGGAGGGCGAGGGCGCTCGCCTCTCCATCGTGGGCGAACTCGGCGTACGCCTCGTCGACCAGGACGATGCCGTCGGTGGCGTCGTAGACAGCGGCGATGGTCTCGAGCGAGAGCGGGGTGCCCGTCGGGTTGTTGGGTGAGCACAGGAAGACGATGTCAGGCGCGTGCTCGCGCACCGCAGCGGCAGCGGTCTCGGGCGTGAGCTCGAAGTCGGAGTCTCGCTCGGCGCCGATCCAGGCCGTGCCGGTGCCGGAAGCCAGGAGCGGGTACATCGAATAGGTGGGGCTGAACCCGAGCAGGGTGCGACCCGGTCCGCCGAAGGCCTGCAGCACGTGCTGGAGCACCTCGTTCGAGCCGTTCGCCGCCCAGATGTCGTCGCGGGTGAGGCCGTGGCCGAGGTAACCGGCCAGCGCGTCGCGCAGAACACTGAACTCGCGATCGGGGTAGCGGTTCACACCGGGGATCACGGTGCTGATGGCGGCGAGGATGTCGGTGGCGACGGCATCCGGGATCGGATGCGTGTTCTCGTTGACGTTGAGGGCGACGGGCACGACCTTCTGCGGTGCGCCGTACGGCGTGCGCCCTCTCAGGTCGTCGCGGAGGGGAAGCTGATCGAGAGTCGTCACTCCAACAATCGTACCGGCGGCCCTCACCCTGTTACGAAGGGCGGCGGATGCAGCCTTCAGTACTGCGCGGGGATGGCGAGGCGCTGGCCGGGCTCGATGTCGGTGCCGGCGAGCTGGTTGAGGCTGACGATGTCGGCGATGACGTCGCGCGGGTCGGCCGTGGGTGCCAGGGTCTCGGCGAGCTGCCAGAGCGACTGGCCGGATTCGACGGTGACGTAGGCGAAGGACTGGCCCGCCTGCTCGCCGCCGGCTGCCGCGATGCCGCCGTTGAGGGCGAAGACGAACGCTCCGACGACGATCGGCAGGGCGGCGAGGGTCGTGAACACGGCGCGGCCACGGCGGGTGAGGTGCAGCCGGGTGCGAACCACAGGCAGCGCGACGGGGCGGGCGGCGGTGTTGTAGGCGAACGTGCTCATGGCGACCTCCAGATGGTTTTCGCATCTGGCCCTCGGCCGGGAGGGCCAGATGCGAAGCTGTGTTCCGAATATATCTTCGAGTCTTCGAATACTCAAGCATTGTTTTCGTATGTGGAGAGAATTTCGTTCCCGACACACTCGAACAGATGTTTGTCGAAGGCCATCGACCCGGATACAGTTCGAATGGCTGGTTGCAAGGCAATCAGCACCCACCGACACTCGGTCGGCAGGGGATCGACATCCGTCAGAGAAGTAGGTGAGCGCAGTGGCCAACGAGACCGAGTCGCCGAAGGACCGCGGCGCGTCCGAGCGCGGCGGTACTCGCCGGCGCAAGAGCCTGAGCGCGAAACAGCTCTCCATCCTCGAGGTCATCCAGAGGTCCGTCAGCCAGCGCGGCTATCCGCCGAGCATGCGCGAGATCGGCGACGCCGTCGGGCTCGCCTCGCTCTCGAGCGTCACGCACCAGCTCAACCAGCTCGAGCTGAGCGGCTACCTGCGCCGCGACCCGAACCGGCCGCGCGCGCTCGAGGTCCTCATCGAGGTGCCGTCGACCTCCGAGTCGAATCCCGCCCCCGACGGCGACGGGTACGTCTCCCCGGCCCCGATGGGCGATGCCGCCATGGTCCCCATGGTCGGCCGCATCGCGGCCGGCATCCCCATCACGGCCGAGCAGCAGATCGAAGAGGTGTTCCCGCTCCCCCGCCAGTTGGTCGGCAAGGGCGAGCTGTTCATCCTGAAGGTGGTCGGCGACTCCATGATCGAGGCCGCCATCTGCGACGGCGACTGGGTGGTCGTCCGCCAGCAGAACACCGCCGAGAACGGCGAGATCGTCGCGGCCATGCTCGACAGCGAGGCCACGGTCAAGGTGTTCCGCCAGCGCGACGGACACACCTGGCTGCTGCCGCGCAATTCCGCCTACGAGCCCATCGTCGGCGACTTCGCCGAGGTGCTCGGCAAGGTCGTCGCCGTTCTGCGAGCGGTCTAGCACGAGGTTTCGGCCGCGGACTCCGTCCGGGTCGCGACGAACACGAACGAGAAGGCCCGCCTCCCGAGGGAGGCGGGCCTTCTGCATCCGTTCCCTAGACGGAGGCGGTGACCGATGCCCGCACGCCGCGAGTCGCGTCGAGCATGTTGCGCAGCGACGCCACGGTCTCGTCGTAGCCGCGGGTCTTGAGTCCGCAGTCGGGGTTGATCCAGAGTTGGCGCTCCGGGATGGCGTCGAGGGCGTGCTCGATGAGCTCGGTCAGCTCGGTCACGCTCGGCACCCGGGGCGAGTGGATGTCGTAGACCCCCGGCCCGATGCCGTGGTCGAATCCGCTCGACTCGAGGTCGGCGACCACCTCCATCCGGCTGCGCGCGGCCTCGATGCTCGTGACGTCGGCGTCCAGCCCGAGGATCGCGTCGATGATCACGCCGAACTCGGAGTAGCAGAGGTGGGTGTGGATCTGGGTCGCCGTGCGCGCACCGGCCGTCGCCAGCCGGAACGAGCCGACCGACCAGTCGAGGTAGTCGGCGTGGTCGGCCTTCTTCAGCGGCAGGAGTTCGCGCAGGGCTGGCTCGTCGACCTGCACGATGCGGATGCCGGCGGCCTCGAGGTCGGCGATCTCGTCGCGGAGGGCGAGACCGACCTGCCTGGCCGTCTCGCCGAGCGGCTGGTCGTCGCGCACGAACGACCAGGCGAGGATCGTGACCGGTCCGGTGAGCATGCCCTTGACCGGCTTCTCCGTGAGCGACTGTGTGTACGCCGACCACTCCACCGTGATGGGCGCCGGGCGCGAGACGTCTCCCCAGAGGATCGACGGACGGGTGCAGCGCGATCCGTAGGACTGCACCCAGCCGTTCTCGGTCACGTCGAAGCCGTCGAGGTTCTCGGCGAAGTACTGCACCATGTCGTTGCGCTCGGGCTCTCCGTGCACGAGCACGTCGAGGCCGATCTCCTCCTGCAGGTCGACGACCCGGGAGATCTCCGCACGCATCTCGGCCACGTAGTCGGCCTCGCTCAGCTCGCCGCGGTTGTGGGCGGCCCGGGCCCTGCGGATCTCGCCGGTCTGCGGGAACGAGCCGATCGTGGTCGTCGGCAACGGCGGCAGGTCGAGCTCCTCGGTCTGCACCGCCAGTCGCTCGGCGTAGTCGCCGCGTGAGAAGTCGGCATCCGTCAGCGCGGCCGCACGGGCACGCACGGCGCCGTCGCGCACGCCGGGCGCTGAGAGTCGCTGGGCGAGGGCAGCCGAGGCCGCATCCAGCTCGGCGGCGATCGCGGAGCGACCGTCCACCAGTCCGCGCGCGAGCACGGCGACCTGCGCCACCTTCTGGTCGGCGAAGGCCAGCCAGCCGTTGAGGTGGTCGAGGGCCGACTCGTCGTCGACGTCATGCGGGACGTGCTGCAGCGAGGTCGAGGTACTGACAGCCACTGACGGGGACAGGTCGAGCACGGCGGCAGCGGTGTCGAAGGCGGCAGCCAGGTCACCGCGCCAGATGTTGTGACCGTCGATGACACCGGCGACGAGGGTCTTGTCCGCGAGGCCGGCGCGGGTGTCGTCGGCCAACCCGATGGGAAGCGTGCCGCGCACGAGGTCGATGGCTATGGCCTCGATGGCGGATGCTGCGAGCACGTCGAGTGCGTCGTCGAGGCTCCCGTAGGGTGCCGCCACCACGATGGCGGGCCGTCGCGACCCTCCGGCCGCGAGCACGTCATAGGCCGTCGCGAGGGCCTCGAGCTGGGTAGCCCGGGGGATCTCGATCGACTCGTTGACAAGTCCGGGCTCGTCGAGCTGGACCCACTCGACTCCGGCGTCGGCGAGCCGGGCGAGCAGCTCCTGGTAGACGGCGACCAGGTCGCCGAGACGGGAGAGCGGCTGGAAGCCGGCCGGAGCATCCGCCGCCGCCTTCGACAGCAGCAGGAAGGTGACGGGGCCGACGATCACGGGGCGGGTGACGAACCCAGCCGCCTTCGCCTCGACGAACTCCCGGACGATCCGATCGTTCGCGAGGGTGAAGCGGGTGTCCGGGCCGATCTCGGGCACCAGGTAGTGGTAGTTGGTGTCGAACCACTTGGTCATCTCGAGCGGGGCTCGCTCACCGTCACCGCGGGCGAGCGTGAAGTAGCCGGCGAGGTCGATCGCGGCGTCGGCGTCGACCAGGTCGGAGAAACGTGCGGGAACCGCGCCGACGGTCACGGCCGCATCCAGGACCTGGTCGTAGAACGAGAACGACTCGGGGATGGCCGAGTCCGTGCGGCCGAGGCCGAGGCCCGCCAGCCGCTCCCGCGTCGTGGCGCGCAGCTCGGCGGCGGCGGCCTCGAGCTCCACGGCGTCGATGCGACCGGCCCAGAACGCCTCGACGGCCTTCTTGAGTTCGCGACGGCGACCGATGCGCGGGTAGCCGAGGATGGTGCCTGTCGGGAAGGCGGGCGTCGTCATGCGTTCTCCTTGATGGGTCGATTCAGTGCGGCTGGGACGTGGCCGATCCGTTCGAGCAGATCGAGCACGGCAGTGTGCTTGTTGTGGGTGTAGAGGTGCAGGCCCGGGGCGCCCCCGGCGATGACGGCGGCGGCGAGGTCCGAGAAGAAGTCCGTGGCGATCTCGGTTCGGCCCTCCTCGGTCGGCTCGACCTCCAGGGCGATGAGGAGTTCGTCCGGCGCCTCCTCCTCGGTGAGTTCGGCGATGCGCCGCAGGCGTGCGGCACTCGCCGCCGGCATGATTCCGGGGAGGATGTCGATGCTCACTCCACCGGCCCTGGCCCGGTCGACGAATGCGAGGTAGTCGTCAGCGCGGTAGAACAACTGCGTGATGGCGAGGTTCGCCCCGGCGGCCTGCTTGGCCAGCAAGGCGTCGATCTCCTGCTGCGGCCCCCGCGACGACGCGTGGCCGTTGGGGAATGCTGCGACGGCCACGCGCTCGGGACGAGGCCTGGCACGCAGCCTGGTGCCGCCGGGGGTTCCGCGCACCGCTTCCTGGCTGAAGGGTTCGCGCTCCTGCTGCACGCGGTGGATGAGCTGCACGAGCTCGGAGGCGCTCTGCAGGTCGCCGACCGACAGCGGGGTGCCGTCGAGGGGAGGATCACCGCGCAGGGCGAGGAAGCTCGTGATGCCGGCATCCAGGAACCGCCGGACGAGACCGTTGGCCTCGGCGGCCGACGATCCGACGCAGGTGAGGTGAGCCATCGGCTCCACGTCGGTGTTCTCCAGGATGTAGCTGAGCACGGTCAGCGACCTGTCGCGCGTCGAGCCGCCGGCGCCGAACGTCACCGAGATGAAGGCGGGGTCGACCTCGGTGAGCTTGTCGATGGTTCGACCGAGGGCGATGGCTGCTGCATCCGTTCGCGGCGGATACAACTCGAACGAGACCGGCACACGCGTTGCGCCGCCGGTGGGTGGAAGGTCGATAGCCATGCTGCCTCACGAAGGGGATCTTCCCTCGAGAAGCGGATGCTCATCGAGGTGAATCGGATCTGTCGCGGGCGGGTGCCGGGCTCGGCTGTCGCTCGTCGGGCGCTCGCGTCAGTCGCGAGTCACCGTTGCAGCGAGCCTAACCGCGGCACTGTGGGCACGGAAGAGTGTGACGAAGGGTGACTTCTCAGACCGCCGGAACGGCACCGGCCGGCAGCGCACCGGCGGCGACGCGGAACTCGGCCAGCTGGGCCGCGAACTCCGGGTGCACGAGGGCGCGCACCATCGTTCCGTGCTCGGTGTGCTCGGTGGCCAGCACCCGACCGCGCACGTGCAGGCTCGACACGAGCTCGCCGCGCGAGTACGGGATGAGCAGCTCGACCTCGACGCTCGGGTCGGGCAGCATCTCCGCGATCTTGATGAGCAGCTCGTCGATGCCGTCACCGGAGCGAGCCGAGACGAACACGGCGTTCGGTTCGAGGCCGCGCAGCACGAGCCTGTCGTCATCGCTGATGAGATCGGACTTGTTGAACACCACGAGCTCGGGGATGTGGCGTGCGTCCACCTCGCCGATCACGTCGCGCACGGTCTGGATCTGACCGGCGGGATCGGGATGCGACGCATCGACGACATGGAGGATGAGGTCGGAGTCCGCCACCTCCTCGAGCGTCGACCGGAAGGCCTCGACGAGCTGGTGCGGCAGGTTGCGCACGAAGCCGACGGTGTCGGCGATGGTGTACAGCCGGCCGTCATCGGTGGTGTTCTTGCGCACGGTGGCGTCGAGGGTGGCGAACAGGGCGTTCTCGACCAGGAGGCCGGCCTTGGTGACGCGGTTCACGAGGCTGGACTTGCCGGCGTTCGTGTAGCCCGCGATGGCGACCGAGGGCACCGTGTTGCGCTTGCGGTTCGCGCGCTTGGCCTCACGGGCGGGCTTCATCGCGACGATCGACTTGCGCAGCTTCGCCATGCGGGTGTGGATGCGGCGGCGATCGAGTTCGATCTTCGTCTCACCCGGTCCGCGCGAGCCCATGCCGGCTCCGGCGCCACCGACCTGGCCACCTGCCTGGCGGGACATCGACTCGCCCCAGCCGCGCAGACGCGGAAGGAGGTACTCGAGTTGCGCGAGCTCGACCTGCGCCTTGCCCTCGCGGCTGGTGGCGTGCTGGCTGAAGATGTCGAGGATGACGGCGGTGCGGTCGATGACCTTGACCTTCACCACGTCCTCGAGCGCACGCCGCTGGCTGGGCGCGAGTTCGGTGTCGGCGATCACGGTGTCGGCGCCCAGGGAGGCGACGATCCCGGCGAGCTCCAGCGCCTTGCCCTTGCCGAGGTAGGTGCTGGGATCCGGATGCGGCCGACGCTGGAGCAGGCCGTCGAGCACTGTCGCACCGGCCGTCTCGGCGAGGGCGGCGAGCTCGCGGATGGAGTTCTCGGCATCGGTCTGCGAACCCTGCGAGTAGACGCCGATGAGCACGACGTTCTCGAGGCGCAGCTGGCGGTACTCGACCTCGGTGACGTCTTCCAGCTCGGTCGACAGTCCGGCGACGCGGCGCAGCGCCTGGCGGTCCTCACGATCGAACTGGTCGCCGTCGGAGTCGACGCGGTGGGCGCGGCCCTCGTCGTCCTGCAGCGCCTGGGCGGAGCCGCCGAAGATGGTGTAGCCGGCGCGCTGTTCGGCGCTGGCGAGGACGCGGGCGACGACGTCGTCGTCCGGCATCGTGGTATCGGGTTCAGTCATTGCATCAATCCTATCGTTGCCCCATTGGCCTCACTCAGCCGGGTCGGGTAGTTTCCCTCTCATGGCTTCAGAGCATTACTTCACGAACGACCCGTCGACCGAACTGAAGCCGCGGCAGATCACCGTGCAGCTGAGCGGCCGCGAATACACGCTCACGACGTCGGGCGGGGTCTTCAGCCCCGACCACATCGACGATGGCACGGCCGTCCTCCTCGACAACGTTCCCGCTCCCCCGCAGACCGGTGATCTCCTCGACATCGGTTCCGGCTGGGGACCCATCGCGCTGACGATGGCCATCGAGGCTCCGGATGCCACGGTGTGGGCCGTCGACGTGAACGATCGCGCTCTCGAACTCGTCCGTCGCAACGCCGCTGCCATCGGCGTCACCAACATCAACGCCGTGCGACCCGAGGATGTTCCCGAGGGCATCACCTTCTCCACCATCTGGTCGAACCCCCCGATCCGCATCGGCAAGGTCGAGCTGCACACGCTGCTGCAGTCCTGGATGCCGCGCCTCGCCCCCGACTCCGAGGCCTGGCTCGTGGTGCAGAAGAACCTCGGCGCCGACTCGCTGCACCGCTGGATGAACGAGGAGTTCCCCGGGCTGGAGATCGTGCGCGAGGCCGTCGGAATGGGCTACCGCGTACTCAAGGCGACGTCGGCCCGGGCCGACTGAGGGCGCACCCGCCGGCGTCGGTGCGCGGACCGTCGTGCGTCAGTCGGCGGGCGTGGATGCGGAATCGTCGGGCACTGCGTCTGCGGCATCTGCGGCGTCTGCGGCATCCGATGCCGTGATCTCGACTCCGGCATGGGCGAGCTCGGCGAGAGCTGCGGCACTCGATTCGGCGGCGACGCCGGCGACGAGGTCTGTGAGCACCCTCACGTGCTGGCCGTGCTCCACGGCGTCGAGGGCGCTCGCTCGCACGCAGTAGTCGGTGGCGATGCCGACGATGTCGATCGTCGTGACTCCGCGAGCCGTCAGCAGCTCGGCCACGGTCTCGCCGTCCTCGGTGGTGCCCTCGAAGATCGAGTAGGCGGGCACTCCCTGCCCCTTGCGGATGTGCACGTCGATGCCGTCGGTCACGAGGTCGGGGTGGTAGTCGGCGCCGCTCGTGCCCGAGACGCAGTGCGCCGGCCAGGTGTCGACGAAGTCGGGGGCGGCATCCGTGGCGAAATGGCCGCAGTTGTCGTTGGCGCCGTCGTGCCAGTCGCGGGAGGCGAAGACGACGTCGTAGGCCTCCGGATGCCGCTCCAACAGGGAGCTCACCCCGGCGGCGACAGCTGCTCCGCCGTCGACCCCCAGGGCGCCGCCCTCGGTGAAGTCGTTCTGCACGTCGATGATGAACAGTGCGCGTGTCACGTCAGCCTCCCGATGCTCGTCCCTCGATTATCGCGCGCCCGGGACCGCGTGTCGCAGGGCTCGTGCCGCGGTCAGGCGCAGAAGTCGCGGATCGCGCGCTCGAGCACGGCGGCGAGGGCGTGCACCGACGCGAGGTCGACCCACTCCTCCGGTGCGTGGGCGCCGCCGCCGTCCACTCCGTGCAGCACGGTGGGGATGCCGGCCTCGGCGAGGAGCCCGGCGTCGGTCCACCACGGGTCGCCCCGGCGCTCGGCTGCGGCTCCGGTCACGGCCTGCACGGCATCGCTCAGCACCCGCTCGATCGCCGCATCCGTCGGCGTCTCGAAGGCAGCACGGGACACGAGCTCGGTCAGAGTCCATCGGATGCCGTCGGCGGGAGGGGCGGCGGCGATGGCGGCCTCGAGCTCCCGCCGCACCTCGGCGGGCATCTCGCCCGGGAGGGTGCGGCGTTCGATGGTGATGCGCGCGTGGGCGGCCACTGTCGCGGCGTCGGTTCCAGCGTCGATCGTCGCGACACGCACGCTCGATCGCGGCAGGAACCGATGCGTCGGACGCTCGGCGAGCTCGGCGTCGAGCGCGCGCAGGGCGAGCAGCACCTCGGTGGCGTGGCTGATGGCGTCGATCCCGAGCTCGGGCTGCGAACCGTGCGCCGGCCTGCCGGTGATCTCGAGGGTGAACCAGGCGAAGCCCCGGTGGGCGACGGTGAGGCGTGATCCTGTCGGCTCGACCACGACGGCACCATCGACGCTGATGCCGCGCTCGGCGATGGCGGCCAGGGCGTCCTCGGTGCCGGTCGATGCGAACTCCTCGTCGGCGACCAGGGTGAGGACGACGTCGCCGCGGAGTCCCGCCGCGCTCGCACGGCTCGCGGCGAGCATGGCCGCTGCCGCCCCGCTCTTCATGTCGTAGACGCCGCGGCCCAGCATCCGCTCGCCGTCGATCCTGGCGTCGAAGGGGTCACCCTGGTAGCCATCGACGCCGACGGTGTCGAGGTGGCCGTTGAGCAGCAGGGTGCGTCCGGTACCTCCGCCGCGTTCACCGCTCCCGGCCGCGATGGCCAGCACGCTCGGGCGGCGCTGGTCGCGGCCGATGAGCCAGACCTCGAATCCGCGGACGGCCAGCCAGTCGGCGGCGTGGCGGGCGATGGCGGCCTCCCCGGATCCGTTCCCGTCGAGCGACGGGTTGACCGACGGGATCGAGACGAGCTCGCGCACCAGGTCGATCAGCTCGTCGTCGTCCACGGCATCAGTCCTCGGTGCAGGAAGGGTCAGTTGTTGGAGAGGTTGTCGCCGCAGCTGTAGAAGCCGGCGGTGAGCGCGTCGATCGCGGTCTTGGCGTCATCGCTCACGTCTCCGAGGGCGTAGATCGCGAAGGTGAGCGGCGTGCCGTCGGCCGAGTCGATGACGCCGGAGAGCGTGTAGCCGGTGTCGATCCAACCGGTCTTCGCGTGCACCGACCCGTCGGCCACTGAGGCGTCGCCGGTGAAGCGATCGCTGTAGGAGAGCGACCCGGTCTGGCCCGAGATGGGCAGGCCGTCGTAGAGGACGCCGAGGTTGGCCTCGCGGGCGTTGATCGTGACGAACAGGCGCGTGAGGTACGACGGCGGGATGGCGTTGTCGTCGGACAGGCCCGAGCCGTCGACGATCACGATGCCGGTGGTGTCGACGCCGTAGCTGTCGAGGGCGGCGATGACGGCGGGCTGGATGGCGGCGAAGTCGCTTCCGGTGCCGGCGGTCACGGCGGTCAGACGCGCGAGCATCTCGGCGATGGTGTTGTCGGACACGATGAGCGACTGCTGCACCAGCGTCGACACCGGTGCCGATTGCACGGTGCCGAGTGCCGCCGCCCCGGCCGGTGCCGTTCCGAGTTCGATGGCCTGGATGCCGCCGAGCTGGTCGGCGAAGGCCTGACCGGCGCGGCCGACGGGGTCATCGCTGCGGGCGGAGGTGTTGCTGTACGGGTCGTCGCGGTCGCCGTCGACCTGCAGGGCCGTCACGCGGGACATGTAGCCGTCGTACTGCTCCTTGGTGTCCCAGCTGGGCTGCCAGTCCGGGCCCGTGAACAGCGAGGAGTCGAGGATGAGCTTCGTGAGGGGCGGGTTCGACGGGTCCGCGGCCCAGGCCGTGCGCACCTGGTTGGCCAGATTGTCGAGGTGGGCTGCACCCTCGTAGGCGGAGGTCTCCCCCGTCGGCAGGCGAGAGAGGGTCAGGTCGCCGCCTCCGACGAGAACGGCGGAGCCGGGCTCCGAACCCTTCACCACTGTCGTCGTGGCGCGGTAGTCGGGGCCGAGCACCTTGAGGGCGGCTGCCGTCGTCAGGACCTTCATGACGCTGGCCGCGCGCGACGGTGTGGAGCCGCCGCGGTCGAAGAGCACCTCGCCCGTCGCGGCATTCATGACCTGAGCCTGCATGGACGCCAGCCGGGAGTCGGATGCGAGGTCCGCCACCGAGCAGGTGCGCAGGCGACTCGTCACCGGGGCCCCGGCCGGGGTGGCGCGCGGGTCGGGGGTGGGGGTCGGCGTCGCCGACGCCGTGACCGCTGCCGAGGCCGTTGGGGTCGCCGACGGCGCAGGGCTGCCGACGGCCGCGCCGGAGGCGAGGGCCGCACCGGCCAGGACGGCCACGGCGACGGCTCCACCGGCGATGGTCCAGGCGCGGCGGTGCCTGCGGAACGTGCCGCCGGGACGTGCGGGCTCCGGCGGAGTCGGGGCATCCGTTTCAGTCATTCGCGGCAGCCTACGCTGTCACGCCTGAGAGATTCCGCAACACCGTCCCGGTCATTCGCCGGGGTAGCGCAGGCCGATCTGGGCCCTGATGGCGTCGAGGGTCTCGAGAATGGCCACGGTCTCGGCCGTGGGAAGGATGTCGCCGGAGGTGGTGCCGGCCGCGACGAGACGTTCGAGCTCGGCGGCCTGGAACTGCATCCCGCGCCCGGTCACCTCGGAGGAGAAGGCCTCGATCTCTGCGCCGGAGGCGTCATAGGCCCGGAACGACGTGGGGGTGTACCAGACGGTGTCGATGTCGATGCGGCCTTCTGTACCCAGGATCGTGGCGATGTTGCGGCCCCTCGTGTCGCTGGCCGAGAGGGTGGTGGCGATCTGGCCGCCCGGGTAGCGGAAGATCGTGGCGACCTGCGCGTCGGCTCCGGTGTCCTTGAACGTCGCGGACGCCTGGATGGTCTCGGGCGTTCCGAACAGGTCGGAGGCGAAGGAGATGGGGTAGATGCCGAGGTCGAGGAGGGCGCCACCGCCGAGCTCGAGCGAGTTGAGCCTGTGCCCCGGGTCGTCGGGCAGGTCCTGCGTGTGGTCGGCGATGAGAGTGTGCACCTCGCCGATGGTGCCGGCGGCGAGGATCTCGCGCACCCGAACCATGTGCGGCAGCCAGCGCGTCCACATCGCCTCGAGGACGACGAGGCCCTTCTCGGTGGCCAGGTCGACGACCCGGCGCGCCTCGGCGGCGTTCAGCGTGAACGGCTTCTCGACGAGGACGTGCTTGCCTGCCTCCAGGGCCAGCGTGGCGTGCTCGGCGTGGAACGGATGCGGCGTCGACACGTAGATGACGTCGACCTCGGGGTCGGCCACCAGGGCGGCATAGCTGGGGTGCGCGTTCGGGATGCCGAACTCGGCGGCGAAGGCGTCGGCCGACTCCTGCGAGCGGGATCCGACGGCCTGCACGGTGAAGCCGTTCAGGACGAGGTCGTTGGCCATCTCGTGGGCGATCCCGCCCGTGGCGAGGATTCCCCAGCGCAGTGCATCAGTCATGCTTCGAGGCTAGGGCATGCCGGGAGGTCTGCGGCTCGGGCGGATGCGGCTCCAGCCTCGAACGGGACGCGCCGCTGCCGGGCCGCGACGATGTCGCCGGAGTGGGGTGTTAGGGCCGCCTGTGGGAATCGAACCCACGACCTTCTCATTACGAGTGAGACGCTCTGCCGACTGAGCTAAGGCGGCGTGGCATGCGGCGATCCATCCGTGGAGGATCATGCCGCTTGGCACAGTAGGAAATCATACAGTCTCCGACGGGCGTTCACGAACACGCCCGTCCCGACGGGGGTCGCCCGTTCACCGGAGAGGGATCAGCGCGAGCCCTCTCAGCACATCGGGTCCGTCGTCGGTGCCGTCCCGTTGATGAGGAAGGTGTCGACGGCGTCGTTCACGCAGTTGTTCGACTTGTTGTAGGCCGTGTGGCCCTCGCCGTGGAAGGTGACCAGGCGTCCGTCGTCGAGCTGGGAGGCCAGCGCCTGTGCCCACACATACGGGGTGGCCGGGTCGTTCGTGGTGCCGACGACGACGATGGGAGGCGATCCCTCGGCGCTGATCGGCCCGCGCTCGGCGCGCGTCGTGTACGGCCAGGTCGTGCAGGTGACGTCGCCGTAGCCGAAGTAGGCGCCGATCACCGGCGCTGCCGCGTCGAGCTGCTGCGCCTGCTCGCGCATGGTGGCGGCATCCGAGACGTAGGCGTAGTCCATGCAGTTGACAGCGTTGAAGGCCTCGGTGGAGTTGTCGGCGTAGTTTCCGTCTTCGTCGCGTCCGTTGTATTGATCCGCGAACGAGAGGGCCTGGTCGGCCGATCCGGCCAGGACCGAGTCGAACATCTCACTGAGCGCGGGCCAGCCGGACTGCGAATAGAGCGGGTAGATGATGGCCGTGACGAGGGTGTCTCCCCCGAGCATTCGACCGTCGGTGCCCCTGATCGGAGCGGCGTCGACGGAATCGAGCAGTGCCTTGACCGTGGCCATGGCGTCATCGACGCTGCCGTCGAACGGGCAGCCGGATCCGGCGAGGCAGTCGGCCAGGTAGGCGCGCAGCGCGTTCTCGAATCCCTTGGCCTGCTCGATGTTGACATCGAGATTGGTGGCGGCGGGATCGATCGCCCCGTCGAGCACGAGCCGACCGGCCTTCGTCGGGAACAGTCCGGCGTACGTGGCGCCGAGATAGGTGCCGTAGGAGTACCCGAGGTAGTTCAGGGTGCTGTCGCCGAGCGTCGCCCGGAGCAGGTCGAGGTCGCGCGCTGCGCTCTCGGTGTCGACATTGTCGAGGAGGGCGCCGGTGTTGCTGTCGCACGCGTCGGCGAAGGCCGTCGCCCGCTCCGTCCTCGCTGCGAGCCAGGCATCGCTGCCACGCTCGCCGGGAGTGATGTCGTAGAGATACGAGTCCATCTGCGCGGGGTCGTAACAGGCCACCCCCGTCGATCGCGCGACACCGCGCGGGTCGAAGCCGACGATGTCGTAGTGCTCCTGGAGCTTGTCGCTCACCGCGAAGTCGAGCGAGTCCTTGACGAGGTCGTAGCCCGATCCGCCGGGTCCACCGGGGTTCACCAGCAGGGAGCCGAGCCGGTCGCCTGTCGCCGGATGCCTGACCAGGGCGAGTTCGATGCTGTCTCCGGATGGCGCCCTGTAGTCGAGCGGCGCCTGGGCGGTGGTGCACTGGAACCCGTCGCCGCAGTCGTCCCACGTCAGCTGCTGCCCGTAGTACGACTCGAGTCCCGCCGGCGCCGTCTCCCCGGTCGGAGTGGACGTGTGAGGTCCGGCTCCGCCGCCCGCCCAGGGCACGCAGCCCGTGAGGGCGAGGGCCAGCAGTGCGGTGATGGCCGCGGCACCCCTGGCTCTGACAGCGCGGCGCACCGGTACGCCGCGTGCTGATCGTGCGGTGGTTGTCGTCGGACGTCGGTTCACGCGGCGGCCCTCTCGGATCGGCGGAAGGTCATGAGCATCGCCTCGAGGGCGAGAAGGGGTGCGACGTTCGCCTCGATGCGGGTGCGCGCGAGGGCGATCGCGTCGAGGGATCGCAGCGTCTCGGCGGCACTGCTCCCGGCTGCGGCTTGTTCGATGCGCGGCAGCAGCTCCCGGTTGATGATGGCCGAGTCGCCCTGGAGCTGCAGCATGAGGACGTCGCGGTGCAACGACGAGAAGTCGACGAGGATGCGGTCGATGCCGTCACGCAGACTCCGTGTCGCACGCCGCTTCTGGTCGTCCTCGAGCGCCTTGATCTGGCTCCGCAGCGCCGGCGGCAGGGTCTGACCGGGAGCGACGCCGAGGGAGCGGAGTGCCTTCTCGCGTTCCTCGGCATCGCGTTCGAGCGTGATCGCCTTGGCGTCGTCGCCGGCGATCTCGATCATGCGGGCGGCCGCGGCGACGGCATCCGAGACCGTACGGATGCCGAGGGCCGACACGAGCGTCGCGTCGCGGCGTTCGCGTGCCTCGCTCGACGTGGCCAGGCGCCGTGCCATGCCGATGTGGCTCTGCGCCTCGCGGGCGGCTCGCTCGGCGACCTCGGCACTCACGCCCTCGCGGGCCACGAGCAGCGCGGCGACGTCGTCGATGCTCGGCACCCGCAGGCGCACGGAGCGCACGCGGGAGCGGATGGTCGGGATGAGGTCGGCCTCGCTGGGGGCGCACAGGATCCACACTGTGCGCTCGGGCGGCTCCTCGAGCGCCTTGAGCAGCACGTTCGAGGTGCGCTCCGGCATGCGATCGGCATCCTCGATCACGAGAACGCGGTGACGTCCGACCGACGGCGAATAGGACGACGACCGCACCACGGCGCGCACGTCGTCGACCTTGATCGAGACGCCCTCGGTGCTGAGCACGGTGAGGTCGGGATGGCTGCGCGCGGCGACCTGCTTGGCCGTGGCGTCGTCGCCGTCGGGATCACCGGAGATGAGCGCCGTCGCGAAGGCGTAGGCGAGATTGGACCGGCCGGATCCGGGCGGCCCGGTGATGAGCCAGGCGTGCGACATCGCCTGCTCCGCCGCTCCCTCGATCGGGGTGGCGGATGCGGCTGCCGCAGCAGCGCGGAACACGGCGATAGCGTCGGTCTGGCCCGTCAGCTCGTCCCACACCGTCATGCTCCAACAGTAGGCGATGCGACCGACGCCGAACGCTCAGCACCCGTGTGCGGACTCCTGCCGGGGATCCGCGGACTCAGGCCAGCAGCGATCCGACGCGGTCGCGGACCGTGGCGGCGATGACGTCGACAGCGTCGCCGGCGTCGACGACCAGGAACCGCTCCGGCTCGGCGGCGGCGAGGTCGAGGAAGGCGCGGCGCACTCGGCCGTGGAACTCGCCGGCCTCGGCCTCCAGCCTGTCGAAGCGCTTCTGGGCGGCATCCAGCCGCGTGCGTGCCACGGTCTCGTCGAGGTCGAGCAGGATCGTCAGGTCGGGCAGCAGACCCTCCGCGGCCCACAGCGACAGGTCGCGCACCTCCGGACCGCCGAGAACCCGTCCGGCGCCCTGGTAGGCGACGGACGAGTCGAGGTAACGGTCCTGGATGACGATGTCGCCGCGCTCGAGCGCCGGACGCACCTTGGTCGCGATGTGATGCGCGCGGTCGGCGGCGTAGAGCAGGGCCTCCGCGCGCGGAGCGATGTCGCCGCGATGGTGCAGCACGATCTCGCGGATCTCGACGCCGACCTCGGTGCCGCCGGGCTCACGCGTGCGCACGACGGTGCGACCCTGCTCGACCAGCCATCCCTCGAGCAGGCGCGCCTGGGTGGACTTGCCCGAGCCGTCGCCGCCCTCGAGCGTGATGAAGAGGCCGCGACCCGTCGTGGACGGGTCGGCGGCTGCGTTCGCCACGCTCACTTCTTCGGCTTGGGCGCGGCCTTGCGCGCCGCGGGCTTCTTGGCTGCGGTGCGGGTGGCACGCGGCTTCGCCGGTCCCTTGGCGCGCTTCTCGGCGAGCAGTTCCACCGCACGGGCGAACTCGATGTCGTCGACCGACTCGCTCTTCGGGATCGTGGCGTTGGTCTCGCCGTCTGTCACGTAGGGGCCGAAACGGCCGTCCTTCAGCTTGATCGGCTTGCCGCTGACGGGGTCGGGCTCGAATTCCTTGAGCGAACTCGGAGCGCGACGCGCTCCGTACTTCGGCTGGGCGAACAGCTCCAGCGCAGCCGGCAGGTCGACCTCGAAGATCTGGTCCTCGCTGGTGAGGGAGCGCGAGTCGGTTCCCTTCTTGAGGTACGGACCGAACTTGCCGTTCTGGGCCGTGATCTCGACGCCGGCCTCGGGATCGACGCCCACGACGCGCGGGAGCGAGAGCAGCTTGAGAGCCGTGTCGAGGTCGACGGTCGCCAGGTCCATGGTCTTGAAGATGGAGGCCGTGCGCGGCTTCTCGGCCACGGGCTTCTTCGCTGCACGCTTCTTCGGCGGCTCCACGACCTCGCCGGTCGCGGGGTCGACCGCGGGCTCCGGTGCGGGGGCCTCGGGGGCCGGCGGATCGAGCTCGGTCACGTAGGGGCCGAACCGGCCGTCCTTCGCGACGATCTGCTTGCCGTTGTCCGGGTTGATGCCGATCACGCGGTCGGTGACGATGGGGGCGTCGATCAGCTCGCGCGCCTTCTCGGGCGTCAGCTCGTCGGGCGCCAGCTGCGGCGGGATGTTGATGCGTCGCGGGGTCGCGTCGGGCCCGGCATCAGGGTCGGGAACCTCGAGGTAGGGTCCGAACTTGCCGATGCGCAGGGTGATGCCGTCGGCGATGCGGATGGAGTTGATCTCCTTGGCGTCGATGTCGCCGAGGTTGTCGATGACCTGCCGGAGTCCACGCTCGCGTTCGTCGCCGAAGTAGAACTTCGTGAGCCAGCCGACCCTGTCAGCATCGCCGTTGGCGATCTCGTCGAGGTCGTTCTCCATCTCGGCGGTGAAGTCGTACTCCACGAGCTCGGCGAAGTGCTCTTCGAGGAGGCGTACGACCGAGAAGGCGATCCAGCTCGGCACCAGCGACTGACCGCGGTGCTCGACATAGCCGCGGTTGGAGATGGTGTCGATGATCGACGCGAACGTCGACGGACGCCCGATGCCCTTGGCCTCGAGCTCCTTGACGAGACTCGCCTCCGTGTAGCGCGGCGGCGGTGTCGTCTCGTGGCCGCTCGCCTCGATCTCCACGAAGGCGAGCTTCTGGCCCTCCGTCAGCGGCGGCAGCTTCGACTCGGACGGTTCGTTCGAGGCGTTGCGCTCCTCGTCCCTGCCCTCCTCGTAGGCGTTCAGGAAGCCGCGGAAGGTGATGACGGTTCCACTGGCCGCGAACTCGGCGATGGTCTTCGTGGCCAGGGGATGCGCAGCCTCGCCGGTCGGACCGGCTGCGATGGTGACGGATGCCGTGACACCCTTCGCGTCGGCCATCTGCGATGCGACAGTGCGCTTCCAGATGAGGTCGTAGAGCTTGAAGTCGTTGCCGTGCAGGCTGGAGGCCAGCGACGACGGCGTGCGGAAGTTCTCCCCGGACGGGCGGATGGCCTCGTGGGCCTCCTGCGCGTTCTTGGACTTGCCCGTGTAGACGCGGGGCTTGTCGGGGATGCTCTCGGCGCCGTACAGGTCTGTGGCCTGGCGGCGAGCCGCGGTGATCGCCTGCTGCGAGAGCGACACGGAGTCGGTTCGCATATAGGTGATGTAGCCGTTCTCGTAGAGCGACTGGGCGACGCTCATGGTCTGGCGGGCGGAGAAGCGGAGCTTGCGCGCCGCCTCCTGCTGCAGCGTCGACGTCGTGAACGGCGCGGCGGGCTTGCGGGAGTACGGCCGCGACTCGACCTTGGTGACCGTCACATCGACGCCCGCCTCGAGGGCTGCGGCGAGGGCACGGGCCGAGTCCTCCGAGAGCACTGTGGCCTTCGAGGTGAGCGAGCCGGTGTCGTCGAAGTCGCGCCCGGAGGCGATGCGTTCCCCGCCGATGCGCACGAGCCGGGCGGCGAAGGCGTCGGTGTCGGCGCCATCCGCACCGAGCGAGGGGCTGAGTCGTGCGGCGAGGTCCCAGTACGACGCCGACGTGAAGGCGAGACGCTCGCGTTCACGGTCGACGACGAGGCGTGTCGCCGCCGACTGCACGCGACCGGCGGAGAGGCCGGGGCCGACCTTGCGCCAGAGCACCGGCGACACCTCGTAGCCGTAGAGGCGATCGAGGATGCGACGGGTCTCCTGGGCGTCGACGAGAGCGGTGTCGAGGTCGCGGGTCTTCTTCGTGGCCTCGAGGATGGCGTCCTTGGTGATCTCGTGGAAGACCATGCGCTTGACGGGGACCTTGGGCTTGAGTTCCTGCAGGAGGTGCCACGCGATTGCCTCGCCCTCGCGGTCCTCATCAGTCGCGAGCAGGAGTTCGTCGGCATCCTTGAGCGCGCGCTTCAGCTCGGCGACGGTCTTCTTCTTGGCCGTCGATACGACGTAGTAGGGCTCGAATCCGTTGTCGACGTCGACGGAGAACTTGCCGAGGGAGCCCTTCTTCAGCTCGGCCGGAAGGTACTTGGGCTCGATGAGGTCACGGATGTGACCGACGCTCGAGAGGACTTCGTAGCCGTCGCCCAGATAGGCGGCGATCGACTTCATCTTCGTGGGCGACTCGACGATGACCAGCTTCTTGCCTGGCACCAGACTCCTTTATATAGAGGTGAATACGGTGCTGCTCGATCACCCGCGGTGAGAGCGGCACCCTCAACGGCACACCATACACACTTCGAACGGGTGATCGCTCGACGCGCCCGAAACTGAGCATTCATCGACATCGTTGCGTCGATCCCTTGAAACTCGATGGCGGCGGAGGAAAATGGACGCCATGGATACGACGACGTACACCGCGAAACTCACCGACGGCCCGCTCGAAGGCCGCACCATCACCACGGAATTCCTCGAGGGCGGCGACCCGCGTCCTCGCCTCGAGATCCCGGGTGGTGCCAAGCACTACCTCTACGTGCGCGGAGGCGGCCTGGAGTTCGACGGTGAGGGCACGGAGCGGCCGACCGCCGTCGAGTACCGCTACCTTGAAGCCGTCTTCGTCTGATCCTCCGCCCCATCACCCCGGCGCGGGGCCGGCACGCGATCGAGTGCGCACGACCACACCCATCCAGTCCCCCGACACCTGCACGATGACCTCCTCCCCGTCGACACCGCACTGCTCGAGAACCGCGGCGTTGGCTTCCGCCACGCGTGCGGCGGCATCGCAGACGGTTCCGGCGACGGCACCCATCGCGATGTCGGCGGCGGCGAGCGCCGCTGCATCCGCCGCCGCCGTGACCCTCTGACGCACCACCAGCAGCCCCAGCACGGATGCTGTCACCATGCTGACGGCGACGACGGCACCGAGCACGGCCAGCGCGAGCACGGTTCCGGCGCCGCGCTCATCACGGAACCGGGCGGTCACTGCCACCCTCACCGGCCACCGCCCAGCGCGCAGGACCGGGCTGTCACCGCGAGCGCCGCCAACACGGTGCGGGTGCCGGCAGGAGCACTCGCGGTGACGCAGACCAGCTCGGCACCGGCGTCGACCTGGAGTCGAGCGCCGGGAACGGCGACCGCCAGCCGCGCCACGGCCACCTCGGCGGCGTCTCCCCTCGCGATGGTGCGGGCGGCGTCGGCTGCGGCATCCGTCAGTCGCACCTGGACGGACACGGCCTGCACCCCGCCCAGGCAGATCGCCAGCACGAGAGCCACGGCCGGGAGGGCGACGGCGAACTCCGCGGTGACGCTCCCCCGCTGACCCGCGAGCCCACGCCGCCCGTCACGGCTGCCGTCAGAGGGTGAGAGCATCGCGCACGAGGTCGGTGAGGATTCCGCGCACCTCGTCACCGCGCAGGATGACGACGAGGAGGCCGGCGAAGCCGACGGCGGCCATCGTCGCCACGGCGTACTCCGCCGTGGCGGAGCCCCGTTCGGCACGGAGCGCGGCGGAGCGGGAGTGCAGGAATCGGCGAAGCATGCTCATGGTGATCTCCTTCGTGCGTCGCGAGGACGCGATCGCGGCACGAGCAGGTCCAGCCTGAGTCCGAGAGCACGCCGGCGGGCGGGCGATGCCGCATCGGTTCGATCTCAGCCGACCCCGGCGAATGTGGAGGAGACGACCGAGAGGATCATGGGGGCGACCCCGAGCAGCATGAACGCCGGAAGCACGCACAGCGCGAGCGGGATCATGAGGCTGACACCGAGCCGCGCCGCACGCTCCTGGCCGTCGGTCTGCGCCGCGAGACGGATGTCGGCGGCTTCCGCTCTCAGCAGCTCGGCGGCCGGGACTCCGGCGTCACGAGCGAGCGCGAGCACGGCATCGGCACGAGTCGCCTGTTCGGCGGCGGCGTCCGCATCGACGACGCCGAACGTGACGACCGTGGCCACTGCGGAGCCGCGGGCGCGGTCGAGCGAGACGCCGCCGGCGAGCGCCACGGCCATCAGGTCGATCACGATCCCCGGGAATGGATCGCTGGCGCCGGCACGGCGTACGAGACCGGCGCTCCACCGCGCCCCGGCCAGCATGAGCAGGATGCCGCCGGCGAGGCAGGCCCATCCCGGCGGCGTCGTGATGAGCACGTCGATGGTGTCGAGGCCGAGCACCATCCCGAAGGCGACGGCCACGACCGGCAGCAGCGCCACGAGTCGCGACGTCGCGCGCGGACCGGCCAAGGCGATCCGCGCCTCGCGCTGCAGTCGGCCGGTCGCCCGGAACGAGTCCGCCATCTCACGCAGTGCTCCGGCCAACGGCGACCCCGTCTCGAGCGCGAGCGACCACACGGCCGCGAGAGCTCGCCAGGCGCTCGCAGTCTCCGCCGACGAGGCCGATCCGCCGACGGATGCCACCACCTGTGCGACGTCGCCTCCCGTCGCCTGCGCCGCAGCGCGCACGACGGGACCGGCGTCGCCGGGCTGCTCCGTCGCCGCGAGGTACCTCCAGGAGGCGGCAGGAGGCACCCCGGCGGCGAGCAGCACGGCGAGACGCTGCGCTGTCGCGGCGACCGCCTCGATCGCCGGACGGCGGGCGCTCATCCGACCTCGGAGATGGTGAGACGACCGTCATGGTCGATGGCGAACCGTCCGAGTTGGGCGAGGCGGCGCACCCCGTCGACCCGCTCCAGGTGCAGCACGAGACCGATGGCGCTCACGGTCTGTCGTGCGACAGCCCGGTCTCCCATGCCGGCGAGGGAGCCGAGCGCCTCGATGCGTGCCGGCACATCGGCGAGGGAGTTGGCGTGCAGGGTGCCAGCGCCACCGTCGTGGCCGGTGTTGAGCGCCGTCAGCAGCTCGCGGAGTTCAGCGCCACGGCATTCGCCGAGGATGAGCCTGTCGGGCCGCATCCGCAGGGCCTCCCGAACCAGCGCGTCGAGCCCGACGTGGCCGGCGCCCTCGACGTTGGCCTGACGGGCCTCGAGGCCGACGACATGCGGATGCCGCACCCTGAGCTCGGCGACGTCCTCGACCACGACGATGCGCTCGTGCGTCGACGACGCCGACAGCATCGCCGCCAGGAGGGTGGTCTTGCCGACCCCGGCCGCCCCGGTGACCAGCACGTTCTCGCGACGCCGCACCACGGCGAGCAGTTCGCGCTCCTGCGCGGCATCGAGCATCCCGCTGCGGCGGAGCGCCGCGAGGTCGGAGTGTTCGCCCCGGGGTATCCGCACCGAGATGAGAGTGCCCGTCGTCGAGATGGGCGGGAGGGCGACGTGCACCCTGATGCCACCCCCGAGGCGCACATCGACGCACGGATGGGCCTCGTCGACGTGCCGGCCGCCGCTCGCGACCAGCTGGACGGCGAGGTCGCGCACCTCGCGCTCGCCGAGTTCCCACTCCGGATCACGGCGCGGGCCGTGCCCGGCGTCGACCCACAGGCCGGCCGATCCGTTCACGAGGAGGTCGCTGACCTGGTCGGTGGCGAAGCGAGCGAGAGGTCCGAGCACCTCGAGGTCCACGGGCGCGAGCGGGGGACCATGATCGGTGTCGCTGAAGCGATGGCGACCGTGCCCCGGTTCACCATCGTCGACGGCCTGTCCCCCGAATTCCGCGCCGGGGCGTGCCGCCTGCAGCATCGGCACTGCGACGAACGGCTCATCCACCCGAGCGAATCTAGACGGCTCGATGCATCCGATCGGGGTACAAGAACTGCCCGGGTTCTTTCGCCGAATCGATCGATGCTGGGGAGGAGAGCCGCCGTCGAGGCGCTTAAAAGAAAGGGGCGGCACCTATTGGGGGGAACAGGTGCCGCCTCAGTGTCGCGGGGATTGGGGGGAATCGCTCCGCAGCACGAACCCGAAAAAGCTTTCAGGCGCATGGAAAGTCTACGGCACAGAACTCTCTGCGCAAGCCCACGTGTCCTCATTTCTGTGGACAAGGCGAAAACTCTCATCCCGCGCCGCATCCGGTGCTCATCCGAGCAGAGGTCCGGGGTGCCACGCGCCCGTTCGACGAGTGCGCGAACGGGTGAGCGGCCGGGTGAGGGGCTGACGCTGTATCGTTGCGATTCCGCGGTCGGTGCAGCACCGCGCAGGCCACTCGCAAAGGAGCGACAGAGAAGCAATGAACGCGCAGATCGATCACAACCTCGAAGAGATCCGCCGATTCCGTCCGAGCCCCGAGTTCGCCGCACAGTCCGTCGCACAGCCGGGCCTGTACGCGGATGCCGCCGCCGATCGACTCGGATTCTGGGCGGATCGCGCCCGTGAGCTGCACTGGCACAAGCCGTTCACGAAGACCCTGGACTGGACCAACCCTCCGTTCGCGACCTGGTTCGAGGACGGCGAGCTGAACGTCGCCTACAACTGCCTCGACAGGCACGTGCTGGCCGGCCACGGCGACAGGATCGCCATCCACTGGGAGGGCGAGCCCGGCGACAGCCGTGACATCAGCTATGCCGAGCTCACGGCCGAGGTGAAGCGCGCCGCGAACCTGCTCACCAGTCTCGGCATCGAGGTCGGCGACCGCGTCGCCATCTACCTGCCCATGATCCCCGAGGCCGTCATCGCCATGCTGGCTATCGCGCGCATCGGCGCCGTGCACTCCGTGGTCTTCGGAGGCTTCAGTCCCGACAGCCTGCACTCCCGCATCCTCGACGCAGAGGCCAAGCTGGTCATCACGGCCGACGGCGGCTACCGCAAGGGGCGCGTGTTCGGCCTCAAGGACACCGTGGACGCCGCCCTGGGCAAGGGCGCGCCGAGTGTCGCCCACGTGCTCGTCGTCAAGCGCACCGGAAACGACGTGGCCTGGGAGGACGGCCGTGACCTCTGGTGGGGCGATGAGCTCGCACAGGTCGACGCCGATCACGAGGCGAAGGCCTTCCCGGCCGAGCAACCGCTGTTCATCCTCTACACCTCGGGCACGACAGGGAAGCCGAAGGGCATCCTGCACACCTCCGGCGGTTACCTGACGCAGGCGGCGTTCACCCACCGCAACGTCTTCGACCTGCATCCGGCGACCGATGTGTACTGGTGCACGGCCGACGTCGGCTGGATCACCGGCCACTCCTACGTCGTCTACGGCCCGCTCGCCAACGGTGCGACCCAGGTGCTCTACGAGGGCACGCCGGACACCCCGCACCCGGGGCGCTGGTGGGAGATCATCGAGAAGTACAAGGTGTCGATCCTCTACACGGCGCCGACGGCCATCCGCTCGTTCATGAAGATGGGCCGGCAGATCCCGCAGAAGTACAACCTGCGCTCGCTCCGCGTGCTCGGCTCGGTGGGCGAACCCATCAATCCCGAGGCCTGGATCTGGTACCGCCACGTGATCGGCGGTGGCTCCATCCCCGTTGTCGACACCTGGTGGCAGACCGAGACCGGCGGCATCATGATCTCGGCGCTGCCCGGCATCACCGACCTCAAGCCGGGTTCTGCGCAGATCCCGGTGCCAGGCATCTCGCTCGACATCGTGACCGATGAGGGCGAGCCGGTCTCGGGAACGGATGGCGGCCTGCTCGTCATCACCGAGCCGTGGCCCGCGATGCTGCGCGGCATCTGGGGCGACCCCGAGCGCTTCAAGGAGACGTACTGGGAGAAGTTCGGCGACAAGTACTTCGCCGGCGACGGAGCCCGCCGCGACGAGGACGGCGACATCTGGCTGCTCGGCCGCGTCGACGACGTCATGAACGTCTCGGGTCACCGCCTCTCCACGGCGGAGATCGAGTCGTCGCTGGTCGCTCACGACATGACCGCCGAGGCCGCCGTCGTGGGAGCCGCGGATGAGACCACCGGTCAGGCCGTCGTCGCCTTCGTGATCCTCAAGGAACGCCAGACCATCCAGATGACGAACGAGGAGGCGAGCGAGCAGCTACGAGCACACGTCGCCCGTCAGATCGGTGCCATCGCGCGTCCGCGCCAGGTGTTCATCGTGAACGAGCTGCCCAAGACCCGGTCGGGCAAGATCATGCGGCGCCTGCTGCGCGACCTCGCCGAGGGTCGCGAGATCGGCGACACCACGACCCTCGCCGACACCGCGGTCATGCAGTCGATCACCGACCAGGTGCGCTGACGACATCCGGATGACGCAGGTCGGCCCACCCTCCGCCTCGGAGGGTGGGCCGATCTGCGCGTGTCGGAGCGCGGCCGTCTAGGCGAAGGAGAGGACCAGCTCCACCTCGACGGGGGCGTCGAGCGGCAGGACCGCGACGCCGACGGCCGAGCGGGCGTGCTTCCCGGCCTCACCGAAGATCTCGCCGAGGAGCTCCGAGGCACCGTTGATGACACCGGGCTGACCCGTGAACGACGGGTCCGACGCCACGAAGCCCGTGACCTTCACGACCTGGGTGACGCGATCGAGGGAGCCGATGACCGACTCGGCGGCCGCGAGGGCGTTGAGGATGCAGGTGGCGGCGTAGGCCTTGGCGTCAGCGGCGGGGACGAGTCCATCGCCCTCGCCCACCTTGCCTGTGGCCGGAAGGACGCCGTCGGTGAAGGGGAGCTGGCCCGAGGTGAAGACCAGGTTGCCGCTGACCATCGCGGGAACATAGGCGGCGACGGGCGTCGCGACCGCCGGCAGGCTGATCCCGAGCTCGGCGAGACGATCGGCGATCTGCGACATCAGTTGCCGCCCTCGAATGCGGTGGCGGCGGATGCCGCAGCCGACGCTCCTGCGCTGGCCGCGCCGGAGTCTCCCCCGCCGACGGGACGCTTGAGGTAGGCGACGAGGCCGCCCTCGGGGCCGCTGACGACCTGGACGAGCTCCCAGCCGTCGGAGCCCCAGTTGTTGAGGATCGCGGCGGTGCTGTGGATCATGAGCGGGGTGGTGACGTATTCCCAGGTGGGCATGGTGCTCCTTCGTCGAGGCGTGAGGATGGGGTGGAGAGCACGCGTGGAGGGCGGCGTGATGTCAGGGCGGCACACAGCACCGGCTGAGCACTTTGCCAGCTTGCTCCCTTAAGCTCAACTATATGTCTGCCCAAAAACGAACGACCAGCGGCGTGCTCGGAGGCTTCCTGGCCTTCGTCGGCATGAGCGTCGCGGCCGGCGTCCTCGTGACAGCCGCAGTGACCCCTGCCATCGCCGTGAGCGGCATGGCCGCCACCAGTGGCATCAACATGTTCGAGAACCTGCCGAGCTATCTCGAGATCGGTGCCCTGGCCCAGAAGACGAACGTCTACGCGGTCAAGAACGACGGCAACCCGTACCTTCTCGCGTCGTTCTTCGACCAGGACCACGAAGAGGTCAGCTGGGACGACATCTCGCAGTACGCGAAGGATGCCGCAGTAGCCGGTGAGGACCCCCGCTTCTACGAGCACGGCGGCATCGACGTGCAGGGCACGGCGCGCGCCATGATCTCCACCTACGTGCTGGGCGGCGCGACCCAGGGTGGATCGAGCATCACGCAGCAGTACGTGAAGAACGTCCTCGTGCAGAAGGCCGAAGCCGCTGCGAAGACCGAGGAGGAGATGCAGGCCGCGTACGCCGAGGCGACCGACCCCACTCCCGACCGCAAGCTCAAGGAGATGCGCCTCGCCATCGGCGTCGAGAAGAAGTACTCGAAGGACGACATCCTCAAGGGCTACCTCAACATCGCCGGATTCGGCGGCCGTGTCTACGGCATCCAGTCGGCTGCGCAGTACTACTTCGGCGGAACCAGCGCGAAGGACCTGACCCTCGGGCAGGCTGCCGCGCTGCTCGCCATCGTGAACAACCCCGAGAAGTTCCGCCTCGACCAGCCCGATTCGAAGACGAACGGCGCGAAGACCAAGGTCGGCGACAAGGTCGTTCCCTACGCCAAGACCCAGGAGCGTCGGGACTACATCCTCGACTCGATGCTCAAGTACAAGAAGATCACGCAGAAGGAGCACGACGCCGCGATCAAGGAGCCCATCGCTCCCTCGATCAAGGAGCCGAGCACCGGATGCGCGACGGCCGGTGGAGCCGGGTTCTTCTGCGACTACGTGTACTGGACCATCGCCAACGACCCCGCCTTCGGCGAGACCGAGGACGACAGGCTCAAGCTTCTCCGCCAGGGCGGACTCGACATCTACACGACCCTCGACCTCGACCTGCAGGCTGCCGCCGAGCAGGCGATCAACGAGACCGTTCCGCGCTCCGACCCGAGCATCGACGTCGGCGCCAGTGCCGTCTCGGTTCAGCCGGGCACCGGTCGCGTGCTCGCCATGGCGCAGAACAAGCAGTTCTCCAACGACCCCGAGGTGCTCTCGGTCGACCCGCAGTCCAGCGCGGTGAACTTCAACACCGACTTCGACTACGGCGGATCGAGCGGATTCCAGCCCGGATCGACCTACAAGATCTTCACCCTCGGCGAATGGATCAAGGAGGGTCACTCGCTCAACGAGTACGTGAACGCCTACCGTCGCAGCGACTGGGGCACGTTCAACGACTCCTGCAACGGTCCGATCTCCGTGCCCGGTTGGAGCCCCGTCAACGACGAGGGTGGAAACGGTGGCTCGTGGACGGCCCTGTACAACACGCAGAACTCCGAGAACACGGGCTTCGTGGCCATGGCCAAGCAGCTCGATCTGTGCGGCATCCGCAAGACCGCCGAGTCGTTCGGAGTGCACCGCGCCGACGGTGACGAGCTCCAGCAGGGTCCGGCATCGGTGCTCGGAACCAACGAGATCGCTCCGGTCACCATGGCCGAGGCCTTCGCCGGCGTCGCCGCCAACGGCACGGTCTGCAAGCCGATCGTGATCGACAAGGTCATGACCCAGGACGGCAAGTCCATCACTCCGCCGTCCGCCGGCTGCGCGCAGTCCGTCGACCCCAAGGTCACCGCGGCCATGGCCTACGCCATGCAGCGCGTGATGTCGGGCGGAACCGGTTCGTCGTCGAACTCGCGCACCTACCCGCAGGTGCCGATGATCGGAAAGACCGGTACCACCGACGACGCAGAGGCCACATGGATGAGCGGCGCGAGCACCAAGGTCGCCACCACCGTCGGCGTCTACAACGCGAGCGGTCACGTCAACCTGCGCCAGACCTACTTCAACGGCGTGCAGGCTGCCGTCATCCGTCACGAGATCTGGCCGCGCATCATGTCCGTCGCCAATGCGAAGTACGGCGGAGACGCATTCCCGGATGCCGATCCCTCGTCGCTGAAGACAGTCACCGCGACGGTCCCCGATGTGCGCGGCAAGTCGATCGCCGAGGCCCAGTCGCTGATCGAGGCAGCCGGATTCGGCTTCGCCGACGGCGGCGCCCAGGACTCCGAGCTGCCCGCCGGCCAGGTCACCAGCACGAACCCGTCGGGCGATGCCCCGCGCGGTTCGCTCGTGACGGCCTACACGTCCAACGGATCCATGGTCCTGATGCCGAACGTCGTCGGACTCTCCGAGGGCGACGCGAAGAACCAGCTCAAGGGCTCGTTCTCGGTCAAGACCGTCGAGGTCACCGTGACCGATGAAAAGCAGAACGGCATCGTGCAGTCAAGCGATCCCGGAGCCGGAGCCGGAGTCAAGCCCGGCTCGCAGGTCACGATCAGCATTGGAAAGTTCAAGGACTCCAAGCCAGGAAAGGGCTAGCGATGGCCTCATCCCCCGCTCGATCCGGAGCCGCCGCGGCCGTCACCATGACGGTCGCGGCGGCTCTCGCCGCACTCGCATGGGGAACGCTCGTGGAGCGCACCATGTGGACGCTGCGTGAGGCGCGGGTGCCGGTCCTCCCCGTCGGGTCGAAGTCGATCCGCGTGCTCCACCTCTCCGACCTGCACATGGCCCCGTGGCAACGGGACAAGCAGGAGTGGGTGCGTTCGCTCGCAGACCTCAAGCCCGACCTCATCGTCGACACCGGCGACAACCTGGGTCACCGCGACGGGATCGACGGCATCCGGTACGCCTTCGAACGCTTCCGTGGAATCCCCGGGGTCTTCGTCAACGGCTCGAACGACTACTACGGTCCCGTCGCGAAGAACCCGTTCAAGTACTTCTCCGGTCCGTCCAAGCACACCGGCCGAGCCGAGAAGCTCGACACTGCCGCGCTGCTCGAGTACTTCGACAGCCTGGGCTGGCTCGACCTCAACAATGCGGCGAGCTCGGCCGACATCGCCGGCACCCATTTCGAGTTCTTCGGGGTCGACGACCCGCACAAGAAGCTCGATCGACCGGAACTGATCACCCGAGCCATCGATGAGCTGCGCGCCGACGATCCCCTCGGCGATGAGACCTGGCCAGACCGCGGCGATGCCCCGGCGAGCCGGTCGACGGTCTCGATCGGCGTGACCCACGCCCCCTACCAGCGCGTGCTGAACTCGTTCGTCAACCACGGCGCCCAGCTCATCCTGGCCGGGCACACGCACGGCGGGCAGGTCTGCGTGCCGGGCTTCGGCGCCCTGGTGACCAACTGCGACATCCCGCGCAAGCAGGTCAAGGGCCTGAGCCTCTGGTGGCACGGGATGCGCAACGCCTACCTCAACGTCTCGGCTGGCCTCGGCACCTCGATCTACGCTCCGGTGCGATTCGCCTGCCCGCCCGAGGCGACTCTGCTCACGCTGGTTCCCGAGAACGAGCGCTGAGTCCCCTCCGGCGGCATCCGCTGGTCAACGCGATGCTTTTTATCGGCTATTCTTAGTGAGGCCTTCGGGCCATCGGGGTGTGGCGCAGCTTGGTAGCGCGCCTCGTTCGGGACGAGGAGGTCGTGGGTTCGAATCCCGCCACCCCGACAGATGAGCCCCCTTCCACTGGAAGGGGGCTTCGCTGTATCCGCGAGAAGGTCAGCTGCGCTGTGCGACGGAGTCGGAGAAGGCCGATGCGTGCGGCTCCACGACGACACACTCCTCGCGATCGGCGCGACCGATGACGCCTCCGATGAGCATGGCCGCGCCCGAGGCGACCAGCGCCCACACGACGATGATCCCTGCCACGACTGCTGTCGCCATTCTCGACTCCTCCTCGAGTCGTTCCCCTCGAGCACTCCCCCGGTCATGCCGGGTCAGGCGTCAGCCTACGGTGCTCCTCTGAGCAGTCACTGTACACCGCGTACCCCTCATTCGGGGGGGCATCCGGGTGCCGGGGGAGACCGCTCGCAGCGTGCCGCGCGGCTCAGTACGCCCCGTCGCTGCCGAGGACGGCGCGGGCCGTCTTCCAGAGGATGAGCAGGTCGCCCGTGAGGTTCCAGTTCTCGACGTAGTACAGGTCGAGACGCACGGTCTCCTCCCAGTTCAGGTTGGAGCGACCGCTGACCTGCCAGAGACCGGTGATGCCCGGCTTCACGAGGAAGCGGCGGTGCACGTGCTGGTCGTACTGTTCGACCTCGCGCTCGAGGGGCGGCCTGGGGCCGACGATCGACATCGTGCCGCGGAAGACGTTGAACAGCTGGGGAAGCTCGTCGAGGCTGAAGCGGCGGAGGAATCCGCCGATCGGCGTGACGCGCGGGTCGTTCTTCATCTTGAACATGACCGAGTTCCCCTCAGCGCGGGCCACGTTCTCGAGCTCGGCCAGGCGGTCCTCGGCGTCCATGTACATGGATCGGAACTTGAGCATGTCGAAGCGCTCGCCCCGCAGGCCGATGCGTTCCTGCCGGAAGATGACGGATCCGGGGGTACTCAGCCGCACCGCGATGGTCACGGCGGCCAGGAACGGCGCCAGGAGCACGATGAGGGTCCCGGATGCCACGATGTCGAAGAAGCGCTTGATGTAGAGCTTGCCGCCGTAGTACCGCGGGGTCTCCACGTGGATGAGCGGGAGCCCGGCGACGGGGCGCGTGTGCAGCCTCGGTCCGCCGATGTCGGTGAGGCTCGGCGCCACGACCAGGTGCTGGCGTCCCGGCTCCAGCTGCCAGCTGAGCTCGCGCACCAGCGACGGCGACATCTCGTTCGCGCTGGTGATGACCACGGTGTCGGCGTTGACGGCGTCCAGGGACTCGATCAGGTTCGTGAGCGAGCCCGACACCGGGATCTCGGTGCCGTCGATCACGCCGGCGACGGCGCCGCTCGGCGTGCAGGCGCCGACGACCTTGAGGCCGGATTCCGGAGCCCGTGCCAGGTCGCGTGCCATGGCCGTGACCGACGCCACCGACCCGACCAGGAGGACGCGGTGCGACATCCGCCCCTCACGTCGTCGAGCGGCCAGCCAGTTGCGCCAGAAGTAGCGCTCGAGGATGACCGCAGGAAGCCCGAGGAGGAAGGCGAAGGCGAAGTAGCGCTGCAGGCCGCCGATGTCCAGGAAGTACGCCGCCATGCCGCCGGCGCCGAAGACGATGAGGGTGGAGTTGATCACGCGCCGGTACTCGATCGAGCCGGCACCGATGTGGCGGGTCGAGCGCGAGCCAGCAGCGGTGAGGGCGAACATCCACACCAGCACCACGCTGATCGAGATGATCATGGGCGTGGTGAAGGTCAGCAGCTCGCCGATGCCGGCGATCGTCGACGGCAGGCCGCCGACGTACTGCGCGACAGCGACGCTGAGTGCGATCACGACGAGGTCCGAGAAGAAGAGAAGCTGCCCGTACTTCTGGTTCCAGTCGGCCTGCTTCGTCACCCTCGAGCTCGTCGCCATGTTTTCTTCAATGGCTTGAGTCAAAAGTTTCATCCCCGTCGAGTTGGTTACACCTAAGCATCGGGTCGGGTCGACGTGCCACGTACAGGGGTCAGATTTAACACACCCGACATATCCTCGACACCGCTGGGTCGAGAGAACGCTATGGAATGGAAATCACGACGCGAGGGTGCGAACGAGCAGGTCCCCGACGGAGTACGCACCTCGGCGGGGCCGACCGGACAAGGACAGTGAGCCCCGATGACAGTTGCGTCGATCAGCCGTACCGGAAGAGCGCCGCGCCGCGCGTTCCGCGCCGCGGTCCTGGTCCTCTGCGCCGCTCTCGTGCTCCCCATCACCTCCTGCGCGAGCTCCCCATCGGCCGCCGACCCCGACGCCTCGAACTCCGCTGTCACCGTCACCCCCGGTCTCGTCTACTCCTCACCTGAGGGAGGCGACCTCAAACTCGACGCCTGCGTGCCGAAGGACGCCAGCGAGCCGACGGCCGCTGTCGTGCTGCTGCACGGCGGAGGCTTCATCGACGGCGACCGCACTGGCGGCGGTATGCGTGCAGTGTGCGAGCTGTTCGCGGAGAACGGCATCGCCGGCTTCTCCATCGACTACAGGCTCGCGCCCGAGTTCGTCTACCCGAGTCAGGTCGAGGACGTCGAGGCCGCCATCGCGTGGATCAGGCAGCCGGAGCAGGCTGCGCGCTTCGGCGTCGATCCGACCCGCATCGGGCTGTTCGGCAGCTCGGCCGGCGCCATCCTCACCCAGACCGTGGCGACCCTCGGGACCGGATCACTGCAGGAGGGCGGTCGCGTGGCGGCAGCGGTGTCGCTCTCGGGCGTCTCGCTGATGACGGAGGACGCACTCACGCTGGGCTCCCCCTCCGACGAGGCCGCCTCGATGATCCTCAACTACCTCGGCTGCCCGAGCGTGATCGCGGCGGACTGCCCGCAGGCGGCCGAGGCTTCGGCGGTGCTCTCGGTCGACGCATCCGACCCGCCGATGATCCTGGTGAACGGATCGGACGAGCTCGTCCCGGTTGAACAGGCCGAGACCATGGCCGCGGCGCTCAAGGCCGCGAAGGTCCCCGTGCAGCTGAGCGTCCAGGACGGCTCGAAGCACGGCATCCAGCTGCTCGGCCCGCACATTCGCACCCGCATCATCGAATTCTTCACCGAGCGGCTCTCATGAGCCTCATCGCATCCGCGGGCTCCCGCCCGACCGACCGTCAACCCCGGAGGTAAGTCAGTGGACTTCAAGCAGACCATCCGCGTCATCCGACGCCATTGGTTCCCCGTCGTCGTGACGATCCTGGCGGGCCTGGTGGCCGCCGTCGCCTACGTCGCCGTTGCCCCCGCGGAGTACACGACGCAGACCAAGCTGCTGCTCGAGCCGACGGGAGGAACAGGGACAGCGCAGGAACTGGTGGCGGGCAACAACCTGTTGGCGCAGCAGGTGGGCACCTTCACCCAACTGGCCTCGACTCCGGTCGTGCTGCAGCCCGTGATCGATGAGCTCGGCCTCGACACCACTCCGGACAAGCTGGCGGACAGCGTCTCGGTCACGGCCGTCGGCCTGTCGGCGCTGCTCTCCATCGAGGCGACAGCAGACACCCCGGAGGGCGCCGTCGACCTCGGCAACGCTGTCGCGGCGAGCCTGAGCGATCAGATCGAGACCTCGGGATCGACGGACTCACCGGCCACGATCAGCACCACCGTCGTGCAGGAGCCCGTCGCACCCAAATCACCGTCGTCGCCGAACACCATCCTTGCCGTGCTCATCGGGCTCTTCGGCGGTCTCGCGGTCGCCTTCATCATCGTGGTCCTCGCCGAGCTGCTCAACACCCGCACGCGCAATGGTCGAGACGTCGCGAAGGCGACGGATGCGGCCTACCTGGGGCGGGTGCCCGCTGAGCGGTCGCTGTCCAAGACGCCGGTGCCGGTGCTCGCCAACCCCTCCGGCCGCTTCGCTGAGGCCGTGCGCATCATCCGCACCAAGGTCGTCGCGTCGCTCTCGGCATCCGCCACTCCCGTGGTCGTCGTCAGCTCCCCCGGCCTGTCCGAGGGCAAGACGACCATCGCCGCGAACCTCGCCGCCGCCCTCGCCGAGGGCGGGCTCAGGGTCGCTCTCATCGATGCCGACCTGCGCGCCCCCTCGATTGCCCGGGTCTTCGGCCTGACGCACGCGACGGGCCTGTCGAACTCGCTCCTGGCCGGAACGGCCCCGGCATCGCTCGAGCGCACGGAGGCCGCACCCAACCTCGCGGTCATCACGACCGAGGCCGTCGAGGCTGGGGCGAGCGACATCCTCTCCTCGGAGCGCTCGAGTGCCGTCATCGCGGCCCTCGCCGCCGACGTCGACATCGTCATCCTCGACTCCGGCCCCCTGCTGGCGAACTCCGACGGTCTGGCACTGGCCGAGCTCGCTGACGGCTACGTCGTCGTCGCTCGCGCCGGGCGCACCCGCGCGGACGACCTGCGCCAGGCTGTCACCGCGCTCGACGGCATCGGAGCCGCCGTGTACGGGGTCGTGCTCACAGCCGCACCCGTGCGCGGCGCGGACGCCCGGGACTGATCGGCGACGGCGACATGACGGTGCAGGCGACACAGTCCACGCAGAGCGCGGCCCCGCGTGAGCGGCGCGCCTCGGGAGTGAGCCCGCGCCTGCGCGCCGACGTTCTTCTCTCCGCGGGCGGAGCTGTCGTCGCCGCCGGACTCGTCGTCGCATCGCTCCTGGTGCAGCCGGCCCTGTTCATCATCGTCGTCGCCGGTGCCGTGCTGGTCTACCTCGCGGCGTTCCACCCGAAGGTCTTCGCCATCACAGGGCTCTCCGCGATCATCCTGTCGAACGTGCTGCAGCAGGTGGTCGGGCCGATAGCCACGAACACCGACGAGGCCGTCATCGGCCTCGCCGTGATCGCCTTCACGACGAGGCGGCTGATCGCTGAGCGGCGGATCGTGCTCCTTCCGGGCATGGCCTGGTTCCTTCTGTTCTTCGTCTTCGGCGTGTTGAGCAGCGTGGTCATGCACGTGTCCTACTCCCTGATGCTGCAGTCGCTGATCCTCATCGCCAAAGGCCTCCTGTTCGCGTTCGCCCTCGCCCAGCTGCGCTGGACCGACCGGGACTTCCGTGTGCTACTGAAGGCGGGCGTCGTCGCGATAGCAGTCGTCGCGGCGTCAGGCCTCGCGAACCTGGCGTTCCCCGAGTTCTGGCGCAGCATCGTCGGAGGCACGATCACCCATCTGGGCGGCGTGACCGCGCTGCAGGGCCTGTTCCAGCATCCGGCGGCGTTCGGACGCTTCACCGCCGTGCTCGCCGTCGCCGCTGTCGCCTATGCCTGCGTCGTGCGCACCTCGCTCGGGAATGCGATCCTCATCGGCGTGACAGTGGCACTGACCACGCTGACCCTCGAGGTCAAGTCGATCGTCGGACTGCTCGCCGCTCTCGGAATCCTCACGCTCCGCTACGGACGGCCCATCCTCATCGTCATCGCCCTCTGCTTCGGTCCGTTCGCCATCGCACTCATCGTGCCGCCGCTCATCGCGCTGGTGGGCGACGCCGTCGAGACGTACATCATCCAGGACTCCGCCCGCTCGACCATGACGTGGGGCTCGCTCGCCGTCGCGACCGCGTACTTCCCCTTCGGCGCCGGCTTCGGCCGCTTCGGCAGCTTTCAGGCGAGCGTCGATTACAGCCCCGAGTACTACAAGCTCGGCTTCGATCACGTCTACGGCCTGGGGCCCGGTGAGAAGGGCATGTTCCTCAATGACACCCAGTGGCCAGCCATCATCGGGGAGAGCGGATGGCTCGGGGCGGCCGCCTTCGCCATCGGCATCGTCTGCGTGCTCGTCAGCCTGCTGCGTCGCAGCTCGCCGAACGAGTCGGTGCTCGCCCGCTGGGTGCGGATCACGGGCGTTGGCTGGCTGGTGCTCCTCGTGATCGAGTCGGCCGCCGCGCCGGTGTTCGTGTCGGCGCCGTCGTTCCCGTTCGTCTTCGCGGTCGCTGGAATCGTGGCCTCGCTGCGAGCTGCGGCCCGCGACGAGGAGCGCGCCACCGGGTTGGTGCCTCAGCGGCTCCCGGGGAGCACGGCGCGCCAGCGCGCCGCCAGCATCGGGTAGACGGCCGCCGCTGAGTAGTCGCGCTGGAACCTGGCGGTTCCGGCCGCGCGCACCTCGTCGCGGGCCGCATCCGATGTCATGAGCTCCTGCACTGCCGCAGCCAGACCGGCGGCGTCGCCGGCATCGACGAGCACGCCGGCACCGCCACCGAGCACGGACGGGATGCCGCCGACGCGAGTGGCGATGACGCAGTCCCGACGGGCCAGCGCCTCGAGGATGAACATGGGCATGGCCTCGTCGCGGGACGGGAGCACGGCGATCTCGGCGGTCTCGAGCAGTTCCATCAACTGCGCGTGCGGAAGCGAACCGTGGAAGACGGCATCCGGCAGCGACTCGGGGACGACCTCGGGATCGGCCACAGGCCCGACGATGTCGAGCGTCCAGCCGTCGTGGTCGGCGATGGCTCGCCAGGCGTCGACGAGGACGTCGACGCCTTTGCGGAGCGAGACGCTGCCGCCGAAGACTATGCGCTTCTCCTTCGTGCGCGGCATCCCCTCGGGGACGGCGTTCGGGATGAGCTCGGTGCTGGCTGACGGCACGACGCCGAGGACGGCGGCGCGAGTCTCGTCGCTCAGCACGAAGACGCTGTCGGCCGCGCGGAGCACCCGCGCGACACGAGCCGGCTCGCGTGCGGCGTAGTCGGGGAAGCTGCTGCCGTGCAGGTGCGCGACGGTGCCGAATCCGCGCGCGTGGGCGAGCCTCAGCAGGAGCCCCTCGCGCACGAAGGATCCACCTTGGGACAGGTGCACCACGACGACCCGGGACTCTCGGCCGCGCAGGGTTCCGATCCGCCAGGCCGCTCCGAGGAACAGGGCGAGAGCGCGTGGGCCGGTGGAACCATCGCGGGAAACGATGACGCGCAACTCGCAGTCGTCGAAGGGATAGGAGAGGTAGCCGTTCACGACCTGCGTCATGCCACCGGCGACCTCTCCGCGGCGCCCCACGTGCAGCACCTCGATGGGCTCGAGCGTCGTGCCCGGCTCGTCGACGGTCACTGTCACTGTCATGCGTCGACCAGCTCGACGGGCGCCGGCACCCCTCCGATAAGCAGCTCGACCCGTTCGCGCACACGCGCCAGCTCGAGCCGGGCGTCGGCGAGGGACTCCTGCACGGCCGGGCCGCGTTGAAGCGCCGCGGACAGTGCGGTGACGATCTCGTCCTCGCTCAGTTCGCTCGCCGGAACGGCGACGCCGGAGACGCCGGCCGCTTCGAAGTGGCGATCGATCTTGCCGGAGCCGTCGACCAGCAGCGCGATCGGTGTCGCGCCCTCGGTCGACGCCGCGATGAGCACGTGCAACCTGTCGCTGACGGCGAGCGCCGTGCGGGCGTAGATGGCGCGCAGGGCGTCCTCCTGACCACCGTGGTCCGAGCCGTCCCAATCGGCGAGGTCTGCATCGAGTGCCGCCGCGAGGTCGCGGGAGCGCTGGCGGTCGCGCAGCACCTGGGTCACCACCTCGATGCGCAGGCCACGCTCTGCCGCGAACCGACGGATGCCGGCGATCCAGGCGGCGCCGGGCTCCGGTCGGTCGCTGCGCATCGACACGACGAGGGTGTCGCGCGCTTCGGGGGCGGCATCCGTCGACGGTCCGACGCCCTCGCCGAAGGCGAGATCGGGCATGACCTCGCCGCCGAGGTAGGCGGCTGTCGTGCCATCGCGCCAGGCCGTGATCTGGGAGAGGGCGATGGAGGGTCGCATCAGGAGCCTCGGCAGCGGAGCGAGGTCGCGGGAACCGGATCCGACCCTCACCACGGAGCCACCGCGCAGGCGCAGCAGCGCGAGCAGGGGAAGCACCACCACGTGCTCCTTCATGCCGATCAGGGTCAGTTGGATCTCGCCAGGCTTGAAGACGTAGTGCGCCGTTCCGTCCCACGCGCGCGCCAGACCTGCCCGGTACCAGGCCGAGAAGGAACGGTAGACGACGTCGTCGTCCCCGACACCGAGCGACTCCGCGTAGCCCTCCGGCGACGCTCCGACGTAGACGTGCAGGCGGCCGAGGGGCTTGAGCCAGGCGATGAGCTGACGCCGCAGGATGATGTCGCCGATGTTGTCGTACTGGCCGACGCCGGGAACGAAGATGTCGATCGTCGCTCCCTCCTGCGCAGGCTCGGCGCCCCGGCCGCTCACGCCACCGCCAGGTCGCCGCGGATGGCCGTGGTGGCGGCCGCGTGGATCATGTCGGCGGTGAGGTCGCCGACCTCGGTCGAGGTGCCGATGCCCAGTTCGGACATGAGGCGGGCGATCTGCTCCTGGTGGTTGTCGACGTGCTCGCCGCGCTCCTTGCGGCGCACGACCGCGATCGGCGAGATGCCCATCTCGAGGAGCCCGAGCACTGTGCCCACTCCGGCATGGGTGATGACGACGTCGGCCTCACGGGCGTAGCGCTCGAAGTCGTCGGCGCTCACCTGCGCATGGGCGGTGCCGGGCAGCTCCCGCCCCGGCTCGGTGTAGCCGAGCTGCCAGGTCGTGTCGTCCCCGGCGATGCCGAGCTCGACGATGCGGTCGACGAGCGAGTTGAAGCCGTAGCCCTCGATGGTGCCGAGGGTGACGAACAGCTTCAACCGGCCATCGGCCGGGGTCGGCTTGGTGACGTTGTGGAAGGTGGAGAGCACGCTCGGGTGCACGCCCCAGCGCCCGGTCGACCAGTGCGGGTGCTGCGTGCGCAGCTCCGCCAGGCGCAGCCGGTCGAGGATGCGACCGGACAGCGACGGTCCGTCGACGCGGGAGACGCTCTCGATGTACAGCGTGGGCAGTCCGCCCATCTTCGCGGCCGGCAGCGCGGCCAGGGCGAGCGCCGAGCCGGTGCTGACGGCACCATCGAACTTTCCGCTCTTCACCACGGCCCTGATCGACTGGTAGGCGCGCACGACGTTCGCGGCGTCGCGCGGGCGGATGTACGGCACGTACAGCACGTTGCGCCCCTTCAGCAGCGACTCGCTCTGAGGAGTGCGGAAGGTGACCCACAGCGAGTCGTCGGTGGCACCGAGTCCGGGCGCGAGTCGAACGAGCTGGGCGAGATGACCGCCTGTGGATGCAGCCAGCAGCAGCTTCCCACCTGTCTCAGGCGTGCGGTCGATTCCGGTGTTCATGTCGATATCTCCTTGTCGCGTGCGATTGTTCGAGGTGTGGTCACGGCCGTCGTGCGGCCGTCGGGATTCGTGGGGGCATCCGTGGTGCCGACGGAGTCCGTGGTGCCGGCGGATGCCGGAACGCCGGCGGCCGCCGTGGCGCGCTTGCGCTTGATGATCGGCGGAACGTAGAGCCAGCGCACCTTCGTCGTCAGCTTCGAGAGGAGGAGGGACGCCACGATGGCGAAGGCGACCAGCCCGAACTGGATGGCGATGCCGACTCCGCGATGCACCCCGCCGAGCGCCAGCCCGAGCAGCCCGGCCACCGGCACGATGACGAACAGGTGCAGCAGGTAGATCTGCAGGCTCTCAGCGCCCATCGTCGACACGAAGGACAGCATCCGGAGCCTGGCCAGGTAAGCGGAGAGCAGGATGCCGAGGGCAACGGCCGACGCCTGGCCGAGGAGGACGAGGAACGGCACCCAGCGCGTCGGCAGGAGGAAGAGGATGGCCGCTGAAGCGGCGAGCGCAGCGGCGGCGAGGAGGGTGCGCTGCACCGACACCTTGGCGACGGCATCGAAGACGCGGGGGGCGTACAGCACGCCGAAGGCGTAGAAGACGTACAGCGCGCCCACGCGGTTCCAGCCGATGTTGCCCGAGTTGACCAGCCCTGCCGTGACCGCGCTCGACAGCAGCGCGGCGAGCACGACGTGCACGACCGGCGGCAGCTTGTGCAGTGCCCACGCCGCGAAGGCGAAGACGGCGAGGGCGTAGATGAACCAGTAACTGCTGCTGGGCCAGATGAGGATGAGCGCGAGGCTGATGGGGTTGCTCGCCGGCAGTTCGCCCAGCTCGCCGCTGAGTCCGGGGATGAGCAGGTAGAAGCCGAAGCGGATGACCGACCACACGATGTAGAGGTAGAGCACGGGCAGGAGGCGTCGCCGCCACAGGTTGCCGAGGCTCCAGGTCGCGGCGCGGGCGCCGAACAGGCCGGCGATGAGGAAGAACACCGGCATGGGGAACAGCTCGAGCACGAGCTTCATGCGGCTCGGCAGCCCCATGATTCCAGCGTGCTGCAGGTAGAGGGTCACGTGGTACAGCACGACCATGGCGATGGCGACGCCTTTGGCGAAGTTCATCCAGGCCCGTGGGCGTGGCTCGGAGACTGTCCAGCGATAGGTGGAGATGCTCACGGCTGTCCAATCTCTCGGTCGGCCGTGCACCCGATTGAACCCGGGTGGGTACACGCCCCCCGTCGGGTTCGCAGCTCCGCTCTCGCGATCGGGCCTGCACTTGAAAGGTTAGTGAGGGCTTGTCAGCTCCAGGAGTCGCCGAGGTTAACGCTCGGCGCTGGAGATTACGGTTGTGTGACACCAATGGGGGGTGCCCCGTCTCCCGACGGGCTGGTCGCGTGTCGCCCGACGGCCTATTCGCGCGCCCCGCGGCTGCTCATGATGCGGCGATAGAGCGGCAGGCTCATACGCGCGGCGACGAGCAGGGCGAAGCGTTGCGGCTCCCGCGCCCGCGCCAGTGACAGCACCACCGACGGCGTCATCTCCCGGCGGGCGGTGCGCACCAGGGCACGCGATTCCTCGGCGGAGTACGCCCCGCTCGTGGCGTCCTTCATGCGCGAGAGCAGGGAGAAGCGTGCCGTGTAGTAGTCGAACTCCCGGCCGCCGACAGCGCCGACCTGTCGGGCGCACCCGCGAACGACGGATCCGACCTGCTCGAGGGAGGGAGCGCGTCGGGTGTTCGACCTGATGATCGATCCGCTCCGCAGTCTGTAGGTGTAGACGGTGTCGCGGATGCCGACCACCGACTCCGCGGCGACGAGGAGCTGGGCGACCATGGCCTGGTCGGAGTGCACCCGGGAGCGGGTGAAGGTGATCGCCGGGAACAGGCGGCGGGCGAACAGCTTGTTCCAGAGGTGACCGCTCACCCGGCCGACCAGCATGGCGCGGAAGGCGGTCGCGCCGTCGACCGTGCCGACGGGCAGCGACGGCACGGGTCGGCGTGAGCCGTCCACCGAGAGGTACTCGGCACCCGCGCATACGATGTCGGCGGCGAGGCCGTCGGCCGCGGCGAGCATCGTCGCGGCGGCATCCGGAGTCCAGTCGTCGTCGGCGTCCACGAACCAGATGAACCGGCCCGACGAGGCGGCGACCCCGGCCTCACGGGCCGCGGCAACGCCGCCGTTCTCAGCCAGGGGGACGAAGACGACCGACGGATGCCGGGAGGCCAGCTCTTCCGCCACGGCGGCGGTGTCGTCGCTGGAGCCGTCGTCGACGATCACGATCTCGACGGGGATGCTCTGCAGCAGGAGCCTCTCGACCGCGTCGCCGAGGAAGTCCGCGGCGTTGTAGGCGGGGATGACGACGCTCACGTCGGGGCCGGCGGTCATCGCGGGCCGTCCGTGGCGACCATCCGCAGCACGGTCTCGAGATCCCTTCCGCTGGAGCCGACCGAGAACCTGTCGAGCCACGCGTCGATGCCGGTGACGTCGATGGCGCTGGCGCGCTCCACGGCGTCAGCGAGCTGCTCGGCCGTCGGCCCGAGGGCGAGCTCGCCGGTGATGCCCGGCACGATGGCGTCGGCGACGCCGAGAGCCCCGGAGACGGCGACCGACGGCACGCCGGCGGCCGCGGCCTCGACCAGGACGTTGCCGAACCCCTCGCGGATCGACGGCAGCACCACCACGGAGTTCGGCTGGAAGTGCGAGAACCAGTCCTCGACCCAGCCCTTGTCGTCGAAGGAGACTCCGAGCCGTTCGGCTTCGGCTGTCACCGAGTCGAGGAGCGGTCCGCCTCCGAAGGAGATGACCTCGGTGGGGATGCCGCGGCGGTTCAGCTCGGCTGCGGCATGGATGGCGAGCTCGGGTCGCTTCTGGGAGACGAGGCGCGCTGCGAGCACGAGCTGCAGTCCGCCATCGGTTCCGGGCACGCGCGTCACGCGGTCCATGCCGGCCACTTTCGCCGTTGCGGGGTTCGCGACGACGGTGCAGCGCTCGCCGGAGACGCCGAAGCCGCTCACCAGCTCGCCGGCCACGGGATGCGAGATGGCGATGACGTGATCGGCGCGGCCGTACATGCGCCGGGCGAAGCCGATCTTGACCTTGTGCGACAGGTCGGAATCGGCCAGTCCCAGGGAGACCAGATTGCGTTCGCTGATGATCACCGGAGGGCGCCGCGACTTGGGGCTCAGTGCGGCGGCGGTGAGGAGCACGAGGTTGGCGTGGGCCTGCAGGCTCACCGCCACGTCGGGCTTGAAGCCGCCGAAGATGGCGATGAGGGCCCGAGACTTGCCGACATGGCCGCCGGCCGTCGCCACTTGGTAGTGCACCACTCCGTCGGGCAGGTAGGTATCCGTGGCCTTGGCCGAGGTGGTGACGACGGCGACGGTGTGGCCGCGTTCGGCCAGCCACCCCATCCAGGTGCGGGCGACGAACTCGGCTCCCCCGCCGTGCAGGGACGGCACGACGAACAGGATGCGCAGCGGGCCGGTCGGCGTGTTCATCGGGCTCCTTGAGTGCGGCTGCTCTCGGATGCAGCATCGAGGGTGCGGATCAGTCTGGCCGGAGTGCCGCCGTAGAGGGAGTCGGGCTCGCAGTCGGCCGTGACGACAGAGCCCGCAGCGATGATGCATCCGGATCCGATCGTGACCCCGCCGAGCACGATGGCTCCGGCGCCGATCCACGTTCCGTCGCCGATATTGATGGGGGCGCTCACCGAGGCGCCGGCGCGTGCTTCAGACGGACCGATCTGGTGGGTCGTCGGCACCAGTTGCACGCGCGGGCCGATGGAGACCCTGTCGCCGAGCACGACGGGCGCGTTCGAGCCGACGAGGAGTTCGACGTTGATGAAGCATCCGTCTCCGATTCTCAGCAGGTCGACCCGTTCGATGAAGCGGATGCCGGGACGGATGCGCGTTCCGGCGCCGATCGCCGCCCCGCTTAGGCGCAGCAGCCGCACCCGCAGGCGCGGGGACCAGACCGCGCTCGAGGCGACGGTGTTGGCGATGAGCTGCGTGATCGCCCCCATCAGCCGGACTCCCCGACCACCAGCACGCCGCGGGTTGCCGCTGCGGCTGTCGAGGGGGCACGCACCGCCGTGCCCAACCCGGCCGTGTTCGCCCGGGCGAGCTCGATGACCCCGGGCAGCGCTGCCGCTATGGTGTCGCGCGTGCTGGACGACTCCGGCATGACACGGGCGAGGGCTGCGATGACAGGAGCCGCGAAGTCGCCCGTTGGCGAGACGCACAACTCCGGGGCGCCGAAGAGGTCCATGAGTCCCTCGACCTTGCCTTGGGTCGCGAGGGTGACCGCCGGGGTGCCACCCATGAGCGACATGATCGAGAGGTGCATGCGGCCGGTGACCGTGACTGCGGCCCGAGCAGCGAGAGCACGCACCTGAGCCGGAGGGAGCAGCCCGTCGACGAGGGTGACGTCGTGGCCGCCGACGACATCGGCCACCGCCCGGCACGCAGCCAGGTCGTCGCTCAGGTCCTTGATGACGTGCGGCAGGAGCACCACGTGCAATCCGGCGGAGCGCAGGTGATCGATGATGCGCCGGTACTGCGAGGTCTGATCGGTCGTGCGAGCGATGAGGCCGCTGACGTTGACGATGGCGAACGGAACCTCGGGGATGGCGACGGCGGTGTCCATCGTCGTCGCGGAGAACACGATGTCGGCGACGGGGGTGACGTTCCGGATGCCCTGCTCGGTCGCACGCAGGGCTGAACGAGGGTCGCGCAGCAGCGGGACGACGCCGGCACGACTGGCGCGGACCAGAGCGCGGCGGGCTCCGAAGCTCGGCGACCCGTTCCAGCTGAACCCGATGATGCGGGTCGGAACCCCCTCACGGGCGCCGATCTCGGCGAGCGCCGCGCGCCGCACGGATCCGCGGAGGCTGTAGCGGCCGTCCATGATGTCGGCTCCGATGATGGAGAGGCTGCGCGCCCCGGCCAGGAGCCCGACGAACGATCGGACGGCGGCGGCATGCTCCGCGCCCTCGCCGTAGACAAGACTCGGGAGCGGGAAGACCTTCACCTTCGAACTCACGCCGGCCGGTACGACGAAATCATCACTCGCGCGCACGATGGCGATGATCGGCCCCGGAGCGTTCTCCAGGAACGCCTCGAACAGCGCCTGATCCCCGATGTTGCCGCGACCCGGCGCCGCGATCAGCAGGTGGGCGTCACGGTGCCCCGAGGAGTCGAGAGCGCTCGACGCCCGCCGGGCTGTCGCCCGGTCGCGTCGCGGTGGAAGCCCCGAGCTGTAGCGCAGATCCCTCCAGCCGCGCAGCATTCGCGATTGGATGCGTCTTCTCATTCCTGCTCCGTTCTGGCCGATGGCTCAGGGGTGTCGGTTGAGGCTGTGGCTGGTGCGTGGGCCGGGGTCTCCTCAGCGGGTGCCGGGGTACGGGCCCGGGTGAGGTAGCGCCGGGCTCCGATGACCTGGAGCACGTCGGCGCGGAAGCGCGGCCAGATCGCCGCCTCGAGGGCGAGCATGCCGAGCAGGGCGACGGAGCCGATGGCGAGGTGCAGGAGCGGCTGGTCGGCCGGCACCGCGAGGGTGGACGCGTAGGAGGCGCCGGTGGCGATACCGAACACCGTGATCATGCGCAGACCGTTGAGGAACAGGCGCTTGGCGTCGACGTCGGAGACCTTGCTGATCCAGAGCAGTGCGATCGGCCAGGTGATGCCGAGGCCGAGGGCGAAGCCGGCGGCCACGCCGTAGACGCCCCACACCGAGCCGAGCAGGATGAGCCCGATGGTGATGGGTCGGGTGACGAGCGCCGACATCAGGTTCGACCTGGTCAGTCCCTTGGAGAGGAACACCCAGTAGCTCACATACGCGGCGGCCTGAAACCAGCCCGCGATGAGCAGGATCTGGAACACCGGCACTGCCTCGAGCCACTGTGCGCCGAGCATGATCGACACCACGGCTGTCGCCTGCGCTCCGAGGAAGGCGAACATGAGCCCCACGATGGTGAGCAGTGTTGTCTGGCCGAAGCTGATGAAGGCGTTGAAGCGGTCGCGCTGGTCCTGCAGGCGCGACAGCACCGGGAGCGCCACACGCGTCGCCGGAGCCTGCAGCTGCAGGAGCGGGAGCATGACCAGCTGGAACGACCTGTTGTAGAGGCCGAGCGCCGCCGGCCCGAAGCGGGCGCCGATGATGACGGAGTCGACATTGCGGCTGACGTAGTTCAGCATCTGGGCCAGGAAGACCGTGACGCCGTACGACAACAGCGGTCCCATGCCGGCCCGCCGGTGCATGCCGCGCGGGTACCAGTCCGTCACGATCACGAGCACGATGAGCACGAGGAGCGCCTGACCGACCTGCTGCACCGCCAGCGCCCAGTAGCCGCCGCCCAGCACGCCGACCACGATGGCCGCGGCGAGGGCTATCGCCTGGCCGACGGCATCCGCCACGACCAGCCGTCCGAAGCCGAGGTGACGACCGAGATCGGCGCGGAACTGCGTGGACAGGCCGTTGAGCAGGAAGGTGACCGAGAGCACCTCGGTGAGCAGGCGCAGCCTGTCGTCGCCGTACAGCGAGGCGATGGGGCCGGCGAGCAGGAAGGTCACGACGCTCAGCACCAGGCCGATGCCCGTGTTGATCCAGAACAGGTTGTCCTTCTGCTGCGGCGACAGGGTCTTGGCCTGCACCGCGGCCGAGGAGAGTCCGAAGTCGCGGAACACCTCCCCGATGCCGATGACCGCCGTGACCATCGCCACGAGGCCGAAGTCCGTCGGCCCGAGGAGTCGCGCGAGCACGACGACGCCGACCAGCTGCACGACCACCCGCACGGCCTGCCCGCCGATCATGACGACGGCACCGCGCGATGCCGAGGTGGCGAGCGACTGCTCGACCCCGTCCGCCGGCCTTCGCCTGGTGCGCGTCATCGGGCTGCCTCGGCTATGGCGATGGCCCGGCGGTAGGCGGCCTCGTGCTCACGGCCGAGCACGTTCCAGTCGCGGCGGGACAGGTCGGGTGCGGCATCCGCGCCGACAGTGCGCACGGTCTGGAGTGCTGCGGCGATCTGCTCCGGTCCGAGCTCGCCGTCGTACTCGATCACCCAGCCCGGTCCGACCTCCTCGCGGAGCGCGGTGTTGGCGGGCGACCGCGGCACGAGGGCCGGGCGCGAGAGCGAGAGGGCGACCAGGATGGCCCCCGAGTTGTGCATCTCGCGGTACGGCAGCACGACGAGCTCGGCGCGGCCGATCTCGTCGACGAGCACGTCGTCGTCGACGTAGGCGAGCAACGCGGAGGTTCGCGGATCACGGGTGACGCGCTCCTCGACGAGTTCGCGCTGGCCCACACTCGGGCTGCCGACGACACGCAGCGTGAGGTCATCGCCCGGAAGCTCCCTGAAGGCGTCGAAGAGAAGGTCGACGCCCTTGTACGGACGGATGATGCCGAAGTACAGGATGCGGCCGTGCTCGCGCTCCGGCAGCGGATACTGCGCGAACTTCTCGATGTAGTGGCCGTGCAGGATGGTGACGGCCTCGGCATCCGTCGGCAGTTCCGTCGTCGGATTGAGTCGGAGATAGAGCGAGGTGGCGCGGTCGACGAGGTCGAGCGAACGGTTCTCCCCCGCTGAGCCGGCTTCGTGCGGCGTCACGTTGTGCAGTGTGCGCACGATCGGGATGCGGCGGCGCTTGAGCCTGAACACCAGCACCTGCAGAGCACGCCTGCGCGCGAACCGCTTGAGCGGCTTCTTGCCGCGGATCATCAGTTCGGGCCAGTGCACGTGGAAGACGTCGTAGTCGGCCGCGAGCGCGCGCTTCCAGGTGAAGTAGCGGATGGTGACATCGGGCGCGGCACCGTCGACCATGATGTCGACGTACTTGGTGCGTCCGTCCGGCGGCGCGAGAGTGTGCTGCACGACGAGCGGTCGTGTCGTGCCGACGATGGTCGGGTTCTCGGTCGCACTGGTCATAGGCGCTTCGTCGTCTCCTCGAAAGCTGGAAGGGGTGGAACGACGTTGAACCTCTTGCCGACAGTACCGTCGGATTTTCGTCGGTAGCCTTGGTGTCGCGAGATGTACACCCGGTCGTAACGTGTGAGCAACACTCACGGATGGGGGTTTGGTACAACTTGAGAGGACAGACGCGTGCGCCGTGGCCCGCTGTGAGAAATCGACGAAAGGCCAATGCGTGAAGATCTCTGTTATCGGATGCGGCTACCTGGGAGCCGTGCACGCGGCGAGCATGGCCGAACTGGGCCACGACGTCATCGGAATCGATGTCGACGAGGCCAAGATCACCGCCCTTGCCGAGGGGCGCGCGCCGTTCTTCGAGCCGGGTTTGCCCGAGATCCTGGTGTCGGGAGTCGAGTCGGGTCGGCTGAGTTTCAGCACCGACATCGCCGATGCCGCTGGTGCCACCGTGCACTTCGTCGCCGTTGGCACACCGCAGAAGAAGGGGTCGTACGCGGCCGACCTCACCTACGTCGACGCGGCCATCGACGCCCTCATCCCGCACCTCTCCGCCGGTGACCTCGTGGCCGGCAAGTCGACGGTTCCCGTCGGCACCGCAGCCCGCCTCGCCGGGAAGATCGCAGCATCCGGAACCGGAGCCATCCTGGCGTGGAACCCCGAGTTCCTGCGCGAGGGCTTCGCCGTGAAGGACACCATCACGCCCGACAGGCTCGTCTACGGCCTGCCCCCCGAGGGTGCCGCCGCCGAGTCGGCCGAGTCGTTGCTGAGCCAGGTCTACGCGTCCGCGATTGCCGCCGACACGCCCCTCGTGACGACCGACTACGCCACGGCGGAGCTGGTGAAGGTCTCGGCCAATGCCTTCCTCGCCACCAAGATCTCATTCATCAACGCCATGGCCGAGATCGCCGAGGTGACCGGGGCCGACGTGACGCAGCTGGCTGACGCCATCGGCTACGACGCCCGCATCGGTCGGCGCTTCCTCGGGGCCGGAGCGGGATTCGGCGGCGGATGCCTCCCCAAGGACATCCGGGCCTTCACCGCGCGGGCGGAGGAGCTCGGCCGCGGCGAATCCGTCGCCTTCCTCAAGGAGGTGGATGCCATCAACCTGCGCCGCCGGCAGCGCGTCGTCGACCTCGCCGTCGACGCGCTAGGCGGACAGGTGCACGGGAAGAAGGTGGCCGTTCTGGGCCTCGCCTTCAAGCCGTTCTCCGACGACATCCGCGACTCACCGGCTCTCGACGTGGCCGTGCGCCTCAAGGGCCTGGGTGCTGATGTGATCGCGACAGATCCCGAGGCCATTGAGAACTCGAAGCGACTCCATCCGCAGCTCACCTACGTCACCGACACGGCCGAGGCTCTCTCAGGAGCCGACTTGGTCGTGCTCGTGACGGAGTGGAACGAGTACCGTCACATGGAGCCTGCGTTCGCCAGCCCTCTTGTCGCGGCCAAGATCGTGATCGACGGCCGCAACTGCCTCGACGCCGCCGCCTGGCGTGCCGACGGCTGGACCTACAGGGGCCTCGGCCGCCCCTGAGCTCCGCACGATGAAGCCCGGGCCTTCCGCGCGGAAGGTCCGGGCTTCTCGTTCGTTGAGGCCCGGATGCAGTCCGCGGCCGAAGCGCGGCACCCCGTGCGATCGAGGGCCGGCGCGTAGTGCCCTCAGTGGCGGGTCAGCACCTGGGTCAACGGGCGACGCGGCGATCGGGCGACGCGATAGCCGTCTGCGGGTGCGTTGCCCACAGCGATCAGGCAGATGACGTCTTCGGAGTCCGGGATGCCGGCCTCCAGGCGTAGGGCATCCGTACGCGCGTTCGTCATCGACCAGTTGAGCATGCAGCTCGAGAGCCCCAGCCCGTGCAGCGCCCAGACCAGGGTCATGGCGAACAGTCCGCCGTCGACCCATCGCTGATTGCGCTCCCCAGCGCCGGCGAACAGGCCGCGCTCGACCGTGACGATCATCACTGTGCGCACGTGGTGACGGAAGCCGGCGTTGCCGTTCTGATGGGCGAGGATGCGCGCGCTGTCCTCCGCTCCATCGAAGACGTGCACGCGCGCCGCCTGACGGTTGCAGACCGATGGAGTGGATCCGGCGAGGCGTACGGCCTCGTCGATGAGGCGCGGGTCGACGGGGCGGTCCTCGTCGAAATCGCGCACGCTGTGACGGCTGCTGAAGAACTGCTGCAGCAACTCCGGGTCCAAGGTCTCTGTCGGCGCAGCCACGGGGCTCACGACGTCGCTCAGAGCGCCCGCGGAGTTCCATCCGGCCAGGGCTTCCCGCGCGTCGACGGCGAACGCCTGGTACTCCCGGTCGATGCCGACGCCCGCCGGCACGAGCATCGCGAGCCGACGGTCGACCGCATCGCCGAACGGTTGCTTCGGTGCGCGAAGGCTCAACCCCTTCTCCACGCGGTGGTAGTCCTTCGTGACCTGCGTCTCGAGGTGGATACCTGTGAGCTCAGCGTTCGCAGCATCGTCGGTGGGCGCAGCCGTGGCTCTGTACGAGCGGTAGTCCCGGGCGAACTCAGCGCCCATCGCGAATCGTCGGCGCACCAGGCGCACCGGCTTCCGAACGAGTTCCCGAATTCCAGCCATGCGACGTCCTCCCCCGAGCGACGGAGGTGGATCCCCCCCCTGTTCAGGGTACAGAGCGGGTGTTAAGGGCGGATTACGGGAGACTGCACGTTTCGCTCTCCGCCGGCACGCCTACATCCAGGACTGGAAGGTCTTGATCATGTCGGTCTGGGTCCAGCCCGGAACGACGTGCCCCTGGTCGTGGTACTGCACGATCACCTCGGTCGCCACCGGCCGCGCCTTGTCGGCGAGCGCGAGCCCATGCCTCGACGGGATGACCAGAGGATCGACGAGCGAGACGACGGTCTTGATCCGCGTGCCCTTCCAGGCCGACTGGTCGAAACGCGCTGGGTTGGTGGCGACCGCGAGAGCTCGGTTGTTGCCGTACACCGGGGCGATGCGCACGGGGTCGCGGTCGTACAGGTCCTCCATGTCGTACGTGGCGTTGGCCATGTACATGCCGCGAGCCGCCGGCACGAGCTTCTTGCCGTAGGAGTAGCACATCAGCGACCCTCCGCCGGAGTTGCCGCGCATGAAGCTCAACCCGACCTTCCACACCGTGCTCACGTACTTCGCGACGTTCACCTGCGCCTGGATGGCGGGCTGCGTGGTCCAGAGACTGCCGCCGTAGTTGGCGCAGACGCACACGGCGCCCTGGTCGACGGCCATCTCGGCGCCGTACTTGTAGGCGCCGTCGATCGAGGTGTAGTCCGAGCCGTTGGCGTGGAAGAACCACAGCACGCCGACCGCCTTCTTCGTTCCGGGCGGCGAGGCATACGGCACGAAGATGCGCACCCTGTCGGTGCCGAGGAGAACGTCGATGGCCTCGTACTGCTTCTTGCCGAGCCTCGTCACGCGCACGGCGCTGCGACTCACCTCGTAGGGCAGAGTCGGGATGGGCGATGTCGCAGCCTGGGCGACCCCTCCTGACGAGAGTGCGCCGAGCAGTACTCCGCCGACGGCACCCCCCAGAACCGTGCGTCGGTTCAGCATCATCGAAGGTCGGATGTCGGTCGGGGGTCTGGTGTCGGTCGAGCGTCGGATGTCGGTCGAGGTGGGGCGCGTTTCGGGCATGCTGCCTCCTGGCTCACGGACGGCCCGACCCGCGCGTGGCGCGGGCGGCCGATTCGGCATGACTCTAACAACGCGAATGACCCGAAACCGTGGATGCCTCATGTTGTTAACAGGATCGACATACTGGCGTCGGAGGCGCCGGGGATCCTTGCACTTTGAGAATGCCCGCTATAGCTTGTGAGAACCGTGATGCGGCCCCCGGGAGGGTGTGTCGTGTCCGGAGCGAGGGAACGGGCGATGATGCTGGACCGATGATTGCGGGTCTGGCGACCGAGTCTTCGCATCGCTGTGACCCCACCCTCGCGTGCGACATCGCATGACAGCATCCGTTCGAGGGAAGGGGAACACGATGGCCTCCATCGCGATCATCTCGCCCCTCACCGAGTCCAAGGTGTCGGGCACTCTCAACGTGGTCGCCAAGGTCACCGGCGGCACGAAGGTCTCCAACGTCGTGATCATCATCGGCGTGCCCGAGTTCGGCACCCGCGAAGCGAAGGGCGTCGGCGGCGGCAAGTACTACGTCGCCTGGAACACCACGCGCAAGCTCGTCGACAACGTCACGCCGACGCCGTCCGACGGCGTCTTCTGGATCCGGGCGCGCGCCGTGGTCGACGGTGTGACCGTCACCTCGCCCTTCATCGGCGTCGCCACGGCGAACAGGTTCCAGGGCGACTCGCTGCCCACGGGCGGATGGCGCTCCGAGCTCGCCTGGGCTGCGAAGTACGACGGAACCCTCGAGCAGTGGAAGCAGAGCCACTCCGCCGTCGTGGGCGCCAAGTACGCCCAGCTCGTGAACGATCCCGTGCTGGGGGCCGCCCGCAAGGTGCTGAAGGTCTCTATGCCCGAGAGCGCCCGGTACGACGCTGAGCAGCCCACCAAGACGACTGTGCGGTTCCAGTCGTCCAGCCGCCGCAACATCGTCGAGGGCGACGAGTTCTGCGTCGGCTTCGCCTTCATGCCCTCGACCGATTTCCCCACGGTGTACCCGAAGAACGACCCGGCCAATCCGAAGGGGCCGGATGCCACTGGCTACATCGCCCTGTTCCAGTTCTACGGTCCGCCCTACGTGCAGGGCTCCCCGCTCGTGCTGCACGCCGACAGGCGGCTGAAGAGCGAGCCACTCGATGAGTTCGTGATCCGCGGCAACGAGCTGAACGCCGGCGATCCGTGGCCCTACCTCTCGCTCCCCTATCGGCGCGGACGGTGGACTGACGTCGTGCTGCGCATCCACGTCTCGCGATCGATCAGCAAGGGCTGGATCGAGACTTACGTCAACCAGGGAGCGGCCACCACAGTGCAGCCGGTGCCGTTCGTCAACGGCGCCCACCGCGTTCCGCGTGTTCTGGCTCGTCCCGACAGTGAGGCGTTCCGCACCGACATGCAGATCTACCGGGTGGTCAACAGGTTCCCCGTCGTGTCGATGTGGCACGCGGGCCACAAGGTCGCGCGCACCGTCGCCGAGGCCGATCCGCGCTCGTATCGGAACGGAGCGAAGCCGTGACCGGCGCCATCCGTCGGCGCACCGTGATCATCGCCGCCCTCGGTACCGTCGCGGCGGGTGCGGCGACGGTCGTCCTGCTGCCGCGCGATGATGCGCCGAGCACCGCGCGCACTGCCGCGCCGACGTCGACCCCCACCCCGACCGCAGACGCCGTGCCCACCCGCACCATCGACGACGTGCGAGCCGAGGCGCGTGGGAGCGCTGGCATGCGGCTGGCGGAGAGCCCGTGGAGCGCGGGGGTCGGAGCGACGACGGCGTGGAGCGCCCAATACGTGGCGTGGCTGTTGCGCGAGAACGCCGTGCCCCAGACGCGCGATGCCCGCGAGTTGTACGAGCACTTCGACGCGCGCGGCCTGGTGGGCACCGAACCGCGCGCTGGCGCCGTGATCTTCTACAGCGCGGGGCCGGTCGACACCATCTACCACGCAGGCTTCGTGGACGACGTGCGCGCCGACTCGATCGCCACGGTGGAGGGCGACGTGCCCGAGTTCCTGCCGTCGGATCAGACCTTCGTGCGCCGTTACGGGCAGCCCTGGGACACGAACGTCGTCTACGGCTACCCCGAGTACGTTCCGTCGGCATGAGCTGGCGGCATCGACGCCGACTGGCCGGCGTGCTGATGGTGCTCTACCTCATCGTGCTCGCTCTCATCGTGCTGTGGCCGGAGCCCGTGGACCGACCGATCAGCCACGAGATCTACGCCTTCGTGATCTGGGCGCACCAACATGGCATGCCGTGGATGAGCTACAAGCTCATCGAGTTCAGCTCGAACGTGGTGATGTTCATCCCCTTCGGAGTGATCCTGACCGTGCTCCTGGGACGCAGGCGCTGGTGGATGGCGACCATCGCCGGCGTGCTGTTCTCGTCGGCGATCGAACTCGCGCAGTTCCTACTCCTGCCCGATCGCTACCCGAGCGGGCGCGACGTCATCGCGAACAGCACTGGCGCCCTCATCGGCAGCCTGATCGTGCTGGTGATCGGCACGCTCATCGCCCGGCGGCGGCCGCCTCGCGCCGCAGCCGTGGGCGTGGTGCCGACGTCCACCTCTGCGCGCTGAAGCTCGGACGACGTCCGGGGCCGAAGCGCCGTCCATTGCGTCACAACACAAAAGAGCACGGCCCCGGTTTCCCGGGGCCGTGCTCGTGCGTTCTCGAAGGGGTTACGCTGCTGCGCGGTTGCGACGCACCGTGGTCAGCACGACCACGAGGGCGATGCCGAGCAGGATCGCGCCGGCGGCGCCCCAGATGAGGAGCATCGGAACGTTGGCGCCGGTCGAGGCGAGGCCGTCAGCGGACGACGAGTCCGCCGGGAGCACCGTGAACGTGGCGACAGCGACCGCGTTGGCCGTCGTAGCGGTGACCGTGTAGGTGCCGGGCGCGCTGGCGGTGGCGGTGGTCGAGACCGATCCGCTCGCGTCGGTGGTCTTGGCGATCGAGCCGGCCTTGACGACAGCCAGGGTGACGCCGTCGCCCTGAATCGTGACGGGCGCGTTGGCGTCGAGTCCGGAGAAGCTCAGCTCCGCCGAGTTACCGGCCGTGGTCGTGGCGCTGGAGCCCTGACCGTTGTACTCAGCGGCAGTCGCTGCGGTGACCGGGATGGCAACGAACGCCACGACGGCGAGCGCAATCGCGACAAGCTTCTTCTTCATGATGGGACCCCTTGATTTGTGATTGTGCGACCGCTGAACGCAACTGCGATCTAAGACCGTTTCAGAGTACGGCATTTTCACAGGTAAGCGGTAACCGATTAACCGGGACGTTACGCAGCATCGGCGTCATCTCAAGGCCCGCACCCCGTTTACTGGGGTCGTCGCCGAGGAATCCGAAGGTCAGCGTCGTACTCTCGCCAGGCGCGAGTTCCGTCGAGAACTTGCTGAGGGGGTATCCGTTCTCGATGCTCGGGTAATACCCCGAATCCTTCCCGTCACGCAGTGCTCCCAGGTTGTACGAGCCGGGCGGCGCGTAGGCCGCTACCGACGTCGAGATATTCCCTGCCGCCACGCCCTTGAGCCCTCCGCCGGTGACATATTCCGGCAGGGTGGTCGCCGCATCCGCCGGCGCCGTATTCGTCAGCTTCACGTGCAGTTCGTAATAGGGGCGCTCGTCCTTGCGGCAGACGACATCTCCCATCGCGACTTCCATGTCGAGATAGGTGTCCATCTTCGACGCGGTCTGATCGTCGAAGTAGAGACCGAACCTCGAAGCCGACCCAGCGCTGGACGGAAGCTCTCCGGCGAGAGTCGTGCCCTCGAGGATCTCCTGGTCGTCGTCGTGGGAACTCCACACGAGCACCCGTCGCTCGTCTCCGGCGCGAATGAACGCATCGATCAGCTTCTTCGGGTCGGCGTCACCGCTCGCCACGGCGGCGAAGACCGCCGCGGCGGCTGACGCGAAGAACGCATCCTGATCGGCGGGATTCTCGTAGCGTGCGTACACGTCGCTCAGCAGCAGTTGAACCGCGTTCTCGCTCGTGATGACATCACCGCTCGGCAGGGTGACGGGACCAGTGGCTTCCAACAAGTAGCTCAACATGACCGGATCGGTGGCGATCACGCCGTCGACCTCGGTTCCGAACTGCCTCTTCCACATCTCGCGCGCGATCTGACCTGTGAGAGGGAACTGCGGGGTATAGCCGACATCCTGGATGTATTCGGCCGTGTTCTCACCCCAGATGGCCCTCACGTCAGTGGGCAGCTCGATCACGGGCGCGTCGTAGTGCGGGAAGTCGGACGAGCTCGCCTGCTCGGTCATCGCGAAGGCGCCGTCGTCGGTGTGGATGAGGGCGAGCGCCCCGGGGATCCCGCCGGACGATCGAAGTTCCGCATTGTTCTGGAACAGCATCAGGTAGTTGCGAGCGCCATCGGCGCCGAGCATCGCCGGCACGAGCTGCGCCGCGCGATCCAGCCCTCCGATCGCCGAGGCCGCATCCGCCAGCTGCGCCTCGTACGAGTCGCGTGCATCTGCCAACGGACCGATCACGTCGAGGTCATCGATCGAACGGATGTCGGTGCTCGCCTGGGAGATCGTGGCATCAGCAGCCGCGAGATCAGGCTGTGCAGCGATTAGCGGATCGAGGTCAATGCGACCGTCGACCGGCTTGAAGTCACCCAGCTGAATCGATCCGGCCAGATTCGACAGCGGCCGAACAGCGCCTTGCGCGACAGTGTCGACGGATGCCGCCAACTCCCGCATCACCGTGAGGTTCGGACCGATCCAGGGAACGACCTCGGCAGCGCGCCAGATCGGATCACTGGTCAGTTGCGCAGCCTGTGCGGCGTGGCTCTGGAGCTGGGATCCTGCTGCCTGAGCTGCGTCGCCGTCTCCAGCGACGACTCGCGACTTCATCTCGGTTGCGAGAGGAATGGCCTGTTCCAGCTCGCCCTTGGCGAGGAACCCGCGCACACCCACCCATGCCGCGATGGCTATCAACACGAAGACGACGCCCAGCACCACGAGGAGCACGACGCGACGAGAACGCGCACGTTGGCGGTGCGATCGTCTCGACACGGGCTCCCCCGCAGTATCGGGACGAGAGGTCATCCGTCAATTACACCAGACGATGCTGCCTAGCCCCGCAAGCTGGAATGGTGCTCCCGATACCACTGGACCGTCGACCGCAGCCCGTCCTCGAGGGAGATGCGTGCAGTCCACCCGGCGTTCGCGAGCCTTGACACGTCGAGCAGCTTCTGCGGCGTGCCGTCGGGCTTCGTCGTGTCCCACTGCGTTTCACCGTCGTAGTCGACGACTCGCGCCACCGTCTCCGCGATCTCACGGATGGTGACATCGCTTCCCGTACCGACGTTCACCTGTTCCGGCCCGTCGTAATTCTCCAGGAGATGCAGGCAGGCATCGGCCATGTCGTCGACGTGGAGGAACTCACGACGCGGCGTGCCGGTCCCCCAGTTCGTCACGGTTGTGACTCCAGCATCCGCCGCTTCGTCATATCTCCTGATGAGCGCGGGCAGTACGTGCGATCCCAATGGCGAGAAGTTGTCTCCAGGACCATACAGGTTCGTCGGCATAGCCGATATCCACGGCAACCCGAACTGCCGACGCACAGCCTGCACCTGCATGATGCCGGCGATCTTGGCGATCGCGTACGCGTCGTTCGTCTCCTCGAGATATCCGGTCAACAGCGCGTCCTCGCTGATCGGCTGCGGGGCGAACTTGGGATAGATGCACGACGAGCCGAGGAAGAGCAAGCGCTCCACCTCCACCTCGACAGCCGCGTCCATCAGATTCACCTGGATCTGAAGGTTCACGCTGAGGAAGTCGGCGGGATACGTGCTGTTCGCGAGAATCCCACCGACCTTCGCGGCTGCCAGCACCACGTAGCGAGGCCGGGCCTCCGCCATGAAGGCGAAGACGGCCTGACGGTCGGTGAGGTCGAGTTCCGATGACGACCGGCCGATGAGATTGGTGAACCCCTCGGCTTCGAGCTTGCGCCAGATTGCTGATCCGACGAGCCCGCGGTGCCCAGCGACATAGAAGGGGGCGTCGCGATCGAGCCGTGATGCCTCGAACGACGATCCATCCTGACCCACGAGACCGGTGAACGTCACCGGTCACCCCAGCTGTCGAGAGACACTGCGTCGATCCAGGGGCTCCCGGCGAACTCGAGGGCTTCGATATCAGCATCGACCATCAATCGCGCCAGTTCGTCGGGCCGCACGGATGCTTTCCAGCCGAGCTTGGAATTCGCCTTCGACGGGTCACCGACGAGCGCGTCGACCTCGGTGGGACGCAGGTACCGCTCATCGAATAGAACATGGTCTTCCCAGTTGAGGCCGGCGTGCTCGAACGAGATGGTGAGGAAATCGCGCACCGTCGTGGCGATACCGGTGGCGAGCACGAAGTCCTCGGGTTCGTCGACCTGCAGCATCCGCCACATCCCCTCGACGTACTCCGCGGCGTAGCCCCAGTCGCGCACGGCGTCGAGGTTGCCCATGTAGAGGTGCTCTTGACGCCCGGCCTTGATGGCGGCGACGGCGCGGGTGATCTTGCGCGTCACGAAGGTCTCTCCGCGGCGGGGGGACTCGTGGTTGAAAAGGATGCCGTTGACCGCGAACATGCCGTAGGCCTCGCGGTAGTTCTTCGTGATCCAGTAGCTGTAGAGCTTGGCCGCACCATAGGGCGAGCGGGGATAGAACGGAGTCTCCTCGTTCTGAGGCGGCGGGGTTGCGCCATAGAGTTCCGAACTCGAGGCCTGATAAAACCGCGTTTCGATTCCCGAGAGACGAACGGCCTCGAGAATGCGGATGGTTCCTGTGCCGGTGGTGTCGGCGGTGTGCTCGGGTTCGTCGAAGGAGACGCGCACATGCGACTGAGCACCCAGGTTGTAGACCTCGTCAGGATTGATCTCGGCGAGCAAAGTCACGAGACGAGCTCCATCGCTCAGATCTCCGTAGTGGAGAAAAAGGCGAGCGGATGGGTCGTGCGGGTCCACGTACAGGTGATCGATACGCGAGGTGTTGAACGTGGACGCCCTGCGGATGAGACCGTGGACCTCATAGCCCTTCGACAACAGAAGCTCGGCGAGGTACGAGCCGTCTTGCCCCGTGATACCGGTGATGAATGCTCGCTTGGTCAAGTTCGTTCTCCTCTACGCGTGGTTGCTGGACACACAACTAGGACGAATCCCTCATGCCAGCACGATGCTACTGGGTCGGAGGCGAACCAGTACTAAACGGTGTCAGGGAGAGCGTGGGCGCCCGCCGCGCGATCAGGTCGAGTTCTCCCAGATTGCCCTCACGCCAGTGGGCAGCTCGATCACGGGCGCGTCGTAGGCCAGGAAGTCGGACGAGCTCGCCTGCTCAGTCATCGCGAACGCGCCGTCGTCGGTATGGATGAGAGCGAGCGCCCCCGGGGATCCCGCTCGACGATTGAAGCTCAGCGTTGCTCTGGAGCAGCATCAGGTAGTTGCGTGGCCCATCGGCGCCGAGCATCGCCGGCACGACCGGTGCCACACGGCCGAGGGAGCCGATCGCCGGGGCGCTTCGGAGAGCTGCGCCTCGTGCGAATCGCGCGCAGTGGCCAACGGGCCGATCACATCGAGGCCATCAATCGAACGGATGTCGGTGTTGGCCTGCGAGATGGTGCCATCAGCGGCCGCGAGATCAGGTTTGGACGGATGCCGTCAACTCGCGCATCACGGTCAGACTTGGGCCTATCCGACGCGCGTTTTCAACGGCGCGCCAGATCGATCACTGGTGAGGGATGCCGCTTTCGCAGCGTGCGCCTGGAACTGCGAGCCCGGCCTCTGGGCAGCCTCGCTCTCGCCTGCCACTACCTGGGCCTTCATGTCGCTCGCGAGCGGGATGGTCTGCTCGCGCTCTTCTTTGGCGAGCAACTCGCGTACCCCGACCCACGTCACGACCGCGACCGCGACCGGAGCGATGGCGAGGCTAAGCACCACGAAATGCACAATGCGGCGCGCGGCCGGGCATGCGGCGGTTCGATCGTCTCGACGCGGGCTCCCCCGCAGAATCGGGACGAGAGGTCGGCGGTCAATTGCACCAGACGGATTTTCTCGAGTTCACCCACTCAAGTAGGTCTACCGGCACCAATCGAAGTCGAACGAGGCAGATGCTTTGAGGCCAACGCGTGTAGCTGAGCATTAGTGGCTGCTTTGTAACGGCGAACTGATTCTGAGGCGCACCATCGACTGCGATGTGTCCACAATGTCTCGCCAAACACCCGAGGTACCGCTCGCCGCTTACATCGAGGTCAACCTCGACCCCGTCGCCCATCGCGGATCTTCTCGTCATGGAACAACAGTCCTGCCTGTCGGCGCGATTCACCCGTTCGCGGTTCGAAGGTCGCGGAGGGCTACTTCGAACCGACCGGAGAGTCGTTTGCTTGCATCTACCGAAAGATGTGTCCCGTCACGGTACATGATCGTCCCGCCCTTGATGGTTGTGCAGGATTCGACATCGCAGAGCTCGTCGCGCAACTGGAGGGTATCGACCGCCCGCGATGAACCCAGGTGATCGTATATCCTCTGAACTTCCTGGAACTGGTCTTCCGCGGTGGTGAGGTCTATTTCGCCGACGCAGTTAAACGAGGCCATTGCGAATGACGAGCAAAGCTGGGGCTGGTATTCCTGATAGTCAACGTAGTTGTAAAACGGGATCTCCTGCACCAGAAGCACCTTGTGCCCAGCGGCACGCAGATTTTCAACCATCGCTCCGAGGGAACCCTCAAGGGAATGGAGCTTGCGGCTGGTTTCGGTGCTGGCATCTCGCTCGGACAGACCAGCGCGGATGCTTGATGAACTCCAATAGATTCCGACCTGCGAAATGATTACAGTGCCAGGAGTCGCGTCCGCGAGAAGGAAATCAATCGTGCCGGTGCGATACTCGTCGCACCTTGCATTCCATGCCGAGCTCATGTCGTTTCGGTAGAAGAACCCCGCAAATAGCGGGCACGCTGTAGAAGTACTCAGGTGCAGAGGTGCGTCGAGCGCTAGAGCCGCCCCCAGAACTGCTTCGCTGAAGTGGTCAGCGTTCGAATCTCCGACGAGATAGATGGGTGCCCCTTCCGCCGTACCGTTCCACGTGCAGGTGCCCTCGTCACGCATGCCCAACGGCAGTGTGGTGTCGCAGCCTGACGCTTCACCGAGGTGAGCTGAATCGGCTGCCTGATAAGCGCGGACGCCATCATTGGCGAACCCATCGCGCGCCGCAGCGAAAGTTCCTGCACTGAGGACAAGCGGAACGACGAGAATGGCAGCCGCCACCGGAATGAAACGCCGCAATGGCCTCGAAGGGAAAGCCCGGAGAGGGTTCTCGATCCACCGATAGGACGCCATTGCCGCCCCTAGCGAAACGGCGAGCGCAACTACACGAGCCCGCGGATCCTGTCCGGTGAGCAGATCAGCAAACACAATCAGCGGCCAATGCCAGAGGTACCACGAGTACGACCGGTCTCCGATCCACACTGCAGGCCGAGCGGCCAGTACTCTACTCATCACGTTGCTCCCCACTCGGCCCGCTGTGATCAGAAGCACAGTCGAGACAACCGGGAGTACCGTCCAAGGTCCCGGGAACGCATCCGCCTCACTTATGAGCCACATGCTCCCGAGAATTCCCGCCGCCCCAGCCACTCCGAACACCTTCGCCGAAGCGCTGGGCAGTCGTTCGATGCGGGTGAGCGCGAAAGCCACTAGCGCACCAGCGATGAACTCCCAGACCCGGCCGAGAGGCCCGTAGAAGCCGAAGGAAGTTCCTACGATGAATGTCGGAATTCGACCGGTGACTCCCCCAGCAATCGGGGGAACTCGGCCGACCGGGTCCGCGACGACGGCAGCGAAGGCCAGCAACGCTGACGCAAGCCCAACAGCAACGAGGATCGCCACCGGGAACCCCCGGGAAGCGCGCCCACGGCCAGATAGCCACCATCCGCACATGAGGAGCATCGGAAACCCGAGGTAAAACTGCTCCTCGACCGACAGAGACCAGGTGTGCAGTAGGGGGTTAATGTCCGCCGCCGGAGCGAAGTAGCCTCCCGTCGTGCCCGCAATGACATAGTTCGCCGAAATTAATAGGGCGCCGATTCCAGTAAGAGTGGCGTTCTGCAAGCTCCCAAGGGGCGACAGGAGCAGAGCAGCACCGGCGACGCTGAACACCACGACGACTGCAAGCGCAGGGGTAAGGCGTTTGAAACGGCGGACGTAAAACGACCGGAGTTCGATCCGTCCAGTCTTTTGTCGTTCGCGGATTAGCATGTTGGCGATTACGAACCCGGAGATGACGAAGAACATGTCCACTCCAACAAACCCGCCCGGAACGGGCAAGCCCGCGTGAAACAAGATCACCGCAAGCACTGCCAGCGCCCTGAGGCCCTGAATGTCTGCGTATCTGTGCATCTCCGATTACCTCATTCCTTTTGGACGCCCTGAAGCTTAACAACTCAGTGAACTCGGCCCTACTTGCTGTCGGGGAGTGAATGCAACGGACCGTAGTCGGCTTGATTGAGCCGCCTTGAACCGGAATCGGCGGCACATAAGAACGAGCCACGATCGTTTAGCCCTCACCACCGACCAAGCCAGCGCGGGCGGAAGCTAGCCTCAATGAGTTGGACCGACCGGACCGCGCGCTCCCTCGTTGACCGAGCGAGTCACCTGACGCTGAGGATCCAGTCAGCCGCGCCCGAGCGCGCTCGCATATGCGTGCGCGTATCGGATGGGATCACTCTGAAAAGTGGCGGATGCTCTGCCGGCAATCGCCAGGGCCGCCCTCAGATCTGCGCTGTGGGCCAGTGCAGAGAGAACCGCGCCCAGACTGACCGAGCTATTAGCGATGAAATAGAGACCCGTGACGCCATCGACAACTAGTTCGGCGGCACCCCCCTTGTCCGGAACTACAACCGGGAGTCCGGCCAGTTGCGCTTCAAGGACGGTCCGCCCCAGAGGCTCCCTCTCATTCGCCACGACCAACACATCAAGACCGTCCATCGCGAGTTCATTCGCCACGGGGCCCTCGTACTTCAATTGATCCCCAACTGCCCGCCGCATAGCGTCCAACACGAGATCCCCCGACGGATGCCCATACTCCGTCGGAACACCACGCACTACTAGATCGCAGGGCAGTCCCGAGTTCGCTATTGCGTCAGCGAGGAGGACATGATTCTTGTCGGGATCAATACGACCGACAATCCCTATTCTGAGCACCATCCGTTCACTACGCGGCGGTTCCGTCAGGGGCGCCGAACGGGGCACGATCGGTCGATATAGCACCGTTGCTCTAGCACTGACGGCGCGACTGACGCTTGCAGCGAATTCGCTAACTGCAACCACGCCAGCCCCCGCAATGACTGCCGCGTCGAGTGCCACCAACCCCTTGCCCGCATCCAGGTAGTCATGAAGGTCTATGAACCATCGCCGCGGGGCCCGGCGCACTCGGTCGAACAGGCTCAAGACGGCTACCGGAGCATTCAAGCGAGGACTAAAAGAGACGACCGTTCCGGTTTTCGGAAGAACCCCTCGCGCTCGAAAGAACCTCACTAGCTGCCGCAAGCGACCAGAAACACCTCCGCTCTCAGCACTGGCGACTACAACTACAGCGGCATTGACGCGGCCTCGCCACGCCTCTCCCAACTCTGCTGAAACGCAGTACAACGAGACCCTATGTCCGGCCGCATGCAGGGATTCCGCGAGGGTGAGCAAACTTCGTTCGGCTCCCCATACCCCCGGTGAAACTGAAAGAAACCTGATGGGTGCCTCGTTCACCGGCTTCCGTTCGCTCTGGTCATGATCCGATGGAACGCCGACAACGAGATCGCCCATAGGTGATCGGCGCGGGTGAGCCCGGGCCCATAATTGAAACGCTCACTCCGAACCGAATGCAGCAAGCGCGGAATTTCCGCGCGGCGCTGCTCCGACATACCACCACCCTCGTAAGCGACGTGAACTCCCTGAATGCATCGGGCTGGCGCCATAAGTCCTGCCCGCATGATGAGATCGAAGTCTCCTACGAAAGAGTACTTTTCCGCATAGCCCCCCAACGCTTCAACCACGACGGAGGGGAACCAAATTGCCTGGTGACAGTGAGGGCGGACACCGAACGCGTGCTTCCACCAGATGTGAGGACGATTTCGAATGACGCTCTGCCCACTGCGGCCAACTTTGACTGCCCCGAAGACAACCATCCCTTTCGGATGATTCGCAAGCTCGACTTGGGCGATGATCTCCGAGAGCGCCGATTCGGTGTAGAACCGATCGCCCGCGTTCAAGAAATGCTGATAGACACCGGTCGCCAACTTCGAACCCTTATTCATCGCATCGTAAACTCCGCGGTCAGGCTCAGAAATCCATCGCACGCGGCCATCATCGATCGTGCTTAAGTACGCAGTCGTCTCGTCACTGGACGCGCCATCAATCACGATCACTTCGATCTCAACGGGCGACACATCAAGTTGAGATTTGATGGAAGTCAAAGTGGATCTGAGACCCTCAACGTTGTTACGGGTCACAGTAATAATCGATACAAGCGGATTGGTCATACTCGGTCCAATGCTTTCTCGTTTCTATACCTACGGAGAAGTCGAACCGTGGCTGGCAGAGCCTGGAAGAGAAGTATGGCCGCTGCTGATACCCACACCGGGCCGGGCACCCCGACCACGTTTGTCGCCCAGATTGAGGCCGGAATTCCTATAGCGATCATGAACATGATGCAGACTGCCTGAAAACGCAGATCTGAAGGCGAAGTCATATAGACACCCGCTGGATAGAAGGTGATCTGAATCAGGAGAAGAGCGGCAAAAGCAAGGCTGAGCGAGATCGACGCGGTCGATTCACCGTGGCTGAGTACCGAAGTGGCGAAAGGGAGAAGCGCAGCGAAAGCTACGCAGCACAGAAGCGCGGCAACGAAGATACCGATGGATGAACGGAACAGGCCACGAAGTGCCGCCCCCACATCCGAAGTCCTCGCCGCCGCAAATACGGGCCACAGTGCGACGAGCGCCGTAGAAGAAGCAGTCCAAAGGGGTATGTAGACCTGGGCCGCAATGGTGTATTCCGCCAGCATCGCGTCTCCCAGTACATGGCTGATTATCCAACGGTCCGAGTGCAGCACGAGCGGGATCCCCACCATGATCACAATCATCGGGAGCGCCGTCGCCGCGAGCGGCACCGCAGGATATCGACGTGGATGCAGTGCTCCAATCACTATGTCTCGGTACCGGAGGCCGACAGCCCGGGATCCTACGGTTCCCGCAATGATGCTGACGACGAGTCCGCACAAGGTCGGAATAACTGCGAACCAAGTGATTCCGGCATCGAGTGCGACGGCCGCTGCTGAACCAACGAGGGTCATTACGGCGGAACACGTCCCCAAAATCATCCACAGCTGGTTACGACCAACCCCGATCAGAACGCGCTGACCGAGTTGCGAAGCCACGAGACCCCCGAAAGCCGCGGCAAAGGCTAGCACCACCCAATTCGCGTCTGCATATTCCACCCCGAGCAGAATGTTCCATCCAGGAACCAGCGCAAGGACGCCTGCGACGACCACAACCCCCGTCGAAGACAAAAGCAAGACTCGTTGGGCCGAAATCAAGGTCAGTCGCACGGAATCTGCCGCTGTCTGACCCGCTCCAAGTACATTCATCACTGCCGCGCCGACCCCGAAATCGACGAAGGGAAGCAGTTGTGCCAACCCCGTAACTAAGAGCAAGATCCCGTATGCGTTCGCGCCGATATGTCCGATTACCAACCAGGCCGTGGTGAAGCTTGAGGCAAGCACGAAAGGCGTCGTGAGAACCCGCACTTGCAGGTTGCGACGCAGTACGCCCGGGATCACGCGTCAAGCCGTTCATGGCGGTCTCGTTCAACGCTCGCTTTGCCTTTGAGTCGTGGAGCTGAGAGCGCCAAGCAGACCGCGAGCGCGATCGCGACCCATTTTCCATTCACGACCATTGGCGAGAAGACCAGATCCCAGAGGGCTTGAACAGACAAGAGTGCGACGACACTGCGAAATGGGCTATGCGTCGCTTGAACTAGGGATCGCACAAGCAACACTCCGAAGTAGATCCCGATACAGAACGCAATCGGGCCGCCGTTGAGCCAAAAGTCCCCGACAATTGAATGAAGTTCAACACGGCTTCCCAAGAGATGGGAAGTCACGTAATCGGTATTGGCGTCGAATCCGTTGTCGTACAGACTCTCCAGCCCCGTCTGCACATCTTTCGGCCCAGGGGACACTCCGGCGCCAAGGCCGAACACCGATCGCTGCAGCAAACCCAGCGTGGCCGCCCACTCGACTCGAGCTCCGAAGGGACCCTGAAGATCTTGGCGTATCTGCCTCTGCTGCAGTTCAGCACCAAATGTGCCGTCGGCAATCGCCGCGGTGATAACGCTATACGCAAGCAAAGTCGCTGCGGCAATTGCCACTGCTGCTGAGACGACCCGTGAGCGGCTGCGGCCCGTGCGCGAGCTGAGCAATTGGTACACAATACAAACCAAGCCTGCGACGGCGAAGGCGCCGGCCGCATTTCGCGACTCAAAGAATAGGCTCATCGCGGAAAGTGCAAAAAAGATCACTGCAACCGCAAAGCCGTTCCATCTCGCGACAAGGGCCAGAACAAGGAGACCTACCGGCCAGACGAATGCGTATTTCCACGCGTTGTCAGATTGTTCCGGTGTCAGGTATAGGGCTGCCGATATCCCGCCGCCGGCCCCGAGCGCAAGAAGCGTAAGGCGGGGACCGTTCCATCGGGTCGACACGAACGTAGCGACGAAGAAAGTCAACATCGCGATCAGGCCGAACACCTCGCGAAGTGCGTTCTCGAGGACAAACGAACGCGACGAATCCATCGCCAACGAGATCAAGGAGGTCGGGACGAAGAGAAACGTGACAGCCAGGAGGAGAATTGCGACTCTTCTTGCCGCAGCATCATTTCTGATTGCGTTCCACCAAAGAGGCGCCGCCGCCAACCCAATGAGCGTCCCCCAAGAAACCTGACTAAAGCTGGGAAGAGAGAAGAAGCTCGCGACGCAGACAACAACGATCAATCCTCGCGAGAACCCTTGAACCGGTACCGTCCTCACGGCTGCAATCTCAGCGCTCTGCATGCGCCGTGGCCAACTCTTGGTAAAGCGAAAGGCAGCGGCGAGCCGTCGCAGACCAAGTGAGGTCTGATAAGCGCTCCTGCGGCGGTAACGAGAATGAACCCTTCACGAGCGCCTCGCGCAGCGCATCGACATTCCCCGGCGCGACGGACGTCTGCCAGGTCAGCTGTAACAATTCAGCCAGCCCGCCGACCGAACTGCCGATCACAGGGGTGCCGGCCGCGAGCGATTCGAGGACAACCAATCCTAGGAGTTCAGGGCGACGATATCGTTTGCCCTCAAACATTTCAACAGAAGGCAAGACCAGTACATCCGACGCCTGGTAAAGGGCCCGGAGTTGCCCGTCAGCGGGGGCTCCTTCGAAGACAACGTCTTTGTTATTGGCCAACTGCTGAAGGCTCCGCCGGTATTCAGCATCACGAGTCTCGCCAACGATTCTCAGCGACATTTGTGCAGGCAACGCCTCGATGAGTATGTGGATCCCCTTGTGTGGCAGTAACCGCCCCACGAAGAGAACGTCCGTGCGATTGGAGTTGGTCGCGCCACCCGTCAGATGGTCGCCCCCGCCCCAGATCACTTCCGACCTTCTGGCTATCCCCTTCGGATCGATATCCCTGAGGCTAAAGGGACTAACAGCAGCTACAGCAGATACCATCGCGAGCCGACGCGAGCCAAGAAGTCTGCCCGGCGTATATCGGTCACCGCCATGATCAGTAAGGACGAGCGGAGTACCCGAGAGTCGCGCCAAGAGCAAGGCAAGGTCGAAACCCTGTGTGTTCAACTGGTGAACGTGAATGATGTCCGTTTGGCGCGCAAGTTTCAGGAGTCGTTTGAACCCCCGCATCAACCCGACCGTAGGCGCGCCACTCTCGAGCTGGATCTGTTGGAACGACACCACGGCCACTACTTGAACCGAGAGCCCCAAGTCGATCTGTGCATGGACCAACTGCTGAACATATCGCTCGCCGCCGCCCATGCGCCCCGGAACAAATAGGTTCGGCGTGATGTGTAGAACACGTAGCTGTGCCGCCATATTTACCACCACCACTGCTTCCGCCGCGGCCCACCAATTGTGTAGGTCATCGGTTCGGGACGATCCCCGATGCGCTTGGCGGGAACACCCCCGTATAAGCCATAGGGCGCTAGGTCCTTTGTGACGACGGCTCCGGCTCCAACTACTGCACCTTCCCCGATGGACGTCCCCGGCAGGACGATGACGCCGGGGCCCAGCCAGACGCGATCACCGATCACGACTGGAGCGGACACAGATTCGAACCCTGGCGATTGCCAATCGTGCTGTGCCGTCCATATCTGGACTCCAGTCGAAAGGTTAACCGACCGGCCAATCGTTAGGCCGCCACGACCGTCGAGAATGGCACGATCCCCAATGGACGAATCGTCGCCGATGCTCAAATTGCGTGCCGCGCGAACCTGAAACCCGTGGTACAAAACCGTCGTCTTTCCGACTTGCGCACCTGCGATTCGAAGCAATACTTTGCGGGGTCCGTGGATCGGAAAGTATGAGACCAGGGACAGAGCAACTGCCTCGATCGCCACAAGTGTCCGATGAACGCTAAACATGCGCTCGGTCTCCTTTGTTGTGGTTCGGTGATGTCATTGCGGTCACGATGGGCCGGAGGCTCTGATCCCAACTCATACTCGAGCCCGCGGAATTCAGCGCCGAGTTCGACAGCGCCGCGTACAGCGAGTTATCTGACAGGAGATCTCCCACTGCCTCGGCGATTGCCTCGGGGGACACTTCTCTCGCCACAAGGCCCCCGCCGAGGCGTGCGATCTGCTCCACGAGTCCGCCGACGGGAGTGACTACCGCGGGTACACCCAGACCCGCTGCTACAGCTAGGACACCGGACTGGCTTGCCGAAATGTAAGGGAGTACGAGAACATCAAAGCTCCCGACAATCCCATCGACGTCTTGCTCGGGAATCCACCCAACGTTCCACTCGAGTTGGGGGGCCGATTTGATCAGGGATGACGGATCTTCCTCGGAGTCCCCAAAGACGATTCCGCGCACCGCATGGCCGTCGGATTTCAAACGCGCTATGGCCTCGCCGAACAAAGGAAGACCTTTGTACTCCAAAATGCGACCAAAGAATCCAATCACGGCCGGCCTAGCTGGAGCCGATCTTGGCCTCGTTGGTTTGTCATCGACACCGTGAAACGAGCGAATTATCCTGCGCCGTTTGATGCCTCGAGCGATCAGATCATCTTCGACCGCAGCGGAGTACGCGACTATGAAACTCGAGAAATGGAGGTCGATGCTGGTACAAACCCGATTTGCAAGGTGCTGATCGCCTTCATGCTCCGTGAGCTCATGGATCGAAGCGATTACGGGAATTCCAATCGCCCGAATGAAGGGAGTGACCGGTGACTGCCAAAGACTGAACATGGGGGAGTAGACCGCATCGATCCGATTCGCGCGAATATAGCGGAGTAGACCGAACATGACTACGACCCAACGGTCGAGACGCACCACTCCACTCTTCTTGCGATACGTGGCCACTGGGTGGCTTCCCATGCCAACGACACTGAAATCGGATGCTAGTTCTGCGCGAGTGTTGTACGAAACGTAGGTTTCCACGTCGCTTCGCCGAGCAAAAGCCTTCGCCTGCGCCAGAGCGAAACGAGGCCCTCCGCCCCGCGTCCCCCAGTGAAGCACCAACACCTTGATCGGGCCGTCTTCACGCATGCGGTTTCCCCACGTTGTAAGCCTCCAGGAGCCCTTCACGCTGATACTTCGCGTTTTGAGTCCTGCACGTTGCCGCCCAAGCGTTGAGGTTGGCCGTGGCGTCGGAAAGCGTGGACAGTGCTAGCTGCGCAAGGTCGAACGGCGATTCTGCTGTGAGTTCGGGGTCAAGAAAGTCTAGGGTGCTCACTCGACGGCAAACCGCTGGCGTCCGGGTATGAGCAGCATCGATTATCGCAATCGGAAAGCCTTCCCATTGCGCGCTGTGAACGTACAGGTCCGCTCGCGAGAGGTGCTCCTGCACCAGAGGGGAATCTACCCAACCCGTGACCCGAACACCCGCGGCGATCAGTTCCTCTTCCCAGGCCGCGTCCCCACCGCCGATCCATGTCGCCGAGATTTCACGTTGACGCCTCATCTCCGTCACCACGGACAGGAAGTACCCGGGGTCTTTCTGGATTCCTAGGCGGCCAACCGTGACGATCTGTGCCACACCAGCGGAAGGAACATGGTCGAGTTGAGCTGTACCCACGCTCGCTCGGTTTGGCACCAGCACGATTCGTGCCGTCCCACGCCATTTCGCAACGGTAGCAACCTCGTGTGGCGAGCAAAGCGCGAACGCGTCAGTTCGCGAAGCGAGCGCAATCTCGATTGTTCGGAAGATGGCCCGCCAGATGGGTGTCTTGTCGAGTCTTTCAAAAGAGAAACAATGTGGGGAATAAACGACTTGCGTATTCGACCTACGTGGAAGGGCAATTCGAACTAAGGCGCCTGCGATGCTCGAATGCGCGTGGACAACATCAGGTCGAAGGTCTGCAAAGCGACGGCGAACCGCAACAGCAGATGCAAATAACCCTGACGGGAGTTCCTCTGCCGTGCGGAATCCCTCCAACGCACTGGGAGATAGAGGCTCCGTGCTACGTCGTGCAAAAAGTAGGTGGTGCTCAAGATCGCTGGTTGCATCCAAGAATGAGCGAACCGCGGACGCTACGCCGGCTCCGAAACTCTCGACCACATGAAGCACGATCTTGCCGGACTCATCCCGCATCAGAACGCTCCTGTGCCCGGCCGCATTACCGCGCGTAGCGTCCGCCAGAGCAGAACGACATCGTTTGTCAGCGACCAGTTCTCGACGTAATAGAGGTCGAGTCGCACGCTGTCGTCCCAGGACAGGTTGGACCGACCGCTTACTTGCCACAGACCGGTCATCCCGGGCTGGACAAGCAGTCGGCGACGGGCTGCGCTGTCGTAGAGTGCGACCTCGCCCTCACGCTGGGGGCGGGGGCCGACGAGACTCATGTTGCCGATGAAGACGTTGAAGAGCTGTGGCAGTTCATCGATGGAGTACTTGCGAAGGAACGAGCCGATCCGGGTGAGACGGGGATCGTTCTTCACCTTGAAGAGCGGCCGGTCGTGAGTTCCTTGGGCAGCCAGAAGATCGGCGAGTTGAGCGTCGGCGTCGACGACCATCGAACGGAACTTGAGCATGTCGAAGGGGTCACCGTTGAGCCCGATTCGCTCCTGTCGGTAGAAGATCGGGCCACGGCTCGTGACCTTGACCGCGATCATCACGAAGACCAGCAGTGGGGAGAGGAGGATGAGGAGGAAGGCGGAGCCGATGATGTCGAAGGTGCGCTTTGCGAAGAGCTTGCGGCCCTCGTAGCGGGGCGTCTCGACGTGGATCAGCGGAAGGCCGGCCACCGGCCTGGTGTGGATTCGAGGGCCGCCGATGTCGACGAGGCTCGGTGCGACCACCAAGTGCTGGCGTCCGGGGTCGAGACCCCAGCTCAATTCCCGAACCCTGTCGGCTGGGAGCTGGTCAGCGCTCGCGATGACGAGGGTATCGGCGCCGACACGTTCCATCGCGAGGAGCGCATCGTCGAGGTCGCCCAGAACGGTGAAGCCAGTGCCGGGCAGCGTGGTGTCACGGTGTCCTTCGGGGATGCAGACGCCGATGACCTTGTACCCCGCCTGCGGTGTGCGCTGCAGCTCACGGCCGACCGTGGCTACCGAAGCCGGCGAGCCGATGAGCACGACCGTCGACACGTAGGCTCCTCTGCGCCGTTGCACGTCCAGCCACTGTCGCCAGAGCCAGCGGGAGAAGAGCAGCACCACGATGCCGAGCGGAAAGGCGATCAATATGTAGCCGCGCGCAAGGTCGAGCTTGATGAGAAAAGCGATGATCGCAACCAGGCCGAAGAGGCGAATCGAGGCGTCGGTGATGAGCTTGTATTCCTGCGAACCGGCACCGATCACGCGATAGCCGCGAGTGCCGTACACGGCGAGGACGATCAGCCATGCCACGATCAGCAGAATCGACACCATCGTGTAGCTGAGATCGAGGTCGCGGGCTGAGCCGCTGAAGCCCGACGCCTCGCGGTCGAAACCGAGCCATACGATCTGTGCACCGAAGACGACCCAGATGAGAACCAAGGCGTCGGTGAGGGCCATGCGGCTGCCGAGCTTGTCGCGCCAGTCGCGCGTGTCGGAGAAGCGCGTGGACGCGCTCTCACCCGTTGATTTCTCCTGGACCATGTCCCCCGCCGTATTCGACCAATGTAGGTCTACTGCGACCGAGGAATGAGTCTACCTGCCGGGTTCCCGTGCGGATGCATGGATTACTACCGGCGTGCACCCCAGTGCTGGGGCACGAACTGCAGACCAGTGTCAGTAGCTTCTTCGCGTGACCGCGGAGATGGCGTTTCAGCCCAGTGGAACTACGGCGGCGCTGTCGCCCTGCCAGAGCCACAGTGCCTCATCGACCTGGTCGGATGCGAGCGAGGCCGGCACGACAGCTCCCGGCGCGCACGTGACCGCGGCCGGCTGGTCGAGGCTTGCCGCATCCGTCGTCGCGAATGCCAGGGCAGGGCACTCGGTGTCGCCGGACTCGATGACGGTGGCGGCCGTGCCCGATGCGGCGATCGACGCCAGGTTGGGGCGCTCGAGGCCGGCCCACTCCCCCGTCGTCGAATCCAGTGAGTACGCCGCGTCGTCGCAGATCGCGATGCGGCTGTCCCCGTCGACCACGAGCTGTCGCACCGATGGGCAGGGCGATTGCAGGGATTCGCCGTCGATGACCACGAGCGCGCGATCGGTCGGGTCGACGTAGCTCTGCGAGGCGAGGTCGGCGGGAGCCTCCTGCCACTGGTCACCGGTCGAGAAGGTGCGGAAATAGCCGAGGGTGCAGTCGGGGCCGGCCTTGGCCACCACGAACGCCGTCGTATCGCTGACCGCCGTCAACGCCAGCACCTCGCGGATGTCGATGTCGCCCGTGGAGTACGAGACCCAGGTGGCTCCGGCATCCGTCGTGCTCTCGATGGCGGCCGGGGTGCCAGTGCAGTCGCCCGGCGTGGCACGCCAGGCCGAGGTCGTGCTCGTCGCGTCGAGGAAGCGCAGCGCGGGCGCAGCGACCGGGCGCGGCGCTGCGGCCGTCGGGGATGGCGTCGGCTCGGGCGAAGCCGTCTCGGACGTCGACGGGACGACGGGCGGCGCTGTCGGCACCGGCGCGTGCTGGCCGATCACCGCCAGCCCGATGAGCACGAAGTCGGCGAACACGAACGCCGTGATGCCCAGGATGACCCAGATGCTCGTACCGGCCGACTTCGGCGACCGCTGGACCGCCTTGTTACGCGTCGCCATGGCGGCGTGAGTCGGAGAACACTGAAGCGACCACGGCCGTGGCTGCATCGATGGCCTCGCCGGCCTCGTCGTAGACCTCCTGCGGCATCCGGTAGGGGTCGACGATGTCATCATCGGCTGGATCGGCCAGGGGCGGGAAGTAGCCGCGGTGCGCAGCGATGCCGGCGATCAGCGCGGGCAGGGATGCCCGGTCCTCGGCCGTGAGGTCGCCCTCGGCACGGGCCCCGTCTGCGAGACGGGCGAACTCCCGCAGCGTGAAGGTGTAGCGGGTGGCCCGCGGATGCAGCGTCACGGTCGCAGCGCGGTGGGCGCGCGTCGCCGTGAGCACCAGGTCGGACTCCGCAACCAGCGATGCCGTGAGATCGCGTGCCGCGTGACCCGCAGCGGATGCGCCGTACCGGGCCGCGAGTTCGGCGGCCTGAGGGGTCATCGCATCACCGGTCATGGCCGACGTGCCGGCGCTCGTGACCACGGCCGGGATCCCCGCCGCGTCGAGCCGGCTCTGCAGAACACGCTCCGCCAACGGCGAGCGGCAGATGTTGCCGGTACACACGACCAGGATGCGGAGGGGCTGAGCGACAGGATCTGACCAGGTCACAGGGCGGCTCTCTTCGTCGAAGCTCGAAATGATCGGGGCGGAGCGTTTCAGCGAGCGGCTCTGGCCTTCGCCGGCTTCAGGTCGACGTCGTAGCCGTAGCCTGCCTCGGTGCCGTAGCGGCCGTAGCCGTAGGCATCGGGCCCCTTCGTCGGAAGCATGGTCAGCACGATGCCCGACACCGGGGCGCCCACGCTGTCGAGGGCTGCGATGGCACCCTTGAGCTGGTTCTTGTGGGTGCGCCCGGCGGCGACGACGACGAGGGTGCCGTGCACGCCGCGAGCCAGGATGGCGGCATCCGTCACCGGAAGCAGTGGCGGCGCGTCGTAGAGCACGACATCGAAGCTGCCGCCGAGCTCCTCGATGAGCTTCATCATGACCGCGGAGCCGAGCAGCTCGCTCGGGTTCGGCGGGATGCGACCTGCGGGAAGCACGTAGAGATGCGTGCGGCCCCATTTCTGGATGACGTCGCGGGCTGTTGCTCGACCGATGAGAATGTCGGTGAGACCCACGCCGCCCTCGATGCCCATGTAGTCGGCGACCTTCGGGCGACGAAGGTCGGCGTCGACGAGCAGCACGCGTGCGCCGGCATCACCGAGGGCGATGGCGAGGTTCGCGGCTGTGGTGCTCTTGCCCTCGCTCTCGATGGACGAGGTGACCACGAAGGAGCGGTCGCCGCGCCCGGCGTCAAGGAACTGGAGGTTCGTGCGCAGCGAACGGAAGGACTCGGCTCGCGGAGACTTGGGGTCGGCATGCACGATGAGCGGACGCTCGGCAGCCTTCGCATCGAAGGCGATACCACCGAGGATCGGGCGGTCGGTGACGGTCTCGACGTCACGCTCGTTGCGGATGCGGGTGTCGAGGGTCTCGCGCAGGACCGCGATGCCCACCCCCAGAGCGAGGCCGATGAGGGCGCCGAGGGCGATGTTCAGGGGAACGTTCGGGCTCACCGGCTTCTGCGGCACGCTCGCGTGCTGCACCAGGGTGAGGTGCACGGGCGACGGCGTCTCACTGTCGGTGGTCTCGAGCTGCTCCACGGTCTTGGTGAGGCTCTCGGAGATGGCTGTGGCGAGCTTCGCCGCCAAGGCCGGGTCGTCGTCCACCACCGCGATCTCGATGAGAGTGGTGTTGAGGGGCGCATTCGCCGTCACCCTGGTCGCCAACGCCTCAGTCGATTCATCGATACCGAGTTCGGCGAGGACGGGAAGGAGAACTATGGGAGTGGTCACCAGATCGGCGTACGACTTCACGCGCTGCTGGGTGAAGGTGTTGCCCTGCTGGAGATCGCTGACAGTGTCGCCACCCGAGGTGGAGACGAACACCTTGGCCGAGGAGCTGTACTCCGGGGTCTTGACGATCGAATAGGCGGCTGCTGCCCCGATGCCGATCAGGGTGAGGAGCACGATCAGCACCCACCGCTTGCGCAGAATGCGGATGTAGTCGCGGAGCTCCACTCGAGCCGTCCTCCTCATGCAGGGCAGGGCGCAACTCGCCCCGACACCATATGGTGCCACAGTTCGCGGGGGGCTCCCGGCTGCCCCAGTACGCTTTCGCTGTGACGACCGACGAAACTCCGGCATTGCCAGCTGCCACGCGTGCCTCGCAATGGGGTGGCGGACCGGGCGTGGGATGGGCGGCATCCGGGGTCGTGCTCGCCGTTCTCGGTGTCCTCGGCTACGAGCGGCTCATCCTCCTCGTTCCCATCGACTGGCGCGTGCAGGCTCTCTCGTCCTATCTCGTGGTGTGGATTCCACTGGTGGCCGTTGCCCTGATCGCGCTCAGGCTGCGCGGCTCGGGCTCGCTCGTGCACGACCTCGGCCTGCGCTTCACCTGGCTCGATCTTCTCTGGGGTGCCGGCGTCGGTCTGCTGCTGCGCCTGGTCGCCACTCTCGTGGAGATCGCCGTGTACGGATCGTCGCTTGCCGGCGTGAGCATTGGAACGGATGCCGCCCCCGAGCCCTGGTTCATCTTCGCCGCCGTGATCGCGCCCGTGCTGATCTCACCGGTGATCGAGGAGGCCTACTTCCGCGGATTCACCCAGCGCGCAGTCGAGCGTGCTTCACGGTCGCGCTGGACGGCCATCATCGTCACAGCGCTGGTGTTCGCCGCGCTGCACCTCGTGGAGGCGAACTCGCTGCGTTCGGCGATCGTGCTGGGGGTGTCGACCCTGCTCTTCGGTGCGGCCGCCGGCGCCCTGGCCTCGTACACCGGGAGGATCGGCGGGGCGATCGTCGCCCACATCGTCTTCAACGGCACCCTCGTCGCGCTGTTGTACTCGTAGGCACCCGCAGCCCGCGGTCGGATCAGCCGGCGATCAACGCCCAGACGACGAGGCCGACCACCACGAGTGCGACCACCACAACCACGGCGAGCAGCCAGGGGGCCGTGTGACTCGTGTCGCGCGGTGGCTTCACGGGAACTGACGGGCGGGGCGTCGCAGGTGTCTCAGCCATGGACCCGAGGGTACTCGGGGAAGCTGTGACGGTCAGGTGCCGGATGCCGGGACGAGCGAGGAGCGGACGCTCAGCGGTTCGCGAGCCGACCGCCCGATTCCTGCAGGTAGCAGGATCCGCAGAGCGATTCGTAGGTGACGTGCACGCCGTCGATCGCCACCTGGTCGCCGTCGAAGACGAAGGCGCCGTCGATGAGACGGGCGTTGAAGACGGCCTTGCGCCCGCAGCGGCAGATCGTCTTCAGCTCCTCGAGGCTGTGGGCGATCTCGAGCAGGCGACGGCTGCCCGGGAAGGCCACGGTGAGGAAGTCGGTGCGGATGCCGTACGCCAGCACGGGCACGTTCTCGAGGATCGCGATGCGCAGCAGGTCGTCGGCCTGCTCGGCCGTGAGGAACTGGGCCTCGTCGACGAGCAGGCAGCTCACGTCGCGGCCGGTGACGGCCACCTGCGCCGCGCGGTGCCGCTGGAACTCGGCGTAGGCGTCGGTGTCTGGAGCGAGCAGGAAGTCGACCTCTCGCGTGACGCCGAGACGCGACAGGATGCCGAGGTCGCCCTTGGTGTCGATCGACGGCTTGGCGAGCAGCACCCCGTGGCCGCGTTCCTCGTAGTTGTATGCGGCCTGGAGCAATGCGGTGCTCTTGCCGGAGTTCATCGCCCCGTAGCGGAAGTACAGCTTGGCCATCTACTCGAGGAAGCCGTCTTCTGCGGCCCGACGGATGAGGTCGCTCTTGCGGCTGGCCGGGCGTCCGACCTTCTGGTACTTCTCGCGCACGCGGCGCAGGTAGGTCTTCGCGGTCTCGTACTTGACGTCCATGGCCTCGCCCACCTCGATGGTGCTGCGGCCGGTGACGTAGAGAATGAGTGCCTGACGCTCGCCGGGGCTGAGCTGAGGCTTCGCAAGGGCGCCCGGGGTGCTGGCGACGCGGTCGGCCACGCCCGACGTCGGCTCCGGCATCCGGAGTGCCGATCGAACGGATGCCATCACCTCGGCCATGGGCAGGGCCTTGGAGAGGAACGCCAGCGCTCCGGCCGAGCTCGCCCTGGCCCGCGCCTCAGCCGAGTCGAGGGCGCTGATCACGATGACCTTGGCCCCGGCGGCGCGACAGGTGCGGATGCGCGCCTCGATGGAGACGGGTTCGACGAGCTGGAAGTCCATGAGCACCACGTCGACCGGGAAGTCCTCGCTGCGCACGAAGTCGAGCCAGCGGTTGGCGGCCACGGCCAGCGTGAAGTCGGGGGCGTTGTTGCCGATCCAGCTAGCGACGGAATCGAGGATCACCTCGTGATCGTCGAGGAGCCCGACGCGAACGGGACCCGCTGTGGCGGCGTTCTCAGTGCTGGGCATAGTCGAATCCTACTGTCACGGTGCCGGGCCCGACGCGCACGCCGACCCCCTCGAACAGGACACGGACGACGGCGAGGTACTGCACCAGCAGGCGCTCGGCCCGACGAGCGTTGAGCGGACGGGGTGCAGCATCCGTCGTCACCGACACCTGCACCGAAACGGATGCCGCGGCCGGCCGGCCCGTCGCCCGCGCCGTGCGCTGCCCGTCGCCGGCACGCAGCACGACGCTGACCGTGCGCGCGGCCAGCTCGGCGTTGTCGCAGACCGCCGCCACCAGGGCCGCGCAGGCGACGCGCTGTTCGCCGCTCATGCGCAGCGCGAGCATCTCGGGATCGTCGACCCGCGGTGACTCTCCGCCGGGCAGGGTGACCCCGTCGGCGACGTCATCGAGCCAGGTGCGTCCGATCTCGGCGACGAGGGTTCCACGCAGGGCTTCGGCGAGGGCGCGCGCCGTCTCGACGTCCTCGACCTCGACGGTGCGGGCGTTGATCCCCCGGGTGAGGAACGGCAGCACGTCGCGGGAGAGCACGCTGACCTGGTGCTGCTGCACCGAGCGGGCGAGTCCGGTTCTGGCCTCCTCCTCGATCTCGAGCGCGGCGCGGGAGACGAGACGCTGCCACTCGCGAACGGCGCGCACGAAGCCGTTGGAGAAGGCAGCGGCGGCGAGCCCGAGGCCCAGCGGCGGCACGACCAGCACGACGATGTACTCGGCGATCGGTGCGCGCACGGCGAGGAACGGCGCCTGGGCGACGGGGAACAGCGCGAGCACGAACGACGACGCGACAGCGGCGAGCACCAGCGAGATCGCCGGTCTGTATGGCGCCATCAGAGCGAGCAGGATGGCCACCCCGACCTGCCCGAAGTCGTCCTGCAGCAGCAGGTTGGACCCGAATCGCGATGCGGTCTCGAGCGCCGCCGCGAGGATGGCGAGGGTGACCACGGTGATCTCCGCCTGAAGTCCGAACGGCGACGACGTGGGGTGCGCCGCCAAGAGCAGGAAGCCGCAGGCGGCCGCGAGCACGACGACGGCCGCGATCGCGACGACGGGCAGCTCCACGGCGTCCCACTGGCGTGCCGTCTGGAAGAGGGCGTATCCCACGGCGATGAGGGAGCCGATCCACACGAGCGGATGCGCGCTCAGGGTTCCGAGGGGGTCCACGACCTGGGGACTCTGCCGCCACGAGGCGTCATGGGTCGCTTCGATGCGGGAACGGATGCCGCCGGAGATGCCGCTCATGAGGTGGCCGCATCCGTCGCCGGACTGGATGCCGAGGCCGGCGACCCGTGGACGTCGTCGTGCGCGGCCGCGGAGGTCGGCATGGCGATCACGACGCTCGTGCCGGTGCCGGGCGTCGACCACACCCGAACCGATCCGCCGACGCCTTCAACGCGCGCCAGGACCGAATGACGCAGGCCGAGGCGCGGGGTCTCGGTCTCCGCGGGAACGAAGCCGACGCCGGCATCGGTCACGGCCACGACGAGTTCGTCGTCGTCGGCGCTGATGGTGAGATCGGCATCCGTCACTCCGGAGTGCCGCAGCACATTGATGAGGCACTGGGAGACCGCCAGGGCGAGGGCCTCGGACCTCTCGGAGTCGAGGCGCGACACGACCGTGCGATCACCCGAGACGTCGATGGTGAGTCCGCTGGCTCGCGCTGCCGAGATCGACGCTGCGAGCGGAGTGGCGAGCCAGTCGGCTGATGTGCCCGTGACAGCGTCGCGGGAGAGCAGCCAGTCCTGGCCGATGATGCGTTCGAGGTCGCGGGCGATCATCGAGCGGAGGCCGGGATCGATGGGTCCGGGCTCGGCCGAGGCGACGGCGACGAGGTGGCTGAGGGCGGTGTCGTGCAGGAGCGCCGTGGCCCGCGATCCCAACTCGCGCCTGGCGGCGATGATGCCGTCGCGACGGGACGCCTGGTGGATGAACTGCTGTGCCGTCTTCGCTCGGCCGTTGTCGATCGTCGTGGCGATGAGCACTATCGCGATGAGCAGGTAGGTCGCCGGAGCGAACGGGTCGATGCGGTACTCGACACCCGTGGTGATGGCGGCCAGGAGCACGGCGGTCTCACCGAGCACGAGGCCCAGTGTGCTCCACGCCAGGCCGATCATGGCGCTAGCGCCGGCACCGCCGACCATGACGAGGGCCATCACGGGCAGCGCGATGACGAAGAGGTCGGTGGTGGGGAAGAGTGGCTGGTCGCTCAGGATGGTGACGGCGTAGATGTAGGTGCTGGCCGAGCCCACCACGAGGTAGCCGACGGTGGCGAGCACTGTGTGGTGCCGGGTGAGGGTGACGAGCAGGATCGCCATCGGCACGATGGCGAGGATGGTCGGCCAGAGTCCGTCGTGCGGATGCGCGAGGCTGAGCGCGACGATGGCCGTGAGGGCACCGGCGAGGCAGACGAGACCGAACCAGTGCGCGGCGCGCGCGATGACCCTACTCATCGTGGGAGCGATGAGGTGGGTCGGCAGGCCGAGTGTCACTGGGGGCACCTCCTCGGGATTCATTCCAGCGCATGAAACCGGAACGTACCCCGCTTTCCATCGAAATGTACCCCGCTCTGGGACGGTGCGCGACCATTCGGGGGACAAAATCCTGGCGCCGGATGCCGCGACCACCAGATCCAGCCGATGGCCGAGGGTCAGAACAGCGTCGGCTCCGGATCCGAGCGCGAGAGCACTCCCCCGGTGTTCGGCGAGGTGCGGGTGCGATGGAGACCGTGCCTACGCACGAGCGGCGCGACCCTCTCGGCGAGCCACGCGCGGTACTCCTTCGGGGCGTAGGTTCCCCGGTACATCGCCCGGTACTTGGGCAGGAGCTCGGGGTGCTCGCGCCCGAGCCACAGGAAATACCATTCCTTCACACCGGGCTTGAGGTGCAGGGCCGAGTGCACCACGCCGGTCGCGCCGGCGGCCTTCGCCTGACGCAGGGCCTCATCGAGGTGGGCGATCGTGTCGGTGAGGAACGGGAGGATCGGCATCATGAAGACGCTGCAGTCGAGTCCCGCATCGCGCACGGCCGTCACTGTGGCGAGCCTGGCCTTCGTGGTCGGTGTCCCCGGTTCGACGGACTGCTGGAGTTCGTCGTCATAGACGGCGATCGACATGGCGATGTCGACGGGCACGCGGCTGGCGGCATCCGCCAGCAGGGGAAGATCGCGGCGAAGCAGGGTGCCCTTGGTGAGGATGCTGAACGGTGTTCCGGTGTCGGCGAGCGCGCCGATGATGCCGGGCATGAGCGCGTAGCGACCCTCGGCGCGCTGGTAGGGGTCGGTGTTGGTGCCGAGCGCGACGGCGTGGCGCTGCCAACTCGGGCGGCCGAGTTCCTTGCGCAGCACCTCGGCGACATTGACCTTCACGATGATCTGCCTGTCGAAGTCGTCGCCGCCGTCGAGGTCGAGGTAGGTGTGGGTGGGGCGGGCAAAACAATATGCACATGCATGGGAACAGCCCCTGTAGGGGTTGATGGTCCACTCCATCGGAACCTGGCTCTGCACGGGGAGCTTGTTCAGTGCTGACTTCGCGAGCACCTCGTGGAACGTCATCCCCGCGAACTCGGGCGTGCACACCGTGCGCACGAGGTTGTTCAACTTCGCGAGCCCGGGCAGCGCGTCAGCGTTCTCCACACCCAGTTCCTGATTGCTCCACCGCATGCCTTGCATTCGAACACGTCTTCGAATCTTAAGCAAGCTCGATCGCCGGGGCGTCGGATATCGATCTGCTCAGGTGCGCTGGGGAGGAGGCTCGACCCCGTTCGCCCACGGGCTCAGCTCAGCGAGCGACGGCGAGGGCGGCATCCGTCGCCGGCTGCAGGTGCAGGCGGGCGGCGTCCCAGCGCCGCCGCAGCCAGCGGTCGTGACTGGCGATCACGACGGCACCGGGGTAGCTGCCGAGGGCCTCCTCGAGGTCCGTCGCCAAGCCCAGCGACAGGTGGTTGGTCGGCTCATCGAGCAGGAAGAGGTGCGGCGGCTTGGCTATCACGAGCGCCAGCGCCAGGCGTCGCTGCTGACCGACCGAGAGAGCACCGACGGGCCGGTTCTCGTCACGCGGCGCGATGAGGCCGAGGCTCGAGAGCGGCACCTGCTCGGCGCGCCGCTCCCCCAGCACCGACTCGTAGAGCGCGCGGGGTGAGAGGGCGGCATCCGGGAACCTCACGTCCTGTTCGAGCAGGCCGACGCGCAAGCCCCGGCGGCGCTGGAGATCGCCATCGACGAGTGCGATGCGCCCAGCGAGGACTCCCAGCAGCGTCGACTTGCCGGCGCCGTTCGCGCCGGTCACGAGCAGGCGCGTCTGCGGCTCGATCTTCAGGTCGAGCGGGGCGAGGCGCCCGGGCACGGACAGGCCGGTCGCCTGCACCAGCAGCCCGGACTCGTCGCCGAGAGCCTGCGATCCGCGCGGGATGCCGGCGAAGGCGAGTGGCGCCGGTGGCTTGCGCACCTGCTCGCGCTCGAGCACCCCCAGGCGCCCTTCGGCGTTGTGGACGCGCCGCGCGATGGCCTGGTCGTTGCGGGCGCCCTTGAAGCCGTGGATGAACTTGTCGTTGTCGCGCGGTCCGCGACCGTGGGCGACCGTGCGTGCCGTCACAGCCACGGCATGGCGCAGGCGACCGAGCTCGTCCTGTTCCTCGGCGTACTGGCGCTCCCAGCGGTCGCGCTCTGACGCCTTGTGGTCGAGGTACTCGCTGAAGCGACCTCCGAACACGGTGACGGATGCCGGAGACATGTGCGCGGCGCGCGCAGCGTCGAGATCGACGAGGCCCGTGGCCACGGCGTCGAGGAAGGCGCGGTCGTGGCTGGCGAACAGCACCGGGCCGGCCCAGTCCCGCAGCTGGCGCTCGAGGAACTCGGCGGCGGCGTCGTCGAGATGGTTGGTCGGCTCGTCGAGCAGCAGTGCGTCGGGCCGTCTCAGCAGCAGTGCGGCGAGGGCGACGCGGCTGCGCTGACCACCCGAGATCTCATCGAGGCGGCGATCGAGGGGAAGGGCCGCGACCCCGAGTCCTTCGCGGAGCGCGTCGCGACGGGCATCCGCTCCCCAGATGTCGGCTCGCTCGGCAGCCTCGAGCGCAGCGGCGTAACGGTCGGGCGCGACCGGGGACGCTGCCGTGAGGGCGGATGCGGCGGCGCGGAGCTCGCGATCGATCGCGCGGATCTCCTCGAGGGCGTCCTCGAAGACGGCGCCGACGGTGTCGCTCGGGCTGAACGGCACCTCCTGCCACAGGATGCCCGTGCGCCGGGGTCGCGTGATGACGCCCTGATCGGGCTGCTCCACGCCGGCGATGATGCGCAGAAGGGTGGACTTGCCGGCTCCGTTCTCGCCGATGAGGCCGACGCGCTGGCCGCGGGCGACGGAGAAGCCGACGTCGCTGAGCACGCGGCGGTCGCCGTAGGACTGGGAGACGCCGTCGAGGCGCAGGTGATCGGAGTGGATGACTGGGGCTCGCATGGAGACGACCCTTCTGAGACGAGGAGGGGTCCCACGGGGGCATCCGCCGTCGATGAGGGTTCGCGAACGACCCGCTTCACGCGGGCGGCTCGGGAGTCGAGCGCGATTCCGGGTGAGGGATGCGGGTGAGTAGGCCGAACGTCGACGGCGCCTCGGGCGCGGGACAGGACGGCTGGTCTACTTCATAGCGGGGTCGACGATAGCAGGGGTCGCTGGGAGGTGTCCAGACGCACGCGGCAGCGGCGCTTCGACCCCGGACTGCGTCCGGGCCTCAGCGAACGGGGAAGGGCGTCAGCGAGCTGCGACGCTGAGCTGCGGGGCCGGCAGGCCCAACGTGGCGGCCGTCGACGCCAGGGACGCCGCAGCGATCTCGGGCTTGTCGTTCAGCGTGGTGCCGAAGCTGGGGATCATCTCGCGCAGCTTGGGCTCCCACGACGGGAACTCGGCGGGGAAGCAGCGCTTCAGTACGTCGAGCATGATCGGCGCGGCCGTCGAGGCACCGGGAGATGCCCCGAGGAGGCCCGCGATGGTGCCGTCGGCGCCAGTGATGACCTCGGTGCCGAACTGGAGCACTCCGCCGGCCTTCTCGTCCTTCTTCATGACCTGAACGCGCTGGCCGGCCGTGATGAGCTCCCAGTCCTCGTCCTTCGCCGTGGGCATGAACTCGCGCAGCGCCTTCATCTTCTTGCGACGGTCGGCCGCGAGCTCGCCGATGAGGTACTTCATGAGGTCGAAGTTGTGGAAGGCGACGGCGAGCATCGGCCAGATGTTGTGCCACCGGATGCTGAACGGCAGGTCGAACCAGGTCGAGCTCTTCAGGAACTTCGGCGTGAATCCGGCGTACGGGCCGAAGAGCAGCGAAGTCTCGCCCTCGACGACCCGGGTGTCGAGGTGCGGGACCGACATCGGCGGAGCACCGACGCCGGCCTTGCCGTAGACCTTGGCCTTGTGCTGTGCGACCACGGCCGGATTCGAGGTCTTGAGGAACTGCCCGCTGATGGGGAAGCCGCCGAAGCCCTGGATCTCGGGGATGCCGGAGTGCTGGAGCAGCGCGAGGGCGCCGCCGCCGGCACCGACGAAGACGAAGCGCGCGTTCACCTCGGTGCGGGTGCGACCAACGGCGTTCAGCACCTTGACGCGCCAGGTGCCGTCCTTCTTGCGCTTGAGTCCGGTCACCTGGTGGTTCAGGTAGAGCTCCCCGCCGCGCTCGGTGAGGTCGGCGAACAGCGAGTGGGTGAGTGCGCCGAAGTCGACATCCGTTCCCGACTCGATGCGGGTGGCGGCGATGCGCTGGCGCTTGTTGCGCCTGCGGGTGATCAGCGGCGTCCACTCGGCGATCTTCGCGGGGTCGTCGCTGAACTCCATGCCCTCGAACAACGGCTGGTCCTTGAGGGCGTCATGGCGACGGCGCAGGTACTCGATGTTCTTCTTGCCGTGCACGAAGGTCATGTGCGGCGTCGTGTTGATGAACGTCGACGGCTCGGGCAGGGCACCCGTCGACACCAGGTGCGACCAGAGCTGGCGGCTCACCTGGAACTGCTCGTTGATGCTGATGGCCTTGGCGGGGTCGACGGAGCCGTCCTTGCCCTCGGGCATGTAGTTCAGCTCGCAGAGGGCGGCGTGGCCCGTTCCCGCGTTGTTCCACGGGTTCGAGCTCTCCTGGGCGACGTCGCCCAGGCGCTCGTAGGCGCGGATCGTCCAGTCGGGCTGGAGCTGCTTGATGAGGGTGCCGAGCGTAGCGCTCATGATGCCGCCGCCGATGAGGACGACGTCGATGGGGGCCGGAGAATTCACGGATGCCAGTCTATCCGCGCGCGGGGGGACTACTCGCCGGGGAGGACCGGAAGGCCGCGCTCGTCGAGCGGCCAGAACGGGTTGTACGCGATCTCCCAGAGGTTGCCGTCGGGGTCTGCGACGTAGCCGCTGTAGCCGCCCCACTCCGTCTCCGTCGGCACCTTCGACACCGAGCCGCCGAGCGCCATCCACTCGCCGACGGCTTCATCGACCTCCTCGCGCGATCCCACGTTGATCGCGAGCGCGACGGCACGGAAGGCCGGGGCGTTCGCGTGCATCATCGTCGTTCCGGCATCCTTCGCGAGCTCCGCCGTCGACCAGAGCGCCAGCACCCCGCCCGGCGTCGCGAAGAAAGTGGTGTCGCCTTCCACCGTGCTCGCCGCGGTCTCCCAGCCGAGCGATCTGTAGAAGGCCGTGGCCTCGATGACGTCGGCGACGCCGAGGGTGACGAGGGAGTAGCGCTGGGGAATGGCCATCCATCGACGGTAGCGGCGTGGGATCGGTTATGCCTACCCCGAATCATGTCCCCCATTCGAGGGTGTTCACTCGAACAGTGCCCTGCGTTCACGCGGTGTTCGGATCAGGCTGCTGACCTGTGTATCGCCTGTGAACACATCCACGGGCCCGCCCGGTGCGGTTCGAAGAACCTCAGGAGAGACCATGCCCATCCGACCCACCTCTCGAGCCATCGGCCGCGTCGGCGCCGCCGCCGGCATGCTCGGCATCGCAGCCGCGCTGGTGATCAGCTCGAGCCTCGCTGCCACGGCGACCTCGCAGCCCTCCCCCGACCAGCCCGGCGGTGCTGCCCACAACCACGGCCAGGACCAGACGCGCACAGTGCTGGGCGCCATCGACGGCGGCACCGCACGCAACGTCATCCTGCTCATCGGCGATGGGATGGGCGACAGCGAGATCACGATCGCCCGCGACTACCTCTACGGCGCCGGCGGACGCCTGCCGGGCATCGACGCCCTGCCGTTGACGGGCCAGTACACGACGTACTCGCTCTACAAGGACGGCGACCCGCTGGTCGGCAAGCCCGACTACACGCCGGACTCCGCCGCGACCGGCACGGCCTGGTCGACGGGCACGAAGACCTACGACAACGCCATCAGCGTCGACATCCACGGCAAGGCCCAGAAGACCCTGCTCGAGCTGGCGAAGGTGAAGGGGCTGCGCACCGGTGACGTCTCGACCGCCGAGATCCAGGATGCGACTCCCGCCGTGCAGGTCGCCCACGTCGCCGCCCGCAGCTGCTACGGACCCGACAGCCCCACCTGCGGCACCGACGCCCTCGTCGCCGGCGGCCCCGGGTCCATCTCGGAGCAGCTGCTCGACACGCGTCCCGACCTCACGCTCGGCGGCGGAGCTGCCACGTTCAACCAGACGGCGAAGGCCGGCGAGTGGAACGGGCAGACGCTGTTCGCCCAAGCGGCCGACCGCGGCTACCAGGTCGTGAAGGACGCGGCAGCGCTCGCGGCCGTGAAGAAGGCGAACCAGGACTCCCCGGTGCTCGGGCTGTTCGCCGACGGCAACCTCCCGACCCGCTTCGCCGCGTCGACTGCGACGGTGGGCGGATCCGGCGGTGCCGCATCGACCTGCGCCGCGAACCCCGCCTACCTCGGCGCCGGCCTGACCCTGAGCGATCTCACCAAGAAGTCGATCTCGCTGCTCGACGACAAGAAGTCGAAGAAGGGCTTCTTCCTGCAGGTCGAGGGAGCGTCGATCGACAAGCGCGATCACGCCGCTGACGCCTGCGGCCAGATCGGCGAGACCCAGGACCTCGACGAGGCCGTGCAGGCGGCTCTCGCCTTCGCGAAGGCCGACCGTCACACCCTGGTGATCGTCACGGCGGACCACGCGCACTCGAGCCAGATCGTCGACGGCGCGACGCCCGGTCTCGGATCCGTGCTCACCACGGCCGACGGCACGCCGCTGCGCATCTCCTACGGCACGGCTGTTGCCGGCGGATCGCAGCAGCACACGGGGTCGCAGCTGCGCATCGCCGCCTACGGGCCGGGTGCCGCGAACGTCGTCGGCCTCACCGACCAGACCGACACCTTCTTCACCATCTCGAACGCGCTGCAGCTGAACCGCTCGGGCAGCGTGGACTGGCCCGTGAAGCACGGCCACGGCTCGAACCACTGGTGGAACTGGAAGGGCGGGCACTGATCGCCTGAGCACCATCGAGCGGGGCGGATGCTGCGGCATCCGCCCCGCTCTCGTACGTCAGCCTCACGGTGGTGTGCCGGGGATTCAGCCAGCCAGACCGGCGAGGAGCAGTCCGATCCCAGCCGCGATCAGGCCGGCGGTGAGCGAGAGGACGCCGAGCCAGAGCAACCAGATCAGCCGATTCGGCTTCACCGGGTCACGGCCGAGCACCGAGAGGAAGAACCCTGCGGGCATCAGGATGGCGGCGATCGGAACACCGGTGCGTGCGAGCCAGAGCCATCCGTCGGCCAACGCCGTCTGGTCGATGACACCGAGGATCGCCAGGCTCAGCACCAAGAGGACGGCGGCGTGCGCATGGCCGGCCCGGAAGAAGCTCGTCTGCAGCGCATTGGCCGGGGCATGACCGCGCACGACCTTGGTGAGGAAATACCCGCCGGACTCCACCGTCACGAGGGCGAGGAGCAGGATTCCGGCGAGGGACAGGCTGGCTGGTGCGAGCATCAGAGTCCTCTCGGCACTGGCGGAACGCCATCCGCCATGATTGGATAGTCGAACTATCTAGATAGTAGATAGTGTCGCTATCCGATGTCAAGGAGCTGCATGCGCGTCTCAGAACTGGTCGAGGAGTCAGGCGTGCCGCTGGCGACGATCAAGTACTACCTGCGCGAGGGGCTGCTGCCGCCGGGGACCGCGATGACCGCGACGCAGGCCGAGTACGGCGAGCAGCACCTGCACCGCCTGCGCGTCATCCGGGCCTTGACCGGGGCCGCCGGCCTGCCTGTTCAGCAGGCCAAGGCCGTGCTCGCGCTCATCGACTCCCCCGATGGCGATCTCTTCGATGCCCTCGGGCAGGCAGTGGCCGCCTTGCCGCCGTACGCCGTGCGCGACCCGCACGATGACTATCCCCGTGCCCGTGCGGTGATCCACCGTCTCGGGCAGGTGTACGACCCGCGCTACGCCGGCGTCGCTCAACTGGAGCATGCCCTGATGGCAGCCGAGCAGGCCGGCCTGCCGATCAGCGATGCGCGCATCGACGCCTACGGGCGGCATCTGCACGCCATGGCCGAGTTCGACCTGGCTCAGATGCCGACGAGCGCGCCCCTGGACGGCGCGGAGGCCGGGGCACCGGCATCCGCCGCGATCGAGTACGCCGTGATCGGCACAGCGCTCTACGAGCCGGTGATCCTCGCGCTGCGCCGCCTCGCCCACCAGGACGTGGCCGCCGGGCTGCTCGACGTCGACTGAGGCAGCAGCTGGCGCGGCGCGGTGCGGCGCGGTGCGTCAGAGGCCGATGGCGGCCAGGGCGGCGTCCATCTTCTCGGCCATCGCCGCGTAGCCGTCGTCGTTCGGGTGCAGGCCGTCGGAGGCCATCCACTCCGGATGCCCCTCGATCCAGTGCGACGCATCGGGGATGTGGTCGGCCCCGATGCCCTCGGCGGCGACCTCGACCCAGTCGATGATGGTCTGGACCGAATCCGGGCGATCGTCGCTGTACCAGAACGGCTCGACCACGACGATCCGCGTGTCGGGCAGCTCCGTCGAGAGCCTCCCGAAGTCGCTGGAGATGGCGGCCTCGATGTCGTCGGCGCGATCGGGCATGGAGAAGTTGTCGTTCAGGCCCATCGTGACGATCACGGTGTCGGGGTCGGCAGCGATGACGGTGTCGAGCTCGTCGACGTCCTGGAGGTCGCGGTTGTTCACGAAGCCGAGGCCGTCGGTCGACGGGTTCACCTCGGTCCACCCCCGTCGGGCGCAGATGATCGTCGACCAGCGCTTCTCGGGCGACGACGCTCCGGTGCCGCGAGTGTAGGAGTCGCCGTAGAAGGCGACCACCGGCGCGTCGGGGTCGACGGATGCCGTCGGCCTGGCGGACGTCGGCCCCGTGATCGCGCAGCCGGCCAACGCGAGGACCGAGACGGCGAGCGCAGCGGCCGTTGCGGCCGTGCGTGCGAGCACGGAACTGCGTCGGGTCATAGCCGGTGTTCGGCACGACGGCGGCTGCGGATTGCTCATGCCATCGCTCCAGGCACCGGGACCGCGCTACGCCGTTCGGGGCTCGGTCGGCGCGTCCGTCGCCACCACGACGGACTCCCCCAACGCGATGGCATACAGCGCCGTCGCCTCGGCGCGAGCGATGATGGCAGGGGCGCCCTCGTCCGGCTCGGCCGGATCGCTCTCGGCCACACCGATGGTCGCAGTGGGGCGGATGCCGCCGAGGTCGGCCATGCCGGGATCGAGCAGCCCGTCGATGATGGCGTCGGCGATGCCGCGGGCATCCGTTCCCGGTTCGATCGGGGAGATCACGATGAGCGAACCCGGGGCACGCTCGAAGACAGCACTGAACGGCGGGCAGTGCTGCCGCACGGAGTCGGTCCAGGCTGCGCACATGTCGTCGGCGGCGTTCCGCCCGAATGCCGTCGTCATGGCCTCGAGAGTGTCGAAGCGCACGGCGAGGACCGCGATGCCACGCCCCCGCGACGCCCCGCGCCTCATCCAGCCATCGGCGAGGGACTCGAGCCCGCCGAGGGCCAGGCCGGCTGCCTCATCCGTGACCCGCGGTCGACGGATGCCGCGCAGTCGCGCGCGGTCGGCGCGCAGCACCGACATGGAGATGGCACCGACGATGGTGACAGTCACGACGATGAAACTCGACGACGCCGTTCCGAACGCCGTGCGGAACAGCTCGCTGTCAGCACCGCCGCTGAAGAACACGACGGTGCGCACGGCGTAGTAGGCGCTCTGCAGGAGGAGCACGCCCGCGAGGGCGCGCGCGTTCGGATTTGCCCCCATGCTCCCCGTGAGCGACTCCACGCCTGCACCGCCGGCGAAGCCCGCGATGGCGACGAACATGAGACCGGCGCCGGCCCAGTCCCCGCCCGTCGGACCCTCGATCAACGCGGCGATCGCCGCCGCCACAGTGATCAGCACGACGAAGACCCAGACGAAACCGGGGCGCCGGTTGTACGCGCGAGCGCCGACCCACAGGCATCCGGCCGTCGCGACGTACCCGGCGTTGCCAACGGCGACGGCCCACCAGGCGTCGTTGTTGGCGGCCCAGAACAGGTAGCTCAGCACGGTGAGGATCCCGCTCAGGTAGGCCAGGGCCCAGATGCGTCCGGCGACCTCGTCGCGGCGCACCAGGGTGTCGGCGATGAAGGTGACCCCAGCGACCACGACCACGATCGCGGTCATGACGCTGATGGTCTGCAGGTCGAAATCGATGGTCACGTGTCCTCCAGGGGGATGCGCACGGTGGCGCTGGTACCGACGCCGAGGGCGCTCTCGATCGTGAGCTCTCCGCCGTGCCGCCTGACGATGTCGCGGCTGATGCCGAGGCCGAGGCCGCTGCCGTGCACGCTCGAGCCGCGCACGGACTCGCTGCGGAAGAACCGCTCGAACAGTCGCGGGACCTCCTCGGGGGCGATGCCGGTTCCGGTATCGGTCACCGTGATGACGGCGCTGTCGACGGCGCTGTCGAGGCCGCTCTCGATGCCTTCCGCCAGCTCGACGGTGACGGTGCCGCCGGCGCGGTTGTACTTGATGGCGTTGGTGATCAGGTTGTCGATGACCTGGCGCATGCGGAAGGCATCGACGACGGCGTGCAACTCTCGGATGCCGCCGGCCTCGATGGTCACGTCGCTCTCCCGGGCACGCGGCGCGAGGCTCTCGACCGACGCCGCGACGATGGAGGCCAGATCGGTGGGGCGTCGGTCGATGGTGAGCTCCACCGGTCCGTCACCCGCCGTCGATGCCGCCAGGATGTCGGTGATCAGGCCGAGCATGCGGTCGGCGTTGCGATCGGCCACCTGCAGGTACCGCTCGGCCCCTTCGGAGAGGTCCTCGTCGCGTGCGAGGTCGAGGTAGCCGACGATGCTCGTGAGCGGGGTGCGCAGTTCGTGGGAGACGGATGCCACCAGGTCGTCGCGGGCGCGCACCGCGGCGAGCTCGGTCGTGACGTCGCGTGTCACGACGACGACGCCCTCGTTCGTCGCCCCCGGGCCGCTGCTCAGACGACGGGCCGTGATACTGAGGGCGGCGCCGCGGCCGGGCTGGCCGACCCAGACGACCATCCCGGCGAACTCCTCGCCGCGCCGGACGCGCGCCAGCGGCGCGTCCGCGGCATCGATGGTGTCGATGCCGTCGGCGGCGTAGAGCTCGGTCGAGGCGGCGGCATCCGGGGCGTCCGTGGCGAAGATGTCTCGGCCTGCCGCTGCCATGATGCGGGTGTGCGAGTCGTTCATCGCGACGACACTGCCGTCAGCACCGACCCTGGCGACACCGAAGTCGACGGCGTCGAGCACATCGGCGAGAAGGTTCTCCTGGCGACGCGCACGGATCATGGCCGATTCGAGCACGCGCGACTGGCTGTGCAGCAGCTGATGCCTGGCCGCCGAGCGGCGCGCAGCACTCACGCTCGAGGCAGCGACGGCGGCGAGGATCAGCGGCAGGACGAGGAAGGACGGAATGGTCAGCGCCGTCAGGGGATCACCCGTGAGGAACGCGCCGGTCACGATCAGCACGAAGATCGAGAGCACGCCAGCCGAGGCGCCGATGACTCCGAAGTAGCTGCCCAGCCAGATGACTGGGAAGATCCAGAGCAGTCCAGCGCCCAGCGATGGTGCGGCGAAACGCAGGCAGACGATCGCGATGATGTCGATGGCCGGGAGCACGGCGGTCCAGTTGCGCCCGAAACGGTGCCAGGGCACTGCGACGGCGAGGCCGCATCCGACGAAGGTCAGAACCACTCCGAGGAAGAACGCGCCGGGCCGTTGCGTGGCCGCCTCCGTGACCTGCTGCACGACCACGACGAAGAGCACGGAGACTCCGAAGAGCAGCTGACTGAGCGTGACGGCTCGATCGAGCGATCGGTCCGCAGCCGCAGGGCGCTCGTTACCCGACATGGTCTCGACCCTAACGCGTGAGCGGGAGGACGCAGGGACGCGCGTCGCTCAGAGGCCGAGCTTCGCGAGCTCGGCGTCCATCCGTTTCGCGATCATCGCGTAGCCGGCGTCGTTCGGATGGGCACCGTCGGCCGACTTCAGTTCGGGGTGGCCGTCCAGCCACCACGAGGCGCCGGCAATGTAGTCGGCGCCGATCCTCTTCGCGGCAGCCTTCGTGAAACCGCTGATCTGCGCGACGGATGCCGGCCGCACGTCGTGGTACCAGAACGGCTCGACCACGATGATCCGGGCGTCGGGCAGCTCCGTGGCGAACCGCGTGAAGTCGGCTTCGATCGCGGCCTGCACCTGCTTCGCGGCCGCGGGCATGCGGGAGTTGTCGTTCAGGCCCATCGTGCTGATGACGATGTCGGGCTTCGCGGCGATGATCGTGTCGACGATGTCGATGGGATCGCGGGTGCGGTTCGTCACGAAGCCGAGACCGCCGATGCTGGGGTTGATCTCGATCCAATCGTGATCATCGCTGACGATGGTCGACCAGCGCTTGCCCGAGCTGGACGCTCCCTCACCGTGGGTGATGGAGTCGCCGTAGAAGGCCACGATCTGGCGTTGCACCGGGGCTGGGGTGATCGTCGCTGTCGCTGTCGGGGTCGCCGTCGGGACCGGAGTCGCCGCGCCGCCCTCGATCATCGACTGCACCGCGGCTGGCCCGCATCCCGAGAGCAGCGTGACGGCGAGCACCAGCCCGACGGCGCCCGCGACGGAGCGTCCGAGATTCTTCTTCATGTCGAACCGCGCTTCGGAGGACGTGCCCGGACCGGGCTAGACCGCCGCCGGGAGCTTCGCCGCGACGAGCTCGGCGATCTGCACGGCGTTCAGGGCTGCGCCCTTGCGCAGGTTGTCGTTCGAGATGAACAGGGCGAGGCCCCGGCCGTCGGGCGCACCCTCGTCCTGACGGATGCGTCCCACGTAGCTGGGGTCGGTGCCGGCAGCCTCGAGCGGGGTCGGCACGTCGGTCAGCACGACGCCGGGCGCCGCGGCGAGGAGTTCCTCGGCCCGGGCGACGCTGATGGCGTTGGCGAACTCCGCGTTGATCGACAGAGAGTGGCCGGTGAAGACGGGAACCCGCACGCAGGTGCCGCTCACGAGCAGCCCGGGCAGGTCGAGGATCTTGCGACTCTCGTTGCGGAGCTTCTTCTCCTCATCCGTCTCGAAGTCGCCGTCGTCGACGATGGAGCCGGCCAGCGGGATGACGTCGAAGGCGATGGGACGCACGTACTTGTTCGGCGCCGGCAGTTCGACGGCCCGACCGTCGTGCACCAGGCCGAGCACGTCGCCCTCCATGGCTGCACGCACCTGGCCCTCGAGCTCCTCGGCCCCGGCGAGACCGGATCCGGAGACGGCCTGGTAGGTGCTCACGATGAGGCGCTCGAGCCCGGCCTCCTCGTGCAGCACCTTCAGCACGGGCATGGCGGCCATCGTGGTGCAGTTCGGGTTGGCGATGATGCCCTTGCGCGCATCCGCGATGGCCTCGGGGTTGACCTCGCTCACGACGAGAGGAACGTCGGGGTCCATCCGCCAGCCAGAGGAGTTGTCGATGACGGTGACGCCGGCGGCGGCGAAACGGGGAGCCTGCACCTTCGACAGAGTGGCGCCGGCCGAGAAGATCGCGATGTCGAGTCCGGCGGGGTCGGCCGTCGTGGCGTCCTCGACGACGATGTCCTCACCGCGCCACGGCAGGGTGGTTCCGGCGGAACGCGCCGACGCGAAGTAGCGGATGCTCGCCACCGGGAAGTCGCGCTCCTCGAGCAGGCGGCGCACGACGGCTCCGACCTGTCCTGTAGCTCCGACCACGCCGATGTTGATTCCCACGCTGTTGCTCACGTTTCTTGCCTCTCGTTCACGTCAAGTCTGACAGGAGGTGCGCCCCCATCAGGATCGGATCGCTCCGACATTCCTGGATTTGGCGGCTTCGCCCTGTGGAACGGCAGTCGATCGACTGCCCGGTGATGCCCGTCCGGTGAGGATCGGGCGAGCGGATGCCGGGACCGACCCCGTGTGCGGCATCCGCCGATCGGCTAGCGCCCGGTGCCTCCGTGCACGACAGCCTCGTCCTCGGCGTCGAGGCCGAAGGCCGTGTGGACTGCACGCACGGCGTCGTTGATGCTGTCGGCGCGCGTGACGATGGAGATGCGGATCTCGGAGGTCGAGATCATCTCGATGTTGATGCCGGCCTCGTAGAGCGCCTCGAAGAGGGTCGCCGAGACGCCGGAGTTGGTGCGCATGGCGTTGCCGACCACGGCCAGCTTGCCGATCTGGTCGTCGTACTGCAGGCTCTCGAAGCCGATGCCGTCCTGAGCGTTGCTGAGGGCGGTGATGGCCTTCTGGCCGTCGTCCTTCGGGAGGGTGAAGGAGATGTCGGTGCGACCCGTGGCGGCGGCCGACACGTTCTGGACGATCATGTCGACGTTGGCGTTCGTGTTCGCCACGATCTTGAACAGCTTGGCGGCGACGCCCGGAACATCGGGAACGCCGACGACCGTGATCTTGGCCTGGCTGAGGTCGGTCGCGACTCCGGCGATGATCGACTCTTCCATGGTGAACTCTTCTCCCTCTGGCAGGTTCTGGGGGTCGTAGACGATGGTGCCCTCGTTGTAGTTGAACGAGGAGCGCACGTGCAGGGTGACCTTGTGGCGGCGGGCGTACTCGACGGCGCGGATGTGGAGCACCTTCGCCCCGGATCCGGCGAGTTCGAGCATCTCCTCGCTCGTGATGCGGTCGATCTTGCGCGCCCTCTTCACGATGCGCGGATCGGAGGTGAAGATGCCGTCGACGTCGGTGTAGATCTCGCAGATGTCGGCACCGAGCGCTGCAGCGAGGGCGACGGCGGTGGTGTCGGATCCGCCGCGGCCGAGGGTGGTGATGTCGCGGGACTCGCGGCTGAAGCCCTGGAAGCCGGCCACGATGGCGATGGCGCCCTCGTCGAGGGCCTCGCGGAGCCTGCCCGGCGTGACGTCGACGATGCGGGCCGCGCCGTGCTGGGCATCCGTGATCATGCCGGCCTGGCTGCCCGTGAAGGAGCGCGCGTCGTAGCCGAGGCTGCGGATGGCCATGGCGAGCAGTGCCATCGAGATGCGCTCACCGGCGGTGAGGAGCATGTCGAGCTCGCGCGGCGCCGGGATCGGGGTGACCTCGTGGGCCAGGTCGAGCAGGTCGTCGGTGGTGTCTCCCATCGCGGAGACCGCGACGACGACCTCGTTGCCCTCGCGGTGGGTCTCGACGATGCGCTTGGCGACGCGCTTGATGCTCTCGGCATCGGCCACGGAGGAACCGCCGAACTTCTGCACGATCAAGCTCACGAACAACTCCTGGGGGTGGACGGCGCGGAAACCCCCATCATAATCGGCGCCCATATGCCCTCTGCGCTATGTGACGGGCGCCGGGCGGTGTTCGCCGACCCGAGTCGACGTCCGATGGCGGCCGCCCGCGCTGCGTTGTAGTGTGCGGCGATGGACGCACTCGAGCAGTGGTCGGACTTCAACGTGGCGTTGGCCGGCGCCACGGCGGCGCTCGCTGGACTCATCATCGTCGCGATGTCGGTCAACATCGCCGAGATCATGAAGGCCGCGACCCTGGCCTCTCGAGCGGCGGCGGCGATCAGCACTCTCGTGCTCGCGCTCATCGCGAGCCTCGTCGGCCTCATGCCCGGGACGGCGCTCTGGGCACTGGGGGTCGTTCTGCTCATCGGCACGCTCATCGCTGCGACATTCCAGGCACGGGCGACTCACTGGATCCTGAAGGATCGGCTCGCCCCGCGCGGTGCAGCGCCCGCCAAGATCGCCCTCGGCTTCATACCGCTCGCGACCTACGCCGTCGGAAGCGTCGCCCTTCTCTGCGGACTCGGGTGGGGGCTGACTGTCGTCGCGGCGGCCAGCATCGTCGCGATCCTCGGGGCCGTGATGCTGGCGTGGGTGGTGCTGGTCGAGATCCTGCGCTGAGCTGAGCGCCGAGTGCGTGCCGTTTCTCCGGTGCGGGGAGGCGTGTCATCTGATTCGACGCCGCGGCTCGGCCCGCGACGCTGCTCCGCTCCGGAATTGCGGACCGGCGGCGTTGCGGAACTGCGCCCGACGCGGGCTGCGCGAGTCAGCTGACCGAGCGCCGACCTTCGAAGGCGCGGCCCAGGGTGACCTCGTCCGCGTACTCGAGGTCGCCGCCGACGGGCAGCCCCGAGGCCAGCCGGGTGACGCGGATCTCGAGCGTGGTGAGCAGCCGCGACAGGTACGTGGCCGTGGCCTCGCCCTCGAGGTTCGGGTCCGTGGCGATGATGACCTCCTGCACGGTTCCGTCGGCGAGCCGCTGCATCAGCTGGCGGATGCTGAGGTCATCGGGGCCGATGCCGTCGATCGGGCTGATGGCGCCACCGAGCACGTGGTACAGGCCGCGGAACTCGCGCGTGCGCTCGATGGCGACGACGTCTTTGGCCTCCTCGACCACGCAGATGAGGGCGGGATCGCGCCGCGGATCACGGCAGATCGAGCAGGTGTCCTGCTCGGAGATGTTGCCGCAGATGCTGCAGAACTTCACCCGCTCACGCACTGTGGTGAGGATCTCTGCGAGGCGCGCCACGTCGAAGCTCTGCGTCTGCAGGATGTGGAACGCTATGCGCTGCGCCGACTTCGGACCGATGCCCGGCAGCCGGCCGAGCTCGTCGATCAGGTCTTGGACGATTCCTTCGTACATTGCTCAGTCTCCCCTAGGCCCGCTCGCGGAAGCTGGTCTTGGGAGTGTGCGGCTGCTCTTCGAGGAAGGTGGCGCCGAGCACCTCGCGCACGACGGACTCGCCGTAGCGCTGGCCGGGTGCCGCAGGCCGCTGTCCGCGCGCGGGCTGCTGCTGCTGCTGAGCACGCTGGGGGGCCGACTGCTGCGGAGCACGCTGAGGCGCACTGTAGCCCGGGTCTTCGAAGGGAGCCTCGTCGTCGGACGGCGGCGGCACGTCGTCGAAGGGCGGCTCGTCGTCGCGCGGGGGCGCTGCGGGAGCGGCGGCTGGAACAGGCGCCGGAGCCGAGGTCGGTGCTGGTGCATCCTCGGGGACCACGGGAGCCGTCGCCGGAACGGGAGTCGACGGCGCCGTGCCTGCACCCGGAATGGCGATGGTGGCCCAGCCGTCGGCGGAGTCGGCCGGAACGGATGCAGTCGGGCCCACAGCCGAGGCGGCGGTCGACGATGCTGCCTGCGTTCGTGCTGCCGACGAGGTCGCCGGAGCCGAGGCTGCAGCCGGAGCAGCCGTCCTGGCCGCTGCGCCACCCGTCGGACCAGAAGGAGATGCTGGGGGCGTCGTGCCATCGGAGCCGCCGGCCCCGCCCGGGCCGCCGGGCGTCTCGACGCGGGCGATGAGCTTGGGAGTGAACCCGAGGATGTCGGACACCGCGCGCTTCAGGTAGTCGCCGACGCCCTGGCCGGGCGCAGCCTGCTGCTTGAGCGCTTCGACGTCCTTCTGGCTCGGGAAGCCGAGCACGAGCACGTCGTCGTCGCGGAGCTCCCGCACCTGTGCGGTGAAGACGACCATCCAGGCGTTGAGGCTGGCCGCCTTCACGGCCTCGAGCACCTCGGGCCACGCATCCTTCACCTGGGCGAAGGTGACGGGGCCGACCGGGGTGGAGCGCACGGCGGCGGCGGTCGCGGCCACGTCGGGCACAGCCGGTGCAGACTGCTCGGCTTCGGCGGCGTCGCCGCTGCCGGCGGCGGCGGCAGTTGATGCAGGAGCCTCGGTTTCGGCGCCGACTGCATCGCTGCCTCTGCCGGCGGAGGAAGCGGATGCGGGCGCCGACGCAGGAGCGGTGGCAGCGGGGACCGGTGCGGGAGCTGCCGCTGCGGGAGCGGCGGCTGCGCGGGACGGAGACGGGGCAGGAGCGGCGGCAGCGGGCGCGGCCGCGGGAGCGGCAGGCGCGGCCGGCGCCGGGGCTGCGGCATCCGTCACTCCCACACGACGCTCGAGGCGTTCGACCCTGGCGAGGGCGCCGCGCTGGGTGTCGTCGGCCGACGGCACGAGAGCACGGGCGACGAGCAGTTCGAGGTGCAGGCGCGGCGAGGTGGCGCCGGTCATCTCGGTGAGGGCGGCATTGACGATGTCGGCTGTGCGCGAGAGCTCGGCCTGGCCGAAGGCTGATGCCTGCACGCCCATGCGGTCGAGCTCGTCTTGCGGGATGCCGCGGAGAACGGCGGCAGCGCCCTTGGCCGTCGTGGCTCCCACGACGATGAGGTCGCGCAGGCGCTCGAGCAGGTCTTCGACGAAGCGCCGCGGGTCCTGGCCGGTCTGGATGACGCGGTCGATGCCGGCGAAGGCACCGGCCGCATCGCGCGCGGCGATGGCATCGATGATCTCGTCGAGCAGTGCACCGTGCGTGAAGCCCAGGAGGGCGACGGCGCGCTCGTAGTCGACGGTCGAGTCTTCAGACCCGGCCATGAGCTGGTCGAGCAGCGACAGGGTGTCGCGGGGCGATCCACCGCCGGCACGCACGACGAGAGGGAGCACGCCGGGGGCGACCTTCACCCCCTCCTCGTCGCACAGCTTCTGCACGTACTCGAGCATCTGCGCCGGCGGCACGAGCCGGAACGGGTAGTGGTGCGTACGCGAGCGGATGGTGCCGAGCACCTTCTCGGGCTCGGTGGTCGCGAAGATGAACTTCACGTGCTCAGGCGGCTCTTCGACGAGCTTGAGCAGGGCGTTGAAGCCCTGCGGCGTGACCATGTGGGCCTCGTCGAGGATGAAGATCTTGTAGCGGTCACGGGCGGGCGCGAAGATGGCCCGCTCCCGCAGGTCGCGGGCGTCGTCGACGCCGTTGTGACTCGCGGCGTCGATTTCGACCACGTCGAGCGAGCCACCGCCGGCGCGGGACAGCTCGATGCAGCTGTCGCACTTTCCGCACGGGGTGTCGGTCGGACCCTCGGCGCAGTTGAGGCAGCGAGCGAGGATGCGGGCCGACGTGGTCTTGCCGCATCCGCGGGGTCCGCTGAAGAGATAGGCGTGATTCACCCGGTCTGCGCGCAGGGCTGTCATGAGCGGATCGGTCACCTGGGACTGTCCGATCATCTCGGAGAACGTCTCGGGCCGATAGCGGCGATACAGGGCGGTGACCACGGTTCAAGAGTAGTCGGCGCCGCTGACATTCCCGGCCGGGTGCCGGTGACCTCGTGGACTCCCCCAGTGCGAGGCACAGGGGCCGGATTCGAGGCTGGAATGCGCCTGTTTCCCAGTGATCTCGCGGATTCGGGTGATGCCATCGAAGGATCAGTTCCGCCGCGCGTCTCGCGCGACACCGCCACCCGAGAGTCGGTGATCGTCATGCTCGTTCAGTCCGCGTCCATCGCGCACTCCGCGACCTCGCTGCTGGCCACGGGCGGCACGAATCCCGGTCTCCTGGTGGTCATCGCCGCTGCCGCCCTGCTGGCCGGCGTCGCCCTCTACCTGGGCCTGCGCCGACGCGACCACAGCTGAGCTTCGCCGCGGTCGAATTGGCAGTTGTGGTCGCCTGGCAGCGGGCGCAGGCGACCATCACTGCAAAGTCGATACCGGATGTCGTGGCTCAGGTGCCGGCGCCGGCCGTATCCAGGCGCGCTGCAGCGAGACCGTGGAACGAGCGATCGAACAGCGGCGTGAGCGTGAGGCATCCGTAGAGCACGGCCGCACCCACCAGCGTCGCCTGCAGGCCGAATGCCTCGACGGCCAGGCCGGCGACCAGGGCGCCCAACGGCATCGTCGCAGCGACCCCGGCCGATGTCGCCCCGAACACCCTGGCGCGCATGGCCTCCGGGATCGTGCCGTACATGACCGTCGAGATCATCGGGTTGATCGCTCCGGCCGCGAAACCCGAGACGATCATGACGGCGAGCAGCGCGAGGAAGGGGATCATGAGCGCCATCGAGGCGTAGGGCAGCACCCCGGCCACGGCGAAGCACGCCACGAAGAGCCCTCGCCCGGCCAGGCGGTGGCCGATGCCCGCGAACACCACCGATCCGACGAGGGCCCCGCCGGCGAAGCAGGCGATCATGGCACCGAGCGCGGCCGGGTCGCCGAGCACCGTCGTGGCGTAGACGGGCTTCAGAACCGTCATGCCGGCCACGTCGATGGCATTGGTGAGAGTGACGAGCAGCACCACCGCTCGGATCAGCCGATTGCTCCAGAGGAAGCGGAATCCGGCAACCAGACCGGCGCGGTAGGACTCCGGATGCCGGATGCCGGCGCCACCGCTCGCCCCTGCCCCACTGCCCCTCGCACCTGCCCCGGTGCCGCTCGTAGCGCCGGCCTCGCCGCCCGCCGTGGAGCCGCCTGGCCTCGTCGCCGCGCCGGCGCGGCCCGGTCGCGGCACGAACAGCGTCACGATGAGAGCGGAGAGGGCGAACGTGCCGGCGTCGATGAACAGGGCGCCGAGCGGGCCGACGAGCACGACCAGGCCACCGGCGACGGCGGCACCGAGCAGCCGGGCCGAGCGTTCGATGGCCGACTGCGCGCCGGCGGCGCGCGTGATCGGCACAGCGCCGAGCCGGGCCAGATCGGGCACGAGCGATGCCCTGGCGGAGTCGCCGGGGGTGTCGAACAGCCCGCTCACGAAGACGAGGAGCAGCAGCGCCCAGAACGGGAGGCCGACGGTCGCGGCCAGCACAGGGATCGCCAGCACCGTGAGCCCGCTGACCACGTCGGCGACGATGCTGGAGACGCGGAACCCGAAGCGATCGACGATCACTCCCCCGAGCGCGCCGCCGACGATGATCGGCACCGTCGCGAACACGCCCGCGACGCCAGTCGCCACAGCCGATCCGGTGATGTGCAGCACGTAGAGGGGAACGGCGATGACCGTGACGGCGTTGCCCGCGAGCGAGACGAGCTGCGCCGTCAGCAGCGCGACGAGCGGCAGTCGGCGCCGCGTCGTGGGGGCGGCATCCGTCGTCATCATGGCGTCGGTCATGGCCGCGGGAAGACGGAGTAGATCAGGCGAACGGCGCGGGCGTCCTCCCGGGGTGTGCGGCCCCGGTCCCACCAGCGTTCGGCGAGCGCCTGCACCTCGGCCGACATCTCGGCGGCCTCGTCGACGGTGAGGTAGGCGGCGATGTCTCCGCTGGTGGTCGCGGCGAGCCAGTCGTCCGCGAGGGCGGCCTCGAGGTCGAGAGCCTGCAGCTGTTCGGCGAGGTAGTGCTGCAGCACCATCTGCCTCATGGCGACGGAGGCACCGAGCCGCTCGGGGTCGTCGCGCACGTCGGCCATGTCGAACCGGGTGGAGTCATGAGCCGCTCGCCACCAGCGCTCGCGCCCGTCCCTGGCGAACTCCGGCGCCTCGACGACGAAGCCGAACTTCGCCAGGGTGCCCAGGTGATAGCTCACGGTGCCCGGTGCCTCGTCGACGAGCTCTGAGAGCTGGCCCACCGAGCGCGCCCCTTCGACGCGCAGGATGCCCAGGAGCTTCAGCCGCAGCGGGTGAGCGAGAGCGCGCATCGACTTGGGGTCGGAGACGGTGACGGATGTCGCAGGCTCGGGGTGGCCGGATTCGGTGCTCATGCACCCCAGCGTAATTCCACAAGAACTCTTGTGCAATGCTTCTTGTGCAATTCGGTGTGCCGAGGGGACGCTCCAGCATGGTGCGAGGGGCCGCGCACCGTGCGCGGGCGTCCTCTCAGGCCGCGGCGTGGCGCGTGACGGCCAGGGTCTGGCGTGCGATCTCGAGCTCCTCGTTCGTCGGCACGACGAGCACGGCCACGGCGGAGTCGTCCGTCGATATCAGGCGGGCATCCGGAGAGCGCACGGCATTCCGCTCGGGATCGATACGGATGCCGAACACCTCGAGGCCCGCGAGCGCCCGCTCACGGATGACCGGCGCGTTCTCCCCCACCCCGGCCGTGAACACGACGGCGTCGACGCGGCCGAGCTGGGCGAAGTAGTTGCCGATGTAGCCGCGCAGGCGGTGCACGTAGACGTCGAGGGCGAGGGAGGCATCCGCGTCTCCGGCGAATGAGGCGTCGACGACGTCGCGCATGTCACCGCGGCCGCTGAGGCCCAGCAGGCCGCTGCGCTTGTTGAGCAGGGCGTCGACCTCGTCGACGCCGAGTCCGGCCCGGCGCTGCAGGTGAAGCAGCACGGCAGGATCGATGTCGCCCGACCTCGTGCCCATGACCAGGCCCTCGAGCGGAGTCATGCCCATGCTGGTCTCGACGGAACGACCGCCGGCCACGGCGCAGGCGGAGGCACCGTTGCCGAGGTGCAGCACGATCTGGTTGACGTCGGCGAGATCCCGGCCGAGGAACTCGGCCGCCGCGCGCGACACGAAGCGGTGCGAGGTGCCGTGGAAGCCGTACCGGCGCACGCGGTGCTTCGCGGCGAGCTCGGCGTCGATCGCGTAGGTGTAGGCGGCCGGCGGCAGGGTCTGGTGGAACGCCGTGTCGAAGACGGCGACGTGCGGCACGTCGGGGAAGGCCTTCTGCGCCGCGACGATGCCCTCGAGGTTCGCCGGGTTGTGCAGCGGCGCGAGGCTCGACAGCTCGTCGATGTTGATGCGCACCAGGTCGGTGATGACGGTGGGCTCGAAGAAGCGCGCCCCGCCCTGCACCACCCGGTGACCGACGGCGATCACAGGATGCGTCTCCAACGACGGCCCGAGGTCCCTGATCGCGTCGAGCATGACAGCGAATCCGGCGGTGTGATCGGCGATCGGCAGCTCGCGCTCCGACTTCTCGTCGGCGCTCGAGCCGTCGTCGCTCACGACGGTGTGAACAGCGCGGCCCTGCGCCTCGCCGATGCGCTCGACGAGGCCTGTGGCAAGCATCCGTTCACTGTCGGCGTCGATCAACTGGTACTTGAACGACGACGACCCGGAATTGACGACCAGAACCGAAGACACGATTCAGCCTGCTGCCTGGATCGCCGTAATGGCCACGGTGTTGACGATGTCCTGCACTGTCGCTCCCCGGGAGAGGTCATTGATCGGCTTGTTGAGTCCTTGGAGCACAGGCCCGATCGCGACTGCTCCGGCGCTGCGCTGCACGGCCTTGTAGGTGTTGTTGCCGGTGTTCAGGTCGGGGAAGATGAACACCGTCGCGCGTCCGGCCACGGCCGAGTTCGGTGCCTTGGCGGCGGCGACGGCGGCATCGGCTGCGGCGTCGTACTGGATGGGGCCCTCGACGAGGAGGTCCGGCATCCGTTCGCGCACGATCGCCGTGGCGTCACGCACCTTCTCGACGTCGGCGCCCGATCCGGACTCGCCGGTCGAGTACGACAGCATCGCCACCCGCGGCTCGATGCCGAACTGCTCGGCTGTGCCCGCCGACGAGACCGCGATGTCGGCGAGCTGCTCGGAGGTGGGGTCGGGGATGACGGCGCAGTCGCCGTAGACCAGCACGCGGTCGGCGAGGGCCATGAGGAAGACGCTCGAGACGACCGAGACGCCGGGCCGGGTCTTGATGATCTCGAAGGCCGGACGGATGGTGTGAGCCGTCGTGTGCGCGGCACCGGAGACCATGCCGTCGGCGAGTCCCAGGTGCACCATCATGGTGCCGAAGTACGAGACGTCGGTGACGGTGTCTCGCGCCTGCTCGACCGTCGGAGCCGCCTTGCCCTTGTAGGCGCGCAGCTCGGCGTAGCTGTTGGCGAACTTGAAGCGCAGCACGTCGTCGAAGGGGCTGACGACGTCGGCTGCGGCGATGTCGAGGCCCAGCTCGATGGCCCGCGAACGCACCTCGAACGGCTCCCCGAGGATGGTGAGGTCGGCGATGCCGCGCGCCAGCACTGTGGCGGCGGCCCGCAGGATGCGGTCGTCATTGCCCTCGGGCAGCACGATGCGGCGGCGCTCGGAGCGCGCCCGCTCGATGAGTCCGTACTCGAACATGAGCGGGGTGATGACGCTCGAACGATTGAGGTCGAGCAACTCGATGAGGGCGTCGCCGTCGATGTTCTGCTCGAACAGGGCAAGGGCGGTGTCGAACTTGTTGCGCGACTCGGCGGCGAGGCGACCCCTCGTGTGCGTGATGCGCACGGCGGTCTCGTAGGTGGTCAGTGCGGTGCTGATGACGGGCAGCGGCGACCGCACACCCTCGATGAGCCGCTCGATCGGCTCGGGAAGCTCGAAGCCGCCGTTCAGCACGATGCCGGCGAGCGACGGGAAGGTTCCGGACGCGTTGGCCAGCAGCACGGCGAGCAGCACGTCGGTGCGATCGCCGGGAACGACGACGACGGCACCCTCGACGAGGCGGGGCAGCACGTTGTCCATCGACATGGCGGCGACGACGACGCCCAGGGCCTCGCGCGACAGCAGGGCCTTGTCGCCCTTGATCAGGGTGCCGTCTGTGGCCTCGAGGATCGCGCCCATGGTCGGAGCCACGAGCACGGGGTCCTCGGGGATGGCCCAGACGGGCACATCCGTCGTCTCGGGGAACGCGGATGCCACGGCCGAGACGATCTCCTCGAGGTTCTCTGGATCGGCGCGGTTGACGATGACGGCGAGCAGCGACGCGTGTTCGACCCGGAGCTCGGCCAGCGAGAGCTCGGCGAACTGGCGCATGTCGTCCGCCGAGCGGGCGTCGGACTGGCCGAGGGCCTCGCCGACGCCGCCCTGGGAGTGGCGACCGCCGAGGGCGAGCAGCACCGGGGCGCCGAGGTTGGCGGCGATGCGGGCGTTGAAGCCGAGCTCGGTGGGGCTGCCGACGTCGGTGTAGTCGCTGCCGACGATCACCACGGCGTCGCACGCCGCCTCGACGGCCTTGTAGCGTTCGACGATGCGCGAGAGCGCGGCATCCGGATCCGTGTGGACGTCGTCGTAGGTGACGCCCACGCAGGTGTCGTAGTCGAGGCCGGCGGTGGACTGCTCGAGCAGCAGGTCGAGCACGTAGTCGCGCTCGGCCGTGGAGCGGGCGATGGGGCGGAACACCCCGACCTTCGCGGTCGTGCGGGTGAGCGTCGCCAGGATTCCGAGCGCGATCGTCGACTTGCCGGTATGCCCTTCGGCAGAGCTCAGATAGATGCTTCGCGCCACCCTCCCAGCCTACGGGCGCGCTCGCTGCCGACGCTCAGCGAATGTGCAGCTTGCGGTGACCTTTCAGGCGGAGTTCACCCGCGGGTTCGTCGCCGGCGTCGCAGATGCCGAGCTCGCAGAATGCAGGATGAGCCGCCACACGGCTGCGATATGCGGCCGTGTCGCGGCTCATCCTGCAAATTCAGGCCCGCATCGTCCGCTCGGGACGGATGCAGCGGGCTCAGGCCTTGGTGATCGCCGGGATCTCGTAGCCGCCGTCGACGACGGATGCCGCCGGCGAGTAGAGCCGCAGGATGGGGCGGAACGGCCCGGCGGGTGCGGGAAGCCAGTTGGCGGCCTCGGTCGCATCCGTCGGCCGCTCGGCGCTGATCGTGATGGTGACCCCGCCCTCGGCATCGCGAATGATCCCGGGAGTGCGATCGCCGATCGAGTAGCGGTCGATCGGATTCTCGATCAGGAAGAAGTCGGGCTGCGAGTACATGGTGAGCGACCAGAAGGCGTCGACCGGCGGGGGCGGGCTGAGCTGCAGGCGATAGGTCGTGGTGCCGTCGAGGGCATCGCCGTCGGCGTCCAGGTAGACCATGGCGTACGCGGCTTCGTAGGCGTGGTTGCCCCAGAGGCCGGCAAGCGCAGCAGCGGCACGCTCGGGGATGCGGGTGGCCTCTGCCAGCTTCCACTTCGGGTCGTCGAGAGCACCAACCTCGAAGAAGTCGAGGTTGTAGTCGAACACGTGATAGGTCAGCGACCAGTTGTTCACGACCGGGCTGGACCCCGAATGCAGGATCTGCTGCAGCAGGGCACGGCCGGCGGCGTAGCCCTCCTCGAGTGCCGCGATGACGTCGTCGCCGAGTTCGGTCACGTGTGTGTCGCCGGTGAGCCCCAGCGGCGCGAACGAGTCCTGCAGGGCCAGGTCGCGCTCGGCGGGCAGGAACTCCTGCGACCACATCCTGTAGCGCTCCCAGAACTGCAGCGCCTCGCTGTGGTGCCACTCCGGCCACTCCAGCCCGGACGGCGGCGTGAGCATCTGCAGCAACGGTTCGAGCGTCATCGCGTCCTGCAACGCGTGCACGGCGGGAAGATCGTCGACGCCGTCGCAGGCCCAGCGGCCCACGATGCTGGCGATGCGCGTCGGGAAGTGGATGACGGTGGCGCCGGGCGCAGCCTCGGCGACGTCGCCCTCCCAGCCGTCCTCCACGAGCAGGAAGGTGCCGGCCGCGGTTCCCGTGGCGCGCTTGCCGACATAGGCGAAGTTGTTGGTCCAGGCGTCGACGAACTGCAGAACGTAGTAGCGGCCTGCGCTGTCGGGAACCGTGAGCAGCACCGGGCCGACGCTCAGGTCAATCGATGCCAGCGAGTACACGGTGTCGTTGTTGATCGACACGAACGTGTCCTTCGGACCCGCCAGGGTGCGCGCGTGACTGAACGTGTTGAACGGGGCGGGCGGATTGCCACCGGCTCCGGTCAAGACGTAGCGATGCACCTGTTCGAGGTCGAAGACGAGCGGGAATCCGTAGACGTAGGCCTGTGTGGCGAGTTCGGACAGGTCTGTCGCGGGCATCGCTGGCTCCTTCGATGAGTGTTGCTCACACACTATCGATGACGGATGCCGCGCCCGCCGCTGATCCGGTCGACGCTTCGCCGAGTTGCAGGAGCTGCTTCCCCGAGTTTGCAGGAGGAGGCCGAGGATGTGCCCGTCTGAGCAGTCAACGACGCCCTGGTCCTGTAAACGCAACGGCCCGGCCAGCCGAGCTGCGCGCGTTGCGCCGGTCGCCCGTTAAAGAGAGGTGACCCCTCGCGCACCTCGGCCCATGAGCAGAGTCCCGGTTACCCGGCGCTGCCCGTTAACGAGAAAGGACCCCTCGCGCACCCGCCAGAGCCCGGTTACCCTTGCTGCGTTTCCGCCCTGGGGGAGTTGGCCTGGATGGCGCCACGCGAGGAGCCGAGGAACAGTTTACGGGATGAATGGGCCTGCTCGGCGCACAGGCCGGCTCGCGGCATCCGGAGCCTCCAGCGTCGGGTAAGATTCTCTGAGGTCGTGTGCTTCTCAGAACGCGATCGACCAGGAGAATTCGCCTAGTGGCCTATGGCGCACGCTTGGAAAGCGTGTTGGGTGAAAGCCCTCGGGGGTTCGAATCCCCCATTCTCCGCACAAAGAAAAGGCCCGCTTCGGCGGGCCTTTTCTGGTCCCGGATGCCGCACGGGTGACGCGCAGCACCCACAGCCGGGGTTCGAATCCCCCATTCTCCGCCGGGGCTCAGGCCACCGCCGCGAGAGCCTCCGCGATCGGGGTGTCGCCGTCGATGACGTTGAGCACCGTGCCCACTCCCAGTGGCGACGTCAGCAGAGCCGCGATGACCGCAGCCGTGTTGGCCCGACTCGTCGTACCCGAGGTGACGTCGTCGCCGATGCGCACTCGGCCGGTCGCCGCGTCGTCATTCAGGTGTCCAGGCCGCACGATGGTCCAGTCGAGCGCGCTGGCGCGCAGGGCGTCGTCGGCAGCCTTCTTCGCCACCTGGTACGCGCCGAACGACTCGTCGCCCGAGGTGTCGGCCTGATCGGCGCCGATGTAGGAGATCTGCACGAAGCGGCTGATGCCGAGCCGGCCGGCGGCAACGATCGACTTGACTGAGCCCTGGTGGTCGACGGTCTCCTTGCGGGCGGCGCCAGAACCTCCCCCGGCACCGGCGGCGAACACGACGGCGTCGACGCCGCCCGCGTCGGCGAGCGCTGCAGCCAGGTCCTCGGCCGATGCCGACTCGATGTCGAGCACGACGGCAACGGCTCCGGCCGCCTCGACGTCTGAAGCATGCTCGGGATTGCGGATGACGCCGACGGCCTGGTGGCCGGCATCCGTCAGCTCGCGCGAGAGAAGAAGGGCGATCTTGCCGTGTCCGCCGATGATGGCCGTGCGGGTCATGGGAGCTCCTCGATGTCGTGGAGCGCGGTCCGGATCGACAGCCTCCATGATCCATTCTGCGCCTGCGCCCGCAGCCATCGCCGGGCGCGACATCAGTGCACCCCGGTGTCCTCCTAAATGCGGGTTCCGGATCAGGGACCTGTGCCCCACAATGATCGAGGGGGGTCCGCTTGATGACCGAAGTTCGCGTCGGCGATGTTCGCGCACAGATGTTCCGTCCGCGCAGCCCGCTGTTCGGTCAGATCGCAGTAGCAACGGTGGTGCTCACGGTTCCCGTGTTCGCCGTGCTCTACTGGGTCATGGTTCCGGTCGGCGGCTGGCTCGTCGTCGCGGCGTTGCAGGCCCTCGTCATGATCATCATCGGCGTGGCCGTCGTGGCATCGCGCAACGTCTACGTGAAGCTGCACGACTGGGGCGTCGAGGATCACTGGCCGTTCGGCTTCACGAACCGGGTGCAGTCGAGCGAGGTCGACACGATCCTGCTGATCGACCTGTACACCGGCAACGGCATGGAGACTGTGCCGCAGCTGTTCGCTCTCGACGCGCACGACAAGCTGATCCTGCGCATGCGCGGACAGGTCTGGACCCGATCGGCCATCCAGCAGGTGGCGGCCAGACTCGGGGCACCGGTCGTGCACGCTCCTGTGCCGATGACCCTCACCGACTTCACGCGCATCGAGCCGCACCTGTTGGCCTGGTTCGAACGCCGACCGCTGTGGGCAGCACGGATGCCGCAGAGGATCGCCCAGACGTCCGAGCGCTAGCTCCTCAGACGGAGCGTCCGATGACGACGGTGCCGTCGAGTTCGTCGTCGTGCACGATGCGCGCCTCGAGGCCGGCCCCGGTGATGATCGCAGCGGTGAGTGGAGCCTGCCGCACGCTCGTCTCGATGAGCAGGTGACCGCCCGGCCTCAGCCACGCCGACGCGCCCGCCGCAACCCGCCGCTGGATGGCGAGACCGTCCGAGCCTCCGTCGAGGGCGACCTGGGGCTCATGCACGCGCGCCTCGGGCGGCATCAGCGCGATCGACTCGGTGGGAACGTAAGGGGCGTTGACGACGAGCAGATCGACCCGCCCTCGGACGGCATCCGGCAGCGCGTCGTAGAGGTCTCCGAGGTACACGGCTCCCCCAGCCGGTTCCACGTTGCGCCGCGCACAGGCCACCTCGACGGGGTCGATGTCGGCGGCCACGAGCTCGATCCCCGGCAGGCGTGCCGCGATGGCCACGCCGATGGCGCCGGTTCCGCAGCAGAGGTCGACGACCACAGCGCTCGGGGTCGACGCAGCGGACGCCGGATGCGGTGCCAGACGCACCGCCTCCTCGACGAGCACCTCGGAACGTCGCCGCGGAACGAACACGCCGGGGTCGACGAGGACGCGGAGGCCGCCGAACTCGGCCCAGCCCACGATGCCCTCGAGCGGTTGCCCGGCGACGCGTCGGGCCGCCATGCTGTCGAGATCCTCGTCGGTCTGCGCCGCTTCGATGAGCAGGGCGGCCTCGTCCTCGGCGAAGACGCAGCCGGCGGCGCGGAGGCGCGCCACGAGTGCGGCTTCGCTGTACGGCGTGGGGTGCAGCGGGGTCACGGCAGCAGGATGACCTTGCCGCCCGGGTGGCCCTCGGCTACGAAGGCCAGGGCCGCGGCCGCCTCGGCCAGCGGATAGGTGCGGGCGACGCGCACGGTGAGCTCGCCGCGCCCGGCCAGGTCGACGAGCTGGAGTCGTGCCGCCATCCGCAGCTCGTTCCCGGGATCGGCGCCGGGGCCTCCGCCGAGCCGCTTCGCGCCGATCTCGCCCGCTCGCTGGAAGCCGGCGATGGTCGCTATCCGCGCCGGGTCGGCCACCAGGGCGGCCGAGGCGTCGAGAGCCTCATCGGTGCCCGCTGTGTCGAGGGCAACGTCGGCACCGTCGGGCAGCAGCGCGCGCAGCCTGTCGACGAGGCCGTCGCCGTAGACGACGGGCTCGGCACCGAAAGCCTCGAGCAGGCCGTGGTTGCGCTCGCTCGCCGTGGCGATGACCCTGGCTCCGCGGAGCTTCGCGAGCTGCACGGCGGCGAAGCCGACGGACCCGGCTCCCCCATGGACGATCACGGTGTCGCCGGCCGCGACTCCCGTGGCCTCGAGCAGGTGGAACGCCGTCACCCCGGTCAGCAGCAGGCCGGCCGCCTCCTCCCAGCCCAGGCTCTCGGGCTTCGGCAGAACGGATGCAGCAGCCACCGTGATCTCCTCCGCATAGCCACCGGAGACCCTGTAGCCGATCACCTCGTCGCCGACGGCGATGGCACCGGCCGGTCCGACGGCATCGGGTCCCACCGCCGTCACGACCCCGGAGACCTCGCTTCCCGGGTGGAGCGGAAGGCGCGCGGGGTTGCGACCCCACACGCCGTTCAGCAGCTTGGCATCGGCGGGGTTCACCCCGACGGCGAGCACGCTGATCGTCACCTCTCCCGCGCCGGGTTCCCGGGTCGGCTCGTCGACCTGTTCGAGCACCTCGGGTCCGTCGAAGCTGCGGGCGATCATGACACGGGGCATTCGGTTCCTTCTTTCGCTGCGGTCACCTCCATCATGCCGCGACACGGCGGCAGGGCAGCGGAATACTGGTCACATGAGCGATCTCGGACCCGTCGACCCCGGTCACGGCGGCGAGACTGAGTGGTTGCACCGCTGGCACCTCCAGCCCGACGGTGATTCCTTCGCGACGGCCACCAGCGTGCTCACTCCCGTGCGACTGGAAGACAGGAGCCCTGCGATGCTCAAGGTCGCGCGCATGACCGAGGAGATCCGCGGCGGCGCCGTACTGGCGGCGTGGCACGGGCACGGGGCCGCTCGCGTGCTGCGCGCCCAGGACGCGGCCGTGCTGATGGAGCGCGCCACCGGCACGCGTTCCCTCGTGCGCTGGGTCGAGGAGGGACGCGACGACGAGGCGTCGCTGGTGCTCTGCGCAGCGGCCGGCGCCCTGCATGCCGCATCCGACGAACTGCTTCACCCTGCAGACGGCGATGGCAGCGTCCCAGAGCTCGTTCCCCTCGAGGAGTGGTTCCGCGAACTGCTCGGCCGTGCCGACGGCAGGGGCACGACGGTGGCGGGCACCGACCCCGGCTTCGTGCGCCGCACGGCCGCCATCGCCCGCGAGCTGCTCGACGAGCAGCGCACGGGGCGACCTGACGTCGTCGCCCTGCACGGCGACATCCACCACGGCAACGTGCTCGACTTCGGCGACAGCAGCGGCCGCGCCGGTGACGGCAATGGCGCTGGCAACGGCCATGCCGCCCGCGGCCGCGGCACCGGCTGGCTGGCCATCGACCCGAAGGGGCTCCTGGGCGACCGCGCCTTCGACTACTGCAACCTGCTGTGCAACCCGTCGCACGAGGTCGCGCTGCAGGCCGGGCGTCTCGAACGGCAGTTCGCCGTGGTGACGGATGCCGCCGGTCTCGCACCCGACAGGCTCGCGCGCTGGCTGGCGGCGTGGTGCGGCCTCTCCTCGGTGTGGTTCGCCCTCGACGGCGACACCGGGCACACGGCATCCGCCACGGCCATAGGTCGGAAGGCCATCGCCCTCATCCCCTGATGGATGCCCCGGTACAGCCCTCCGGTGGCCGCCGTGCGGGGCTACCCTGAGCAGTACCCGTCACCGACGGCGTCGGGTTGCCGGCTCACGAGCGTGGAAGTGCATGATGGCGACGAAACCCCTCCGGTGCAGGCTGGGCCTGCACAAGTGGGTGCTGAGGCATCAGGAGGAGACGGGCCTGGCGTACCACGAGTGCGCACTGTGCGGTGCCGATCGCAGCGATGACGGGCCTCCGGCCACCTTCGACTTCTCCTGACGAATCGCGGCCCGTCAACCTCCGGCGCAACTCGTCGACTCGTCAGCCGCGCAGTGTGACGTGCGGACTCAGCGCGCGGCCCGTGACGAAGGCCTCATCGACCTCGACGCCGGTGCCCGGGCCGGTGGGTACGCGGAGCTGCCCGGCATGCTCCCCGGTGCCGAGAACGAAGAGCTCGGTGAGGTCGTCAGCGAAGTAGCGCGACGATGCCGAGGTGTCGCCGGGAAGCGTGAACCCGGGCAGCGCCGCGAGCGCCACGTTGGCCGCGCGCCCGATGCCGGTCTCGAGCATGCCGCCGCACCACACCGGAACGGCGAGCTCACGACAGATGTCGTGCACCCGCAGCGCCTCGAGGTAACCGCCGACGCGACCGGCCTTGATGTTGACGATCGACGTGGCGCCCCTCTCGATGGCGTCGACGGCCAGCGCCGCGCTCAGGATGGACTCGTCCAGGCACACAGGAGTCTCGATCATCTGGGCCAGGGCCGCGTGCGAGGCGATGTCCTCCTCGTCGAACGGCTGCTCGATGAGCAGCAGGTCGAAGGGGTCGAGCTTCTTCAGGTGTTCGGCATCCGCCAGCGTGTAGGCGGTGTTGGCGTCGACCTGCAGCAGTCCGTCCCGCCCGAGGAGCTCGCGCACGCGTGCGACGGGCTCGAGGTCCCAGCCGGGCTTGACCTTGAGCTTGATGCGCTTGTAGCCGGCGACCTCGGCGAGGAGCTCGTCGATGGACGGCGCGATCCCGACCGAGACGCCGCAGTCCACCCAGGTGGCGGTCGCGCCGAAGTATTCGCCGAACGAGCGTCCGACGGCGCGCAGTTCGGCATCGAGTACGGCGGCCTCGAGAGCGGCCTTGGCCATGCGGTGTCCGGCGACGAAGGCGAGGAGCCTGGCGACGGATGCCGCCGTCACGTCGGGCGCTCGAAGCAGCGTCGGCGCCAGGTAGTGCTCGATCACGTGGGCGGCACCGTCGACGTACTCGGAACTGTAGAACGGCTCGCTGCCGGCCACGCACTCGCCCCAGCCGTCTCCCACGTCGGTTCGCACCCGCACGAGCAGCACGGCGCGAGCGGTCTGCACGCCGAACGAGGTCTCGAACGGCCGCACCAGCGGCATGCCGACGCGGTGCAGCTCGACGGCGTCGATCCTCATGCGCGGTCTGCGCCGTCGTCGGTGAAGATGTAGTCGTTTCCGGCCGTCAACTCCGGACGGAGGCCGGCGGCGAAGGCCTCGTGGAACGCGTGCCGGGACGCCGTCCGCCGTTCGCCGGCCCAGGCCGGATCATCCGCTCGCCGCGTCTCGAAGTCGTCGGCCAGGGCGAAGGTGTCGCTCCCGGTCCAGAGCGGCTGCGGCTCCCGGGCGAGCGCCCGCAGCACCCGAGGCGAAGCGAGGCGCCAGCGCACCTCGAACCTGTCGCTGCGATCCGTGCCCGTGATCGCGTCGTCGAGGCGGCCGTAGAAGTCCGGATGGAACGCCGTGACCTCGGCGCCGAGCTTCACGAGGTTGACGTGGGCGTTGCGGCGGATCAGCGGATCGAACGTCCATCGCACCTCGGTCACCCCGTGGTCGAGGCAGACAGCTCGCTGGAACAGCTTGAGTGCGTGGCCGACTCCACCGCTCCGACGCCACGGCGCCACGGCGTTCATGTGCGAGTGCAGGTGCAGCCCGCCCTCCCAGCCGAGGAAGCCGAGGGTGGCGCCGACGGCGGAACTGGTGACGCCGGGCCCCGACTCGGTGGCGATCAACACGGTGTTGCCGGCGTGGTCCATCGCCTGCAGCATGGCCCTGTCGGGACTGCGTCCCTGTCCCCACGTGCGTTCGAACAGGCCGACGACGGCGTCGAGATCGCGGGGGTCGGCGTCGCGCACGCTCACCCCGGCGGCATCCGCGGCCTCCTCGGCGAGGGCGTAGGCGGCCCGCACGACGTCGGCGGATGCGTCCCCGCTGCCGGTCATGCGGCGAGCCTGTCGTCGAGTCCCCAGGGTTGGCCGTAGCCGCCGTCGGTCTCGGGGGCGGCCATGAGGGCCAGGAAGGGGGCGGCGTCGAAGGCCTCGGGGCCCAGCACCCCGGTCCCGGTCCAGGCGCCGGATGCCAGCAGTTCCAGGGCGATGACCGGGTTCAGGGCCGTCTGCCAGACCACGCACTGGCTGTCGTACTCGTTCATCGTCCACTCGTTGTCGGCCACATGGTAGAGGTACACCTCGCGCGGGTTCCCGTCGGTGCCGGTGCCGGTGACCCATACGCCGGCGCAGGTCTTGCCCGTCATCAACGGTCCGATCCCGGCC
>NZ_LMMR01000010.1 GCF_001422325.1 Leifsonia sp. Leaf264
ACCCCGCACAGACAGCCTCGATGAACGACGCCCGCACCTGGCTCGAGTACCTCACACTCATCGCAACCCCTCACGTTGCAACGACTGTATGAATTCACCCACCTGACGTGGCGCACAACCCCCGGAAATGGCGTGGGGCGTGGTTGCCGGTCATGGCTGGCGCCGGCGCCGGCTCGGGCTGCGCGGAAGCCCGAGCGCGAGCAGTTTCGCGGCGAGCGGCCTACCGGACCACGCCTCGGCCCAGTCCCACCGGCCGCACTCCCAGCGCAGGGCGGAGCGCACTTCCTGTTCCCGCTTCTTCTCGGCGATCACGATCTGACCGGGAGACCGGGAATCCTCAGGGTCGCTCAGGACCCCGAGGTACTTGCCATCGCCGTCGGCCTCGCCCCACGCCCGGTGCGCCGGCCAGGCGAGGTCGAGGTAGACGGTCGAACCCGACGGCAGCCGCACTGGATGCTGCAGACTCGGCGCCGGGAATCCGAGCTCCTCGATGCGCAGACGGCTCAGGGTCTCGAGCGGGCCCTCGGCCTGCGTCGTCGAGCGGTCGATGACCGCGGCCACACGCTTGCTGCCGGGGAAGGGGAGGCGCCGCTCGAATGCCGACCTCAGATCGCCCGGTGTGCACAGCGGCGGGCGCTCGCCGAAGCGGTCGACGCGGAGGGCGGCATCCGCCATCACGAGAGCCTGCAGGAGCGAGCGTGAACGAGCGACGTCGATCACGGTGTCCGGCACCGCCGTCGCCGTCACTCCGTCGACCTCGACGAGTCCGACGAGCTCACGCCGCCCGAACTCGACGACGCCGTTGCGCCGACGACCGGACGTCGTCGGCGACAGCAGGAACACCTCCCGACTGAATCCGTCGACCACGGGAAGTCCGTGCATGACTGCCGCCGTGAATCCCGCGTACACCGGACGCACTCGTTGCTCGCCGACGGCCAGCGCGAGAACTCGGTGTTTCTCGAGTTCCGTCATTCCACGGCGGACGCCCGCGGTCAGGTAGACGCCGCGTCGCGGCCGCTCCACCTCTCCGGTCTGCCTCGCTGCACGCAGGGCGTCAGTCATGCCGACCTCGGCCGCACGCCGGGAGAGGACGAGGTTCTCGGTGGTGGTCGGCAGCGGCGCTCTCATGCTCCGAGGGTGGCGTCCGTTGCAGCTCGGCGCAGCGGCATCCGACCTCCCGGGAACCCGCCGTGACGGCGGCGAGGCGGGGGAGGAGCCGTCTGCTCTCAGCGTGCGCCATCTCCTGGGCCTGTGCGCCACATCGTCTGGCGCGCAGGCCCACGAAATGGCGCGGGACGACGTCCCGGCGGATTCGGGCCCGCGGAGGCGTCTTGTTAGGGTGGAAGCACTGTCCCCGAGGTGTACGGAGTTCCAGCCATGGTTGATGTTCGGCGGGTCAAGCTCCCCGGAGTCGGGGTGTTGCACACCTTCATAACGGATGACGGCGGCAAGGTCGGAGTGATCGCCCACCGCTCCGGTCACAGCGACCTGGTGACCTTCTCCGATGAGGAGAACGACGCCGAGAAGGTGTCGCTGCGCCTGAGCGAGGATGAGGCGCACACCCTCGCCGAGCTCCTCGGAGGCACCCAGATCACCGAGACCCTCACGGCTCTCGACCAGATCCCCGGACTCTCGATCGACTGGTTCACCGTCGACTACGACGACCACATCGCCGGCCAGCCGCTCGGCGACCCGGCCGATGCCGGAGTCGCCGGCCTCACCGTCGTCGCCGTCGTGCGCGGGGAGTCCGCGAACCCGGCCCCGGCCCCAGACTTCAAGGTCTTCCCCGGCGACACCCTCGTGGTCGCCGGAGCGCCGGAGAAGGTGCTCAAGGCGTTCGCGTACTTCCGCACCGGGAGCCGGCCCAGCCCCTCCGCGCCCGCCACGTCGGCCCCCGACGCGCCGCCCGGAGGCTGAGCCATGCACTTCGGCCCGGAACTCATCACGCTCGGCATCCTGCTGATCGTCGCGTACGCGCTCGGACGCCTGGGCAAGATGGTCGGCCTGCCGACCATCCCGATCTACATGATCGTCGGGCTGCTCGCCAGCCCGCACACGGGCTGGTTCCCGCTCAACTTCGAGAACCACTACATCGAGCTCATCGCCGTCTTCGGGCTCATCATGCTGCTGTTCAACCTCGGCCTCGAGTTCGACCAAGACGAGTTCTTCGGCAATGCCGGGAAGCTGCTGATCTCGGGCGGCTCCTACATCGTGCTCAACATGGGCGCCGGCCTGCTCTTCGGGTTCATGGTCGGCTGGGGCCCGCGGGAAGCCCTGGTGATCGCCGGCATGACGGCCACCTCGTCGAGCGCCATCGTCACGAAGCTGCTCATCGAGCTGAAACGCCTTCCCAACCGCGAGACGCCCATGATCCTCGGCGTCACGGTGGTCGAGGACATCTTCATCGCCATCTACCTGGCGATAGTGTCCGTGGTGCTGAGCGGTGAGACCGACATCGGGCCCATCCTCGTGAAGCTCGGCATCGCCTTCGCCTTCCTCGTGGTCATGTTCAGCGTGGCGCGCTGGGGCGGCAAGCTCGTCGGGCGCATCTTCCGCACCAAGGACGACGAACTCTTCACCATCCTGTTCTTCGGGCTGGCCGTGCTGTTCGGCGGCATCGGCGAGGTTCTCGGGGTGACGGATGCGATCGGCGCCTTCCTCATCGGCCTCGTGCTCGGAGCCACCAGGTTCCGCAACAAGATCGAGCACATCGCGCTGCCCCTGCGCGACGTCTTCGGCGCCTTCTTCTTCCTGAACTTCGGACTCGCCATGGACGTCGGCGCGTTCCCCTCGGTGCTGCTGCCGGTGGTCATCGCCATCGTCATGACGATCATCCTCAACGTGGCCGCGGGGCAGCTCGTCGCCCGCTTCAACGGACTGGGGGTGCAGGCCGGCATCAACGCCGCCGTGATCCTGCAGAACCGCGGCGAGTTCGCGCTCATCCTGGCGACGCTGTCGGTCGGCGCCGGCCTCGACGAGCGGATCACTCCGTTCGCCGGCCTCTACGTGCTCGTGATGTCGATCATCGGCCCGCTGCTCGCCGCGAACTCCGAGAAGATCGGGGCGAGGATCATCAAGCGGAAACCCCAGAAGCAGCGCCGGGAACGCGACCCCATGCTGACCGAGGAGATCGCCCTGATGGAGGCGGCGACAGCCGGCCTCAGCAGCAGCACCGGAGATGAGACGTCGGATGCGGTCGGGCGACTCCTCGACGTGACGGAGAATGGATCAGACACTCCCCGCCCGAAGGACGACGACTAGATCCATGCTCAGGATGATGGTGCGCCCACGTTGGGTGCTCGCGCTGATCGCCGCCCTCGCGATCGCAGCAGGCTTCGCCCTGCTCGGCCAGTGGCAGCTCAGTCGTGCCGTGGAGTCGACCCGGGTGGAGACGCATCCGACGGAGACGATCGTCCCGTTGGAGGAGAAGGCGCAGCCCGCCGAGCCGATCAAGCAGACCTCGACCGGTCAGATGGTGTCGGTGAGCGGCCGCTGGGTCCCCGGTGACGAGCAGGTCATCGGCGACAGGATGAACGGTGCCGACGCGGGGTTCTGGGTCGTCAGCCATCTGGCCGTCGATGCCGCGGGCGAGCCCGGCCTGCCGGTGGCCCGCGGTTGGGCCGCCGACGAGAAGACGGCCCACGCCATCGCCGACACCCTCGCCGGAGAGTCGACGGATGCCGTGACGGTCATCGGCCGCCTGCTGCCGACCGAAGCGCCGGAGGCACCCGCCGAGGGCGCCGATCCGCACTCGATGACGACGGTGTCCTCCGCCGCGCTCATCAACCTCTGGGCCGACTTCGACGACCAGGACGTCTACACCGCCTACCTCGTCGACACTGAAGCCGCGGCAGGACTGACCGCGATCGACTCGCCGCCGCCGACACAGGAGGTCGAGCTCAACTGGCTCAACGTCTTCTACGCCGTGGAGTGGGTGGTCTTCGCCGGCTTCGCGATCTTCCTCTGGTACCGCCTGGTGCGCGACGCCTACGAGCGCGAGCAGGAGGAGGCGGCGGATGCGGCAGAGCACCTCGCCGCCCGTCGCACCGAATGACGGGCCAACGGCCGTGAAGGACCACCCTGAGCGCGCCGTAGAATGGTGACCATGCCGCTCGCACCCAAACCCGCTGATTTTCCACGCATCCGGGGGGCGGTGAAGTTCTACCAGGTGGCGTCGATCATCACCGGTACGCTCCTCCTCGCCCTCTGCGCCGAGATGCTGCTCAAGTACGTCGGAGGACTCGAGATCGAGCTCGGCGGACCCGCCGGCTTCCTCGCACTCGTCCCCGTCGACACCGTCACAGCGGTGAACCTGTCGACAGGCATCCTGATCGTGCACGGCTGGTTCTACGTCGTCTACCTGTTCAGCGACTTCCGGCTGTGGAGCCTCATGCGCTGGCCGTTCACCAGGTTCATCGTCATCGCCCTCGGCGGCGTCATCCCGTTCCTGTCGTTCTTCCTCGAGGGGCGCATCGCCCGCGAGGTCAAGGCGTATCTCGCGAGCCGGGAAGCTGATGCCGCTCCCGACGTCGCCCCGACCACCCCGGCAGTGGAGGCCACCCCGTGAGCGAGACCTCGCAGCGCCCAGTCCTCGTCGTCGACTTCGGCGCCCAGTACGCCCAGCTCATCGCCCGACGCGTGCGTGAGGCATCCGTCTACTCCGAGATCGTGCCTCACACCATCTCGGCTGCCGAAGTGGCCGAGAAGAACCCGATCGGCATCGTGCTCTCGGGCGGCCCGTCCTCGGTCTACGAGGAGGGCGCGCCCTCGCTCGACACCGGCATCCTCGAGCTCGGCATCCCGACGCTCGGCATCTGCTACGGCTTCCAGGTGATGGCGACGCAGCTCGGTGGCGAGGTCGCGCACACGGGCCAGCGCGAGTACGGCTCCACCGCCGTCACGGCCCGCACCGACGACGGCAACCAGCTGCTCGGCGGCCAGCCCTCGGCGCAGACCGTCTGGATGAGCCACGGCGACTCCGTCGCGGTCGCGCCCGAGGGCTTCGAGGTGCTCGCCTCGACCGCTTCCACCCCCGTCGCGGCCTTCGCCAACGACGAGAAGCGCTTCTACGGCGTGCAGTGGCACCCCGAGGTCAAGCACTCGCAGTACGGCCAGGACGTCATCGTGAACTTCCTGCACAAGGCTGCGGGAATCCCGGCCGACTGGAACAGCGGCAACGTCATCGCCGAGCAGGTCGAGAAGATCCGCGCCCAGGTCGGTTCCGCCCGCGTCATCGCGGGCCTCTCCGGCGGCGTCGACTCCGCTGTAGCCGCTGCCATCGTGCACGAGGCCGTCGGCGACCAGCTCGTCTGCGTCTTCGTCGACCACGGCCTCCTGCGCCAGGACGAGCGTCGCCAGGTCGAGGTGGACTACGTCGCCGCGACCGGCATCCGCCTGGTCACGATCGACGCGCGCGAGCAGTTCCTCTCGGCTCTCGCCGGCGTCTCGGACCCCGAGACGAAGCGCAAGATCATCGGGCGCGAGTTCATCCGTTCCTTCGAGCAGGCCGAGCGCGACCTCATCGCGGAGGCCGACGCCGACGGCGAGCCCATCCGCTTCTTAGTGCAGGGCACCCTCTACCCCGACGTCGTCGAGTCCGGCGGCGGATCGGGAACGGCCAACATCAAGAGCCACCACAACGTTGGCGGCCTGCCCGAAGACCTGCAGTTCGAGCTGGTCGAGCCGCTGCGCGCCCTGTTCAAGGACGAGGTGCGCGCCATCGGCCGCGAGCTGGGACTGCCCGAGGAGATCGTGGGACGCCAGCCGTTCCCCGGCCCCGGTCTCGGCATCCGCATCGTCGGCGAGGTCACCGAGGCTCGCCTCGAGCTGCTGCGGCACGCGGATGCGATCGTGCGCGCCGAATTGTCGGCCGCCGGTCTCGACAGCGAGATCTGGCAGTGCCCCGTCGTGCTGCTCGCCGACGTGCGCTCGGTTGGCGTGCAGGGCGACGGCCGCACCTACGGCCATCCCATCGTGCTGCGTCCGGTCTCCTCGGAGGACGCCATGACCGCCGACTGGACGCGCCTGCCGTACGACGTGCTGGCCCGCATCTCGAACCGGATCACCAACGAGGTGGCCGACGTGAACAGAGTCGTGCTCGACGTCACGTCGAAGCCGCCGGGGACGATCGAGTGGGAGTGATGTAGGCGCTGGCGCTCTCGCGGCGCGGCATCTCGCTCCTCAGGCCGCTTTCGCGGTCGGGGGCCTCGCTCCTCAGCTCAGACATTGACGTGAAAAGGCACCCGGAAGAACGCCGGGTGCCTTTTTCACGTCAAAACTCGCACCCCGCGAGACCCCCGACCGCGAAAGCTCCGCGGCGCGAGCCATGCGGCCGCGAAAGCGTCGGCGTTGAGGGAGTGGTTGGCTGGCGCCCCCTCACCGCTGGTCGAGACCACATCCGAGTGTGCGAGTCAGCGGAGTTCGGGCGCGGTCGGGCGACGGATGCGGCTGCATCGGCCTGTTCTCGACGCGAAGTCCGCTGACTCGTATATGTGACCGTCATCGGCGCGGGCTGGCGGGCGCCGCCGTGCGCACGGGAGGATGGGAGCATGGCTGAGATCGAGAACTCGAAACTGACCGTCGTCGGCGCCGGAAGCGTGGGGGCCAGCCTCGCCTACGCGGCCCTGATCCGCGGCTCGGCCCGGCATGTGGCGCTCTACGACATCAATGCGGCGAAGGCCGAGGCCGAGGTGCTCGACCTCGCCCATGGCACCCAGTTCACCGGGTCCAGCACCATCACCGGGGGCGCTGACCTCGGTGTCGTCGAGGGCTCCAACGTCGTCGTCATCACGGCCGGCGCCAAGCAGGAGCCCGGCCAGACGCGGCTCGATCTCGCGAGCACGAACGTGCGCATCCTGGAGAGCCTGCTGCCGTCGCTCCTGGAGCGCGCTCCTGCAGCCACCTACGTGCTCGTCACGAACCCGTGCGACGTGCTCACGGTCGTCGCCCAGAAGATCAGCGGGCTGCCCTCGAACCGCGTGTTCTCCTCGGGCACGGTCCTCGACACGTCCAGGCTGCGGGTGCTCCTCGCCGGTCGGGCCGGCGTCGCGACATCCAGCGTGCACGCCTACATCGTGGGTGAGCACGGGGACACCGAGTTCCCGCTCTGGTCGAACGCCTCCATCGGAACCGTTCCGCTCCTCGACTGGGGCGGCGGCACCGTGTTCGACGCCTCTGAGCTCGACGACATCGCCGCCGAGGTGCGCGACGCCGCCTACGCCGTCATCCGTGGCAAGGGCGCCACGAACTACGCCATCGGCCTCTCGGGCGCCCGCATCGTCGAGGCCCTGCTCCAGGACGAGCACGCGGTCATGCCTGTGAGCACCGTGCTGAGCGACTACCACGGCATCGACGGCATAGCCCTGTCCGTGCCGAGCATCGTCAGCGCATCGGGAGTCCGGCCGATCCGCGAGACGCCGTTCTCGGCGCAGGAGGAATCGCGCCTTCAGGCCTCCGGAGACGCCCTGCGTTCCTCGCTCGCCTCGCTCGGCTACTGAGCCCGCAGAATTCTTTTCACGCGGCTGTCGATCCGGGCGGCATCCGTTCGACGTCTGAATGAGGGACCACGACAGGTCGCTCCGACCAAGGAGGACACGATGAAGTACATGCTGATCATGCGGGGCACGGATGAGGCCTACGAGGCGTACAAGGAGATGCCGTTCGAGGAGGTCATCGCCGCGATGGGCCGCTACAACGAGGAGCTCGTCAAGGCCGGCGTCCTGGTAGCCGGCGAGGGCCTGACCGACGCGAGCGAGGGCTTCGTCGTCGACTTCGCCTCCGAGACGCCGCTCGTGACCGACGGCCCCTACGGAGAGACGAAGGAGCTGTTCAACGGCTTCTGGATCCTCGAGGTCTCCTCGAAGGAGGAGGCCGCCGAGTGGGCGAAGAAGGTTCCGCTCGGTCCGGGAAGCTTCATCGAGGTGCGCCGGGTCACCGAGCTCAGCGATTTCCCGCAGGACAACGAGTTCATCCAGCGCGAGGCCGAGTTCCGGGCTGCGAACGATCCGACGTTCAAGCTCTGAGTCCGTTGCAGCCGGGTCTGCGCTGATGACGACCGGGATCGGAACGACGGATGCCGACGGCATCCGTCGCTCCGTCGCGGCGGTCTGGCGCATGGAGTCGGCCCGCATCGTCGCGACCCTCACTCGTGTGACCGGGGACTTCTCGCTCGCCGAGGACCTGGCGCAGGAGGCCCTCGCCGACGCGCTGGAGCAGTGGCCGCGCGACGGCGTCCCCCGCAACGCCGGCGCCTGGCTGACGGCCGTCGCCAAGCGCAAGGCCATCGACGGGTGGCGGCGGCGCGAGCGACTGGACGATCGCTACAGCGCCATCGCCCACGACCTCGAGTCGCGGATCGATGCCGATGCCGCCCCGTGGGACCCCGACGCCATCGACGACGACGTGCTGCGGCTGGTCTTCATCGCGTGCCATCCCGTGCTCGCCCGTGAGGCCAGGGTCGCGCTCACCCTGCGGGTGGTGGGCGGTCTCTCGAGCGAGGAGATCGCCCGGGCGTTCCTCGTGCCGACGGCGACGGTGCAGCAGCGCATAGTGCGGGCCAAGAAGAGCCTCGCCGCCGCGAAGGTGCCGTTCGAGGTGCCCGGCCGCGATGAGTACGCGTCCAGGCTCGGCTCGGTGCTGGGGGTGATCTACCTCGTCTTCAACGAGGGCTACTCGGCTTCGAGCGGCAGCGAGTGGATGCGTCCGGAACTCAGCCAGGAGGCCCTGCGGCTCGGCCGGGTCCTCGCCGAGCTGACGCCGAACGAGCCCGAGGTGCACGGCCTGGTGGCGCTGATGGAGTTCCAGGCGTCCCGGTTCCGGGCGCGGGTGACGGCAGAGGGCGAGCCGATCCTGCTGGGCGACCAGGATCGCAGCCGCTGGGACCGGGCTCTCATCGCCCGCGGCCGTGCAGCCCTCGAGCGAGCGGATGCGGTCGGCCGGGGTCGCGGCGCCTACGCCGTGCAGGCGGCCATCGCCGAATGCCACTCGGTGGCGCCGTCCACCGACGAGACCGACTGGGAACGCATCGTCGTGCTCTACGAGGTGCTCGGACGGCTGGCCCCATCGCCCATCGTGGACCTCAATCGAGCCGTGGCCGTGGCCATGGCGACAGGGCCGGCGACGGGCCTGCGGATAGTCGACGAGATCGCGGCATCCGGAGCCCTCGCCGGAACCCACCTCCTGCCGAGCGTGCGCGGCGAGCTCCTCGTGCGGCTCGGCCGGGTCGACGAGGCGCGCGCCGAGCTCATCACGGCCGCGCGGCTCACGGGCAACGAGCGGGAGCGCGGCGTGCTGCTCGGCAAGGTCGCAGCCCTCGGGGACTGAGCGTCGACGGCTGGCGCACAGTCGACACGAGCCCGGATACGCAGAACGGGCCGCCCCGGAGGGCGACCCGTTCTGCTCGGCTCGGTTCGAGAGCTAGTTGCGCGCGATCGCGAACATGCGCAGCAGCTCGGTGTACAGCCAGATCACCGTGACCATGATGCCGAAGGCGCCCGACCAGCCGTACTTGCGGGGAGCGCGATTGCGCACACCCTGCTGGATCTGGTCGAAGTCGAGCACCAGCGAGTAGGCGGCCATGATGACCACGAGGATGCCGATGGCGATGCCCCACGGGATGCTGGTTCCGGGGATGTCCTCGCCACGCAGGCCGAACGGATTTCCGTTGGCTCCGCCGAAGATCATGATGCCGAAGTTGACCAGCGAGAACACCAGGTAGCCGACCATCGCGATGAGGAAGACCTTGGTGGCCTTCTTCGAGGCGCGGATCTTGCCGCTCGCGAACAGGGCGAGGGTCACGCCGACGACCACGAGGGTGGCGACGACGGCCTGGACGACGATGCCGGGGTAGATGGTCTCGAACAGCAGCGAGAAGCCGCCGATGAAGACGCCCTGAGCGGCCGCGTAAGCGAGGATCAGCGGGGCCGAGGGCTCGCGCTTGAAGATGTTGACCAGGGCCAGCACGAAGCCGACCAGGCCGGCGACGCCCCAGAGCCACGGAACGGTGGGGTAGGTCATCCAGCCGATGGCGGCACCGGCGAGCAGGATGACGAAGCTCACGACCGACTTGACGATGGTGTCCTCGACGGTCATGCGGTCGGTCTCGACGGCGTTCGCCGACGGCTGGTTGTAGTGCGCCGCCAGCTCCTCGGCGGTGGGAGTGGCGACGGTGACGCCGCCCTTCTCGCTGAAAGCGGCGTTGCGACTGAATGCGGGGTTTGCCATGGGGTGTCCTTCGCTCGAGGCGGGGGAAGTGGGGCGACTGGTGGTATCGCTTCTCTACGAATCTACCGGGAACATGGGCGAAATTTATGGGAATCCGCCCCGAGCGGAACCCCGATCCGAACGAGGTGCGCCGTCGTCGTTAGCCTGATCACATGCCCGCCAGCCAGCATCCGCTCGTCATCGGCCACCGCGGAGCCAGCGGCTATCGCCCGGAGCACACGGCATCCGCCTACCAGTTGGCCTTCGCCCTGGGGGCCGATGCCGTCGAACCCGACATCGTCGCCACCCGTGACGGCGTGCTGGTGCTGCGCCACGAGAACGAGATCTCCGGCACGACCGACGTGGCCGCGCATCCCGAGTTCCACCGCAGGCGCACCACGAAGGAGATCGACGGGAAGAAGCTCACGGGCTGGTTCACCGAGGACTTCACCTGGGCGGAACTGGCCACGCTGCACGCCAGGGAGCGCATCCCGAAGGTGCGTCCGGCCAACGCCACCTTCGACGGACGGTTCCCGCTGCTTCGACTCTCCGACCTCTTCAGGCTGATCGAGGAGACGGATGCGGACGACGGCCGGGTGCTCGGCATGGTCGCCGAGATCAAGCACGCCAGCTACTTCGCGGGTGTCGGCCTGCCGCTCGACGAGCTGTTCACGGCGGAGCTCGCCGCTGCGGGCTGGTCGACGGATGACGAGAGGCTCACGGTCGAGGCGTTCGAGATCACCGTGCTCGAGGACCTCGCACAACGAGGCGTCACAGCGCCGCGGGTGTACCTGCTGGAGGCGACGGGAACCCCTTGGGACCTGCGCCTCGCTGCCGGCGCGGATGCGCCGGGAGCTGCCGACTTCCTGACCGATACCGGGCTCCGAGAGCTGGAGGGCCGCGTCGACGGCATCAGCGTCGACAAGTCGGTGCTGGTGGGCGAGCTCACGGCTCAGGATGCCGCCGCCGCCCACCTGGAGAGCGTCGGCCGCCATCAGCGCGGCGAGCTGACAGGGCGCGCCCTCGTCGACGCCGCCCACGACCACGGACTCACCGTGTTCACCTGGACGCTGCGCCCCGAGAACCGCTTCCTCTCCTCGAACTTCCGCCACGGGCACGGCAAGGCCGCCCACGGCGACTGGCTGGGCGAGTTCACCCTCGTCGTCGGGACCGGCGTCGACGGCATCTTCGTCGACCACCCCGACCTCGGTGTCGAGGCGCGCGAGCGGATGCGTCGCTGACAGACGCGCGTCGACTGCGGACCCCATCGCCCGCAGCGCAGCGCAGCGTCTGGCTGTCGGCGGCCGCGCCTACAATTGAGGCAGCCATGAGCACACTCTTCGAACCCGACGCGCCCAGCCCCATGATCGTCCACGACGCGCCGGGCCGATCAGGGCCGGGCTCGAACACCGGCCCGTCGAGCCGCCTCACCGACGGGCTCAACCCGCCCCAGCGCGAGGCCGTCGAGTACCGCGGTCCCGCCCTGCTCATCGTGGCCGGTGCCGGATCCGGCAAGACGCGCGTGCTCACCCACCGCATCGCCGGCCTCATCGAGACGCGCGAGGCATGGCCGAGCCAGATCCTCGCCATCACTTTCACGAACAAGGCAGCGGCCGAGATGCGCGAACGTGTCTCCGCCCTCCTGGGCCAGGCATCGGAGGGCATGTGGATCTCCACCTTCCACTCCGCGTGCGTGCGCATCCTCCGCCGCGAATCCGAGAAGGCCGGCCTCACGTCGACGTTCACCATCTACGACTCCGCCGACAGCCGCACCGTGCTGAAGCGCATCATCAAGGCCCTCGACGCCGACACTCTCGGTTTCACGCCGGGCAACGCCGGGGCGCAGATCTCGAAGCTGAAGAACGAGCTGACGGATGTCGACGCCTATGCCCGCAGCGCCAACATGAGCGACCCCAAGCAGGCCGTGTTCCTCGAGATCTTCCGGCAGTACACCCGCACGCTGCGCTCGGCCGGTGCGCTCGACTTCGACGACCTCATCGGCGAGACCGTCTACCTGTTCCGCGCCTTCCCCGAGACGGCTGCGCTCTACCGCCGTCGGTTCCGGCACATCCTGGTCGACGAGTACCAGGACACCAACCATGCGCAGTACTCCCTCATCCGCGAGCTCACCCGTCCCGTCGAGCGCGAGCTCGTCGCCGAGATGGAGAACAAGGGCGTGCTCGTGAAAGGCCTCGAGGACGAGACCGGCGTCATCCCCGGCGCCTCGCTCACCGTCGTCGGCGACTCCGACCAGTCGATCTACGCCTTCCGCGGCGCCGACATCCGCAACATCACCGAGTTCGAGCGCGACTTCCCCGGTGCCCGCGTGGTCCTGCTGGAGCAGAACTACCGCTCGACCCAGAACATCCTGAGCGCTGCCAACGCCGTCATCTCGAACAACTTCGACCGCAAGGCCAAGAACCTGTTCACCACGGTGGGCGACGGCGACAAGATCACCGGCTACACCGGATACTCGGGTCACGACGAGGCGCAGTTCGTCGCCGATGAGATCGAAGCCCTGCACCGTGCGGGCATGGCCTACCGCGACATCGCGGTGTTCTACCGCACGAACGCCCAGACCCGAGCGCTGGAGGAGATCTTCGTGCGCTCGGCACTGCCGTACAGGGTCGTCGGAGGCACGAAGTTCTACGAGCGCGCCGAGATCAAGGACGCCATGGCGTACCTCATCGCCGTCGCGAACCCCCTCGACGAGCTCGCCATCCGCCGCATCCTGAACACGCCCAAGCGCGGCATCGGGCCGGCGACCGAGACGCAGCTCGCCCAGTTCGCCGAGACGAACGACCTCAGCTTCCGCGCTGCGATGCGCGAGGCCGGCTCCCTCGGCCTCGGCCCCAAGGTCACGAACTCGATCCTCCAGCTCGCTGCGGTGCTCGACCAGGCCGCGGCGATGCTCGTGCCGGTCCAGGCGGATGGCACCGCGGCGCCCCCGAGCGACGACCCGAACGCCGAGACCGATGCCCGGGGCGGCGTCGGCGCCGCCAAGGTGTCGGAGGTGCTCACCTTCCTCATGACCGAGAGCGGATTGCTCGAGGCGCTGCGTCGCAGCCGCGACCCTCAGGACGAGACCCGCGCCGAGAACGTCGAGGAGCTCGTCGCCCAGACCAAGGACTTCGAGAAGGAGAACCCCGGATCGGGCCTCGTCGACTTCCTCACCCAGGTCTCGCTGGTCGCGGCCGCCGACGACCTCGACGACTCCTCCGGAACCGTCTCGCTCATGACGCTGCACACGGCGAAGGGCCTCGAGTACGACGCCGTCTTCCTCACCGGCATCGAGGAGGACCTGCTTCCGCACAAGATGAGCGCCAACGAGCCCGGCGGTCCCGCCGAGGAGCGGCGTCTGTTCTACGTCGGCATCACGCGCGCCCGTCAGCGCCTCTACCTCTCGCTCGCGATGACGCGCTCGCAGTTCGGCGACACCTCGGTGGCCATGCCGAGCCGCTACCTGCAGGAGATCCCGGCCGACCTGATCGACTGGCGGCAGTCGCCCGGCATGGCGAATTCGCGTGGTGGAACGCAGCCACGTGCGCTCAACGCCCGCCGAGACGGCCGCGGGCCCGGCCAGTACGGCTACAGCTCCGACCCGACGCTGCCACCCGCACCGCGGCCGAAGACCGAGTGGCCGAACGCCATCGGTGCCCAGGTGCGCGATAACGGCGACCTCGAACTGGCGGCGGGCGACCGCATCCGTCACACCAACTTCGGCGAGGGCCGGGTGTCGCAGGTGACGGGGGAGGGCACGAAGCGTGTCGCGCACGTCCAGTTCGACACCGCAGGGGCGAAGAAGCTCCTGATCAAGATCGCTCCGATCGAAAAGCTGTAGCCATGGCTGCAGAGCGCCCGTCGCCCGTCGACGGTGGTGACAGGCCCGTTGGCCTGCTCGAACGGATGAAGCGGCTGCGTTCCCTCGACCTCGAGGTGGCCGCTCGCGCCGCCGTCGCTGCGGCAGTGCCGCTGCTCATCCTGCTGGCGATCGGACACGTGGAGCTGGCGCCATATGCCTCGTTCGGGGCGATGGCCGCCCTCTACGGGCGCAGCGAGCCCTACGAGACGCGCTGGCGCAGTGTGTCGACGGCCGCCGTCGCGATGGTCGTGAGCGTCGGCCTCGGCACCCTCGTCGCTGCCGCAGGGGCACCTGTCGGCCTCGTCGCAGTCGTGCTCGGGCTGGTCATCGTGACCGGAGTGCTGCTGACCGCGACGCTCGGACTGTTCCCGCCGACGCCGCTGTTCTTCGTGTTCGGCTTCCTCATCTGCGCGGAGATCCCGACCACGTCCGACGAGGTCGGCATCCGCATCGCCGTCAGCATCGCCGCGGCGGGCTTCGCCGTGCTGCTCAGCCTCTCGGGCTGGGTGCTGCGCCGGGCGGCGGGTACCCGCGAGGGCCGGTACTTCAGCACCCTGAGCCGGATGCCGAGGATCTCGCGTCGCGCCTGGCGCGATGGCGCCGTGTGGATCACCATCGCTCAGCTGCTGATCGGAGCGCTGGTGGCCGGAGGGATCGCGCTGCTGACCGGAGTGGGGCATCCGACCTGGGCCGTCGTCAGCGTCGTCGCCGTCGTGCCCCCGCCGCGGGCACCGCACTCGACCTCCCGCGCGGTGCACCGCATCATCGGCACCGTGATCGGAGTCGGCGTGGCCGCGGCCGTGCTGCTGCCGGAGCCGCCGGCGGTCGTCCTGGTGCTGGTCATCGCGGTCTGCCAGTTCGCCGCCGAGATCCTCGTCGGCCGACACTACGGCGCCGCGCTGGTCTTCATCACCCCGCTCGCGCTGTCGATCTCGCACCTCGCATCGACCGCACCGGTGTCGGGCCTGCTGCTCGATCGCGTCGTGGCCACGACCCTCGGCGCCGCGGTCGGCCTGCTCGCCGTGCTCGTCGCGCGGTTCGCGACTCGGCGCTCGGGTTCCGTCGGCTGAGCGCAGTTCCGGCACCGGCATCCGGATGCTGCGAGGATCGACGGATGACGTGGCCCACAGCATCCAGCAGCACCGTGTACGAGAACCCGTGGATCCGGGTCACCGAGGACCAGGTGACCCGCCCCGATGGCTCCGACGGCATCTACGGGGTCGTCGAGGTGCGCAACGAGGCCGTCTTCGTGGTGGCGATGACCGATGCCGACGAGGTGCTGCTGGTCACCCTCGACAGGCACACCGTCGGTACGACGATCGAGGTGCCGGCCGGCGGCACCGACGGCGAGGATGCCCTGCTCGCTGCGCAGCGGGAACTCCTCGAGGAGACCGGACATGCCGCGACGGAGTGGCGACGGATCGGCACCATGACCGCACTCAACGGCATCTGCCGCGCGCCGGAGGTCGTCTACCTCGCGACCGGGCTGAGCGTCGCGGGCGATGACGGCCCGTCCGCGGAGCACCGCGCCGAGGAGGGAATATCCCGGGTCAGTGCCGTGCCGTGGGGCGATGTCATGCGGATGGTCGCGGATGGCGCGATCACCGATGGCGAGACCGTCGCCGCCCTGCTCTACGCGGCGATAGCCCTCGGCCGGGTGGCCTGACCCTACGGGCGTCCCGGCTGTCGCTCGGGCAGGCCGGCGAGCCTGCCCAGCGCCCGGCGGTAGGAGGGCGTGCGCGGATACCAGCTGTGCGCGTCCACGGCGCCGACGTACCCGCTGGCATCCACCTCCTCGGCGTACACGTCGCGATCGTTCGGCGTCGTCGACCAGGACGGGAACCCGAGGAAGTCCGTCGCGCGCCAGAGGCTGATCCAGTCGGCGACGGGGACAACGCCCGGCGCCGGGCGCTCGGACGCCAGGCCGGCCGCCGCCGCCCGCTCCTGCTCGGCGATGACATGCGCCCCGTCCGAGGCCCACGGATCGCGTGCCCGCAGCTTGGGAGCACGGCACGGCTCACCGCCGATGACCTCCGGCCCGAGGATCTCGGGCCAGAACCGACCGAAGTACGGTCGCAGCTGGATGCCGAAGGTGAGCAGCGACACCCGCCCCTGATACCGGCTGAGCCAGTTCGGATGCGTCGCGAGAGCGAACAGGGATGAGACGGCCACGACTCCGCCCATGCTGTGCGCCGTCACGATCGCCGTGCGCTCCTGACCCTTGACGGGCGGAAGGTCGAGCCACCAGCTGAGGCGGCGTGCCACCTCGGGAACCGCTCGCTCGGTGTAGCAGGGCGCGCCCAGCGGGTGGCCTGCGCGTGGGAGGAAGCAGGCCAGGTCCCACACGAGCCCGAGGGGCCGCACGACTTTCGAGCCGCCGAAGACGAGACCGCCGACGACGGCGAGGCCGACGGCTCCCCAGACAATGAGCGAGAAGTCCATCCACCGTGCGGCGAGAACCGATGCCGTCGAGAACGGCTCCGGTGTCAGCAGGGCCTTCACGAAGGACTGGTTCAACGACGAGAAGGCCGTGATCACCGTGACCACCGTCGCGGCCATCGCGGCCAGGCACAGGGCGCCGAGGATGGGCTCGACCAGGTGATAGCGCGCTGCGGCCGCACGCTTCCGGCGCACCTCGCCGGCGAGGAGCGCCCGCAGGTCGCCGCGGGGGCTGCCATCGGCGATGGGCGGCTCCTTCGACGCGTCGTCCCAGAAGGCGTCGATGCGCGGAAGCACATCGCGACGACGGATGAGGGCTATCGCCACGATGAGCACGGCCACGATGAGGAAGGCGAGCAGCACGCCGAGGTACCAGGGGTAGAAGGCGCCGAGCCGGAGCGACGGGTCGCCACGAACGCATCCGGTCCCCGTGCAGGAGGCGTACGCCGCGGCCAGCCTGCGCCCGCCCCCGAGGGCACTCGGCGGCTTGTCGCCGTTCAGCCAGTCGCCCACCACCACGTTCACGACGCTGGAGAGCGCCAGTCCGATCACCAGTCCCATCGTCATGAAGACGGCTGGAGCCATCCCGCCCCATGCCCGGTGCCGGCGATCCGGCGCCGGGAAGAACAGCGTGGCCGTGACCAACAGCACGGCGAGCAGCACCGTCGAGACCAGCACCCAGTTGAACGCGATCCGCATCGTGTAGCCGTTGATGTCGAGGCCGGGCAGGACTGAGAGTGCTCCGGTCGCGACCGCGAGCACCAGGAATGCCGCCGTGAGGGTGAGCGTCGGGAGCGGGCTGCGCTCCTCGAGCTGTTCGAACGGCATGGTGTCGGTTCGATAGGCGAGCACGACCGCCGTCACCATCACGATGGTGGCGGCGATGCAGACGCCGATGCCCCATCCCGGCTGGCTGCCGCTCGACAGGGCCAACCCGCAGAGCAGTGCTGTCATCGCGATGCCCGTGGCGAGGTGCATGGAGGTCAGACGGGAGATCTCGGTGCGGGTCTGCCAGAACCGCGGCTGCGCGAGGAGGACGGGCTCATCGGTCGACGGTGCGCCCTTGATGATGCGCCCCGCCACGTTGTAGCGCAGCCGAGCGAGCGTCGAGGTGGCGAAGACTGCGAACAGCACGGCGACGGGCACGATCGAGAAGAACGCTATGCGCCTCCCCGTCGACCAGCCGGCGAACATCTCGAACTGCTCGGGCAGCGCCGTGCAGGTGAGCTGGCGTCCTCCGTAACACTGCACGGCGATGAGGTCGAGGGCGACGGAGGCGAACGAGAGGATCAGCAGGGTCGTGAGCACGACGCAGAACACCCGGATCAGTCCGGACTGGAAGCGGATGCGCGTTCCAGTGCGCGGAAGGTTCCAGCTCCAGATCGCGGCGTTGGCGATGCTGAACGGCAGCACCGCCGTCCAGCAGGCGCGGCCGACCGCCGCGATGATCGCGCCGCCAACTCCGGTCCCGGGTGGCACCGTGCGCACCATGCCGCCCCAGGAGTACGCCTCGCGATGGATGCCGTCCGGCACGCTGCCGCGCGGCGACTCGACAGCGTCGACGACGCCGCGACTGCCCTCGCCGAGTTCCTGCTGGGCACGTCCCTTCTCGAGGGATTCGGCGGTCGGATGCCAGAAGCTGCCGAGCTTGTCTCCCATGGCGAACTCCACCTCGTCGGGCGGGAGGTCGAGCAGCTCGTGCGGCGGCATGTTGTTCACGCCATGGATGCGCAGTTCGAGGACAGGTTCGCCGCCGCTCGCGTTGGTCGCCATCATTGCCGCCTTTCTCACACAGGGACGATCGTGACCGTACTGCGCTGACCGTGCTGTGCACCAGAGGGCCTGCCCCGACGGCGGAGGACCGGCATCCGTCGCCGAGGACGGCGTTCTGGCCACCCGAGCGGGAGGGGTAGGCTTTCAGATGGCCCGAAACTGTCTTGACGTCGAGGTAATCGCGCGGACTCGGGTCACCGAACACATCCCCTGAAAAGCCAGCGCCGCGCGCTCAATGCGGATTGGAAGTCACGCAACGTGGATCTTTACGAGTACCAGGCCAGAGACCTGTTCGAACAGTACGGTGTCCCGGTCCTGCCGGGCATCGTCGCGGACACCGCCGACGAGGTGCGGGCAGCGGCCGAGAAGCTGGGCGGCGTCGTCGTCGTCAAGGCACAGGTCAAGGTCGGAGGCCGCGGCAAGGCCGGCGGCGTCAAGGTCGCCAAGAACCCCGACGAGGCCTACGAGGCAGCACAGGCCATCCTGGGCCTGGACATCAAGGGCCACGTCGTCAAGCGCGTCATGGTCGCCGGTGGGGCGCGCATCGCGCAGGAGTACTACTTCTCCGTCCTGCTCGACCGGGCCAACCGCTCCTACCTGTCGCTCACGAGCTTCGAGGGCGGCATGGAGATCGAGCAGCTCGCCGTCGAGAAGCCCGAGGCGCTCGCGCGCATCGAGGTGAACCCGGGTGAAGGCCTCGACCTCGAGACGGCCAAGGCCATCGCCGTCGCTGCGAAGTTCCCGGCCGAACTGGTCGACAAGGTCGCACCGGTGTTCGTCAAGCTCTACGAGGTCTACACCGGCGAGGACGCCACCCTCGTCGAGGTGAACCCCCTGGTTCTCACCGAGGAGGGCGACATCATCGCCCTCGACGGCAAGGTCACGCTCGACGAGAACGCCGGGTTCCGTCACCCGAACCACGCCGAGCTCGAGGATGCCGCTGCAGCCGACCCGCTCGAGGCGAAGGCCAAGGAGTCGGACCTCAACTACGTCAAGCTCGACGGCCAGGTCGGAATCATCGGAAACGGTGCCGGTCTCGTGATGTCGACCCTCGACGTCGTCGCCTACGCCGGTGAGAACCACGGCGGAGTGAAGCCCGCCAACTTCCTCGACATCGGCGGTGGAGCATCCGCCGCCGTCATGGCGGCCGGCCTCGACGTCATCCTCGGCGACGAGCAGGTCAAGGCCGTGTTCGTGAACGTCTTCGGCGGCATCACCGCGTGCGACGCTGTGGCCAACGGCATCGTCGGTGCTCTCGAGACCCTCGGCGAGCACGCCAACAAGCCTCTCGTCGTGCGCCTCGACGGCAACAACGTCGACGAGGGCCGCCGCATCCTCAACGACTACAACCACCCGCTCGTCACCCTCGCCGCCACCATGGACGAGGGCGCCGACAAGGCCGCCGAGCTCGCGAACGCCGCCGCGTAGGCCACGGACAAGGACAGGATTCAATAGACATGTCGATCTTCCTCAACAAGGACTCCAAGGTCATCGTCCAGGGCATCACCGGCGGTGAGGGCACCAAGCACACCGCCCTCATGCTGAAGGCGGGAACCCAGGTCGTCGGCGGCGTCAACGCCCGCAAGGCCGGAACCACCGTCACCCACGGCGACGTCGAGCTGCCCGTCTTCGGAACCGTCGCCGAGGCCGTTGCGACCACCGGTGCCGACGTCTCGATCGCCTTCGTTCCGCCCGCCTTCACCAAGGACGCCGTGATCGAGGCCATCGACGCCGAGATCCCGCTGCTCGTCATCATCACCGAGGGCGTCCCCGTGCAGGACTCGGCCGAGTTCTGGGCGTACGCCCAGGCCAAGGGCAACAAGACCCGCATCATCGGCCCGAACTGCCCCGGCATCATCACGCCGGGCGAGTCGCTCGTCGGCATCACCCCCGCGACGATCACCGGCAAGGGCCCCATCGGCTTGGTGTCGAAGTCGGGCACCCTGACCTACCAGATGATGTACGAGCTGCGCGACCTCGGCTTCTCGACCGCCATCGGCATCGGCGGCGACCCGATCATCGGCACCACGCACATCGATGCCCTCGCCGCGTTCGAGGCCGACCCCGAGACCAAGGCCATCGTCATGATCGGCGAGATCGGCGGCGACGCCGAGGAGCGTGCGGCCGACTTCATCAAGGCGAACGTCACCAAGCCCGTCGTCGGCTACGTCGCGGGCTTCACGGCTCCCGAGGGCAAGACCATGGGCCACGCCGGCGCCATCGTGTCGGGCTCGGCCGGAACCGCCCAGGCGAAGCAGGAGGCCCTCGAGGCCGCCGGAGTCAAGGTCGGCAAGACGCCGAGCGAGACCGCGCGCCTCATGCGCGAGGTGCTCGCAGCGCTCTGACGCCATCGCAGTGACGAGGGGCTCGCCGGCATCGGCGGGCCCCTCGTGCGGTCCCGGCGTCACCTGACGCCGTTTGTGCCAGAGACCTGTCGGGCGCGCGTTCCTTGCCGATACTGTGAGGGACACGTGACGAGAGGGCGGGACTGATGGCGCGGTTGACGAATGCAGAGTTGCAGCGGCAACTCGAGTTGCTTGCTGCCGAGAACGCCGAACTGCGCCTCAGGCAGAGCGAGGCCGAGGAATCGGGTGGAGTCGAGTCCGAGGAGCTGCGGCTCCAGCAGGAGGATGCGGCGACCGCTCTCTCCCTCGAGGCCGAGCAGCAGCGCAGAGAGCAGGCCGAGGCAGCCGCAGCCCTCGCCGCCGAGAACGCTGCCCTGCGCGCAGAGCTCGAGGCCGCCCGCAGCGCAGCCGAGACCGTTCCGATCAATCCCGTCGACGAGATCCTCGTGCCGACGACCAAGGTGCGCCGACCCCACAGCAGCCGCTGGTGGGCCGTGCTCTCGGCATTCCTCATCGTCATCGGGCTGATCCTCGCCCCCACGGCCGTCGTCGCGGGCTGGGCGAAGAACCAGCTCTCGAGCACCGAGACCTTCGTCGCCACGTTCGCGCCGCTGGCCGACGATCCCGCGGTGCAGGAGCTCGTCACGGACCAGGTGGTCGTCGCCATCAACGACCAGGTCGACGTCGACGGCCTCACCAATTCGCTGTTCGATGGCGTTCAGGAGCTCGGCCTCGGCCCGAAGGCCTCTGCCGCGCTCGACCTGCTGCGGGCTCCCGCCGTGGCCGGCATCCAGTCGCTCATCCAGGACTCGGTGTCGAAGTTCGTCGAATCCGACGCCTTCTCCGCCATCTGGGAGCAGGCGCTGACGGTGACGCACAACCAGCTGCTCGCGACCCTCAACGGCGACGAGAACGCGGCCATCGGCATCGATGACAAGGGGCAGATCGGCGTGCAGCTCGCACCCATCATCGACGAGGTGAAGAAGGTCCTGGTGAACCAGGGCATCGGCTTCGCCTCGCAGATCCCGACCATCGACAAGACGATCGTGATCGCACAGTCCGACCAGGCCGTGCTGGCCCAGTCGCTCTACGGGGTCGCCGTCGCCATCGGGATCTGGCTGCCCTGGGTGGCCCTGGCCTTCCTGGTCGCTGGAGTGCTCGTCGCCCGCCGCCGCATCGTCGCGATCCTCGGCGCGAGCATCGGCCTCGCGATAGCCATGGTCGTGCTCGCCAGCGGGCTCGGCGTCGGCCGCATCCTCGTGATCGCGAACCTGGCGCCGTCGATCATGTCGGCCGCGGCCGCCGGTGCCATCTACGACCAGGTGCTCGTCTTCATCCACGCGACGATCACCTCGGTGGCGGTCCTCGCCGTCACCGTCGCGATCGTCAGCTGGCTGTCGTCGTCGTACGGTCCCGCGGTCAAGCTGCGCTCGCTGTTCCTCGGCTGGGTGTCGTGGCTGCGCTCCTCGGCAGAGGAACGTGGCGTGACCACCGGCCGCTTCGGCGAGTGGCTCTACCGCCAGCGGGTCCTCGTGCGGATCGCCGTCGGTGTCATCGCGGCGGCGCTCATCCTCTTCGTGCGACCGCTCAGCCCGGCCTTCATCATCTGGACGGCGGTCATAGCGATCATCGTTCTCGGCATCAGCGAGCTGCTCCAACGTCCCGTCGTGACGGTGCCGGAGGATGCCGACGAAGACACCCCGATCGTCGTCGCCTGAGGCCGGGCATCCGGAGGGTAGAGTCCCTCACGGATGAACCGCATAACGACCGCACTGATCGCCGCTCTCGAGGCGCTCGTCGTCGTCGCCGTCGGTATCGGCATCCCGCTCGTCCCGCTCACGATCCTGTGGGCGACCACTCTCGGCATGGCATCGGACTGGGTGCCGTTCTGGCGGGCGTCCGTCGACGTCTGGCTCGTCGGCCACGGCGTCGACCTCACGGTGCGACTCCCGGAGGCGTTGGCCACGACGACGGGTCTCCCGGATGCCGCCGAGCCGTTCACCATCACGATCGCCCTGCTCGGCTTCGCCGTGATCACGGCGCTGAGCGGCCTGCGGGTCGGTCGACGTTCTGTCATCAGCGGCGACAGGCTGCTCGGGATCGCCGTCGCCGCGGTCACGTTCGCGGTCCTCGCCGCCCTCGTCGCGCTCAGTGCGGCGACCACTGTCGCCACTCCCGCTGCCGGGCAGGCCGTCGTGATCCCTGTCGCCGTCTACCTGTTCGCGATGATCATCGGATCCGAGTGGGAACTGCAACGACTGCCCGCCGACCGATGGGATGCCGCCGCCCGATGGGTGCGCGGCCGCATCGGCGCCTGGCCCCAGGTCGTGCGCGGGGGGATCGCCGCAGCATCCCGCGGAGCCGCCGTCGCCGTCGCCGGGGTGATCGGCGTCGCCGCGACAGTCGTCGCCGTGATGCTCGTGACGCACTACGCGACCATCACGGCCCTGTACGAGACCCTGCAGGCCGGGGCGATCGGCGGGATCGCCATCACGCTGCTGCAGCTCGCCCTGCTCCCGAACCTGGTCATCTGGGGCGCGGCCTGGCTGATCGGTCCCGGCTTCCTGATCGGCACCGGATCGAGCGTCGCACCCGGGGGGACGGTGCTCGGAACCGTGCCGGGCCTTCCGGTTCTCGGCGCCCTGCCGCAGGGGGAGCCAGCCATCGGCATCCTCGGAGTGCTGGTGCCCATGGCCTTCGGGGTGGCCGCTGGGTGGCTGGCCCATCGCCGGGTGCCGTCCGTCGCCACGCGACTCGAGCTGACTGCCGTCGGCGTCGGAACCGGCGTGATCGCCGGCATCGTCTTCGGGCTGCTCGCCTGGTGGTCGGGTGGGGCCATCGGTCCCGGGCGCCTCGTGAGCGTCGGTCCCGAACCGTGGCTGGTCGGCCTCCTCGCGGCGGCCGAGATCGCCGTGCCGGCCGTCCTCGTGCTGCTGGCGTCGGACTGGCGCGGCTCGGCTGCCGAGCGCGCCATGGCTGAACTGCATTCCGACGAGCCTGCGCGCGACTGAGCCTCGGCACCGGCGCAGCCGCCCGGCATCCGCACCGCATGTGCTCGGGTAGGCTCGATGGCGTGCTGTCGCTCGTGGTCCTGATCTCCGGAGGGGGGTCGAACCTCCGCGCCCTGCTCGAGGCATCGCAGGACGCCGAGTTCCCCGCACGCGTCGTGGCGATCGGTGCCGACCGCGACGCCGACGGGCTCTCCCTCGGCGAGGAGTACGGCATCCCGACCTTCACGGTCGCCTACCCCTCCTACCCCGATCGCGAGACCTGGGGCGACGCGCTGCTGGAGCAGATCCGGGCGTGGGGTCCCGACCTCGTGGTGCTCAGCGGGATGATGCGCCTGCTGCCGCCTCGTGTGGTCGCGGCGCTCTCGCCGAACCTCATCAACACGCACCCCGCCTACCTCCCGGAGTTCCCCGGCGCACACGGCGTCCGTGACGCCCTCGCGGCCGGAGCCAGCGAGACCGGTGCGAGCCTCATCGTCGTCGACAACAGCGTCGACGGCGGACCGATCATCGCGCGGGAGCGCGTGCCGATCCACGACGGCGACACCGAGTCGTCGCTGCACGATCGCATCAAGCCCGTCGAGCGCCGCCTCCTCATCGAGGCCGTTCTCGACATCGCCAACGGACACGTCGATTTGAAGGAACTCTCCCGATCATGAGCGGCCCCAGCCACGACCCCAGCCTGTACCGCGACCGCGACGTCGTCCCCATCCGTCGCGCGCTCATCTCGGTGAGCGACAAGACCGGCCTGCTCGAGCTCGCCGGCGCCCTCGCGTCGTCCGGGGTCGAGATCGTCTCCACGGGTTCGACGGCGTCGACCATCCGCGACGCCGGATTCGCGGTCACGGATGTCGCCAGCGTGACCGGCTTCGCCGAGGCCCTCGACGGGCGCGTCAAGACGCTGCACCCCGCCGTGCACGCCGGACTCCTCGCCGACCTCCGGCTCGAGTCGCACGAGGCGCAGCTCCTGGAGCTCGGCATCGCGCCGTTCGAGCTGGTCGTGGTGAACCTCTACCCGTTCGTGCAGACCGTCGCGTCAGGCGCCCCGGCATCCGACATCGTCGAGCAGATCGACATCGGCGGGCCCGCGATGGTGCGCGCCTCGGCCAAGAACCACGCCAACGTCGCGATCGTCGTCGACCCGGCACGCTACCCGCAGGTCATCGCGGCGGTCCAGGCCGGCGGCACCACGCTCGCCCAGCGTCAGGCGCTCGGCGCCGAGGCGTTCCGTCACACGGCGAGCTACGACGTGAACGTCGCATCCTGGATCGGCAACGTCGTCGCTCCGGATGACGAGGGCACGGGCTTCCCCGGCTGGCTCGGAGGCACCTGGACGCGCCAGCAGTCGCTGCGTTACGGCGAGAACTCGCACCAGCCCGCCGCGCTCTACGCCAACCGCGAGGGCGGCGGCATCGCCCAGGCCCGCCAGCTCCACGGCAAGGAGATGTCGTACAACAACTACGTCGACGCCGACGCCGCGCTGCGTGCCGCGTTCGACTTCAGCGAGCCCGCCGTCGCCATCATCAAGCACGCGAACCCCTGCGGTATCGCGGTCGCGACTCCGGATGCCGCTGACGCGATCGCCTCCGCCCACGAGCGGGCGCACGCCTGCGACCCCGTGTCTGCGTTCGGCGGGGTGATCGCCGCGAACCGCGTCGTCACTCGGGCCATGGCCGAAACCGTCGCAGGCATCTTCACGGAGGTACTGATCGCCCCCGGATTCGAGCCGGAGGCGCTCGAGATCCTGACCGCGAAGAAGAACATCCGCCTGCTCGAACTTCCCTCCGACTACGCCCGCAGCGGCATCGAGCTGCGCCAGATCTCGGGCGGCCTGCTCGTGCAGCAGGCCGATGTGCACTTCGCACCCTTCGAGGACTGGACCCTCGCCGCCGGAGCGCCGGCCGATGAGGCCACCCGCGCCGACCTCGAGTTCGCGTGGCGCGCCTGTCGGGCCGTCAAGTCGAATGCCATCCTGCTCGCCTCGGGTGGGGCATCCGTCGGCGTCGGCATGGGCCAGGTCAACCGCGTCGACTCCTGCCAGCTCGCCGTGACCCGCGCCGGCGAGCGAGCAGCAGGATCGGTGGCGGCGTCGGATGCTTTCTTCCCGTTCGCGGACGGCGCCCAGATCCTCATCGACGCCGGAGTGACGGCGATAGTGCAGCCCGGTGGCAGCATCCGCGACGATGAGGTCATCGCTGCGGCCACTGCGGCGGGCGTGACCATGTACTTCACGGGGGAACGCCACTTTTTCCACTGACGGCCTCCTCGTCGGCGGCTGATCCCGCGCGTATCCTTGAGAGCGGCACACACCCCGTGCCGCCACACCCTGCCCACGAAGCAGATCCTCAAGGAGAATCGACGATGACTCTCATCGATACAGCACCAGCGCCCGCACCAGCCCCGGCCGTTTCAGCACCAGCCCCCGATTTCGACCACGAGCGCGTTCTCGTCGTCACAGGCCGGCGTTCCGGTCTCACGATCATCGTGGCCGTGCACTCGACCCGCCTCGGCCAGGCCCTCGGCGGCTGCCGCGTCTGGCAGTACGACGACTGGCAGGATGCCCTCGCCGACGCCCTGCGCCTCTCGGCCGCGATGACCTTGAAGAATGCGGCCGCCGGGCTCGCTCGCGGTGGCGGCAAGGCCGTCATCCACGTTCCCCGAGGAACCGTGCTCACCGAAGAGGGTCGGCACGCGGCCATGCTCGACCTCGGCGACGCGGTCGAGAGCCTCGATGGCGTCTACATGACGGCGGAGGACGTGGGCACCAGCGCCGAACTCATGGCCATCGTCGCCCTCCGCACAGCCCACGTCTGCGGCCTGCCGCCCGAGCAGGGTGGCGTCGGCGAGCCGGCTGACGCCACGGCTGCCGGCGTCTTCGCCGCGATCGAATCGACGTTGGCAGCCATCGACGGCTCGCGCGACGTCGCTGGGCGCCGCATCGTCATCTCCGGCCTCGGCCAGGTGGGCGGGCGGCTCGCACGGGCCCTCACCGCCGGTGGCGCGAAGCTCACGGTGACGGATGTCGACGCCTCGAAGAAGGCGCTCGCGGCTGAACTGGGCGCACGCTGGGTCGAACCCGGCGACGCCCACACAGTCGAAGCCGACCTCTTCGTGCCGTGCGGTCTCGGAGGTGCGTTGACCGACCGCGTCATCGACGAGCTGCGAGTGCGCGGAGTCGTCGGCGCCGCCAACAACCAGCTGGCCGCCCGGGACGGTGCGCGCCGACTGGCCGATCGCGGCATCCTCTGGGCCCCCGACTTCGTCGCCAACGGCGGCGGTGTCATCTACCTGGACGGGGCTTCGGCCGGCGACGCCGACCTCGACGCGATCGACCTGCGCGTGCAGGCCATCGGCGACACCGTCAGCGCGATCTTCCGCGAGGCGGCGGCAGCAGGCGCGACGACGCTGGAGGCGGCGGAGCGCATAGCGGAGGCTCGGCTCCACGCGGCCTGAGCGGAGGGTGGGCGGCCGGTAGTGTCGCAGTCATGACTTTCTCGAGTGCTGCAACGCGACCCCCTGTACCGGCCGTCGACCTCGGGCGCCGCATCACTGCCGGCGTGCTGTCGGCGATCGTCGTGGTCGTCGTCGCCCTCGCGGTCACGAGTCTGGCGTTCTTCATCGGCGGCCAGCAAGCGACGGCCGCCCTCACCGGGGCAGCCAACTTCTTCCTGGTGCCCACGATCGTGGCCGGGGTGCTCCTCGCGATCTTCAACTCGCTCGGCGCCACTCGCTGGTGGCTGCCGGCCCTCGCCGGCGGTCTCGGCGCCGGGCTCATCGGTGCCGTGCTCGGCTCCGTCATCACCGTCGCCGGTGGGGGCGCGGCCGTCGACGCCGCGGTCCTCGGGCAGATCGTCGCGAGCCTCCTCGGCTTCAACCTGTTCTTCGTGCTCGCCGTGACCCTCGGCGAGGTGACCCTCGGCCGCAGCGTCACCGCGGTCGTCCTGGGCTATCGCAGCGGAGAGCCCGGGGACTCCCGCAGGATCGCCCTCGTGCGCATCCCGGCCGAGAACCTGGCCGACGGCATGGTGACCCACATCGAGCGCGAGAGCATCGACACCCAGGTCGCCGACGAGCAGTGGGACAACTACTGCGCAGCCCTCACCGCCGAGGGCTGGAGCGTCGTGGAGGTTCCGGCCGAGCCGCAGCTCGCCGACTCCGTCTTCGTCGAGGACGCCGTCGTGATGTTCGGCGACCTGGCCCTGATCACCAGCCCCGGCTCCGAGGCGCGACGTGCCGAGATCGCTGGCGCCGAGGAGTCCGTTCGCACGATTCCCGGCGTGCACGTCGAGCGCATCGAACTGCCGGGAACCCTCGACGGCGGCGACGTGCTCAAGGTCGGATCGACGGTGTACGTCGGCCGGTCGACGCGGACCAATGCCGAGGGCATCCGTCAGCTTCGCGTGCTGCTCGCGCCTCTCGGCTACACGGTCGTCGCCGTCCCGCTCACGAAGGCCCTGCACCTGAAGAGCGCCGCGACGGCCCTGCCCGACGGCACCGTGATCGGCTACCCGCCGCTGCTTGACGACACCACTGTGTTCGACCGCTTCGTGGCCGTGCCTGAAGCCGGGGGAGCGCATGTCGTCGAACTCGCTCCAGACACCGTGCTGATGGCCGGCTCCGCCCCGGTCAGCGCCGCCCTCATCTCCGACCTCGGGTACCGCGTGGTGACAGTCGACATCTCCGAGTTCGAGAAGCTCGAGGGCTGCGTCACCTGCCTCAGCGTGCGGGTGCGCTGAGGTCGCCTGCCCCGCGCAGTCGTCCGTCGTGCATCTCGAGTACGCGATCCGCTCGCTGCACCAGGAGCGGGTCGTGGGTGGAGACTATGGCCGCGATTCCGCGGTCGTGCACCAACCCTGAGATCAGGTCCATGACCGTCGCGGCCGTCCCGCTGTCGAGCTGGCCGGTGGGCTCGTCGGCGAGCAGGATGCCGGGACGCGACACCAGTGCCCGGGCTATGCCCACGCGCTGCTGCTGCCCGCCCGACAGCTCTGCCGGCCGCTGGGCCGCGTGGTCGGAGAGCCCGACGAGGGCGAGCGCCTCGGCGACGCGGGCATCGCGTTCGGCTGCCTCGGTCCTGGCCAGCCGCAGAGGTACCTCGACGTTCTCGGCGGCCGACAGGACCGGGATGAGCCCGAAGCCCTGGAAGATGTAGCCGAGACCGGTGCGGCGCAGTTCCGCGAGCTCGTTCTCACTGAGGCTCGTGAGTTCCCGGTCGCCCACCCAGACCTGCCCGGCCGTGGGACTCTCGAGGCCGCCCAGCAGGTTCAGCAGCGTCGTCTTGCCGGCGCCCGACGACCCGCGCACGACGAGCAGCTCACCGGGCGAGACGCTGAGCGAGACGTCGTCGACGGCGCGCACTGTGGCCTCGCCGACCGTGTAGTGGCGGCTGAGGCCCTCGGCCCGCAGTGCGATGCTCATGAGGCGTCTTCCTGAGTGGGGGCGGCGTGACGGCCGCGCGTGGGTGCGGCGGGCGTCTCTGCAGCAGGGCTGACAGAGGGTGCAGCGGTGGGTGCGGCATCCTGAATCGTCGACGGCTTGGGATGCGGCATGGCAGCGGGTGTCGGCGGAGCAGCCCGGCGCTGCTCCTGACCCGGGCGCACGGCCACGTGGTCGGGTTCGAGAGAGAGGCGCACCCTGTCGTGGAGGCCGAGCGCGCCGACGAAGTCGTGCGGGAGCTGCAGCCGGCCGACGCGGTCGAGCACGGCGAACTCCTCGGCGACGGCCTGTTCGGCGCCGTGCTCGTCGGTGCGCGTGCTGCGCAGCACCTCGGTCGAAGTGCGGCCGTCGCGGATCTGCACGGTGCGGGCCACGTGCTCGGACACCGTCGGATCGTGCGTGACGATGAGGGTCGTGACGCCGAGGCGCTCGTTCACCGACCGCATGGCCTCGAGGACCGATGCCGAGGTCGCCTCGTCGAGTTCGCCCGTCGGCTCGTCGGCCAGCAGGACAAGTGGCTCGTTCGCGATGGCGACGGCGATGGCGACGCGCTGCTGCTGACCGCCCGACATCTGCGCCGGCCGTCGCTCGGCGACCCCGGCGACGTCGAGCACCTCGAGCACCTCCCGGACGCGGGCCTCGCGATCGCCGCGGGCGCCGGCGACGGCGAGGGCGGCGGCGACGTTCTCAGCGGCCGTCAGGTAGGGGAGCAGGTTCCGTCCCGTCTGCTGCCAGACGAAGCCGACGCTGCGGCGACGGAATGCCACCCGCTCGCGTCGACCGAGGGCGAGCAGGTCGTGGCCGGCGACCCGTGCGATGCCGGCCGTGGGCACATCGAGCCCCGAGAGGATGCCGAGCAGGGTCGACTTCCCGGAGCCGGATGCCCCGATGAGAGCGACCAGCTCGCCGCGATCGAGGCGAAGATTGAGTCCCTGCAGTGCCTGGACCTCCACTCCCTGCGCCGTGAAGATGCGGACGAGGTCGGAGCAGAGCACGTCGGGCTCGCCGGTCTCTGTCGTGTCGATCACGCGGGTCTCCGTCTTCTCCATGGTGTCAGGCCTCCACTGTCCTCAGGATCGAACTGGCGCGTGCCCGCCCGGAGGCGAACAGCGCGATGATCGTGCATATGGCCGTCACCAGGGCGAAGCCGAGCACGAGGGCGAGAGTCAGGACCGGGTCCACCGCGAGCGCGGGCTGCAGCCGGCCTCCGGTGAAGCCGCGCAGGTCGACGCCGGCGAGGATCACCAGCGGAAGGCCGATACCGAGCGCCGCGCCGAACACCAGCGCGACCACGGCCATCGGCGCGATCTCCCAGACGGCGAGTGAGCGCGCCTCACGGCGGCCACCTCCGAGCATGCGCAGCAGCACCAGGATGCGGGCGCGCGCCGGACCTCCGAGAACGAGGGTCATGGCGATGGTGAGGGCGCTGAGCAGCGCGGTGACCGCGATGGCGATGAGCAGGGCGGACTGCAGGCCGGCCGCAGCCGGAGTCGAGGCCAGGACCGCGGCGGAGTCGGCCGGGGTGTCGACGGTCGCGGCATCGCCTGCCACGTCCTGCACTGCCGCCCGGGTGGCCTCGAGATCTGCGCCGGGCTCGAGCCTCAGCAGCATCACGTGCGTCACGGGGTTGACGACTCCGACCCTGTCGGCGAACCGGCTGTCGACGATCGCCCAGTTCGCCCGGGTGCTCAGAGCGGTGCTGCCGTCGACCGTCGCGACGATGGTGATGGGCTCCCCGTCGAGGGTGGCATCCGCCGACGTGCCGACGGCGGCCGTCGTCGCCCCCGAGGCGACGATCGGGACCGTATCGCCGTCGGCGCGCAGCGCCGACCCGACGGGCAGGGCCCCGGGAGCATCCCCCTGCACCCGACCGAGCGCCTCGGTGTCGACGACGATGATCGAGGTGTTGGTGCGGCGCCCGTCGACGTCGATGAGCGCGCTGTTCGCGCCGGACACCGTAGCGGCGTCCGCGACTCCGGGAACGGCGTCGATCTCCTCCACCTGTTCGGTGGTGAGCGGCGTCCCCTTCACGCGCAGATCGGCACCGACGGCCGTCACGGCAGCGTCGTCGATACCGGACCGGATGGTCGTGAGCAGCACTCCTGACGACACGGCGACGGCGACGCCGACCACCAGCGCGAGCACCGGGGCGAGCCCGGTCGCCGGATCGCGGAGCGCGCGCACCGGTCCGAGGTAGGCGCTGAGGCCGCGCCGCCCATGCGAGCGCCGAGCGAGCCACGCCAACGGAAGCGGGTAGAGCCTGAGGGCAGCGACGCACACGGCCAGCGCGAGCAGCAGGGGAGCCGCGGCGAGCAGCGGATCGATTCCGGATGCCGCCGCCGCCGTCGTGAGCCCGCGTTGCACCAGCGCGAAGGTCGCCACGGCCGCCAGGCCGACGACGACGAGCTCGACGATGATGCGCACCCGGCCGGAGGCCCGGCTCGCGCCGTCGAGGTCGTCGCGCTCGCCGCGCCGGAGGTCGGGCGCCGGAAGCGCGAGGAGCACGGCCGGCAGGAGTCCGAGCAGTACCGGCAGCAGGAGGGCGCCGACCGTGATCGGGCCGGTGGTGACGAGGATTCCGATGATCGATCCCACGATCGCGGCCGGAACGCCGATCACGAGTCCCTCGATCGCCATCATGCCGCGCAGGGTGCTGCCGCTCGCGCCCCGCGCCGCGAGCAGGCGGAGGGCGTCAGCTCGTCGGCCGCTGATCATCCGGCAGCCGAGCAGCAGCACGGCGATCATCACGCCGAGGGGGCCTGAAGCCGTCATGGCGAGCACGGCGTCGACGGCGGCATCCGTCGTCAGGGTGTCCTCGATGGTGTCGGCCGGACCGGCGGAGAACGACAGCATGGAGTCGAAGAACTCGTTCCGCGTCACCACGACGGTCGGAGGAGCCGACTCGAGGCGGCGCAACTGCTCGACCAGAGCCGGCGCGTCGGCCTGCGTCACGGCATCGGGATCGAGCGGGAACCACACCTCGACGCGCACGGCGGTGGGGGAGACGGCCAGAGCGGGAAGCTCAGAGGAGTCGACGAGCCCGGTGACCGTGTACACCGGAGGGCCGAGCGGCTCCTGCACGAGGCTCGGCTCGAGCAGGAGAGGGGCGTCCGACCAGTAGTCGTCATCAGGGTCGACGGGCTCGAAGACGCCCGAGAGGCGGGCGCTGTACGTCTCGCCACGATCGGCCTGGACCTGGCGGGTCTCGCCGACGCCCCAGGAGAGGATGTCGGCGTTGACGGTGGCGAGGCCGATCTCGACGACGTCGTCACCCGTGTCGGAGGGCGGTGAGCCGTCGGTGTACCGCACGTGCTCGGAGGCTCGGGGGTCGTAGGCGAGAGCCAGTTCGCCGTAGTTCTCGTCGCCGACCCTGGTGATGGGCAGGCTGTCCTGCGACAGGAAGTACTGCGGCCGACCCGTCGCTTCGCGAAGCGGAGACGGCAGGCTGTCGTGCAGGGCCACGACCCTGTCGTTGAACCCGCCCCACGCTGCCTGGGACTCCACGGGCAGCGCCTCGGGCCCGGAGGCGGCGCCGGCACCGGGGTCCGGCACGCCGATCGCCGCACCGGTGATGTCGCGTTGCGCGGGCTCGAGCGCACTGACCGCGTAGTCGAGCGATCTGGTGTGCATGGCCTCGACCGCCCGGGGTGCTGCAGCCGCGAGGGCCGACAGCAGGACGACGAGCACGGCCACGGTGAGTCCACCGGCAGGATGGGCGGCGAGATGGCGCAGCAGGAGCGCCGGGCCGGAGTGCGCTGAGCGGCGACTCACGACGCCTCCCCGACGGCCGACGGGCTGGAGGCGCGGCGACGCACGGAACGGGAGTGCAGCGCGATGATGACGGCCAGCGGCAGGCCGAGGGCGAGCAGGGCCAGGACGAGGGCGACGGCGCCGATCGATGGCGGCAGGCCCGTGACGAGAGACGCCTCGGCAACGGATGCGGCGGCGAACTCCGCGGCCGTGAGCGCAACGGTCGCGGCCCCGACGGCGGCACCGACCAGGCCGCCGGCGACGACCGCCACAGTGAGCTCGACCGCGCGTCCCCTGCCCTGCGCACGCGACGGCACGCCGATCGCCCGGAGGAGCGCCACTTCGCCGGAGCGGGCAGCGCCCAGCGCCGAGAGGATGCCGACGGTCGCGATGAGGGCGAGGGCGATGGCGGCTCCGACGCCAACCCACACGGCGACGACGACGGGCTCCGCGAGCTGCGTCGCGGCGCCGGGAGTCGCGATCGTGACGACGTCGGCAGAGCCATCAGCGGTACCGTCGGCCGACGCGGCCTCGATGGCTGCGGCGACGCGGGCCGGATCATCGGCCGCCGCCCAGACCTCGTTCGCCGCGGCGGTCGTGTCGTTGCCGCGCAGGAGAGCGTCATCGAGGGTGGCGAGTGGGAACAGGGCCGCGAGTTCGTCGGCCGAACCGGGCACCGATGGCGTGAGTCCGACGACGACGGCCGATCCCGAGCGCAGCAGCCCGTCGAACTGGTAGTCGAACGGGTCGCCGACCCTCAGCCCGCGCTTGTCGGCGAGGGCGGCGGAGATCACGGCAGGCACTCCTTGGCCCGCGGCATCCGTCGTCATGATCCGCCCGAGCGGCTCGGTCGAGGCCAGCGTGGCCTCGGGGGTGCTCAGCAGCGGCAGCGTCTGGGGAGCTTCGGGCGCCGTCTCGACGGCGATCAGCTCGATGACGATGCCGTCGGCGCCGTCGGCAGCACTCAATCGGCCGTCGACGGCGAGCAGGCTCCAGCCGCCGTCGATGACCGGCAGCTCGCCCGAGACCGTGGCGTGTCCTGAGCCGTCGACCTCGAGCGAGCCGAGGTCGATCGAGACGAGAGCTCCGTCGACGTCCGCGAGCCAGGCGCTCAGCGCGATCACGCCGCGTCGGCTGTCGTCCGGGGCGGAGACGCCCACATCGAGCCTCAGCGACTCGGAGCCCTCGGGGAGGGCGAGGCCGGGTCGCACGTCCTCGGCGAGTGCGGCGGCCAGAGCGGAGGTGTCGACCGTGCCGCCGACGTCGGCCAGCACCCCTGCCATCTCCGCGGGTGAGAGGGCTGTGAGCGAGGCCGGGTCGTCGCCCACCCGGATGGGAGCCGTGGCCACGGGGGCGGCATCCGTCACGCCGTCGATCTCGCGCACGGCAGCCGTCGTCGTCCCGGCCGTCGAGTCGTCGGAGAGGGCCACCCGCACCGAGGTTCCCGTCGCCTGCTGGGCCGAGGCCTCGGCCAGCGCGCGCCAGGTCGCGGAGTACCCCGAGGCGAATACGGCACTGCCCACGGCCAGGCAGACCAGGAGCACGGCCACCTGGAACATCGGGAAGCGCCGCGCGACCTGGCGGGCGGCGAGAGAGCCGGCGAGCCCGGTTCCCCGTGCCGTCGCCCGCTCGACGGCGACGACGACGGGCCGCAGCACGAGCACGGCGATCAGCGCCCCGGCCACGAGCACGAGCACGGGGGCGAACTCGGCGATGACGTCGACGCCCACGCCGCCGTCGGCGGAGGGAACGAGTGGCGAGCCGTACTGCAGCAACTGCGCGACGGAGACGGATGCCGCGACCGTGGCGAGAACCGCCCCGGTCGCCGTTGCCGCCAGGGTGCCGACGCCGCGTCCCGAGCGCTCGGCCCGACGCCCGGCCGCGCCGCCGAGCACACTCCGCGCGGCGCTGACCGCGGCCACGAGAAGCGCCAGGACTGCAAGGGCGACAGCGAAGGGCCAGCCGCTCAGCGAGGTCGCCTCGACGGGGTGCAGCAGCCCCAGCAGGGCGACGGCAGCCGCCGTGCCGACGATCGCCGCCGGGATCACCGTCACGGCGGACTCGAGCACGGCGAGCGTGCCCAGCTGCGAGGCCGTCATCCCTCGCGCCGTGAGCAGCTCGCCCTCGTCCGATCGGGCGCTGCGGAGAAGGCGTGCGATCTGGGCCAGCGCGAACCACGCGAAGACGAACACGAGCAGCAACGGAACCGGCTGGACTGACGAGACCGCGACGACACCGCGATCGAGCTCGGCGAGGGTGGCCGGCAGCGCCCCGGAGGTGGACACCGTCGTGGCGGGGATGGTCGCCGTGTCGAGCACCGCCACGAGATCGTCGATCTCGTGGCGCAGCTCGGTCGCACCCTCGGGCGTCAGCGCGTTCTCGGCCGGGGTGATCACCCACACCAGCGGGTCGTTCCCGTCGACGGAGCGCCCGACGTCGCCGTGCTCGACCGTCTCGCCGATCAGGGCGTCGACCGCGTCCTGGGCGGCCGCGGCATCGTCGGGGTCGGACGGATCGGCCGTGATCACGAACTCCGTGGCGGGTCCGGATGCCGCCAGCGCATCGTGCACGCCGGTCGCCGTCGACGTGGCGAGCCCTCCGACGATGCCGACGCCGGCCAGCGCCGCGACCGCCACGACGGCTCCGAGGCCGAGGAGGAGTCCTGCGTGGGCTCGTGCTCGCAACACGGCGAGACGGATCGATCCCACCGGCGCCCCCTCGTCTCATCCGCGTCCGCCGCCATGCCGACACTCCCGTCAGCGTAATCGACACATCCGAAGCAGATCGCGCGCCGCCGCCGTTGCGGTCGACGGATGCGCGGGTATAGTCTGCAAGGCTGCCTGCCGCCCCGCACGCGACGGTGGCACCCAGATTCGACGAAGACGCGCAGGAGGATGCCATGACGAAGACACAGAAGCCGACGCCCCGATCCGGAGCGACCACCGGCCTTGTCGTCGCGGCCCGCCTCGCCGCGATCACGGAGTAGCCGAACCGCACGCCGCACGGGCGACGCCCGTTCCGCACAGCGCAGGTCCGCACGACCGACAGGCGCTCACACTCAACACCACGCCGACAGCGGATTCCCGCTCGCCAGCGCCGTCCTCAGCACGGCCGCGCCACGAGCAGGCTCCTCGGCCACCCAGTCAGAAACGTACGAGACATGCCCGCATCCGTTCAGCACCAGCACCCGCCTCACGACCGTCCCGGAACGATCCGGACTCTCCTGAGGCTCTACCCCTACGTCAAGCCGGCCGTGCCCTTCCTCATCCTGGGCGCGGTCTCGGCCCTGCTCGCCAGCCTGGTCGCCCTCGCCATCCCCCAGATCCTGCAGGTACTCGTCGACGGCCCGCTGTCGACGGGCGACGCGTCGGCCATCTGGCCCGCGGCGATGCTCGTGATCGGACTCGGCGTGCTCGAGGCGATCCTCATCGCCCTGCGCCGCTGGTTCGTGCTCACGCCGGGAACCCACGTCGAGGCGACGATGCGCAACGGGCTGTACGCCCAGCTGCAGGACCTCCCGGTCGCGTTCCACGACCGCTGGCCCAGTGGGCAGCTGCTCTCGCGCGCCGTCAGCGACCTCGGCCTCATCCGGCGATTCCTCGCCTTCGGCATCATCCTGCTGGTGGTCAACGTGCTGACGATCATCGTCGGTTTCGGCATCCTCATCTCGATGAACTGGATCCTGGGCCTCATCTTCTTCGTGTGCTCGATCCCGCTGTGGATCTACGGCTTCGTGTTCGAGGGCAAGTACTCGACCATCGCCAGGCGCAGCCAGGACCAGGCCGGAGACCTGGCGACGGCCGTCGAGGAGTCCGTGCACGGCATCAGGGTGCTGAAGGCGTTCGGCCGGGGGAAGCACGCGCTCAAGAACTTCACCTCGCAGGCCGAGGACCTGCGCGGTACGGAGATCGAGAAGGCGCGTGCGATCGCGGGAATCTGGCTGTGGCTGCTCATGGTCCCCGACGTCGCCTTCGCCCTCTGCCTGATGGTCGGCGGATGGCTGGCCTCGCAGGGCGAACTCAGCGTCGGCACTCTCGTGGCGTTCTTCGCCACGGCGACGGTGCTGCGTTTCCCCGTCGAATCGATCGGCTTCCTGCTCTCGATGACCTTCGACACCCGCACCGCCACCGACCGCTACTTCGACATCCTCGACGAGGTGAACGCCATCCGCGATCCCGAGGCGCCCGTCACGATCGCGGAGCCCCACGGCGAGCTGCACTTCGATGACGTGCACTTCCGCTACCAGGATTCGCCCGAACGCTTCCCCGACCTCGTCGACGGCGTCGAACTGACGCTGCAGCCGGGCGAGACCATGGCCTTGGTCGGACTCACAGGCTCGGGAAAGTCGACGATCACGGCTCTCACGACGCGTCTCTACGACGTGACCGGGGGAGCTGTGCGCCTCGACGGCGTCGACGTGCGCGACCTCACCCGGGAGGAGCTCCGCCGGCACATCGCCATGGCCTTCGAGGACGCAACGCTGTTCTCGGCATCAGTGCGCGACAACGTGCTGCTCGGTCGCCCCGAGTTCTCGGAGCGGAGTCCTGAAGCGGATGCCGCCCTCGCCGAGGCGCTCGAGATCGCCCAGGCCGGCTTCGTGCACGACCTGCCCGATGGCGTCGACACCAAGGTCGGCGAGGAGGGCATGAGCCTCTCGGGCGGTCAGCGCCAGCGTCTCGCCCTGGCTCGTGCCGTCGCGGCCAAGCCCGCCGTGCTCGTGCTCGACGACCCGCTGTCGGCGCTCGACGTCGACACCGAGGCCCTCGTGGAAGCGGCGCTGCGACGGGTGCTCGCCTCGACGACAGCGCTCATCGTGGCGCACAGGCCGTCCACGGTCATGCTGGCCGACAGGGTCGCCCTGCTGCAGGACGGCCGCATCACGGCCGTCGGTCGTCACTCCGAACTGCTGGAGAGCAACGACCACTACAGGTTCGTCATCTCCAGCCTGGAGGACGAGGAGCGCCGCGACCAGGCGCGCCAGACCGATCGAGATCTGTTCGATGAGAAGGAGGGAGTGAGCCGATGAGCGTCATCGGAGTGGAAGGCGAAGAGCGCAACGACTTCAGCAAGGACGAGTCGCGCCAGATCCGCCGGCGATCCCTGCACCTGCTCGGTTCGCTGCTGCGGCCGCTGCGGGCGCAGGTCGCCCTCGCCATCGCCGTCATCGTCGTCTCGACGGCCTTCCAGGTGGCCGGGCCGGCGTTGATCGCGATCGGCATCGACCAGGGCCTTCCGGCTCTCATGAACCAGGACTGGGGACCCCTCGGACTGGTCGGTGCTGCCTATCTCGTCACGGGCGTCCTCGGCGCCGTCCTCATCGCCTGGTACACGGTGCTCAGTGCGCGCATCAGTCAGGCCGTGCTCATCGACCTGCGCACGCGCGTGTTCCTGCAGACGCAGAAGCTCAGCCTCGAGTTCCACGAGTCGTACACCTCGGGACGCATCATCTCCCGCCAGACGAGCGATCTCGACGCCATCCGCGAACTGCTCGACGAGGGCATCAACGGCCTCATCCGCGGCGTGCTGTACATGGGCTTCATCGGCGTCGCACTGTTCGTGCTCGACTGGGTGAGCGGCCTGGTGCTCGTCGTCTCGCTGGTTCCCCTGTTCGTGCTCACGCGCTGGTTCCAGACCCGTTCGCAGCGGTTGTTCCGCGAATCGCGGGTGGCGTCGGCGAAGCTCATCGTGAAGTTCGTCGAGTCGATGACCGGCATCCGTGCCGTCAAGGCGTTCCGCGTCGAGAAGCGCAACGGGAAGGAGTTCGGCGACCTCACCGAGGACTACCGCGACGTCAACGCCCGCGTCATCCAGCTCTTCGGGATCTTCGATCCCGGACTGGTGCTGATCGGCAACGTGGCTGTGGGCATAGTCCTGCTGATCGGCGGGTACCGCGTGATCGACGGCGAGGTGGCTATCGGCGTGCTGCTCGCGGCGCTGCTCTACACGCGGCGGTTCTTCGACCCCATGGAGGAGATGGCGATGTTCTACAACTCCTACCAGTCGGCGACGGCCGCGTTGGAGAAGATCTCGGGCGTCCTCGAGGAGAAGCCGAGCGTTCCCGACCCGGTCAAGCCGATCGACCTCTGGGAATCGACGGGCAACGTGCGGTTCACTGGCGTGCGCTTCGCCTACACGGCCGACCGGGAGATCCTGCCGAGCTTCGACCTCGACCTGCCGTCAGGGCAGACCGTCGCACTCGTCGGGTCGACCGGAGCGGGCAAGACCACCCTGGCCAAGCTCATCTCGCGGTTCTACGACCCGACAGATGGCGCCGTCACTCTGGACGGGGTCGACCTGCGCGACCTGCACCCCAAGGACCTGCGACGTGCGATCGTCATGGTCACGCAGGAGGCGTACCTGTTCTCGGGCTCCGTCGCCGACAACATCGCCATCGGCAAGCCGGAGGCGACCTTCGACGAGATCGTGGCCGCGGCGAAGGCGGTCGGTGCGCACGAGTTCATCGAGGGGCTGCCCAACGGTTACGACACCGACGTGAACAAGCGCGGCGGCCGCGTGAGTGCCGGTCAGCGCCAGTTGATCTCCTTCGCGCGCGCGTTCCTCGCCGACCCGGCGGTGCTCATCCTCGACGAGGCGACGTCGTCGCTCGACATCCCGAGCGAGCGCCTCGTGCAGGAGGCGCTGCAGACGCTGCTGTCCGACCGCACGGCCGTCATCATCGCGCACAGGCTGTCGACCGTCGCGATCGCCGACCGCGTCCTGGTGATGGAGTACGGCCGCATCGTGGAGGACGGCACGCCCGACGACCTCATCGCCGGTACCGGCCGCTTCGCCCAACTGCACGCGGCCTGGCGCGATTCGCTGGTCTAGCGTCCTGCGCGCTGAGGTGCTGACGACGTCGGCACCTCAGCGCGTGCCCGAGATGACGTGGATCCGCGTCGGTTCGAGACCGTTGAACCCGGATGCCGTCACCGAGGTGTAGGCGCCCATCATCGGACTCACGAGCAGGTCGCCCTCACCCAGCACGGGCAGGTCGATGCCGCGTGCGATCACGTCCACGCTGTCGCACGTCGGTCCGGCGAGAGTGACGCGCTCGCTGGCGGCATCCGGAGTCGTCGTCAGCTCACTCGCGGCGAAGACCAGCGGATGCACTCCTTCGGTCAGCACGTTGGAGTAGCTGCCGTACAGTCCGTCGTCGAGGTAGTGCCAGCGACCGTCGACGCGGTCGCTCGACCCGACGACCCGGGTGACCAGCGTCATCGCGGTCGCCGTCACGAACCGGCCGGGCTCGAGCAGAACAGTGTCGTTGCGGCCGCCGACGGCGATCGCCGTGCGGATGCCCGTGGCGAGAGCGGCGAGCTCGGGGACAGCCTCGTCGTAACCGATGGGGAACCCGCCGCCGAGGTCGATGACGTGGAACCGCAGTCCGAAGCGCGCCTCGAGCTCGTCCATGAGCCGGGTGGAGCGCTGGATCGCGTGCTCGAACGGTGCGACCGACGTCGTCTGGCTTCCGACGTGGAAACTGAAGCCGGCGACGCGCACCCCGTGGCGGATCGCGTCGCCGACGAGCGCCGCCGCCTGACGTTCGGTGGCACCGAACTTGGCCGAGAGGTCGCAGCCGGCGTCGGGGTTCGGGAAACTCAGGCGCACGAGAACGTCGACGTCGTGGGGCAGCTCGGCGATCTTCGACAGCTCGCCCGGATTGTCGACGACGAAGCGCCGGATGCCGCAGCCGTAGGCGTCGCCGATATCGGAACGGGTACGGATCGGGTGGGTGTGCAGGGTGCCGGAGAGATCGACGCCGTTCTCGCGGAGCAGGGCGATCTCTCCGCGGGATGCCACCTCGAACGACGCACCGGTGGCGGCGATCGTGCGGATGACGGCCGGATGCGGAAGCGCCTTGGTGGCGAAGTGGATGCGCGCATCCGGAAGCTCCCGTCGCAGCAGGTCGAGCTGCTCGCGCACCCGCGAGGTGTCGAGCACCAGCAGCGGGGAGCCGTGGCGGCGCACCAGGGCTGGCAGCCCGATGGCGGAGCTGTAGCGGGCCAGGGCGGCGCGGACGAGCTCGCGGTGCGAAGGCTCCGACCGCGCTCGTGACGTCGTGAACGACCGCCCGTCAGTCTCAGCGGACTCGTGGACCGACGGGTCGAGCAGTGTCGAGACGGATGCCGTGGTCATGGTTCTCCTTCGGGTGAGGCAGGATGATGCGCTTCGCGAACTCGAAGCTGGTGATGGTGATGGCGTAGAACACGACGTCGGACGCGAGCTTCGCGATGAGCCAGGCGAGCGGTGTCGCGCCCATCGAGGTCGGGATCGCCCAGAGCAGCGCGGGCCTGACGAGGAGGGTGTCGACGAGCTCGGCCGGTCCGAACTCGGCGAGGAGGGAGCGGAGGGTGAGCACGGTCGTTGCGAGCGGCCCGTTGCCCGCCGCGTGTCCGCGCGCGGTGCGCACCAGGATGAGGGCGTAATAGCCGATGGTCTCGGCGACGGTCCCGGCCACGGCGGCGATGGCGAGCGAACCCGTCGTCTCGAACGATCCCCAGGCGGCGAGCAGGGCGGCCGCAGTGCCGAGGACCTCCGGGGCGAGATAGCGCGCGACCCACACGTGGGCTGCTCGAGGCGATCGGGGGGAGGTCACGCAGGCGATCCTCGTCGGACGTTCGAGCCGCCGCCTCGGTGCAGGCACCTCAGTGCGGTGGGGGCAACCCGGACGTTCGAGGCGAGGAGCGCAGGGCCAGAGGCGCGGTGCGTTCGGACGCGGGGTTGCGTCGACGGACGTGAAGAGGGGGAGGACCTGTCGGGTTCAGGTCTTCCCCCTCTTCGTGAACCCGACCGGCTGGTCGTCTCCGTGTTCGGGTGCGGATGCCGACGAGCTGGATCTGCGAGTGGCGACCGCTGTGCCCGGTGCGCGTACGCGAGTTCGAAAGACATGTTCCTCCCTCGACAAGGGGACACGGATCGGTGTCCGCCCTCCGTGGAGTCTCGGGGTGCACCCCGATCTTCGGCCCTCTGGTCAGGTGCATGCGTCCAGCCGGGGCAGAATCGGGGCATGGTGTCTCGGGTGGTGATCGTCGACGACCACGACGTGTTCCGTGATCAGGTGCGGAAGCTCCTCGAAGCCGACGGCTTCGAGGTCATCGGCGACGCCGCATCCGCACTCTCGGCTGTCGCGCTCGTGGAATCGGACCTGCCGGACCTGGTGCTGCTCGACGTGATGCTGCCGGATGCGATGGGCTTCGATGTCGTACCATCGCTGCGCGCGCTCGGATCCTTCGCTATCGTTCTCACATCGAGTCGCGATCGGAGTGACTACGGCAGTCGCATCGAGTCGAGCGGAGCCGACGGCTTCATCCCGAAGGACGAGCTCTCCGGAGCCGGCCTGCGCGAGTTCGTCGCCTGAGTCGCCGGCACAGCACCATCGCACAGCACCTTCAGTCACATCCGTCACCCCAGCGTCGTGAGAACGGCGCCCGACAGACTGGACGATCATGAACGCGGAGAGAGTCGCCCCCGACGGGGCACCGACCAGAGTCGCCATCGCCGATGACGCCATGCTGTTGCGCACCGGCATCTCCACGGTGCTCACGGCAGGCGGCTGCGAGATCGTCGCCTCCGTCGGCACCGGGGACGAACTGCTTCGGGTGGTGCAGGAGCAGGACGTCGACGCCGTCGTGCTCGACATCCGGATGCCGCCCACCCACACCGACGAGGGCATCGTCGCGCTCGAGACGCTGCGGGCGAACGGCTCCACGGTCGGGGTGCTGCTGCTCTCGATGTATGCGACGCCGGCCTACGCCATCAGGGCGATGAGCGCCGGCGGCGGGACGGGCTACCTGCTCAAGGACCGCGTCGCCGAGCCGGAACGCCTCGTGCAGGCCGTGCGCACAGTCGCCTCCGGCGGCTCCGTCGTCGACAGCGAGGTCGTGTCTCAGCTGGTGGCGCAGAAGGGCAATCCCTCGGTCGAGGTGCTCACGCCGCGCGAACGCGACGTCCTGGCGCTCATGGCCGAGGGGAAGTCGAACTCCGGCATCGCCTCGGCGCTGTTCCTCAGTCTGAAGACCGTCGAGACCCACATCGGGAACATCATGTCGAAGCTCGGCATCGACGAGTCGCCGACGGATCACCGACGCGTGCTCGCCGTGCTCCGCCTCCTCGGCCAACCGTGACGCCACTGCAGCTCCGGCGACTCGCCGTCGTCGTCCTGGCGGCGGTGCTCATCGTCGTCGAGGAGGTCATCGGCTTCGAGGCGGCAGCCCTTACGCAGCCGTGGTCGCTGAGCGGCACGATCTTCCACGCCTTCGCCGGGCTCAGCTACGCCGTGTGCGCCTGGATCGCATGGGAGACGGCGGACTCGCCCATCCCGGCACGCATCATGATCACGATCGCGTTCCTCTGGCTGCCGCCGGCGTTCATCGCGGCCATGTGGCCCTACGGGGCGCTCTGGCCGGTGCTCGAGGCCGTCAGCCTGTTCTGGGCCGTGCTGCAGGCCGGGCTCGTGGTGGTCTACCCGACCGGACGCTTCTTCGGCCCGGTGGAGAAATGGCTGCTCACCATCGGCGGGGTGGCCGCCGTCATCCGGATGCTCGCCGTCCTCGTGCTGATGCCGGCTCCGGCGCGCTACCCGGACTGCGCCTGCTCGCCGAACGTCTACGCCATCGCGGCGAACCGGCCGGTCTACGTCGCCATCGATCTCGGCTTCCGTGCCATCGGGATCGCCCTGATCATCGGCATCATCGTGCTGGTCATCGTGCGGTGGATGCGGGGGACCACGCCGGCACGCAACATCGCCTTCGTCATGCCCGTCGCGCTCATCCTCTGGTGCGCCGCCGTCGTGTACGGGACGATCTCGGACATCACCGGCGGGAGTTCGGCCCTCTTCACCTACCTCGGCTACCTCGGCACGGCGTCGATCCCGATCAGCTTCGTCGCCGGGCTCGGCTACATCCGCAGCCTCCGGGGCCGGGTCTCCGACCTGATGGTGCACACCAGGGACGGCGTTGACCGCGACTACTGGCAGTCCGTGCTCGCCGAGACTCTGCGTGATCCGGCCCTCAGGGTGTACTGGTGGGAACCGGACCTCGCCGCCTACGTCGACTCCCGCGGTGTGGAGATGGCAGGAGAGCCCGACCGCAGCAGGCCCCGCGGCCGCGCCCTCATGGCGATCGAGTCGCCGTCGGGGAGGCTGGCCGTGATCGATCACGACCGCGCGCTGAGCGAGAACCAGGAGCTGCTGGATGCCGTGTCGACAGCGCTCACGCTGTCCGTCGACAACGGGCGCTTGCGCGTGGAGCTCGAGGAGACCCTCGAGGAGGTGCGCGAGTCGCGCGTGCGCATCATCGAGGCCGGCATCGTGGCCCGCAAGAAGATCGAACGCGACCTGCACGACGGTTCGCAGCAGTCGCTGGTGTCCCTCGCGCTCAGCCTGCGGATGGCCGTCACCAAGGCGAGAGCCGACGGCAATGACGAGCTCGCCGCCGACCTCGAACTGGCGCTGGCCCAGCTCAGCGGCTCGCTCAAGCAGCTGCGGGAGCTCGCGCGCGGCATCCACCCGAGCTCACTGACGCTCGGCGGCCTCGGCATGGCGATCGGGGAGCTCGTGTCGCGCTCGCCGGTTCCGGTGCAGGTCGACGTGGAGGTGCCCGAGAACCTGCCGGCGCTGACCGAGACGACCCTCTACTTCTTCATCGCCGAATGCCTGACGAACGTGGCCAAGTACGCCGAGGCGACGCACTGCCGCATCCGCTTGGCCAATGACGACGACGGGCTGAGCGTCAGCGTCACCGACGACGGTCGCGGGGGAGCGGACTTCTCCAAGGGCACCGGCCTCATGGGGCTCGTCGACCGCATTGCGGCGCTCGGCGGCACGGTCGAGCTGTCGATGGGCGACGGCGGGCGCGGCACGACGGTGGCGGCGCGCATTCCGGCAGCGGCGCTGGTCGAGCAGCGCGGCTGACCTGGCTCAGGGACGCCAGCGCGCGGACGCAGCGACGCGATAACCGGCATCCGTCGTCACCAACGGGGTGCCCTCGGCGCGGTAGTGCACCAGGGCGCGCTCCTCGTGGTCGATCGGCGGGTGGCCGCTGGCACGGATGACGCGCCACCACGGCGCATCGGACCCGTAGCGAGCCATGACCTGGCCGACGACCCTGGCGCCGCGGGATCCGAGCGTGGCCGCGACATCACCGTAGGTCATCACGTGCCCCGGCGGGATGGAGTCGACGATGTCGAGCACGGCCGCGACGAAGCCCTCCGCGATGGCCGGTTGCCGACGGGGAGCGGATGCCCGAGCCAGCTCGGGCCGCCCGCTCTCAGAGGGCGAGGGCACCGATGACGTCGCCGTACTGCGTCTGGTCGACGTCGACGAAGCCGATGCGGTGGAAGAAGGCCTCAGGGCCCTCGGTGCCCGGCTCCCACATGACCGTGATCCTGTCGAAACCGCGGGTGCGGGCCTCTTCGGCGAGGGCGCGAGCGAGGAAGCGGCCGACACCCTGGCCCTGGGCGTCGGCGTCGACGTTGATGCGCCAGATGCAGGCGCGGAACTCGTCGTGGTCGTTGTCGGGGTCGAAGTTGCCGTGGATGAATCCCACGACCTTGTCGTCGAGCCTGGCGACCCGCTGCCACGCCGCGGCGGGATCCGTGACGGTGGTCTCGGCCGAGTACGAGACCGGCGTGATGAACTGCTCCTGGCCGGGCTTCAGGCTCAGGGTGTTCGCCGCCGCGATGTTCGACGCGGACAGTTCTTCCAGTCTGATCTCACCCATGACGCAAGGCTATCCTGTGCGCGACTGCAGCGGAAAGTCGGCCTTTGCGTGGACGCCATCCCCGGAAATCGGGCGCAACTGTCTTGATGTCGAGACAGTTGCGCAGCTCGGGTAGGATTGTCGGGGCCGATCGGCCCGCATCTTTCGAGGAGAACAACAATTGTCCAAGATCAAGGTTGAAGGCACCGTCGTCGAGCTCGACGGCGACGAGATGACACGCATCATCTGGCAGGCCATCAAGGATTCGCTCATCCACCCGTACCTCGACATCGACCTCGAGTACTACGACCTCTCCATCCAGAAGCGCGACGAGACCGACGACCAGATCACGGTCGACGCCGCGCACGCCATCCTCAAGCACGGCGTCGGCGTCAAGTGCGCCACCATCACGCCCGACGAGGCCCGCGTCGAGGAGTTCGGCCTCAAGAAGATGTGGCGCTCGCCCAACGGCACCATTCGCAACATCCTCGGCGGCGTCATCTTCCGTGAGCCGATCATCATCTCGAACATCCCGCGCCTCGTTCCGGGTTGGAACAAGCCGATCATCGTCGGACGCCACGCGTTCGGTGACCAGTACCGTGCCACCGACTTCCGCTTCGAGGGGGAGGGCACGCTCACGATGACCTTCACTCCGAAGGACGGTTCGGAGCCGCAGTCGTTCGAGGTCTTCCAGTCGCCGGGCTCCGGCGTCGCCATGGGCATGTACAACCTCGACGACTCGATCCGCGACTTCGCCCGCGCCTCGCTCAACTACGGGCTCGACCGCAACTACCCGGTCTACCTCTCGACGAAGAACACCATCCTCAAGGCCTACGACGGTCGCTTCAAGGACCTGTTCCAGGAGATCTTCGAGACCGAGTTCAAGGAGCAGTTCGATGCGGCCGGGCTCACCTACGAGCACCGCCTCATCGACGACATGGTCGCCTCGTCGCTCAAGTGGGAGGGCGGCTACGTCTGGGCCTGCAAGAACTACGACGGCGACGTGCAGTCCGACACCGTGGCCCAGGGCTTCGGCTCGCTCGGCCTGATGACGAGCGTTCTGGCCACGCCGGACGGCAAGGTCGTCGAGGCCGAGGCGGCTCACGGCACCGTGACCCGTCACTACCGTCAGCACCAGCAGGGCAAGCCGACGTCGACCAACCCGATCGCCTCGATCTACGCGTGGACCCGCGGTCTGTCGCACCGCGGCAAGCTCGACGGCAACCAGGAGCTCATCGACTTCGCGTCGACGCTCGAGGACGTCGTCATCAAGACGGTCGAGTCCGGCTCGATGACCAAGGACCTCGCACTGCTCGTCGGTCCTGAGCAGGGTTACGAGACGACCGAGCAGTTCCTCGAGTCGATCGCCGCCAACCTGCGGGCCCGCCTGGCGTAGGCAGCAGCATCCGTCGTCCGGCCCACCGCCGGCGCCGTCCTCCAGTCGCCTGACCGGAGGATCGCAGCGCCGCGGTGGGCCGGATGTCTTTTCCCGCAGCACCCGACGAATCCCGAGGACATCCCATGAGCCAGATCCGCCTGAACGACGTGTCCAAGGAGTTCGACGGACGGCTGGTGGTGCGCGAGGCCTTCCTCAAGCTCCGGGAGGGCGATCGGGTGGGTCTCATCGGCAAGAACGGCACGGGCAAGACCACCTTCCTCGAGCTGCTGCTCGGCAGGCAGGAGCCGACCACCGGCACCGTCGACGTCTCGCTGGGCACGACCATCGGCTACTTCTCGCAGTTCTCCGAGCTCGATGGAGAACTGTCGATCCGACAGATCCTGAGCGGGCTGTTCGCCGAGGTGCATGCGACCCAGGCGCGTATCGACGAGATCGGGCTGCTGCTGGCCGAGCCGATGGACGAACCCGAGATGACCCGGCTGCTGGGCGAGCAGGGCGAGCTGTTCGAGAAGATGGACGCCATCGACGGATGGGGCTACGAGAACACCATCGAGACTGTTCTCACCCGCATCGGCTTCGATGACGAGCGCAGCGCGCTGCCGGTCGACCGGCTGTCCGGCGGCTGGCGCAACAGGGCCGCGCTGGCGAAGATCCTGGTCCAGGCTCCGGACGTGCTGCTGCTCGACGAGCCCACGAACTTCCTCGACCTCGACGGCGTGCGTTGGCTCGAGGGCTGGCTGCGCACCTTCCCGGGCGCCGTGCTCGTGGTCTCGCACGACAGGCAGTTCCTCGACGGCGTCGTCACCCGCATCGTCGAGATCGAGAACCACCACCTGCACGACTACGACGGCGACTACTCGGAGTACGTGCAGGCGAAGCAGTCGAGGCTGAAGATGCTCGAGAAACAGTTCGCGCACGAGGAGGAGCTGCTGGCCTACGAGCAGGCGGCGAGCAGCGCACGCCGCGAGGCGGCCCGCAATCCCGACAGGGGGCTGGCGCGCAAGCTCGCCGACATCAAGAAGCGTCAGGCTCCCCGCCCGGTCGACCAGGTGATCACGGCCATCTACGACGGACTGCGGGTCAGCAACGACCTGTTGACCGTCGAGGGGCTCGCCAAGGGATTCGGCGCAGAGCCGCTGTTCTCCGGCCTCACCTTCAGCCTGCACCGCGGCGACCGCTTCGCGGTGGTCGGGTCGAACGGTTCGGGCAAGTCGACACTGCTCGACGTGCTCACCGGGCAGACGGAGCCGGATGCCGGCAGGGTGCGCTGGGCGAAGGGTGCACGGTTCGTGTCCTACAACCAGGTCTACGCCGAGCTCGACCTCACCGACACCGTCGGCCACGCCGTGAACGCGTATCCGGACTCCCTCGCCTTCACGGCGACCAAGAAGAGCGTGAACCGCTTCCTCGCCATGCTGCAGTTCTCGGACGCCGACCTGCAGCAGAAGATCGGCACCCTCTCGGGCGGACAGCGTGCCCGCGTGGCCATCGCCCAGTGCCTGCTGTCCGGCGCGGCGGTGATCGTGCTCGACGAGCCGACGAACCACCTCGACATCACGAGCACCCAGGTGATGGAGCGTGCGCTGACCCACTTCCCGGGCGCCGTCGTGGTCGTGAGCCACGACAGGTTCTTCATCGACAAGATCGCCGACACCCTGCTCGTCTTCGACGGCACCGGGCACGTGGAGCAGACACCGGCCACCGGGGCGCTCTGAGTTACCCTTCTGCTGCCGTGAGTTCTGGATGCTGCCGGCGGGGATCCCCGTGTTTCCGGTAGATCACAGGTTTGTAAAGAACATGGACTAACTTCGACGACGGTCTTGCACTCTGTTTGTTCGTAAGGTTTACTAACAAACATGACGGCAACGCAGCTCTCCCCAGGCCAGGCCCTCCGCCCGACCGCCAAGGTGTTGCCCGAGCACGCTCGGGGGCACAACCGCTCCCTCGTGCTCCAGACGCTCTACCGCGCATCCGGCCAGAGCCGTGCCGACGTCGCGCGAGAGACCGGCCTCACCAGGGTCACCGTGTCCGACCTCGTGGCCGAACTCATCGCCGAGGGACTCGTCGTGGAGCTCGGGCAGCGCGAGGACGCCCGCCCCGGCAAGCCGGCCACCCTGCTCGACTTCGACCACGGCGCCTTCCAGATCGTGGCCGTCGACCTCTCCGACGACTCGGTCTTCCGCGGCGCCGTGCTGGACCTGGGAGGCACGATCCAGGCCCGCGACGAGATCGCCCTCGCCGGCAGCACCGGCGCTGAGGCCATCGCCAAGGTCCTGGAGCTCGCCGACAGGCTCGTCGCCGCAGCCACGGCCCCGCTGCTCGGCATCGGCGTCGGCTCTCCGGGCATCGTCGACCTCGGCGGCGTCGTGCTCACGGCCCCGAACCTGCGCTGGACCTCGGTCGACCTGCACGCCGTGCTCGCCGAGAGGTTCGAGGTTCCCGTCCTGGTGGCCAACGATGCCAATGCCGCCGTGTACGCCGAGCACAGCTTCGGCGGTGTCGAGGGCGACATCATGCTCATCAAGGTCGGCCACGGCGTCGGCGCCGGCCTCCTGGTCGGCGGGCGCCCGCTGTTCGGCGCCACGTCGGCCGCCGGCGAGATCGGCCACGTCGTCGTCGGCACCGATGGAGGCCCGCTGTGCGCCTGCGGCAAGACCGGTTGCCTGGAGGCCTGGCTCGCCGCTCCACGGCTCGCGGCCCGCATCGCCGCGATCACGGCGACAGGCGCCGAAGCCGACGCCGAGCGCGACACTGTTCTCCGGGAGGCGGGCCGCCGGCTCGGCATCATCCTCGCCCCCGTCGTCGGAGCCCTCGATCTCTCGGAGATCGTGCTGAGCGGCCCGGCCGAACTGCTTGAAGGCCCGCTGGCGACAGCGGCCATCGAGACGATCCGCACCAGGACGATGGCCGAGTTCACCGGCTCTCTGACGGTGCGGATGACCACGCAGGGGCAGGACATCGTCCTGCGCGGCGCCGCGGTCATGGTCCTATCCGGACAGCTCGGAGTCTCGTAGAGACGCCGACGAATGGGAGTCGGAAAGCCGCGACGCCCAGGGCAGTGAGCCATCACCACCCCGAAGCACCACACCCAACCAAGAGAAGGAAATCCCAATGAAGAGAAAGTACGCAGTAGCTGCCATTGCAACGGCAGCCGCACTCGTTCTCGCCGGTTGCAGCTCGACGGGCGGCGACGCCGCATCCACCGAGTCTGCCAAGGGCCAGGACATCACGCTGTGGCTGATGGGCGCTGACACCCCCGACACCCTGCGCGACTACCTCAAGACCGAGTACGCCAAGGAGACCGGCGGCACGCTGAAGATCGAGGAGCAGGGCTGGGGCGACGCCGTCGCGAAGCTCACCACCGCGCTTCCCGACGCCGCGAACACCCCCGACGTGACCGAGATCGGCAACACCTGGTCGCCCACCTTCACCAACGCCGGTGCCTTCACCGACCTGAGCGACATGTACGACGAGCTCGGTGGCGACAAGCTGCTGAAGTCGTTCGTCGAGGTCGGCGAGGTCGACGGCAAGCAGTACGCGCTGCCGTACTACTTCGGCTCGCGCTACAACTTCTACCGCAAGGACATCTGGGCCACTGCCGGCAAGACCGTTCCCACGACGCTCGCCGAGTTCGACGAGACCGTCAAGTCGCTGAAGACCGACTCGCAGTCCGGCTTCTACATCGGTGGATCCGACTGGCGCAACGGCATCTCGTGGATCTTCGCCAACGGCGGAGACCTGGCCAAGAAGGACGGCGACAAGTGGGTCGGCACGCTGGCCTCGGACGAGACCGTCAAGGGCCTCACCGAGTTCCAGTCGCTGTTCCAGGGCGCCTCGCTCGCCCCGGCGACCGAGTTCGACAGCACCCCGTGGGTCAACATCAACAACAACGAGGCGACGGGTGCACCCGAGGCCGCGACGATCATCGCTCCCGGATGGGCGCACTGGTCGATCGGTGACCTCGCTCCGGACCCCAAGGACGCGACCAAGACCGTCGCCACCTGGAACGACGACACCTTCGGCACCTTCGTGCTCCCGGGCGTCGACGGTGGAGCAGCCCCGGTCTTCGCCGGTGGATCCAACATCGCCGTCTCGGCAGCCAGCAAGCACCAGGCCGGCGCCAAGGAGCTCATGAAGATCATCTTCTCCGAGAAGTACCAGACCCTCCTCGGCGAGAACGGTCTCGGCCCCGCCAACCTCGACTACGCGTCGGCCCTCGGTGACGACCAGTTCGCCAAGGCCCTCGTCGAGTCGGCCGCAGGCTCGAAGCTGACCCCCGCTGCTCCCGGATGGGCTGCAGTCGAGGGTGCCGGCATCCTCGAGGAGTTCTTCGGCAAGATCTCGGCCGGCGGCGACGTCAAGGCCCTGGCCACCGAATACGACGAGAAGCTGGACAAGCTCCTCAACTAGTCGGACCCTCGGATGAGGCGGGCCGTCAGACCTGCGGCATCCGGAACACGTGAAACACCTCAGGGGCCGCGAGTGACTCTTCGCTCGCGGCCCCTACCCCTGATCTCCTGCACGCGCACCACACCCGAAAGGAGGATGAGACCGTGACAGCAACGCTCACCCGGGACGCCCCAGCCGCCGCCCCGAAGACGCCGGCGCAGCGCCCCCGACGCCGCCTCTCCGTTCCACACCTTCTCCTCATCCCCGCGATCGTCATCCTCCTCGTCGGAATGGGCTACCCGCTCATCTGGCAGATCATCACCTCGATGCAGGAATTCGGCATCAAGCAGCAGTTCGGCCTGCCGGCTCCCTTCGTGGGCCTCGCCAACTACTTCACCCTCGCCACCGACCCCACCATGTGGGAGGTCGTCGTGCGCTCCATCGCCTTCTGCTTCATCACGGCCGCCGTCACCCTCGTCGTCGGACTGCTCCTCGCGGTGCTCATGACGGCCGTCGGCACGGCCGTCCGACTCATCCTGCAGATCTCGCTGCTGCTCGCCTGGGCCATGCCCGTCGTGGCCGCGATGACGGTGTGGATCTGGCTCTTCGACCGCAGGCGCGGCGTCGTCAACTACCTGCTCGACATGATCCCCGGTGTCGACATGAACCGGTTCTCCTGGCTGTCGAACCCCGCGACCTTCTTCATCGTCGCCAGCGTCATCGTGATCTGGATGAGCGTTCCGTTCGTGGCGTTCTCGGTCTACGCCGGCCTCACCCAGGTCTCCGATGAGGTGCTCGAGGCCGCCCAGCTCGATGGCGCCAACGGCTACAAGAGACTGCGCTACATCATCATGCCGATGATCCGGCCCGTGATCATGATCGTGCTGCTGCTGCAGCTCATCTGGGATCTGCGGGTCTTCACCCAGATCACGATGCTGCAGGATGCCGGATCCAAGTCGAGCGAGTACGACCTGCTCGGCACCTACATCTACAAGCTCGGCGCCGGTTCCCAGGACTTCGGCATGGCATCCGCCGTCTCCATCTTCGTACTCGCGCTCACCCTGGCCATCAGCTGGTTCTACGTGCGCAGCCTTCTCAAGGAGGACGAGCAGTCATGACCGACACCAGTGTGACTCCCAACATCATCGCCAGCGCGCTGGCTCCGGCCCCGGCACCCATCCCCACAGCGCCCGAGACGAAGCCGCAGCGGCTGTCCAGGGTGCGCATCCGCCCGGCCCGCATCCTGCTGTCGGCCCTCGCGATCCTCGTGTCGGCGGCCTGGGTCTTCCCGGTCTACTGGATGCTGAACTCCTCGCTGCTGCCCAACCGCACGCTGCAGTCGTTCATCCCGACGTTCGTGCCCATCGGCGGCTCGTTCGACAACTACGCCAACGCGCTCGAGGACGGCACGTTCTACTCGGCGCTCGGCATCAGCCTGTCGGTCACCCTCATCGCCGTGTTCTTCTGCCTGCTGTTCGCCTTTCTCGCGGCCGTCGCCATCAGCCGCTTCAGGTTCAAGGGCCGCAAGTCCTTCGTGCTCGCCGTGCTGATCATCCAGATGCTGCCGGCCGAGGGCCTGTTCATCGCGCAGTACAAGATGGTGTCGAGCGCCGGCCTGCTCAACTCGATCATCGGCGTGAGCATCATCTACACCGCAGCAGTGGTTCCGTTCACGATCTGGATGCTGCGCGGCTTCGTCGCCGGCATCCCGGCCGACCTCGAAGAGGCCGCCATGGTCGACGGCCTCAGCCGCACCGGCGCGTTCATGCGCATCACCTTCCCGCTGCTGGCTCCCGGGCTCGTTGCCTCGGGGGTGTTCGCCTTCCTGCAGGCCTGGAACGAGTTCACCGTCGCCCTCGTGCTGCTGCCCGCCGAGGACATGCACACGCTCCCGCTCTGGCTGCGCGGCTTCATCCAGGCCAGCGCCACCCGCGAGACGGACTGGGGCCAGGTCATGGCGGCGTCGACGCTCGTCGCCCTGCCCGTCATCGTGTTCTTCCTCATCGTGCAGGGCCGGATGACGAGCGGACTCGTGGCCGGGGCGGTCAAGGGATGAACGGAGCAGCCACCACCGCATCCGTTCCCCGCCCAGACGCCCACAGCAGCAGGGGAGAGCTCCGCCAACTGATAGCGGCGACGCTCATGCCGGGCTTCGTGGGCACCGACCTGCCCGAATGGCTCGCCGACAGGCTGCGCAACGGGCTCGGCGGCGTCTGCATCTTCGGGATGAACATCGTGTCGCGGGCGCAGCTGCGTTCGCTGACGGATGCAGTCCGCGCGGCGAACCCGCTGGCCGTCATCGCGATCGACGAGGAGGGTGGCGACGTCACCCGGCTCTACTACGACCAGGGATCGCCCTACCCCGGTCCCGCCGTCCTGGGGCGCCTCGACGACCTGGAGCTCACCGAGCGGGTGGGTCGCACAGTGGCCGAGGAGCTCACGGCCGTCGGGTGCACGCTGAACTTCGCTCCGGACGCCGACGTGAACTCCAACCCCGACAACCCGGTGATCGGCGTGCGCAGCTTCGGCAGCGACCCCGCTGCCGTCGCCCGCCACGTCGGGGCCTGGGTTCGCGGACACGAGGGCGCCGGCATCGCCGTGAGCGCCAAGCACTTCCCGGGGCACGGCGACACGGCCCAGGACTCGCACCTCGCACTCCCGGTCATCGACGCCGACCTCGAGACCCTGCGGTCGCGCGAGCTGGTTCCGTTCCGTGCCGCGATCGAGGCCGGTGCGCGCACCATCATGACCTCGCACATCCTCATCCCGCAGGTCGACCCCGACTTCCCCGCCACGCACTCGCGCCGCATCCTGCAGGGGCTGCTGCGCGACGAGCTCGGATTCGAGGGCGTGATCGTGAGCGATGCCCTCGACATGAAGGGCGCCAGCGGCATCCACGGCATCCCGGAGGCCGCCGTGCGCGCTCTCGGCGCCGGCTGCGACCTGCTCTGCATCGGCACCGAGAACACCGATGCCGAGCTGGGCGAGATCGAGGACCGGGTGCTCGACGCCGTCGCCGCAGGCCGTCTGCCGATCGAGCGTGTGCTCGAGGCCGCCCTCAGCGTGCGCGAGCTCGGCCGGGCGACGAACTCGGCACTGGCGGAAGCCGGCCTCGTGCCCGGGGCCGACTCGGACGCCGCGACAGCCGCCGAACCCGACTTCGATGATGCCGAGGTGCAGCGCGCCTTCGACGTGTCACCGCACGCCCGGGCCTGGCTCGACGCCGGGATCCGGCCGAACATGGTGGTGCGGATCGACACCGTCGCGAACATCGCCGTCGGTGTCGCCCCGTGGGGACCGTTCGCGGAACTCGACCGGCATCCGTTGCCCGTGCACTCGCCGTGGAGCACGCCGCACCCGCTGGCGGAGGGGAGCGCATCGCTTCCGGAGACGCCGGGCCCGGTGATCGTGGTGGGCAAGGACATCCACCGGTACGCTTTCGCACGCGAGGCCATCGACGGGCTGCGCGCGAACGGGGGAGGCGTGCTCGTGGTCGACCTGGGCTGGCCGAGCGACGATCGCGCCTACGCCGACATCGCGACCTTCGGCGCATCGCGCCTGCTCGGGCGCAGCGTCCTCCGTCTGCTCGAGGGGGCTGGCGGCGCATGAGACTCGGAATCGACATCGGCGGCACCAAGACCGCCGCCGTCGCCATGGACTCCGACGGGCACCTCAGCGAACCCGTGCGGATGCCGACAGGCTGGGGCGGCCCGGCCGTCATCGAGACCGCGGTCGACGCCGTTCGCCAGGTCGCCGCCCTGTCGGGCGTCAGCGTCGGCAACCTGCGTTCGATCGGAATCGGGATCCCCGGAGCCGTCGACTCGGCGACGGGACGGGTGCGTCACGCCGTGAACCTGGGCGTCGAGGACCTCGGCCTCGGCGAGGCGCTGATCGAGCGTCTCGGCGTCAGCGTCAGCGTCGAGAACGACGTGAAGGCCGCGGCCATGGGCGCGCAGCACCTGCTGACCGAGACCGGAGCGGCCAATGGCTTCGACTCGATGGCCTACCTCAACCTCGGTACGGGCCTCGCCGCCGGCATCGTGCAGCACGGCGTGCTGCTGCGTGGCGGCCGGGGCATCGCGGGCGAGATCGGGCACATCCCGATCGACCCGGCCGGAGCCGTCTGCACCTGCGGTCAGCGCGGCTGCGTCGAGACCGTGGCCTCGGGTTCCGCCATTGCGCGGATGTGGCCGTCGGACGATGCCCTGCCCGCCCGCGGGCTGTTCCGGGATGCTGCATCCGGAGACCCCGATGCCATCGTCGTGCAGGAGCGCTTCTTCGAGGGCGTCTCGGCGGCAGTGCGCATCCTGGTGCTGTCGACAGACGTCGACGCCGTCGTCATCGGCGGCGGCCTGAGTGCTCTCGGAGCACCCCTCATCGATGGGGTGCGGGCCGCGCTCGACCGCGCTGCCGCATCCTCTCGTTTCCTCGCGTCGCTCGACCTCGCCGAGCGCGTGCACATCATCCCACTCGGATTCCCGGCCGCCGCAGTCGGTGCGGCCCTCACAGGAGTAACCCATGGCTGAAGTCGTCATAGTCCCGGATGCCGAAGCGGCGGGTTCCGTCGTCGCCGATGCCATCATCGCCCTCATCGGCCGTCGTCCCGACGCCGTTCTCGGGCTCGCGACGGGCTCGACCCCGCTCAGCACGTACCGGGCGCTCGCGACCCGCATCCACGCCGAGCAGATCGACGTGAGCGCCGTACGCGGCTTCGCTCTCGACGAGTACATCGGGCTGCCGGTGGGGCATCCCGAGAGCTATCACTCCGTGATCCACCGCGAGGTCGTGGAACCGCTCGGGCTCGACCCCGCGCGCATCGAGGTGCCGAACGGCGATCCGAGCGGCATCCTGACCTCGGGTGACGAGTACGAGACGGCGATCATCGCAGCCGGCGGTGTCGACCTGCAGATCCTCGGCATCGGCACGACGGGTCACATCGGATTCAACGAGCCGGGCTCGTCGCTCGCGTCGACCACGCGCTGGAAGACCCTCACCGAGCAGACCCGTCGCGACAACGCCCGCTTCTTCGACTCCATCGACCAGGTGCCGACGCACTGCATCACGCAGGGTCTCGGCACCATCATGCGGGCGCGCCACCTGGTGCTGCTGGCGTTCGGAGAAGGCAAGGCCGCGGCTGTCGCCGATGCCCTGGAGGGCCCGGTGACGGCCAGCCATCCCGGATCGGCCGTGCAGCTGCATCCTCACGTGACCGTCGTCATCGACGAGGCTGCGGCGTCGAAGCTCGGCAATGCCGACTACTACAGGCACGCGTGGGCCCAGCGGCCGGAGGGCGTACCGCTGTAGGGCGCGGCCGGTGCGGCGCGGCGGGAAGTGCCCGTTCTCTGCGTGGGCTTCGGCCTCGGCCTGAGTTCGGGCCTCAGCGAGCGGGTGCGGCGGCTAGAGCGCCGCGCCGTTCGCCCAGACCCGATCGACGGCGAAGGCCGCATCGAGCAGCACGGCGTCTGCAGCGTAGCCCTCGGCCAGCAGGCCGAGGTCGGCGTCGCGTCCGAGCACGCGCGCCGGAGTGAGCGTGAGCGCCGTGACGGCGACGACGGGGTCGAGGCCGACGAGTTCGACGGCGTTCTTCAGCGCGACGTCCAGGGTGAGCGTCGATCCGGCGATCGATCCGCCGTCGGTGAGCCTCGCCACGCCGTGGGTCACGGTCACGTCGAGTGAGCCCAGCTCGTAGTGGCCGTCGGCCGACCCGGCAGCGGCCATCGCGTCGCTGATCAAGGCGATGCGCCCCGGTGCGGCGGTGAAGGCCAACGCCGCCACCTCGGGGCGCACGTGCACGCCGTCGAGGATGAGCTCCAACGTCACGCGCTCGTCGCCGAAGGCCGCGACGAGAGGACCCGGCCGACGGTGGTGGATGCCGGGCAGTGCGTTGAAGGCGTGCGTCACGAGGGTCGCCCCGCGGTCGAAAGCGACCTGCGCCTGCTCGAACGTGGCAGCCGAGTGGCCGATGGCCACGACGACTCCGGCATCGACGAAGGCCTCGACGGCGTCGAGCCCTCCCGGCAGCTCGGGGGCGATGGTGACCTGGCGCAGGGTTCCGCGGGCGGCGGCGAGCAGCTCGGCGATGGTTGCGGCATCCGCCTCGATCAGCAGCTCGGGGTTGTGCGCGCCGCGGTGGGAGTCGGCGAGGAACGGCCCCTCCAGATGCGATCCGAGCACGAGCGGGTCGGACTCCGCGAGGTCGGCGATCACGGCGAGGCTGGTCGCCAGGGCGTCGACGGGGTTGGTCACGAGGCTGAGGACAGAGCGGGTCGTTCCGTGCGCCCGGTGCACGGCGAGAGCCGTGCGGATGTCGTCGGCGGTGTGGTCGAAGTCGGCTCCGCCTCCGCCGTGGCCGTGCAGGTCGATGAAGCCCGGCGTGAGCCAGCGGCCGGCGGCATCGGTGACGGCGGCCGCGGGGTCTGCGGCGGCGACGACGCGCCATCCGTCACCCGTGCCCGTTGCCGTGATGCGATCGGCGGATGCCGCGAGCCAGAAGTCGTCGACGGATCCGTCCGCGTCGAGCTTGCGGGCGCCGTGAACGATGATGCTCACGCGAACTCCTTGCGGCCGCTGATGACGCCCGAGATCGTGGCGACGATGGCGAAGACAGCAGCCACGACGGGCTGGCCGAGGTCCCACCAGGCCAGGGCGGCCGCACCCATCACCAGGATCTCGACGATGGCCTTGCCGAAGGCGTCGATGTGGAAGACGGCCTTGGGGGAGCGGAACAGTCCCCAGAGCAGGATGGCGATGAGCGGTGCCCCGATGCCGATGACAGCGCCGGGCCACGGCAGCGGCCAGGCCGTGAAGCCCCAGATGCCGAGGGTGACGACGGCGAAGATCTCGAGCAGGAAACGGAGGATGTCGTTCGGGCTCACCCTGTACTGTTCTGGCGCTGCGTCATTCACTCGTCGAGTTTACCGTCACGGCCGGTAGCGGGTCGGAACGGCAGCGACCGTGGGGGCCGAGCTGCGCGCCCCCCTCGGCTTCGGCGGCGACGTCGTCGCTGCCTCTGCCAGCGGGGTTCGGTGGCGGCGGAGGCGGCGCGTCAGCGGAAGATGATCGTGCGGGCGCCGTCGCGCAGCACGCGACGCTCGGCGAACCACTTCACGGCCTGGCTGAGCGTGCGGCTCTCCTCGTCCTGGCCGATGGCGACGAGCTCCGCCGGGGACCGGGAGTGATCCACGCGGACGACGTTCTGCTCGATGATCGGTCCCTCGTCGAGGTCGCTGGTCACGAAGTGCGCCGTCGCTCCGATGAGCTTCACGCCCCTGGCGTGCGCCTGCTTGTAGGGATTCGCACCCTTGAAGCCGGGCAGGAAGGAATGGTGGATGTTGATGGCCATCCCCTCGAGCCGCTCGCACAGCTCGGGCGTGAGGATCTGCATGTAGCGCGCCAGCACGACGAGTTCGATGTCGTGCTCGTCGACGGCCTGCAGCACCCGGTCCTCGAAGGCCGCCTTGGCTGCGGCATCCGTCACCGGAAGCGACTCGAACGGAACGTCGTAGAACCCGGCCAGGTCGCGCAGCGTGGAGTGGTTGGAGAGCACCAGCGGAATGTGAACCGGCAGCTGGCCGGCGCGCTGGCGGAAGAGCAGGTCGTTGACGCAGTGCGCCGCCGTGGAGGCGAGCACGAGGGTGCGCAGCGGTCGCCCGACGGTGTCGATGTGCGCCGCCATGCCGTAGCGCTCGATGACGGGCGCGAGGGCGGCCTCGAACTCGGCGCGGTCGGCGAGGGACTCCACCTGCAGGCGGATGAAGAAGCGCCCGGTGTCGGCGCTGGAGAACTGCTGGCTCTCGGTGATGTTGCCGCGCGCCGAGACTATTGCCCCGCTCACGGCGTGCACGATGCCCGGCTGGTCGGGGCAGCTGACCGTGATGACCCAGTGGTGGTGCGTTGACGGATGCGGCTCGGCGGCGTCGAAGTCCATCCGCTCAGGCTATCCCGTGGCACCCGCTCGGCTAGACTCGACGACGGTCGGTGTGATCAACCCGGCCCTGGGCGCGCACAACAGCGCGTAGTCGACCCGCAGTGCTCGCCGTGCGAGCCGCGGGGAACGCCTGTCGGAGACTGCCATGTCCACGACCGATTCCGCTGCTCGCAGCAGCACCCCGACATTCCCCTGGCTCGGACTCATCGTCCTCGCCGTCGCCGTGTTCCTCTCGGTGACGGGGGAGATGCTGCCGACGGGCCTGCTGCCCGACATGAGCAGCGACCTCGGCGTCTCGGAGCCGCTCGTCGGACTGCTCGTCACGGTGTTCGCTTTCACCGTCGTGCTCACCAGTGCTCCCCTCACCGGGCTCACCCGGCGACTGCCTCGGCACGCCCTCCTCGTCGCCGCCATCGTGGTGCTCGGGCTGGCGAACGTGCTCACGGCCCTCGCTCCGAACTACGGCTTCGTGGTGGCATCGCGCGTCGTCGGCGGCATGGCCCACGGCCTGTTCTGGGCCATCGTCGGCGCCTACGCCGGCCACCTGGTGCCGAAGGAGCAGATCGGGCGCGCCGTCTCGATCGCGCTCGGCGGCGGCACCCTGGCCTTCGTGTTCGGCGTGCCGCTCGGAACGGCCCTCGGCCACGCTGTCGGCTGGCGGCTCGCCTTCGGCATCGTCGCCGGGCTCACCCTGCTGAGCGCCGTGCTGGTGTGGCGGTTCCTGCCCGTCGTGCACCGCGTCGAACCCGGCGCGAACACGGCTGCGATCCCGGCCATCCGCGATCGCGCGGTGATGGCCGTCGCCATCGTCTGCACCGTCACGGCGATCACGATGATCGGCCACTACGTGCTCTACACCTACATCGCCCCGTACTTCATCGAGGTCGTGGGCACGGATGCCGCCGCCATCAGCCCGCTGCTCTTCGTCGCCGGCGTCTCGGGACTCATCGGACTGGTGGTCGCCGGGGCCGTGTTCGGCAGGCACCCGACCAGGGGCCTGCTCATCGCCCTCGGGGTCGTCGCGGTGTCGGTGTCGGCGCTCGGCGCCTTCGCCGGCAGCTGGATCCCGGCCCTCGTCGCCTTCATCGTGTGGAGCCTGGCGTTCGGCATGCTGCCGCCGCTGCTGCAGACGCGACTGCTGCATGCTGCATCCGCCCGCATCCGCGATGCCGCCAGCGCGTTCTACACGACGGCGTTCAACGTCGGCATCGGCGGGGGAGCGCTGCTCGGCGCCGTGCTCTACGACACCCTCGGCCTGGCGGCGCTGCCCTGGGTGTACGCCGGCATCGTGCTCGTCGCCTTCGTCGTCGTCGCCGTCACGTCCGGACGGCACCGCCCCATGGGGACCGACGCCCGCGAACCGCACGGGCCTCAGGCGACGATCACCTCGTAGCCGTTGTCGATCAGCTCCTCGCGCTGCCTGTCGGTGATGCCGCTGTCGGTGATGATGGTGCCGAACCTGGCGGCCGTGCCCATCGTGGCGAAGGCCTTCTTGCCGATCTTGCTCGAGTCGGCCACCACGACGGCCCGGGCGGCCCGGGTCGCCATCAGTGTGTTGACGTCGGCCTCGCGTTCGTCGTGGGTCATCGGTCCGAGCGACGGATGGATGGCGTTGACGCCGATGAAGGCGATGTCGAGCGATACCGACTCCAGCACGAGGTCGGAGTAGCCCCCGACGAGTTCGTAGGAGCGCGCGTGCAGCACGCCGCCGGTCACGACGATCTTGATCTGCGGGCGCATCGCCAGCTGAACCGCGATGTTGATGGCGTTGGTGACCACGGTGAGGCTCGCGTGCGGGCCGGGTTCGGCCAGGTCGGCACGGGCGCCGAGGGCGTTGGCGATGGCCGTCGCCGTGGTGCCGCCGCAGAGCCCGATCACGGACCCCTTCGGCACGATGGCGCTCGCCGCGGCAGCGATGCGCTGCTTCTGCTCTGCGCTCTGCTGGTGCTTGTAGCGCAACGGCAGGTCGTAGGCGACGGTGTGGCCGACGGCCCCTCCCCGGGTGCGGGTGAGCAGCTGGTTCTCGGCCAGGGTGTCGAGATCTCGTCGAGCCGTCGCCGGCGAGACGCCGAGGGTCGACACGATGTCGTCGACGTCGACGTGACCGCTCTGCGCCAGCAGGTCGAGCACGGCGGTCAGACGTTCGGCGCGGTTCACGACTGCCCCCCGACCGCTCCGGATGCTGACCCCGATGCTGCAGCCCCTGCGGATGTTGCCTGATGACGGGCGATCGGGCGAGCGGATGCCGCTTGCGGGTCGACCAGGTCGCGGGCGCGCAGCGCGGCGCCGAGCAGCCCGGCATCCCCGCCGATCTGGGCCGGAAGCAGCAGGGGGCGTCGATGGAAGGTGAGCAGGGCGTCGAGGCGTTCGGCCAGCGGGGCGAAGAGGGCGTCGCCCGCCTGCGCGAGCCCGCCGCCGACGACGATGGCCTCGGGTGCCAGTAGGGCGACCACCTGGGCGAGTCCGAGGGCCAGACCGTCGACGGCCTCGTCCCACACGGCCGCGGCGTGGGCGTCACCGGCGCGGGCGCGCTCGAGCACTGCGCGAGCGCCGTCGACCTGCTCCCCGCTGCGCTCGGCGTAGCGACGCACGATCGCACCGGCGGATGCGACGGCCTCCAAGTGTCCGCGACCTCCGCAGGGGCACGGTGGACCGCCCGGGAGGATGATCGAATGGCCGATCTCGCCGGCGTAGCCGCCGGCGACCTGCACCTGTCCGTCGACGAAGAAGGCGCCGGCTATGCCGGTTCCGACCACGAGCACGGCGACGTCACGGTGACCGCGCGCCGCTCCGAGCCTGAACTCGGCCTCGCCGGCTCCGCGCACGTCATGGCTGAAGGCGACGGGGAGTCCCAGCATCCGTTCCGCATCATCGCGGAAGGGCACGTCGCGCCACCCGAGGTTGGTGGCGAGGACGCCGACGCCGGCGTCGTCGTCGACGAGGCCCGGCACCAGCAGGCCGGCGGCAACGGGCGTGATGCCGGGGAAGTCGAGGGCGTAGGACGCGGCGATCTCGCCGACATGGCGGAGCAGGGCGCCGGCCGGATCGTCGCCGTCCCGCGGGGTCGGGGTGCGACGCAGGCCGTGCACCAGACCCGTCGCGTCGATGATCGCCGACTTGGTGTCGGATCCGCCGACGTCGAACGCCAGGACGGCGGCGCCGCCGCCCAAGGCGGCCGGGGCTGTCAGCGCTTCGTGCATGGTCATCCTCCGCCGGTGCACGCGTCGTTTCGTGCAGTCTGCCAATGATCGCGGATGAGCGGAACTCCTGTCTACCGATCAGTGTCACGATCGGGGACGAGAGGTGTACGCGAAACCATGGTGTTTTGTTAGGACCGCTAATAAACTCTATGTAACGAATGTGTGAACCCGTTGACCTCGCCGGGCAAAGAGGCCATAGTTTCGTCAACGGTGAATGAATCTGATCGTTTACCCGCAGTATCCGTCAAGAAGTGTCAGAAAGTTCGCACTTTCAGTGCTTCCACGGCGTACGCACTGGGGCGTGCACGACATGCGCATCCGCAGTGCATCACCCCTTATCCAAGAGTGAGGAAGTACTGATGAAGAAGTCCCTGCGCGTCGGTGCCGTGGTCGCGACAGCGGCCCTGGCCACCATGACGCTCGCCTCGTGCGGTTTCGGCAGCGGTTCGAGCGACGACTCCAGCGGATCGGCGACAACGCTGAATCTGCTCGTCCCCAGCTATTCCGACAACACCCAGGGCCTCTGGGAGACCGTGATCGATGGCTTCGAGAAGAAGTACCCCGACATCACCGTCAAGCTCGAGGTGCAGTCGTGGGACAACCTCAACGACGTCGTGACCACGAAGATCCAGGCCGACCAGGCGCCGGACATTATGAACGGCGGGCCCTTCGCCGGCTTCGCCGCCGACGACCTGCTCTACCCGATCAAGGACGTGGTCTCGGCGGACACCCTCGCCGACTTCCAGGACTCCTTCGTGCAGGTGTCCTCCGTCGGTGACACCCAGTACGGCGCGCCCCTCATCGCCAGTGCCCGCGCCCTGTTCGTGAACAACGACCTGCTGAAGCAGGCCGGAGTCGCGACGCCCCCCACCACGTGGGACGAGCTGCTCGCCGACGCCAAGAAGATCTCGGCCCTCGGCGGCGGCGTCGCCGGCTACGGCATGCCGCTCGGCTCCGAGGAGGCCCAGGCCGAGAGTGCGGTCTGGTTCTACGGCGGAGGCGGAACCTTCGGCAACGCCGATGAGATCACCATCGACGGAGTCCCCGCCAACCTCGAAGCAGCCACCTTCATGCAGAAGATGATCGACGAGGGCGCCACCCAGGCCGACGCCGGTTCGACCGACCGCAGCCCGCTCATGGACATCTTCGTGCAGGGCAAGGTCGGCATGCAGGTCGGCCTTCCGCCGACAGTCGGCCAGATCGCCGAGGGCAACCCCGACCTCGACTACTCGATCGTCCCCATCCCCACGAAGGACGGCTCGCCGTTCACCCTGGGCGTCGCCGACCACCTGATGGCCTTCAAGAACGACGGCAAGAAGCAGGACGCGATCACGAAGTTCCTCGACTACTACTACACGCCCGACGTCTACGTGCCGTGGGTGAAGACCGAGGGCTTCCTGCCCACCACGAAGTCCGGAGCCGAGGCCCTCGCCTCGGAGGCCGACCTCAAGCCGTTCCTCGACGTGCTGCCCGCAGCGCAGTTCTACCCGAACACCAACCCGAAGTGGGACGCCACCAACGCGGCGTTCAAGAGCACCATCGGCAAGCTCGCCCAGGGCGACGACCCCGAGGCCGTGCTCAAGGAGATCCAGGCCGCGGCAGACGCGGGCTAGGCGACTCTCGCACAGTGGTGCGAGGCTGTGGGCCGGCGGCATCCGTCGACCCGCAGCCTCGCACCATCCGTTCCACCAGTTCCACCAGTTCCGACAGGCCCCACGGGCACGGCATCGCTGATGCGGAAAGCATGGGTACGACACGACCATGACGACACAGATCGACGAATCGACGACGACGACGGATGCAGCCCCGCGCCGCGCTCGGCGAGCTCAGGGTGCCGGAGGGAGGGACATCCTGCACGCGCTCCCGTGGATCGCACCGGCCCTGCTGCTGATCTTCGGCATCGTGCTGTATCCGGCGGGCGTGATGTTCTTCAACTCCACGCGCGACATCTCCCTCAGCGGCATCGACAAGGGCTCGGTCGGCTTCGACAACTACATCGAGGTCTTCACCTTCGTCGACTTCTGGCCCATCATGGGACGCACCATCATCTGGGTTGTCACAGTGGTGGCGTTCACGGTCGTGATCTCCCTCGGTCTCGCGCAGGTGCTCAACAAGGCCTTCCCAGGTCGGCAGCTCGTGCGCCTGGCCGTCATCATCCCCTGGGCGGCCAGCGTGGTCATGACCACCCTCGTCGTCTACTACGGACTCGAACCGTACTTCGGCATCATCAACAAGTTCCTCGTCGACATCGGCCTCATCGACACGCCGCAGGGCTACGGCTGGACCAAGAATCCGGAGACGGCCTTCATCTGGGCCATCATCGTGGCGATCTTCGTCTCCCTGCCGTTCACGACGTACACGATCCTCGCCGGCCTGCAGACTGTTCCGGCCGAAGCCCTCGAGGCCGCGAAGATGGACGGTGCCGGTGCCGGCCGCACCTATGTCAGCGTCATCCTGCCGCAACTGCGCGGAGCGATCTCCGTGGCCGTGCTCATCAACATCATCAACGTGTTCAACTCGTTGCCCATCCTCAAGACGATGACGGGCTCCATCCCCGGCTACGACGCCGACACCGTCATGACGCTGATCTTCAAGTACATCCAGAACCAGCACAAGATCGACGTGGCCAGTGCGCTCAGCGTCGTCGCCTTCCTCATCGTGCTGGTGATCGTGGCCGTCTACGTGAAGGTCGTCAAGCCTATGAAGGAGGTCGGAGAGTGAGCGTCACAGCGCCGGCATTCGAGACCATCGACCCGCCGGTCAAGCGCAAGCGCCGATACACGACGGACCAGGTGTCCGGGGCACGGGTGGCCTGGCGGATGGCGGGTGGACTGATCATCCTGCTCGTCTTCGTGCTGCCGTACACGATCATGTTCTTCGGCTCGGTGAAGACGAAGTCCGAGATCCGCAGTGTCGAGCCCACCTACTTCCCCACGGAGTGGCACTGGGAGAACTACATCACCATGTGGTCGACGCCCGAGACGCCGCTGCCGGAGAACCTCATCTCCACCGTCGTCATCTCGGTCTTCGCCACCGTGCTGGTGCTGCTGGTCGCCCTCCCGGCCGCGTACTACACGGCCCGCTTCCGCTTCCCCGGCCGAGTGGTCTTCCTGTTCCTCGTGATCGTGACGCAGATGCTGCAGCCGGCGGTGCTCACCTCGGGCCTGTTCCGGCAGTTCATCACCTTCGGGATCTCCGACACCTGGCTCGCGATGATCCTGGTGAACGCGGCCTTCAACCTGTCGTTCGCCGTCTGGATCATGCACAGCTTCTTCGCCGGCGTCCCGAAGGAGATCGACGAGGCGGCGCAGATCGACGGTGCCGGCCGGCTCACGGTGCTGTTCCGCATCAACCTGCCGCTGGTCTGGCCCGGCATCGTCACGGCCATCGTCTTCACCTTCGTCGCCTGCTGGAACGAGTTCGCCGCCTCGCTCGTGATCCTCTCGACCGCGGGCAACCAGCCGCTCTCGGTGGCGCTGACGAAGTTCGTCGGCCAGTACGAGACCAGCTGGCAGTACGTGTTCGGCGTCTCGATCGTGGCGATCATCCCCGTTGTCGTGCTGTTCATGCTCATCGAGAAGCGACTGGTCGGAGGGCTGACCGCAGGCAGCGTCAAGTAGACGCCGGCCGACGCGTCCTCATTCCAGGCGCAGCGCGTCGGCTCCGACGAGGCGGCGGTAGCGCCACTCGTCGATCACCACGACGACGAGAAGCACAACGTTCACCAGCCAGGTGAGGACGAGCGGATTGACCAGCCCGGCGACGAGGAACACCAGGCCGAGGGCGACGATCCCGAGCAGGTGGGTGAGCAGCCACGGTCCGCCGACCGAGCGCTTGAACAGCGTCGTGCCGAACAGGTAGATGGCGGCGCCTCCGGTGATGACGGCTGCCGTGGCGGCATCCGTCTGTCCGTGATGACCGAACGGATGCGCCAGCACGAGGTCGTCGCCGACGGCTGTGAGCACGATGCCGATCACCATGAGGATGGGGATGTAGGTGTATGTGGCCCTGGCGATGCGGCCGCTGGTCTCGGCCCCGGCTATGTAGGCGGAGCCGCTGCGCTCGCCGTGGGCGAAGTAGAGCAGCCAGAGCAGCACCGTGCCGACGAACGCTGCCAGCAGCGCGGCGAAGCCCTCCCAGGAGACGGGCTGCGCCGAGAACACCGACCCCGTCACGATGATGGACTCGCCGAGGGCGATGATGAAGAACAGGCCGACCCGCTCGGCCATGTGCTCTCCAGACACCTCCCACGTCTCCATCGGCGACTTGCCCATGCCGGGCACCCAGAACCTGGCCGCGGGACCGGTGCACTCGATCGCCAGGGCGATGACCCAGATCCAGATGCGCTGCTCGGGCTCGGCGAAGCCGCCGGTGATCCAGATGGTGCCCGAGACGACGTACCAGATGATGATGCGCACGACGTTGAGGGCGTTGGCGCTCCTGCCCTGCTCGAGGAACGAGAAGAAGGCGAAGGTGGTTCGGCTGAGCTGCATCGCCACGAACGCCGTCGCGAACAGCCAGCCCTTGCCGGCGAAGGCCTCGGGGATGGCGCTCGACATGAGCAGCCCGAACAGCATGAGGACGATGAGCATGCCGCGCACGGCTCCGCGCGCGGGGTTCAGCCAGTTGGCGATCCAGGTGGTGTCCACCCACGCCCACCACACGGCGCCCACGAGGATGAGCACCTCGGCGAAGCGGAGCGGCGTCGGCTCGGCGATGAGGCTGTGCGAGAGCTGCGTGATGGCGAACACGAACACGAGGTCGAAGAACAGCTCGACGAAGGTGACGCGGTGCGACTCCTCGCCCGTGGTGGGGCGCAGGAGGTTGCGGGTGAAGCCCGTGCGTGCTGGCATCCGTCGTCTCGTCTCGTCGGTGTGCTGGTGGGTGCTGTATGCGCAACTGCGCCCAGATTAGCGCCGGGCGGCCCTCTCGACGGCTCTGCGCAGACCACTGCGGTAGCTCCACTCGTCTGCGAGCACGACGACGGCCAGCACGCCGTTCACGGCGAAGCTCAGGCTGACCGGCGTGATGCCGACGCCGACGACACCCAGCACGACGAGCGCGGCGATGGCGGCGAGGTGGGACACCAGCCACGGCATCCCTACGGCGCGCTTGAACAGAAGGTTGCCGAGCACGTAGACGGCCGGGCCCCCGCAGATGAGCCATGCCGTCGACGGATGCTCCATCTCGTGCGGATGCAGGATCACGAGCTCATCGGCCACGGCCGTGAGCACCACGCCGATCACCATCACGACGGGCACGATCGTGTAGGCGTTGCGTGCCACGATGCCCGTCCGCGACGCCTCCTCCATGCGTTCGCGGCCGCCGCGCTCGCCGTGGTTGAAGTACAGCATCCAGAGCAGGACCGAACCGATGAAGGCGGCGGCGTAGCCTCCGATGGCGTCAGGGCTCAGCTCGACTCCGGCGAAGACCGATCCGGTCACGATGATGGACTCGCCGATGGCGATGATGAAGAACAGCCCGACGCGCTCGTTCATGTGCTCGCCGCTGACGTCCCACGTCTCGGCGCGGGTGCCTCCCAGGCCCGGCACGCGGAACCTGACGAGCGGGCCAAGGAAGGCCAGCGCCAGCGCCGCCGTCCAGACCCAGACCCGGGCGTCGGCCGGGCCGAAGCCGCCGAGCAGCCAGAGCAGGCCCGCAGCGCAGGTCCAGACCAGAATGCGCACGAAGTTGCGGGCGTTGTCCGGACGATGGATGCGGAAGGCGACGATGGCGAAGGTGCTGCGCACCAGGCCGACGAGCACGATGCCGACCGCGAACACGGCGCCGCCCGCCGCGCTGTCGAAGGCGTGCGGGAGCGAACTGGAGAGGGTGAGACCGAGTGCCATGAGCACGAGCAGGAGTGCCCGCACCGGCCACTTCTCCGGATTCAGCCAGTTGGTCACCCACGTGGTGTCGACCCAGATCCACCAGATCGCGGCCGTGAGCACCACGGTCTCGAACAGTCCGAGAGGAGTCGGATCGTCGAGGAACAGCGTCGAGAGCTGCGTGAACGCGAAGATGAAGACGACATCGAAGAACACCTCGATGAAGGCGACCCTGTGGGCGGCCTCCCCGTCGTCGGGGCGGAGCACGCCGGGTCCGGCAGCGCGATCGTCGACGGTGTGCACGATCCTCAGGCTACTGGGCGGGCGTCCAGGGGAGGTCGGGCGCGCGGTGGACAGTGATGCCGGCCGCCTCGAGCCTCTCGGAGAAGGCGACGGCCCGGGGTGCGAAGGCCTCGAAGTCGTGCTGGTCGTGCTCCGCCATCGGCGACCAGGCGATCTCCATCACCGAGGCCAGTCGCGGGAACGCCATGTATTCCACATCCTGCATGCGATGCATCGTCTCGGTCCAGATGGGCGCCTCGATGCCGAGGATCTGGTCCTCGTCGACGCCGTCGATGATGCGCGTCGGCTTCCAGCCGTACGACTCGCGCACCGACGTCGGCCCCTCGGCCCAGGCCTGGCCGAACGGGCTCCCCGTCTCGTAGACCATGTCGAGGTAAACGACGTCGGCCGGAGACAGGATGACCTGCCCGCCGTTCTGCACGAAGGTGAGGGTGTCCTCCTCTGCTCCCTCCTGCGGTCGGGTGAAGCTCCAGTACTGCCCGATGGTTCCGGGCGGGAGGTTCTTCGCAGCCCCCATCTCATGCCAGCCGATGATGGTCTTCCCCGTCAGGGCGGCATCAGCCGTCACGCGCTCGATGAACCTCACGAAGTCGGCCTCGGGCGTGGACAGCGACTCGTCCCCGCCGAGGTGGAGGTAGGGCCCCGGCGTCATCGCGGCCACCTGGCGCACGACGTCGGACACGAAGCGGTAGGTCTCCTCGGAGTTGATGCAGACAGTGCTGAAACCGACCTCGATGCCCGTGTAGAGGGCCGGCGCCTGACCGCTGCAGGTGAGCTCGGGGTAGGACGCCAGGGCGGCGTTGGTGTGCCCGGGCAGGTCGATCTCGGGCACGATCGTGATGAATTTCCGCTGGGCGTAGGCCACGAGCTCGGCGTAGTCGGCCTTCGTGTAGAAGCCGCCGCGCTCGTCGTTCACCGAGCTGGTGCCGCCGACCTCGGTGAGCTTCGGCCAGCCGTCGATCTCGATGCGCCAGCCCTGGTCGTCGGTGAGGTGCAGGTGCAGGTGATTGGTCTTGAGCAGGGCGATGTCGTCGATGTAGCGCTTCACGTCGGTGACGTCGAAGAAGTGGCGGGCCACGTCGAGCATGGCTCCGCGGTAGGCGAACCGCGGGTAGTCCTCGATGTCGACGGATGCCGCCAGCCAGCGGGCGCCGAACCCGCCGACCCGCTCACTCGACTCGATGCTCGGCGGGAAGAGCTGGCGGAGGGTCTGGATGCCGCGGAACAGTCCCTCGGCGGTGTCGCCCGTGAGGGCGGCGCCGTGCGCACCGGTGCTCAGGGCGTAGCCCTCCTGCTCGTGGCCGATCGGCGCCGAGCCCGGGGCCACGGTGAGGGCGATGTCGTGGCGCGCGGCATCCGTGGTCGCATCCGTCGTCGCTGCCGATCTCGCGATGACAGGCAGCTCGAAGCCCGTCGACGACCGGAACGCCGATGCGAGCTGCTCGCCGACGGCCTCGGCGCCCGCGCCGTCGACGATGATGCGCGACTCGCCCACGAGCTCGAACGGAGCGCGGTCGCGGGTCGTGAGGGAGACGGGCTGGGGAACGATCTGGGGCATGGTCACCTCGGGTGGTCGCAGGCCGGCGATGGCCGCTGTCGTGCCTGCTGCGGCGGCGAGGACGACGAGGGAGGCGACGACGATCCCCAGGACGGTTCGGCGTCTGGGCATGCCTCTCCTCGGTGGGTCCACGGTGTCCAGCGAGTATGTCAGGACTCCTAACTAATCCGCAACACATCTATTCCACTTCATGCATATCGCCCTAAGCTGACGCCAGGGGGGTGGCGGATGGCGCGCAGGGCGATGGTCGGCATGGTGGTCGTCGGAGCGGCGTTGACAGCGCTGACGGGGTGCACGATGCCGGCGGCGACGCTGCCCGCGGCAGCCGCAGCGGCGGCCGCGCCCGCCGATGGCGCGCCCACCGTGACAGCGTCGCCGGCCGACCTCGAGTGGCACCAGGTCGTCGCGTCCGGGGACTTCGCCACTGCCGACGGTGCGACGCTCGGCCGCATCGAGATCGTCGTGGGGGAGCACGGGCGCTTCGACGCCCGGGTGAGCGGGTGGAACGCGGACCTGCCGGCGCAGACCGGGCTCACCCTGCACCCTGACCCGGTGCCGTTCGACTCCTGCCCCGACACGGGCTTCGCGCTGGGACTGGGCGATCTCGCCGGCCAGCCGACGCAGTACTTCACGATCGGCACGATGGGATCGGGAGATCCCAGCTTCCTCGAATCGGCCGTGCTGTCGACATTCCCCGCCGGCGGCTCCGACTGCATGCGTCCGGTGAGCGCTGTCGCCGCGCTGACGTGGAGCATTCCCGACAGGCGGCCGGGGCTGCGCGTCGTCGACTCGGGTGCGGCGACCGCGGCGGCGGGTGATGCGACCCTCGTCGACGGCGCACCGACGTCCTATCTCGTGCACGGCGACGACACCTTCGGAGCCATCGCCGAGCGCTTCGGAATCACGACGAGCGACCTGCAGTACCTGAACCCCACCCGCACGACGCCGGGACCGTCGGACCAGGCGTACGCCGGCGAGACGCTGAACCTGTCGCGGGCGTTGCGCTGAGCCGGTCGCGTCGGCATGCTGCATCCGCTCTCCCGGATGACTGATGCGGCTGCTACTCTGTTCGGGTCGCAACTGGCGTTCGGATGGGTGACCATCGGGGAGCGATGAGAATCGGTTGGTGGCCGTTCGCCTGGGCCACGACACGAACCCCTTAGTTCACCGATTCCGCAAGGAGACGCCAGTGTCAGATTCTGTCTTTAACGCCCCGCTGTCCGAGGTCGATCCCGAGATCGCCGAGGTGCTCGAGCTGGAGCTCGGTCGTCAGCGCGACTACCTCGAGATGATCGCGAGCGAGAACTTCGTTCCGGTCTCCGTGCTGCAGTCGCAGGGGTCGGTGCTCACCAACAAGTATGCGGAGGGCTACCCCGGCCGTCGCTACTACGGCGGCTGCGAGTACGTCGACATCGCCGAGTCCCTCGCCATCGAGCGTGCCAAGAGCCTGTTCGGCGCGGAGTACGCCAACGTGCAGCCGCACTCCGGCGCCACGGCGAACGCTGCCGTGCTCTCGGCGATCGCCACTCCCGGCGACACCATCCTCGGCCTCGAGCTGGCCCACGGCGGTCACCTCACGCACGGCATGAAGCTCAACTTCTCGGGCAAGCTCTACAACGCTGTGTCCTACGGCGTCGACCCCGAGACCTTCCTCGTCGACATGGACGTCGTGCGCGACAAGGCCCTCGAGCACCGCCCGCAGGTCATCATCGCCGGCTGGAGCGCCTACCCCCGCCACCTCGACTTCGCCGCCTTCCGTGCCATCGCCGACGAGGTGGGCGCCAAGCTCTGGGTCGACATGGCGCACTTCGCCGGTCTCGTGGCGGCCGGCCTGCACCCGTCGCCCGTCCCGTACGCGGATGTCGTCTCGTCAACGGTGCACAAGACCATCGGCGGACCCCGCTCCGGCTTCATCCTGTCGCGCGACATGGAGCTGGCCAAGAAGCTCAACTCCAACGTCTTCCCCGGCCAGCAGGGCGGACCGCTCATGCACGTCATCGCGGCCAAGGCCACGGCGTTCAAGATCGCGGCGTCCGAGGACTTCAAGGACCGCCAGGCCCGCACCATCCGTGGAGCGCAGATCCTCGCCGAGCGCCTCACCGCAGACGACTCGCGCGCCGGCGGCGTCGACGTGCTGACCGGGGGAACGGATGTGCACCTGGTGCTCGCCGACCTCCGCAACTCGCCCCTCGACGGCCAGCAGGCCGAGGACCTCCTGCACGAGGTGCTCATCACGGTCAACCGCAACGCCGTCCCGTTCGACCCGCGTCCGCCGATGGTGACCTCGGGTCTGCGCATCGGGACGCCCGCCCTCGCCACCCGCGGCTTCGGCGACGCCGAGTTCGTCGAGGTCGCCGACATCATCGCCGAGACCCTCAAGCCCGGCGCCGACGTCGCCGGCCTGCGCGAGCGGGTGACCAGGCTCACCTCGGTCTTCCCGCTCTACCCGGGCCTCCAGCAGTAATTCCGACACCCCTCCCGGAAGCGGATGGATCCCGCGACGCGCCGCCGGCTCACGTCGGGCAGCGTCGGGTCGCGGCCTCGGTCCGCATCCGGGCAGAGAGCACGTACTGGTCGAAAGGAACTCCCATGACCGCAGTCAGGCTGGACGGCGTCGCGACGGCGACCACGATCAAGGGCGAGCTCGCAGCGCGCATCACCGGGCTGCGAGCCCAGGGGATCGTGCCGGGCCTCGGCACTCTCCTCGTCGGCGACGACCCGGGTTCGCGCTCGTACGTGGCGGGCAAGCACCGCGACTGCGCCGAGGTCGGGATCGAGTCGATCCGCGTCGACCTGCCCGCCACGGCGAGTCAGGCCGACGTGCTCGCGGCGATCTCCGATCTCAACTCCGCCCGTGAGGTGACCAGTTACATCGTGCAGCTGCCGCTGCCGAAGGGGCTCGACGAGCACGCCGCACTCGAGGCCATCGACCCGTCGAAGGACGCCGACGGCTTGCATCCCACCAACCTCGGGCGCCTGGTGCTCGGCATCGAGGGCGAGCTGCACTCGCCGCTGCCGTGCACCCCCGCCGGCATCGTCGAGCTCCTGCAGCGCTACGACGTCCCGATCTCCGGCAAGCACGTCACAGTCATCGGCCGCGGCCTCACCGTCGGCCGCCCGCTCGGCCTGCTGTTCACCCGCAAGGGGCTCGACGCCACCGTCACGCTCACCCATTCCCGCACTGCCGACCTGGCGGCAGAGGTCCGCCGTGCCGACATTGTCGTCGCCGCCGTGGGAGTCGCCCACCTCGTGCAGGCCGACTGGGTGAAGCCCGGCGCCGCCGTGCTCGACGTCGGCATCACCCGCGTGGAGGACCCGGCCACGGGCAAGGGCAGGCTCACCGGCGACGTGCATCCGTCCGTCGCCGACGTGGCCGGCTTCCTCTCGCCGAACCCCGGCGGCGTGGGACCGATGACTCGCGCCATGCTGCTCTCGAACGTCGTGAAGGCCGCGGAACTCTCGCTGCGCTGAGTCGCGACCTGCCCCGTTCACCTCCCGATCACGGGCAGGCCACCTCGGGCGCCTAGCCTCGCGGCATGACCGAATCCGAGCGATCGCCCCGAGGATCCCGCGTCGCGGTCGGTGTGAGCCCGGATGCCGGTTCCGCCATGGTCGCCGATCGGGTCGTGGCCGTCATCCCCGCGCGTGCAGGCTCGAAAGGCCTGCCCGGCAAGAACTCGCTCCCGGTGGGAGGCGTGCCGCTGATCGTGCGCGCCGTGCGATCAGCCCTCGCCGCGTCGTCGATAGACCGCGTCGTGGTGACGACCGACGGCGATGAGATCGCGTCCCTCGCCCGAGCCGCCGGAGCCGACGTCGTTCGCCGCCCGCAGGAGCTGGCCGGCGACACGGCCAGTTCCGAAGCGGCGCTCCTGCACGCCCTCGACGCTCTCGAGACGGCGAGCGGCGCGGCGCCCGAGCTCACGGTCTTCCTGCAGGCCACGTCTCCGTTCATCGACCCCGTCGACCTCGACGCCGCCGTGCGCACAGTGCTCGAGCGTGAGGCCGACGTCGTGTTCTCCGCCGTCGAAAGCCACGCCTTCCTCTGGCGGGCCGAGCGCAGGGGAGGCGGAGCCGTCGAGGGAGTGAACCACACAGCAGCCGTGCGGCCTCGTCGCCAGGATCGCGACGTCGAGTTCCGCGAGACCGGCGCCTTCTACGTGCTGCGCACCGACGGGTTCAGGGCAGCCGGACACCGCTTCTTCGGCCGCGTCGCCGTGCGCCTGGTGCCCGACGCGCACGCGATCGAGATCGACACGGCGGCCGACCTCGAGCTGAGCGGGGCCATTGCCCGCATCGTCGACGCGTCGCGGCATCCGTTCGTCGATGTCGACGCCGTCGTCACGGACTTCGACGGCGTGCACACCGATGACACCGCCGCCGTCGACACCCTCGGACGCGAATCCGTGCGGGTGAGCCGCCGTGACGGGCACGGGGTGCGCCGGCTCCGCGAGGCGGGGCTGCCGATCCTGATCCTCTCCGCGGAGACGAACCCCGTCGTGGCCGCCCGCGCCGAGAAGCTGCGGGTGGAGGTCGCCCACGGCATCGACGACAAGGCCGCAGCGCTCGTCGCCTGGGCCGAGCGCGTCGGCGTTCCGCTCGAGCGCATCGCCTACCTCGGCAACGACCTCGCCGACCTGCCCTGCCTCGCCATCGTGGGGTGGCCGGTGGCCGTCGCCGACGCCGATCCACTGGTGCTGGATGCCGCCCGCCTGGTGCTCGAGCGCCGGGGCGGAGACGGGGCGGTCCGCGAGCTCGCCGACCTCATCATGACGACCCGCACCGCGGGTGGGAACTGACCACCCGCGGTGCGGGTCAAACGAAGGAGAGAACACATGTCGGTGCGCATCGGGCGATCGATCGTCGGCACGGGGAACCCCGTGTACGTCATCGGCGAGATCGGGCTGAACCACAACGGCTCGGTCGATCTCGCCAAGGAGCTCATCGACGTCGCCGTGGAAGCCGGAGCCCAGGCCGTGAAGTTCCAGAAGCGCACGCCGGAGATCTCGACGCCGGAGCACATGAAGGACGTCATGCGCGAGACGCCCTGGGGCACGATGACCTACCTCGACTACCGCCGTCGGGTGGAGTTCGACCGCGACCAGTACATCGAGCTGGCCGACTACGCCTACCTCCGGGGCGTCGACTGGTTCGCCTCGCCGTGGGACGTGCCGTCGGTCGCCTTCCTCGAGGACCTGAACCCCGTCGCCCACAAGGTGGCCTCGGCGTCGGTCACCGACCTCGAACTGCTCTGGGCGCTGCGCGCGACGGGTCGGCCGATCATCCTGTCGACGGGCATGTCCACGCTCGATGAGATCGACACCGCTGTCGACGTGCTGGGAACCGAGCGCCTGATCATGATGCACGCGACGTCGAGCTATCCGATGCCGACCGAGGAGGCGAACATCAGCGTCATCCGCACGCTGCAGCGTCGCTATCCGGTGGTTCCCATCGGCTACTCGGGGCACGAGCGCGGCCTGCAGATCTCGCTCGCCGCCGTCGCCCTCGGCGCTGTCGCTGTCGAGCGTCACATCACCCTCGACCGCACCATGTGGGGCTCCGACCACGCGGCATCCCTCGAGCCGCAGGGCTTCACCCACCTGATCCGCGACATCCGCATCATCAGCGAGGCCATGGGCGACGGCGAGAAGCGGGTCTTCCCCGGCGAGGAGGCACCGAAGGCGAAGCTGCGGCGGGTGCACGCGTCGTGAGGCCTGTCGGCGCCCGACGGATGCTGGTGGTCGGCGACTCCGACTCCTACGTGAAGTGGGGCGCCGCGCTGGCGTCGCGCCTTCCGGCGGACTGGGCGGTGGAGATCATCGTGATCGCCTCCCCGGTGCAGCCGAGCGCACGCCAGCTGCAGCACGCCCTCGCCGGATCGGCGTTCACGATCGGACAGGTGCGGGTACGCCGGCTGTCGGACCTCGCCAGGATCGTCGCCGAGCTCCGCCCCGATGCCATGCTGCTGGCGTTGCGTGGGCCGATGGTGCGGGTGGTCGTCCGCGCGATCGACGGCGTCCCGAACCGCCCGGTGCTGGTCAGCGGATTTCCCGGCATCACCATCCCGGCCGTCGACAAGGCGATCGTCTATCGCGAGCAGACCGACCTCATCGTGCTGCACAGCAGGCGCGAGGTGCGCGACTTCACTCGCAACGCCGAACGCCTGTCCGTCGCCATCGAGCTCGGCCTGGCCACTCTGCCGTTCCTGTCCCGGCCGATGGGCGAATCCGCGCCGACCGAACCCGGGCGGGCAGCCGAGCCCGCGACGGCACCGGACTCGATCGTGTTCGCAGCCCAGGCGATCGTGCCGCGGCAGCGCGAGCAGCGGGTCGCCCTGCTGGGCTGGCTGCTGGCCACGGCACGCGCCCATCCGGGACTCCGCGTCGTCGTGAAGGTGCGCGCGCGGGCCGGAGAGGCCCAGACTCACGCCGAGGCCTTCGACTTCGCCGATCTCCTCGCCGACCCCGAGGTGAACCGCGGCGGCGCCCTTCCCGGAAACCTCGTCGTCGAGGACGGTCCGATGACCGACCACCTGTCCCGCGCCGTCGCCCTCGTCACGATCAGTTCGACTGCCGCGCTCGAAGCCGTCGCCGCCGACATCCCCGTCCTGCTCCTCGACGACTTCGGGATCGAACCGAAGCTCATCAACACCGTCTTCGTCGACAGCGGCCTGTTCGGCGACGAGCGCGACCTGGTGGCCGGCGCCTTCCGCCGACCCCGAGCCGAGTGGCTGGCCGACAACTACTTCCACGGGCCGGAGGCCGACGACTGGGCTCAGCAGGTCCAGCGGCTCGTCGCCCGACGCGACGCGGCCCCGCTCCAGCTCGCGCCTCAGCGCCACAACCTGCGCGGCGGCCGGATGCGTCGGGCGTGGGATCGCAAGCGGATGCTCGGCTCCTTCGACCGCACGGCTTCGGGTTACCTCGCCATGGTCGTCGCCGTGCCGGCGCTCTGGGTTCTCCGTCGGGCGCGTCGGCTGGTGCGGATGCTCGTGCCGGAGCCGGCGACGGTGTCCCTGGGCCGCGACTCGCGTTCAGCCGAGCAGACCGTGGCTACCGGGGAGTCGGCGCTCCGCTGAAGCCGACGGCACGTCAGTCGACAGGGCTGCTGTGCTCGGCGACGTGGCGCAGGTAGTGGTCGGCGTTCGTGCGGATGGCCTCGCGTTCGGCATCCGTCAGCTCCCGACGGACCTTGGCCGGCACCCCGGCGACGAGGGAGCCCGGCGGCACCTCGGTACCCTCGAGCACCACCGCACCCGCGGCCACGAGCGAGCCGGCACCGACCACGGCGCCGTTCAGAACGGTGGCCCCCATGCCGACGAGGCTGTCGTCGCCGATGGTGCAGCCGTGCAGGACCGCGCCGTGACCGACGGACACGTTCGAACCGATGGTGAGCGGGAAGCCGGAGTCGACGTGGCAGACGACGGTGTCCTGCAGGTTGGAGCCCGAGCCGAGCACGATGGGGGCGGCCTCGGCGCGCAGGACGGCGTTGTACCAGACGCTCGAGTCCTCGAGCAGGGTCACGTCGCCGACGATGACGGCGCCAGCGGCCACGAAGGCGCTCTCGGCGATGACGGGGCGGCCGATGCCGGCCAGCTCTCGGATGACGGCGCGCTCATCGATGCTCACGCCCCCACCCTATCGACGCGAGTCGCCCGTCTTCGTCGCCTCCGGCTGGCGATGGGAGCACGGATGCGACGAGTTTGGGCGGCTCGGTGCGTGCGCTCTAGGGTGGCGACCATGGTCGACACCTCCCACCCCGCTGTCGAGCGCGTGCGCGCCGCCCTCGCCGAGCATGGCATCACGCCCGACATCACCTGGTTCGAGGTGGCGACGCCGACGGCGCAGGCCGCGGCGGAGGCCATCGGAACCACGGTGGGGGCCATAGCGAACTCCCTGGTCTTCACCCTCGACGGCGAGCCGCTGCTCGTGCTCACGTCGGGAGCGCACAGGGTCGACACCGACTGGCTCGGAGCCCGGCTCGGCGGCACCATCGCCCGCGCCAGCAAGGAGCAGGTGAAGGAGGCGACGGGGCAGACCATCGGCGGGGTCGCTCCCGTCGGGCATCCGGCTCCCGTGCGCACAGTGGTCGACACGGCGCTCGCCGACTACGACACGGTCTGGGCCGCGGCCGGGCACGCTCACACCGTCTTCCCGACGACCTTCGCCGAGCTGGTCCGCATCACCGGCGGGGAGCCGTCGGCGGTGGTGGGGGAGGACCCCGCCCGCTGAGGACCGCGGCCCTGAGGACTGCGGCCCTGGGCACTGCGGAGGGAGCGCTACTCCTCCCGCGACGCCCCCTGCGCTGCCCGCACCGTGAAGAGCTCTGGCGTGCCGAAGCCGGCGGCGTCGAAGGCCGCCAGCACTGCTGCGCGCACGGCGGGGAGATCGGCATCCGCCACCAGGGCGATGGCCGATCCGCCGAAGCCGCCGCCGGTCATGCGCGCACCGATGGCCCCGGCTGACCGCGACGCCTCGACCGCGAGGTCGAGTTCGGGGGTGGAGATCTCGAAGTCGTCGCGCATCGACGCGTGCGAGGCGTCGAGCAGGGAGCCGATGGCGCGCGGCCCGTCGGAGCGCAGGGTGCGAACCGTGTCGAGCACGCGCTGGTTCTCGGTGACGATGTGGCGCACACGTCGGAAGGTCTCGTCGTCGAGGAGTTCGGCGGCCTCGGCGAGGTCCGACATCTGCACGTCGCGCAGGGTCTCGGCGCCCAGGGCCTTCGCGCCGGCCTCGCACGATGCACGGCGGGCCGCGTAGCCGCCTGTCGCGTGAGCGTGGCTGACCTTGGTGTCGATCACGAGCACCTCGAGGCCGGCCGCGTCGAAGCCGAGGGGGATCACCTCGGAGACGAAGGAGCGGCAGTCGAGGAAGACGCCCGCATCGGTGCGGCCGAGCAGCGACGCCGACTGGTCCATGATCCCCGTCGGGGCTCCGACCACGCGGTTCTCGGCCAGCTGGCCGACCTTGGCGAGGGTGTGGTGGTCGAGGTCGAGCCGCCAGAGGTCGGACAGCGCCACGGCCATGGCGCTCTCGATGGCCGCCGACGACGACAGTCCCGCTCCGACGGGGACGTCGGAGTCGAGGAAGACGTCCGCGCCGGTGAGCGAGCCCAACGGTGCGCCGAACTGGCCGAGGGCCCAAGCCACACCGAGCGGGTACGCTGACCAGCCGTGCAGGGCCTCGGGGGCGAGGTCGTCGAGCGAGATCGAGACGGGTTCGGCCGCGAAGGAGGAGGCGACGCGCAGGATGCGGTCCTCCCGAGGCGCGAGCGCCAGCACGGTGCGGCGGTTGATCGCGAAGGGGAACACGAAGCCGGCGTTGTAGTCGGTGTGCTCCCCGATGAGGTTGACCCGTCCCGGAGCCGACCACACGCCGGCCGGACGCCGCCCGTACAGCTCGGTGAAGTGTCCCGTCACGCGGGTGTGCAGGTCGGCCATCAGTTCTCTTCCTGGTGCTGTGCGTCGATCGGGCTGGCTGCATCGGCTCTGGCGATGGCCTCGCGGATGCTCTGCGCCTGCTGCTCCGGTGTCACGTCGCCGATCCAGGCGCCCATGGCGGCCTCGGATCCGGCGAGGAACTTGAGTTTATCGGCCGCGCGTCGCGGGCTCGTCACCTGCAGCATCAGGCGGATGTCATCGCGGCCGACGTTCACCGGCGCCTGGTGCCAGGCGGCGATGTAGGGCGTCGGCGTTTCGTACAGGGCGTCGATCCCGCGCAGCAGCCGGAGGTAGAGGCGTGCCAGCTCGTCGCGTTCGGCCAGCGTCGTGGCGGCGAAGTCGGGCACGTGGCGGTGGGGGAGCAGGTGCACCTCGATGGGCCAGCGCGCCGCGAACGGCACGAAAGCGGTCCAGTGCTCGCCGCGCAGCAGCATCCGCTCGCCCGCTTGCTCGCTCGCGAGCAGATCGGAGAACAGACCGGGGCCGTAGCGCTCGATCGATTCGAGCAGGCGCGTCGTGCGGGGAGTGACGTAGGGGTACGAGTAGATCTGGCCGTGCGGATGCTGCAGGGTGACGCCGATGGCCTCACCGCGGTTCTCGAACGGGAACACCTGCTCGATGCCGGGCAGAGCCGACAGCGCGGCCGTGCGGTCGGCCCACGCCTCGATCACCGTGCGGGCGCGCGAGACGCTCTGGGTGCCGAAGGATCCGGCGTGCTCGGGGCTGAAACACACCACCTCGCAGCGGCCGATCGACGTGCGGGTGCGGCCGATGCCGACGGCGGAGAGCTCGGCGAGGGCTTCGGGGCCGGCATCCGTCACCGCGGCGAGTTCGGGTCCGAACGACGGCGACTTGTTCTCGAACACGGCGACGTCGTAGGTGCTCGGGATCTCCGACGGGTTGCCGGGCTTCTGCGGGGCGAGCGGGTCGAGGTCGGCCGGTGGCAGGAACACGCGGTTCTGGCGGGCGGCCGCGATGGAGATCCATTCGCCGGTGAGGGCGTCCTGGCGCATCGTCGCCGTCGCCGGCCGCGGGTCGAGCTCGCGCAGGTCGGGGGCGCGCTCCGGGGAGAGAGTGGTGTCGGCGTCGTCGAAGTAGATGAGTGCGCGGCCGTCGGCGAGGGTGTGCTCGAGGCGACGGATGCTGGGATCGGCTGTGAAGGTGGGCTCGGTCATGACAGGTTCACGATACGCGGCTTGCGTTTACGAAACAAGTTGATTTGGGAATTGCAAAGGTAAACGAAAGTGATCAGAATGGGCAGATGACGTCGACGGATCGCGACCCCGGGAACTCGGTGCCCGCCGGCATCAGGCGCGACCGCACGGCAGCCCTGGTGGCGGATCGCGGATTCGTGCGGGTGCGCGACCTCGCCGTCGCCTTCGGAGTCACCGACGTGACGGCCCGAGCCGATCTCGACCTGCTCGAACGTGACGGCCTCATCCGCCGCGTGCACGGTGGCGCGGTGCCGGCGGGCGACCCCGCGGCCACGGCCGTCGCCCGCCGGCCGGAACGGGAGCCGAGCTTCGAGGAGGCCCTCTCCGCCTCGGCCGGGCCCAAGGAGTCCATCGGCGAGGCCGCCGCCGCTCTCGTGAGCAGCGGCCAGAGCGTCATCCTCGATGTGGGAACGACCACGCTGCAGGTCGCCCGCTCGCTGCGCGCCCGCCGCGACCTCGACGACGTGACGATCTTCACGAACGGCCTGAGCATCGCCCTCGAGCTCGAGAGCGTCATCCCGCGGTTCACCGTCGTGCTCACGGGCGGCACGCTGCGTCCGCGTCAGCACTCCCTCGTCGATCCGCTGGCCCGCGGCATCCTCGACGAGCTCCATGCCGACATCGCGTTCATCGGCTGCAACGGCGTCGACGTCGAACGCGGTGTCACCAATGCCAACCTGCCCGAGGCTGCCGTGAAGATCGCGATGATCCGGGCGGCGGCACGAGCCGTGGTCGTGGCCGATTCGTCCAAGCTCGGAGAGGTGCACCTGGCCCGCATCTCCCGTCTCGACGAGGTCGACATCCTGGTGACGGATGCCGCAGCCCCAGCGCTGCTCATCGGCGAGTTCGAGCAGGCGGGTCTCACCGTGCTGCCCGCCGGCTCTAGGCTCTCTCCATGACCTTTCCCACCGGTGAGCAATACGAGCTGCAGACGAGGACCGCGAGTGGAGAGCTGCGCGCGACCATCACGGGCCTCGCAGCCGCCATCCGTCATCTGAGCATCGACGGGATCGACCTCGTCGAGACCTACGGCGAGGAGTCCTCGCCGCCCTACGCCGCCGGCATCGTGCTGGTGCCGTGGCCCAACCGCATCCGCGACGGGCGTTGGGAGCACGAGGGCGTCGAGCGCCAGCTCGACGTCACCGAGCCCGCGCTGAACAACGCCATCCACGGGCTGCTGCGGTTCACCGAGTACAGCGAGGTCGACCGCACGCAGGACTCCGTCACCCTGGCGGCGACGGTGTATCCGCAGCACGGCTACCCCTACCTGCTCGAGACCGCCGTGCACTACGAACTCGTCTCCGACGGGCTCAAGGTCACGCACTACCTCCGCAACCTCGGACACGAGTCGGCGCCGGTCGCCGTGGGAACGCATCCGTTCCTGCGCATCGGAGACGTGCCCACCGAATCGCTCACCCTGCAGCTCTCGGCCGCGAGCCACATCGAGGTCGACGACAGGCTCCTGCCGACGTCCGAGGTTCCCGTCGAGGGCACCGAGTGGGACCTGCGCGACCCACGCCCCGTGAGCGAGCTGCAGCTCGACGACGCGTGGGGCGAGGCCTTCGCCACGGATGGCGAGGTCGTGCACACACTCACCGCGCCTGACGGTCGCACGGTGTCGATGTGGGCTGAGCCGGAGTTCGGCTTCGTCCAGGTCTTCACCACCCGCCAGTTCCCGGGCCGCGACGGCGACGCCGCCATCGCGATCGAGCCCATGACGGCGCCGGCCGATGCCTTCAACTCGGGCAAGGGCCTGCGCTGGCTGGCGCCGGGCGACGAGTGGGAGATCAGCTGGGGCATCCGCTTCGGCGGCTTCTAGTCCTCACGCCCGCCCGGCTCGGCGAGCGAGGTGACGACGAACGGCCCGCCTCCACTGGAGACGGGCCGTTCCCTCTTCACCGGGTCATCAGGCCGGCGGCATCAGCACGGAGTCGATGAGGTACACCGTGGCGTTGGCGGTGTGGACTCCACCGCAGATGACCTTGGCGCCGTTGACCATGAGGTCGTCGCCGCTGCCGGTGACCTCGACGTCTCCGCCCTCGACCGTGGTGTGGGTTCCGACGATGTCAGCCGGAGCGACCTGGCCGGGGACCACGTGGTAGGTGAGGATCTTGGTCAGGGTGTCCGAGTCCGTCTTCAGCGATTCGATCGTGGCGGGATCGATCTTGGCGAAGGCGTCGTCGACGGGGGCGAAGACGGTGAACTCGCTGCCGTTCAGGGTGTCGACGAGGTTGACGTCGGGGTTGAGGCCGCCCGAGACCGCGGCGGTGAGAGTTGTCAGCACCGGGTTGTTCGAGGCGGCGACGGCCACGGGGTCCTCAGCCATTCCGGCGACGGAGCCGGCGCCGTCCGGAACCTGCTCGGCATAGGCGGCGCATCCGGGGCCGACGAGGTCGGCTGCCGGGTCCATCGCCTCGGGGGTGGTGGTCATGGGGGCCTCGTCGCTGGGGCTGCTCGACGACGCGGTGTCATCGGAGCCGCTGCTCATGGAACAACCGGTGAGGCCGAGGGCCGCGATGCCCACGATCGAGAGTGCTGCGAGTGAGGTACGTGTGAGTCGCATGGATCTTCTCCTTGGAATCTGTGGCCGGGTTCGGCCGGCTCCACGTGCTGTGGTGCCTTCAGGAGGGCATTCGGAACCTGCCCGGCGGGCGGATTGGAGATTCCTCGGAAACCTTCGGATGCTGGGAATCCCGTGTGTCCGAGGCTCCGGTGCATCCGATCGACCTCCGCGTTGAGAAGAAGGCGGAGGCTTCCGGATGCTCCGACGCGGCGGCAGCGGCATCCGATGAACCTGCACTATCCGGGCAATCCGCAACAGGCTTCACGCCGAACACCTGACATGCTTGTTCTCGTGCCGCGAGAGACAGACGACATCGGGATTCCGGCCGTCGTCACACTGGAAGAGCTGCTGGACCGTGTCGCCACGGGTGACCAGGGTGCTTTCAGCGAGCTCTACGACGCCGTGTCGGCGCGACTGTTCGGACTCGTCCGACGGCTCGTGGTCGATCCGGCTCAATCGGAGGAGGTGACGCAGGAGGTGTTCCTCGAGATCTGGCAGTCGGCGGCGCGCTTCCAGCCCGAACGCGGAAGCGCACTCTCCTGGATGTTCACCCTCGCCCACCGTCGCGCCGTCGACCGCATCCGCTCCTCCCAGGCATCGCGCGACCGCGACACCAGGATCGGCATCCGGGACATCCCCATCGACACGGATGTCGTCTCCGAGGCCGCCGAGCTGCGGGTGGAGAACGAGCGGGTGCGCCGAGCACTCGGCGAGCTCACCGAGGTGCAACGCCAGGCCGTCTCCCTCGCCTACTACAGCGGCTTCTCGCATAGCGAGATCGCCGATGAACTGAGCGTGCCGATCGGCACGGTCAAGACTCGAATACGCGACGGAATGATCCGTCTGAGAGACGCACTGGGGGTGACGGCATGAGCGAACAGGACAAGCGCCCGATGGGCGACGAGCACGCCTTGAGCGGCTCCTACGCGCTCGACGCCGTGGACGCCGACGAGCGGGCACGGTACGAGCAGGCGCTCGCCGGATCCGAGCAGCTCCGCGAGGAGGCGGCAGGCCTCGCCGACACCGCTGCCCTCCTGGGGTCGAGTGTGGCTCCGGTCACCCCGCCGCCGGCCCTGAAGGACAGCATCATGGCGAAGCTGGCCGGCGTGCCCCAGCTCCCGGCGGCTGAGAGTGCGACAACGGTTCCGAGGCAGCCCGAGGCGCCGAGCACGTCGATCACGCCCGACCCGGCTCCGCTCGGGACGGATGCCTCCTCCGACGCCGCCGCGGCGACGACTGTCGCAGCCGAGCCGTCCGGGGAGCGCTCAGGGTCCACATCAACCGCATCAGCCACGTCGACCGGCCCCGCCGAGTCCGCGGCCCGACGACGCTGGTTCTCACGGCCCGGCGCCTACATCGGCGCCGCCGCTGCGGCCGTCGTGCTCATCGCCGTTGTCATCGTCGGCGTGAACTACCCCGGGCCCAACGGATGGGGCGCTCAGCGTGAGCTCGCGACGATCTCAGCGGCATCGGATGCCCAGCAGGCGACGGCCGAGGTCTCCGGCGGCGGCACGGTCACCCTCACCTGGTCCGAGGAACTGGGGCAGTCGGCCGTGAGCGTCGACGGCATGCCCGCCCTCACCGAGGAGCAGACGTATCAGCTCTGGTACATCGACAGCGAGGCGGCCCATCCGGCCGGCACCTTCACCGTGGGTGCCGACGGCACGACGTGGCGGGTGCTCGACGGTGCCATGGCCGCCGGCGATTCCGTCGGCGTCACCGTCGAGCCGGCCGGCGGATCACCGCAGCCGACGACGACGCCCGTCGTGGTCGTGCCGACCACGGTCTAGCCCGCCCCCGACGTCTCCGACGGCATCAGCGATGCCGGCGAAACAGGACGAGCACGACGAAGCGGCCAGTGCTGGCGCCGTCGTCGTGCTCGACCTGTGTGCGGTGAGGGTCAGTCCGAGACCGCGGCCACTGCGGCGAGGATCACGTCGACGACGACCGACGGATGCGACACCATCGACACGTGCGATGCTGCGACGTCGGTGATGGTCGCCCCGGCACGCTCGGCCATGCTGCGCTGCGTCGCCGGCGGGATGACGCGGTCCTCGGTGCCGACGACAGCCCAGCTCGGCAGTGTCTTCCAGGCCGCTGTGGTGGTCGGCGAGGCATTCGCGCCCAGCGTGATCGGACGCTGCCCCGCGTGGATGAGCCAGCGGTCGGCCTCGGGCAGGTCCTGGGCGAAGGAGTCGTGCACCGTCACCGGCTTGAGGAACGCCTCGGCGTCGCCTTCGGGAGCGCCGGGGTAGCCGGCGACGTCGAGAACCGTGGTGGGGTCGGGCACGTCGAGCGCCGAACCCGAGCCGCCGAGGATCGAGAAGACCGTCTCGCCCTCATCGGGGATGAAGGCGTCGACGTAGACCAGGGCCTTCACGTCGCCGCCGCCGGTTCCGGCGTTGGTGATGACGGCGCCGCCGTAGGAGTGGCCGACGAGCACCACGGGTCCGCTCGTGCGCTGAGCGAGGAACGACGCCACGTAGGCGGCATCCGGGGCCACCCCGCGCAGCAGGTTCGTGGGTGCGAGGACCGTGAAGCCCCGACCCTGGAGGTCGGTCGCGACGGCGTTCCAGCTCGAGGCGTCGGCCCAGGCTCCGTGCACCAGGACGATCGTGGGTTGTGTCATATGCGTGCCTTCCGTTCATCGTGTGAGAGCGCTTTCGTCGCGAGCATATGCCCCCTCATCGGGGGTGCGCCATGGTTGTCGCGCGAAGTTCACCCGGGAGCGCGCCGGCGGGGTCGGTCTGCTCGCCGGCGGCATCCGTTTGCAGGATGAGACAAGGTTCGGCCCCATATGGCGCCCGAAACGCAGCTCATCCTGCAGATGCGCCCGCTCACTGCGCTCAGAGTGCACGTGCGGGGGATACTGGACGCTGGCCGAGGGCAGTCGCGCGGCCGACACCACAGCGCAGTGAGGACTCACATGGACATCGGCATGATGCTGAACTACTCGGGCGGATTCCGCGAGACGGCCGCAGAGGTCGGCGAGCTGGAGAAGGCCGGGGTCGACATCGTCATCGTTCCCGAGGCGTACTCCTTCGACGCCGTCAGCCAGCTCGGCTACCTGGCCGCCGTCACCGAGACGATCAAGCTGGCGTCGGGCATCCTGCAGATCTACACGCGCACGCCGTCCCTCACGGCCATGACGGCGGCCGGACTCGATTTCGTCTCGGACGGACGATTCGTGCTCGGCATCGGAGCCTCCGGACCTCAGGTCATCGAGGGCTTCCACGGGGTGCCCTACGACGCGCCGCTCCGCCGCACCCGCGAGATCATCGACATCTGCCGCATGGTCTGGCGCCGCGACCGCGTCGAGTACGACGGACGCAGCTACCAGATCCCGCTGCCGGCCGACCGGGGAACCGGACTCGGCAAGCCGCTGAAGCTCATCAACCACCCCGTGCGCGACCGGATCCCGATCGTGGTCGCCGCGCTCGGCCCGGCGAGCGTGAAGCAGACGGCCGAGATCGCCGACGCCTGGATGCCGATGTTCTTCCACCCCGAGCGAGCCCGCGACGTGTGGGGCGCTTCGCTCGACGCCGGCCTGGCGAAGCGGGCGGATGAGCTCGGCGCCCTCGACGTCTTCGCCAGCCCCGCGCTCTACATCGGCGACGACGCTGATGCCGTGCTGCCGCTGGTCAAGCCGCAGATCGCCCTCTACGTCGGGGGCATGGGCGCACGCGGCAAGAACTTCTACAACGACCTGGTGTCGCAGTACGGCTTCGAGAAGGAGGCCGCCCTCATCCAGGACCTCTACCTCGAGGGTCGCAAGGACGAGGCGGTGGCAGCGGTTCCCGACGAGCTGGCGCGTGCGATCAACCTCATCGGTTCGCCGGGCCACGTGAAGGAGCGCGTCGCAGCCTTCGCCGAGGCGGGCGTCACGACACTCGCGGTGACGCCGCTGGCCCGCACCTCGGAGCAGCGCGTCGCGCTGATGAGCGGTTTCCGCGCGCTCGTCGACTGAGCGGCTCGGGCTACTCGCCGACCTCGCCGAGCTCCGCCGGCTGCCACATCAGTTCGCCCGTCGGCAGTTCGGTCACGAAGGCGATGTTGGTCGATCCGTCCTCGAAGGTGATGGCGCACTGGAACCAGCCCTCGGTGGGAGCCACGGCGACCGGGCATTCCACGGTCTCCGGGAACTGCTGCGTCGGGTCGTCGACGGCGACAGACCTCAGGTCGGTCATGATCAGGTGCTCGGCTGAGGCCGACAGCGCATCCTGTTGCGCCGCCTCAGGCTCCTGATCCACGTAGTCCACGAAGGGGATGCCGAGATTCGGGGTCGCGATCACCGCCACGATCCACACGATGCCTGCGGCGACGACGCCGACGGGCCCGAGCACCGTACCCCACACCGATGCCGCCCGGCCGGTGCGCGTGCGGAACGACCGCACGATTCCGAGGATCCCGAACAGGACCGCCAGGGCTCCGGCGGCGATGGTGGCCAGGACCGACACTGCGGTGAGGGCGACCAGCGCGGCTGCGGCGACGGCGGCGATCCCGAAGATGAGTGCGAGCAGCGAGAACGGGTTGCGTTCGCCGGTTCCGAGGGGCACGGATGCCGCGGCATCCGGTGCCGTCGTCGATGCGTCCGTCACCGGACTCGTCACCGCCGCAGCAACAGTCGGTGAGCCCGGCCCGATGACGGGTGCGAAGGCGGCGACGGGTGCGTGCGCGGCCGCGGGTGCCTGCGCGGCGACGGGTGCGGGCGGCGCCGGCACATGGGTGTGCCCGGTCCAGGCGGATCCGTCCCACCAGCGCAGCGCCGTGGCCGGGACGGTTGGATCGTGCGCGGCAGCCGGATCGGCGTACCAGCCGGGAGGGGGTGTCGACATGGGCATCCGATCGCGTAGGGGCGGCTGGTGGGCAGCCTAGGGCGGTCGCAGCGTCGCCCGCGCGCCCCCGTCGTGGGCACCGAGCGCCTCAGGCGGCTGTGCTGCGCGATCCCTGGGCCGTGATCCGGGCGATGCGCGAGCGTGCGGCATCCTCCGACGGCGATCGATTTCCCAGCAGGCGATGGATGGTGCCGAGGGCGCGGGCGGTGGCCCACACGACGGGCAGCCGCGAGCGGCGCAGGCCCAGCATCCGTCTGTAGTCGTCGGGCAGGCTCGCAACGGCCCCCGCGAACAGCACCCGATAGCCGGCCAGCATGGGCTTGGGGAGCGGTGGGTGCCTGATGAAGCGCACGGCCTCGGCGACGCGCTCGTCGCTCTTCAGGATGCCCGCGCTCGCGAAGGCATCCAGCTGGTCCCGCAGCTCCTGCTCCGAGCGCGGCGGAGTCTCGACGCCGACGAGTTCCCCGGCCGTCGCCCACTCCTTCACGTAACCGTCGGCTCCGCCCGGGATCGGACCGCCCCAGATGGTGTGGCAGGCGAGGAAGGAGTCGGTGAACGCCAGGTGCACCCACGCGAGCAGCTCCGGATCGCTCGCGGCGTACGGACGCTCGACGCCCTGGGCGTCGAGGTAGGTGCCGACCACGCGCGCATGGTACTTCCCGACCCGGGCCGACTCCTCGGTGGCGAAGACGGTGTCGCCGTAGGTGACGATCGTGAGCCACTGGATGGTGCCGGCGAGGCGCCCGAGCGGATCCTCGCCGAACCTCGAATGGTCGTGCACTCCGGCCATGGCCCCGGGATGCAAGGTCTGCACGAGCAGGGCCCGGATGCCGGCGACCATCGTCGGCATCCCTCCGTGCACGGCCCAGGCGGCGGAGCCCGGGCCGAAGAACCCGGCGTCGTCGCCCAGCTCGAGACGATCGACCCACGCCGGTCGGCCGTCGTGCGTGCCCGAGAGCGCGGCCAGCAGTCGCGACCGCGATCGATCCCTCTTGGAGGCCATGGGCCGAGTGAACACCCCGAGCCTGAGTGCCGGGCGAGAGGATGCTGCACCGTGGGCTGCGGCATCCGTCGCCCTGCTCGTCATCGGGTCGTGCCATGATCGGGACATGCCCGAGCGTCTGATGCTTCTCGACACCGCTTCGCTGTACTTCCGCGCCTTCTACGGACTGCCCGACACCATCCGGGCGCCCGACGGAACGCCGGTGAACGCCGTGCGCGGCCTGCTCGACTTCATCGCGAGGCTCGTGACGGACTTCGAGCCGACCCATCTCGTCGCCTGCTGGGACGACGACTGGCGCCCGCAGTGGCGGGTCGACCTCATCCCGAGCTACAAGGAGCACCGGGTGGAGCGGGTCGTGCCCGACGGCCCCGACGTCGAGGAGACGCCGGAGCTGCTCGTGGCGCAGATCCCGCTCATCCGCGAGACTCTCGAGGCCTTCGGCATCGCGATCATCGGCGCCGCAGCGCATGAGGCCGACGACGTGATCGGCAGTCTCGCGACTCAGGCGACGATGCCCGTCGACGTCGTCACCGGCGACCGCGACCTGTTCCAGCTCATCGATGACGATCGTGAGGTGCGCATCGTCTACACGGCCCGCGGCATGAATCGGCTCGAAGTGCTCACAGGCGAGACGGTGGTGTCGAAGTACGGCGTGACGGCGGCGCAGTACGCCGATTTCGCGGCTCTCCGCGGTGACGCATCCGACGGCCTTCCCGGCGTCGCCGGCATCGGCGAGAAGACGGCGGCGACGTTGCTGCAGGAGCACGACGACCTCGACGGCATCATCGCTGCGGCGGCGGATGCCGCTGAGCCGATGTCCGCCGGCATCAGGGCGAAGATCCTCGCGGCCTCCGAGTACCTCGCCGTGGCGCCCACGGTCGTCGAGGTCGTCCGCGACCTCGACCTCGGCGAGTTCGACGCCCGCATCCGTCCGCTCGACGCCCAGGCTGCAGCATCCGTCGCCGCGCTCTCGGAGAAGTGGGCCCTGGGCGGGTCGGCCGACCGTGCCCTCACGGCTCTCGCCGCCAGGGCCTCGCGGCGGGCCGCTCCGCCCGCGCGCTGAGTCCCGAGTCCGCGCCGGCCGGGTCGATCGCATCGCCCAGAGAGGCATCCGTCCTCGTAGGCTGGAGGCAGGCGTGGGGGCGCCGAACCGCCTCCACGCCGTGATCTCGATGGAGGATGCAACGCATGAGTGCGACGACGCAGGGCGGGTACGGTTCGACAGCGGTGGCTGAAACGGAGATCAAGCCGCTCTCCGCCTGGCTGTTGTTCCTCATCGGCGTGGCGTCGGCACTCGTCGGACTCCTGCCCTGGTTCGTCGCGGGCCTCCGTCTTCCGCTGCAGAACCTCTGGGAGAACGACACGACGGCCGAGCGGATGCCGCTCGTGCTGCTGCCGTTCAGCCAGTACACGCTGACCCTCATCGTCGCCCTCCTGCTCATCGGATCCGCGGTGGCCGGGCTGATCGCCCGCGCGACTCGAGCGCGCCAGTCCCGGGGCGGCTACGTCGCGATCGTGGCTGGAGTTCTCCTCACACAGCTCATCGCGACGGTGCAGACCGCCGTCGCCGTCGGGGGCGGGCTGCAGTCGCGGAGCGAGTCCACGCTCTACCTCAGTCTGCTGATCGCCGTCGCCGCCCTCGCGATCGCCGTGGGGGTCGGCGTGCTCGTCCTGATCGCTCGAGCACCGCGGGCCGGTGCCCTCGTGGGCCTCAGCATCGCCTCAGTCGCAGCCGGCTCCTGGCTGAGCGGCCTGATCGCTCCGGTCGGGTCGTTCCCGGCCGAGTGGGCCATCCAGGTGCTGGGCTACGCCCGGTGGATCCCGGCGATCCTCGTGGGAATCGCCATAGCCTGGTGCGGCGTGAACACTGTGGGCAGGGTGATCGCCGCCATCGTCGGACTCGTCCTCCTCTGGCTCGGGCCGGCACTGATCACGGCCATCAGCTCGGCCGCGGGCAGCCGGGTACTCGCCGGATACCCGTCGGAGATGCTCGACTACGGGGTCGGCGTCTTCAGGATGGCCTTCCTGATGCCCGAGCTGGTGGTGCCGCCCCTCGTCGTCGCCATCGTCGTCGCGGCGGTGGGCCTGGGCACGCGGATGCTGCTCGCCGGAACGCGTGGACGTGCTGCGACGGCGACGACGGCAACCAATGCGGCCGAGTCTCCGGCCACGGAGCAGTCGAACTGAGGCGAACGGAGTGGGTGGGCCCCGTCGGGCTCGAACCGACGACCCAGGGATTAAAAGTCCCTTGCTCTACCAACTGAGCTAGAGGCCCGTTCCTCTAACTTATCGTGGATCGAGTGCGTCCGAATGCGCGTAGCGTTGGGCGGGAACGACACCGGGAACACTCCAGCAACCACACCGGAACGGAGCACCATGGCCGAAGGATTCCACAAACCCACGAAGTTCCCCTCGCGCGTGTTCGAGGCGTTCCACGGGGGAGACGACCCGGCCACGTTGAGCCGCGTCGCCCACGAGACGGCGAACGCACTGCTGTCGCGGGTGCGCGAGAACCCCGATCCGGAGGTGGTCGAGCGGCTGGTCGCGTACACCGACGAGCACGGCATCGACGCCGTCGCCGAGCTGTGGGCCAAGGCATCCGCTCGCAGCCTCCCCGGTGCCCTCTGGCGCCTCTACCTGCTGCGCCTGCTCATCCGTCAGGATCCGATGGGCACGGCGTTCCTGTTCCAGCGCGGCTCCGAGCTCGCCGTCGGCGTCGACCCCGTCGTGGCGGGGGCACCCACCCCGACAGGACCCGAGGAGGTCGTGGCGCTCGCCGACGACATCCTGCGCGGCATCTTCGCCGGCGACTTCGGTATCGCTCTCGACCGTGCGGCAGCCTTCTGTCGCATCATGGCGAGCGGAGCCACGAGCATCGCGGACGATTCGGATGCCACGGAGCCCGAGCGCAGCAGCGAACTGACGACGCGGGCGCTCCGCTTCTCCGAGCTCGGCCAGGAGCTCGGTGCCTGCGCCAGACTGTGGCGCAGCTACTCGCTCGACTGAGGAGAGCACCTCGGAACGCGACACCGGCGTAACGCGGCATCCGGAGCCTGAGAGACTGGGCTGAGACGAACGACGGGGGAGGGTGACGATGGCCATGGAGCGCACAGGCGACGGCAGCGCGGGCGACGCGGACTACGCGCGCATCGGCTTCGGCTACGCGGACTACCGTCGACCCGATCCGCGCATCGCCGAGGTGATCCTCCGGGAGCTCGGCGACGCCTACACCGTGCTGAACGTCGGTGCAGGTGCCGGCTCCTATGAGCCGCGCGACCGCGACGTGACGGCCGTGGAGCCCTCGGCCACCATGCGCATCCAGCGCGAGGCGGGGCTGCCCCGCGCCATCGATGCCACCGCCGAGCGCCTGCCGTTCGACGACGACGCCTTCGACGCATCGCTGGCCACCTTCACCGTGCACCAGTGGGCGGACATCGATCGCGGCCTCGCAGAGATGAGGCGTGTCACGCGCGGACCGGTGCTGGTTCTCAGCTGCGATCCGAAGGCGCTCGACAGGTTCTGGCTCGACGAGTACGCACCCGAGGTCATCGACACCGAGGCCGCGCGCTATCCCGAGGTGGAGCACATCGCCGAGGCCCTGGGCGCGAACAGCCGCATCATCGACGTGCCGATTCCGCTGGACTGCCTCGACGGTTTCGGTGAGGCCTACTACGGCCGCCCCGAGGCCCTGCTCGACCCCGGTGCACGACAGGCGAACTCCGCGTGGAGCTTCGTGGGCCCGCTGGTGGCGCGCCGCTTCGTGCGGGAGCTCGGCGACGAGCTCGCCTCCGGCGCCTGGGACGCCAAGTACGGCGACCTGCGCACCCAGCCCGAGTTCGAGGGCTCGCTGCGGCTCATCGTCGGGCTGCAGTAGCCGCGCCTTCGACCGCTGAGGTCGGCAGAACCTCGGTCAGCGCGAAGGGAATACCCGGCGGCATCCGTCGCTTACACTTGTACATGGCCGGGCCGCAGTAACCCCGGGCTCCAATATTCGCCGCTCCGAGCGGCCTCGCGCCGAGAGGCGTTCTGCGGCCCGGCCATTTCTCTGCCCTGCTTTCTTTGCCCCGACTTTCTTTGCCCTGACGCGGTGCGTCTCTGCCCTGATCGGATGCCGCCGGGCGGCCGCCGTGGATGTCAACCCGCCGCCACCGCGCCATCCGCCGAACTAGGCTTTCGAGCATGTCGTTGCCGTACACGCTGCTCATCGATCCGCTCGCCGCGGATGACGCCACCTCCGCCACCGCAGGCACCTTCCGGGAGATCGACGCCTCGGCGCCGGCGCTGCGGGTGGGGGAGCTCAGCACCCAGCGTGGTGACGGCATCTTCGAGACGATCGCCGTCGTCGACGGCCACGTGCAGGAGTCCGAGGCGCACCTGGCGCGTCTCGTGCGTTCGGCCGAGATCTGCGACCTTCCGGTGCCGAACCTTCGGCAGTGGCGAGCCGCGATAGCTTTCGCGCGCGAGCAGGTGCCTGCCGAGGGCGAGCTGGCCATGAAGCTGGTGCTCAGCCGCGGCGTCGAGCACGGCCCCGCACCGACGGCCTGGCTCAGCGTGAATGCGGCATCCGATTCGACGGATGCCCGTACCAAGGGCATCCGCGTGGTGACCCTCGACCGCGGCTACGACCACGGCGTCGCGGAGCGCGCCCCCTGGCTGCTGCTGGGCGCCAAGACGCTGAGCTACGCCGTGAACATGGCGGCCCTGCGCGAGGCGCATCGTCGCGGAGCCGACGACACCATCTTCGTCACCAGCGACGGGTATGTCATGGAGGGCCCGACCTCGAGCGTCATCGCCCGCATCGACGGCGTCTTCGTCACGCCGAAGCCCTCGGGATCGATCCTCGCCGGAACGACGCAGGCGAGCCTGTTCGAGCACATCCGCGTGCACGACTTCCCGGTGGCTGAACGCGACATCACCGTCGATGAGCTGCGGCGAGCGGATGCCGTCTGGCTGGTGTCGAGTGTGCGTCTCGCCGCTCCGATCATCGAGCTCGACGGAGTGCCCCTCGCCCTCGACGCCGAGGCGAATGGCGCCTTCACGCGGTACCTGCTGAGCCCGCGCGACTGACTCCCTCTACGCGAGTTGCCCACTTCCGCCAGTGCGCGAACGCGCACACCAGCGGAAGTGGGCAACTCGACGATCAGGTGAGTGTCAGCCGAGCACGAGCAGGGATCAACCGAAGCGACCGGAGACGTAGTCCTCGGTGGCCTGCACGCTGGGGTTCGAGAACATCGTGGTGGTGTCGTCGTACTCGATGAGCTTGCCGGGCTTGCCGGTGCCGGCGATGTTGAAGAAGGCCGTGCGGTCGGAGACGCGCGAGGCCTGCTGCATGTTGTGGGTCACGATGACGATCGTGAACTCCTGCTTCATCTCCTCGATGAGGTCTTCGATGGCGAGGGTCGAGATCGGGTCGAGGGCCGAACACGGCTCGTCCATGAGGATGATCTCGGGGTTCACGGCGATGGCGCGCGCGATGCAGAGACGCTGCTGCTGACCACCCGAGAGACCGGAGCCGGGCATGTGCAGGCGGTCCTTCACCTCGTTCCAGAGGTTGGCGCCGCGCAGCGACTTCTCGATGAGGTCGTCGCCCTCCGACTTCGACATGCGCTTGTTGTTGAGCTTCGCCCCGGCCAGCACGTTGTCGCCGATCGACATGGTGGGGAACGGGTTCGGCCGCTGGAACACCATGCCCACCTGGCGGCGAACCAGCACGGGGTCGACGCCGGGTCCGTAGAGGTTGTTGCCGTCGATCAGCACCTCGCCCTCGACGCGGGCGCCGGGGATGACCTCGTGCATGCGGTTGAGGGTGCGCAGGAACGTGGACTTGCCGCATCCGCTCGGCCCGATGAATGCTGTCACGGTGCGGGGCTCGATGGTCAGCGAGACGCCTTCCACAGCGAGGAAGCTGGAGTAGTAGACGTTGAGGTCGTTGACCTCGATGCGCTTGGACATGGATTCCTTCGTTTGGTGGTGCGGGGAGTGTATGAGGCCGAGGCTCAGCGTGCGCCCTTGGGGGCGAGGAATTTCGCCACCAGGCGCGCGACGATGTTGAGCAGGGCGACGATGAGGATGAGCGTGAGCGCGCCGGTCCAGGCACGATCGAGGTAGGCCTGCGCGTCGGTTCCCTGGCTCGCGTACTGGTTGTACACGAACACCGGGAGCGTCATCATGCGCTCGGAGAAGAGGTTGTAGTTCATGCTCGTCGTGAAGCCGGCGATGATGAGCAGCGGGGCCGTCTCGCCGATCACGCGGGCGATGGAGATCATGACACCGGTGATGATTCCGGCGATGGATGTCGGCAGCACGACCTTGAGCACAGTGAGGTACTTCGGAACGCCGAGGGCGAGCGACGCCTCGCGGAGCTCGTTCGGAACCAGCTTGAGCATCTCCTCGCTGGAGCGCACGACGACAGGGATCATGAGCACGCTGAGGGCGACGGCGCCACCGAATCCGAAACGGATGCCGGGATCGTCGAACAGCAGCGCGAACAGAGCGAACGCGAACAGGCCGGCGACGATGGACGGGATGCCCGTCATGACGTCCACGAAGAACGTGACGCCGCGGGCGAGGCGGCCGCGGCCGTACTCGACGAGGTAGATGGCCGTGAGCAACCCGATCGGCACCGAGATGATGGTGGCCATGCCGGTGATCAGGAGGGTTCCCACGATCGCGTGCAGGGCGCCTCCGCCGGCGCCGACGACGTTGCGCATCGACTCCGTGAAGAACGGAACATCGAAGCGGGCGATGCCCCTGACGATCACGGTGTATGTCACCGAGATCAGCGGGATGAGCGCGATGCCGAAGGCTGTCGTGACGAGGGCGGTGACGAGTCGGTCAGCCGCCTTGCGGCCGCCCTCGACCAGGCGCGAGATCGTCCAGATGAGCACGCAGTAGAGCACGACGGCGACGAAAGCCGTTCCGGCCCAGTTGAACACGCGGGTCGCGCCTGCCGCCTCGAGGACGGCGAAGATCGCGATCGAGATGGCGAGGGAGCCGCCGAGCAGCCAGAGCGGCGACCACTTCGGCATCTTCCCCGAGGTGAGGGCGTTCGGCATCGTCGTGGCGGTGCGAGTGGCTGTTGCGGTCATCAGTTGGCTCCCGAGAAGGCCTTGCGGCGGCCGACGATGTAGCGTGCGATCGAGTTCACGGCGAGCGTGATCACGAACAGGATGAGTCCTGTCGCGATGAGGATGTTGACGCCCACGTCATGGGCCTCGGGGAAGTTCAGGGCGATGTTGGCGGCGATGGTCGTGGGGTTCTGCGACTGCAGCAGCGCGAACGAGATGATCGAGGCCGGGGAGAGCACCATGGCCACGGCCATGGTCTCGCCGAGGGCGCGGCCGAGTCCGAGCATCGCGCCCGAGATGACACCCGGGCGACCGAACGGCAGCACCGCCATGCGGATCATCTCCCAGCGGGTGGCGCCCAGCGCCAGCGCGGCCTCCTCGTGCAGGCGTGGCGTCTGCAGGAAGACCTCGCGACTGATGGCGGTGATGATGGGCAGCACCATCACGGCGAGCACGATGGCGACGGTGAGGATCGTGCGGCCCGTGCCGGACACCGGACCGGCGAAGAGCGGGAACCAGCCGAACAGTTCGGTGAGGCTGTTGTAGAACGGCTGCACCGTGGGAGCGAGCACGCTGATTCCCCAGAGGCCGAAGACGACCGACGGAACAGCGGCGAGGAGGTCGACCACGTAGCCGAGCCCCTGGGCGAGGCGGCGTGGCGCGAAGTGCGTGATGAAGAGGGCGACGCCGATGGCGAGCGGTACTGCGAAGATCATCGCCAGTGCCGCCGACCAGATGGTTCCGAAGACGAGAGGGGTGACGTATGACCAGAAGTTGGTCGCGTCACCCTTGAAGGCGTCGGATTCGGCGACGAACGCCGGCAGGGACTGCACCACCAGGAAGATGGCGACGGCTGCGAGCACCGCGAGGATCAGGCTGCTCGCGACGACCGTCAGCGAGGAGAACACCCGATCGCCGGGTCGCTCCTTCGCACGGATGGCGGGGGCGGCGACAGTTGTCGTCATGGCTGCGAGTCCCTTGCAGTGCTGGAGGTGGTTGCGAAGCGGGGTCCACGGCCGCGAACCCCAGTCTGCCCGACCCGTCTTTCGGCACGCAATGCGTGCTGGTCGACGGGCCGGGCAGGCGGGTTGTTGTCGTTACTTGATCGAGGCGACCACGTCGGCGACCTTGGCCTGCAGCTCGCTGGACAGCGGCGAGGAGCCGGCAGCGTCGGCCGCGACCTTCTGGCCGTCGGCGGAGGCGATGTAGCCGACGTACGCCTTCACGAGGGCGGCCTGGTCGGCGTCAGCGTACTCCGGGCAGACGATCGCGTAGCTCACGAGCACCAGCGGGTAGTGCGACGGGTCGGTCGTGGTGCGCTCGAGCTTGACCGCGAGGTCGTTGTCCGCGCGGCCCTCGACGGCGGGCGAGTCGTCGACGACGGCTGCTGCGCCCTCGGCGCTCGGCGCGACGAACTCGTCGCCGACCTTGATCTTCACGACACCGAGGTCACCGGCGCGCGAGGCATCCGCGTAGCCGATGGTGTTGGTGCCGTTGGTGACGGCGTCGATGACACCGGAGGTGCCCTGTGCGCCCTCACCGGTCTGGTACGGGAACGGGTCGGCCGGCTTCTGGTCCCACACGTCGGGGGCGACCTGGTTGAGGTAGTCCGAGAAGTTCTTCGTGGTGCCGGAGTCGTCCGAACGGTGCACGGCGGTGATGTTGGCGTCGGGCAGGGTCACGCCGTCGTTGAGGGCGGCGATGGCCGGGTCGTTCCACTTCGTGATGTCGCCCTTGAAGATGTGGGCGATGGTCGCGGCGTCGAGCGAGAGGTCGTCGACACCCTCGACGTTGAAGACGACGGCGATGGGGGAGATGTAGACGGGGAGGTCGACGGCCTTGGTGTCGGGAGCGCAGGCGGCGAAGGCGCCGGCGAGCTCGTCGTCGTTCAGGGCGGAGTCGGATCCGGCGAAGTCGACGCCACCGGAGATGAAGGCCTCACGACCGGCGCCGGAGCCCGAGGGGTCGTAGTTGACGGTCACGTCGGGGTTGGCGGTCTGGAAGCCGGCGACCCAGGACTCCTGGGCGGCCTGCTGCGACGAGGCGCCGGCGGCGTTGAGCGTGCCGGTGAGCGACGAGGTGCTCTCGGTCGCTGCGGGGGGAGCATCCTCGTTTGCTGCGCACGAGGACAGTGCGATGGTGGCTACGACGGCCAGGACGACCGGGGCGCCAAAACGCTTGAGTTTCACGAAGGTCCCTTTCAGGGGAAGTGATTACACGATGTGAACCTGTTCGGCTCGGTGATGACGCTAAGTGGGCTCCGTGAAGCGCAGCCTCACTGCAGGTGAACGCAGTCTTAACGGGCGCGGACGAAACTCACGGTCCCGCGGGCGCCCGCGGCACGACCGTCGACTGGCCTCAGCGCATGACCGAGCCGGTATCGGGGCACAGATCGACCCGATACCGCAGCGGCAGGATGGCTATACCCGGGGAGCGTGGGTCTCGATGGCGATGATGCCCGAGCTCGGGTTGGTCGATGAGAGGTGCACCACCGAGAAGGCGCCGACCTCGAGCGAGGCGGCATCCGCGATGTAGGAACCCGTCGGGGTTCCGGTGGCGAGAGCGATCTCCCGCAGGATCTCGCCGAGCACCGGACCGTGGCTGCAGATGACAGCGGTCTTGCGCGACCGGACTCGCTTGCCGATGACCGAACGGATGTCTGCGGTGCCGTCTTCGAAGGCATCCTGGCTGAGGGCGTCGGTGCGCTTGAGTTCGATCCCCGATGCCACCGAGAGCGGCGTCACCGTCGTCACGCAGCGGGTCGCGGAACTGGTCGTGATGCGCTTCGGGCGCCACGCCTGGATGGTGTCGACGATGGTCGCGGCCTGGTGCACTCCCCGCTCGCTGAGCGGTCGGCTCGAGTCGGACTTCTTCCACTCGCCGCGCGTCAGGGCCTTGGCGTGTCGGAGCACCACCAGGGCGAAGGTCCGGGTGATGCCGCTGTCGACGAGAGCGGCGAAGGCATCGAGGATCTCGACGTCGGACTTGTAGCTCAGGTAGCTGCGCGCCTTCTTGATGGTGACCCATTCCAGGGCTGCGACCTCGCCGTTCGGCACGAAGGTGGAGTGGCGCACGGCGTCGTCGCTGACCTCGGCCGACCAGTAGTGCACGATCTTGGTGCGGTTGCCCGAGAGGGGATAATTCGAGACGCCGACGGGCACCCCGAGGGCGACGGTGAGGCCGGTCTCCTCCTTGATCTCGCGCACGGCGGTCTGCGGGAGGGTCTCCCCGGGATCGACCTTGCCCTTGGGGATGGTCACGTCGCCGTGCACGGTGCGATGGATGACGAGCACCATCAGGCGCCCCTCCACCTCGCGCCAGCAGACCGCCCCCGCGGCGTAGATGGCGGTCGCCGTCATCGCGTCCTCCCCGGGCGCTTGCGAGCGCCGATCTCGTGCATGAGCGTGTTCTGCATGTCGTCGAGCGGGACGCCGTCCTCGTCGAGGTGGTGGCGCACCCAGACCCCGTCATCGCCGAGCCACCACGACGGCGTGCGCTCGTCCATGGCGCGGCTGAAGAAGCCGTCGATCTCTGTGAGGTGTTCGGGTTCGGTGAGGCGCACGAGCACCTCGACACGGCGGTCGAGGTTGCGGTGCATCATGTCGGCGCTGCCGATGAAGACGTGCGGGTCGCCGCCGTTGAGGAAGGAGAAGATGCGCGAGTGCTCGAGGTAGCGGCCCAGGATCGAGCGCACCCGGATGTTCTCGCTCATGCCGGGCACGCCGGGCATGAGGCTGCAGATGCCGCGCACCCAGATGTCCACGGGGACGCCGGCGTTCGAGGCCCTGTAGAGCGCATCGATGATGGCCTCGTCGACCATGGAGTTGACCTTGATGCGGATGCGGGCCGGCCTGCCGTCGAGCGCGTTCTTCGTCTCGGTGGCGATGTGGCGTAGCAGTCCCTTGCGCAGGTGCAGCGGGGCGACCAGCAGGCGCTTGAACTTCTTCTCGATGGCGTAGCCGGAGAGTTCGTTGAAGAGGCGGGTGAGGTCCTTGCCGACCTGGTCGTCGTCGGTGAGGAGTCCGAGGTCCTCGTAGATGCGGCTCGTCTTCGGGTTGTAGTTTCCCGTCCCGATGTGGCTGTAGTGCCGCAGTTCGCCCTTCTCCTGGCGGATGACGAGGGCGAGCTTGCAGTGGGTCTTCAGGCCGACCAGCCCGTAGACCACGTGCACGCCGGCCTTCTCCAGCTTGCGGGCCCAGCTGATGTTGGCCTGCTCGTCGAAGCGCGCCTTGATCTCCACGAGGGCGAGCACCTGCTTGCCGGACTCCGCCGCGTCGATGAGGGCCTCGACGATGGGGCTGTCGCCCGAGGTGCGGTAGAGCGTCTGCTTGATGGCGAGCACGTGCGGGTCGGCGGCCGCCTGCTCGATGAAGGCCTGCACGCTGGTCGCGAACGACTCGTACGGGTGGTGCAGCAGCACATCGCCGCGCGAGATGGCCGAGAAGATGTCGGGGCGGGAGTTGGGCTCGAGGGGCTGCAGCCTGGCACTCGTCGTCGGAACGTGCGTCGGGTAGTGCAGGTCGGGGCGGTCGATCTTCGCGATGTCGAAAAGTCCACCGAGGTCGAGCGGGGCCGGCAGCCTGTACACCTCGTTGTCGGTGACGTCCAGCTCGCGTACCAGCAGGCCGAGCGTCACGTCGTCCATGTCGTCGGTCACCTCGAGACGGATGGGCGGCCCGAAGCGCCTGCGCAGCAGCTCCTTCTCGAGCGCCTTGATGAGGTTCTCGGTCTCGTCCTCGTCGACCTCGACGTCCTCGTTGCGGGTGACCCTGAAGACGTGGTGCTCGAGGATCTCCATGCCGGGGAACAGGTCGCCGAGGTGGTTGGCGATGAGGTCCTCGAGCGTGATGAAGCGTTCGGCGCCGGGATCGTGGGGGATCTTGAGGAACCGCGGCAGCATCTGCGGAACCTTGAGGCGTGCGAACTCCTGCTTGCCCGTCTTCGAGTTGCGCACGCGCACCGAGAGGTTGAGGGAGAGGCCGGAGATGTAGGGGAACGGATGCGCCGGGTCGACCGCCAGCGGCATCAGCACCGGGAAGATCTGCCGGGAGAAGTAGTCGCGCAGGTTCGATCGCTCGTCATCCTCGAGCTCATCCCAGCGGACGATGTGGATTCCGGACTCGGCGAGGGCCGGCCTGACCAGCTCACGGTAGGCGGCGGCGTGCCGGTCCTGCAGTTCGTGAGCCTTCGCCGAGACATCGGAGAGCACGTCGTGCGGGGCGCGACCGACGTTGGTCGGAATGGCGAGGCCGGTGAGGATGCGACGCTTCAGGCCGGCGACGCGCACCATGAAGAACTCGTCCAGGTTCGTCGCGAAGATCGCCAGGAAGTTCGCGCGCTCGAGGATCGGCAGCGTGGGGTCCTCGGCCAGCTCGAGCACACGCTGATTGAACGCCAGCCAGCTCAGCTCGCGGTCGAGGTAGCGCTCCTCGGGCAGCGTCGTGTCTCCGGCGGGGTCGAAGGGCTCGAAGTCGTCGTCGAAGTCCCCTGCGAGTCCGGTGTCGATCAGGTTCTCGGCATCCATGCCTTCATCATGGCATCAGCCGCATGAACAGCACGTGACGAGGACGTTATCTCCCCGGCAGAAGTTCTCCGGCGGAGCTCAGCGACCGAGGCCGGCCGGTTCCTCGTCCTCGTGCACGTTGAACCTGTAGCCGACGTTGCGCACCGTGCCGATCAGCGACTCGAGGTCGCCGAGCTTGGCGCGGAGGCGACGCACGTGAACGTCGACGGTGCGCGTTCCGCCGAAGTAGTCGTAGCCCCACACCTCGCTCAGCAGCTGCTCGCGGGTGAAGACGCGCGACGGGTGGGTCGCGAGGAAGCGGAGCAGCTCGAACTCCTTGAACGTCAGGTCAAGTGGCTTGCCGCGCACCTTCGCCGAGTAGCTCGCCTCGTCGATGATCACGCCGGAGGTCTGGATGCGGGTGTTGACCTCGGGGGCGATCCGGCCGACGGCGAGACGGATGCGGGCATCCACCTCGGCGGGGCCGGCCGATTCAACGATCACGTCGTCGACTCCCCAGTCGGGGCTGACGCCGGACAGGCCGCCCTCGGTGAGCACGAGGAGGAGCGGAACGGAGATGCCCGTCGTGCGCAGGATCTGGCAGAGGGCCTTGGCGCTGGCCAGATTCGTACGCGCATCGACGATGACGGCATCGGAATCGGGCGCCGTGATGAGCTGCTGCGGATCCGCAGGGATCAGCCGCACTCTGTGGCTGAGCAGCGCCAGGGCGGGGAGAACTTCATTGTTGACTGCCGACGTCAGGATCAACAATTGCGCCACGCGCATTCCTCCAGCTCGTTCGTTGCGTCATCTTATCCTGATGACGCAGCGTCGTTCGCGCGTCACAATGGGAACCATGACCGACACCGAAGTGCCGCTGAGCCCCGCCGCGACGTTCGCGGGCATCGTGTCCGTCTGGATCCTGGCTGTCGTGGGGGCCGTCGTGGTGCTGACGACGGTCGCTCCCGAGGAGAGATTCGGCGGCCTGTGCCTGAGCATGGCCGCCTGTGCGCTGGTGGCCTTCTGCGTGCAGCTCGCCACGCGTCGTCGTGACGGTTTCGTCGCCCGCGTGGTCTCGACCTTCGCGGGGATCGTGGTCATCACGGCCATCGCCGGCATCGTGGTCGCCCTGACGCTCTGAGTGCCCTCCGCGCGGGGATAGACTCGAGCCATGGCCGGCGGCGAACTCATCTTCCTCGAACTCTTCTTCCTCGGACTTCTGGGCCTTGCGAGCCTCGCGATCGCGTGGGTCTCCGGCGTCGTGGTCTACAAGCTCTTCCGGGGGCAGCGGTAACACCCGATGATCGAGCTGCCCGTCGAGCTCCCGGCCGAGCTGGTTCCCCTCTCGTGGCTGCTCGGCGTCTGGGAGGGCTCAGGCGTCATCGACTACGCAGTCGGTGAGGCATCCGTCACCCACGAATTCGGTCAGCGCGTGAGCTTCAGCCACGACGGCCTGCCCCACTTGAACTACACCTCCTACAGCTGGCTGTTCCCCACCGAGGAGGGCGGAGAACCGATACCGCTCGTCACGGAGACTGGCTACTGGCGCCTGAGCCGCGCACTCGGAGAGGCGGATGCCGGTCCGGCGATGCTGCCGGGCGTCGGCGATCGGCCGTTCCGCGACGCAGAGTCGGTCGAGACGCTGCGCAATGCCGCCGGCGGCTTCGACATCGAGGTCAACCTGGTGCACCCCGGCGGGGTCGCCGAGCTCTACCTCGGCCAGGTGAAGGGTCCGCGCATAGACCTGGCGACGGATGCCGTCCTGCGAACGCAGGGCGCCAAGCCCTACTCGGCCGCCACCAGGCTCTACGGCCTCGTCGACTCGCACCTGCTCTGGGCGTGGGACATCGCCGCCCTCGGCCAGGACCTGCGCACCCACTCCTCCGGCCGACTCGCGAAGGTGGAGTGACGACGATGACGGATGCAGCCTCCCCCCTTCTCTCGGTTCCCGGCGCTGTGCGCGCCGAGGGCCTGGATGACGGCGTCGCAGCCCACTACGGCAACCCGAACGTCGAGCAGCGCCGCCTCGAGGACGGCACCGCGATCGTCGACCTCTCGCATGCCGGCGTCGTGAGCATCACGGGTCCCGACAGGCTGACCTGGCTCAACTCCATCTCCAGCCAGGCGCTCGATCGGCTGGCACCGGGGGAGTCGTCCGAGACGCTCATCCTCGACCCCCAGGGCCGCATCGAGTACGACGCCCACGTCGTCGACGACGGCGTCACGACCTGGCTGCTCGTCGATCGCGTCGAGACGACGGGTCTCTTCACCTGGCTCGACCGCATGCGTTTCACGCTGCGCGTCGAGGTCGCCGACCGCACCGAGGAGTTCGCCACCATCGGCACCATGGCGACGGATGCCGCGGCCATCGGCCTGGACGTCGCCGCCCCGAACGGAGTTCCGCTGGTGTGGCGCGACCCGTGGTCGGAGATCGCCGTCGGCGGTTGGCAGTACGCCTCCGACGTCGAGCACCCGGCCGCCGACTGGCGGTTCAGCGAGGTACTCGTTCCGCGCGCCTCACTCGCAGACCTCGCCGAGCGGGCGGTATCTGGCACCCCGGCCCTGGCCGGCACCCTCGCCCTCGACGCCGTGCGCATCGCCGCGTGGCGTCCGCGGTTCTCGACCGAGGTCGACGAGCGCAGCATCCCGCACGAACTCGACTGGCTCCGCAGCGCGGTGCACCTCGACAAGGGTTGCTACCGCGGCCAGGAGACCGTCGCCAAGGTGCACAATCTCGGGCATCCGCCGCGCCGCCTCGTGATGCTGCACCTCGACGGCTCCGACACAGTGCTGCCGGCGCACGGCGACGAGGTCTTCGCCGAGAGGAAGCGGCCAGAGACCGAGGCCGGGTGGCGCGAGGTCGGATCGGTCACGTCGAGCGCCATGCACCACGAACTCGGCCCGATCGCCCTCGCCGTGATCCGCCGCGGCGTTCCCGTCGACGCGCCGCTCGAGGTGCACACCGCCGAGACCGGCGAGGTGGTCGCTGCGGCGCAGGTCGTGGTCGTGCCTCCGGAGGCAGGAGCGACGGCCGGCATCCCGCGGATGCCGCGGCTCGGCATCCGGCGCTGATGCGCCCGCGGTTCGACACCGCCGCAGCGTGGGCGCGGACCAGGGACGCCGTCCCGCCGGTTGCCCAGATCACTGTGACCGCCGTCGCGAGCTTCGCCTTCGCGCACTACGTGGTCGGGCACCAGTCTCCCCTCATCGCGGCCATCGTGGTGATCTCGGCGCTCGGATTCGTCCGCGACGCGAGGCCCATCCGCGTCCTGGAGACTGTCTTCGGCATGACCCTCGGCATCGCCTTAGCCGAGCTGCTGCTGCTGGGGTTCGGGGCCGGTCTCGCCCAGTACGCGTTCGCGCTCGCCCTCACCATGCTGGTGGCCAGGTTCCTGCTGCCGAACCCGGCCTTCGCCGTGGCCGCCGCCGTGCAGTGCTCGCTGGTCATGCTCTCGCCGCTGCCGCCGGGCGGTCCGTTCACGCGCACACTCGACGCCGTCGTCGGCGGGGTGTTCGCCCTCCTCGCGACAGTGCTCATCCCACGTGACCCGGGCAAGGCGGCCACGCGTGCGGGCCTGCGGATGCTGGCGGAGCACGACGGCATTCTGGCCGACCTGTCGACGGCCCTCGCCACGGGCTCGGCGACGAAGGCGGACGCCGCTCTCGCACGGGCACGGGCGACGCAGCCGTTGACGGACGCCTGGTCGAACGCCGTGGAATCCGGTGTCGCCATCGCCCGCCTGTCGCCGTTCCTGCGCCGTCGTCGGTTCGACCTCGCGCGGCAGGCCTCGATGCAGGCGGCGATCGAACTGTGCACCAGGAGCCTGCGGGTCGTCGCGCGCCGCGCCGCCTACGTCGCACGCGATGGAGCACCGCGACCTGCTGTCGCCGACCTGCTCGCACGAGTGCGGGTGAGCATCGTGCTGATCAGCGAGTCGCTCACCGATGTGTCGCAGCAACCGATCGCCAGGCAGTCGCTGGTCGAGGTCGCCCGGCACCTCGATCCGGCGCAGATGGCTCCCGACGGCGACTTCGCCGATCGCAACCTGGTGCAGGCCATGAGGCCCTACATCGTCGATGCGCTCGCAGCGACGGGCATGAAAGCCGACGAGGCGCGCGACCTGCTGCCGCGGGCGTGACGTCTCCGTTCGCCGCCCGCCACGCTCCCGTTCTCACCGAGCGGCTGAGTCGGACTGCCCCTCAGCGACAGAGCGGCGCCACGGCCGCCCAGTCCACGGTGAGCTCACCGAGCCGCCAGCGACGGACGCCGCCGCGCACGGGCCAGCCGGCATCCGCCAGCATCCGCACGGCGGCGATCCAGCGCTGCGATGGCCCGTACACCGATAACGGTGCGTTCGACCGCCAGGCACGGTCCAGCTCGGCCAGCAGCGCGTGGATGCGCTCCCCGGGCACGTTCCGATGGATGAGCGCCTTCGGCAGCCGCTCGGCGACGATCGACGGCACCTCCAGGCCCGCGAGCCGCAGGCTGATCGTGAGGCTGAGCGGCGCATCCGGCGACAGGGCGACCCAGCTGGAGACCCGGCCGATCTCGTCGCAGGTGCCCTCGACGAGCAGCCCTCCGGGTTGCAGCCGTGAGGTCATCAGCGCCCACGCATCGGCGACCTGCGACTCGTCGTACTGGCGCAGCACGTTGAACGCGCGGATCACCGCGGGCCGACGGCGCTGCGGCACCGGCACCTCGAACCCGCCGAGGGCGAAGGATACCCGCGCGTCCGGAGCGAAGCCTGTGCCTCCGGCCCGCACAGCCGCCAGCTGCTCCGTGGCCGTGCGCACCCGACCGGGTTCGATCTCGAGTCCGAGCACGTCGATATCACGCCTGGCCTTCGCCAGCCGCTGCTGCAGCTCGAGCGCCGTCACGCCGCTGGCGCCGTAGCCGAGATCGACGACGAGCGGATCCTCCGTGCTGCGGAGGATGGGCAGCTCCGCGATCCAGCGGTCGACGCGTCGCAGCCGGTTGGTGTTCGTGGTGCCGCGGGTGATGGATCCGACAGGCATGCCCCCAGTATCGCAAGCGATACATTGGAGGCATGACTTCGCCTTACACCCTCATCCTGCTGCGCCACGGGAACAGCGACTGGAACCAGAAGAACCTGTTCACCGGATGGGTCGACGTGCGCCTGTCCGAGCAGGGCCGCGCCGAGGCCAAGCGCGCCGGCGAACTCCTCGCCGAGTCGGGTCTGCTGCCCGACGTGCTGCACACCTCGGTTCTTACTCGCGCCATCCAGACCGCGAACATCGCCCTCGAGGAGGCCGACCGCCTCTGGATCGACGTCAAGCGCTCGTGGCGCCTCAACGAGCGCCACTACGGGGCGCTCCAGGGCCTCGACAAGGCCGAGACGCTGGAGAAGTACGGCCCGGAGCAGTTCCAGCTCTGGCGTCGGTCCTTCGACGTCCCGCCGCCGGTCCTGGCCGACGACGCCGAGTACTCGCAGGTCGGCGACCCCCGATACGCCGACCTTCCCGACGCCGACCTGCCCCGCACCGAGTGCCTGAAGGACGTCATCGAGCGGATGCTGCCCTACTGGGAGTCCGACATCTCGGTCGACCTCAGGGCGGGCAAGACCGTGCTGGTGACCGCGCACGGCAACTCGCTGCGCGCCCTGGTCAAGCACCTCGACGGCATCTCGGACGACGACATCGCCGAGCTGAACATCCCGACCGGCATCCCGCTGGTGTACCGCCTCGATGAGAACCTCGCCCCCATCGGCGCCGGTGAGTATCTCGATCCTGAGGCTGCGGCTGCAGGCGCTGCGGCCGTCGCCGCGCAGGGCAAGAAGTAGCCCGCAGGACCTGAAAAGCGAGGAACCTCTCGCCTGATCCACGACATCCGGTGGTCGGATGCGGTGGGTTCAGGCGAGAGGTTCCTCGCTTTTACAGTGTCAGGGGGATCAGGCGCTCTCGGGCACCCAGTCACCCGTCGCCAGGTACTGCACCTTCTTCGCGATCGCGACGGCGTGGTCGGCGAAACGCTCGTGGTAGCGGCTGGCGAGGGTGGAGTCGACGGTGTCGACAGTCTCGCCCTTCCACTTCTCGCCCAGCACCTTGTCGAACACGCTCAGGTGCAGCGCGTCGATCTTGTCGTCGTCGTTGCGGATGGTCTCGGCCAGCTCGACCTCCTGGCTGCTCAGCAGCTCGGTGAGCTTCCTGGCGATCTCCACGTCGAGCCGGCCCATCTCGGCGAAGGTCGGGCGCAGGCTCTTCGGAACCACCTTGTCGGGGAAGCGGTAGCGGGCCAGCTGGGCGATGTGGGTGGCGAGGTCGCCCATGCGCTCGAGCGATGCGCTGATGCGGAGGGCGCTCACGACGATGCGGAGGTCGCGGGCGACGGGGTTCTGCCGGGCCAGGATCGTGATCGCGAGCTCGTCGAGGGCGACCGCGAGCTCGTCGATGCGGGCGTCGTCCTCGATGCACTCCTCGGCGAGGCCGACGTCGGATTCGTTGAACGCCCGGGTCGCCTTGTCGATCGAGGTCGCCACGAGCTCTGAGATCTCGACGAGGCGGTCCTGAACCTCTCGGAGTTCCAGCTGGAATACTTCGCGCACGTGTGAATCCTCATCGTTCGTTCGTTCGCACACTCGAATGCGTGCGGGTAGACGGAGCCCGCATGGCCCCAGCCCATGGTGTCGACCGAAGGTTAACGGCCGGTGCCGCAGGTTTGAACATTCCCTGAAGTAGGCCATCAGCGGTACGGATGCGGCGGGCACGCATCTGCGGACACATTACTCTGATGCCATGGATACCACCTGGTCGGTGCTGCTGTCCCTGGCACTCGGGTTGGTGGTGGGCGGCGGCTTCGTCGCTCTCATCCACGTCGCCGAGCGCCGTGGAACCCACGCCGCGACAGTGGTCAACCCCTCCGTGCCCGACGGGATCGCCGAGGTGATCGACGCCCTCGAATCGCCGGCCGTGGTCGTCGATCCGTCGAACAACGTCCTCGCGTCATCGCATGCAGCCACCACCCTCGGGATCGTGCGCCAGGACACCCTCGTGCATCCGGAGCTCGTCGAGCTGGTGGCGAAGGTTCGGCGTACCGGTGCGCCCATCGCCGAACAGCTCACCCTTGCCCGCAGCAGGTTCGGTGAGGCGAACATCCTCCTCGACGTGCGGGTGGCCCGTCTCGGCAGTCGCTACGTCCTGCTGCTCGGCGACGACCTCACGGACTCGCAGCGGCTCGACGATGTGCGGCGCGACTTCATCGCCAACATCTCGCACGAGCTGAAGACACCGATAGCCTCCGTCGGACTGCTGGCCGAGGCCATCGACATGGCGGCTGACGAGCCCGCCCAGGTGCGCCGCTTCACCCATCGCCTCACGCAGGAGTCAGCCCGTCTCGCCCGCATCACCCAGGACATCATCGACCTCTCCCGCCTGCAGTCGCAGAACGTGCTGAGCGAGCCCGACCTGGTCTCCGTCGACGAGATCGTCGCGGCCGCCGTCGACCAGAACCGGGTCGTCGCCGAGTCCCGGGACATCGCCCTCGCCGTGCGCAACAAGAGCCGGGCCGAGGTCCTCGGCGACGAGTCCCTGCTCGTCATGGCCGTCAACAACCTCATCGCCAACGCCATCAACTACTCGCTCCCCGGCACGCGGGTGGGCGTCGGCGTGAAGAGCGCCGACGGAGCCGTCGAGATCGCGGTCACCGACCAAGGCGTCGGCATTCCCGAGGAGGACCTCGACCGCGTCTTCGAGAGGTTCTTCCGGGTCGATGAGGCCCGCTCGCGAAACACCGGCGGCACCGGGCTCGGCCTCAGCATCGTCAAGCACGCCGTGCAGAACCACGGCGGCGACGTCAGGGTCTGGTCGCAGTCAGGTCGCGGCTCCACCTTCACCATCCGACTCCCCGAAGCACCGAACGACGCCGTCAAGGCGGAAAAGGACCCCCAGTGACACGCATCCTCCTGGTCGAAGACGAGACCGCCCTCAGCGAGCCCCTCGCCTTCCTGCTCGAGCGCGAGGGCTACGACGTGAACGTCGCCGCCGACGGGCCGAGCGCCCTCACCGAGTTCGACCGCACAGGTGCCGACCTCATCCTGCTCGACCTCATGCTGCCCGGCCTCTCGGGCACCGAGGTCTGCCGGGAGATCCGCACGCGGTCGAGCGTGCCGATCATCATGCTCACGGCGAAGGACTCCGAGGTCGACATCGTGGTGGGCCTGGAACTCGGAGCCGACGACTACGTCACCAAGCCGTACTCCACCCGGGAACTGCTCGCCCGTATCCGCGCCATACTGCGCCGCCACACAGAAGACGACCGCGACGAGGGCACGCTGCTCGAGGCCGGCTCCGTGCGCATGGACATCGAGCGCCACACCGTCGCCGTCGACGGGGTCGTCACGCCGATGCCGCTGAAGGAGTTCGAGCTGCTCGAGTTCCTGCTGCGCAATGCCGGCAGGGTGCTCACCCGCGGCCAGCTCATCGACCGCGTGTGGGGCAGCGACTACTTCGGCGACACCAAGACGCTGGACGTGCACATCAAGCGCATCCGTTCCCGCATCGAGAAGACGCCGTCGGAGCCGCGGATGCTCGTCACAGTGCGCGGGCTCGGCTACCGCTTCGAGGAGTAGCCCCGTCCGTCCGCTGCAACGACGAACGCCCGGTCCTCGTGGAGGCCGGGCGTTCTCGATTCCGTGGGCGGATGCCGTCGAACGGCGTTACTGGGCGACGGCCTCGCCGAGCTTGTCCGTGATCACGTCGATCGGCAGCAGGTCGGAGTACTCCGGCAGTCCGCCGTCGAGCACCGGGACCAGCAGTTCCTTGCCGGACTCGTCGCCGTACTGGAAGTACACCGGCAGCAGAGATCCGGGCTCGGCGTCGAGGTCGCGCAGCAGTACCTGCTCGCCGTCGGCGGGGCCGAAGATCGTCGTCTCGTGAGCCGGGGCGTCGATGGTGACGTTCTTCTTGCCGCTCGAGGACTCGTGCTGCACCGTGATCTCGGCGTCGCTGGAGCCCGAGTTCACGATGGTGACGACGAGGTTGCCGAGCTTGCCCTTGTCGGTGACGACGACGGCGTTGCGCAGGGCGACATCGCCGAGGTCCGAACTCACGCCGTCACTCGCGAAGTAGTGATAGGTGGTCGCCTGCGGAGCGACCAGGTTGCAGCCCGCCGTTCCGATGATGACCGCTGCCGCGACGATGACGGATGACGCGATACGCCCTCTCACAGTGCCCTCCAAGCTCTGCGCCCCCTCGACGGGAACCCGTGCCGGGCGCGATGAAATCCGCTGTCGAGCCTAGCGCACGCCCGATGTCGCGGGCGCGCGCGGTGCTGGCGGAGGCGAACCTTACCACCATGCACCCTGTGGTATTCTGGAGGTTGCTGAAGGGACATATATTCATGCTTTTCGAGGTCGGCGAAACCGTCGTTTACCCGCATCATGGTGCGGCAACCATCACCGAAGTCAAGACCAGGATCATCAAGGGCGAAGAGAAGGTCTACCTCAAGCTGAACGTCACGCAGGGCGATCTCACGATCGAAGTTCCTGCTGAGAACGTCGACCTTGTCGGCGTGCGCGACGTCATCGGACGGGAGGGCCTCGACCGCGTGTTCGAGGTGCTGCGTGCCCCGTTCACCGAGGAGCCGACCAACTGGTCACGCCGTTACAAGGCCAATCTCGAGAAGCTCGCTTCGGGAGACGTCATCAAGGTGTCCGAGGTCGTCCGCGACCTGTGGCGCCGCGACCAGGACCGTGGCCTCTCGGCCGGCGAGAAGCGCATGCTCGCCAAGGCCCGCCAGATCCTCATCTCCGAGCTCGCGCTCGCCGAGAAGACCGACGAGGAGAAGGCATCCACCGTGCTCGACGAGGTTCTCGCCTCCTAGACCGGTCGGTCCATCCAGATCACACGGAACGCGTCTCCCCAGTACGGGGAGGCGCGTTTCGCCGTTTCGGGCCGGCGCCGGCCCACGCGATAGCCTCGGCACATGAGTGAAACGCCTCCCGATGTCGCCGTCATCGTGGTCGCCGTCGGCAGCGGCACCCGTCTCGGGTTCGGGATGCCGAAGGCCTTCGTCGAGCTCGCGGGCAGGCCGCTGCTCGCCCACGCGCTGAGCGCGGTGTTCAGCCTCGCCGAGCCCGTGCAGGTCGTGGTGGTGGCGCCGTCCGACGGCCTGGAGCACGCGCACGCGATCGCGTCGGGCATCGCCGGGGCCGCATCCGGTCACCTCACCGTGGTGCCGGGAGGGGCGACGCGTCAGGAATCCGTCGCGGCGGGCCTCGCCGCCGTCGACGGAGCCGTGCGCACAGTCCTCGTCCACGACGCCGCCCGCGCCCTCACCCCGACGAGCCAGCACGAGGCCGTGATCGCCGCCGTGCGCGCGACGGGATCCGGCGTGATCCCGGGCCTCGCCGTCGCCGACACCATCAAGCGCGTCGACACCGACGGACGCATCCTCGAGACCGTCGATCGTTCGCAGCTGGCGGCAGTGCAGACCCCCCAGGGCTTTCCGCGCGCCCTGCTCGCCGTCGCCTACGCCGGAGCTGCCGACGATCACACCGACGACGCCGCCCTGGTCGCAGCCGCCGGCGGCGAGGTGCACGCCATCGCCGGCGACCCTCTCGCCTTCAAGGTCACGACGGCCTGGGACCTCGCTCGTGCCGAGCAACTGCTGACGGATGCCGCGCCGGTCCGCCTGGAAGCCCCCGGCGTCTTCCGCGTCGGAACGGGCACCGACGTGCACGCCTTCAGCCACGACCCGTCCGAGGAACTCTGGCTGGTGGGGCTGCACTGGCCGGGCCAGATCGGCCTCTCCGGTCACAGCGACGGGGATGCCGCCAGCCACGCCATCTGCGACGCCCTTCTCGCAGCCGCCGGGCTCGGCGACGTCGGGGGAGTCTTCGGCACGGCGGACCCGGCGTTCTCCGGTGCCCATGGCGCCGTCTTCCTCGCCGAGGCGCGTCGGCTGGTGGAGGAGGCCGGCTTCAGGATCGGAAACGTGTCGGTGCAGGTGCTCGGGAACAGGCCGAAGCTGTCGCCCCGCCGCGCGGAGGCCGAGGCCGTGCTCAGCGCGGCGCTCGGTGCTCCGGTGAGCGTGTCGGCGACCACGACGGACGGCCTCGGCTTCACGGGGCGTGGCGAGGGCATCGCCGCCGTCGCGACGGCACTGCTCTACCGCGCCTAGCGGCGCCGCACTCGGCTGCAGCGATCCGGTCCGAGCCGCGCCCGTCCCAGCGTGAGGAACGCGGTGCGGCCCCGATCGATCTGCAGCGGGGGAGAGAGGCCGGCCGCCGCTAGTCTGGATTTCGTGACCGTGCGCCTCTACGACTCGAAGACCCAGTCGCTCCGCGACTTCGTTCCCCTCGTTCCCGGACGTGTCGGCATCTACGTCTGCGGGCCAACAGTGCAGTCGAGTCCGCACATCGGGCACCTGCGCAGTGCTCTCGTCTACGACATCCTGCGGCGGTGGCTCGACCACGGCGGCAACGACGTCACCTTCGTGCGCAATGTCACCGACATCGACGACAAGATCCTCGCGGGCGTCGCCGGTTCGGCCGAGGAGTGGTGGGCGCTGGCGTACAGGGTCGAACTCGAGTTCACCGCCGGCTACACCAGGCTCGGCATCCTGCCCCCGAGCTACGAGCCGCGGGCGACCGCATCCGTCGATCGCATGCAGCAGCTCATAGCCGAGCTCATCGAACGCGGTCACGCCTACGCCGCTGCCGACGGCTCGGGCGACGTGTACTTCGACACGGCGAGCTGGCCGGCCTACGGCGAGCTCACCCGCCAGAACCGCGACAACATGGAGGCGGCCACGGATGCCGACCCTCGAGGCAAGCGCGACCCCCGCGACTTCGCGCTCTGGAAGGGCGCCAAGCCCACAGAACCGGCCTCGGCCTCGTGGCCGTCGCCCTGGGGGGATGGCCGGCCGGGCTGGCACATCGAGTGCTCGGCGATGTCGCAGCGCTATCTGGGTGACGCCTTCGACATCCACGGCGGCGGCCTCGACCTGCGCTTCCCGCACCACGAGAACGAGCTCGCACAGTCGACCGCGGCCGGGCGTCCGTTCGCGAGCTACTGGGTGCACAACGGCCTGGTGAACGTGGCGGGCCAGAAGATGTCGAAGTCGCTCGGCAACTCCGTGTTCGCCTCCGAGCTGCTCGAGGCGGCCTCGCCGCTCGCCGTGCGTTACCTGCTCGGCCAGGCCCACTACAGGTCGACGCTCGACTACAGCCCCGGCGGCCTGGCCGAGGCGCAGTCGGCCGTGGATCGCATCGCCGGCTTCCTCGATCGCGCCGCACGCCGCCTGGCCGACACCCGCTTCGCGTCGACGGGGGCGATCCAGGTTCCGGATGCCTTCGCCGACGCCATGGACGACGACCTCGCCGTGCCGCAGGCACTCGCCGTGCTGCACGACACCGTGCGCGCGGGGAACGCCGCCCTCGATGCCGAGGACCTCGGCGCCGCGGCATCCGCCCACGGGGCCGTGCTCGCGATGGTGCGCGTGCTCGGCATCGATCCGGGCGCTCCCGAGTGGGCGAATTCGGGCGATGCGGCGTCTGAGCAGGCTCTTGCTATGCTGGTAGGTCGCCTTCTCGTCGATCGATCCGACGCACGTTCGGAGAAGGACTGGGCGACAGCTGATCGCATCCGCGCGGAGCTCTCTGCGGCGGGCATCACCATCGAAGACACCCCGACGGGTGCGCATTGGAGTCTTGAATCATGAAGTCGAGTAGCGGCAAGTCGCGCGCAGGCGCGGTACGCAAGGGCAAGAAGGGTCCCCAGGTGGGCTCCGGAGGGCAGGGCCGACAGGCCCTCGAGGGCAAGAAGCCCACCCCCAAGGCCGAGGACCGCCCGTACCACCCCGCCGGCAAGCGCAAGGCGGCGCAGGAGCGCTACACGGCGGCCGGCGGCAAGAAGACCACCGGAGGACGCACAGCCGCCAACGGTCGCCCCGACACCCGCTCGCAGGGCCGAACCAAGCCGAAGAGCGAAGAGGCCGAGATCGTCACGGGTCGCAACAGCGTCGTCGAGGCGTTGCGCGCGAAGATCCCCGCGAGCGCCCTCTACGTGGCCGCCCGCGTCGAGATGGACGAACGCGTCAAGGAGATCCTCTCGATCGCCAACCACCGCGACATCCCGATCCTCGAGGTCATGCGCCCCGAGCTCGACCGCCTCGCCGGTCGCGACGCCGTGCACCAGGGCGTCGCCATCAAGGTTCCGCCGTACGAGTACCCGCATCCCGTCGACCTGCTCGAGGAGGTCATCGGCCGGGGGCAGACCCCGTTGTTCGTCGCCCTCGACGGCATCACCGACCCCCGCAACCTCGGCGCGATCATCCGCTCCACGGCTGCCTTCGGCGGTCACGGCGTGATCGTGCCCGCCCGCCGGTCGGTCGGTCTCACGGCCTCGGCCTGGAAGACCTCGGCCGGTGCCGCAGCGCGCACGCCCGTCGCCATGGCGCCGAACCTCACCGCCGTGCTCAAGGCGTTCAAGGACGCCGGAGTGTTCGTGCTCGGACTCGACGGAGGCGGCGAACTCTCGCTCCCCGGCCTCGAGCTGGCCGATCGTCCGGTCGTGGTCGTCGTCGGCAGCGAGGGCAAGGGCCTGTCGCGCCTCGTCACCGAGACCTGCGACGCCGTCGTCTCGATCCCGATCAGTTCGGCGACGGAGTCGCTGAACGCCGGCATCGCGGCATCCGTCACCCTGTACGAGATCTCGAAGCTGCGCGCCGAACGCTGACGCCAGGCCTGAGCGGAGGGGTCACAGCGACGTGACACAGGACGCGGAACGGGACCGGCTGGTGCAGCGCGTCTACGCGCGCGCCTCGGCCGACGAGGCCGAGCAGTCCTTCGTCGATCCCGACACCGGGGAGCGCGTGAGCATGCGCCCGTCGGTCTGGGAGCTCATGCTCCACGACCGGCGGGTGGCCGCGGCGGCATCGCCCGGCGACACGTCGTCCCAGCGTGAGTCCGAGATCCCGGCCCCGGATGCCGTGCCCGAGGAGGCGGCATCCGGAACCGCAGGCGTCACCGGCCCCCGCGAGCGCGCCGGGGCCGGCCGCCGCACGCTCTGGATCGGCCTCACGGCCGGGGTGCTCATCGGGGCTCTCGCCGTCACCGCGGTCGAGGCCGTCGATCGGGCGATCATCGACGCGCAACCGCCGACGCCGGCGCCGACGGCGATGCTCGAGACCGTCTTCAACAGCCTCGCCTACCCCACGGCGAATCCCGGCGACTCCGTGGTGCTCGGCTACGTCAGGGAGTCGTTCCGGCGACTCGCCTCGGACATCGTGAGCGACGACGACGTGCAGATCTACGCCGCCATCCGCAACGACGGCGCCTACTGCCTGGTCTCGGTCGTGAAGGACGTGCGCGCGGTGTCGGAGTGCGCGACGGCGGAGGAACTCGCCGAACGCGGACTCCGCATGGAGAAGACGGCGACCCGAGTCGGCGACGCAGAACTCCTGACCCTCACGGTCGACTGGGAGACCAACGGGATGATCACCTGGCACGTCGACACGGCGTCCTTCGAGGGCGACGTGGGGCCGGTCACACCTTGAGGCGCCAGTCCTCGTCGGAGTCGGCGTTCGGATCGGCATCGCGGATGACCGAGATCGGCACGGTGAAGGCGCCGGTCGGCGGGTCGATCATCGTGGCCTCGTCGCGGCGGTGCCGCAGCACGTCGTTGATGTAACTGGTCACGGCCTCGGCCAGCGGGATGTCGTGGCCGGCATCCTGAGCCATGTACCACCGGTGCTCGAGGAGCTGGTGGAACACCTCGGCTGGTTCCAGCTTGCCCTTGAGATCCTTCGGGATGGCGCGCACGACGGGCTCGAAGACGCGCATGAGCCACTCGTGAGCGACCATCTCCTCGTCGAGGTCGCTCTTGCCGTAGGTGGCCGTGTAGGAATCGAGGTCGTTCAGCAGCCTGCGTGCCTGGTTCTCCTCGGCGTCGAGCCCGGTGAGGCGCAGCAGGCGGCGCTGGTGGTGGCCCGCGTCGACGACCTTCGGCTGGATGCGCACGGTCGAGCCCTCATCCGTGGTGCGGATGGCGAGCTCCTCGATGTCGAAGCCGAGCTTGTTGAGCCTGTCGACGCGCTCGCTGATGCGCCAGCGCTCGGAGGAGTCGAACGACTCGGAGCCCGTGAGCTCCTTCCAGAGCAGGCGATAGGCCTCGACGATGCCGTTCGAGATGCGGATGGGGTCGAGCTCGTCGGCGACGCGGCCGCCGGCCTCGAGGTCCATCAGCTCGCCGGCGATGTTGACGCGAGCGATCTCGAGGTCGTTCTCACGCTGGCCGTTCGAGAGCCCGCCGGTGTAGAGCTGCCCGGTCTCGGCATCCACGAGGTAGGCGGCGAAGGCGCCGGCGTCCCGGCGGAAGAGCGTGTTCGACAACGACACGTCGCCCCAGAAGAAGCCGATCATGTGCAGTCGTACGAGCAGCACGGCGAGGGCGTCGACGAGACGGGTGGCAGTGTCGGGTCGCAGCGTCTGCGAGAACAGCGCCCGGTAGGGGAGGGAGAACTTGAGGTGACGGGTCACGAGGGCCGGCGCCAGCGGGTCCCCATCGTGGTCGACGCGGTTGGTGATGACGGCGACGGGCTCGACGCACGGCACCTCCATGCGCTGCAGGGTGCGCAGCATCTCGTACTCGCCCTTGGCCATCACCTCGGTGGTCTCCTTCACGGCGATGACATGGCCGGAGAGGTTCGCGAAACGCACGAGGTGGCGGGAGATCCCCTTGGGCAGCACGGCGATGTGGTCGTTCGACCACTCATCCAGCGGCTGGTCCCACGGAAGGTCGAGCAGGGCGGGATCGGTGACGGCCGACGTGATGGTGAGGGAGCCTCTCATAAGACTTCGAGCCTACAGCGCCGGGAGGAAAGCAGAACGGCCGGCGGGATGCTCCCGCCGGCCGTTCTGATCAGGATGTGGACCCTGGTAGTGCTCGAGTCCTAGTGCGCGATCGCGGTGTGCAGCAGACGCTCGCCGCTCTCGGCGTCGAACACGTGCACGTGGCCCGGGGTCGGCGTGAGGTAGACCTTGTCACCGGCGTTCGGGTGGATGCGGCCGTCGACGCGGGCGACGATGTCGGTGCGCTTGCCCTCGATCGTGGAGTGACCGTAGAGGTAGCCGTCGGCGCCGAGCTCCTCGACCAGGTCGACATCGACCTCGAGGCCGGTGTTCGCCGTCGTCGAGACCGTGATGTCCTCGGGACGAACGCCGACGGTGACGCTCGAGCCCGTCGCGCTGTCGAGGGCCTGGCGCTCGACCGGAACGATGGCCGAACCGAACTTGACTCCGCCGTCGGCGATGTCGGCCGAGAACAGGTTCATGGCGGGGCTTCCGATGAAGCCGGCGACGAACACGTTGTTCGGTGCCTCGTAGAGGTCGCGCGGGGTGCCGACCTGCTGCAGCACGCCGTCCTTCAGCACGGCGATGCGGTCGCCCATGGTGAGGGCCTCGGTCTGGTCGTGGGTGACGTAGACCGTGGTGACGCCGAGACGGCGCTGGAGCGAGGCGATCTGGGTGCGGGTCTGCACGCGCAGCTTGGCGTCGAGGTTCGACAGCGGCTCGTCCATGAGGAACACCTGGGGCTGACGCACGATGGCGCGGCCCATGGCGACGCGCTGACGCTGACCACCGGAGAGCGCCTTCGGCTTGCGGCTGAGGTAGGGCTCGAGGTCGAGCAGCTTGGCGGCCTCGAGGACGCGGGTGGCGCGCTCGTCCTTGCCGACGCCGGCGATCTTGAGCGCGAAGCCCATGTTCTCGGCGACGGTCATGTGCGGGTACAGCGCGTAGTTCTGGAACACCATCGCGATGTCGCGGTCCTTCGGGGGAACGTCGGTGACGTTGCGCTCGCCGATGAAGATGTTGCCGTCGTTGACCTCTTCGAGGCCTGCGAGCATGCGGAGGGAGGTGGACTTTCCGCAACCGGAGGGGCCGACGAGCACGAGGAACTCGCCGTCGGCGACCTGCAGGTCGAGCTGGTCGACGGCCGGGCGGGTGCCGCCCGGGTACAGGCGCGTGGCCTTGTCGAAGGTGACTGATGCCATGGTTCTTCTTCTCCTTCACCGGCAGGTACGTGCCGGACGATCCGTAGTGAATGGATGGTGGTCGCCATCGATCGACGGTGACCGAATGTCAGTATCGCACGAACCGGGGGTGCGACCGAATCAGGGGAGGGTGTTGGAACGCCTCCACGCACCCTGCGGGCGCGTACCCCCCGTTCAGGCTCCGGTTGGTCAATTCCCAGACAGTCGGCCTACTATCTTCGAGGCGTTTGCCTGCAGCCATCCGCGGTTTCTCCGCGGTCCCCCCGACGCACTTTCAAGCGAGGATCCATGACCAACGGGAGCGACCCCCGTCCGACGAAGAACCAGCGCCGCGAGGAAGCCCGTGAAAAGGCACGCCTCCTGCGCGAGGAGCAGAAGAAGCGCGAACGTCGAAACAAAGTGCTGCTCCAGGGCGGAATCGCGATCGCGATCGTGGCTGTCGTCGCGATCGTTGTGCTCATCATCGTGCAGTCGGTGAAGCCCGCCGGACCCGGCCCGAAGAACATGGCCAGCGATGGCATCGTCATCGGCGAGGGTCTGAAGGCAGTCACCACCCCGGCGCTCGCCGCCGGTGCGACGCCCACCCCCTCGGTGCCCGATGAGACCGGCAAGGTCGCGAACATCCGGGTGTACCTCGACTACCTCTGCCCCTACTGCAACCAGTTCGAGACGACCAACGCCGAGCAGATGCAGAAGTGGCTCGAGGCCGGAGCCGCGACGGTGGAGATCCACCCGATCGCCCTGCTCAAGACCAAGTCGGCCGGCACCATGTACTCCAGCCGCGCCGCCAACGCCGCCGCATGCGTCGCCAACTACAGCCCCGACGACTTCTGGGCCTTCAACAGTGCGCTGTTCGCGAACCAGCCCGAGGAGGGCACGGCGGGCCTCTCGAACGAGGAGATCGCCAAGGTCGCGAAGGACGCCGGCGTCGGCTCGTACAGCAGCGTCGAGAAGTGCATCACCGATGGCAAGCTGGGCACGTTCTCCAGCTGGGTCGAGGCATCGACGGATCGTGCGCTCAACGAGCCCATCCCGAACTCCGACCTCAAGGCCGTCGGTGGCACGCCGACGGTGCTGGTGAACGGCAAGCAGTACTCGGGTTCGCTCACCGATCCCGAGGAGTTCGCCTCCTTCGTCATCCAGGCCGCCGGTGAGACCTACTCGACGTCGACACCCACCCCGACTCCGACGGCCACACCGGCCGGCTGAGTCGACAGCCTCGATCAACGGATGCCCGCCCTCCCCGTGAGGGCGGGCATCCGTCGTCTCCGACACCTGTTCGACTTCGGATAGGATCGATTCTCGAAGTCGAGAGGCTTCCTGCCGGCTTGGCGCAATTGGTAGCGCACCGCTCTTTTGCTGCGGAAATGGCGTGTAACAGTGCCGCCGTGTCACCAAGAGAAGCGCGATACCCCACAACTGAATATTCGACGCCAGGAGGCGTGTGTAACACTCTTCGTGG
>NZ_LMMR01000011.1 GCF_001422325.1 Leifsonia sp. Leaf264
GAACCAGCGTCCCCGACCCACCCTCGACTACCGCACACCAGCCCAAGCACTCAACACACTCCTGAACCCGCAAGTTGCAACGACCACTTGACAGCGCCGCGCAGAAAACCCCGGGAAATGGCGCGGCACCGACGAGGACCGGTGCGGCTCCGCTCAGATGGAGGCGGCTGCGAGCAGCACTGACAAGGGGTTCGTCTCGTCGACGTTGCTGACCCCGAAGCGCGTGCGCGCCCATCCGGGATCGAGCCTGTCGAATGCGCCCCATTCCTCGTGGTCGTAGAGCAGCATCGCCACCTCGACCTCCGTCGGTGCCATGATCCGGTCGCGAACGGATGCCGCAGCATCGTCCTCCACGCCGTTGAGGGCATCGACGAGACCCTCGCCGATGGGGCCGCGGAGTTCGTCGCCGTCCTCGAGCCCGCTGATGATCGGTTCGCTGAGCTCGAGGCCGTCCATGACGCTGCGCGCATAGGGGATGCGCACCGAGAGCAGGCCGTCGTCGAGGGATCCGAGTGTCACGGCGATCGCCTCGGACACACGGGGATCGCCGACCTCGAATCGGGATTCGATGGTCGCCGACGCGCGGGTCGCCGGATCGAGCCCCACCGCGATCCAGGTGTCGCTGGTGATGGCGATGGCATCGGCGTTGAGGTGCTTGGTGATGTGGTGCAGCAGACCGAGGGCGCGCTCATCGGGAACGACGGCGAAGGATGCGTAGGGCCGGGATCCGAGGTAGAGGTCGGCGTAGAGCGGCATGAAGCCGTTCTCGAACGGCGTCTCGGCGAGCCGGCGGCAGGCGGCGCGGGCCTGGTGCCTCGCCATCGCCTCGATGTCGAGTCGGTCGTCCGGGGGCACTGAGCCGGCTGCCATGTCGGGAGTCTACGACCGGGCGGGCTCCGCGGTCGCGAGCTCGTCGGGCCGTGTCGTGATGGCGATGACGGGCCGCTTCAGCCCGAGGACCACGTTCACCATGGCGGCGGCGAGGCAGGCGGCGAGCACCATGTGCAGGCCGACGAGCAGGGGCGGCAGGCCGGTGCGGGCCTGGATGAGCCCGACGACGATCTGCACAGCCTCGACCGCGAGCAGGAGGAGCACGGGTCCGCCTCCCGGGATCTTCGCGATCAGAACTGCGACGAGCATGGTCACGGTGAGTGCCAGGGTCGCGTACGCGGGCCAGGAGTGCACGTGCTGCAGGATGACGGGGTCGAGGCCGTTGCGCGGGGCATCCGCGTCTCCGGCGTGCGGGCCGGATCCCGTGGTCATGATGCCGACCAGGATCGTGACGGCCACCACGGCACTGGTGACGTGCGCTATCACCGCGTACCACCGCGGCACGGCCAGCGCGCGAGGGCCGGGTGTCGCGTAGACCCGCTGCACCAGCACCGTGGCCAGGCAGACCAACGCGATCGACACCACGAAGTGCAGGCCGACCACGTAGGGGTTGAGGCCGGTCAGCACACTGAGGCCGCCGATCACTCCCTGCGCCGGGATGCCGAGTCCGATCAGGAGCGAAAGCGTGAACAGGTCGCGGCGCTCGGCGCGCATCCGGATCACCAGCAGGAACATGGCGATGGCGATGAAGACCAGCACGAAGGTCATGAGGCGGTTGCCGAACTCGATGACGCCGTGGATGCCCATCTCGGGAGTGTTCACCAGCGAGTCGTCGGTGCATGTCGGCCAGGTGGGGCATCCGAGTCCCGACGCCGTCAACCGCACCAGCCCACCCGTGCCGATGAGCACGATCTGGGCGATGAGCGAGAGCCAGGCGAACACGCGCACGCGGCGATCGATCTGCGTGGGGAGCCAGTTCTTGAATCGCGACACGTCGGGGAGGTCCTGTTCTTCGTACGGCAGACTCTCGGGCGGCACCGCTGCAAGGTCATCACGGGTGCCTGTAGAATCAATTGGTTGGAGAACCACGTGTCGCTGGTGTCAATCAGCCGGCGCACGATCGATCGGTTCCTTCGACAATTCTAGGTACGCACAGAAGCTGCCCCGCACAAATCAGACCTCGTGACCGCTCGTATCCACATACGCGGAAGGGGAATGAGCCGGATTGATAGCCGGTCGTCATGGGTAGGAAAGAGGGAGACATGTCGGACGTTCTCATCGACCGCCCCGAACTGGAAGGACTCGGCGTCTACGAGTTCGGCTGGTCGGATTCCGATGCTGCAGGCGCATCAGCCCGCCGCGGAATCTCGTCGGAGGTGGTCAGCGACATCTCGGCCCTGAAGCAGGAGCCCGACTGGATGCTCCAGCGCAGGCTCAAGGCCCTGCAGCTGTTCGAGCGCAAGCCGATGCCCACCTGGGGTGCCGACCTGTCGGAGATCGACTTCGACAACATCAAGTACTTCGTGCGCTCGACCGAGAAGCAGGCCCAGAGCTGGGAAGACCTTCCCGACGACATCAAGAGCACCTACGAGAAGCTCGGCATCCCCGAGGCCGAGCGCCAGCGCCTCGTCGCCGGTGTCGCAGCCCAGTACGAGTCCGAGGTGGTCTACCACCAGATCAACGAGGAGCTCGAAGCCCAGGGCGTGATCTTCATGGACACCGACACGGCGCTCAAGGAGCACCCCGAATTCTTCGACGAGTACTTCGGCACCGTCATCCCCTCGGGTGACAACAAGTTCGCCGCTCTCAACACGGCGGTCTGGTCGGGTGGATCCTTCGTCTACGTGCCGCCCGGCGTGCACGTCTCCATCCCGCTGCAGGCCTATTTCCGCATCAACACCGAGAACATGGGCCAGTTCGAGCGCACGCTGATCATCGCCGACGAGGGCAGCTACGTGCACTACATCGAGGGCTGCACCGCTCCGATCTACAAGAGCGACTCGCTGCACTCCGCCGTCGTCGAGATCATCGTGAAGAAGAACGCCCGCGTGCGCTACACGACGATCCAGAACTGGTCGAACAACGTCTACAACCTCGTCACCAAGCGCGCCACGGCCGCTGAGGGCGCGACGATGGAGTGGATCGACGGCAACATCGGCTCCAAGGTGACGATGAAGTACCCGTCGATCTACCTGATGGGCGAGCACGCCAAGGGCGAGACGCTCTCCGTCGCCTTCGCCGGGCCCGGCCAGCACCAGGACGCCGGCGCCAAGATGATCCACATGGCTCCGCACACGCAGAGCTCGATCGTCTCGAAGTCGATCGCCCGTGGCGGCGGCCGCGCCGGCTACCGCGGCGAGGTGCGGGTGGATGCCAACGCGCACCACTCCGCCAACACCGTGCGCTGCGACGCCCTGCTTGTCGACACCATCTCGCGTTCGGACACCTACCCGGCCATCGACATCCGTGTCGACGACGTGCAGCTCGGGCACGAGGCCACAGTCTCGCGCGTCTCCGAGGAGCAGCTGTTCTACCTCATGAGCCGCGGCATGCCGGAGGACGAGGCCATGGCCATGATCGTGCGCGGCTTCATCGAACCGATCGCCCGCGAGCTGCCCATGGAATACGCGCTCGAACTCAACAAGCTCATCGAAATGGGCATGGAAGGCTCTGTCGGATGACCTTCCTCCCGACGTCGAAAGGAACCGTAGTCTAGATGGCTGCCTCTGCAACCACCGTTCCCAGCGTGCCGACTTTCGAGCAGCACGGACTCAAGAAGCACAGCGACGGTGACTGGGCCAACAAGGCTCCGGTCCAGACCCGCTCGGCCCGACCGAAGTCGACGGATGTCGCCGACTTCGCGCCGGTCACCGGCCGCGAGGTCGAGTGGCGCTACTCGCCTGTCGCGAAGCTCACCGACCTCACGGCCGGCGAGCTCGACGGCTCGGTCTACGAGTACTCGGCGACGCCGGTCGACGGCATCGCCGTCGCCTGGGTCTCCCGCGACGACGCTCGCATCGGCTCGGCCGGCATCCCCGAGGAGCGTGCGTCCGCCAACGCGTGGACCAGCTTCGAGCAGGCCCTCGTCATCTCGGTGACCGGCGAGGAGGCGAAGACGTTCACGCTGAACCGCGGTGCGCTCGGGTCCTCCCCGCGTGCGGCTCACACCGTGATCGAGGCCGCTCCGTTCAGTCGGGCGCTCGTCGTCCTCCAGAACACCGGTGAGGCCCGCCTCGCCGAGAACGTCGAGATCGTGCTCGGCGAGGGCGCACAGCTCTCCGTCGTGTCCGTGCAGGAGTGGGCGGATGACGCCATCCACACCGCAACGCACTTCTCGCGTGTCGGCCGCGACGCCAAGCTCAAGCACATCGTCGTCTCGCTCGGCGGGTCCATCGTGCGGGTCAACCCGACCACGCTCCTCGCCGAGCAGGGCGCCGACGTCGAGGCCTTCGGCCTGTACTTCTCGGATGCCGGCCAGCACCTCGAGCAGCAGGTCTACGTCAACCACGACGCCCCGAACACCCGTTCGCGCGTCACCTACAAGGGCGCACTGCAGGGCCAGGGTGCTCGCTCGGTCTGGATAGGCGACGTGCTCATCGGCAACAAGGCCACCGGCACCGACAGCTACGAGCAGAACCGCAACCTGGTGCTGACCGACGGCACCCGTGCCGACTCGGTGCCGAACCTCGAGATCGAGACCGGCGACATCGCCGGTGCCGGCCACGCGAGTGCCACCGGCCGCTTCGACGACGAGCAGCTGTTCTACCTGATGAGCCGCGGCATCACCGAAGACGAGGCACGTCGTCTCGTCGTGCGTGGCTTCCTCACCGAGATCGTGCAGCAGATCGGCGACGCCGAACTCGAGACCAGGCTCCAGGAGTCGCTCGAGACCGAGCTGGTCGGAACGGTGCTGGCATCGTGAGCGCCCAGCGGATCTGCGCCGTCGACGAGCTCGAGGCGAACCAGGCCGTCAAGGTCGACATCGACGGCACGGCCATGGCCGTCGTGAAGGACGACTCCGGGGCTGTCTTCGCGATCGGCGACACCTGCACCCACGGCGACATCTCGCTGTCGGAGGGTTTCGTCGAGGACGACACCCTCGAGTGCTGGGCGCACGGCTCGAAGTTCTCGCTCCGCACGGGCAAGCCGCTGAGCCTCCCGGCCTACGACCCGGTGCCCGTGTACCAGGTCGAGATCCGCGACGGCGACATCTACATCGACCCCACCATCACAGTCGCGGTCTGAACCGCGCCATGACTTTCGGCGCCTCGTGCGCCGACGAAACGAAAGAGACGAAGAAGAACCATGTCAGTTCTTGAGATCAAGGACCTCCGCGTCAGCGTCGAGACCGACCAGGGCACCAAGCACATCCTCAAGGGTGTCGACCTCACCATCAACGAGGGCGAGATCCACGCCGTCATGGGCCCCAACGGCTCGGGCAAGTCGACCCTCGCGTACACGATCGCCGGCCACCCCAAGTACCACGTCGAGGGCGGATCGGTGCTGTTCGACGGCGCCGAGGTGCTCGACATGACCGTCGACGAGCGTGCGCGCGCCGGACTCTTCCTCGCGATGCAGTACCCGGTCGAGATCCCCGGCGTGACCAACACCAACTTCCTCCGCACTGCGAAGACCGCGATCGACGGCGAGGCTCCGGCCATCCGCACGTGGGTCAAGGACGTGCGCGAGGCCATGGGGAACCTCCGCATGGACAACTCGTTCGCCGAGCGCAACGTCAACGAGGGCTTCTCGGGCGGCGAGAAAAAGCGCAATGAGATCCTCCAGCTCGAGCTGCTCAAGCCGAAGTTCGCCGTGCTCGACGAGACCGACTCCGGCCTCGACGTCGACGCTCTCAAGATCGTGTCGGAGGGCGTCAACCGCGCCAAGGCGAACACCGGTCTCGGCATCCTGCTGATCACGCACTACACCCGCATCCTGCGCTACATCGAGCCCGACTTCGTGCACGTCTTCGTCAACGGACGCGTGGCCGAACAGGGTGGCCGCGAACTGGCGAACCGCCTCGAGGACGAGGGCTACGACAGGTTCCTCACCGGCGTGACGGCGTAGGCTGTTCCCATGGTGACGACACTCGAACCCGCACTCTTCGACCAGGTCGAAGAGGCGCTCAAAGAGGTCATGGACCCCGAGCTCGGAGTCAACGTCGTCGACCTCGGCCTGATCTACGACCTGGGCTGGGACGACGAGAACAACGCGCTCGTCATCCACATGACCCTGACGAGCGCCGGATGCCCCCTCACGGACGTGCTCGAGGAGCAGACCGCGCAGTCCCTCGACGGCATCGTCGAGGCCTTCCGCATCAACTGGGTCTGGATGCCGCCGTGGGGTCCGGAACGGATCACCGACGACGGGCGCGACATGATGCGCGCTCTCGGCTTCGCGATCTAGACCGCCCAGCCTCGAACGGCCCGCACTCCTCCGGGAGCGCGGGCCGTTGGCGCGTCCGCGGTCGGCGCCTCGGGTGCGCTGAGAGAGGGGCATCCGCTCGGTAGGCTCGGTTCATGAGCACGGATCCGCAGGAGAAGGAGATCGCCCCGCGCGATCAGTACACCCACGGCCACCACGAGAGCGTGCTGCGCTCGCACACCTGGCGCACGGTGGAGAACTCGGCCGCCTACCTGGCGCCGCACCTCGTGCCCGGGCTCGCCGTGCTCGACCTCGGATGCGGCCCCGGCACCATCACCGTCGACATCGCGCGTCGCGTCAGCCCGGGTCGCGTGGTCGGCGTCGACGTCGCGGCGGAGATCGTCGCCCAGGCGCGCGGCCTGGGCATCGACAACGGCCAGGAGAACGTCGACTTCCTCGTCGCCGATGCCTACGCCCTGCCCTTCGACGATGCGTCGTTCGACGTGGTACACGCTCACCAGACCCTCCAGCACCTCGTGCGACCCGTCGCAGCGCTGAGTGAGGCCCTGCGCGTTCTGAAACCGGGCGGACTCCTCGCCGTGCGCGATGTCGACTACGGGGGAGTGACCTGGTTCCCGGCCCTTCCCGGCCTGACCGAATGGCTGGACGTCTACCACGACGTGGCGCGCTACAACGGGGGAGAGCCCGATGCCGCGCGCTTCCTCAAGTCGTGGGTGCGGGCGGCCGGGTTCACGGATGTCGAGTGCACGGCGTCGGTCTGGTGCTTCGCCTCGGATGCCGAGCGCGAATGGTGGGGTGAATCCTGGGCCGTGCGCGCCACCGAGTCCGCCTTCGCCGCACATGCCATCGAGGCCGGCATGGCCGACGTCGACGAGCTGCGTGCCATCGCCTCGGCCTGGCGGGAATGGAAGCTCGACGCCGACGGCTGGATGCAGATGCCGCACGGCGAGGTGCTCGCGCGGAAGCCCGAGTGAGGACTGGCTACCAGTCGTCCTCATCGTCGACCGCCTGAGCCGGCAGCACGATCTGGGCGGAATCGTCTTCGGCGACGTAGCGGATGACCGTGCCGTCGTCGAGCTCGATGACGGGCTTGCCCTCGAGCCAGGTGAGGGTCCAGCGCCAGTCTGCCCCGGCATCCGGGGTGATCTCGTCGTCCGTCTCGACGGCGTCGAGCGCGAATCCGACGACCTCGGGCAGGTTGCCCGGACGGTCGGTGCCGCGGAACGGCCAGCGGGTTCCGAGCTGCATGCTCAGGCCTCCGTCTCGTAGGTCACCCAGGAGGTGCGGGTGCCGACGTTGTCGTACAGGTGCTGCGCTGTCTCGTTGTCGGCCGCTGTGATCCAGGTCACGACACCGGCGTTGCGCTCGCGCGCGATGCGCTTGGCCTCCTCGATCAGGGCGCCGCCGACACCGTTCGAGCGGGCGTCCTCAGCGACGAACAGGTCGTCGAGGAACAGTGCGCGATCGGCCTCGAGGGTGCGCGGGTACTCGCGTACGTGGGCGAAGCCGACGAGCCTGCCGTCGTCCTCGGCCACGAAGCCCGAGAGCTCGTGAGCCTTGTCGGTGAGCCAGGACCAGACGATGAGGGCCTTGGTGTCGGTGACCTCGGACTCGTAGAAGGCGCTGTAGCCCTCCCAGAGGCCGAGCCAGTCGAAGAAGTCGCGGTCGACGATGGGGCGAACCTGAACAGTCATTCGTATGCTCCTAACTCTCCGGCACAGTCTCGAGGACGATGTCGGTGACGGCGAGGTCATCGGCCTCCGCGAAATCGAGTGCTGCGATGCGCCCGACTGCTGCGAGGTCCGAAGCGGCCTGTTTCAGCAGCCCGACCTGTTCTCCCGTTCCCGCAATTACAGCAGAAATCACTGGTGTGCGCTGAGAAACCTTCGCATCCGTCTTCGCCCGACGGATGGCCGTGAGCGCGCGGCTGGCGAGGTCGAGCACGGCTGTCACGCCGTCCTCGGCACCGGGGATCTCGACTTCGTTCGGCCAGGCCGCGACGTGCACCGAGCCCTCGTTCGACCACGACCACGCCTCCTCGGTCGCGAAGGGCACGAAGGGGGCGAACAGGCGCAGGAACACGGACAGTGCCGTGTGGAGTGCCGCGACGGCGGACTCCTTCTCGGCGTCGGCTCCGCCGTACGCCCGCTCCTTGACCAGTTCGAGGTAGTCGTCGCAGAACGTCCAGAAGAACGCCTCGGTGACCTCGAGGGCGCGGGCGTGGTCGTAGTTGTCCAGTGCGATCGTGGCCTGGTGCACCACCTCCGAGAGCGATGCGAGCATGCTCAGGTCGACGGAGTTGGTGACCGACGCGTCTCCGGCGTCACCGGCGCCGTGGATGAACTTCGCCGCGTTCAGCAGCTTGATGGCGAGGCGACGCCCGATCTTGATCTGCGTCGGGTTCTGCGGGTCGAAGGCGGCGTCGGTGCCGAGGCGAGAGGACGCGGCCCAGTAGCGGACGGCATCCGATCCGTGGGTCTCGAGGATGTCGGCCGGGGTGACGACGTTTCCCTTCGACTTCGACATCTTCTTGCGGTCGGGGTCGACGATGAAGCCCGAGAGCGTGGTGTGGTCCCACGGGCGCTGACCGTGCTCGAGCTCGGCGCGCAGCATGGTCGAGAACAGCCAAGTGCGGATGATGTCCTGGCCCTGCGGACGCAGGGAGAACGGGAACACCAGCTCGAAGAGCTCGGGGTCGCGCTCCCAACCACCGGCGAGCTGCGGCGTCAGCGAGGAGGTGGCCCAGGTGTCCATGACATCGTGCTCGCCGACGAAGCCGCCGGCCTGCCCGCGCTGCGACTCGTCGTAGCCCGGAGCGGCATCCGACGACGGATCGACCGGGAGGAGGTCCTGGGTGGCGACGATCGGCTCGTCGAAGACGGGGTTGCCGTCGGCATCGAGCGGGTACCAGACGGGGATCGGCACACCGAAGAAGCGCTGGCGTGAGATGAGCCAGTCGCCGGTCAGGCCACCCACCCAGTTCTCGTAGCGCACGCGCATGAAGTCGGGGTGCCAGACGAGCTCCTGCCCGTTCTCGAGCAGTTTCGCGCGCAGGGCCTCGTCGCGGGCGCCGTTGGAGATGTACCACTGGCGGGTCGAGACGACCTCGAGCGGCTTGTCGCCCTTCTCGAAGAACTTGACGGGGTGGGTGATCTTCTTCGGCTCGCCGATCAGCTCGCCCGAGGCACGGAGCAGATCGACCATCGCCTGCTTGGCCGAGAACACCGTCTTGCCGGCGAGCTCGGCGTAGGCCGCGAGTCCGGCCTCGCTCGTGATCGCATCGGGAGCGTCGGCGATGATGCGGCCGTCGAAGCCCATGATCGCCCGGTTCGGGAGGTCGAGCTCACGCCACCACACCACGTCGGTCACGTCGCCGAAGGTGCAGATCATGGCGATGCCCGATCCCTTGTCCTTCTGGGCGAGGTGATGCGCGAGTACAGGGACCTCGACGCCGAAGACCGGGGTCGTGACAGTCGTGCCGAAGTAAGGCTTGTAGCGCTCGTCGTCGGGGTGCGCCACCAGGGCGACGCAGGCGGGCAGCAACTCGGGACGGGTGGTCTCGATCTCGATGGTGCCGCCATCGGGCTTGTGGAAGGCGACGCGGTGGTACGCGGCCGGCTGCTCGCGGTCCTCGAGCTCGGCCTGGGCGACGGCCGTGCGGAAGGTGACGTCCCAGAGCGTCGGTGCCATGGCCTGGTAGGCCTCGCCACGCTCCACGTTGCGGATGAAGGCGAGCTGCGACGTGAACAGCGCCTCCTCGCCGATGGTGCGGTAGGTCTGGGTCCAGTCCACCGAGAGGCCGAGGTCGCGCCAGAGCTTCTCGAACTGCACCTCGTCCTCGCGGGTGAGCTGCTCGCAGAGTTCGATGAAGTTGCGACGGCTCACGGGCTTCTGGTCGGCGGCCTTGGTGCTCTTGCCGTCGCCTCCCTCGAACGGAGGCGTGAAGTCTGCCTCGTAGGGCAGCGACGGGTCGCAGCGCACGCCGTAGTAGTTCTGCACGCGACGTTCGGTGGGCAGGCCGTTGTCGTCCCAGCCCATCGGGTAGAACACGCTGCGGCCGCGCATGCGCTGGAAGCGCGCGATGACATCGGTGTGGGTGTAGGAGAACACGTGCCCGATGTGGAGGGACCCGGACGCCGTCGGCGGCGGGGTGTCGATCGAGTAGATGTTGTCGCGGGTGGCACGGTCACGATCGAAGCGGTGGGTGCCGTCGGACTCCCAGACAGCGCCCCACTTGGACTCGAGTCCCTCGAGGGCCGGCTTGTCGGGAATGGGCGCGGTTGACATGTTGCTCCGATCGATATGTGCGGCACCGTGTCAGTGGTGAAGTGCCTGAGTATGCAGTCCTCCCAGCTTACAGTTCCCGTCGTGGCGGGCCTTGCTGTCGGCGTGCGGCCGGTCAGCGAACCTCGTTCAGCGAGCCGACGGCAGCCGAGGGGCATCCGCGATGAGAGCGCGGGTGTACTCGTGCACCGGCGCGGTGAAGACCTGCTCGGTCGGACCGGTCTCGACGATCCGGCCGGCGAGCATCACGGCGACCGTGTCGCTCATGTGGCGCACGACGCCGAGGTCGTGCGAGATCAGCAACAGCGACAGGCCGCGGTCCCGCTGCAACTCGTCGAGGAGGTCGAGCACCTGCGCTTGGACTGTCGCATCCAGTGACGACACCGGTTCGTCGCAGACGAGGATCTCGGGGGCCGCGGCCAGCGCCCGCGCGATCGAGACGCGTTGCCGTTGCCCTCCCGAGAGGGCGAGCGGATGCCGCCGAGCCGTGTCGGGCGCCAGGTGGACGCGGTCGAGGAGTTCGCCGACGGCGGCATCCGTCCCGTCAGTACCGAGGGCGTCGCGGAGGATGCGACCGACGCTCCAGCGCGGGTCGAAGGATCCGAGAGCGTCCTGGTAGATCGCCGCGAGGCGCGGCCGCAGCGGCTGCCGCTCGCGCTCGCTGAGGCTCGACCAGGCGCCGCCGTCGAGCAGCACCTCGCCGCTGTCCGGGCGTCGGAGGGCCAGGGCGAGCCTCGCGAGGGTCGTCTTGCCGGAGCCGGATTCTCCCACCAGCCCGAGGGTGGTGCCACGCTCGAGCCTGAACGATACGTCGTCGGCGGCCCGAACCGTCCTGCCGCCGGTGCTGAACGTCGCGGTGAGGCCGCGCCCCTCGAGCACGATGCCCTGGTCGGGCACACCCGCGCCGCTCGACGGAATCGGCCGGGGCTGCAGTGTCGCCGTCCCGGTCCCGCGCTCCGCGACGCGTACCGTCGACTCCGCCGAGAGTCGGCGTCCGCGGGGGACGTCGGTGGGGACCGCGGCGACGAGGGCGGCTGTCGTGGGATGCCGCGGCGCCGTGATCACCTGGAGGGTCGGCCCCTCCTCGACAACGGCGCCGGAGTCGAGCACGATGACGCGATCGGCGACGGAGGACACCACGGCGAGGTCGTGACTGATCAGGAGGATCCCGGTGCCACGGTCGCGCGCTTCGGAGAGCAGGGCGAGGACCCGGGTCTGCACGCCGACGTCGAGGGCCGTCGTCGGCTCGTCGGCGATGAGCAGCGGCGGATCGAGGGCGATGGCCGAGGCGATCAGTGCGCGCTGCCGCATCCCGCCTGACAGCTCGCCCGATCGCCGGTCGATCGCCGTCTCAGGATCGGGCATCCCGACCAGGGTCAGGAGCTCGAGTACCCGGATCCGGGCGGCCGCCGCCGACATCCGCCGGTGCAGCCGCAGGGCGTCGCCGATCTCTCGTCCGATGGTGCGGAGCGGGTCGAGGGAGACCAGGGCGTCCTGGAGGACGAGCCCGACACCGTCGCCGCGGCGTCGTCGCCACTCCCGCTCGCCGGCGTGCAGCATCCCGACGCCGCCGATGTCGAGCAGGTCCGCTCGGACGTCGGAGTCAGGGCCGGCCAAGCCGAGCAGGGAGCGCGCCGTGACCGACTTGCCGGATCCGGACTCTCCGACGATGGCGACGCACTGGCCGGGCTCGATGCGCAGGTCGAGGCCGAGCACGACGTCGCGTCGCGTTCGGCCGGTCTCGAACGACACCCGCAGTCCACGCACGTCGAGCACGGGCGTGCCGGCGGCGGCGCTCATCGGGCCGCTCCTGTGCGGCTGGTGATGGCACGGCCGAGCACAGTGGTCGCGATGGTGGTGAGGACGATCATCAGGCCGGGGAACACCGTCATCCACCAGGCCGTCGTGATGTAGGTGCGGCCAGCGGCCAGCATGGCGCCCCACTCGGCTGCCGGCGGTTCGGCGCCGAGTCCGAGATAGCTCAGCGCCGACGCCCACACGATGGCCTGGCCGACGCCCAGCGTCGCGAGGACGGCGATGGGTGCAAGGGCATTGGGCAGGATGTGGCGTCGGATGATCCGGGGCGTGCTGTGCCCGAGCACCCGGGCGGCTTCGACGAATCCCGACGAGCGGATGCCGCGGAGCTCGCCCTGGACGATGCGGGCGTAGCCCGGCGCCGTCGAGAGCCCGACGGCGATGGTCGCCGTCACCGGGCCGGGGCCGTAGAGCACGATGACGAGGAGGGCGAGCAGCAGCCCGGGGAAGGCGAACAGCACCTCGTTCACCCGGCCGACGGCGAAGTCCAGGGCACGCCCACCGAGGCCCCCGATCGCACCCAGCAGAAGCCCGAGGGCGAGACCGATGGCCGTCGCCGTGATGCCGATGAGCAGCGAGGTCGACGTGCCCCAGATCACCCGGCTGTAGATGTCGCGCCCGGACTCGTCGGTGCCGAACCAGTGCGTCGACGACGGCGGCTGGAACGCGTCGCGGGGAGCGATGGCATCGGGATCGAAGGGAGCGAGCAGTCCGGGCCAGACCACGGAGATAGCGAGGAACACGACGAAGAGCCCGGCCAGCACGGTCCCGATGCGGGGGAGCGGCCGGACGGCCGACTCCACGGTCACAGTGCTGCGCACCTCCAGCTCGCTCACGCGTCGACCTCCGTCTGCCGCAGTCTGGGGTCGGCGACGCGGGAGAGCGCATCGGTCACGAAGGTCATCACGACGTAGACGAGGGCGACGAGGAGCACGACTCCGAGGACGACGGGAACGTCGCGGGATTCGACGGCGTGCAGCAGCGTGCGGCCCAGGCCGGGGCGGGCGAAGATCGTCTCGACGACGACAGCGCCGGAGATGAGGTAGCCGACGGCCCACCCAGACAGGTTGATCCCCGGCAACGCCGCGTGGCGCAGGGCATGACGCAGCCGGATGCCAGCCGCCGACTCGCCACGGGCACGGGCCGACAGGGCGAACGGCTGCTCGAGAGCTATCAGCAGGTGCTCGCGCATGAGCTGGGCGAGGAATCCGGCGAGGGGGATCGCCAGGGTGACGACGGGCAGCACCAGCCCCGCCGCACCTCCAGTGGACACCGCAGGGAGCCAGCCCAAGCCGGTACTGAAGACCGCGATGAGCACCGTCGCCAGCCAGAACTGCGGCAGAGACGCCGCGGTGAGCTCGACCCCCTGTGCCACGGCGCGGCTCAGCCGACCGGGACCGGTGGACCAGAGCGCGAGACCGACCGCTATCACCCAGGCGACGACGAGCGAGAGCAGCGCCAGCACGAGCGTTCCGACGAGTTGCCCGCCGATCAACTGCGCCACGGGGGTTCGGAGGGCGTAGGACTCGCCGAGATCCCCTGTCGCCAGTCGTCCGAGCATGGCCAGGTACTGCACGATGAGCGGCTGGTCGAGCCCGTAGTCCGCGCGGACCCTGTCGAGGGCCTCCTGCGAGGCCTGCGAGCCGGGGCCGCCGAGGATCGCCTGGGCAGGATCACCCGGAACCAGGTGGATGGCGAAGAAGGTCAGCGTGGCGACAGCCCACAGCACGAACAGCGCGCCGGCGAGGCGCCCCAGCGTGCGGCGGGCGGCCGGTCCCATCTACTCGGCGAGCCAGGCGTCGGCGAAGGTCGGGGTCGACACCGTCGGCATGGCCCGCGCGCCCTTCACCGCAGTGCTCAGCAGGAAGTGGTTCTGCTGGTCGTAGAGCGGGAGGGCGTAGAAGCCCCCGAGGATGATCTTCTGCGCCTGTTCGTAGAGCGAGGCCCGCTCATCGCTGTCGCTCGTGCTCGCGGCCGTGCGCAGCAGCTCGTCGAGCTTCGGGTCGTTCAGCTGGGCGAGGTTGGCGAAATAGCCGCTCGGCGCCGGGGTGATGCCGGCCGAGTCGTAGAGCGTGCGCAGCACGTCGGGGCCGATCTTCGTGTACGGGGCGCTCACCAGCTCGTAGGAGTCGGAGAACAGCGCGCCGTACCAGCTCGAGATGTCGAGGGGGGAGATGACGACGTCGAAGCCGGCCTCCTTCGCCGTCGCCTGGATCTGCTCGAACAACGACTGCTCCGCCGGGATCGACTGGTTGGTCGACACCGGGAAGCGCAGCGTCAGTCGGGCGCCGTCCTTGGTGCGGTAGCCGTCGGAGTCGCGGGTGGTCCAACCGGCTTCGTCAAGGAGCGCGTTCGCCGCGTCGAGGTCGGTCGTGAACAACGTCTCGTCGGAATAGCCGAGGGGCTCGACGCTGGAGAGGACTGAGTAGGAGCGCTTCGCGGTTCCGAAGAACAGCGAGTCGATGCCGTCGTTCACGTCGGCGGCGCGGATGAAGGCCTCCCGCACCCGCACGTCGTCGAACGGGGCCCGCGAGGAGTTGAGCTCGATGCGGTTGGAGGCGCCGGGGCGGGGCGCGTCGATCTCGGCCAGCGAGCCGTTCTTCGTGGCCTGGGCGATCGTGTCGGGCTGGGCGTTGTCGATGACGTCGACCTCACCGGACTGCAGGGCGGCGTAGCGCGAGGCGGAGTCGGGGATGAAGCGCCACTCGATTCCCTCGAGGTAGGGCGCACCTGTGTGCGCGGCGTCAGCAGGGGCCGAGTCGTAGTCATCATTGCGCGTCAGGGTGAGGTGGTCCTGCTGCACCCAGTCGGTCACCACGAAGGGGCCGGTGCCGATGGGGGCGAGGCAGTTCTCGTCCATTCCGCGGGCGATTCCGGCAGGCGATTCGATCGCCAGCCAGGGCTGGGCGAGCGATTCCAACAGGGCGCTGTCGGGAGTGCTGAGGTGGAAGCGCGCCGTCGTGTCGTCGACGGCCTCGACGGAGTCGACCTTGCCGAGGGCGAGGTAGCCGGTCGAAGACTGCGTGTCGGGATCCTTGAGGTGCTCGACGTTCACCTTCACGGCCTCGGCGTTCAACGGGGTGCCGTCGGTGAAGGTGACGTCGTCGCGCAGGGTGAAGTCCCAGGTGAGTCCGTCGTCGGATGCCGTCCACTTCGTGGCGAGCCACGGGATGATGGCGCCGGACTTGTCGAGCGAGACCAGCGACTCGAGGAACTGCCCGGCCACCAGCGCCTGCGGGTAGTTGCCACCGACATGCGGGTCGAGGCAGTCGGGCTCGGCGTCGCCGCTGGCGTAGACCAGGGTGCCGCCGGCCACGGGAGTCGACGCGGCCTCGGGCTCCGCCGCCGAGCAGCCGGCGAGCAGGAGAGCGGCGCCGCTCGCGGCGGCCAGGAGTGTGAGGAGGCGCCGGCTCTGTCGAACCGGGGTGGAAGCGCTGCGCATCGGTTTCCTTGCAGTGGGAGAGGAAGAGGATGCCCTCCGCTCAGGGCGGCAGGCATCACTCATCCTGACAGCAGTCCTGGCAGCATCCGCCCATATTGAGTCACTTGAACTAGCGCAATAGACTCAACCCGTGGTGATTCGCGTCGATCCGTCCAGCCCCCGGCCCCTGTTCGAGCAACTCGCGGCGGGCATCCGCGGATCCATCGTCGATGGTCGCCTGGTCGACGGGGAACGACTGCCATCGGCGCGCGCGCTGGCCGAATCGCTCGACATCAACGTGAACACCGTTCTGCACGGATATCGCGTGCTGAGAGACGAGGGCCTCGTCGAGCTGCACCGAGGACGGGGCGCCGTCGTGACGGTTCGCGTCGGCGGCCATGCCGTGCTCGCTGGACTCATCCACGACCTCGTGGCCGAGGCCAGGGAGCACCGGGTGGCGCCGGCGGCGCTGCACGCGCTCATCGACGAGGCCTACAGGTAGCGATTCCCCTCAAGTGCTCGTGCCGCGGTATCGCGTAGACTGGGCGCAACGACATCGATCCGGCCATCACCGGGGAGTCTTCGGTAGAACGGCGTGAGCCCAGTAGAGCCGAACGGGTCTGGCCCGTCACAGCCAATGAACAAGCGGTGCAGCGGTCTCGGAGCCAGTCGACGGGAGTGGTGCACAAGCGGGGTGGTACCGCGGTGGAGCTCGACGGGCTCGCCGTCCTCGTGGAGAAGTCTCTCGCATCCAGGAGCCACGCGTTGTACCCCAAGGGTCAGGATCCCCAGCACACCTCCGACGGAGTCGTGCCGTCCCCGAACTTCCCCTCCATCGAGCGGGAGGTGCTCGAGTTCTGGAAGAACGACGACACCTTCCAGGCCTCGATCGACAACCGCGAGGGCGCGCCTGAGTGGGTGTTCTACGACGGTCCGCCGTTCGCCAACGGCCTGCCGCACTACGGTCACCTCCTCACCGGCTACGCCAAGGACGTGTTCCCCCGCTTCCAGACCATGCGGGGCAAGCAGGTGCACCGTCGCTTCGGCTGGGACACCCACGGCCTGCCGGCCGAGCTCGAGGCCGAGCGGCAGTTGGGCATCACCGACAAGAGTCAGATCGAGGAGATGGGCATCGCCGCGTTCAACCGCGCCGCCCAGGACTCGGTGCTGCGGTACACGAAGGAGTGGGAGGGCTACGTCACCCGCCAGGCCCGCTGGGTGGACTTCGAGAACGACTACAAGACCCTCGACGTCACCTTCATGGAGAGCGTGATCTGGGCGTTCAAGCGACTGCACGACAAGGGTCTCGCCTACGAGGGCTACAGGGTGCTGCCGTACTGCTGGCGCGACCAGACGCCGCTCTCGAACCACGAGTTGCGCATGGACGACGACGTCTACAAGGACCGCCAGGACCAGACCGTCACCGTCACCTTCCCGCTGACCGGCCCGAAGGCCGAGTCGCTCGGGCTCACCGCCGTGCGGGCTCTCGCCTGGACGACGACTCCCTGGACTCTTCCAACCAACGCCGCGCTCGCCGTCGGTCCGACGATCAGCTACGCGGTCGTGCCTGCCGGACCGAACGGCACCCCCGATGCCACGGTCCTGCGCGAGCGGGCCGGTGGCGCCGACGGCACCGAGGTGCTCGGAGCCGAGTACCTCATCGCGATCGACCTCGTCGGCAACTACGCGAAAGACCTCGGCTACGAGTCGGCGGCGGACGCACAGGCCGCGGTCTCCCGCACGGTCCTCGGCAGCGAGCTCGAGGGAATCAGCTACGACAGGCTGTTCGACTACTACGCCGACGTCGAGGCCTGGGGGATGCAGAACGGATGGCGCATCCTCGTCGCCGACTACGTCACCACTGAAGACGGCACGGGCATCGTGCACCTCGCCCCCGCCTACGGCGAGGAGGACCAGAAGGTCTCCGAGGCCAACGGCATCCCGGTGATCATCTCCCTCGATGACGGCGGTAAGTTCCTGTCCGACGTGACCGACGTCGCCGGCCAGCTCTGGAGCGACGCGAACAAGCCGCTCACGCAGCTGTTGAAGGCCGAGGGCCGACTGCTGCGACAGGCCAGCTACGTGCACTCCTACCCGCACTGCTGGCGCTGCCGCAATCCGCTGATCTACAAGGCCGTGTCGAGCTGGTTCGTGCGCGTCACGGACTTCCGCGACCGCATGGTCGACCTCAACCAGGACATCTCCTGGGTTCCCGAGAACGTCAAGGACGGCCAGTTCGGCAAGTGGATCGGCAACGCGCGCGACTGGTCGATCAGCCGCAACCGCTACTTCGGGTCGCCCATCCCGGTGTGGAAGAGCGACGACCCCGAGTTCCCGCGCACTGACGTCTACGGCTCCCTGGAGGAGCTGGAGCGCGACTTCGGCACCCAGCCGCGCAACGCGGCCGGCGAGCCCGACCTGCACCGTCCCTACATCGACGAGCTCACCCGTCCGAATCCCGACGACCCGAGCGGGAAGTCGACGATGCGCCGCATCCCCGACGTGCTCGACGTCTGGTTCGACTCCGGATCGATGCCGTTCGCGCAGGTGCACTACCCGTTCGAGAACCAGGAGTGGTTCGACAGCCACAACCCGGCCGACTTCATCGTGGAGTACATCGGGCAGACCCGCGGCTGGTTCTACATGCTGCACGTGCTCTCGACGGCGCTGTTCGATCGTCCGGCGTTCAAGAACGTCGTGAGCCACGGCATCGTGCTCGGCAGCGACGGCCAGAAGATGAGCAAGTCGCTGCGCAACTACCCCGACGTCTCCGAGGTCTTCGACCGCGACGGCTCCGATGCCATGCGCTGGTTCCTGATGTCGAGCTCGGTGCTCCGCGGCGGCAACCTCGTCGTGACCGAGGAGGGCATCCGCGAGGGCGTGCGTCAGGTGATGCTCCCGCTCTGGAGCACCTGGTACTTCTTCTCCCTGTACGCGAACGCCTCGTCGCAGGACGGCTACGAGGCCCGGCGTCGCACTGATTCCACCGACGTGCTCGACAGGTACCTGCTGGCCAAGCTCGGCGACCTCGTCTCCGCCGTCACGACCGACCTCGAGCAGCTCGACTCCACTCTCGCGGCCGCGAAGCTCCGCGACTTCGCCGACGTGCTCACGAACTGGTACGTGCGCCGCTCCCGCGACCGCTTCTGGGCGGGCGTGGGGGAGGACGGTTCAGGAAGTGAGGCGTTCGACACGCTGTTCACCGTGCTCGAGACCTACACCCGCCTCTCGGCTCCGCTGCTTCCCCTCGTCTCCGAGCGGATCTGGCAGGGTCTCACCGGCGGTCGCAGCGTGCACCTGGCCGACTGGCCCGACGCCGCCGAGTTCCCGGCCGACGACGCCCTCGTCGCCGTCATGGACGAGGTGCGTGCCATCAGCTCGACCGCGCTCTCGCTGCGCAAGCAGTCCGGCCTTCGGGTGCGACTGCCGTTGGCGAAGCTCACGGTGGTGTCGGCATCCGCGAACTCCCTCGCGCCGTTCGAGTCCATCCTGCGGGAGGAGTTGAACGTGAAGGCCGTCGACCTCGTGGTGCTGGCCGAGTCCAGCGCCGCCGACTACGGCGTCTCGAGCCGGCTCACCGTCAACGCCCGTGCAGCCGGTCCCCGGCTGGGCAAGGAGGTGCAGAAGGCCATCCAGGGTGCCCGCACCGGCGACTGGTCCGAGCTGGACGGCGTCGTCACGGCGGGCGGCATCGTCCTCGCCGACGGAGAGTACGACCTCGTGCTCGAGGCAGCGGCGGCGGAGGGCTCCGGCGTCGCACTCGCACTGCTCCCCGGCGGCGGCTTCGTGCTGCTCGACACCGTCACCACCGACGAGCTCGAGGCCGAGGGGCTCGCCCGCGACGTCATCCGCGCCGTGCAGGACGCCCGCAAGGCGGCCGGGCTCGAGGTGAGCGACCGCATCCGACTGCGCCTCACCCTGAACGAGACCGCAGCCACTGCAGCCCGCGTGCACACCGAGCTCATCGCCGCCGAGACCCTCGCCGTCGACCTCGACGTCGCCGCATTCGGCGGCACCGAGCTGCCGGCCGAGGCACTCTCGGTCGGGCGCGACTCCACCCTCACCATCGCTCTGGAGAAGGCATGAACGACGAAGACATCTGGCGCCAGCCGGCGGACGCCGTCTACGAGGGCCTGCTGGCCCGCATCGGGGAGTCGAACCCGCAGCCCAGGCTCGCCGCCACGCGGCGCGCCGTCGAGCTGCTCGGCGATCCGCAGCGCGCCTACCCCGTCATCCACATCACGGGTACGAACGGCAAGACCAGCACGAGTCGCATCATCGACAGCATCCTGCGGGCGTACGGGCTCAAGACGGGACTGCTCACCAGCCCGCACCTGTCGCGATTCACCGAACGCATCCTCATCGACGGCGCGCCGATCACCGATGAGGCGCTGGTGCGCAACTGGGAGGACATCGAGCCCTACATCGCGATGACGGATGCCGAGCTCGAGGCGGCGGGGGATGCCCCGCTCAGCTTCTTCGAGGCGTTGACGGTGCTCGCGTTCGCGTGCTTCGCGGATGCGCCCGTCGACGTCGTCGTGCTCGAGGTCGGGATCGGCGGAGAGTGGGACTCCACCAACGTCGCCGACGGGCAGGTGGCGGTGTTCACGCCGATCGCGCTCGACCACGTCGGACGCCTCGGCTCCACGATCGCCGAGATCGCCCGCACCAAGTCGGGCATCATCAAGCCGGCCGCGAGCGTGGTCTCCGCCGCCCAGACTCCTGAGGCTCTCGCCGAGCTCGAGCGCGCCGTGGAATTGACCGAGTCCACCTTCGCCGTGGAGGGCGCGCAGTTCGCGCTCTCCGAGCACAGGGTCGCCGTCGGCGGACAGCTCATCAGCGTGCGCGGTGCAGCGGGTCAGTACGACGAGATGTTCCTGCCCCTCTACGGCGCTCACCAGGCCCAGAACGCCGCCGTGGCCATCGCTGCCGTCGAGGCCTTCATCGGCGGAGGCGCTCAACCTCTCACCACTGCGCTGGTCGAGGAGGGGCTGGCCACAGTCACCTCTCCCGGACGGCTGCAGCTGGTCGGCATCGAGCCGAGCGTGATCGTCGACGGCGCCCACAACCCGCACGGCGCCCAGGCCCTGGTGGCATCGCTCGACACCTTCTTCGACTTCGACGAGATCGTCGCCGTCGTCGGGATCCTCACCGACAAGGACGCGCGCGGCATCGTCGAGGCGCTCGCGCCGGCCGTGCACCACTTCAACGTGACGGCGTCGTCGTCGGAGCGCGCGATCCCGGTCTCAGAACTCGCCGACGACATGGTGGAGTGGGTGGACCAGGACGTCGTCTTCCAGTTCGACAGCGTGATCGACGCCCTCGACGACGCACGCCGGTGGGCGTCGGACGCGCCGCGCCGCGCCGTGATCGTGACCGGGTCGATCACCCTCGTCGCCGAGGCGATCGAGATCGCGGCCGACGCCGACTGGATGAGCTCGTGAGCGATGCTGCAGCCGAGGCGCCCGGAAGCCCCGAGGCGTCGCCGGCGCCGGCGCACGGACGTGCTCCGGCCCCGCGATCGATCAGGCGCAGCCTCGCTTCGATCGTGCTCGGCTTCGAGCTGATCGTGGTGTTCCTCGCCGCCCTCGTGAACTACGGCCTGCCGACAGCCGGCCTGATCAGCATCGGCCCCGTCGCGGCCCTCGTGAGCGGCGGCATCGTGTGCCTGCTCATCATCGTCACGCTCGGCCTGCTGCGATACCAGTTCGCGTACGTGCTCGGATGGACCGTCCAGGTTCTCATCCTGCTCGCCGGACTTCTCAACCCCGGCATGTTCTTCGTAGGAGCCATCTTCGCCGCCATATGGACCTACGCCATGATCAGCGGCGGCCGAATCGACCGATACAACAAGGAGAACGCATGACCACGATCGAAGAGACCCTCGTCCTCGTCAAGCCCGACGGCGTCGCCCGCAGCCTGACCGGGGAGATCCTGCGTCGCATCGAGGCCAAGGGCTACTCGCTCGTCGACATCCGTCTCGTCGAGGCCGACCGCGACCTTCTCGCCCAGCACTACGCCGAGCACGAGGGCAAGCCGTTCTACGAGCCGCTCATCGAGTTCATGGAGTCCGGCCCGAGCGTCGCCATCCGCCTCGCGGGCAACCGCGTCATCGAGGGCTTCCGCTCGCTGGCCGGCACCACCGATCCGACCACCGCTGCCCCCGGCACGATCCGCGGCGACCTCGGACGCGACTGGGGCCTCAAGGTGCAGCAGAACCTCGTGCACGGCTCCGACTCGCCCGAGTCGGCCGCGCGCGAGCTCGCCCTCTGGTTCGCCTGAGTTCGTCAGCGCTGCACGAGCAGCGCCCGCCCATCCGCTGATCGAGTAACGCCCGAGCGAAGCGAACTGCGGCCGAGATGTGGTCTCGATACGGCAACTCGCTTCGCTCGCGGCCTACTCGACCAACGGAGGTCAGAACAGGTAGCCCAGCACGTCGAGGCGAAGCTGCGCGATGACGGCCACGATCAGGTAGCAGATCAGCGTGATCAGCGGGATCCATCCGAAGGCCGCCGCCGCGAACCGTTGGAATCGCTCGGTCGTCGGTATGCGTCCAGTGCGCAGGTTGTCGATCGTGACGATCCAGAACAGCGGGATGACCACGGCCCAGGTGAGCATGCACCACGGGCACAGCGTCGCGAGGATGTGGATGCTCTGGTACATCAGCCAGATCACGAAGGCGAGGGATCCGACGACGCCCACGTTGAGGCCGATCCAGAACCACGAGGCGAAGCGTGCCCGGGCGAGGATCGCGACGCCGATGGTGATGACGACGGGCCAGCTGATGAGTCCGATCACCGGGTTGGGGAACCCGAGCACGGCGCCCTGCGACGAGGCCAGGTTCACCGAGCACTGCACGATGAGACTGAAGTCGCAGGATGCGCCCGTTCCCGGGAACTCCAGGGCGTGGAACTTCTCCAGCGTCAGTTCGAACGCGGCCAGCAGCCCGATTCCACCGAGTACGGCGAGCAGGATTCCGACGAGGTAGGCGGGTCTGGACGCTGGACTGGTCGGGCTGCTGTCGCTCATGATTGGCGATTATGGCATGGCTGATCACCACCGATCTGTGAAGGCGTGCGATAATCGTGAGTGTCGACTGAGCCGCGCTCAGTCCGACGCCAAAGAAGGCTTGATGGGTGCAGTGCACCCGGACATTCGGTCCCAGACCGAGAGAAGTGGCAGCCAGAGCCAGTGTGCCGGCTGCAGACGACAGAGGATTAGCGAGATTCCGCACCGGCGGAGACTCGCGTGAGAGAGTACCCGGAACGCGGATGGCGCGGCCAGTCGCACCGGTCGAGGAGTGCCCCAGCAATGGTGGAGAACAACGAGAACACCGACCCGACGAAGAATGTCGGGGAGACCGGCGGACGCAAGCGCACGCGCATCTTCGGGGCTCGCAAGAGCCAGAAGAAGGCGGAGCAGGCGTCAGCCGAGCCCACGACGGCCGGAACGGATGCCGCCCAGTCGGCGGCTCCGGCCGCCCCAGTCGAGGCGCCCGTCGCCGCGGTGACGGAGTCCGTCCCCGCATCGGTCGTGGCCGACGCGCCGACGCCCGACGCCCCGGCCGCGGAGGCCGATGCCGAGGAGGCCGCCGCCGCCGAGCACCAGCCTGAGGTCGAGGCATCCGTCGCCCTGACGCTCTTCCCGGCGGCTCTGACCACGACGTCGCTCATCTTCCACGCGCCCGAGATCGCGGCGCTTCCGCCTCGCCCATCGCGCGGCGGACGCCCCGAGCGCGACGACCGCGACGACGACTTCGAGGAGTCGGAGTCGACGGTGCGTCGTCGGGCGCGTCGTCGCAGCGGCGACGAGAACCGCGGCGGGTCGGACGACCCCAGCAACACCGTCGTCAAGGTGCGCACCCCGCGTCAGCCCGAGCTCATCACCGAGCCGCAGCGCATCAAGGGTTCCACCCGCCTCGAGGCCAAGAAGCAGCGCCGCCGTGACGGCCGCGATGCCGGTCGTCGTCGGGCCGTCATCACCGAGGCCGAGTTCCTCGCCCGCCGCGAGTCGGTCGATCGCACCATGGTCGTGCGTTCCAAGAGCGCCCGCATCCAGATCGGCGTGCTCGAGGACGGCGTTCTCGTGGAGCACTACGTCGCGCGCAACCAGGACGCATCCCTCATCGGGAATGTGTACTTCGGCCGTGTGCAGAACGTGCTGCCCAGCATGGAGGCGGCGTTCGTCGACATCGGACGCGGCCGCAACGCCGTGCTGTACTCCGGCGAGGTCGACTGGGAGGCCGCCGCGGCGGAGAACCCCGGCGGCAACCAGCCCCGCCGCATCGAGCTCGCGCTCAAGCCCGGCGACAAGGTGCTCGTGCAGGTCACGAAGGACCCCGTCGGCCACAAGGGTGCCCGCCTGACCAGCCAGATCTCGCTGCCCGGCCGATACCTCGTCTACGTGCCCAACGGGTCGATGAACGGCATCAGCCGCAAGCTCCCCGACACCGAGCGCGCGCGCCTCAAGAAGATCCTCAAGGAGGTCCTCCCGGACAACCAGGGCGTCATCGTGCGCACTGCAGCCGAGGGTGCGACCGAGGAGCAGTTGACGCTCGACGTCAACCGCCTCATCGAGCAGTGGGCGTCGATCTCCAAGCAGCTCGAGACCGTGCAGGCGCCGGCTCTGCTGCACTCCGAGCCCGACCTGCTCATCAAGATCGTGCGCGACGTCTTCAACGAGGACTTCCAGAAGATGGTCATCGCCGGTGACGAGGCGCAGGAGACCATCGAGGCCTACCTGCGTGCTGTCGCCCCCGACCTGGTCGAGCGTGTCGAGACCTACACGGGCGAGAAGGACGCCTTCGACGAGTTCCGCGTGTCGGAGCAGATCGAGAAGGCCCTCGACCGCAAGGTCTGGCTGCCCTCCGGAGGCTCGCTGGTCATCGACCGCACCGAGGCGATGACCGTCGTCGACGTCAACACCGGCAAGTTCGTCGGCTCGGGCGGAAACCTCGAGGAGACCGTCACCAAGAACAACCTCGAGGCCGCGGAGGAGATCGTGCGTCAGCTCCGGCTGCGCGACATCGGCGGCATCATCGTCGTCGACTTCATCGACATGGTGCTCGAGTCGAACCGCGACCTCGTGCTGCGTCGTCTCGTCGAGTGCCTCAGCCGCGACCGCACCAAGCACCAGGTCGCCGAGGTCACCTCGCTCGGCCTCGTGCAGATGACGCGCAAGAAGCTGGGCCTCGGCCTGCTCGAGTCGTTCAGCGAGAACTGCGAGGTCTGCGCCGGCCGCGGCATCATCGTGCACCACGACCCCGTCGTGCGTCACCGCCAGCAGCAGCAGACCCCCCAGCCGGCCATCGCCGGTTCCGGCAACCGCCGCCGCGGTGGCGCACAGTCGGCTCCTGCAGCACAGTCCTCGGCTCCGACCGATGCAGCCAAGTCGGGCAACGGCACCCACGGCATCACCGAGGACGCGAAGCACGCCCTCGCCATGATCGCGGCGTCGACCCTGCACCCGCACGAGAAGGACGCCGCTGTCGCTGCCGTCGTCGCCGAGCCCGCCGAAGCGCAGGCACAGGCCGACGCCGTCGAGGCGTCGTCCACGTCCGACAACGCGGCGGGCGAGCGCAAGTCCTCCCGTCGTGGCCGCCGTGGTCGCCATGGCAAGGGCGAGCAGTCCCCAGCAGGCGACCAGGCGACCGGCTCCGAGGGGCAGAACGACGTCACCCCGTCGACGGATGCCGCAGCCGAGCCGGCACGCACCGAGCAGCCGGCCGCAGCGGCGGCTCCGGTAGAGGTCGCTGCGCCTGCCGCGGCGGCATCCGAAACTGGGAATCGCCCGGAAGAAAAGCGTCCGGCTTCACGACGTGCCCGTCAGGAGAAGCCCGTCACGGCCGAGGCTCCGGTCGCGATCCTCGACATCCCGGTGGCGAAGATCGTGCGCGAGCCGAAGCGCACGAACCCCGTCGAGACCGAGCACCTGCTCGACTCCGTGCTGGACTCGCTTCCGCAGCCCAAGCAGCCCGGACAGGGTCGTGCCCGCAGTCGGCGCGTCACGACGGCCGGACTCTCGACCACCCCGGTCGAGCCCATCGTCACAGCAGGCGGCGGCGAGTAGGACCCCCTACAAGCCCCGCCGTTCGCGGGCAGTCACCCGGAGTCCGCTCGCGCGGAGCCGGGTGACCAGCTCGCGATTCGACACGAAGACCGCCCCGGCGGCCACGAGAGCCTCATGGCGCTCGAGCGGCACGTCGTAGTGGTCTCGGTCGAAACCACGCCTGGGGATGCCGTTCGCGGCAGCGAAGGCGTGGAGTTCATCGAGTGAGGCGTCGCTGACGAGATGGGCCCAGATCGTGTCGTGGGCCGGCCACATCGGCTGGTCGATGAGCACGGTCATGTACGTGATCATAAGGCGGACCACCGGGCGACGCGCCGGGTGGCCCTGTTTGACCGAGGTAGTTCCATCGGCTAAACTCGACCGTTGGTGTGTGTTGGATTCTTCGTCCTCACCGTCACCACGGTTTTCTGGTTGGCCAGGTCGGCTCGGATCGGTCAACCCAGCGGAATTTCACCGTGAAACGAATCGGGGCTTCTCGGAGCCCCCCAGAGAATAGGTACGTAAAGTGGTTTACGCAGTTGTGCGCGCCGGTGGCCGCCAGGAAAAGGTCGAGGTCGGGACCATCGTCACGATGGACCGCATCAAGGCTGACAAGAACGGCAACGTCGAGCTCGCTCCGGTGCTGCTTGTCGATGGCGACTCGATCACCTCGGACGCCAAGTCGCTCGAGAAGGTGACCGTCACGGCCGAGGTCCTCAACGACCTCCGCGGTCCGAAGATCGTCATCCAGAAGTTCAAGAACAAGACCGGATACAAGAAGCGTCAGGGCCACCGTCAGGAGCTCACGCGCGTCAAGATCACCGGCATCAAGTAAGCCCTGAGGAGACTGACAGATGGCACACAAAAAGGGCGCAAGCTCCACCCGCAACGGTCGTGACTCGAACGCACAGCGCCTCGGCGTGAAGCGCTTCGGCGGCCAGGTCGTCGGCGCAGGCGAGATCATCGTCCGCCAGCGCGGCACGCACTTCCACCCCGGCGCCAACGTCGGCCGTGGCGGCGACGACACGCTGTTCGCCCTCTCGGCCGGTTCGGTCGAGTTCGGCCAGAAGGGCGGCCGCAAGGTCGTCAACATCGTGGCGGCCGCCGAGTAGGCACCGCACGATTCGATGGACGCGAGGGCGGGCTTCGGCTCGCCCTTCCGTCTTTCCAGCGCACGTCCACCCCGGGCATGTGCACCCGATGTTCAGGAGAACCCCGCATGACCACCTTCGTCGACAACGTCACGCTCCACCTGCGTGCCGGTCATGGGGGCAACGGATGCGTCTCCGTCCGTCGTGAGAAGTTCAAGCCCCTCGCCGGCCCCGACGGCGGCAACGGCGGCCACGGCGGCGACATCATCCTCGTCGCCGACCCGCAGACGACCACGCTGCTGGGGTACCACCGTGCTCCGCACCGCTCGAGCGACAACGGCGGCCCCGGCATGGGCGACCACCGCGCTGGCGGCAACGGCGGCGACCTCGAGCTTCCCGTGCCGCTGGGCACCGTCGTCAAGGACCGAGAGGGCAACGAACTCGCCGACATGAGCGAGCCCGGCATGCGCTTCATCGCCGCGCCAGGCGGCCAGGGCGGGCTCGGCAACGCCGCCCTCTCGACCACGAAGCGCAAGGCGCCCGGCTTCGCCCTCCTCGGCATCCCGGGCTACGAGGGCGACGTCGTCCTCGAACTCAAGACCGTCGCTGATGTCGCCCTCGTCGGCTACCCGTCGGCCGGCAAGTCCAGCCTCGTTGCCGCCCTGTCAGCCGCGCGGCCCAAGATCGCCGACTACCCGTTCACCACGTTGCACCCCAACCTCGGCGTCGTCCAGGCAGGCGAGGTGCGGTACACCATCGCCGACGTTCCCGGCCTCATCGAGGGCGCCAGCGAGGGCAAGGGACTCGGCCTCGAGTTCCTGCGCCACGTGGAGCGCTGCACCGCGCTGCTGCACGTGCTCGACTGCGCCACGCTCGAGCCCGGCCGCGACCCGATCAGCGACCTCGACATCATCCTCGCCGAGCTCGCCGCCTACCCGGTTCCCGAAGGACAGAAGCCGCTCTTGGAGCGCCCGCAGCTCATCGCCCTCAACAAGATCGACGTGCCCGAGGGCCGTGAGCTCGCCGACTTCGTCAAGGCCGACCTCGAGGAGCGCGGCTACCGCGTCTTCGAGATCTCCACGGTCAGCCACGAAGGCCTGCGCCAGCTGAGCTTCGCACTGGCCGAGCTCGTCGAGCAGGGCCGCGCCGAGATCGCAGCCGAGCCCGCACGGGAGCGCATCGTGCTGCGCCCGAGCGCCGTCAACGAGCAGGACTACACCGTCAAGGTCGAAGGCGGCTCGTACGGCGACATCTACCGCATCCTCGGCGTCAAGCCCGAGCGGTGGGTCGCCCAGACCGACTTCGCCAACGACGAGGCCGTCGGCTTCCTCGCCGACCGCCTCGCCAAGCTGGGCGTCGAAGAGCGTCTGTTCAAGGCCGGCGCCGTTGCAGGCTCGACCGTCGTCATCGGCAAGGGCGAGGGCATCATCTTCGACTGGGAGCCCACGCTCACCTCGACGGCCGAACTCATCACCGCTCCCCGGGGAACCGATGCCCGTCTCGACGGAGCCCGCCGCCGCACCAGCGACGAGCGTCGCAGCACCTACTTCGAGCGCATGGACGCCAAGGCCGAGGCTCGTGCCGAGCTCGAGCGCGAGCGCGAGGCCGGTCTCTGGAAGGACAGCGACCACACCGACGGAACTGAGATGGAGACCGAGGAACGGTGAGGATCAGCGAGCGAACGGACATCGAGCGCGCCAAGCGCGTCATCGTGAAGGTCGGTTCGTCGTCGATCAGCGGCGACAACGCCGGACAGATCCCACCGCTCGTCGATGCCCTCGCCGCCGCGCACGGGCGTGGTGTGGAGATCGTGCTGGTCTCGTCCGGCGCCATCGCCACGGGCATGCCCTACCTGCAGCTCGAGGAGCGACCCTCGGATCTCGCCACCCAGCAGGCTGCGGCATCCGTCGGCCAGAACCTGCTGATCTTCCGCTACCAGGACAGCCTCGACCGCTACGACATCGTCGCCGGTCAGGTGCTGCTGACGGCCAACGACCTCGAGAACCCGACGCACCGCTCCAACGCCCAGCGCGCGATGGCGCGCCTGCTCGACCTGCGCATCCTGCCGATCGTGAACGAGAACGACACCGTCGCGACCCACGAGATCCGCTTCGGCGACAACGACAGGCTGGCGGCCCTGGTGGCGCAGCTTCTCGACGCCGACCTGCTCGTCCTGCTGAGCGACGTCGACTCGCTTTACACCAAGCCTCCGCAGGAGCCGGGAGCCGAGCGCATAGTGAACGTGCCGTTCGGGGATCTCCTCGACGGGGTCGTCTTCGGCTCGACGACTGTCAACAGCGTCGGCACCGGGGGAGCCTCGACCAAGGCGTCGGCTGCTCGCCTCGCCGCGGAATCGGGCACTGCCGTGCTCGTCACCTCGACGGCCCTCGTGAACGAAGCCCTCACCGGAGCCGACGTCGGCACCTGGTTCTCGCCCGCGGCGTAACGTCTGCAGGGCTGCCCTAGGCTGGATCCATGCCTGAAACGGATGCCGCCCTCCCCGGATTCGAGGCGCGCCTGGAGGACGCCCGCACGGCGTCGTTCGCCTTGGCCGTCGCGACCACGGCCCAGCGGAACGACGCCCTTCTCGCGGTCGCCGCGCACCTGCGCGGAGCCGTCCACGACGTCATCGCGGCCAATTCGCTCGACCTCGACAACGGCCGAGCGGCCGCCATGTCCTCCGGCCTGCTCGACCGACTCGCGCTCGACGGCAATCGGGTGGAGGCGCTGGCCACCTCCGTGGAGCAGATCGCCGGACTCACCGACCCCGTCGGGGAGGTGGTGCGCGGCAGCACCCTGCCGAACGGCGTGCGCATCTCGCAGGTGCGGGTGCCTTTCGGCGTTGTCGGAGTCATCTACGAGGCCAGGCCCAACGTCACCGTCGACATCGCCGCCCTCGCCCTCAAGAGCGGCAACGCCGTCGTGCTGCGCGGCGGCTCGGCCGCTGAGAACAGCAATCGCGCCCTGGTCGGCCTGATCCAGGACGCCCTGGAGTCCGTCGGGCTGCCGCGCACCGCCGTGCAGACCATCGACGACTTCGGCCGCGACGGGGCTCGCGCGCTCATGCAGGCTCGCGGATTCGTCGACGTACTCATCCCGCGCGGCAGCGCCGACCTGATCAACACCGTCGTCGCCGAGTCGAAGGTCCCTGTCATCGAGACCGGCGCCGGCGTCGTGCACATTTTCCTCGACGAGAGCGCGACGCGCGACTGGGCCGTTGACATCGTGCACAACGCGAAGACCCAGCGTCCGAGTGTCTGCAACGCCGTGGAGACCGTGCTCGTCCACGCGGATGCCGCCGAGCGACTGCTGCCGGCCGTGCTCGACCGGCTCGCGGCATCCGGAGTCACAGTCCATGGCGACGAACGCACCAGGGCCATCTGGCCGACGGCTGCACCAGCTACGGCCGAGGACTGGGGCACCGAGTACATGAGCCTCGACGTGACGGTCGGCGTGGTCGACTCGCTCGACGACGCCATCCGGCACATCCGTCGCTATTCGACGAAGCACACCGAGTCGATCATCACGAACGATCTGCGCAATGCGGAGCGCTTCCTGAACGAGGTCGATTCTGCGGCCGTCATGGTGAACGCGTCGACGCGTTTCACGGACGGCGGCGAGTTCGGCTTCGGCGCCGAGGTGGGCATCTCGACCCAGAAACTGCACGCGCGGGGTCCGATGGGGCTCATCGAGCTCACCAGCACCAAGTGGATCGTGCGTGGCGATGGCCAGGTGCGCGGTTAGCGGTACTAAACTCTCGGAGGGGCGAAAAGGCCGATACCGCCGCGAATGGAGAAACACATGACGTTCCTGACCACAGTTCTGACTGAGACGGAAGCAGCATCGACCAGCTTCCCGACGATCATCTTCGGCGCCATCGCGCTCGTCATCTTCGCCGCCCTCGGTTTCGTGGTCTGGAGCTTCCGCGACGTGGCCAACCGTCACGCTGTGAAGGCAGAGGCGTACGCCGCGGCCCACGGTGGCGGCCACGATGCTCACGGCGGCGGGCACTGACCGGAATCGGCTGAAGCCGACTCATGGGAGAGTCCTCGCGCCGGCGCCGGGTGGGCGTCATGGGTGGCACCTTCGACCCCATCCATCACGGGCACCTCGTCGCCGCGAGCGAGGTGGCGCAGTCGTTCGACCTCGATGAGGTCGTGTTCGTCCCGACGGGTCAGCCATGGCAGAAGGCCGCCGTCTCGACGGGGGAGCACCGCTACCTGATGACGGTGATCGCCACGGCCTCCAATCCGCGGTTCACGGTCAGTCGAGTCGACATCGATCGCACGGGCCCGACGTACACGATCGACACGCTGCGTGACATCCGTGCAGCGCGTCCGGAGGCCGAGCTGTTCTTCATCACCGGAGCTGACGCCATCGCGCAGATCCTCACCTGGAAGAACGTGCACGAGCTCTGGGAACTGGCTCACTTCGTCGCTGTGAGTCGTCCGGGACACGATCTGAGCATTTCTGGATTGCCACAGGCCGACGTAAGCTTGTTGGAGGTTCCCGCACTTGCGATCTCCTCGACCGCCTGCAGGGAACGTGTGAACCGGGGCTACCCGGTCTGGTATCTGGTACCCGACGGCGTGGTCCAGTACATCTCGAAGCACCATCTGTATCGGAGTGCGGCATGACGACGTGGCAGGATCAACCGCCACTGACGCGCAGACAGGCGCGTGAAGCGGAGCGTTCGCAGGAGAGCGCAGCTTCGCCGAGCCCTCTGACTCGCCGCGCGGTCACCACCGAGCCGACCCCGGGCGGGGAGACCCCCCAGCTCGTCACTCCCTACACGGGATCCATCGACACGGTCAGCAACGGCGACGGTGCCCGCGCCGAGAAGAGCGACTACGACGCGGTCCTCGCCGCACGCCCCGCAGCTCCGAACTACGCCGGATCATCCTTCGCAGCCGGAAGCCTCACCAGCGCTCCGCCGCAGGCACCAGCGCAGGTGGCGCCAGACGAAGCGCCCTCGTTCACGACCCCGGCATCTCCCACTCCAGAGTTCCGTCAGCGTTCCTACGCTCCCGGCGGCTCCGCCGGCCTCGAGACCGCTCCTCCTGCAGTGCCGGCCACTGAGGCCGCAACCGAGGATGCTGCCGATGGCGCGGTCGACGGCGACGGAACGCCGCTGCGCACGCTCACCCGTCGCGAGTTGCGCGCCATGCTCGCTGAGCAGGAGGCCGCCGCGGCGGCCGAGTCGGCCACGGAGGTCGTGGTCTCGGCCCCTGCAACCCTGGCCGAGGCCGAGCCGACGGCATCCGACACCGGCCGTCGTGTCACCTGGTCGCCGCCGGCTCCCGAGCCGGAGGCTGAGACGCGACCGGTCTGGGAGACCGCGCAGACGGCGATCTCGGTGCCCCCCACTGTCGCCGTCCCCGTCGTGCCGTCCGCGCCCGCCGCTCAGCCCGCTGCAGCCATCGTCGTGCCCCCGGCCGATGCCCCGGTCGCGCCGGCTCCGGTCGCGCCGCCCGCCACCTCACCCTTCGACTTCGGCCACGTCGAAGACGTGCAGCCGGCGAAGCCGATCGGCCACTGGTCGATCGCAGCCGACCATGAAGACGACCGCGACGTCACCGGAGTGCAGCCGTCGTTCGACCAGCTCCTCTCTCGTGGCATCGCCGCCGGCGGAGTCTCCGCCGGGGGAGTGCCCACCACCACGAGTGCGCTCATCCTGCCGTCGATCCCGCAGAGCGGCGACGGTTCGGTCGCCCTCACGACCGGCGAGGTGCTGGTCACCGGTTCGTTCGACCTGCCCCGCAGCCTCGGCTCGACCGGCGCCCACCCCGATCGCATCGATTCCTCCGACATCGATCGACTCTTCGAGCTCGAGGATGCCGCGCCCGCAACGGGCGCCCAGCCGATCCGTGCTTCACGGGCCGTCAGCGGGCACACCTCGACGCGAGACGTGATCCAGCCCCCGCAGAAGCAGAGCCGCTGGACCGTCCCCTTCATCCTCTCCATCTCTGCGGGCGTTCTCGCCGTGGGCGTCGTGGCCCTCATCATCGCCGGACTCGTGTCCGGCATCTTCTGATGCGCCGACAGCGCATCTCATCTCATCAAGGAACCACTTCATGCCTGCCACCGAACGCGCCATCGAACTCCTGAACATCGCCGCACGCGCGGCCGATTCCAAGTCGGGTGAAGACCTCGTCGGTCTCGACACCTCCGGCCCCCTGCCGTTCGTCGATGCCTTCCTCATCGTCACGGGCAACTCCGAGCGCAACGTCGTCGCCATCGCCGGAGAGGTCGAGGACGAGCTCCTCGCCGCCGGCGTGAAGACCATCCGCCGCGAGGGACGCTCCGATGGACGCTGGATCCTTCTCGACTTCGGCGACATCGTCGTACACGTCTTCCACCAGGAGGACCGTCAGTACTACGCCCTCGAGCGCCTCTGGAAGGACTGCCCCGTCGTGCCCCTCGAGCTGCCCGTGCACGACACGCGCGACTGAGGCCGCTCGATTTCTCACCGCCTCGCGAATGTAGTAATCTAATCAAGTTGCTTCCGGAGGAATTCGGAAGAGAACGGGTCTGTGGCGCAGCTGGTAGCGCACCTGCATGGCATGCAGGGGGTCAGGGGTTCGAGTCCCCTCAGATCCACCAAAACCCCTGATGAACGTTATGTTCTCAGGGGTTCTTTTCTTCAGGCCGGTGCCCGTCGGCCTCCTGGGGATGGTCCTGCCATCGTTCTGATAGCGCCATTCGCTCCGCAGCGGATCATCCGCTGGGTGCTGTCGCACGTTCGATGCAGCGGATGCGTGCAACCTCGCCGCTCCCCTTCGGGTGCCGTGACGGCGTCCACCCTCAGCTCTAGGGTGGACGATGTCGGAGGCCACACCGGGGGACGGGGCAGCAGTGAATTTCGAAGCACGCCAGCAGGCGATCATCGACGCTGCCCGAGAGCGCCAGATCAGCTACGACCACGCTGCCGTCTGGATCGGCTACCCGGAGATGGTCGGAACAGCACCCGCCGGCTTCATCGACCCGAGCCGAGCGACCGCCACCGCTGAGGTGAAGCCCGGGCGGAGGAGGCTTCGCGTCGTGGCGGGGATCCTCGCTGCTCTCGCCGTCGCCTTCTACCTCGTCGGCGCGCTCATCCTCGTGACGAACCAGTGGGTGTTCGACAGGTTCGGCGGCTACACCCCCGAAGGCCTGTTCCAGTTCCCTCGCGCGAACGGCTTCCCGGACGACGCGATCGGACTGGCATCCATCATCGTCGCGATCCCCGGCCCGATCCTCGTCTGGGTGGTCGGCTTGTTCTACCTGTTGACCCGCACTCGGCTCGGTGCGGCTGGCATCTTCTGGTGGATGGTCGCGGCCATCGCCGTCGTCGTCGGAATCGCCGTTTTCGGCCCGATCGTCGTATTGGTCACGCTGTTCAGCTACGGGCTCGGGGCCATCGTGGGAACGATCCTGCTCGCTCTCATCATCGGCGGGATCGTCACGGATGCTCGCGCGCTGCGGAAGGCGACCGAGCCGCCGCTGATCGCGGCCCGGAAGAATCTGCCGTAGGAGAACCGACCCCACCCCGAGTACATTCGACCTCAGCGAACCCCCGACGAAGCTTTCACCGTCGGGGGTTCCGCCGTGCCGGGCCTCACGAAGCGCCTGCTCGGGGTGCGCGTCGGCAGGTGGAACGCCAGCAGTCCCGTTGCCGTACTCCTCCGGGAGTAGGCATCCGCCTCCCTAGGTCGGATGCGGAGGAGCCTGCACGCGCGCAGGATGGGGTCATGAGTGAATCACCGCGCCCTTTCCGCTTCGGCGCCATCCTGTCCGTCCGTGGAGGTGCACGAGCATGGGCGGACTCCGCGGTCGAGATCGAGGCCCTCGGGTACTCCACCCTCCTGGTACCGGACACACTGTGGACGCCGTCGCCGTTCCTCGTACTCACCGCCGCCGCGACGACGACGTCGACGCTGCGGTTGGGCACGTGGGTGTTGTCCGCACCCCTCCGGAGGCCGGCCGAGGTCGTTCGCGAGGCGAAGACCCTGCAGGAACTCTCGGGCGGTCGTCTCGAACTCGGCATCGGAGCGGGCCGCCCCGAGGGGGAGCGGGACGCCGCAGTTCTCGGGGCTGAGTGGGGCTCGCCGCGGGATCGGGTCGATCGCGTACGCGAGGTGATCGCCGCCGTGCGTGCGCAGGTGGATCCGGCGCCGACGATCGTGGTGGCGGGTCAGGGCGATCGGATGCTGCGCATAGCCGGCGATGCGGCCTCGACTCTCGCCCTCCCGGTCCCGCCGGTCACCGACCTCGATGGACTGGTCGTCACCACCGACAGGGTCACTGCGATCGCGGGCAGAGGTCTCGAGCTCAGTCTGGCGGTAGCCGGAGTCGGCGATGACCTGCCCCCGTGGCTCCGACAGCAGATGGGACTCACCCCCGATTCCCTGCGGCGATCGGGATCAGTGGCCCTCCTGTCGGGCGACGTCGGGCGCGATGCAGACACGCTCGACCGACTGCGCTCTCGCACCGGGATCTCCTACCTGACGGTGCCGGGCGAGTTCGCGTCGCGGCTCGCACCACTCGTCGCACGGCTCAGCCGGCACTGACCCGGAGGTGATCGCGCCGCGCACCTGCTCGCGGCAGATGCGTCGTCAGACGCTGGATGTCACGCGTCGGGTCACTCGGCACCGTCGCCGGCATCCGTCGTGCCCGCAGACGCGTCGTCAGCCAGGTTGTCGCCCGAGTCATCCGTAGCGGCGTCGACCTCGTCGGCCGTGTCGTCGGGATTCGTCAACTGGTAGTCGACCTGGTCGTCCGGGCTCTCATCCGGCTGGGCGTTGGTGCCGTCGCTCATCGTTCGTCTACCTCTCCGCGTTGGTCGTGTTCGTCGTCGGGCCCTGTCGGTTGCTCCTCGGTGACCATGCGCCTGCCCATCGCGAGGGCGTCGGCGGGCTCATGGTCGGCGACAAGGGGGCGGTCACTCTGCGCTCCCGTGTCGGCCTGCGGTTCATCGCGGGTGGTCGTGTCGGTCATGGTTCCAGTGAACGCCCATCGCCCGGAAGCTGACAGGGCTTGACAGGTGGCTGGACGGGCGAGATCGAGCAGCCGGGGGAGGAATCGCTCAGCGATCCCGAACGGGGATGCGCACTGTGATGCTGGCGCCGCCGCCCGGTGAGGTGGCGGCAATCGCGACGGATCCACCGTGACGGCTGGCGACATCGGAGACGAGAGCCAGGCCCAGCCCGTAGTGACGCTGTCCGGTCGGGTCGGTGTCGATGGGGCGCGAGGTGGCGAATCGCTCGAAGGCGCGGCCGGCCAACTCCGGGGGAAATCCCGGGCCGTCGTCCGCGACGGTCACGACGGCCTCCTTTCCGGATGTTGTCGCCGTGATCGTCACCCGGCGGCGCGCGTGGTCGAGAGCGTTGGCCAGCAGTGCGACGAGCATGCGCTGAAGTGCTGCCGGGGCGCCTGAGATCGGGAGGGGTGCTGCATCCGTGACATCGAGCTCGATGCCCCGGTCCGATGCCTCCGTGGTGAACGTGGCGGCAACCTCCCGGATGCTCGCAGTCAGGTCGATGTCCTCGAAGTTCGTCACCTCACGCGGATCGGCGGCGATGAGAAGGTCCTCGAGGGTGGCTGTGAGGTCACGTGCGTCCTGCACGATCTCGTCGAGGCCCGTCCCCAGCGCGCCGCTCTCCTCGGCGAGCGGCACGCGGCGCCTCAACAGTTGCGCCCGGGTGCTGAGCAGGGTGAGGGGCGTGCGCAGCTCGTGGCTGGCGTCGGCGACGAATCGGCGCTGAAGGGAGAGTGCGTCGGCGAGCGGACGGATGGCGCGTCGGGCCATCCACGTGGCTGCGACAGCACTCACCACGAGCGCTGCCACTCCGGCGGCGACCAATGCGGTGAGGAGGCGTGACAGCTCTTCGCGGGCTTCCTGTTCGTCGACGGCCACCTGCACCACGTGCCCGTGTTCAAGAGACGTGAGCACGCGGAAGGTATGTCCATCGGCGGACACCTCTGAGCTGAGCGCCTGGCCGCTCGCACCCACCTGGGCGAGCGCGGCCGTGTCGGGTAGCCCCGTTGGCATCCCTCGGGACGATCGAGTGGGGTCACCGTCGTCGTCGATGATCGTCACCCACACTCCTGCTGGAAGGTCACGCGGCGAGTCGACCTGGGCGGCGTCGCGCAGGGTGCGGTCGAGAGTCTCGTTGGCGCTGCGGCTCACGAGGCCGTACACCAGGGCGCCTAGCAGCAGGAAGAGCACACCGATGAGAGCGGTGAACTGCAGCGTGAGTCGGCGCACAGCCCGCCGCATCTCTCGATCGTCGGCCGTGTTCCTCGCTGGCCCCGTCATCGCTGGACCCCGATGCGATAGCCGATGCCGCGCACCGTGAGGATCACGCCGCGACCGAGTTTGCGCCGCAGATAGTGCACGTAGGTGTCGACGACACCGAGGTCGTCAGCATCGGGGAAGACCTCGTCCAGCAGGTCGGCTCGCTCGAACACCTGGTTCGGCCGTCGCGCGAGCTTCTCGAGCAGGTCGCTCTCGCGCTCCGAGAGCATGATGCTCCCCGCTCCGTCGAGGGTCACGAGGCGGCTGTCGGCGTCGAATCGCCCACCGGGAACGGGGAGAACGGGGGAGGTCGGTGCGCGACGCCGCAGCAGGGCCCGGATCCGGGCGAGGAGCTCGCCGATGTCGAAGGGCTTGGACAGGTAGTCCTCGGCACCGCGGTCGAGCCCTTCGACGCGATCCGCCGGATTTCCGAGGGCGGAGAGGACCAGCGCTGGTGTCGCGACGCCCCGAGCGCGGAGCTTGTCGAGCACGTCGAGGCCCTCGATCACCGGGAGCCCCCGGTCGAGCAGGAGGAGGTCGAAGCTGGAGGTGAGTCCTTCGTGCAGCGCTCGCTGTCCGTCTCGGGCGATGACGACGGCGTATCCCTCACCCTCCAGCAACTCACCGAGCATTCCGGCGAGACGACCGTCGTCCTCCACCACCAGGATGCGCGCGTGCTCGGTCATGCTCGAAGTCTAGGCAGCGTGCTGCGTGATCAGACCGCGCAGCCGCGGGGTGACCTCGACGACGCCATCCAGGTCGACGATCAGCACGTCGACATCCCAGCTATCGGTAGCGGCATCGCGGCTTGCACGCCCGCCCGAGAGGATCGCAGTGGCGAGCACATCGGCCGTCACGATGTCGGATGCGACGACTGTGACCTGACGGAAGTCGGCGAGGCCCTGACGCCAGATGTGTTCACCGCGCTCGGCGGTGCCCGAGGTGGCGATGGCCGGCCGCTGCGGGTCGAGCGGGACGGTGCAGAGCAGCGCCCCACGGTCGTCCGGATCGAGGACGCCGACAGTCCACGCCTGCCCGGCCGCATCCGCATGCCCGATGACGACACCGTCGCCACCGATGGAGACGAGCGCATCGGCGATGCCGGCACCCTGCACGAGGTCGAGTGCGCACTGGATGGCCTGCGCCTTGACGATGCCGGAGAGGTCGATGACGCCGTCCGGGCGATGAGGGTCGAAGGTGCCGTTGGTGGCGAGTTTCCAGTCGATGGCTGCGGCATAGGACGACAGGAATTCGGGCGACGCCTTCGTCATGGCCGATTCTCGGCTGGCAATGCGGCTGATCTCGCTGTTCGGTCGATACAGACTGAATCGGGCCTCGACCTCGTCGAAGGCGGCGTGGATGGTGGGGAGCAGCGCAGCATCCGGCGGACCGGCTGCGAACGCCAGGCTCGCAACGGTCCCCATGGTCTCGAAGTGCTCGCGATGCATGTCAGAGCCCGGCCTGATCGATCGCCGACTGCAGGGACGTGAGATACGCCTCGCTGGTGTAGGTGGCACCTGACACCATCTGCACGGAGGCCGACTGCGCCGAGAGCACTTCCTCGCGCAGCACAGGGGCGGCGCTATTGCTGATCTGCACGGAGCGGCCATCGGCATCCGTGAGGTGCAGTGCCTCGACGTCGGTGATGGAGCCATCAGCAACGATGATCTGCACCTGCACATCGCCGAAACGGGTGCTCGCCACCGCTCCTGTGAAGGTTCCGGATGGCCCAGCCGCGGCGGGTGCCTGGGCGCTCGTGCCCGTGTCGGTGCCGATGCCCGTGTCGGACGTGCCCCCGGCGGAGCTTGCCGAGCCCGTGCTCGTCGAGGCATCCGAGGTGCCGGTCGTGGCTGAGCCTTCGGAGCCGCCGGTCGTCCCGGCAGGGGTCGTGCCGCTCGCGGTGGGCGCGGCCAGCCCCGGGGACCCGACATGGGCCTGCGCTCCCATCTGCCAACTGATGACCAGGACGGCCGATGCCGACAGGATGCTCGCCGCTGCTGCTCGTCTTCTCACCAGTCGAACCTCTCCACGTGGATCTGCTCATCGCGCAGGCCGGCGGCCTGGGCATCCGCGACCACCAGGTCCGACCACGCCTGCGGTCCGCAGATGTAGAGGTCGGAGCTGGCGAGGTCGGGGAACGTACTGCCGAGGGTGACACCGCGCCGATAGTCGTCGGCCGACATCCAGGTGTCGAGGTTCGCGGGTCGACGACCTGTCATCGTGTACGCCTGTCCACGCGATGCGGTGGCCAACGCGATCGTCTCGTCCCAGAGGTAGTTCTGGTTCTCATCCGTTCCCCGAAGCAGCAGGGTCGCCTCTCCGGGCGCCAGGCTGGAATGCTCGAGGAGGGCGCGTGCTGGTGTGACGCCGATGCCGGCCGCGATGATCGCCAGGTGCGGTGATGTTCTGGTGACATCGGTGAACACACCGTACGGACCCTCGATCGAGACCGGAGTTCCGGGCCGCAACCGCGAGAGACGCGCTGTTCCGGCGCCGAGTTCCCGCACGGTGATGCGTGCCGAGGTGTCGGTGGGTACAGCGGAGAAGGAGATCGGGTGAGCGTGCCACCACGTGCCAGCGCTCCAGAACCGCCAGATGGCGTACTGGCCGCCGTTGATGCGGAGGTGGTCGAGGTCGCGTCCGGTCAGGTGGATGGAGTAGACGCCGGTGGCGACGTTCTCGATCCCGGCTACCCGGATGCCGTGCCTGAACGAGCGCACGATCGGCACCGCGAAGCGGAAGCACGCGACGGCCGCGAAGGCCAGGACGTAGAGGATGATCCAGTAGGTGCGCTGCCAGGTTCCCTCGGCGAGCACACCGCCCACGCTCAACTGGTGCGGAACAGCCACCAGCACGGCGGCGTAGCTCAGCAGGTGGATGGCATGCCAGGCCTCGTAGGGGAAGCGGCGTCGCACCGCGACGAGCGAGCTCACGACGACGACGATCAGCAGTCCGAGACCGAGGTAGGCGAAAGCCATGTCGGGCGTGGTGAACATCGTCACAGTCTCGACGACCACGCTCTGTCCGTCTGCCATGGCCCACCCCACGGTGAGAAGGGCGAAGTGTGCGAGCAGGAGGTAGAGCGCTGGCTTGCCCAAGCGTCGATGGAAAGCCATCGCCACGTCCTGTCCGACTGCGCGGTCGATGATCGGGATGCGGGCGGCGATGAGCAGCATCACCAGGATCAGGTTCGTGCCGATGAGGCCGGCCGTGATGCCCACGGCGTCGATGAGGCTCGAGGGGCTCGCAACCGAGCTCAGCCCTCCATAGGCGAGGTAGAGGCCGACGGCGAGCGCCACCGAGGTCCAGAATGCGATGAGCAGCAGATCGCCGGAGCGCAGTCTCCTGCGCGTGCGGACACGGCGGTCCCGATCGCGGGTGGGGTTCCACCGAGTGGTCGCCCGGGTGGTGGTGGTCATCGTCCCTCTCCTGTCGTCCACCTCAAGGATGACCTCCCTTTCTTCCAGCATTCTTAGCCGCAGCTCCGGATGAGTGGTTGAGTGGCCGCATGTCGATCGCACCAGTACCTCCTCACGATCAACACGCAGACGAGCCGCACCGGGGAGGGATCGCCCAGCGCCTGAACTGGCTGCGGGCCGGTGTCCTGGGCGCCAACGACGGCATCGTCTCAGTGGCCGCGATCGTCGTCGGCGTCGCCGGTGCGACCATGGCGAGCGCACCGATCCTCACGGCTGGGATCGCCGGGCTCGTCGGCGGTGCCGTGTCCATGGCGTTGGGGGAGTACGTCTCGGTGAGCAGCCAGAGCGACAGTGAGAAGGCCCTGATCGAGAAGGAGCGCCGAGAGCTCGAGGACATGCCCGAGCAGGAGCTGGCCGAACTCGCCGGACTGTACGAGGCGCGCGGCCTGTCAGCGGAGACGGCGAAGCAGGTGGCGGTCGAGCTGACCGCGCATGACGTGCTCGCGGCCCATCTCTCTGCAGAGCTGAACATCGATGCCAACGACGTGGTGAGCCCGTGGCACGCCGCCTTCGCGTCGGCTCTCGCCTTCACGCTGGGCGGCATCCTTCCGCTCCTCGCCATTCTCCTTCCCCCCGAGGGGTGGCGCGTGCCCGTCACATTCGTGGTCGTGCTGGCGGCGTTGGCGCTCACCGGATCGATCGCAGCGAGCATCGGAGGAAGCTCGAGACTGCGCGCGATGTCGCGTGTCGTCATAGGAGGAGCGATCGCCCTCGTCGCCACCTTCGCCATAGGCGCCCTTCTCGGCACCGCAGGCGTCGTCTGAGAACGTGATGCACGCGCACGGCTGTACGTCTTCGTCTCGGCTGCTCGATCTCCACGACGTCCTTGTCGCGGCTCGCCTGGTCGGACGGCAGCCCGGTGTCACGGCCATCTCGGGATCGGTCTCAGTCGACGAGCTGGTGGAACTCGAGACCATCTTCGCGATCTACGAGAAGGCGCGGTCGATCTCCGTCATCCAGGCCCGTCCATTCTCAGCACGTGAACTGGAGGACTGGCGCCTGATGGACGAGTGGATCGCCTGAGCCGCTGGTCACTGTCTCCCTCAGCGTCTGCGGTCGGGGCGCTCAGGGCGGAGCAGAAGTCGCAGGACCGGTTCGAGCGGCTCGGTCAACTCCTCGGGTGACGCCGTCGCGATGGGGTGCACACCGGCGGATGTCCGGAGCATCACCACACCCAGCATGGTCGCGATGGCGAGTTGGGCCCGCAGGAGGATCGGGGCCGTCGCCGGCTCATCGGCGTTCCATCCCGCCGCCGCCGCAAGCCTCTCCGTGAAGTGCTCCAGGGTGCTGCGACGAACGCGATCCGCGTTCTCGTCGCCCGATGAGCGCAGGAGCAACAGCAATTGCAGCGGGTCATCGCTGTCGGGGGAGTTGACCACGTGGGCGATGAGACGTTCGACGACGTCGCCACCGGACGAGGCGGTCGGAGTCTGCGAATCCAGTTCGCTCGAGGTGCGCTGCATGCAGGCCTCGAAGAGACCCTCCTTCGACTCGAAGTACCGATTGATCAGGGCGACGTTGACGCCGACGTCCGCGGCGATCTGCCGCACCGTGGTGGCTCGGTACCCGTCGGTCGCGAAGCGCCTGCGTGCCGCGCGCACGAGGGCCCGTCGGGTGGCGGATGAATCACGGCCCGAGCGGATGATCTCGTCATCCGCGTTCGGCGTCGCTGTCTTGGTCAACATCGTCGGGGACCTCTTCGTCTCGTCAGTCATGGTGCACGTCCTCACTCAATCTAGCGGTTTTCACCGCGAAGTAAACAAATGTTGACAAAGTGGGTCACTGTCGGAATAATCGATAAGTCAGCGTGTGTTTACATCGTTTCGAGGAGATCTATGTCCGGCATCATCCAGAACCCCACAACGGGTTCCCTCCAGGCGCAGAAGGCGACCGGGTCCCGCGGAACCGCCATCATCCTGTTCCTCTCACTCGGAGGTCTGTCGTTCGCTGTTCTGCAGTCGCTCGTCGCACCGGCGCTGGGCACGATCGGCAGCGACCTGGGTGTCGAGACGGCTGACGCGAGTTGGGTTCTCACCGCCTACCTCCTGTCGGCCGCTGTTCTGACGCCGATCCTCGGACGGCTTGGCGACATGGTCGGCAAGCGCAAGGTCATCATCGTGGTCCTCGCACTGCTGCTCGTCGGAACCGTGCTCGCGGCGCTCGCCCCGAGCCTCGGCGTGCTGATCGTGGCCCGCGTCCTCCAGGGAGCCGCCGGCGCCGTGATGCCGTTGTCGATCGGAATCGTTCGCGACGAGCTGCCCAAGGAGCGCGTGAGCGTGACGATCGGTCTGCTGTCGGCGATCTTCGGCATCGGCGCCGGAGTCGGCATCGTCGCTGCGGGTCCCATCGTCGAGGCCCTGAGCTGGCACTGGCTGTTCTGGTTCCCCGCGGTGCTCGTCGCCATCGCCCTTCTCGGCGCGATCTTCGGCATCCCGGAGTCGCCGGTGCGCACCCCGGGTCGCCTCGACATGCTCGGTACGGCGATCCTCTCGATCGGCCTGGTCTCGGCGCTTCTCGCCATCAGTGAAGGCGAGAAGTGGGGCTGGGACGACGGCAAGACCATCGGGCTGCTCATCCTCGGTGGCGTCGCTCTCATCGTGTTCGTGTTCGTCGAGCTGCGCGTCAAAGAACCGCTGATCGATGTGCGTCTGTTCAAGCACCGCGGCGTCTGGACCGCCCACATCGTGGCGCTCGCCTTCGGCTTCGCGATGTTCGGCACCTTCATCCTGGTCCCCACCCTGCTTCAGCTGCCGTCGGTGCTCGGCTACGGCTTCGGCAAGAGCGTCAGCGAGGCCGGCCTCTACCTGCTTCCCACAGTCGTTGCGATGGTGCTCTCGGGTGTCGCCGCCGGCATCCTGATCCGCCGCATCGGACCGAAGATCCCGATGATCGTCGGTGGCGTCGCCGTCACCATCGCGTTCCTGATCCCCGCTCTCGGTCACGCGGAGGAGTGGCAGATCATCGTGTCGGGCATCCTGACCGGAATCGGTATCGGCATGGCGCTCGCTGCGACCTCGAACGCCATCGTCGAGAGCGTCCCCGCGGCCCAGACCGGCGAGGCGATCAGCGCGAACACGGTCATCCGCACCGTGGGAAGCAGCGTCGGCACGGCCGTCATCGCCGCATTGATCTCCTCCAACGTCACCGCCCAGGGTGCCCCCACCGATGACGCCTTCACGATCGGCTTCTGGGTGTCGGCCGGCGTCGGCGTGCTTGCGATCATCGCAGCCCTGGCAGCGCCGTCTCTGCGCGCACGCCGCCGTGAGGCCGAGGCCGCCGGCGTGGACGACTTCCTCGAGGTGGAGAAGGCCCACAACTAGTTCGACCACGCGTGGCCCCGTCGCCGACGAGCATCTCCGGGTGCTCGCCGGCGACGGGGTCACTCGTGTTCCGGCAGCAGCGGCGTCGACCAGCCCGGATCGCGATCGAGCTGCGTCGCCCGGGCGACGGATGCCGCGCCGAAGCGATCACGGACGGCGTCGAGCACGCTGTCCAGACGTGCCTGGTCGTTCCAGTCGATCGGCAGCTCGGGTTGGAGGCTGTCGGCGCGGGCCAACTGCGACAGCGAGACGCCGATGAGGGTGATGCCGCGTTCCGCTATCTCGGGGTGGGCGGATTCGAGCAGCTCGCGAGCGATGGCCAGGAGTAGCGAGGTGCGGTCGGATGCCGAGCCCATCGTGCGCGATCGGGTGGCCTTCGCGAAATCGCCGTAGCGAAGCCGCAGCACGACAGTGCGGCACACCCGGTCGCCGTCACGCAGGCGGCGGGCGAGCCGATCGACGATCTGGGTGAGGATGATGTCGAGCTCCTCGATCGAACGCGGGTGTCTGCCGAGTGCGCGCTGCGATCCGATGGATGATCGGCGACGCGTGGTGTCGACGGGGCGCGGGTCGCGCAGACGGGCCAGCGCGTGCAGGTGCGCACCGGTCGCCTTGCCGAGGAGCCTCTCGGCTGTCGCTTCCTCGAGCTCGGCGAGTTGTCCGACTGTGGTGATCCCCAGTCTGTGCAGCTTCTCGGCGGTGACGGCGCCGACTCCCCACAGTCGTTCGACCGGCAGCGGGAGCAGGAACGCCTCCTCGCGGTCGGGCTCGACCACGAGCAGCCCGTCGGGCTTGCTGACCGCGCTGGCGACTTTGGCCAGGTACTTGGTGCGGGCTACTCCCACCGAGATCGCCAGGCCCGCCTCCACGCGGACTCGCTCGCGCAACCGCACTGCTACCTGCTCAGGGGTGCCGGCGATGCGTCGAAGGCCGCCGACCTCCAGGAACGCCTCATCGATCGACAGGCCCTCCACGAGCGGGGTCGTGTCGCGGAAGATCGCGAAGACGTCGCGGCTGGCGGCGGAGTAGGCGTCCATCCGAGGCGGAACGACGATGGCATCGGGGCACAGCTCGCGTGCCTGCCGACCGCCCATGGCGGTGCGGACTCCGCGGGCCTTCGCCTCGTAGCTGGCTGCCAGCACCACGCCGCCGCCGACGATGACGGGGCGGCCGCGCAGGGCAGGCGTGTCGCGCTGCTCGACCGAGGCGTAGAAGGCGTCGAGGTCGGCGTGCAGCACTGTCGCCTCGCCCCGCATGCCGCCTCCAGCCCCATCGTCCGTCTCGGGGGATCATGGCAGGTACCACCGACAGCGGGCTGCTCGTGAGCCGACTCCGCGGAGCGGCCCTGCCGACGCGAGCGAGGGTGTAGACAGAACTGTGACCGACTTCGACGACCTCCTCCACCGCAATCTTCTCGGCGTCTTCAACGAGCGGGATGAGTCGCGGCGTCTCCCGCTGCTCGCCGAGCTCTACGCCCCGGACGCCCGGTTCGCCGACCACGACGGAGTGGCCATCGGTCCCGAGGCGATCAACGAGAAGATCCGGGAACTGCACGCCAGGACGCCCGGGTTCGAGTTCGTGCCGGGAGCGTCGCACGACGTCCAGGACCTCGCGACCCTCGAGTGGTCGTACGGCCCCGCCGGCGCCGATCCGGTCGTGAACGGGACCGACGTCATGATCGTCCGCGATGGGCGGATCGCAGCCCTCTACGTGTACCTGAGGTAGCCCGTCGGCACCGAGGCGATGCCCCATTGCGCCTGCCGGGTCACCGGAGCGGGACCCGGGTGGGATCGTCAGATCTCGACGCGTGATCCCATCAGGATGGTGCGATCCCGCGGGAGGTCGAAGTACTGGGCGGCATCGGCGGCCCCGCGCGCTGTCGCGAGGAACAGGGGCTTGCGCCACCGGGCCAGTCCCGGGACGTTCCCTCGGTGAAGGTCGATGGTGGAGAGGAAGTAGGTGGCATCGTCCAGCTCGAGAGGGATCTCGAGGGAGTCGGGGTCGAGTGTCCTCAGCGTCGCCGGCAGGTCGGGGCGTTCCATGTATCCGAAACGTGCCCGCACGAGTTCGATGCCGTCGTCGCTGAACTTGAGGGGATCAGTGGTGAACCGTTCCTCCGGTGCGACGGTCGGGGTCTGCGCGGTCTCGATCGACAGGATGATCACGTGCTCGTGCAATGACCCGAGATGCTCGACGGTGGAACGCATGGCGAGGGGCGTCGTCGTCGTGCCTCGATTGAGGTAGATCGCGGTTCCCGGCACCCGCACGACGGCGATGGTGCCGTCGTGGAGCCCTTCGAGGAAGGAGTCGAGCGGCCCCTCTTCGCCCTCTCGCTGCGCCGTGACGAGCTGGCGGCCGCGATACCAGGTCATCAGGATGAGATAGGCGACGACGGCGATGACCAACGGCAGCCAGGCTCCGCTGACCAGCTTGGTGAGGTTCGCGCTGAAGAAGAGCAGCTCGAGGGTGAGGAGCAGACCGCCGCCGACGATGACGAGCCACAGGGGAGTGCGCCAGGTCTTCCGGGCGTAATAGAGGAAGAGGGTGGTGGTGATCGTGATGGTGCCGGTGACGGCCATCCCGAACGCGTAGGCCAGCGCGGCCGACTCGCGGAACGTGAGCACGAGCACGGTGACAGCGGCCAGCAGGATCCAGTTGATCAGCGGTACGTACACCTGGCCGATGGTGCGTGCCGACGTGTGGTCGATGCGCAGCCGGGGAAGGTAACCGAGTTGGACCAGTTGACGCGTCACAGAGAATGCGCCCGTGATCACGGCTTGCGAGGCGATGACAGTCGCTGCTGTGGCCAGGATGACCATCGGCAACTGGAGCGGCGCGGGGATCAGCAGGAAGAACGGGCTCGAGAGGGCCGACCTGTCGTTGAGGATGAGGGCGCCCTGGCCGAAGTAGCTCAGGATGCAGGTCGGGAACACGAGGATCAGCCAGGCGCGTGCGATCGGAAGCCGACCGAAGTGGCCGAGGTCGGCGTACAACGCCTCGGCACCGGTGATCGCGAGCACGACGGCGGCGAGAGCGAAGAAGGCGATCGATGGATGGGTGAACGCGAATCCCAACGCATACGTCGGAGACAGGGCGAGCAGGATCTCCGGCTCCCGAGCGATCCCCAGGATCCCGAAGACGCCGATGGCGACGAACCAGACGACCATGACCGGTCCGAACAACCGGCTGACCGCTGCCGTACCGAATCGTTGGAAGAAGAACAGGATGAAGATGATGACCAGGGTGATGGGGATGACGAACGCCGTGAGCTGGGGCGCCGCGACCTCGAGGCCTTCGACGGCGGAGAGCACCGAGATCGCCGGCGTGATCATGCTGTCTCCGAAGAACAGCGACGCGCCGAAGATCCCGAGGCTCACCAGGATCATCTTCGTTCGCCGTCGGCCGCCGATCATCTTCTGTCCGATGAGGGTGAGAAGGGCCATGATGCCGCCCTCGCCTTCGTTGTCGGCGCGCAGGATGAGCGCGACGTAGGCGATGCTGACGATCACCGTCACCGACCAGAAGATCATCGAGACGATGCCGTACACGCTGTCGGTCGAGACCGGAACCGGATGCGGGTCTGCCGGGTTGAAGGCGGTCTGGATCGTATAGATCGGGCTGGTGCCGATGTCACCGAACACGACTCCCAGAGCGCCGACCACAATCGCCGTCCGTGCGAATCGGCGAGTCTCGGGCGCGGCCATCGCATCAGTATGTACCCGCTCTCCTCGCACTCCAACCTCCGGTGCTCGGGTGGCCGTTCTGAATGTCGCGGGCTTGCTCCAACCGTCGTCGACGGCACTGGCCTGCTCCCGTTGTCAGTCCCTCGCGGCGAACTCCCGTCCGTGCACCGTGACCGCGTAGATGATGACGACGTCGAGCGCGATGACGATGAGCGACCACCATGGTTCAGCCGGAACCAGGAGCAGTTGTCCGACGGCGCTGATGCCCGCCACGATGGCGACGACGATGCGCGCCCAGAGCGCGCCGTTCAGGATCGAGACTCCGGCGGCGATGAGGAGGATGCCGACGACGAGGTTCCACCAGCCCCATCCCGTGAGGTCCAACACGAGCAGGCTTCCGTCGACGACAGCCGAGTAGCTGTTCGATCCGATCAACGCGAAGAAGCCCTGAAGCACGCTGAAGGTGCCGTTGAGGAGCGTGATGACGGCCGCGAAGCCGATCCATCCGGCCCAGCCGCTGGTTCTCGTGACGTCGGCCATGGCTGTTGTCCCATCTCACTCCGCCGGCGACCATCGCGCCGGGCGCTTGATACGGCCGAGATCTCGGCCGTGCTATGAGTATCCTGCTCCGCGCCGCCCAGCGCTGTCATGTGTCACGGCATGGCTCCGGATGGGTCCGGATGCCGCACCGATCGCTCGACGATCTGGAGCACCTCGTCCGAACATGCCATGGTTGAGGACGGACCTTCGACAGGACGGAGTTGTCACCATGGGCGTGACGGGCATCGGCGGGATCTTCTTCCGCAGCGGCGATCCGACGGCGCGGGCGGCCTGGTATCGCGAACACCTCGGCGTCGAGGCCGGCCACGACCACATCTGGAAGCAGCAGGAGGGAATGACGGTCTTCGCACCATTCCCGGCTGATTCCGACTACTTCCCTGCCGAGCAGCCGTTCATGCTCAATCTGCGCGTGACGGGCCTGGAGGACCTCGCCGCGCGGCTCGAGACCGCAGGCATCCCCGTCGAGCGTCGGGACGAGTGGAACACGGCCGAGTACGGAACCTTCGCGCGCATTCACGATCCCGAGGGGCTTCCGATCGAACTGTGGGAACCGCCGGCTGGAGCCTAGAGCGCGATCAGGGCGCTGAGCCAGCGGGCGTGCATGTCCCACGGGTCGACGCCGCCGCGCACGGTGTCGATGTGCTGCAGCAGCGCATCGTGAGCGTGGAACCACTCCCCGCCGTTCAGCTGTCGTGCAGCGAACTGAGCATGTCGACGCTGCTCGAGACGCCTGTCGCCGCGCTCGAACGCAAGCACCTCGTCGTGGGGGAGACTCGCGATGCGCCGGCGCGGCGTGGCTGAGGTTCCGATCTTGATCAGCTCTCCGTAACGGATGTAGTACACGACGTCGAGGCGCGGCGGTACGAGCTCGCCGTCAGGCGCTGTGCCGTAACGCCACTCGCAGACGGCGCAGAGCCAGCCCGACGGATAGCGCACGCCGAGTGGCGAGCCGCAGGCCGGGCACGGACCGGGCAGCAGGTCGGTGACGCCGACGGTGGCTGCGGCCTCGTCGGCCGCCGAGAGCAGGTGCGGCTCGCAGAGGTTGAGACCGGCATCCGTCGGCACGATGCCCGCACAGGTCGTGCCGTCGGGCATCACGATGCCGCACGACCGATCGAGGTGTTCCATGGTGACGACGTTAGGCGTCGGCACCGACACCGGTCGGCTGCGTGCGACCGGATGCCGGGATCAGCGGATGCGGCGGACCAGCGGATCGGCTGGCTGATGTCGGGGCCGCCGCAGCATGCCGATCAGTCCGTAGAGCAGCCCCGGAACGCCCACGGCCAGCAGGGCGACGCCGATGACGATCGGGAGCCACGGCGGAATCGCGGGGATCAGGTGCGATGCGACCGATGCGGCAGCGAGCAACAGGCCGCCGGTGACGGTGAAGATCAATCCGAGCGCCGCGGCTGCAGCGAGTGCAGCGCGATCCGGCACCGATTCGGGTTCGGTGGTCATGCGGCCACGTTATTGCTGAGGCGTGCTCAGTTCCCGCCCCCAGAACGGGGCGTTGACTCAGGCCTCGACGTTGACGGCCGCGTCGATCCGGGTGCGTCCGACGAAGCGGATGTCGGATCCCGACACGGCGAACTCGGTGATCGAGCCGTTGTCGGCCGAGCCGGGGAACTCGTCGGGGGAGGTGGTGTGACGGGTGAGGCCGTTGATCACGCCGCCGTGGCTGGCGACGATGACGGTTCCGGTCGACTCCGCCGCGAGACGGCGCAGAGCCGCCGTCGACCGCTCGAGCACGGCGGGCCGGGCCTCGGCACCAGGGACCACGCCGTCGGAGTAGAGATGGCGGATGTCCTGCCAGACCGCGCCTTCGGCTTCGCCGTACTGCATCTCGATGAAGTCGGCCTCGGTCTCGACCGCCGGCCCTCCGATGGCCTCGGTGATGATGGCGGCGGTCTCGGCGGCGCGCCCGAGCGGGCTCGCGATGATGCGGGTGGGCTCGGCGCTGCTCAGCACGTCGGCAGCGGCGAGGGCCTGCGCGCGACCCAGGTCGTTGAGCGGGATGTCGGTGTGCCCCTGCACCCGGCCCTGTCGGTTCCAATCGGTCTCACCGTGACGCACGAGCAGGAATCGAGTGGGTGAAGAGGTCATGCATCGACCCTATCCGGAGCAGAATGTGAGAATGGCGAGCCTTCTCGAGATGACGCGGTCTGCCGTGGCACCGCTCACGCGCACCGGTGCGTTCCGTCGCGCTGCACCGACGATGCTGCCGCCGCTCGAGCGGGCCACAGCATGGCTGAGCCGTGGCCACGTTCAGCTCAGCGGCCTGCTCGTCCCGTCGCTCGTGCTGCATTCCACCGGAGCGAAGTCGGGGCTGCCCCGCGACGTGCCGCTGATGTACTGCCCCGACGGAGACGTCTGCATCGTCGCGGGGAGCAACTTCGCGCGTGAGCACCACCCGGCGTGGACGGCGAACCTCACCGCCCACCCCGACGCTGCTGTGAGCATCAAGGGACGACGGATGCCCGTTAGAGCCGAACTCATCGGCGACGACGAACGCGACGCCGTGTGGGCGCGCATCGAGAGGCAGTGGCCGGGCTATCGGGCGTATGAGCGCGGCTCCGGCCGCACGGTGCGGCTGTTCCGGCTGCATCCGGTGGCAGAAGCCGGCTGACGCTCAGCTGCCGCTCCTTCCTCCGTCGCCGCCTGCTGGACCGGGGAAGAGCGCCGCGCCGCGCGATCTGCGGGGGCCTGCGATCGAGCGACGTAGCCTCGAACGGAGCGTCCTGCGCCCCGGCGGGGTAGTTGCACGCGCTGACACGACCAGCGGAGGAGGAATCATGCGCCGTATCGCACGGGTGATCGCCTCCGTCGCCGTGGCGGGCATGCTGTGCCTCGCGGTGGTGCCTGCGGCATCCGCCGAGGACTATCCATCGTGGGACGAGGTCGAGGCCGCCCGTTCGAGTGCAGCGGCGACGAGTGCGGAGGTCGACCGCATCTCCGACTTCATCACCTCTCTCACAGCGGAGTCGGCGCGACTCGGACGCATCACCATCGAGAAGGCCGCGGCCTATTCGGCGGCGAAGGCGGCCCTGGATGCGGCCACTCAGCGCGCCGACGTGCTGATCGCGCAGCGCGATACCGCCGTGGCTCAGGCTGCCGACGCCCACGAGCGCTACGGCGCGATCGTGTCGCAACTGGTGGTCTCCGGTGGCACCGAGAGCCTCACCGTGCAGCTCCTGCTCGACCACTCCGCCGACTCCGACCTGCTGTACAGGCTCGGAGCGATGTCGAAGCTGACCCAGCAGGCCGCCGGACTCGAGGAGCAGGCGCGGAGCCGCAGCAACGAGGCCGATGCTCTCAGCGCGCAGGCCACCGTGGCCGAGAAGGAGCGCGACAAGCTCGCAGCGGCCGCCGAGACGGCACTCGGTGCGGCCCAGGCCGCCGAGAAGGAGGCCGGAGATCGGCTCGCCTCCCAGAAGGCCGCGAGCGTCACCCTCCAGGCCCAGCTCGCCTCTCTCACCAGCACCGCGGCCGACGTCGAGAAGCGCTACAACGAAGGCGAGGCCGCACGGAGGGCAGCCGAGGCTGCAGCCGCCGCAGCTGCGGCCGAAGCAGCGGCAGCGGCCGCCGCCGCGGAGGCAGCTGCCGGTGGAGACGGTGGCGGAGGCGCGACCCCGATCTACACGGGCGACGTCGATTCGGATCCGGGCGCCGCGCAGTCCTATGCGGCCGGAGCCATCGGCGCGTACGGCTGGGGCGGCGATCAATTCGGATGCCTGCAGTCGCTATGGAACAAGGAGTCCGGTTGGCGCGCGAACGCCTACAACGCCTCCAGCGGTGCCTACGGAATCCCGCAGTCCCTTCCGGGCGAGAAGATGGCGTCAGCCGGTGTCGACTGGCGCACCAATGCCGCGACCCAGATCAACTGGGGCCTGTCGTACATCAGCCAGCGCTACGGCTCGCCCTGCTCCGCCTGGGCTCACTCCGTCGCGACCGACTGGTACTAGGCCTCGGCCTGCCGTGCGGGAGCCACTCCGACACGGAGGGCATCGACCGCGTCGGCGCTGCGCAACTCGACCATGCGGGCGACGATGCGATCGGCCACGTCGGCGGTGAGCGACGCGCACACGATGCTGTTTGGTCCGATCGACTCCAGGCCGCCGGCGCGCACGCGGATGACCTCCCAGCCGACCTCACCCAAGGCGTCGTCCTTCTCGCGATCCGAAGCCTCCTTGAGGCCCAGGTGTGCGCGCCGGGAGCGCCCCGGATCGTCGTACTCGATCGCTATGCGCAGCGCCGGAACGAGGATGTCGGGCCACACCTCCTGCTTGCCGTAGAACATGCGGTTGATGCGCACGGTGTTCACCCCGCGAGGTACACGGATGCGCTCCTCGAGCAGCGCCCGCAGTCGCTGCTCGGTCAGCGAGGTTCGCGTGCGCAACCCGGCGTTCATGGAGGCGACGCCGCCCTCGCGGGAGACCGTCGGGCTCTGGGCGTTCCGGATGCACTTCGGGCAACTCGGACCGGTGAGAACATCGATCACCGTCGCCTGGTACCTGTCGTGGCCTCGTTCGCAGACCCAGGGGTAGACGGCTCCGAGCCGAGTCTCGGAGGCCAGTGCCGACCGCGATGACGAGGCCACCCGTCCGAGCAGTTCGCCGCGCGTGCGGTGGGTCTCGTGCAGGAGCATGCACAGCGGGCAGGCCCGCCGCAGGGTGATCGCGCCGACGTCGGAGGGGGCTGCACCGTGCCCGCAGGCGAAGCTCACGAGGGTCATGCGGGCAGCGTAACCCGCGCCGCCGACATGCCCGGGGCCGTCCTTGACCTCCCCCTGTATGCGGCACACAATGGCATGGCGACCCGAGCGCATCCGATGAGAAGGGGCACCATGTCAGACACCCAGCAGGTCTCGCCAGAGACCGGCGCGCCGATCGCGGCGCCGAGTCACGCGAGCAGCCGGTCGATCCAGGAGACGACGGTGCTCCCGGCGTTCGCGCCCGAATCCGGTGCCGCGCCGCTGCCGACTACGTCGTCGCCCGCATCCGCCCCAGCCTCCGACGCGGTATCGGTCTCGGCGCCGGAGGCCGAGCAGGAGTCCGGGCGGAAGGCGCCGAAGAAGACATTCTCGTGGTTCCAGGACCAGCCGATGCGGCTCACCCTGGTCGTGATCATCGGTGTCGTCGCCCTGTTCTTCGCCTTCGGCCTGCTCATCATCTTCAGCCCGACCTCGGCGGCGGTCTCGGCCCTCGCCGTGATCGCGACGCCCGTGGTCTCCATCGTGGCCGCGTACTACGGCATCACGCTGAGCATGCAGCAGGTGCGCGACGAGCGGCTGGAGCGAGCTGCGGCGGTTCGGCGTGCCGAGGAGGCCGAGACCGCGGCCCAGGAGGCCGATGTCTGGGCTGCGCAGATGGAGTCGGGGCTTCGCGTGGCGAAGGTGAAACTGGACGCTGCCGGCGTGGGCTCCGACGACGTCGCGAAGGCGGCCGGAGTGACCCCGGACTTCTTCTGAGGATCCCGCCGGCGGGTCAGCCCCGCCTGATGATCGCCAGGCTTCGACGCTGAGGCCACTGGCGCAGCGACACGGGCAGCCACGGCCACAGCAGGCCGGTGATGGCCAGGGTGCGACGGAATCGGCGCTCGGCGCGAGCCGTCCAGCGGATGCCGTACGCGGATCGGACGGCATCGGGCAGCAGTCCGGCCGTCACGAGACGGGCGAGAGGCATGGCCAGCCCGAGCGGCGCCGGCAGGGAGCGCGCGAACATCAGCTGCCGGGAGACCGCATGCACATCGGCATCCACGGACAACCGCGGGAGCATCTGCGCCCAGTACTCCGCGAAAGCGGCCCTGTCGGCCGGCCACTGTCCGCGCGGTAGTTGCAGGCGGATGCCGAGCTCGGCATAGGCGTCGTACAGGGCGTCGGCCTCGGCCGGGTCCAGCGGGCCGAAGAGCTCCTCGTGCACGACCACGGCGGTGTCGTAGAGGGTCGCGGCCACCCAGAGCTGCAACTGCGGATCGTAGGCGCTGTACGCAGGGGCTGTGCCGCGCGCCTCACCGCGCACCGGCGAGTGCGCGCGGTTCACGAGTCGCACGGCTCGCACCCTGTCGGCCTCGGTTCCGTAGACGATCGCGTACGCGTAGGCGAGGGTGGCCCAGAGCCGGTCCAGGGGTCGCCCGGCGAAGTCGGAGTGATCGACGACGCCGCGCCCGACAGGCGGATACGCCAGTTGCAGCAGGATCGCGCGTGCCCCGCCCGCGATGAGCACGCCATCGCCGGCGAACCGGGGGAGGCCGCGCTGATGCTCTGACATGCGACAACGCTACGCGCTCAGACTGCTCGGATGCCGCACGCCTAGACTCCCTGCATGGTCGGGCGGCGAGTGAGGACGACGGCGCTCGCACTGGCGGTCGCCGTGCTGCTCGTGGGTTGCGCGGCGTCCGGGTCGGCCATCCCGACATCGACGCAGCCAGCCCCCGTGCAGCACCCGCATCGGGCCGCTCCGGATCCCGTGACCGTCGAGGCGCGTGAACGCCTGCACGCCATGAGCCTGGAGCAGCGGATCGCGAGCCTGCTCATGCTGCATCTCCCCGGCACGGATGCCGCTGCCATCGCGGCGCAGGCCACACGATACGCACCGGGCGGCATCATCCTGATGGGCGACAACACGGCGGGGGGAGTGGCCGGGGTGCGCGCCATCACCGATGCCGTGGACTCGGCGTCGGAGCTGCCGCTCCTGGTCGCCGTCGATCAGGAAGGCGGCGAGGTCAGCCGACTGGACGAGGACCCGTCACCCGGCGCCGATGTGTTGCGGGGGCTGGCGGCATCCGTCACCGACGACGCCTTCTCCGCCAGGGCCGACGTGCTCGCCGGCGCAGGGATCTCGGTCAACTTCGGCATCGTCGCCGACGTGACGGCGGATCCGGAGTCCTTCCTGGCCGGCCGTGTGCTCGGCACCGACCCGTCGGCAGCCGCCGATCACGTCGCCGCGGCCGTGGCCGGCGAGCACGGCCGGGTGCTCAGCACGCTCAAGCACTTCCCAGGTCACGGTGCCGCGCCCGGCGACTCGCACACCTCCATCCCGACGACGGCCGAGACCCTCGTCGACTGGCGGGCGACGGATGCAGCGCCCTTCGCCGCGGGCATCGCCGCCGGAGCCGAGCTGGTGATGTTCGGCCACCTCGCCTACACGGCGGTCGATGACGCTCCAGCCTCCCTGTCGCCGGCGTGGCACGGGATCCTGCGCGACCAGCTCGGCTTCGACGGCATCTCGATCACCGATGACATGGGCATGCTCGAAGACTCCGGGGTGCCGGCCTATGCCGACAGCAGCGAGAACGCCGTGCAGGCCATTGCGGCCGGCAACACGATGCTGCTGTACGTGCCGTCGCCGGACCCGTCGGGTGCCGGGTTCGACCCTGATGCGGTGGTGGCCGACGTCGCCGCGGCCGTGCGCGCTGGCCGCATTCCGGCCGCGACGGTCGATCGAGCGGCGCTCGCGCTACTCCGGGCGAGGATCGGTCTCGCCGCCGACTGACGGCGAGGATGCGTCGTCGGCCTGCGGATCCGGCGCACCACCGATCAGGCGCGACAGAACGGGGTCGAAGGCGTAGGCGATGAACGCCCAGGAGCCAATGAGCGGTGCGGCGAGCACCACGAGGGCGCCGAGGATGACGGCGCTGAGCGCGTTGCGGCGGCTGCGCGCAGTCTCGTCGGGGGTCAGCCCATCGACCAGGCCGGCGCCGGGACGGGTGGCCCGAATCCAGAGCAGGTAGCCGAACAGGACGACCCAGAAGAAGTTGAGCGGGAGCAGGCTCTGTCCGAGGGTGAGATCGCCGAACCGGCTGTCGAGGCTGGTCGTGAACGGTATGAGAACGACGCCGAACAGGCGCACGGTGTTCAGCACCAGCATCGAGCCGTCCACCTTGATGATGTACTCGAATTGGCGCACGTGGATGCTCCACAACAGGCACAGCAGGAAGAAGCTGATGGCGAAGCTCAGGATGGCGGGCCACATGTCGACGAGCCCCTGCCAGAGTTCGGCATCCGTCGTCGCCCGTGAGAGGTCGTTCACCGTCAGGTCGAGCACGAGGAGGGTGGCCGCGATGGCGAACACCCCGTCGGTGAAGGCCTCGAGGCGTCGAGTGGAGACTGTGGCCGCGGCGGGGCGTGAGCGTTTCATTCGGTACCGACGATCTCTTCGTGCACCCGGCGCAGGTCTTCCATGAGGGAGCCGATGAGCACCCAGTGCTCGGCATGCGGTGTGAGGATGCGCAGGGGCGCTGTGAGCAGGGGCAGGCCCTCGGTCATCGTCTCGGGCTCGGGCCGGGTGTCATCGACAGGGTGCACGAGCAGCCGCAGGTCGTGGGCCGCCCGTTCGAGCTCGTCGACGATGGGTTCGACTGTCGGCTCGGTCGGCAGGGTGGCGTCGTAGTGGTCGTGCACGGCGCGTGTCATGTTCAGCGAGCGAGTAACGAGCGGCCCCATGCGCGTGAACAGGGCCTCTTCGGCGTCGAGCTTCGCCCGATAGCGCTGCTGGCGTGGGTTGAACGCGAGCGACTCGTCGGCGGCGGTCAACGCCTCCTGCGCCTTGGCCTGAATCGGACGCAGGAGGCGGGCCGTGATCAGGATCTCCTGCAGCTGGGCGTCGGTCTTGGCGGTGCGCAGCGCGTCGGCGAGGCGGTCGAAGGTGGCGGCGATCTCGACGCCGAGAGCCGTCACGGCGTTCTGAGCCGGCGCCAGCAGAACCGGCGGTACGACGAGGATGTTGACGATGACGCCGATGGCCGCGCCGATGAGGGTCTCGATGATGCGGGCAAGAGCGTAGTCGGGAGTCGTCGAGCCGATCGTCAGCACCAGCATCACGCTGATCGGGATCTGGTTGGCCGAACCCGGAGTGAGGCGCAGCGCCCAGCCCACGAAGATCGCCAGCACTATGGCGGCGAGCACCACGAAGCTGTGCTGGCCGAAGACGATCCCGATGCCGAAGGCGATGATCACGCCGGCGATCACGCCGAAGCTGCGCTCGACGGCGCGGCCGACGGACTGGTTGACGCTCGGCTGCACGACGAGGAGGGCTGCGATGGCCGCGAAGACGGGCAGGGTGCCCGGCAGCACCAGCTCGGCGATGAACCAGGCGAGCACCGTGGCGACAGCGGACTTCGTCACCTGGAGCAACGGGATGCGCGCGCTCGATCGGAGTCGGGACGTGAAGCGTGCGGGGCCGGTCACTCTCTCAGGCTACTGCGACCGAACGTGCGACTGGCCGAGGAAGGCGGCGTACGCGGCCGTGGAACGCTCGATGGCCTTCATCCGGCTCGCCGACGGCGGGCGCCCGTCGAAGGGCCGCACCTCGACACCGACACCCGCCCGGCTGGAGCGGCGACGCCAGGTGCCGATCACCCGTCCGGCCGCGACCACGGTCGGCTGGAAGACGCCGTTCCGGCCCGGGACGACGGCGTCCTCGTTCGCGGGATCGATGATCGGGCCGCGGTCGGTGTAGCCGAGGTAGTACTCGTCGAAGCCCGGGAGGAGGTGAACCGATGCCGTGAACGCCCGCCTGCCGGCATCGGCTGTGGTCGCAGTAGCGGCCGTGGTCTCGGCATCGGCCGTCGACCAGAGGCCGGCGTCGGCGTCGAACGGCACGACCCGGCCGTCGGTCCGTGCGATCTCGAGGCCGCGCCGCGAGTCCGTGAGAGTCAGCTTGCTCCAGCCGGCGAAATCCCGCACCGTCGCCGGACCGCGGCCCCGCAGGTAGCGCGTGACGAACTCGGCGAGTGCCTCGTCTCGCTCGAGGGTGCGAGACTCGCGGATCCAGCGCTCGGTGGGCACCAGCCTCTGCACGCCGTCGCGGACCGGCCCCCAGGCCCAGTACCCGGTCTGCGCGAGGTGGGCGATGAGGTGGTAGCCGCGTTGTCCCGTCGGATCGATGCCGTTCTCGACCAGCAGGGTCATGAACTCGTCGCGGGCGAGGTCGTCGGCGCTCGCAAGGGCGTCGTCGCAGATCGCCTGGACGCGATCCAGCATGGCCTCATCGATGCCGAGCTGGGCCCGGCGCGTCGTCGCCTGCGCGAGCATGCGCGGCCCCGTGAGCGCGAGCATCCAGCCGAGGTCGACCGCCGGCACCGTGAACAGAGTGCCGCGCATGGTCCAGGCGCGCACGAGCTCGCCGCGGTCGAAGGCGTCGAGCACGGCGGCATCCGTCACTCCGGAACGGATGCCGATGGCCCAGCGGGCCGCGGCGAAGTCCTGCGCCTGGATGGCCAGCATGCGCTCGAGAACGTGCAGGGGCGTGTCGGTGCCACCGATGCCGTGAGCGCCGAGCCTCAGTCTGAGCAGCTCGCGTTGCTGGGAATCCGCCGCCATAGTGCCTCAGTATCGCGCAACCCACCGACGGCGGAACAGGCGGCCGGCCGGCAGCGTTTAGACTGAGTGGCTGCGCCTCTCGCGCGACTTCCCCACTTTCTGCTACCGAAGGGTTCCCCCGTGCTCGCCGTACACGACCTCGAGATCCGCGTGGGGGCGCGCGTGCTGATGCAGGACGTGAACTTCCGGGTCTCCGACGGAGACAAGATCGGTCTGGTGGGTCGCAATGGAGCGGGCAAGACGACACTGACGAAGACTCTCGCCGGGGAGACCCTTCCCACCGGCGGTCGCATCGACCGCAGTGGCGAGATCGGCTACCTGCCGCAGGACCCGCGCTCGGGCGACCCCGAGGAGCTCGCGCGCACGCGCATCCTGAACGCCCGCGGCCTCGGCTCGCTGGTGCAGGGCATGCACGAGGCGACCCTGGCCATGGCCAGCGACGATCCGGCGGTCAGTGAGGCCGGCATGAAGAAGTACGGCACCCTGACCGACCAGTTCCAGGCCCTCGGCGGCTATGCGGCCGAGGCGGAGGCCGCGTCGATCGCGTCGAACCTCAACCTGCCCGATCGCATCCTCGAGCAGCCGCTGAAGACGCTCTCGGGTGGTCAGCGTCGCCGCATCGAGCTGGCCCGCATCCTGTTCTCGGATGCCGGCACCATGATCCTCGACGAGCCGACGAACCACCTCGACGCCGACTCCATCGTGTGGCTGCGCGACTTCCTGAAGAACTACAAGGGCGGCTTCATCGTGATCACCCACGATGTCGAGCTCGTGGGGGAGACCGTGAACCGCGTCTTCTACCTCGACGCCAACCGCACCGTCATCGACATCTACAACATGGGCTGGAAGCACTACCAGCGCCAGCGTGCCGCCGACGAGGAGCGCCGCAAGAAGGAGCGCTCCAACGCCGAGAAGAAGGCCGGCGTGCTGCAGATGCAGGCGGCCAAGTTCGGCGCCAAGGCGTCGAAGGCGGCAGCGGCCCACCAGATGGTCGCCCGCGCCGAGAAGCTGCTCTCGGGACTCGAGGAGGTGCGTGCGGTCGACCGCGTCGCCAAGCTGCGCTTCCCGACGCCCGCCCCCTGCGGTCGCACGCCCCTGCAGGCCTCCGACCTGTCGAAGAGCTACGGTTCGCTCGAGATCTTCACGGCGGTCGACCTCGCGATCGACCGCGGCTCCAAGGTGGTCATCATCGGCCTGAACGGTGCCGGGAAGACGACCCTGCTGCGCATCCTCGGCGGAGTCGACCAGCCGGACACCGGCCAGGTCGAGCCCGGCCACGGACTGCGCGTCGGCTACTTCGCCCAGGAGCACGAGACCATCGACGTGAAGGCCACTGTTCTCCAGAACATGGTGTCGTCGTCGCCGAGCCTGACCGAGACCGAGGCCCGCAAGGTGCTCGGCTCGTTCCTGTTCACCGGCGATGACTCCCACAAGCTCGCCGGCGTGCTCTCGGGCGGCGAGAAGACCCGTCTCGCCCTCGCGATGATCGTCGTCTCCGGCGCCAACGTGCTGCTGCTGGACGAGCCCACGAACAACCTCGACCCCGCCAGCCGCGCCGAGATCCTCGACGCCCTCGCGCACTTCGAGGGTGCCGTCGTGCTGGTCTCGCACGACCCCGGAGCCGTCGAGGCGCTCAACCCCGAGCGCGTGCTCATCCTGCCCGACGGCGTCGAGGACCACTGGAACGCCGAGTACGCCGACCTGATCGCGCTGGCGTAAGGACCGTTCGGTCACTCCCGCTCGCGGAGCTCCGCGCAGCGGAGGGACCGGGCGTCTGCTCTCCTCGGCTTCGCAGCAGCAGCACCAGCAGCCGCCGCAGCCGCCGCAGCCGCTGCGCGTCTGTGGCTCTGCCAGCGGCGGGTCAGCGACCCGGCGTGTGCTGCGCGTCGAGGATCTCGTCCTCGATCGCGCCGTCGGTCTTGGCCTTCTTCGCTCGACGACGCTCGCGCTCGAGGGCGCGCTCGCGTTCCTCGGGGTCGTCGGCGTTCAGCATCCGGTACTCGTTGCGCACGGCCCAGCCGAAGCCGATGAAGCCCAGGAGGGCGAAGACGAACCACTGGAACGCGTACGACAGGTGCGGACCCTCGTCGAGGGCCGGCTTCTCGGCGGCGGCGGGACGGGTGGCCGTAGCCGGCGTCTCCGAGTCCATGAGGCCGTACGCGCCCGTGTACGTCGACTCTCCGACGATCTCGGCCATGTCGTTGAGTTCGATGGTGGCGACCTCGTTTCCGGATGCGCTGCGACCGGCGATGTGCGGCTCACCGGCCTTCAGCCGCGCCACGACGGTCACCTCGCCCGACGGTGCTTCGGGGATCTCATCGGGGGCATCCTGACGCGATCCCGTCGGCAGCCAGCCGCGGTCGACGATGAAGACCGTTCCGTCCGCAAGCTGCAGCGGGGTCAGCACCTCGAAGCCCGGACTCTGGTCGCGCGGTCGGTTGCGGGCGAGCCGCTGGTCATCCGTGAGGTAGACCCCGGTCATCGTGACGGGCAGGTACTTCTGCGAGTCCTCGAAGGAGTCGAGCTGCGGGAGGGCGTCGGCGAGCGGAACCGGGTCGGCGTTCCAGTTGGTCTCGATGCGGTCGATCTCGGCCAGCGCCTCACCGCGGCGGGCGATCTGCCAGAAGCCCAGCGAGACGCAGACGAGCGCGAAGACGATGATGAGGGCGAGGTAACCGATCCATCGTCTGCTGAAGGCGAAGGACCATCCGGTCACGCGTCGGCTCCGATCTCGATGGCGCTGACGGCGACGGGGAAGTCTCGTGCAGCGAGGAACTCGCGCAGGTAGTCGACGTGCTCGTCGCAGGCGAGCCACGTCTTGCCGCGCTCACCGGTGTGAATGCGGGGGTTGCGCCAGTCGATGCGCCACGACGCCGTCGAGTCGCATCCGGCCCGAGAGCACGCGTGCACGTCGGGTGCACCGCCGATTCCGATCACTCGTCTTCTCCGGATCGTGGGGTGGTGTCGTCGTCACGTCGCGTGACGCGCTCGATGCTGCCCGGGCGCAGCACTGTGCGCGAGCCGGGGTTCGTCTTCACGTTCGCGATGACGACGGCGATGTAGGGGAGCACGATGGCCCCGGTGGCGAAGACCCACAGCCACGGTCCGCGGGCGAACAGCATGGCGAGCACGCAGAGCACGCGGATCGACATCGTGATCGAGTACTTGATGACTCGTGCGCGACGTTCCGCATCCGGAGAGGCCGGAAGGCTGGTGATCGAGGAGGGCTGTTTCATTCCTGGCCGAACCGCGGCGACCCGAGTGTCTCCGCTGCATCCAGCCTACGCGGGCTCGAGAGCGCTTTCGTCCTAGGCTGGGGGAGTTGTCAGCGAGAGAAGGAACCATTCCATGAGCACTCCCCGAACCGTCCTCGTCACCGGTGGAAACCGCGGCATCGGCTACGCCATCGCCGAGGAGTTCGTGCGCCAGGGCCACCGCGTGGCCGTGACGGCGCGTTCCGGCGCCGGCCCCGATGGCACTCTCACCGTGCAGGCCGACGTCACGGACTCGGCATCCGTCGATGCGGCGTTCACGACCATCGAAGCCGAGCTCGGCCCCGTCGAGATCGTCGTGGCCAATGCCGGCATCACTCGCGACACGCTCCTCATGCGCATGAGCGACGAGGACTTCGAGACCGTCATCGACACGAACCTCACCGGCTCGTTCCGCGTGGTCAAGCGCGCTTCGAAGGGCATGCTCAAGGCGCGCTACGGCCGCATCGTGTTGATCTCGAGCGTCGTCGGCCTGTACGGCGGCCCCGGCCAGGCGAACTACTCCGCCTCGAAGGCCGGTCTCGTCGGCTTCGCCCGATCGATCACGCGCGAACTCGGCGCCCGCGGCATCACGGCGAACGTCGTCGCTCCGGGCTTCATCGAGACCGACATGACCGCAGAGCTTCCCGAGGCGACCCAGGCCGACTACAAGAAGTCCATCCCGGCCGGACGCTTCGCCACCCCGAACGAGGTCGCCAAGGTCGTCGCGTGGGTCGCGAGCGACGATGCCGGCTACATCTCCGGGGCCGTGATCCCCGTTGACGGCGGCCTCGGCATGGGGCACTAGCGATCGTTCGCTGAGGCCCGTGCGCTGAGGCCCGCGCACAGCGCGCGGTCGAAGCGCGTTCGTCAGCGTCGCTTCGGCCGCGGACGCCGTCCGGGCCTCGGCGAGCAGGGCGGATCAGCCGCGCAGCCCCAGCAGCGGAAGCACCTGGGACAGGTCGGGCACGTCGACCGCGACGCTCGCCCGCTCGCGCACCAGCGGCTTGGCGTTGAAGGCCACGGAGAGTGCGGCGATGTCCATCATCGCGAGGTCGTTCGCCCCGTCGCCGATGGCCACTGTGCGGTGCATCGGCACATCGTGAGCTGATGCCCACTCCGCCAGGGCCGCCGCCTTCGCGCCGGCGTCGATGATCGGGCCGACGAGGCCGCCCGTGAGGCGTCCATCGACGACCTCCAGCCGGTTCGCGCGCCACTCGTCGATCCCGAAGGAGGCGCCGATGGGGTCGAGCAGTTCGTGGAATCCACCGGAGACCACGCCGACGACGCCACCGGCCGCATGGACCCCGGCGATGAGCTCGTGAACCCCGTCGGTCGGACGGATCCTGGCGCTCACGTCGGCGAACACGCCCTCGGGCAGCCCGGCCAGAGTCGCGACGCGCTCCCGCAGGCTCTCGGCGAAGTCGAGCTCGCCGCGCATCGCGCGCTCGGTCACCTCGGCGACGAGGGCGCGTGAGCCCGCGGCATCGGCGAGGAGCTCGATGACCTCGTCCTGGATGAGGGTGGAGTCGGCATCGAGCACGACGAGCAGGCGCGCGGCAGCGGCGCGCGGTGCGGCATCCGTCATTCCGCAGTGACCCGCGTTCCCTTGCCGACGACGGTGATGCCGGAGTCCGTCACGGCGAAGCCGCGCGCGACGTCCTTGTCGTGGTCGACCCCGATCTGGGCGCCGGCCTCGACGACCACGCCCTTGTCGAGCACGGCGCGGATGACCTGGGCGTCGGACTCGATGTGAGCCCGCTCGAAGATGATCGAGTCGACCACCTTGGCGCCCGAACCGATGGTCGACCACGGGCCGAGCACGCTGCGCTCGATGTGGGCGCCCGAGATGACGGAGCCGAGCGAGACGATCGAGTCGATCATCGTTCCGAGCGAACCGCGGGCGTCGCGCACGAACTTCGCGGGCGGCGCGTTCAGCTGCTGGGTGAAGATCGGCCAGGCCTCGTTGTAGAGGTTGAAGACCGGCAGCGCCGAGATGAGGTCCTGGTGGGCCTCGAAGAAGGAGTCGATCGTTCCCACGTCGCGCCAGTAATAGCGGTCGCGATCGGTCGATCCCGGCACGTCGTTGCGCATCAGGTCGTAGACGCCGGCCGTGCCGCGCGCCACGAAGTCGGGGATGATGTCGCCGCCCATGTCGTGGCTGGAGTTCGTGCGCTCACCGTCGCGCAGCACGGCGTCGATGAGGGCATCCGTGTTGAACACGTAGTTGCCCATGGACGCGAGGACCTCGTGAGGGGCATCCGCAAGCCCGATGGGGTCGCTCGGCTTCTCCCGGAACGCGGCGACGCGGGTGGCGTCGGTCTCGTCGACCTCGATCACGCCGAACTGGTTGGCGAGCTCGATGGGCTGACGGATGGCGGCGACGGTCGCCTCCGCACCGGAATCGATGTGCGCCTGCACCATCTGCGAGAAGTCCATGCGGTAGACGTGATCAGCGCCGACGACGACGATGATGTCGGGCTTCTCGTCGTGGATGAGGTTGAGGCTCTGCAGGATGGCGTCGGCCGAGCCGCTGAACCAGCGCTTGCCGAGGCGCTGCTGGGCGGGCACCGAGGCGATGTAGGAGTTGAGCATGCCCGACAGGCGCCAGGTCTGCGACACGTGGCGGTCGAGGCTGTGCGACTTGTACTGGGTGAGGACGACGATCTGCGTGAGCCCCGAATTGATGAGATTCGAGAGGGCGAAGTCCACGAGTCTGTAGTGCCCTCCGAAGGGAACTGCGGGCTTCGCCCGGTCCTCCGTGAGGGGCATGAGCCGCTTGCCTTCTCCGCCGGCCAGCACGATGCCGAAGATCTTCGATGACTTCATGGCTCAACAGTAGTGCGGCGCAGCAGGTCGCGGCATGCCCTTGCCGATGCGCGGCGACATCTGTATCAAGACCGGCTGATGCCCTAGCGTTGCAGCATGCGCGTCGACCTGCTCACCCGTGAATATCCGCCGGAAGTCTATGGGGGAGCGGGGGTGCACGTCGCCGAACTGGTGAGGGCGCTCCGCGGCGACACCGAGGTGCTGGTGCGCTGCTTCGGTGCTCCCCGCGATGAGGTCGGAGCGTTCGCGTACGGCGTCCCCGCAGAGCTGAGCGCGGCCAACCCGGCGATCACCACGCTGGGCACCGACCTGGCGATGGCCCAGGATGCCGCGGGCGCCAACCTGGTGCACTCGCACACCTGGTACGCGAACGCGGCCGGGCACATCGCGAAGCTGCTGCACGGCATCCCGCACGTGGTCACGGCGCACAGCCTCGAGCCGCTGCGTCCGTGGAAGGCCGAGCAGCTCGGCGGCGGCTACGCGGTCTCGAGCTGGGTCGAGCGCACGGCGTTCGAGGCTGCGGATGCCGTCATCGCCGTGAGCGGCGGCATGCGTCGCGACATCCTGCGGTCGTATCCCGCCATCGATCCCGACCGCGTGCACGTGGTCTACAACGGCATCGACCTCGAGCGCTGGAAGCCGGTTCACGACGAGGCGACAGTGCGCGCCCTCGGCATCGATCCCGACCGCCCGTCGGTCGTCTTCGTCGGACGCATCACGCGGCAGAAGGGGCTTCCCTACCTGCTCCGGGCGGCACGGATGCTTCCCCCCGAGGTGCAGCTGGTGCTGTGCGCCGGTGCCCCCGACACGCAGGCGATCATGGACGAGGTCAGCGGACTCGTGCGCGAGTTGCAGCAGGAGCGCACTGGTGTCGTCTGGATCGACAGGCTGCTGCCGCAGCCCGAGCTCTCGGCCGTGCTGACGGCCGGCACCACCTTCGTCTGCCCGTCGGTGTACGAGCCCCTCGGCATCGTCAACCTCGAGGCCATGGCCTGCGGGCTGCCCGTCGTCGGAACCGCCACCGGCGGCATCCCCGAGGTGGTCGACGACGGCGTCACCGGCCGACTGGTGCCCATCGAACAGCTCGAGGACGGCACCGGGACCCCCATCGATCCCGAGCGCTTCGTGGCCGACCTCGCCGAGGCTCTCATCGCCGTCGTCAGTGATCCCGAGGCGGCCGCCCGCATGGGCGCGGCCGGACGCGATCGCGCCGAGCGCGAGTTCGGCTGGGACCGCATCGCCGCGAGCACGCGAGAGATCTACGACAGCCTCGTCAGCTGAGCGGAACGCCCCGCTCCGACGGATAGCATGGCTGTATGCCGAACGTTGTGCAGCTGTCAGACGTCTCCGTCATCCGTGACGGAAAGCCCATCCTCGATTCGGTGACCTGGTCCATCGACGACGATCAGCGCTGGGTCATCCTCGGCCCGAACGGAGCCGGTAAGACCACGCTCCTGCAGATCATCGCCGCCATGCTGCACCCGACGAGCGGGACCGCCGAGATCCTCGAGGAGCGACTCGGCTCCGTCGACGTCTTCGAGCTGCGCCCGATGATCGGCTTCGCCTCCACGGCTATGGCCCGCAAGCTCCCGAAGAACGAGACCGTCCTCGACGTCGTCATGACGGCGGCGTACTCGGTGACCGGCCGCTGGAACGAGGAGTACGAGGAGATCGACTCCCGCCGCGCCCAGCGCGTCCTGGCCGAGTGGAAGCTCGACCACCTCGCCGATCGCACCTTCGGCACCCTCAGCGACGGCGAGCAGAAGCGCGTGCAGATCGCCCGGTCCGTGATGACGGATCCCGAGCTCCTGCTGCTCGACGAGCCGGCAGCGAGCCTCGACCTCGGCGCCCGCGAGGAACTGCTGCAGCTTCTCGGCGGGTACGCCCGCGAGGCCACGTCGCCGGCCTTCGTCATGGTCACCCATCACGTCGAGGAGATCCCCGTCGGCTTCACTCACGTGCTGCTCATCGCCGATGGCAGGGTGACGGCATCCGGGCCCCTCTCCGAGGCCCTGACCTCGGAGAACCTCACCGAGACCTTCGGCCTGCCGATCGAGGTCACCGAGACCGACGGCCGTTACGCGGCGCGAGCGGTCTGACACCCAGGCGTGGAGTCAGCCGACTGGGCGATCTCTGCTAGACTCGGTAGCTGGCCCTCGAGGCCTGAGCTTTTCGCCGCCCGCGGCGTTCCCGTGGTTTCCACGATCTCAACACAATTCCGTTCCATTCGAAACACAAGGACTCTTCAATGAAGACTGACATTCACCCCAAGTACGAAGCGGTCGTCTTCCGCGACCTCGCGTCGGGCAAGTCGTTCCTCACCCGGTCGACGGTCGGCAGCGCCAAGACCATCGAGTGGGAAGACGGCAACACGTACCCCGTCATCGACGTCGAGATCTCCTCGGAGTCGCACCCGTTCTACACGGGCAAGCAGCGCATCATGGACTCGGCCGGACGCGTCGAGAAGTTCAACCAGCGCTTCAAGAACTTCGGCAAGTAAGCTCCAGCTTCAGCCCGGACAGGAAGGCCCTCGCCATCGGCGGGGGCCTTCCTCTGTTGACGGATGCGGCAACTCGACTGTTGACGGATGCGGCAACTCGACGGAGGTGGGTCTCGGCTCAGGGCTCCAGGCCCGGCGGCACGTTGAGGGTGCCGTCCGAGGCGTTGCCGAACTCGGTGCGGATGCGGTCGCGGGCCTCGTGCTCGACGAGCACGGGCACGAAGTCGCGGATCGGATTGCCATCCAGATTGTGGTGCTCCTCGTCGACGACGTGTTCGACCACTGACGGATCGACGTCGGGGAAGCGTTCCTCGAGGCGTTCGACGACCTTCTCGACCGCTGCGTTCTCTTCGTCGGCGTCCATTGCAGCAGTCAACGCCCGCGGCCGGGCACGTGCAAGCGAACAGCAGGTGAACTACTCGCCTCAGCGCACCGGCCAGGCGCCCGAGGTCGTGAACTCCGGGTCCTTCGTGCGGCGCATGTAGCTCTGGAAGCTCTCGGCCTGCTGGTGGCACCAGTCGACCTGGCGTGCGTGGAGTTCCTCGGCCGTGATCGTCAAGGCGTGCGGGTAGCGGCGGGCGATGGCCTGCGCGACGTGACCGGCCGCGATGGCGTCTGCGCCGGCGTCGTGCGCGTTGTCGAGGACGACGCCGTAGTGCTCGGCGGCGGCCGTGAGGGTGCGCTTGCCCTTGCGGTAGGTGTCGACCGCCTTGTCGATGACGAGCGGATCGACGACGGGGCTGGGGGAGACGAGTCCGGGGATGCCGTAGCGCCGCGCCTCGCGGTCGAGCACGGAGAGGTCGTACGCCGCGTTGTAGGCGACGAGCGGGATGCCGTCGGCGAGGCGGCCGCGGATCGCCGCGACGATCTCGGCGATGGCGTCGGCAGCCACGCGTCCGTTGATGCGCGCGTACTCGGTGGTGATGCCGTGGATCTCGGCGGCTCCGTCGGGGATGATGATGCCCGGATCGACGAGCCAGTCCGTGCGCTCGACCACGACGCCGTCGGCATCGAGCACGGCCAGGGTGGCCGTGACGATGCGGGTGGTCTCGACGTCGATGCCCGTGGTCTCGAGGTCGAAGACGGCCAGCGTGGAGGCCCAGGTCGCGGTGGTTGTGGTGGTCACAGGGTCAGAGTATGCAGGGCCGCCGACATCGCCGGTGAGCCACTCCGCGAAGGTCTCGGTTCCGTTCGCGAGCTCGGGAGCGAGGTTGAGGCCGGTGCGGAAGAAGCCCAGGATCGCCCCGACCGCCGGCACCGGGATGATCGGTCCGCGGCCGCCATGGGCCGATCGCCGCAACGAGGCGATGACGCGCGACGTCAGCACCTCGGGGCCGGCGACGGTGTGCAGGCGCTCGCGCCCCGACGGGACCAGCGCCTCGTCGACCAGCCGGGCCGCGACATCGCGCACGGCGATGGGCTGGAACGTCGTGCCGGTGAGCTCGGTGGTCCAGCCGAACGGCGCGAGGCCGAACAGCTGGTCGACGAAGTCGTGGAACTGGGTGGCCCGCACGATCGAGACATCGAGCCGGGAATCGCGGTACGCGTGCTCCTGCGCCGTCTTCGCCGCGTAGTAGCCGGAGACCCCACGATCGACGGCGATGATCGAGAGAAGCACGAGGCGACGGATGCGGGAGACCCGGGCAGCGGCCGCAACGACGCGCGGTCCTCGGCGCAGCGTGTCCTGCGCCGCGCCGGTGACGCCGTCTGTCGCGTCGATGATCGCATCGGCACCGCTGAAAGCCGCGATGAGTCCGACCCCTGAGACGACGTCGGCCGTGACGTATTCCACACCGGGAATGGAGGCATCCGTCGCCACGGTCCCGCGACTCACGGCCCGGACGCGCACACCCCGGGCCCTGCCTTCCGCAACGACGGCGCGGCCCGCGCGCCCGGTTCCTCCGAGCACGACGATCAGCGGAATGTGCGGCTCGGGAATCATGAGCAGAGTCTAGGTCGGCACGCTCAGCCGTCGTCCAGCCCGCACCGGGAGCGCGGCCTAAACTGGGGGAGATGTCAGCCTCTTCGCCCTACGCCGCGCAGCTCGAGCGCATTCCCGTCGTCGAACGCACGCTCCAGGTGCTCGGATCCGAGACCCGCTACTGGGAGTACGGCGACGCTGCAGGGGATGCTGCGAGCGACGAGACCATCGTGCTGGTCCACGGTTTCCGCGGCGACCACCACGGCCTCGAGCCTGTCGTCGCCCAGCTTCCGGGACGGCACATCATCTCGCCCGACCTGCCGGGGTTCGGCTCGTCGGCTCCATTGCGCAGCGCCCACGACATCGACGGCTACGCGGCCTGGCTGGCCGCCTTCATCGCCGGACTGAACCTCACCGGACGCGTCGTCCTTCTCGGCCACTCCTTCGGCTCCATCATCTCCTCGGCTGCCCTCGCGGGCGGGCTCGCCGTCGACGACGTGATCCTGGTGAACCCGATCGCCGCCCCCGCGTTGCGCGGCCCCCGCGGCGTCATGACGCGGCTCGCCGTGTTCTACTACCAGGCGTCGGCCGCCCTGCCCGAGAAGGTCGGGTTCGCGCTGCTGCGCAACCGCGCGATCGTGCGCATCATGAGCGTGACGATGGTCAAGACCCACGATGCCGAGCTGCGTCGTTTCGTGCACGACCAGCACGACCAGTACTTCTCCGCGTTCAGCGACCGCGACGTGGTGCTCGAGGCGTTCCGCGCCTCCGTCAGCCACGATGTCAGCGAGTACGCCGCGGCCATCCCGACGCGCACGCTGCTGATCGCCGCGGACAAGGACGACATCACCTCGGTCTCCGCCCAGCACGACGTGCAGAAGTTGTTCCCGGATGCCGCCCTCCACGTCATCCCCGACGTCGGCCACCTGATCCACTACGAGACCCCCAAGGAGGCCGCCGAGCAGATCGAGGCCTTCCTGGCCGTGCCTGCAGACGCGCCCGGAGGCTCGGACTCGACGACGCCGGCTGCATCGTGAAGGTCGTCTTCGACGCCCGCTACACGCGGGTCGACCATCACGACGGCATCAGCCGTTACACGGCGAACCTCGTGGCTGAACTCGCGAAGCTGCATCCGGTGACCATGCTCATCAGCGATCATCGCCAGCTCGCGATGCTGCCCGATCTGCCGTGGCAGCTGGTCTCGTCACCGACGAGCGCGACCGAGCCCCTGGTGGCGCGCGCCGTCAACAAGCTGCGACCCGACGTGGTGTTCACGCCCATGCAGACCATGGGGTCGTGGGGGCGTCGCTACGCGCTGCTGCTCACGGTGCACGACCTCATCTACTACCGCAACCGCACGCCCCCGCGCGACCTCGCCGCACCCATCAGGTTGCTCTGGCGGCTCTACCACCTCGCCTGGTGGCCGCAGCGGATGCTGCTCAACCGTGCTGACGGCGTGGTGACGGTGTCGAACACGACGGCGGCCCTCATCGCCGAGCACGACCTCACGCGCAAGCCCGTCACCGTCGTCTCCAACGCCGCGGCGCCCCTGTCAGCGCCGGGTGCCGAAGGCGAGGACGACGCCGCGCTCACGCAGCGCGAGGCACCCGCAGTGCGCCGCCTGGTGTACATGGGCTCGTACATGCCCTACAAGAACGTCGACACCCTCGTGCGCGGCGTGGCTGCCCTGCCCGGCACCGAGCTGCACCTGATGAGCCGGGTGAGCGATGTCGAGCGCACGCGGCTGCAGAGGCTCGCCCCGTCGGCGCTGCTCGTCTTCCATGACGGCGCGACCGATGCCGAGTACGCCGAGACCCTGCGTTCGGCAACGGCCCTCGTGACGGCCTCGCGTGACGAGGGCTTCGGTATCCCGCTCGTCGAGGCCATGAGCGTCGGCACGCCCGTGGTCGTGAGCGACATCCCGATCTTCCGCGAGATCGGCGGTGACGCGGCGCTCTACTTCGACGTCGATGACGCGAAGGCCCTCGCCGCAGCCGTGAAGCGGCTCGACGACCCCGCCGAGTGGCAGCGCCTGTCGGCGCTCGGCCTCGAACGGGCGGCGACGTTCACCTGGGCGGCATCCGCTCGCACCCTGCTCGGGGTTCTCGAGGAGACGGTGGCCAGGCGCCGCCACCGCTGACGCCTCAGGCTGCGAGCTGCTCGGCGATCGACTGGAGTACCTCGGTGGTACCGGCGTCGATCTTCACGGCTGCCCGTCCGTCGCCCTTGGTGATGCCGCGGTTCACGACGATGATCGGCGTGCGCTGTCGGCGCGCCTGCTCCACCAGGCGGATGCCCGAGTTCACCACGAGAGACGATCCGGCGACCATCAGCACGTCGGATGCCGTGAGCATGGCCTGCGCCTCGCGGAACCTCTCGCGCGGCACGAACTCGCCGAAGAACACGACGTCGGGCTTGAGCATGCCGCCGCACACAGTGCACTCGGGCACGATGAACGCGTCGATCTCCGTGACGTCGGCGTCGCCGTCGGGGGCGAGTCTGGCCGCCTCGTCCTCGGTGAGCCAGGGATTCGCATCCGCCAGCCGCTGGGCGATGTCGGCGCGGGCGAAGAACTGCCCGCAGTGCAGGCAGACCACGCTGTCCATCGAGCCGTGCAGCGGCACGACCCGGGTCGATCCGGCGCGGGTGTGCAGGCCGTCGACGTTCTGGGTGACGATGCCGCTGACTGCTCCGGATGCCTCGAGCCCGGCCAGCAGTCGATGGCCGGCGTTCGGGCCGGCCTGCGCGAATCGCCGCCAGCCGAGGTGGCTGCCTGCCCAATAGCGACGGCGGTAGCGATCGTCGGCGAGGAACTGCTGGAACGTCATGGGATTGCGGACAGGGGCGCCGGCTCCGCGGTAGTCGGGGATGCCGGAGTCGGTCGAGACGCCTGCGCCGGTGAGCACCAGTGTCGAGCGCCCGCGCATCAGGTCGACTGCAGCGCTCACCCCCACGCGCTGTTCGTCGCTCAGTTCCAGTACCGTCTCGGTCACAACTCTCCTCTGCCGGTATGACGAGTCTAGGCACTTCAGTTTTCCGATTTGTTTCGGCGGGCTGCGACGATGGGGGTACCGAACGAGGGGAACCCGTGCACGTCATCCGCATCACCGACCTCGAGGCCGACGGCCTCGCCGACTACGCGCGTCTCACCGACGTCGCCCTGCGGAAGGTCACCGAGCCCGAGGGCGGTCTCTACATCGCCGAGTCGACCAAGGTCATCACCCGGGCTCTCGCCGCCGGTCACGTGCCGCGCTCGGTGCTTCTGCAGGAGAAGTGGCTGGCCGACGTCGAGCCGCTGCTGGTGGACTTCCCCGACGTTCCCGTCTTCGTGGGCGATGCGGCACTGCTCGAGAAGCTCACGGGCTACCACCTGCATCGCGGCGCCCTGGCCGCCATGCACAGGCCGGAGAACCCCTCCGTCGCCGACCTCCTGAAGGACGCGCGCCGTGTCGTCATCCTCGAGGACATCGTCGATCACACCAACGTCGGGGCCATCTTCAGGTCGTCGGCGGGGTTGGGCGTCGATGCCGTGCTCGTGACGCCACGCTGTGCCGATCCGTTGTACCGACGGAGTGTTCGGGTCAGCATGGGCACGGTGCTGCAGGTGCCGTGGGCGCGTCTTCCCGAATGGGACGAGGCGGCGACCATCCTCCATGACGCCGGCTTCGAGATCGCGGCCCTCGCCCTCGCCGACGACGCCGTCAGCCTGCCCGACTACGCGGTCGACCCGCCCGCGCGCATAGCGCTGGTCTTCGGCAGCGAGGGCGACGGACTCAGCCGCACGGCTCTCGCCGCCGCCGACACCGTGGTCACCATCCCGATGCTGCACGGTGTCGATTCCCTCAACGTCGCATCCGCCAGCGCCGTCGTCGCGTACGCCCTGCGCGTCGACCGGGAGCACAGGTCGGCCGACCTAGACTGATCCGATGCCCCTCTCCCGACGCCAGGTCTATCGACGTCGCAGAATCGTCGTGTTCAGCGCTCTCGCCATCGTTCTCGCCGCTGTCATTTACAGCACCACCACCCTGACGGCCGCGGTTCCCGCGACAGCGGCATCCGTCACCCAGCCCACGATCGCGGCCCAGCCTGCCGCCCAGCTGACGTGGCCCGACTTCGGCAGCGGTGCTGTCGGAGCCGTCGGCTTCGACGGACTGCTCGGATCGCACGGCGACCCTGACGCCGCGGTGCCCATCGCGAGCATCACCAAGGTGATCACGGCGCTCGTCGTGCTCGACGCCAAGCCCATCGCAGCCGGCGAGGAGGGTCCGACGATCACCTACACGGATGCCGATGTCGACATCTACTACGAGCAGGTGGCGGAGAACGCCTCGGTGGCCCCGGTCTCGGCGGGCCTCGAGCTGAGCGAGAAGCAATCGCTGACGGTCATGCTCCTGCCGTCGGCGGGCAACTACAGCCAGTCGCTGGCCATCTGGGCCTTCGGATCGGTGGACGCGTACCTGGATGCCGCCCAGAAGTGGGTCGCCGACCACGGCCTCACGAACACCACCGTGGCAGACACCAGCGGTCTCTCCGACGACAGCGCGAGCAGCCCGACAGATCTCATCGCCCTGGCCAAGATCGCCGTGGCCGATCCGACGGTCACCTCGATCGTGTCGCAGAAGAGCGCCGACATCCCGGGCGTCGGAGTCGTGCAGAACACCAACAAGATGCTGGGCAGTCACGGTGTCGACGGCATCAAGACCGGGACCAACGACAACTCGGGTGCCACGCTCCTGTTCTCGGCGAAGTACACCGTCGGATCGCAGACCGTGACAGTGGTCGGAGCCATGCTCGGCGGCGCCTCGATGGGCGACCACGACGTGCTCGACGCGGCCGTCGGCACCCTTCTCGACGGCGTGGCCGCCGGATTCCACGAGGTGCCGTTGACGACGGCCGGGGCGCCATCAGCCACCTACGCCTCGCCCTGGGGCGACACGGCGACGGCGGTCAGTGCGAAAGACGCCACAGCGCTCACCTGGTCCGACACCGCCGTGAGCGGCGTGGCCGAGGCGAAGACTGTGCGCAAGGCCGATGATGGCGACACCGTCGGAGCCCTCACCTTCACCGTCGGCGCCCAGACCATCGAGGTGCCCCTCGTTCTGCAGGGTTCGATCGACGATCCCGGAGCCGGCTGGCGACTGACCCACCCGGGCGAGCTGTAGCCGGAACCGAGCAGTTCCGGGGGAGCGGCGCCAGCCGATCAGCTGACGGAGTCCGGGTCCAGAACCTCGTAGGGAACAGCATCCGGACGCTTCGGCAGCACGTGGTCGCCTGACGACTGGTGGCGGATGCGGCGCAGGACCCACGGCACGAGGTACTCGCGTGCCCACTGGATGTCCTCGCCGCGCGCCTGGCGCCAGGTCGCGGCGGGGAGCGGTTCTGGCCTCATCGGCTCGAGAGAGTTCTCGACGTTGAGCGAGGACAGAACGAGACGTGCCACCTCGTGGTGGCCGAGCGGGTTGAGGTGCAGTCTGTCGGGCGCCCACATGCGGGTGTCCTGGATGGGGGTGAAGCCCCACTGGTCGGCGACGACGCAGTCGAACTTCGCGGCGATGGTGCGGATGTTCTCGTTGTAGATCGCCACCTTGCCGCGGATGCCGCGGAACACGGGGGAGAAGCCGACATCCGTCGCCGTGAAGATCACGACGGTGGCGCGGTCGCTGGTGAGGCGCTCGATGATCTTCTCGAAGGTCGCCGACACGAGGTCGGGGTCGGATCCGGGCCTGATGACGTCGTTGCCGCCGGCCGAGATCGTGATGAGGTCGGGGTGTAATGCCAGCGCCGGCTCGACCTGCTCATCGAGGATCTGCTGGATGAGCTTGCCGCGCACCGCGAGATTGCCGTACGCGAAGTCGTCCGAGCCCTGGGCGAGCACCTCGGCGACACGATCGGCCCAGCCGCGATGCCCACCGGGACGGCTGGGCTCCGGGTCGCCGATGCCCTCGGTGAAGGAGTCGCCGATGGCCACGTAGCGCGACCACGGATGCTGAGGCTCTGAATTCGTTTCTCTCGTCATGGCGTTTCCATTCTGCACACTTCGATCACCATCACGCACCTGTTGCTTCGCGTGCGCGTGATCCTGGCTGACACGCCCGGACGCCACTGCCGGTACGCCCGGAGATCCGCGGGACGGCTCCGGGTGTCGGCGGACTCGGGTAGATTTGGGCCAGTGAGTACACCGCTGCCGGAAGGCCCCATCCCGGGAACCGCAGCGGCAGAGCACCTCTCCCCGGCGTTCCCCGATCGCGCGGCGTGGGGAACAGCGACCAAGCTGCGTGCCTGGCAGGCGGAGGCCCTCGATGCCTACTTCGAGAAGCAGCCGCGCGACTTCCTCGCCGCCGCGACACCCGGGGCGGGCAAGACCACGTTCGCGCTCCGTCTCGCCGCCGAACTGCGCGGTCGCGGTGTCATCGACCGCATCACCGTCGTCGCACCGACCGAGCACCTGAAGAAGCAGTGGGCGGATGCCGCAGCGAGAGCCGGCATCCGACTCGATCCGTACTTCCGCAATGCGCACGGCAGCTACGGCCGGCACTTCCACGGCGTCGCCGTCACCTATGCGCAGGTCGCGGCTCGGGCGGCCCTGCACCGGGAACTGACGCAGTCCGGACGCACGCTGGTGATCCTCGACGAGGTGCACCACGGCGGCGACGCTCTCAGCTGGGGTGACGCCATCCGTGAGGCGTTCGAGCCGGCGACGCGTCGTCTCTCCCTCACCGGAACGCCGTTCCGTTCGGACACGGCACCGATTCCGTTCGTGGACTACGCCCCCGACGAGCACGGCATCCGCACCTCGCAGACCGACTACAACTACGGCTACGGGCGGGCCCTCGCCGACGGCGTCGTGCGCCCGGTCATGTTCATGGTCTACGCCGGGTCGATGAAGTGGCGCACCAGGGCCGGTGACGAGATGGAGGCGAGGCTCGGCGAGGGCAACACCAAGGACATCACCTCGCAGGCCTGGCGCACGGCGCTGGAACCGAAGGGCGAGTGGATCCCGGCCGTGCTCCGCGCTGCCGATCGCCGCCTCACCGAGGTTCGCCACACGATCCCGGATGCCGGGGGACTGGTCATCGCGACCGACCAGACCATGGCGCGGGCCTACGCCGCGATCCTGCAGGACATCACCGGCCAGCCGCCCACCGTGGTGCTCTCCGACGAGAAGGAGGCCAGCGACAGGATCGAGCAGTTCGCCGGGAACACCAGCCGCTGGCTCGTGGCCGTGCGCATGGTCTCCGAGGGTGTCGACGTGCCGCGTCTGGCCGTCGGCGTCTACGCGACCAGTTCGTCGACCCCGCTGTTCTTCGCCCAGGCGATCGGGCGCTTCGTTCGGGCCCGCCGTCGCGGAGAGACCGCATCCGTGTTCCTGCCGAACGTGCCGATTCTCATGGCACTCGCAGCGGCCCTCGAGCTCGAACGCGACCACGCCCTCGACCGTCGACGTGACGAGGCCGAGGGCGACATGTACAACCCCGAGGACGCGATGGTCGCTGCCGCGAACCGCGAGGAGCGCGCCTCCGAGGCCCTCACCGACGAGTTCAGCTTCGAGGCGCTGGCGGCCAGCGCCGACTTCGACCGGGTGCTGTTCGACGGTCACGAGTACGGCACCCTCGCCGAGCCCGGCAGCCTCGAGGAACTCGACTTCATCGGCATCCCCGGTCTTCTTGAGCCCGAGCAGGTGTCTGACCTGCTGCGCACCCGTCAGGCGCGACAGGCCCGCCGCGCGAACGAACGTCGCCGCAGCGCACCGGAGGACGCCGAGCCCGAGGACGTGCCGTTATACCGCACGATCAAGGAGCAGCGCACGCTGCTCTCCAGCCTCGTGGGTATGTGGTCGAAGCTCTCGGGCGAGCCGCACGCGATGATCCACACTGAACTGCGGCGGCTGTGCGGCGGTCCCGCCGTGCCGCAGGCCAGTGTCACCCAGCTGCAGGCACGTATCGAACTGCTGCGCAAGAGGCTCGGCCGCTCGCACTGACCGGTGTGCGACGAGCCCGACATCGACCTGGCCCGACGGATCACCGACCTCGGCTCCGAGCTCGGCCTCGACTCTCGGCGCTCCGTGATGACCGCTCCGGCGTGGACGGCCCTCCTGACCGGTGATGCGACGTCGCAGGGCCGCGGTTCTCCCAGGACGGGATCCGGGAGGGCACCGGGCGTGTGCCCGATCTGTGGTTCGGAGACGCCGGGGAGGCCGTCTCCTCGAACCAGCGGTTCCACCTCGAGGTGATCGCCGATCAGGACGGCAACACCGGCGTGATCTGCGTCGCCGCCTGAGGATCTGCCGCGGCCGCGGCTCAGGAGCGGTCGTGGAGCGTGATGTTGTAGCCGTCGAGGTCGGCGAACGTGAAGGTGCGACCGAACGGGCCGTCTATGGGAGCCGAGACGATGGTGTGCCCGTCGGTTGCGAGGGCATCGTGAATGGCCTGCACGTCCGTGGCGTTAAGCCAGATCGCGGCGCCGATCCCGGGCTGGGGGACCGAGGACAGATCGGTGCCCGGCACGATGTCCCGGAGGGCGAACGCGACCGGCGTCGTCTCGAAGACGACGGCATGGGGTGGTCCGGACTGGGAACGGACGAGACCGAGGTACTGCTCGTAGAACGCCCGGGAGGCGTCGAGGTCGCGTGTCTGGAGCGAGATGAAGTCGGGTCCGGTGACGGGCATGGGTGGAACTCCTTGTCGGCGTGTCAGTTTTATGACACACCACCACTATGTCAGAATACTGACATGAGTCACGTCGACGATGGAATCGAGCTCGAGACCTCCCTGGGCTACCTGCTCAAAGAGGCCTCCAGCGCATTGCGGATGGCCATGGAGGCCGTGCTGCGGCCACTCGGCATGACGGTGACGCATTACTCCTGTCTCGAACTGCTCTCTCAACGCCCGGGCCTGTCGAATTCCGAACTCGCGCGCGGAGCCTTCGTGACGCGACAGTCGATGAACGTGCTGCTGCAGACGCTGGAGCGCGAGGGTCTCGTGACCCGCCCGGCCGAGGCTCCGGTCGGGAAGGTCCTGCCCACCCGGCTCACGTCGCGGGGTCGGCAGAGTCTAGAGAAGGCATCCGTCGCCGTCCGATCCGTGGAGCTCCGGATGCTGCAGGGCATGTCGCCGCAGGAGCAGACCGCGGCGTTCGTCGTCCTCCAACACATGGTCCGGTCCCTCCGGGCCGGGGACGACAGCGGGGCGTAGGGGCCCCGGGTCGGCACCGGCGAAGCAGTCCAGTTGCTTCGGATTGGCTGTCGCGGGCAGCGCCTGACGACTGATTGCATCGATTCATGCACGATGACCTGCTCTTCTCCTCCGACCCTGTTCGCATAGACGTCGATCGCGTTCATCAGTGGCTCTCCGACGAGTCGTACTGGGCCCGCGGCCGCACGCGAGAGGCGCATGAGGTGGCGATGGCCGGATCACGGAACTACGGCGTCTTCGATGCCTCGACCGGTGCCCAGCTCGGTTACGCACGCGCGATCACGGATGGCGCGACGTTCGCCTGGATCGCAGATGTCTTCGTCGACTCTGCGGCGCGAGGCAGGGGAGTCGGCGTGCACCTCATGAAGGGGATCATGGCGGACCTCGAGCCGCTCGGATTGAAGCGCACGGCTCTCTTCACGGCCGACGCCCACGGACTCTACGAGAAGTTCGGTTTCCACCGGATCACGGATGCGGAGTCGTGGATGATGCGCTGGGGTGCGGGTTACGGGCCCACCGCGGTCTGACCTCGGTGGTCGGTGTCATCGTCGACGCCGCGCCGCAGCAGGGTCAGGCCGCAGGGCTCAGCTCACGCGGCGATAGCGGATGTGGGTCGCCAGGGACGAGTGCAGCAGCTCCACGGGCTCGAACCCGAAGTCGACGCCCTCGAAGATCCGCTCGCCGGAACCGAGCAGCACGGGGGCGACGTCCAGCGTGAGCTCATCGATGACCCCGGCGGTCAGGGCCTGCCTCACCGTGGCAGCACCGCCAGCGATGTCGATGCCGCGGTCACCGGCAGCCTCGACGGCGAGGGCGTACGCGGCGTCGAAGCCATCGGTGACGAAGTGGAACGACGTGCCGCCCTGCATCTCGATCGGCTCGTGCGGGTGATGCGTGAGAACGAAGACCGGCGCGTGGTACGGGGGCTCGTCTCCCCACCAGCCGCGCCAGTCCGGGTCCCACTCGCCGCGGTCCGGCGAGAACATGTTGCGCCCCATCACGTAGGCGCCGCGGGGCCGCATCAGCCAACCGGCTGCGATCTCGTCGGCCTCGTTCGCACGCTCGTCGCCCATATGCCACCGGTGGAGCTCGATCCCGCGCGTCCCGAGCCCCTGCGCGAGGCTCTGGTCGGGCCCGGCGACGAACCCGTCGAGCGAGATCGACATGTGGCAGGTGGTGTCCGACATCCGTGCCCCTTTCGCACGCGATCGCCTGGCGCGATCACTCGTCCGCAATCTACCCGAGGGTCATCGCGCGGTGACGGAGAACGGCGGCCCGCCAGCCGGATCCCGGGCACTCACCCCGCTGCGACGGGCAGGTCGTCCACGAAGTCGGGACAGTAGGCCGACACCGCTGCCGTCACGGCGAGCGCCGAGGTCGCGTCCGACAGGCCGCTGCCCTTCATCGCCATCAGGCTGAGCTTGTAGCCGTCGTCGGGCCCGATGTCGAACAGTGCGCAGAGACTGGAGGCCTCCTTGTCGAGCTCGGCGTGGCTCTGCCCTGCCAGTCCCGGCGTGGAGAGGGCGAACGCGTAGAACGACCCGTGGTCGGATGGCGCGTCCGGTGCGGCACTGCAGCCCGCCAACAGGAGGACGGCGGCCACGACGGGGGCGATGCGTTTCATGAACCCGACAGTAGGCCGTGGACGCGTTCCGCCGTGAGCGCGACTCTCCGCGCTCTGCGCGTTCTCCGCACTGCGCGCGGTGGAACACGCGGACGGCGCCACCAGATCGCCGCCGACGAGCATTCGGCGACCGCCGGCACTTCCGGGCGCTGCTCGCGGGTTCGATTCCCAGCGGTATCGCTTCCCTGGTTACAGCTCTGTTTCGGTCTGCTCGGAGGACTGGGATCGGCGTCGCAGATGATTCCATCACGCTTAGGGTTGATGCAGTATCTTCACCGCGCGAAAGGCAGTTCGACATGGATTCGAAGAAAACCGACCTCGATCGCATCGATCGTGGCCTGTTGCGAGCCCTGTCGGTGAACGCGCGCGCGTCGGGATCGATGCTCGCGGCCGAGGTGGGAGTGGCCGAGTCGACAGTATCGTTGCGGCTGCGGCGCCTGCAGGCCCTCGGGCACATCCGCGGCTACCACGCGAACATCGACCTCGCCACGTTGGGCGCGTCGCTGCAGGCGCTCATCGCCGTGCGGCTGGCCAAGCACGCCCGCGACGAGATCGACGCCTTCAGGGCGGCAGCGCCGCACCTGCCCGGGGTCATCAGCCTGTACCACATGGCCGGCGCCGACGACTATCTGCTGCATGTCGCCGCCCATGACGCCAACGAGCTGCGCGACTTCGTGCTGACCCACCTCACCGGCCACCCGGCCGTCGCCCACACCGAGACCAACCTCATCTTCGAGCACGCCGACGGCGACGGCTGGCAGGAGCTCCTCAAGTGACGACCCCCGACAACCCGACTGCGGCCGCATCGGAGCGCAGCAAGCGGGACCTCAGGCGCTGGCGGCAGTATCTCGCCAACGAGCGTGCCGAGGCCGCTGTCTACCGTGAACTGGCCCAGCGCCGAACCGGCGAGGAGCGCGCCATCCTGCTGGCCCTCGCCGACGCCGAGGGCCGTCACGAGGCGCACTGGGCCGATCTGCTGGGCACGGATGCCGGTAGGCCCGTCGCGGCCGACGTGCGTACGCGCCTGCTGGCCGTGCTCGCCCGCCGCTTCGGCTCGGTGTTCGTGCTCGCCCTCGCGCAGCGCGCGGAGTCGCGTTCCCCGTACGACTCCGACCCGCACGCCACCGCGGCCATGGCGGCCGACGAGCGCATCCACGGCGAGGTCGTGCGCGGTCTCGCCGCACGCGGGCGCAAGCGCCTCTCCGGCACCTTCCGCGCCGCCGTGTTCGGCGCCAACGACGGCCTCGTCAGCAACCTCGCACTCGTCCTCGGCATCGCGGCGACGGGAGTCTCGACGGGCTTCGTTCTGTTCAGCGGCATCGCGGGACTCCTCGCCGGAGCCCTGTCGATGGGCGCCGGCGAGTACGTGTCGGTCCGATCGCAACGCGAACTGCTCGAGGCCTCGACGCCGGACCCCGAGGCGCAAGGCGTGCTGCCCGACCTCGACGTCGACGCGAACGAGCTCGCCCTGGTCTACCGCGCCCGCGGGATGACCGAGGAACGCGCCATCGTGCACGCCACCCAGGTGCTCGCGGCCATCCGTGCCTCGGAGGCGGCGCCGGCGACTGGCCCGATCGGCACCCCCGACGACTACGAGTCCGTCGGCACCGGTCTGGCCGCCGCGGCGTCGAGCTTCTGCTTCTTCGCTTCCGGAGCTCTGATCCCGATCCTGCCGTTCATGTTCGGCATGCAGGGACTACCGGCCATCATCGTCTCCTCGGTGCTCGTCGGCATAGCGCTGCTGATCACCGGAGCCGTCGTCGGCTTGCTCTCCGGGGCTCCGCCCCTGAAGCGCGCGCTGCGCCAGCTCGCGATCGGCTTCGGAGCCGCCGCCGTCACCTACGTGCTCGGACTGGCGTTCGGCGGCAGCGTCGGCTGAGCGCCACTCGCCCGCGGAGCGGCAGGAGCGAAGCGACTGCCGCAAAGCGCGTTGCGTTGCGCCGGACCTCCGTCTCGACGCGCTCGCTTCGCTCACGTGCCTCTGCGAGCGGGGATGGCGACGACCATGCGCTACTGCTGCGTCGGCGCCGTCACGAAGTCGATGAGCTGCTCCACGCGCCCGAGCAGTGCCGGCTCGAGGTCGGCGTAGCTGCGCACCTGCCCGAGGATGCGCTGCCAGGCCCGCGCGATGTCGGCCTGCTCGTCGTGCGGCCAGCCGAGCGCCTGGCAGATGCCGTGCTTCCACTCGATCGACCGCGGGATCTCCGGCCAGGCCTCGAGGCCGACGCGGGCCGGTTTCACGGCAGCCCAGATGTCGATGTACGGATGCCCCACCACGAGCACGTTCCGCCCGTGCCGGCCGCGCATCACGGCCTCCGCGATGCGGCTCTCCTTGGAGCCGGCGACGAGATGGTCGACGAGAACGCCGATGCGGCGGTCCGGCGTCGGCGAGAAGTCGTTCACGATGGCGTCGAGGTCGTCGACGCCCTCGAGGTACTCGACGACGACGCCCTCCACGCGCAGGTCGGCGCCCCAGACCTTCTCGACGAGTTCGGCGTCGTGGCGCCCCTCGACGAAGATGCGGCTCGGTAGGGCGACGCGTGCCGGCGTGTTCGCGACGGCGAAGGAGCCCGATGCCGTCCGCATCCGCCCGGCCGGCTGCTTCGCCTTGGGCGCCGTCAGGACGACGGGTTCGCCGTCGAGCAGGAACCCCGGGCCGAGGGGGAACAGTCGATGCTTGCCGAAACGGTCCTCGAGGGTCACGATGCCCTTCTCGAGCCCGACGACGGCGCCGCAGAAGCCCGTGGCCGCCTCCTCGATCACGAGGTCGCGCACGGCCTCCTGCTCGGGGATGACCTTGCGTCCCGCCGCCCGCCAGTCACCGGCGAGAACATCCTGGCTGTATCGATCTGGAGTCACCGTTCGACGCTAACGGAAGTCGCGCGAGCGGCCGTGCACCGCGACGGCGAGTGGCTCGAACTTGTCGGCCACCAGGTTGATCACGCCCTCCTCGCTGCGCTCCAGGATGCCGCGCACGACCATGGCCGGGGCTTCGCGGGCTATGCGCCGGTACCGGGTCCAGACGCCGACACCGGCGATCACGTTGAGGGTGCCGGTCTCGTCCTCGAGGTTCATGAAGGTGATGCCGCCGGCCGTCGCCGGCCGCTGGCGATGCGTGACCACACCGCCCACCTCGATCCGCCGTCCCGACTCCGCCGCCCTGAGGGTGTCGATGGCGCGGGCGCCCCGGGCCGAGAGCACGTCGCGCACATGCCGGATGGGGTGGTCGTCGGGGGAGATGCCCGTCGCCCACAGGTCGTAGACCACCTGCTCGACCTCGCTCAGCATGGGCAGCAGCGGGGGCTGCACCACCACGACCGAGCCCTCGAGGAAACTGGCGCGATCCTGGGCGGCATCCCCGGCACTCCACAGCGCCTCGCGACGCTCCAGCCCGAGCCCGCTGAAGGCACCGGCGGCGGCGAGGGCCTCGAGCTGCTCGGTGTTCAGCCCGATGCGGCGCGACAGCTCGGCCATGCTGCGGTACGGCCCGTAGGTCTCCCGCTCGGCCACGATGCGCTCGGCCAACGCGAGGCCGATGCCTCCCACCTCGGCGAGCCCGAGGCGCACGGCGAAGGCTCCGTCGCGGCGGTGCGCCGCGGACTCGTCGGGGCCGCCGCGGTCGAACGTGCCGACCGGTGGCTGCGCCGCCGCGATGCAGGAGTCGCGGCCGGTCGGGCCGGCATCGGTTCCCGGAGTGAGCGGCTCCAGCACGGCGTTCGCCCCCGAGAGCAGGATGTCGGGCCGGCGCACCTCGACGCCGTGCCGCCTGGCATCGGCCGTCAGGGTCTGCGGCGAGTAGAAGCCCATGGGCTGGGCGCGCAGCAGTGCGGCGAGGAAGGCCGCCGGGTAGTGCAGCTTGAACCAGGAGCTGGCGTAGACCAGCAGCCCGAAGCTGATGGAGTGGCTCTCGGCGAAGCCGAAGTTCGCGAAGGCCTCGATCTTCGCGTAGATGACATCGGCCGTCTCCTCGTCGATCCCGTTCTCGGCCATGCCGGCGTAGAGCGTGGCCTTCAGGGTCGAGATCTTCTCGATGCCGCGCTTGGACCCCATGGCGCGCCGCAGCCTGTCGGCGTCCTCGGCCGTGCAGCCTCCGACGGCCATCGCCATCTGCATGAGCTGCTCCTGGAACAGCGGAACGCCGAGGGTGCGCTCGAGCACCGGCTTCAGCTTCGGATGCAGGTAGGTCACCTCCTCCTCGCCGGTTCGACGCCTGATGTACGGATGCACGGCACCGCCCTGCACCGGACCGGGACGGATGAGCGCGATCTCCACCACGAGGTCGTAGAAGTTGCGCGGCAGCAACCGGGGGAGCGTGCCCATCTGGGCGCGGCTCTCCACCTGGAACACCCCGATGGAGTCGGCGCGGCAGAGCATGTCGTAGACGGCCGGCTCCTCCTTGGGGATCGTGGCCAGCGTCCACTCCTCGCCGATCACGTCGCGGGCGATGTCGAAGGTGTACTGCAGGGCGGCGAGCATGCCGAGGCCGAGCAGGTCGAACTTCACCAGCCCCATCCAGGCGCAGTCGTCCTTGTCCCACTGCAGCACGGTGCGGTTCTCCTTGCGGGCGTGCTCGATGGGGCAGACCTCGCCGACAGGCCGATCGGTGAGCACCATGCCGCCCGAGTGGATGCCGAGGTGCCGCGGGAAGGTCAGCACCTGGCCGGCGAGCTCGATGACCGAGTCGGGGATGTCGTGGTCGCCGCTCGAGATCTCGGCGCCCCACCGCTCCACCTGCTTCGACCAGGCGTCCTGCTGGCCGCCGCTGAACCCCAGCGCCTTCGCCATGTCGCGCACCGCCGCCTTGGGGCGGTAGCTGATCACGTTGGCGACCTGGGCCGCGTTCAGCCGGCCGTACTTGCGGTAGACGTACTGGATCACCTCCTCGCGCCTGTCTGAATCGAAGTCGACGTCGATGTCGGGCTCCTCCTCGCGCAGGCTCGAGAGGAACCTCTCGAACGGCAGCCCGTAGAAGATCGAGTCGACCGCGGTGATGTCGAGGGTGAAGCACACGGCAGAGTTCGCGGCCGACCCCCGCCCCTGGCACAGGATGCCGAGCCGACGCGCCTCCTGCACGATGTCGTGCACGATGAGGAAGTAGCCGGGGAAGTCCTTCATCTCGATCACGTCGAGTTCCTTCTCGAGCCTGTCGCGCACGCTCGCCGGGATGCCCGGGTACTTCTCGGCGGCCCCTCGCCAGACCAGCTCGCGCAGCCAGCTCATGGGCGTGTGGCCCTCCGGCACCTCCTGCTTCGGCAGCCGCGGGCGGGCACTGCGCAACGTGAAGGCCAGCTCGTCGGCGTACTGCACGGTGCGCTCCACGGCGCCGGGGAACCTGGCGAAGCGCACGGCCATCTCGGCGCCGCTGCGCAGGTGCGCGCCATCCGCCGCGGGCAACCAGCCGTCCATCTCGTCGAGGCTGAGCCTGGCGCGCACGGCGGCGAGGGCACTCGCCAGCCGGTGCTCCGACGGGGTCGCGTAGTGCACGGCATTCGTCGCCACCACGGGCAGGCCGGCGGATGCCGCGAGTCGGGCGAGCTCGTCGTTGATGGAGCTGTCCTCGGGGTGGCCGTGGTCGAACACCTCCACCGCCACGTTCTCGTTGCCGAACAGCGCGACCAGCCTGTCGAGCTCTGCTGCAGCGGCCTCCGGACCGCTCGCGGCGAGAGCTTGGCGCACCAGGCCCTTGCGGCATCCTGTGAGCACCAGCCAGTGGCCATCGGCCTGTTCGGCCAACTGCTCGAGGTCGTACGTCGGACGACCTTTCTCGGCTCCGGCGAGCTGGGCCGTCGTGATGGCTGCGGCGAGCCTGTGGTAGCCCTCCTCGCGTCGTGCGAGCACCAGCAGATGGCTGCCCTCGGGGTCGGCGATTCCGTTCTGCGGCATGGTGAGGTCGAGCGAGAGCTCGGCTCCGAAGATGGTCTTGACCTCGGGATGGCTCTCGGCGGTCTCGGCGAGGCGCACCACGCCGTAGAGGCCGTCGTGGTCGGTGATGCCGATGCCGACGAGACCGAGCCTCTTGGCTTCCTCGAGCAACTGCTCGGGCGGGCTCGCGCCGTCGAGGAAGCTGAAGGTGGAGTGCACGTGCAGTTCGGCGTACGGCACGATCGGCCCGGTGCTCGCGGGCTCGAGCTCACGCGGCCGGTACGGCTGGCGCTTGTGCGACCACGCCGGACTGTCGCCGCCGTCGCCCGAGGCCGGCGCCCCGGGCCGACGGCTGGCCGAGAGGGTGCGCTCGAGCTCCGACCACGGGATCGGGGGATTGTTGAAGCCCATCAGCCGGCCCCCATCAGTCGTACCTCGCCTCGGCCTGCCAGCGGCCGCCGTCGAGCATCACGAGCCAGGCGTCTCCGGCCTCGTCGACGATCTGCATCCTGTGCACGCGGCGGCTGGCCGCGGCATCCCACCAGCGCTCGACGACGGGCCAGGGTCCGGCCCACGCCTCGACCCGATGCAGATCGCCTGGCCGCGCCGTCGCCGAGAACGCGTACGGAGTGCCGGTGAGCATGCCGCGCTCGTCGACGTCGACAGGGGCGCCGGCCTCGGTCAGCACGCTCACCGGATGCAGCTCGCGGAACACCGTGGCCGGTGCGAGTTCGGGCAGGCTGCCGGGCCAGGGCCGCGCGGCCGAGCGCACGCGCTCCTCGGGAGCGCGGTCGCCCCACGGCACCAGGATCTGCCGTTCGGCCAGCAGCCGGCCGCCGCCGACCACGGCCGTGACGACGCCCTCGTGGCCGAGCATGCTCTGCACCCGCGTGAGCCCGTGATGCACCCGTTCGTCGGGACCGGAGCCCCAGAGGCCCTCCTCGTGATTCCCGGTCCCGTCGACCCTCTCTGGCCGCACCCGCACGCTCGCGATCCCCGAACGCAGTCCGCTGTCGACGGCGCCGCCGCCCTGCAGTTGCCAGCGCACCCTGTCGACCACGTCCGATGCACTGAACCACCGCGGATGCATCCAGCTGCGCTCGGACAACTCACCGGACTCGGCACGCACCTCGATGCGCACGCCGGTGCAGACCAGCTTCGCCTGCGTCAGCGTGTCGATGAAGGCGTCGAGTGCCGCCCGCACGCCGAAGGTCACCTGGTCGATGCGGTCGAGGGCGGGCTCGAACTCGATGAAGGCGTCGAAGTCCCGCGGAGGGGTGCGCGCGACGACCATCCTGCCGTCGTAGCCGCCGGCGATGGCGTGCGCGTGGGCGCCGGCGGCTCCGAAACGGCGTTGCACGTCGACGGCGGGGAGCGCGGCGAAGTCGCCGAGCCTGTGCACGCCGAGGCGGCGCAGCAGCACGGCGAGCCTGTCGTCGACGAGGATGCCGACGGGGAAGTCGGCGAGGAAGGCGGCTGTGCCGCCGGCGTCGACGAGCCGCATCCGCTCGGGGCCGCTGTGACGTGCCGCCTGCTCGGCAGCGAAGGGGCCGTCCGCAACCCCCACCCTGGCGTCGACGAGGCCGACGTCGGTGAGGGTCGCCAGCAGCGCTGCGGCCGTGCGCTCCTCGCCGCCGTAGTAGCGTGCCGGACCGCGGGCCCTGATGGCCGCCGTGCCCGGGCGGATGAGCTGCACGCCCGGAGTGGCCTGCTCGAGTCTGGCCAGCACGGGCTCGAACGCCCGGGCATCGTGCAGCGGATCGTAGGGCAGCACGGTGAGACCCATGCAGCGCGCCTGCGCCTCGCGCACCTTGAGTCCGCGCATCACGCCGTCGCGGCGGGCTGCCGCCGAGCAGGCGTAGACCACCCCGTGCTCGATGAGTGCCACGGGCTCATCGGCTGCGATGCCGTCGGCGCGCATGGCTGCGACCACGGGCCAGTCCGGCAACCACACCACGATGGTGCGACCGAGGGCCGAGCCTGTTCCGGATGCGGCCGATGCCGGCGTCGATACCGCGCCCATCACGCCGTCACAGCCTGCAACAGCGGAGCAGCATCGCGGCGGAGCGGAGCCGCTTCCTGGTCGACGGTGCCGAATCGCTGGCGAGAGTCGGGCAGCCAGAGGCGCACGCTGCGCGGCCTGTCGTAGCCGAGACGCCCGACGGCGGTGACGGTGGCCTCCCGGGCGCCGAGGTGGCCGTGACCCGCGCCGATGCCGGTCCAGGAGCTGCGGCTGATGCTGAGTCGAGCCTCGGCCTGCGGCCACGGCCCGAGCACCACGAGGGCAGCGCCGCGCTGGCGCAGCCTGGCACCGAGCCTGGCCACGTCGGTGTCGCTCGCGCGAGCCGGCGGGCGCAGCACCACGACCGTGAGCACGTCCACGAGAGCCGCCGTGGCCGTGAGCCAGTGCTCCCCGGGATCCGGAACGAGCACGAGTCGCTCCAGGTCGATCCCGAACCGTGCTGCAGCCTCGGCTCCGAAGTCGGGAACGCCGACGACACCGCACCACGCCCCACTGGCAGAGGGTCCGGCCAGCAGGGCCATCGCGAGGGTCAGCGAGCCGTCGATCGAGTAGGCGGAGCCCTGCCTCAGCGCGCCGCTCGGCAGCACGGCCGCCATGGCGGCCGAGGTGGGCAGTGCCGGGCTCTCGAGCGTGGTCGCCTGCATGCCCCGGATGCGGGCCTGGAGCTCCTGCACGCGTGAGCGGGCATCCGCCGCCTGATCGATGTCAGGGGCGGAGGCGACACTGGGGGAGAGCGGAACAGCGGCCACGAGCATCCTTCTAGTTTCGAACACATCTTCGAACTAGTCAATCGGCACCCACCGACATTCCTGCCCCATCGGGCAGAACCGACAGGGATGCCCCCGACGTCCCCTCCCACCGTGCGGCGTATGGTCGCCGTCATCACGACACCGCACCACAGTGTCATCCGGCCAGCGGCCGCCCACCCGACAACCCAGCCGCGAACCTTCGCACCACGCCGTCCATCGACGAGGCATCCCGGGCTCGCCATCTTCGAAGGACCCGTCATGACAAACCTGCTGAGATCGACCGCCAACCCCGCCGGCGGGCACGGAGGCGGGGTGCGCGGCGACAACATGCCCCGCCGCTCCTCGCTCTTCGAAGGCCGTTTCGGCCGGATGTTCCGCGAGCTGCCTCCGGCAGCCTGGCCGGCGACGGCCCTCCGAGCACTCGGAGAGGCCATGACGGCCGAGCCTGAACGAGACCCGCTCGATCCGACCAAACCCTTCGCCGCGCCCGAGACCGACGACATCGTCCAGGATCCCGAGGAGAACCCCGGTCTCCCGGCCGGCTACACCTACTTCGGCCAGTTCGTCGACCACGACATCACCTTCGACCCGGCATCCGTGATGCAGAAGATCAACGACCCCGATGCCCTCGTCGACTTCCGCACCCCGCGACTCGACCTCGACTCGATGTACGGGCGTGGACCCGACGACCAGCCCTACCTGTTCGACGGCAAGAAGTTCCGCCTCGGACGCGACCTGACCGAGCTCAACGTGCCCAGCCCGCGCAAGGACCTTCCGCGCTACATCGACGTGCAGGATCCGGAGGCCCCGCATCGGGCCCTCATCGGCGACAAGCGCAACGACGAGAACGTCATCGTCGCCCAGCTGCACGCCTCGATGCTGCAGTTCCACAACAAGCTGGTCGACGAGTATCCGTCCGCCAGCTTCGCCGACGTGCAGCAGCAGGTGCGCTGGCACTACCAGTGGCTCGTGATCAACGACTTCCTGGTGCGCATCTGCGGCAAGGATCTCATCGACGACATCCTGCCCGGGCGGGGCGAGGCGCTGCCGACGCAGCAACAGAAGCCCAAGCTGGGTTTCTACCACCACAAGAACGCACCATTCATGCCGATCGAGTTCTCGGTGGCCGCCTACAGGTTCGGGCACTCGATGGTCCGCCCGATCTACAGGTTGAACACCCGTCTCGACGGCGGCGACGACGTGCGTGCGGCAACCGCCGACGAGCGTCGGCGCGGGCTCGACGGCCGCTTCTTCATCTTCGCCGGGGTGCAGCGCCGGGGGCTCAACGGCTTCGACTCCTTCCCATCGCCGTGGGCGATCGACTGGAGCCTCTACTTCGACCGCACCGGACAGGTGCCCGTCGGTGGCAAGAAGCGCGTGCAGCCCTCCTACAAGTTCGACACGTCCTTGGTGAACCCGCTCGGCTTCCTGCCCGAGTTCTCCAAGCGTGGCGTCGACGAGCCGCCGCTCACCATCGACCACCTGCAGGCGGCACCGGCGCGCCCGACGCGCGATCCGGCCAACCTCGCCGTGCGCAACCTGCTGCGCGGCATGGCGCTGGAACTGCCCAGCGGGCAGGCCGTCGCCGACGCCATGGGCATCCCGCGCATCCCCGATGAGCGTCTCTGGGTGGGCAAGGCCGCGGCCGACGAGGAGCGCAAGCCTCTCACCGAGATCCACGAGAGCTTCGCCAACAACGCTCCGCTCTGGTACTACATCCTCGCCGAGTCGCAGGAGGACTGGACAGCGGACGGTGACGACACAGCGACGATGCACCTCGGGCCCGTCGGCGGGCGCATCGTGGCCGAGACGCTGATCGGCATGATCGCGGGCGACGGTGCCTCCTACCTGGCGCAGAGCCCCAACTGGGAGCCGACGGTGCACGGACGCCGGCTCGCCACAGTCGGCGATCTGCTCGCCTTCGCCGACGAGTAGCCGCCTCGCCGAGGCCCGGATGCAGTCCGCGGCCGATGAACACAGGGGCACCGTGCTGTTCGCAGCCGGTGCCCCTATCCTGTGCCCATGGCCAGCCGACCCATCGAGGACTACGCGCTCCTCAGCAACTGCCGCACCACAGCCCTCGTCAGCTCGGACGGCAGCATCGACTGGTTGTGCCTTCCCCGGTACGACTCGCCGTCCACCTTCGGGGCCCTCCTCGGCACCGAGGAGAACGGCGCGTGGTCGCTGCGGCCGACGGATGCCGCCGCCACCGTCACGCGCGCCTACGACGGAGACACCTTCATCCTCGTGACCACGTGGACGACGGAGACGGGGGAGGTCGAGGTCATCGACCTCATCGCTCGCGGGGTCGGACGCGTCGACGTGCTGCGCGAGGTGCGCGGCATCGCTGGCACTGTCGAGATGCAGATGGAGTTGCGCATCCGTTTCGGGTATTCGACGGCGCTCCCGTGGGTGCGCCGCATCGAGGACGGCGACGGAGGTCAGGCGCTGCTGGCCATCGCCGGGCCGGACGCCGTCATCATCCGGGGGCGACCGCGGCTGGAAGCCGTCGACAACGCCCACCACGCGAGCTTCACCGTCGCAGCCGGGGAGCAGGTGCCCATCTCGCTCACCTGGTACCCCTCGCACCGCAACACGCCGGAACGCCGCGACCACGCCGAGGCCGTGGCCGAGACCCGGGCCTGGTGGGTGGACTGGGCGAGCCGCTGGGAGCACAGGGGGCCGTACCGCGATGCCGTGGAGCGCTCGCTGCTCGTGCTGCGCGCGCTCACCCACGAGGGGACCGGCGGAATCGTGGCGGCGGCCACGACGTCGCTGCCCGAGCAGCCGGGTGGCCCGCGCAACTGGGACTACCGCTACGTCTGGCTGCGGGATGCCGCCCTCACGCTGCAGGCCCTCGGCGACCACGGCTACAACGAGGAGGTCGCGCACTGGCGAGCGTGGCTGCTGCGGGCGATAGCCGGCGACCCCGGAGACGTGCAGATCATGTACGGCCTCGCCGGGGAGCGCTTCCTGCCCGAGCGCGAACTCGACAGCTTTCCGGGCTACGCCGAATCCCTGCCCGTACGGGTGGGCAACGGCGCGGTCGACCAGTACCAGGCCGACGTCATCGGCGAGGTCATGGTCGCCCTCCACGTCGCCCGGAAGGGCGGTCACGGCGACCTCGAGAACGCGTGGCCCCTGCAACGCGCGCTGCTCGGCTTCCTCGAGGCGAACTGGCAGCGACCCGACCAGGGCATCTGGGAGATCCGGGGTGAGGCGAGGTTCTTCACCCACTCCAGGGTCATGCTCTGGGCGGCGTTCGACCGCGGAGTCGCCGCCGTCGAGCAGTTCGGAGCCGACGGTCCCGTCGAGTCCTGGCGGAGCCTGCGCGACACCCTGCGCGCCGAGATCGACGAGAAGGGCGTCGACCCCGATCGCGGCTGCTTCGTGCAGCACTACGGATCGCCGGAGGTCGATGCCTCGCTGTTGATCCTGCCGCAGGTCGGCTTCTGTGCAGCAGACGACCCACGGATGCTGGCGACCGTCGCGGCGATCGAGAGCGACCTGCTCGACCACGGCCTCGCCCAGCGGTATCGCACCGAGGCCGGGGTCGACGGGTTGCCACCGGGGGAGAACCCGTTCCTCGCGTGCTCGTTCTGGTTGGCGCACCAGTACGCCGAATCCGGGCGACTGGGCGACGCCATCGCCCTCATGGACCGTCTCGTCGCCCTCGCGAACGACGTCGGCCTGCTCGCCGAGGAGGTCGACCCACTCACGGGGCGCCACTGGGGCAACACCCCGCAAGCCCTCTCGCACCTCGCCCTCGTGCGGGCGGCCGATGCTATCGGGAGGGCCGAGGCGCGCCTCTGAGGTTCTCGGGACGACCTCGCGCGGGTCGCGCCGCCGGTGTCGGATGCCGCGGCTAGCCTGAACCCATGTGCGGTCGCTTCGTCATCTCCGACACCCAGCCCGATCTCGTGGCCCTGTTCGACATCGAGATCATCGGCGAGAACCTGCCGGAGCCGAACTGGAACATCCGTCCCACCGATCAGGTGCCGATCGTGCTGGAGTCGACCAAGGGCGGTCCCGCCGTGCGACGGCTCGAGTCGGCGCGCTGGTCGCTGGTGCCGTCGTTCGCGAAGGAGCTCGCCTCGCCGTACCCGACGTTCAACGCTCGCTCGGAGGACGTGACCGAGAAGGCGAGCTTCGCGGCATCCGTCGCCACGAGACGAGCTCTCATCCCCGCCGACGGTTATTACGAGTGGCACACCGACGGCACGGCCAAGACGCCGTACTTCGTGCATCCGCCCGAGGGAGAGCGCATCGCGTTCGCCGGGCTGTATTCGTGGTGGCGCGACCCGGCCAAGCCCGAGACCGATCGGTCACGCTGGGTGCTGTCGGCCACGATCCTCACGATGGAGGCCGTCGCCCCGCTCGATGCACTGCATCCGCGCACCCCCGTCGTTCTGCCCGACTGGATGTGGGACACCTGGCTCGACCCCGACGAGGAGGCCGACCAGGAGTTCGTGGATGCCGCCGTCGAGGCTGCGCGGCCCACTGCCGCGACGCTCGAGTTCCACGAGGTGGCCCCGGTTCGTGAGAACGGACCGAGCCTGATCGACCCGGCGCTGATCCCGGTTGGTTCGCTCTAGACACCAGCAGGGCGTCTCCGACCCGCCGGGTGACCGGTCATCCGGCGCAGCGACCCGTCGCGCAATCAGACGAAATGTTTCCTCGGGAAACGACGAAGGCCCCGGTCATCGACCGGGGCCTCCACTGTCTCAACACAGTGTGCGCGAAGGGGGACTTGAACCCCCACGCCCTATACGGGCACTAGCACCTCAAGCTAGCGCGTCTACCAATTCCGCCATCCGCGCGTGTTGTTTGCGAGCCATGGTTTCCCCGGCCCGAGGTAAGACATTAGCACGTTTCGAGAGGGTGCTTTTACACGTGGGCACCACGGCGAGGGGGCAGGTAACGTGACCGGCATGCCTGAAACTTCCTCCGCCACGCGCTCGCACGACGACACGCCCGAGAGCGTCGAGGAGCTCGAGAGCACTGCCGCGATCGCCCGCGACCTCATCCGCTTCGACACCACGAACTACGGGGAGGGACGTTCGAACGGTGAGGCGGATGCAGCGGCCTACGTGTCCGCGTACCTGGAGCGCCTCGGGCTCGAACCGCAGACCTTCGAGGCGGCCCCGGGACGCGCGAGCGTCATCGCCCGCGTCGTGGGACGCGACAGCAGCAAGCCCGCCCTCGTTCTGCACGGCCACCTCGACGTCGTGCCCGCCGATCCCGAGAACTGGACCGTCGACCCCTTCGCCGGCGTCATCAAGGACGGCATGCTCTGGGGACGTGGCGCCGTCGACATGAAGGACATGGACGCCATGATCCTGGGCGCTCTCGACGACATCCTCTCGGCGGGCGGGAAGCCTGAACGAGACACCATCGTCGCCTTCTTCGCCGATGAGGAGAACGGCGGCGTGTACGGCGCGCACTGGCTCGTCGACAACCACCCGGAGCTCTTCGCCGGGGCGGGGGAGGCCATCAGCGAAGTCGGTGGCTACTCGACCATGGTCGGCGACCAGCGCGCCTATCTGCTGCAGACCGGCGAGAAGGCCCTGATGTGGATCAAGCTGATCGCCAGGGGGCCGGCGGCACACGGTTCGCGGCTGGTGGGGCAGAACGCCGTCACCCGCGTCGCCGAGGCCGTCGCCGCGATCGGGCGCCTCGAGTGGCCGATCCGCCTCACCGACACCACCGAGCAGCTCCTCGCCGAAGTCGCCCGCATCCTCGATGTCGAACCGACGGATCTCGGGCCCGACGGCCTCGCCCTGGCCACGGGATCGGCATCCGGATTCATCCAGGCGACCCTCCGCACGACCTCGAACCCGACCATGCTGAGCGCCGGGTACAAGCACAACGTCATCCCCGACCGTGCCGAGGCCGCGATCGACATCCGCACCCTCCCCGGAGACGAGGAGCAGGTGCTCGCCGTCATCCGCGAGGTCATCGGCGACGACATCGAGATCGTGGTGACCCACCGCGACATCGGACTGGAGAATCCGTTCAGCGGTGCCCTCGTCGAGAGGGTCGCCGCGCTGATCGCGGAGCACGACCCCGAGGCCGTCGTGCTGCCGTACCTGCTGTCCGGTGGCACCGACAACAAGGCTCTCTCGAAGCTCGGCATCAGAGGCTACGGCTTCGCTCCGTTGCGCCTGCCGGCCGAGCTCGACTTCCCGGCGATGTTCCACGGCGTCGACGAGCGCGTGCCGTTGGACGCATTAGTCTTCGGTAGAGCGGTTCTCCGCGACCTTCTGTTGAGCTACTGAACCAGAGAGCAGCCCATTGGATCTCATCAACGCGATCATCCTCGGCCTCGTCCAAGGACTGACGGAATTCCTCCCGATCTCCTCGAGTGCGCACCTCCTGATCGTGGGTCAGTTCCTCGGGACGGGTGAGGACCCCGGTGCCCGGTTTACCGCCATCACGCAGATCGGCACCGAGCTCGCCGTCGTCATCTTCTTCTGGCGCGACATCGTGCGCATCGTCACGCAATGGGTGAAGTCCCTGGTCGGAAAGGCCCCACGCAACGACCCCGATGCCCGCATGGGCTGGCTCATCATCATCGGCTCGATCCCGATCGTGGTTCTCGGCCTGCTGTTCCAGGACCAGATCGAGACCGTGCTGCGCAACCTGTGGATCACGGCGATCATGCTCATCGTCTTCGGCATCCTGCTCGGAATCGCGGATGCCGTCGGGGCGAAGCGTCGGCGCCTCAAGGACCTCACGTACCCGCACGGCATCCTGTACGGCCTCGCTCAGGCCCTCGCCCTCATCCCGGGTGTGTCTCGTTCGGGTGGCACCATCACGATGGGCCTGTTCCTCGGCTACGAGCGCAAGGCCGCGTCGCGCTACGCGTTCCTGCTCGCGATTCCGGCCGTGCTCGGCAGCGGCTTCTACCAGGTCTACAAGTCGATCGCCGATCCGTGCCTCGAGGGCATGACCACCTGCACGCCCGAGGTGTTCGGACCGTTCGAGACCCTGGTCGCCACCGTGATCGCCTTCGCCGTCGGCCTCGTGGTGATCGCCTTCTTCATGAGCTACATCTCGCGCCGCAGCTTCCTGCCGTTCGTGATCTACCGTCTCGTGCTCGGTGTCGCCGTGCTGATCATGCTCTCGACGGGCGTGCTGGTTCCGTAGCTCGCGGCGCAGTCCGGATGTTGCGGCGCTCCCACGCCATTTCCGGGTGTTCCGCGCCAGGTGAATTCATACAGTCGTTGCAACGTGAGGGGTTGCGATGAGTGTGAGGTACTCGAGCCAGGTGCGGGCGTCGTTCATCGAGGCTGTCTGTGCGGGGT